>UQOY01000005.1 GCA_900542825.1 uncultured Collinsella sp. | reverse complement strand
CTGTTGGCGAGCGAGACGGAGCCCCCGTGGGCGCTCGCGGCCTCGGAGGCGGCGTGGAGGCCGAGCCCGTAGTGGCGGCCTCCGTCGCGCGAGGAGCGGGAGGAGTCGTCTGTGAAGAGGCGCTCACAGCCGCGTTCGAGGGCAGCGGGAGAGAAGCCCGGTCCGTCGTCGGCCACCTCGATGACGAGGCGCCCGCCCGCGACGTCGCAGGAGACAGCCACGCGCGAGCGCGCGTGCTCGGCGGCGTTGACCACGAGGTTCGCGGCGGCTCGCGCCAGGGCGGTTCGGTCGAGCGGGGCCTCGGGTGCTCCCGCGACAGCGGGGCCCGTGGCCGCGTCGAGCGTCACGCCTCGCGCCCGGGCAATCTGGGCGGCCTCGGCAAGGACCTGTTCGCAGAGCTCGGCCGGCCGCATGGGGGCCTTCTCCGCCCCGCCGGACCCGCGCGAGGCCTCGATGAGCAGGCGCACGTAGCCGTCGAGCCTTTCGACACTGCCGGCTATGTCGCGCGCGGCGGCCGCGAGGTCGCTGTCATTCTCGTCTTCCAACTCCTCCGCCACGAAGTCGGCGTTGGCGCGCAGCACGGTGAGCGGCGTCTTGAGGTCGTGGGCGAGCGACGCCATCTGCTCGCGCTGCCCCCGCTCCGCGGCCCAGCGGGCCTCGAGCGACTCGGCGAGGGAGGCCCGCATGGCGTCCATCGCGGCGAGGACGTCGTTCACCTCGCGCACGTTGGTGCTGCCGACCGCGAAGTCGAGCTCCCCCGCGCCGACGCGCCCCGCCGCCTCCGCGAGCGGCGCCATCTTGCGCGAGATCACGCGGCTCGCGCGGCGCGCCACGAGCGCGAGCGCGAGCGCGCTTCCCGCCGTGGCGCCGACGAGCATGAGGCTCTGCGGGTTGGGAAGCAGGCCGGCGAGGTCGCGCGAGACCCACTGCGGCAGGTACTCGCTGACGAGTGCGCAGGCCCCGCCGCCTTTGAGCGGGAACGCGGCGTAGGTGAGGCCCGAACCCCCGCCCTCGATCTCCACTGTGCCCGGATCCGCGGCGAGTGTCGTACGGGCCATTTCCGTCGCGTCCTCGAGCCGCGTGCTCTCGAGGTCTGTCATCAGCACGTTTCCGTCCTTGTTCAGGATGAGATAGCGGTACGCCGTCGGCACGTCCTGCTGCCCGCAGACGCCGTCGCGTGCCAGGCCCTCCGCGACCTCGCGCGCATTGGCCGGCCCCCAGCTTGCCTCGTAGACGAAGCCCGCGTTGATCGCCACGGAGAGCACCATGAACGAGGCGAGCCACGCCATGGCGACCGCCGCAAACGCGTAGACGAAGTAGCGCGCGATGACGAAGGAGAGCGGCATGCCCCCGCGACCTCGCGCACCGATCTTCAGAGTTGCCACTTGTACCCCATCCCCCAGACGGTCGCGATCGGATCGGCGCCGGCCTCGGAGAGTTTCCTCCGGGCGCGGCTGACCTGCATGGATATGGCCGCGTCGTCGGCGTCGCTCTCCCAGCCGAGCACCGCCTCGCGGATCTGCGCGCGGCTCATGACCTGCCCGGGATGGCGGGCGAGGTACTCGCAGATGGCGTACTCGGTGGGCGTGAGCGGCACGGTCTCGCCGCCCACGGCGAGGTCGCGCGCCCCGAGGTCGATCCGCACCTCCCCGAAGGAGAGGGCGTGCGAGCGCGGCCGGCGCTCACGGCGTAGATGGGCCGCGACCTTGGCGCGCAGTTCCGCGGCCCCGAAGGGCTTGCGGACGTAGTCGTCGGCGCCCAGGCCGTAGCCGGCCACGGCATCCTCCTCGGCCACGCGAGCGGTCAGGAAGACGATGGGACCGTCGAAGTCCGGGCGGATCTGCCGCACGAGCTCGAAGCCGTCGAGCCCCGGCATCATGACGTCGCAGAGCACAAGGTCGAAGCGCGAGAGGTCCATCCCCGGGACCGCCGTCGGGTCCGCCGCCCTGACAACCTCATGGCCGTCGCGGCCAAGGACGCGCGCGAGCGCGTCGAGGATCGCCCGTTCATCATCCACTGCCAGTATCCTCGCCATGTTGACCTCCTGAAACTCTCGTCGGAATTGTACTAGCGCCGGAATCAGCGGTCCAGAGCCCTGCGCGCAGCCGCGGGCGGCTCGGCCGCGTCGCACGCGCGGTAGCGCACGCCCGAGCCGCCGCGCGCCTCGATCTCGAGCCAGCCCTCGCCGTCCGACTCCCGCCCGAAGAAGATGAGCTGGAGCTCTTGGACATTGCCTCTGTCGTCCGCAGCGTCGAGCAGGGCATTCCCGCCCAGGACGAGCGCTGCGGAGAGGAGGACGAGCATGGCGGCGAGCGGCCTCCTACGCATCTACCCTCCCGTCCTCGAAGCGGCAAAACCAGGCGAGAAGGACGGCGTCGGCTGCCAGGGTGAGCACGAGGCTAGCGAGCGCAGTCGTGAGGAGAGGGCCCACCGCGCGTGCGGCGTCGATGAAGGCCTCCACCCCGAGCGACCCCAGGCACGCGGGCCAGGCGAGCGGCACCCAGCTCAGGGGCGTCGCCAGGGCACCGGTGAGCTCGCCGGTCATGAGGCCGTGCGCAAGTCCGCCCACTGAGAAGAACGCGAGGAGCACCCCCGCCGCGCCGGCGCCGATGGCGGCGTTGCGGCCGAGGCGCAGGGCCACGCCGAGCCACAGCGCGTAGAGGGACAGGCTGCCCAGCACGATGCCCGCCCAGGCCGCCGCAAGCGGAGCGGGCCCGAGCGGCAGGCGCCCGGCGACGGCGAGCACGGCCCCGAACACGCCGAGCGCCACGGCCAGCGCGGCGGCGCCGAGCGCCGCAAGGGCGAGCAGCTTCGCCGCGACGGCGCGCCCGCGCGAGGGGACCGCCGTGAGGTTGGCGAGGCGCCCGGCAGCGCGCTCCTCGTCCACGGCGAGCCCGCAGACTATAGAGGACATGAGCGGCATGAGGGCGCCGAGGAACTGGACGTAGGCGTCCGCGCCCAGCGCCGGGTCCCATCGGGCTACGGAGAAGTACTCGCCGCAGACAAGACCGGCTGCCAGGCCGCAGACGAGGTGCACCACCGTGAGCGGGGAGCGCGCCAGGCGCAGGGCCTCGGAGAGCAGGGCCCGCGAGAGAGTCATGCGCGGCGACGGGTCGGAGAGTCGTGTCATGGCCATCACCTCTCCTCGGAGCGCGCGAACCAGGCCGCGCCCGCCGCCGTGAGCGCGGCGAACGCGAGCGCGCTGACCGCAAGGCCCGCCAGCGTGAGCATGCCGTCTGCCGCGAGCGCCCCGCCGAGCGCCATGTCCGCCGCGAGTGGCTCGCCGCTCGGCAGCACGGGGATGAAGCTCGTGGGGATGACCATGCTCGCCGACGGCGGAAAGAGCTGCGGTAGCGGCACCAACGACCAGGCGAACCCACCCACGAGCTGCGCGGCGAGCGGGCAGAAGATGCCCGCGAGCATGCCGAGCCGCGCCGTGAGGAAGAGCCCTGCGGGGATCATCCACGCCGCGGTCACCGTGTTGACGAGCGCGCAGAGGAGCATCGTGAGCGTGCCCGCGGCCGTGAGGCCCTGCGAGGAGAACGCCGATCCCGCGAGGTAGATGCCGAAGACTACGAGGTTCGAGAGCGTGCAGAGCGCGAGGCACCAGAGCGCCTTGGCCCACCAGGCGCGCCCGAGCGGGAAGCCCAGGCCCAGAAGCCCCCGCATCCGCGTGCGAGCGTCCGCCCGCGCGACGCACGCCACCACGAGCGAGAGACACACGGGCAGGAAGAGCGCGTACCAGTAGTTCCACGCGCTGAAGATCTGCACGCCCCGGTAGGGCATCGCGCCGAGCAGCGGCATCGGCAGCGCCATGAGCACGGCCAGGCGAACCGGCGCCGCGTGGCGCGACTTCAGGGCCTCGGCGCGCAGGGCCGCGAGCAGGCCGCCTTTCTCGCCCGTCATGCCGCCACCTCCCCGCGCGCTCGTCGCCCTTCCCGGCAGAAGCTCATAAAGAGTTCCTCGAGGTCCTGCCCGGGACGAAGCGCATCCTCGTAGGCGAGGCGCCCCCCGCAGATGATGCCGATGGTGTCCGCCATCTGCTGCACCTCGGAGAGGATGTGGCTCGAGACGATCACCGTCGTACCCGCCGCCGCGAAGCCGCGGATCTGGTCGCGCAGTTCCTCGATGCCGATGGGGTCGAGGCCGTTGGTGGGCTCGTCGAGCACGAGCAGGCGTGGCCGGGCGATCAGCGCCAGCGCGAGCCCCAGGCGCTGCCGCATGCCCATCGAGAAGCGCCCGGCGCGCTTCTTCCCGGTGTCCGCGAGGTCCACGGCGGCGAGCACCTCATCTATGCGGCTCTCGGGAAGGCCCAGCAGCGTGGTGCGCACGCGCAGGTTCTCGCGCGCGGTGAGGTTGGGGTAGAGCGGCGCCTCCTCGATGAGGCTGCCGATTGCGTAGAGGTCCTCGCGGCGCCAGGCGTGCCCGGCAAAGAGAATCTCCCCGGCCGTCGGCCGCAGCATCCCGCAGATCATCTTGAGCGTTGTCGACTTGCCGGCGCCGTTGGGACCGAGCAGCCCGTACACCTCGCCCTCGCGGATATGAAGGCTCACGTCGGCCACGGCGTCCTGCGCCTGGTCGCCGCGGCCGAAGCGCTTGGTGAGCCCGCGCGTCTCGAGCATGTAACCCATGGGTTTATCCTTTCTCTTTCGGGGGCGCGGGCCGAGTCACCGTGACCGCGCGCCTTACCTTTCGGGTTCACCATCCATGGTGGGGCGCGTTTCTAACGAAGCCGTAACGGCCGTTGGGCTCTTTTGGCGCCAACCCTTCTCGACCCGCACATCATGATTAATTTGCTTAAGGCAACAACTTTCCCGAACGATGTAACCACCGAATCAAAACGTGTGCATCGGCCATCAAAGATGCCAAAAAATGTCGTTTTTGGTGGCTGATGTACACAAATGCAGAATCCTGCGCAGCCCAGAAGCACACTCCACATGTCTGGACTCTCTATGCTCGCGCTGGATAGACATCGCCAGAACGGGTATAGTATCGAAAGTTTTGTCGTTTACCAGCGGGGGAGTCCTGTGGGCATCAAAAAGAAGATCAAAAAGGAGCTTATCGGCACCTCCGATTACCCGTCGAATAAGATCTTTACGATCTCCAATTTCATTACCTTCACGCGCCTGATCCTCACGCTGGTCTTCCTGTACCTGTTTGTGACGGACAACAACCGTGTCGTCGCCATCGTCATCTATGCCATCGCCGCCTCTACCGACTGGATGGACGGCCAAATCGCCCGTATGACCAAAACGGTCTCGTGGCTCGGCAAGGTTATGGATCCCATCTGCGACCGCGCGCTGCTATTTACAGGCGTTTTAGGTCTCGTGGTCCGCGGCGAGCTTCCCATCTGGGTCTGCGTGCTCATCATTGGTCGCGATATCTACCTTGGTATCGGCACGCTCATCGTTCGCCACTATCACCGCCGCCCCATCGACGTGGTGTTTCCCGGCAAGATTGCGACGGCGCTGCTCATGACCGGCTTCTCGCTCATGCTGTTGGGCTTTCCCACTGTGGATGGCTGGCATCTGCTGCCCACCACGTTCACGGCCTTCCCGGGCCTCAACGGCAGCCCGGTACCGCTTGGCATCTTCTTTGTGTACGGCGGCGTCATCTTCTCCATGCTCACCGCCGTTATCTATTCCATTAAGGGTGGAGCAGCCATTAAACAGGCCGTCGCGCATCCAGAGGACGAGGACATCGACTTTCTTAACCCCGAAATCGAAGACTAAGCCATTGGGGTATGATTACGTACAGTTCATTCTATGCGGCATGTCCGCGTTAAGTTAGGGGTTGTCATGGACAACATGGTTAACAATATGCCTCAGAACGATAAGGCCTCAGACGCCACCTGCGTTTTCCGCGTTCCTTCGAGCGATGTCACCGTTCCCGACCTCATGGCCAACGTGCACATCACCGCGCCCGTCTTATCTATCGTCAAAGGCCCTCAAACCGGTGCAGCCTTTGAGCTCGAGGATAATGTGACCACCATCGGCCGCGATCCCGCTAACGGCATCTTCCTCAACGACATGACCGTGTCACGTAGCCACGCGCGCATTATTCGCGAGGGTCTGGGTGCCCGCATCGAGGACCTGGGCTCGCTCAACGGTACGTGGGTTGACGGCGCTATCGTCAACGGCGCACCGCTGCACGACGGCTCCTCCGTCCAGATCGGTACGTTTACGCTCATCTATCACGAGAGCACGCCGGAGCGCATCGAAACCGGTGAGTAGGGCATGGCCGAACGCAACTATCTGAGTATCGGCCAGGTCGTCAATCTACTTCGAGGCGCATACCCCGATCTTTCGAACTCAAAAATTAGATTTCTCGAAGATGAGGGGCTCATTACCCCTCATCGTACACCTAAGGGGTATCGCCAGTACTCCAAGGAGGATGTTGACCGCCTGGAGGTCATTCTGCATCTGCAGAAGACTCGCTATATGCCGCTCAACGTGATCAAGCAGCGCCTGGAAAACGCCACAGACCTGTCTACGCTCGCCTACGAGGTGGGCCTGCTGTCCGATGTTCCGCTCAAGACGGAGCCCAAGGAGACCAAGCAAAAGCTGCATCCCATCGAGACCATCCCCGATATGCTCGGCGTCGAGATCTCGTTTATCCGCTCCCTGGCCGAAAACGACCTCATTCGCATCATCAAGAGCCCGCAGAACCGCGAGCTTGTCGATGGCCGCGATTTCCCGATCATCCGTTACTGCTCCGAGCTTTCGCGCTTCCACATCGAGCCGCGCAACCTGCGCCAGTACGTATCGTCGGCAAACCGCGAGTCCTCGATGTTTGAGCAGGTGCTCGTGAGCATGCTCGGTATGGATACTTCCGACGACGAGCGCGATGCCAAGCTCGAGCGTGCGTTCAAGAAGCTGCATGACCTCACCGAGGGCGTGCATACCGCACTGCTCAAGAACCGCGTATTCGAGTCACTCAACGCCGTGGTCGAGGACGCCGATATCGATGCCCTCGACGAGGAGATCGCTCGCTCCGAATCCACCAAGGCCAAAAGCGAAGAGGCATCCGCCCCAGCTGCTCCCGTGCGCGAGGAATCTATCGTGCAGCCTCTCAAGGTTGTCGCCCCCTCGCACGACCGCAACGCCAGCGCGGACAAATAAACGCTGCTACAAACCAGCCTCCCATGAAAGGTCATGCCATGTACGACTTCGAATCTCACATCGTCGACATCCCCGACTATCCCGAGCCCGGAGTCGTCTTTAAGGACATCACACCTCTCTTTGGTAATCCCGAGGCGCTAAAGGCCATGGTAGATGCCCTGGCCGAGCATTTTGCCGGTATGGGCATCACCAAGGTCGTGGGTCCCGAGGCCCGCGGCTTTATGGTCGGCGTGCCCGTGGCCGTCGCTCTGGGCGCTGGCTTTGTGCCCGCACGCAAGCCGGGCAAGCTGCCGCGCAAGACGGTAAGCGAGAGCTACGAGCTCGAATATGGCACCGACTCCATCGAGATCCACGCCGATGCCATTACCTCTAAAGATACCGTGTTGATTCTGGACGACTTGGTCGCGACGGGCGGAACCGTCGAGGCAACAGGTAAACTGGTGCGAGATATGGGCGCAAAGCTTGTGGGTTACGGTTGTATCCTCGAGCTTGCGTTTCTCAACCCGCGCAAGAAGCTCACGCCTTCCAACGAGGACGTCGAGCTCTTTAGCCTGGTAACGGTGAACTAGCCGCTACCCTTAGATACCGGAAAGGAAGCTCCATGCGCACAGCAAACACGCACAAAAACATGGCACGCTGCGCTGCTACGGCAACCCTCGCTTGTGTTTTGGGCCTGGGCCTCGCGGCTCCTGCCTATGCCGATACCGCATCCGACCTTGCCGCCGCTCGTACCAAACTCGAGCAGATCGGCACGCAAACCCAGCAAATTCATGAAGAACTCTCCGCTCAGACGCAGGAGCTTGATCAGACTGCAGGCGAGATCACGCAAAAGCAGCAAGAGATTGCCGAGGGCCAGGCAAAGCTTTCGAGCTACGTTGCCGGTGAGTACAAGACCGGCGGTCTGAGTCTCCTTCAGGTTCTGACGGGCGTCGACGATCTGGGCGACATGCTCAACCGTCTGTTCTATTACGGCAAGGTTTCCGACAAGCAGGCCCAGACCATTCAGGATGTCAAGGACCTTAAGCAGCAGCTCACTGATAAGCAGGTCGAACAGGAGAAGAACGTCGCCGCGACGCAGAAGAAAGTCGACGAGCTCAACGCCCAGCAGGCCGAGGCTCAGAGCGTCGTCAGTTCCCTGGACTCGCAACTGCAGGCCGAGCTTGCCGCCGAGGCCGAGGCCAATGCGGCGCTGCAGGCCGGCATAAATGCCAGCACAGCCGAAAAGGCCACGGTAAGCAACGACACCGCCGGTACGACCGAGAACACCAACAATGGCGGCGGCACAACCAACAACGGTGGCAACACGCCTGCGCCCGCTCCCGCTCCTGCTCCTACGCCGCAGCCCTCGACGCCCGCTCCGGCTCCGACGCCTTCCGCACCGAGCCAGTCTGTTGACGGCGGCTCCGTTGTTTCGCGCGCCTACAGCAAGCTTGGTTGCGCTTATTCCTGGGGCGGCATTGGACCGGACAGCTTTGACTGCTCCGGTTTTGTAAGCTACTGTCTCACGGGCCGCTACTGCCGTCTGGGCACCACCGGCACGTTTATGGGTTGGACGCGCGTTTCCGATCCTCAGCCGGGTGACGTTGTGGTCAACTCTTACCACACCGGCATCTATATTGGTGGCGGCCAGATGATCCATGCTTCCGACTACAAAACGGGCGTTATCATCAGCTCTGTCGCAGCCGGCATGAACAACAACTACATTTTCGTGCGCTACTAAGTCACTCTGTATAGCAAGCGAATGTGAACCTCGTGGCCTTTAGGCTGCGAGGTTCATTTATTTGTGACCGTGCTCCATACATGGTTCCAATGAGCTAGTTTTCAATACTAGATGCACGTTTCACCGGTGGGCAAGATAGCTATAATGATTGAGAAGCAATTAGAAAGGACCCTCTATGAGCTGGGCACTTATCTCCGATTCGAGCTGCAACCTCCGCGATTGGCAACCGACCGCACCCCATACCACCTTTGCATTTGCACCCCTCAAAATTCGAGTGGGGGAGCGCGAGTTCGTCGATGATCTCACGCTCGATGTTCATGAACTCAATTGCGCCGTGCAGGCGGAGTCGAGCGCTACTTCGAGCGCCTGTCCGAGCGTAGGCGAGTGGACCGAACTCTTTAGGCTTGCCGACAAAACGATTTGCATGCCCATTTCCGAAGGCGTCTCGGGAAGTTACAATGCCGCGGCCACCGCACGTGACATGGTGCTCGCCGAAGAACCCAACCGTCAGATTCATTTGGTCAATTCACGCGGAGCCGGCGGCAAAATGGACCTAATCTTCCTGCTGTTCGACCGCTATCTAGCAAGCAATCCAGACGTTTCATTTGAGGAAGCCTGCAGCTATTTTGATGAGCTGGAGCAGAACAGCAAGATCCTCTTTAGCCTGTGCAATTACGAAAATCTCGCCAAGGCCGGACGTATTCCCAAGGCAGCCGGGGTCATCGCCAATAAACTCAACATTCGAGTTTTAGGCACAGCAAGCGAGGCGGGGGAGATTAAGCTCGTTGGTCACACCCGTGGCGAAAAGAAGATGCTTGGCAAGATTGTCGACACTATGGAGGTCGAGGGCTTCACCGGCGGCGATGTCGTCATCGACCATGTCGAGAATGAGGCGGGCGCCCAGGCACTTGCCAGCCGCATCGTGGAGCATTGGCCCGGCTCCAAGACCATCATCATGCCCTGCAACGGACTGGATTCATACTATGCCGAGATGCACGGGCTCATTATCGGCTACGGCATGGGCGTGGCTTCGGGCCGATAACGTCCAACTAAACAAAAACACGGGCGGGGCAAAGTGCCTGATGACTCTTTGCCCCGCCCTTCTTATACGTCGGTTAGCTATTAAACCCATTGAACTTTAGGTAGCTCATTAGATACGCCTTCGATACAAAAGACGATACCGTGCTGCGCACGAGCAGCGACTCGCGTGTGACCTGATGAGCCGTATCGGGTACGGGAACCTGCTCAATGGAAAAAGCCGCGCGAATCGATGCCTCGAGCTGATCGATCACATAATCAAAGGCGGTCGGTGCATCGTAGCTCAGGCGCTGAATGTTAAAGAGCGCCTGAACCGCAGCGATGGGCAGCACCTGCTTAAAGATACAAATAGCGATGAGACGCGCAATCTGCTCACGGCCATACTGCTTTTTAACCGGAGCGGGAACGAGGCCGACCTTTACGTAGTTATTGATCATCGATGGCGTAATAACAGGCTGTTCCACGCAAATTGAAAGCGGCTCCATCCACAGTTCGATGTACTCAATGACCTGGTCACGGTAGAGCGTTACATTCGGCAACTGGTCATAGCGCGGCAAACAGAGTGTATTGAGTTTGCGGACAATATCAGACTGTATAAATGCATCAGGTAGCACCGTGGGCTGAATATCCTCTGGGCTAATGCTATCCGACGTATCGGACATCGGAATGACATGTTTAACGTGATTCATATGATGCCTCCGTTCGTTTTCAATATTGTATTCTAGATTATCTAGTTTTGCATACCACATAGCCGCAAAGTAAAAGCGGTTGGACGGCACATTGATGCACTGTCCAACCGCTATGTTTAAAGATAGCAACCTTACATAAGATATATTATCGTACTTATCCGCGTAAGAAAGCGTATGCGCTGGTAGCCGCTATGGCTCCGTCCGATACAGCGGTCACAACTTGGCGTAAACGCTTGGAACGGATATCGCCGGCAGCAAATAAGCCAGGCGTGCGGGTGGCCATCGATTCGTCGGTCAAAATACCGCCGTCGGGCGCCAGATCCACCAGATGCTCAACTAGCTCGGTATGGGGCTGCGTGCCAGCAAAAATAAAGATGCCAAACGAGCCAGGATCAAAGGACTCGGAATAGGTGCCACCGGTTGCATTGTCCTTAAACGTGATAGTCGTGGGCATGGCCTCGCCCGATAGTTCAACGATACTAGTTTGGTACCTAACTGAAATATTATCTTTTGCGAGCACCTTTTGAACCACGCCATCGGGGGCACGGAACTGATCGCGGCGCAAGACGATGGTCACGCTGTTGGCGATTTCCGACAAGAACAGAGCTTCCTCGCAGGCGGCATTGCCGCCGCCAATGACAAAAACCTGCTTGCCACGAAAGAACATGCCATCGCACGTCGCGCAATACGAAACGCCACGACCGCGATACGTATCCTCGCCAACAAAACCAGCAGATCGCGACGTGGCACCCATGCAAGCGATAACGCTCGAGGCCAGCGTATCGCCCGTATCGTGATGCACCGTAAACAGCGCCGCATCAGCATCGTAATCGATGCCCGTCACCATGCTCCATGTAACCTGCGCTCCCAGACCCTCTGCATGTTGCTGAAAACGCTCGCCAAGCTCGGCACCGCTTAAGAGCGGAATGCCCGGATAGTTCTCGACCTCATTGGTTGTGGCGATCTGTCCTCCCGACATGCCCTGTTCAATCACGGTCGTCGTTAGGTTGGCACGCGCCGCGTAAATGGCTGCAGCATAGCCCGCAGGGCCGCCACCGATAATCGCAACATCGATCGGCTGATGAGTAGTCATGAAGAGACCTCCTGTCGAAAGATTGGCGTTCTTTGCGCTCATACCCAAATTTATGCGAACGTGACACTCATGCACTACAATGATTCTCTGTGAAACAAAGATGAAGGGGAGATATCGATGGATCAGACGCAGACGAGCGACGACGCTCCCCTGCTCACGCACAGCACTCCCCAATCGGAACAAACCACGCTCTTGGCTCAGCAAAAACCTCTCGTGACCATCGTGCACGCCTCGGTCGGCTCAGGCCACAAGGCCGCCGCAAATGCGATTGCGCAGGCATTCGACCTCATCCGCAGCACCAATGGTATCCCCGAGGATGTTGAGATTGAAGTGCTCGATATCCTTGATTTTGGACGCATAAAATTCGACGGCAACAAAACGGCCGCCTCGTTTACCGGCGCCACTCGCCCAATTTATGACTTGACCTGGCGTTATACCCTTACCGGGCACTTGCTTTGGGGCGGCGGTACGGCATGGTCGCGCATCATGTTCCCCGCATTTAACGAATACGTTCGGACTCGTAGGCCCATTGCCGTGGTCGCCACGCATATCACGGCAGCCAACGTCGCCGTCGGCGCGCGCGTCATTACGGGCATCGACTATCCCGTCATTTGCGTACCGACCGATTACGAGGTCGAGGGTTGGTGGCCCCATAAGGACACCGACCTATTCTGTGTGGCAAACGAGTTTATGGCCGAGACACTCCGCCCCCGCAAGGTTCCCGAGGCAAAGATCCGCATTACCGGCATCCCCATTCGCGCCGGGTTTGATACGGACTACAATCGCGAGGAAGAACTCAAGAAGTTCAATCTCCCCACCGACAAGACCATTGTGCTGGTGATGGCCGGCGCCAGCTTGCCTCAACCGTACGTTCGCTTTCGTGCGGCGATGGACCACACACTCCCCTTCCTGCGCAGCTTCGAGGACATGCACTTCGTCTTTTTGCCGGGCAAGGACGTGGAGTATGCCGCTCGGTTGAAGACGCTCTTCGATGCCATGAAACTCGAGAACGTTACGGTTCTTGACTATGTCGATGACATGGCAGCGCTTATGCACGGCTGCGATCTGGCAATTCTCAAATCGGGCGGACTCACTGTTACCGAATGCCTCTGCGCACACCTGCCGATGATTCTACTGGGCAAGTCCTATGGCCAGGAAAAGGCCAACACCACCATGCTCACCGGCATGGGCGCCAGCATGCATGTCACCACCGCACGCGAGCTCATCGTGACACTGCGCCATCTCCACGATCATCCGGAGTCGCTCAAGGCACTGCTCATTAACGGCGAAGTGCTGCGTCGTCCACACGCAGCCGAGGACATAGCCATCGCAACCATGGAGCTTGCAGGCAAACCCCAAAAGCGCAAGCGAGCCTTCTGCCGTTTCTACTGGGGCGAAAAACCTGCGCATATCCGCTAGCGTCTTAATGTCCGCTTACCTGCAGGAGGCCCCTATATATCATCCCATGCTCAAACATTCTCGCTTCGCTGCGAAACTGCGCGTGGGACGATATATAGGGGCCTCCCACAGGTAAGCTGCGTTTACGTACTAGCAGCTATACTAGATTCCCCACCACTAGAACCTGCAAAGGCGAAACCGGAAAATCTAAAAACAGTAGGCCAATGCGACAAAGGGATAGTTCCTTTGTCGCATTGGCCTACTAGAATGTAAATATTTTTCAAGCGAGTAGCCGCCCGCCTGCCTCTCACACATATCGTTCCACGCGCAGTTTCGCAGCGAGCGAAGCGACGCGAGAATGTTTGAGCATGGAATGATATAGGTAAGCCCCGGGCGGGAGGGATACGAGCGTCCCTAGGCGACGCCGCTGGAACCGAAACCTCCGTTGCCTCGGTCGGTTTCGTCTAGTTCGTCTACTTCTACGAGATTGACCGTGGGGACTTCTTGGATGACGAGCTGGGCGATGCGGTCGCCTTTGTTGATCTGGATATTGTTGGTGGGATCCAGGTTAATGAGGATGACTTTGAGCTCTCCTCGATAGTGAGCGTCGATGAGGCCGGGCGTGTTGACTATAGACAGGCCCTGCTTAATGGCTAGGCCGCTGCGAGGTTGGACAAAGCCGGCGTAGCCATCGGGCAGTGCAATGGCCAAGCCAGTGGAGACCAAACGTCGCTCAAAGGGTTTGAGGGTGCAGTCTTCGTTGGCACGGAGGTCAAGACCGGCATCCGTGGGATGAGCGTATTTGGGAAGCTCGACCGTGGGATCGAGACGCTTAATGTTAACGGTAATGTTGGACATGAAATCACCTTAGCTTGTCTAGCTCTTGCAAAAACTCATCGACATCTTTGAAATCGCGATAGACGGAGGCAAAGCGAATGTAGGCAACCTTGTCGATCTTGGCCAGGCGCTTAAGCACCATATTGCCGAGTTCATGGGACGTAACGGCCGTCAGCGTACGGGAACGTAGCTCCACCTCGATATCATCGATGATCTCGTTGAGCTTTTTCGTGTCGATATCGCGCTTAATCGTGGCGCGCATCAGGCCGACCAGCAGCTTGTTGCGATCGAACCGCTGCTTTGATCCATCGGATTTAATGACCTCGATGGGATCTTCGCAGCGCTCGAACGTCGTAAAACGATAATTGCAGGAACAACACTCGCGACGACGCTTGATAGTGTTGTTCGATTCCTGCATACGGGAATCGACAACGCGGGTATGTGCCTTGCCGCATTTGGGACAGCGCATGGTACCTCCTCTTAAACGATAACAAGGGTACCATGCGACCGAGCCGAAATCTTACGAACGAGCCGGAACTTTCAGAACTGCACCAGCATCAAGTGAGCCGCGATCGAGGTGATTGACGCTACGAATCATGTCGGAAGTCTCCTGCGTGGAAAGGCCATCGATGGGATGCTCCTGGGCAAGCGACCACAGGGAATCGCCGGACTGCACACGAACCGTCTCGTAGGTAACGTTAGCTACGGAATCGGCATATGCTGCGTGACGAGCAGAAAAAACTGACGTGGCAAGCACGAAGAACAGGGTAAACGCTACGGCTACAGCAACGATCGTCGAGGCCTTCAGGGCAACAGGAGCCGAAGCAACGAACGCACGCTGGGTGCGAACGGGCTTAGTGGCAACGGCCTGAAAATGAGAGCGTCCGCCCTTCACGACCGTAAAGGCAGGCGTGGTGGGCGCCTCGAGCTTAAGAGCGAGGTTTCCCTGGACCATATCCGCTGCGTTCATTCTGTTCTCCTCTCGTTTGTTTTGACGAGAACTGTTTTATCAAGCCGCGGGGACAAAAAAGTCTAGCGCGGGAACGAGTGTTCGGTTATTATTATCTTCGAACAGTTGTTCCTGTCAAGCAAAAATAGAACATTTGTTTGATATGGGTAGAGAGGAACCCCCCTGATGGCTCGCAAAATTACCAAGCGTCAGCAGCAAATTTACGACTTCATCAAGGAATATCAGCAGGAGAAGGGCTATCCGCCCAGTGTGCGCGAGATGGCTTCGGCTGTGGGCCTTTCCTCCCCCAGTACTGTACATGCGCATCTCTCCGCGCTCGAAGCGCGAGGCCTGCTCAAGCGTGACGCAACCAAGCCTCGCGCCCTTGAACTCTTTGACGAAGACGGATCTTCCGTCTCCATCTCAAAGTCCGATGAGCCCACGGCGCCCCGCGGCACTGTATCGCTGCCTCTCGTAGGCCGTGTCGCTGCAGGGATTCCCATCCTTGCCGAGCAGAATATCGAGGACACCTTTACCATCCCAACCGAGATCGCAACGGACCAGGGGTCCTTTATCCTCGAGGTCCACGGAAATTCGATGATTAACGTCGGTATCTATAACGGCGACTACATCATCGTTCGCGAGCAGAAGAGCGCTATGAATGGCGAGATTGTCGTGGCCATGATCGATGGCTCCGCAACAGTCAAAACGTTCTACAAGGAGCAGGGGCGCGTTCGCCTGCAGCCCGAAAACGACACCATGGAGCCCATCTACGCGACAAATCCCACGATTCTGGGCAAGGTCGTCGGTTTGATGCGCCGGTTCTCGTAATGCAAAAACGTATCAACGTCTTTGATACCATTCGCGGGTTTACCATGCTCTCGATGGCGGGATTTCATGCCTGCTACGATCTTGCTTACCTATATGGCTGGAACATGCCTTGGTTTACCCAGACCATCTTCCAGGACATCTGGCGCGCCAGCATCAGTTGGGTATTTTTATTTATTGCCGGCTGGATGTGCACCCTCTCGCGTAACAACATCAAGCGTGCCGCCAAATATACCGTTGCCGCTTTAGTTGTATGGGTCGCAACGACGCTCGTCTCAGTCGATGACTCGGTGAACTTCGGCATCATTTTCTGCATGGCGGCGTGCACCGCCATTGTCGCGCTCGCGCGCCCGGTTCTCGATAGGGTGCCGGCAGTATGGGGTATAGCGATTTGCCTCATACTCTTTGCCTGTACCTGGAGCATTCCTAAAGCGGTCTACCCTATCCCCTATCTAGCTTGGCTAGGTTTCCCAGGTCCAGACTTTGTCTCCGGTGATTACTATCCGCTTATACCCTTCTTATTTATGTACCTCACAGGCTTCTTTGCCGCCCGCACGGCACAAAAAGCAAACCGTGAAGCGCCAGCATGGGTCTATGCGAATCCCATCCCGGCGCTCGCGAGCCTCGGACGCCATGCACTGCCGTTCTACCTGCTTCATCAACCGATTATCTTGGGTGTACTGGAGCTGATTTATTCCGTTCGGTAACGCTCAAGACGCGGTGCGATTCGGGCCGGCAACTTCGCCACAATACGAACGCCGTCCTCGAGATATTCCTCATGCAGAAGGGTTCCCTGCTCATGCACCAGCGTGATGAGGGCCCCCTCGCGATACGGGATATCAGCGGAGAGCAACACATCAGTGGCAGCCGCCTCACGAGCGATACGGTCGACTAAGTCATCAAGACCCTCACCCGTCTGAGCCGAGAACAGCACTGCCTCGGGATAGCGCCGGCGGAAGCTCAAGCGGTCGACGCTATCGAGCAAATCAATTTTATTGAACACGGTAAGCGTCAGGCGCTCACCGGCACCAATCTCGTCAAGGACACGATCAACCGCCTCAAGCTGACGCTCGTAATCCTCATCGGAAGCATCTACAACTTTAAGAATCAAATCGGCGCCGAGCACCTCGGAAAGCGTAGATTTAAACGCGTCGACCAGACCATGGGGCAGCTTTTGAATAAAGCCGACGGTATCGGTAATCGTCATGCCACGACCACCGGGCAAACGGTACGAGCGCGTTGTAGGATCGAGCGTGGCAAACAGCTTATCCTGCGAAAGTACCGTGGATCCCGTCAAACGATTAAGCAACGTCGACTTGCCAGCATTGGTGTAGCCAGCCAACGCCACGCGAAACGCCGGCGATTCAATACGGCTTTTCGATTGCACGTCGCGACGTTGTTCAACCTGTTTCAGTTCGCGTCGAAGCGCAGCAATCTTATTTCGAATCAGGCGACGGTCGACCTCGAGCTGGCTTTCGCCCTGGCCAAAGCGCGAGCCAATACCGCCACGTGTCTGCTCCTTGGCAAGGTGGCTCCACATACCTCGCAGGCGAGGTAGCAGGTACTGCAGCTGAGCCAGTTGCACCTGCAAGCGGCCCTCACGAGTCTGGGCATGCAGGCCAAAGATGTCCAAAATCAATGCCGTACGGTCAATAATCTTGACCGGTTCGCCCACGGCTTTCTCAAGATAGGACTGCTGCGAAGGCGTCAGGTCGTCGTCGAAGATAACAACAGCCGCATCCATGCGATGCACCAAACCGCACAGCTCCTCGACCTTGCCGGAGCCGATAAACGATTTGGGATAGGGCTTGACCAGGCGCTGTGACAAGCGTGCCACGCATTGGGCCCCAGCAGTGTGGGCCAGACGCTCGAGCTCGTCGAGCGAACGGTCGAGCGGCCAGGCGTTATCGCGCCACTCAACAGCAACCAATATGGCGCGCTCGGGTTCAGGCGCCGTGGGGACCAAAGGGAAACGAGCCATTAGGCAGCCTCGATGCGACGGTAGATATCATCAACGACCTCATCGATCGTAAACTCATCCATATCGAACCACACGATGCGATCGTCACGCTTAAACCAGGAAAGCTGGCGCTTGGCATAGCGACGTGAGCGCATCTTGATAAGCTCACGGGCCTCATCCATGGTAATAGTGCCTCGCAAGGCATCAATAATCTCTTTGTAACCGATTGCCTGCATCGACGTGAGGGCATCACCCAGGCCCTGGTCCATAAGGCCGCGGACCTCATCAACCAGCCCCTGCTCAAACATAAGGTCGACACGCAGGTTAATGCGCTCATAGAGCACTTCACGGCTACGCGTCAGACCAAACCACAAGGCATGATAACGCTCGCGCGGAACACTGAATTTCGACTTCTGCTGGGCATATGACACGCCGTCATCGTGCATTTCGAGCGCGCGAATTACGCGACGGACATTATGGGGGTGAATGACCACAGCGGACTCGGGGTCACGCTCGGCAAGCAACGCGTGTAGCGCTTCCTCGCCAATGCGCTCGGCAAGCTCCTGATACCTCGCGCGGCGATCGTCCTCAAGCTCGCCCGAGGGAAAATCCATCTCATCCAGGGCGGCCTTGAGATACAAGCCTGTACCCCCGCAAAACACCGGTAGACGGCCCTCGCCCAGCAAGCGCTCAACATGCACACGAGCGTCTGCCTGATACAGCGCTGCAGAATATGCAAAGCCCGGTTCAACAATATCGACCAGGCGTAGAGGCGCCGTGCATTCCTCGGGTGCCATCTTGGCAGTGCCGATATCCATACCTCGATAGATTTGCATCGCGTCACACGACAGCACTTCGGACGAAAGACGAGCCGCCAAACGATCTGCGACATCACTTTTACCAACCGCGGTCGGACCGACAATCGCAACGGCGGAAAGGCCTACCCCGGAAGAAATCATTAGCGCGGCTCGCCCACAACGGATCCGGACAGATACCACGTCTTGGCAACATCGATGTCAACATCGACAATCTTGCCAACCAACTGATCGATGCTATAGCCCTCGGGAATCGGTGCATGGACGGTCTGATTCTTAGGACTCTTGCCCAGCAGCACCGCGTCATTCTTTTTGCTCGTACCCTCAATAAGCGCCGGCACAACGGTGTGGAGCTCACCTTGGTTATACTCGTGCGCTGTGGTCTCGATAACCTTCACCAGACGGTTGAAGCGCTCAAGAATCACCTCATGCGGCGTGGGGTCATCAATCTCGGCTGCCGGAGTACCGGCGCGCTTGGAATAGATAAACGTATAGGCCTGAGCATAGCGAACGGTCTCGGCAAGCGAGAGCGTCTGCTCAAAGTCTTCCTCGGTCTCGCCGGGGAAGCCCACGATGATATCCGTCGAAAGCGCGATATCGGGCATGCGATTGCGGATGCGATCGACGAGCCCCAGATAATCCTCACGCGTATAGCGACGATTCATCTCTTTAAGGATGCGCGTCGAGCCCGACTGAACTGCCAGGTGCAGCTGCGGCATGACGGCAGGCGTCTCGGCCATAGCATCGATGGTCTCGGGCAGCAGGTCTTTGGGGTGCGAGGAAGTAAAGAAGATACGCTCTACACCCGTATCGCCCACGGCACGCAACAGGTCAGCAAAACGTGGCTTGCCAAACAGATCGCGACCATAGGAGTTGACGTTTTGACCCAGCAGCGTAATCTCACGCACGCCCTGGCGCACGAGCCCAGTCACCTCGTCGACAATCTCCTCGAAAGGACGGCTCTTCTCACGACCACGGACGTACGGCACGATACAGTACGTACAGAAGTTGTTACAGCCTGTCATGATGGGCACCCAGGCGTGATACTGGGTCTCACGATGCCATGGCATGCTCATAGCATCCGTGTCCTCGTGCTCATTGGTGCGAATATGGCGCTTGCCGTCCAAGAACGCCTCGGCGATAAGCTCCGCCACGTGCGCAATGGAATGGGTACCGAATATGACGTTGACGTTATCAACGTTGGTGAGCAGACCCTCACCGTCACGCTGCGCGATGCAGCCACCCACGGCGACCACGCGCTTGCCCGAGGGCGAAGGCGGGAGGCTCTTACAAGAGTTGCACTGACCGTACAGGCGTGTATCGGCAGCCTCACGCACGCAACACGTCATGAACACGACAATATCGGCATGCTCCGGATCGAGCGCCATGAGGCAGCCATACGAATCGAGCAGGCCACTCACACGCTCGGAGTCGTGCTGATTCATCTGGCAGCCAAAGGTGCGGATAAAGTAGGTTTTACCGGCAAGAATATCGCGTACGGAACGCTGGTCCATGTGTATAAGTCCTAACGAGGTGGAAAAGGCAGAATCAAAGAGCGCGAGCAACGAGTAAACTCGCTATGCCACAGGCTTGACGTCGTCCATGACGACGTTATCCATAGCAGCCCGATTAATCTGGTGAACGTAGATAGAGAGACGGATTGCCGTGCGCGACTCCCCGTTAATGAGAATGTCGGAGAACACCGGCGCACAGGAGACATCAAAGCCGGTCGGAATCAGAAAGCCGCGCGCAATGGCAACGGCCTTGATGGCCTGATTGACGGCACCGGCACCGACGCATTGAATGTTGACGGGGACGCCATCTTTGACCATGCCGGCAATGGCGCCGGCAACGGACGCGGGCGATGATTTGCTTGATACCTTCAGGCAATCCATGAAGAAACTCCTGCGTTTAAAAGTACGTTTTAACTGCAATAACTGTATCGTACCGAGCGGACTCGGTAAAGATTTTATTCCTCTTTGGCAAGATCGAACGTCACCGTGATGCGATCACGCGAAACGCGAATCTTAGGGTCGCCGCACAGATTGAGGTAATACCGGGCAGCGAGGTCGTTAAAGTCACGCTCGACCGCACGCGAAAATTGCGCCATATCATCCTTGGCGATACGAAGGCCTCGACGGTCCTTGGCAAGATCGACGGGAGCCGGCGCATGCGAGGTGGAATCGCGCTCGCGCAGCAGACGCGCGGTCACGCCGCGAACGGGCTTAATCTGTCCCGACAGAATACGATGGGCAGTGCGCTCGGACATCTCGAGACCCAGCCCAGAGCAGATCCGGATAAAGTCCTCGGCATCGGAGGCAAGGCCCAAACGATCGATAACCGGAAGTTCGCACTCGTCATCGATAAAGAGCAGGCGCGACGTATCGAGGCGACTCGAAGCCTGGGCGTACAGGGTCGCGGCGATCTCGGACGGAGAGCCCAGATACACATCGCAGCCACGCAGCTCCTCGAGGGCAAACTCACAGGCTGCGCGAATGATGTTGTGGGGGCCGCGAGCGCACACATAGCGGCCGTCTTCGTCTTTAACCGCCTGAGGCCAGCTCGACTGGTCGGCGCGCTCACCCAAGCGATCGGTGGCAACGCACACCTTAAACGCGGACCCCAAATCGACGCCCGAGGTAACAACGCGTGCCTCATCCGTGTTCTGCTTAATAGAGAACAGCGCCATACCACGACCGTGAACACCCCAACGGTCCATTTTCATGCTCTCAAGCTTGGAGGTGACACGGGCATCGAAGATACGCTCCTGCATATCCTGCGGCACACCCGAACCGTTATCCAGGAAGAGGAGGGTGCGAACACCCTCCTCCTTGGTCGTGGCAAGATAGACCTTATCGGCTCCGGCATCGCGAGCGTTGCGCAGCATCTCGATGACAATGTCCTCTACATGCTGAATGTCATGCTTGGCCTGACGGCGCTCGGCCTCCGAAACACGGAGGCGAACATACCCCTCGCCAAGGTTTTCCTCGACGCGAAGGTTGCCCTCCCCCGACATCGACGCGATAAATGAGATGAGCTCGTTCGCGTCGTTCATGTTATTTAGCGATATCGACGGCACGGCTCTCGCGAATCACGACAACGCGCACCTGACCAGGATACTCCATCTCTTCCTCGATCTGATGGGCGATATCGTGCGCAAGCACCGTGGACTGGGCATCGGAGATCTTGTCCGGCTGGACCATGACATGAACCTCGCGACCGGCCTGCATGGCATAGGTACGCTCGACGCCGTCATGAGAATTGGCAATCTCCTCCAGCTTCTCAAGGCGCTTGATGTAGTTCTCGGCCGACTCGCGGCGGGCGCCGGGACGAGAAGCAGAGACGGCATCGGCAGCCTGGACCAGGACGTCGAGCACCGTGTTGGGGTCGACATCGGCATGATGGGCCTCGATCGCATGGACGATAACGGGCTTCTCGCCATAACGGCGGGCAAGCTCGGCGCCAATGACAGCATGCGGGCCCTCAACGTCGTGGTCGATGGCCTTGCCCAGGTCGTGCAGAAGACCGGCGCGCTTGGCGGTCACAACATCCAGACCAAGCTCGGAGGCCATCACGCCGCACAGGTCGGAAACCTCAAGCGAATGCTGCAGCACGTTCTGACCAAACGAGGTGCGGTAGCGCAGAGCGCCCAGGGTCTTGACAATCTCGGGATGCAAGTCGTGGATACCGGTATCGAAGGCGGCCTGCTCGCCGGCCTCGCGCACACGCTGCTGAACCAAATCGGCGGCCTTGTGATACATCTCCTCAATGCGGGCGGGGTGAATACGACCGTCGGCAATGAGGTTCTCGAGTGCCACGCGGGCGGTCTCACGACGGACCGGATCGAAGCTCGAAAGCACGACGGTCTCGGGAGTGTCGTCAATCACGAGGTTGACGCCGGACACCTGCTCAAAGGTGCGGATGTTGCGACCCTCGCGACCGATGATACGACCCTTGAGGTCATCGGAGGGAATATGAACGGAAGTGACGGTGACCTCGGCGGTATGGTCGGCGGCGCAACGCTGAATCGCCAGGGAGAGAATCTCCTGGGCGGTCTTGTGGCACTCGGCGCGGACCTGCTGCTCCGACTCGCGGATGATGGTGGCCGCTTCGTGGGTAACCTCACCACGGACCTTGTCGAGCAACTCCTTATGTGCGTCCTCGCGCGTAAGGTCGGCAATACGCTCAAGCTCGGAAGTCTGCTTGGCGCAGAGCTCCTCAAGCTCGCGAGAGCGCTTCTCAACCTGACCGGCCTGGCTGGACAGCTGATGCTCGCGTTTATCGAGCGCATCGTTGCGACGGTCGAGCGATTCCTCGCGCTGCATCACACGATTTTCAAGCGTGCGAATCTCGCTCTTACGCTGCTTGTCCTCGGCCTCGGCGGCCTGCTTGTTCTTGATGATCTCTTCCTTAGCCTCGAGCAGAGCCTCTTTTTTGAGGGTCTCGGCCTGACGCTTAGCATCACCGATCAGAGACTCTGCCTGCGCGTGTGCCGACTGAATCTTTTCGTCGGCCTCGTGAAGACTACCCTGCTTGGCGGTGCGCATGTAGGCAATGGCGGCGATGGCACCCAAAACGAGGCCAACGAGCGCTGCAATGATAGGCATGCTCACTCCTTTTTATGGATTCGTTACACAGCAAAGCGAACCGTCCTTACGAACGGCTCGCGACATTTGAGTAATATGGGCGCAGCTTATGCGGGTCGGATACAGATAAACATATAAACAAACTCATCACAGATGAGCACATATCACAAAGCAAATGACAGTAATTATCCTACGTTGAACCGCAACAACTGTCAAATAAACGCACCCGGCACGGCGCCAATCGAGCGGTGAACGGCAGGGGCGTAACGGGTGCACGCTTACACGGCGCATTCCTCGCTTAAGGCATCGAGGCGCGCCTTAACGGCATCAGCGGCGATGTGATACGAAAAACCCTTACCCATCAAAAACCTGACGAGCTTTTCGAATGCACGCGCTTCGGGAACGCGACGTTTAGCGAGCAAGGCCGAAGCGCGGGCCAAGTCATCATCCACGGCAAAATACGCCTCGGGATACCCAGGGATATCGTCAAGCACGACATGACGACGTTTGAGCTCAACCTCGATCTTGCGCTGTCCCCAGCCGCGACGTTTGCGCTCTTCGATAAAGTACGAGCAAAAGCGGTTCTCGTCCAAAAACCGATACTCGGTCGCTCGAGCAACTGCAAAATCGATCGCAGGTTGTCGAAAGCCATAGCGCGCCAACTTATCGCGCACCTCGCCCGTGGCATGATCACGGCGCGAAAGCATCTCGGTCACCATGGTGAGTGCACATTTGCGTTCGATAAGCTGCACCGCCTCGCGAAAGTCATCCCAATCACAGGGAAGATCGGGGCGGTTCTTAACGTACAGGCGCGCCACGCGCACGGGAATCCAAATGGAACGTTCGAAACCGCCCTCGAGATCGCAATCGATATGCGCACAGGGCTTTTTAAACGCATAACCGCTCGAGAACGAGGAGGCCGCTTTCTTATCGGGAAAGACGACCGTGGCCTCGGTCACCATATACGACATGTCGGCATCCGCTACTCGTCGTCATCGTCGAGCATCGCGGAGCCATCGATGGCGTACAGCTCATCAAAATCCTCGGGGGCGGGCTGGTCGGTCAACTCAACCTCGGAAGGGGCATCGTCGTCATACTCAAGGCCGCAGGCAAGGCGAACCTTGTGCTCGATCTCGTCGGCGCAATCGGGATGCTCGCGCAGGAACGTCTTGGCGGCCTCGCGACCGTTTCCGAGCTTATCCTCGCCATAGGCAAACCAGGACCCCATCTTTTTGCAGATGCCGCACTCGACGGCCATATCCAGAATCGAGCCCTCTTTGGAGATGCCGGTGCCATACATGATGTCGAACTCGGCCGAGCGGAACGGAGCGGCCACCTTGTTCTTAACAACCTTGGCACGAACGCGATTGCCGATAACCTCGTCCTTGAGCTTGATGGTATCGATTTTGCGAATATCGATTCGCACGGAAGAGAAGAACTTGAGAGCGCGGCCGCCCGTGGTGGTCTCGGGATTGCCGAACATGACGCCGATCTTCTCGCGCAGCTGGTTAATGAAGATGCAGGTCGTGTTGGACTTGGCAAGCGAGCCGGCGAGCTTGCGGAGTGCCTGGCTCATCAAGCGAGCCTGCAGACCCACCGTCGTGTCACCGATCTCGCCCTCGATCTCGGCACGCGGAGTCAAGGCGGCAACAGAGTCGACGACGATGGCGTCGATGGCACCGGAGCGCACAAGCATGTCAACGATCTCGAGCGCCTGCTCGCCCGTATCGGGCTGGGAAATCAAGACCTCATCGATATCGACGCCGATACGCGCGGCATAGGTGGGATCAAGCGCGTGCTCGGCATCGATAAATGCCACAACGCCGCCCATGGCCTGCGCCTCTGCAAGGATCTCGAGCGAAAGCGTCGTCTTACCGGAGGACTCGGGGCCATAAATCTCGACGATACGGCCGCGCGGCACGCCGCCGATACCCAAGGCGGCATCGAGCGCCAGAGAGCCCGTCGGAATAGCCTCGACCTCGAGCTCGGGACCGCCGTCGCCATACCTCATAATAGAGCCCTGGCCGAACTTCTTCTCAATCTCGGCCTTGGTGGTGGCGATCATCTCGTCGCGCTCTTTACCCGTCGTGCGTGCATGAACGGTACGTACGGGACCTGAATTCTTGGCCATGAATAGCCCTCCTCTTAACAACCTGAAACGATAATAAACGAACGGCTGTTCGTGGTCAACCGTTCAGATTCATCATATGCACCCGACAATTCCAAAACCCGACCAAATGCCAACCAATCACCGACCAAACGCTTGACCACGCCAATCACAAATACGGGTGCTCGAAGTAATTTAAGCCTTGTACCAGCGAGAAAGTAATCCCCGTCAAAGGTCCCTATCTCCACAATTAAGGGGCCCTAAGGCCCCTTAAACCACGTCTATTCCATAGAATTGAGCACACGGACAATGCGTCCCAAAGCCTCCGCGACCGCATGGGCACGAACGCACGACCGATCGCCCTCGTAATGACAGCGCGCAGACTCGACAACCGGCGCTCCCCCATCGGCCGCGCGATGCGCCCAGCCAATATAGAACGTGCCGGCGGGATCTTGCTCGGTGCCACCACCGGGCCCAGCGTAGCCCGTTGCGCTTACGGCTATATCGCTCTGATAGAGCTCCAGCGAGCCCGCGGCCATCTCGCGCGCTGTCTGATGCGACACGGCGCTAAACCGATCGAGCGTTTCCTGCTCGACGCCGAGCACGCGATGCTTGATCTCATCGCAATAGGTCACCGCACCGCCACGAAGCACCGCCGAGGCACCCGGGATATCGGCAATCGTCGAGGCGATCATGCCCGCCGTCAGGGACTCCGCCGTCGACACCGTCACCCCAAGGGCACTCGCGCGCTCGATAATATCGCGCGCCAGCTCCTCGTTGTTTGCGGCGATCTGCAAATAAGACTCCGTCATACCCACCAGGACCTAGACCGAAAAGACGATCTTGCGGCAGTTCCAGAAGTACTGGGCACCCGAGACAATGGTCAAAATCACGGCGATGACGTATAGGAAGCGCGACACCGAATAGACACCGAGCAGCAGCGACACAGGCCCCAGCTGAAGGCCGGCCATCGCAAAGACGCATAGATAGCCGCAAATGGAGACCATCGTGGTCGCCGTCTTATACTTGCCGAGCTTATCGGCGGCAACGACCACGCCGGCAGCGCTCGCAACCATGCGAAGGGCGCTCACCAGTAGCTCGCGGAACAAGATGATGAACACGGACCACACAGTCACCGCGCCAAAATCCAAGAACAGTAGCAGGGCCGAGAAAACCAGCAGCTTGTCGGCGATGGGGTCCAAGAACTTGCCGAAATCGGTGATCTCGTTACGCGAGCGCGCCAGATAGCCGTCGACCTTGTCGGTGCACGACAGAATCACATACAAAATGAAGGCAGCGGCGGCGAGCGGGCCGTCGAAGGTGCTCCAGTCCGTACCGGCAACGCTCGCGTGAGACATGGCCGAGACGATCATGAACACCGGGATAAAGACGATGCGAACGCACGTCACGATGTTGGCGGGCGTCCAAACACTCGTCAGTTCCTTATTGCTCTCGTTTGCCACGACGCTCTCCTACTCCACAACATGGCCGATAAGCTCATAGCAGAAGCTATCGGTAAACTCGACGGTCAAAATATCGCCCACGGACGCCTCGCTGGCGTCCAGATGCACCGCGCCATCGGAATCGGGCGCCTGGAACCAGGCATGGCCGATCAACTCGGCGCCGTCCTCGGTCTCCTCGATGCCATCGACGATCACCTGAGCGCGCTCGCCCACATGGGCTGCCGTGGCGGCAAAACCGAGCGACTCGGCCAGATCCATGGCTTCCTGGGCGCGCTCGAGCTTGACCTCCTCATCGACCTGGCCCTCCATCTTGGCGGCCAGGCTGCCCTCCTCACGCGAGTAGGCAAAGACGCTCGTGTAGTCAAAGCCGACGGTGTCCATAAAGTCGATAAGATCGCGGAACTCCTCGTCGGTCTCGGTCGGGAAGCCGACCATGGCCGTGGAGCGAATCACGATGCCGGGAATGCGCTCGCGAAGATCACGGAACAGATCCTCGAGCTCCTGGCGCGAACCGGAGCGACGCATGGCCTTAAGGATGCGCGCGTCACAGTGCTGCACGGGGATATCGATATAGGGCAGCACCTCGGGCGTATCGCGAATCGTCTCGATAAGCTCGTCGGTCATGCCCTCGGGCTGCAGATAGAGCACGCGGACCCAGACGTTATGCGGGCGCACGGCCTCGGCGACGGCACGCAGCAGCTGCGCCAGATTGCGCGGCGAGCCCTCGACGACGTCCTCGTCGGCAAAGTCGGTGCCCCAAATGCCCGTGTCCTGGCCAATCAGCACGATCTCGCGCACGCCGCCGGCAACCAGGTCGCGCACCTCGGAGATAACGCTCTCGGCATTACGCGAATGATAGCGACCGCGAATATAGGGGATCATGCAGAAGCTGCAAAAACGATTGCAGCCATCGGAGATCTTGACATAGGCAACGGCGCCCTCGACGGTACGCTTGACCTGCGGGATATAGGCTGCGATCTCACGCTCCACGCCCAGTACGCCATCGATGACAGTGACGATTCCGTCTTCCTCGTCGGCCTTCACAAAGGCCGCGACCTCGGGCAGCTCGTCGGGCAGGTCGTCGCCGTAACGAGACGGCACGCAACCGCACATGACGATGGGGCAGGCGCGAACGCCGTCCTGCACCTCGTTAGCGAGCTCAAGCGTGGTCTCGATGCTCTCGGACGTCGCCGAGGCAAGAAACGAGCACGTGTTGACGATGGCGATATCGGCATCCTGCGGATCGAATGCCTCCTCGTAGCCCGCAGCGGTCAGCAGCGAACGCATGCGGTCGGTATCGACCTCGTTCTTGGCGCAACCAAGCGTGATAAAGAGTACAGAACCCAACGGAGTATCCATGTTGGAGAGCGGTCCTTTCGAAAGAATTAGCGGTAGTTGGTAAACTGCAGCGGCTGGCCGTAGTCCTGGTCGCGCAGGAACTGAATCACCGTCTGAAGCGCATCCTTAGAGGCCGAGGTAACGCGCAGCTTATCGGCCTCAATGGTCACCTTGACCTTGAGCTTTTGGTCCTTGATGTCCTTGTTGATCTTCTTGGCAGTCGCCTGGTCAATACCCTCGACGATATGGCCGAGCACGCGCACGGTACCGCCCGAAGCCGACTGCGGCGCGTCCCAGGAGACAGCCTTAAGGTCGATGCCACGCTTGATGAGCTTGGAGCTCAGCACGTCAATGATCTGCTTGGAGACAAAATCGGCCGGGGCATTGATCGTAAAGAGCTTGTCGCCCTTCGAAAGCTCGATGGTGGCGCCGGAGTCCTTGAGGTCATAACGCTGAGAGATCTCTCGGGTGGTCTGCTGGAAGGCGTTATCGACCTCCTGCATATTGACCTCAGACACAACGTCGAAGCTGGAATCTTTAGCCATGGTTCTTCCTTTCGGTACGGGGAGCCTTAGTAGCTGTCGTACGAATAGTCATCAGAATCGTTTGCAGTCTGGCCGTCGGATGCCGTGTCGGTGCCGTCGGTAGACTGGGGGTCGGTGCCGTCGGTAGACTGGGGGTCGGTGCCGTCGGCAGTATCGGTGCCGTCGGTACTCTCGCCGCCCTCGGAGTCAGTGGTCTCCTTCTTGGGAACGGTAATGGTCACGCGCGCCACACCCGATGTCTTGGTGTCGTAGCGGACCTTTTCGCCGTTCTTGGTGACCGTGACGTCGGAGGGCTTGGACGTGGTGATCTCGATCGAGGACTTAGGCGTGTACTCCTGCTCAAAGGGACCGGTCGCCTGGGCGCCAAAGACCGATTTACCATCGACCTTGACCTCAATCCAGGCGGTCTTGCCCTTGGCAACGGAGACCTTGACCTTGATGACCTCGTCCTCTTCCTTTTTCGCAGTCGCCTTGGCGGCGTCCGAATCGGCAGAATCCGTCGCCTCGTCGGCGCCTTCATCCTCGTCAACGGATTCGGTCTTCTTGGATGACTTCTTGGTCGTCGTCTTGGTGGCCGCGGGCGTCTCGGGCGTCGACTCGGGTGCAGGAGAGCCGCAGCCACGCAGGAGGACCACGATGAGCAAAATCAGCAAAAGCGCCACGGCACCGATGCCGGCGTAGATGATGCGCGGATCGAGTCCATTGTTCTGGGGGGCACGTCCACCGCCGCGTCCGCGATTAGAACCACCGCGACCGTTTACCTGCGGCATACGGCCACGACCGTTATCGGGACGACCACGATAGCCGCCCTGGCGCTGCGAGCCACGCTGGCCCGAACGCGGCGCAAGCTCGCCACGGTTCTGATAGCCACGCTGGTCAGAGCGAGGCGCCGAAGAGGGCTGGCCGTAAGGCTGCGATTGCGAACGAAGGCGTGGCGTCACCTGCGTGGTATCGGCGTCGGCGTAACCACCGCGGGAACGCCCGGCAGAAACTCCACGATAACCACGACCGGAGTAGCCTCCGTCGCCGTAACCGGCGCGAGGATCGCGACTCAACCCGCGAGCGGCGGGAAGCGCACGGTCATCCGGCATAGGCGTACTGCGAAAGCGATCTCGCTGAGAACGAATGTCCTCACTGGAGCCCGTCTCGGTGATATAGCCCGCTTGCGGGGGACGCTGACCGTACCGCGTCGAGCGACCACCCTGAACCATCAGAAATCGTCCGTTATCGACCGACGAACGCGAGTTAACGTAGCCGGCAGCATCCTGAAAACGACCGCCCTGCTGCGAGGTCTCGCGTTCATATGCCATGAGGTCATCAAAATAAGCGTTGACGACCTCGCGCGGGTTAAGCCC
The DNA here is from genome assembly GCA_900542825.1 of uncultured Collinsella sp. Lineage (GTDB taxonomy): Bacteria > Actinomycetota > Coriobacteriia > Coriobacteriales > Coriobacteriaceae > Collinsella. The sequence continues at coordinate 132,111 of UQOY01000005.1, read as the reverse complement.
CAAAAAGCGAGCGTAGCTCGAAATCATGCCCTGCGCATAGCCGCGCGGGGGCATCGATGCAAAGTTACCGGTCTCGAAAAACTCGATGATCTGCGGCCTGATTTTGATGGTGTTGGCGACCTGCTGGATGGAAAGGCCCATCCGGCGACGCTGCTCGAGCAGCATGTCACCAAAGCGTACAGCCATCAGAATCCTCCAAACTCACGATCTTCACGTGCCATCTCGGCGTCGACAGACTCCAGCGCGGCAAGCCCCTCCTCATCCAGCAGGACCTCGCGCGGCTTGGAACCGTCGGGCGGTCCGACGACACCCTTTTCTTCCAGCATGTCCATAATACGCCCGGCGCGCGCATAGCCAACCTTGAGGCGGCGTTGCAGGCCAGATGTGGAGCCCAGCTGCGATTCCACCACAATATGGGCGGCTTCCCAGATAAGCGGGTCATCATCTTGCGGCTCGGCAACGCCCGTGCGGACAATGCCGCCGCCACCAGCCATGGACATGGAAGCGGGCGCCACGGCAGACAGGATCTCCTCGTGGTAGTCGGGCTCGCTTTGCGACTTAACGAACTCGACGATCTCGTTGATCTCGTCGTCCGAGACAAAGCAGCCCTGGATACGGCGGGGCTTGCCCCAGTCGACCTTGGAGAACAGCATGTCGCCCAAACCGGTAAGCTTTTCGGCGCCTATCTGGTCGATAATGACGCGGGAATCGATGCCCGTAGCCACGTTAAAGGCGATACGGTTGGTGATGTTGGCCTTAATAAGGCCCGTCACCACGTTAGAGCTGGGGCGTTGCGTAGCCACGATAAGGTGGATACCGGCGGCACGGCCCAGCTGGGCGATACGAACGATCGAGGCCTCGACATCCTTGCCGGCAACCATCATCAGGTCCGAAAGCTCGTCGATGATGATGACCAGATAGGGCATCTTTTGCGGCGGGTTATCGTAGTGTTCAAACTCGCCGGCGGCCTGCTTTTCGTTGTAGGTCGAAATCTTGCGAACGTTGAGGCGCTCGAAGACCTTCAGGCGACGCTCCATCTCGGACACGGCCCACTGCAGTGCACTGGCCGCCTGCTTGGGCTCGGTCACCACGGGCACGTAGAGATGCGGCAGGCCGTTATAGCCCGCAAGCTCGACACGCTTAGGGTCGACCATGATCAGGCGAACGTCCTCGGGAAGAGCGCGCATGAGCAAAGTCGTGATGATGGAGTTGATCATGACCGACTTACCGGAACCGGTGGTGCCGGCGATCAGTAGGTGGGGCATCTTGGCGAGGTCGGCGACAACAGGCGTGCCCTCGGCATCGCGACCGATGGCAAGCTCGAGCGGACCGCCCTTCACATAGGGAAGCACGTCGCCCAGATTGACGTTCTGACGCTTGCGATTGGGAATCTCGATACCAACGAGCGATGTGCCGGGTATCGGCGCGAAGATGCGCACCGACTGGGCGGCAAGCGAAAGCGCGATATCGTCCTCGAGGCTCGAGATCTTGCTCACGCGCTCGCCCTCACCGGGCTGCAGCTTAAAGGTCGTGACCGTGGGGCCGGCAATCCAGCCGACGACGCGGGCGCTACGGCCAAACTCAAGCAAGGTGGACTGCAACGACTCGGCAGTCTGTTCCAGCTCCTTATCAGAAGACGCGGAGGACGCCGACTGCGGATTGGCGTGCAGGATTTCGAGCGGCGGGAGCTTGAGGCCATCCTCTTGTTCACCCTCGGCATCGGCAGTGGTGCCGTCCGCTCCCCCATCGCAGGCTGTAACAGGAGCTGCGGAAGCCGTAGAGGAGGAAGCATCGGAAACCTTGGGATGCTTTAGGAAGTCGGGGATCTGCGGAGCTGCCGAAACGGGATTCACGGCAAATGGCGGCTCTGACTCGTCAGCCTTGTCCGGGTCGTCTTCCATCGAAAGCTGTCCGGTGACCTGTCCTGCCTTGGCGCGGCGACGCGGCAGTAAGGTGGTCTTGGCGGTCTCGAGCGGAGCCTCGTCGTCCTCGTCGTCGCCCTCGGTGAGCTCGATTTCGCTATCAGACCAAGACGGGTCGGGCTCGCTCGTGTTGAGCTTGGGCGCGGCCTTGCCCTTCTTGGCATGGCGGCGCGGCAGCAGCGTGGTCTTGGCGCGCTCGGCCTCCACGGCCTCGGACACGTCGACAAACGGATCATCGTCCTCGTCGTCATCCAAAACCGAGTCGACATCGCCACCCATAACTGTGGTCACCGCGGCGTCAGACCCCTTTTGACGCAGAATGCTCAGGTGCGGACGGGCGACGCCGGGAACCGACAGGGCCTCTTCGTCGCCCCACGGGCTCGCGTTGACATCGGCACGACGGCGCTCGGCAAAATCGGCAGCGCGATCGCGTGCGGAGCGCAAAACGCCGCCCACCGAAAAGCCGATAATGACCAAGCCAACGACGACAAGCCCCAGCAAGACAACCATGGCGATAGGTTTGCCCAGGGCGTTTTGCAAGGCACTTGCGATAAAGGCGCCAATGTAGCCGCCCGACGCGGATAGGTTCTGCGGTGCAAACATGAGGTCGCACGAATCGCTCGTGCCTGGCACCATCAGCGACAGGATAGAGACAATGGCCACAAAGACCACGGCGCCACCCGCGACCGAGCGAATGTTGAGCGGCGAGTCCTCACCCAAAAAGAGCGTGGCGGCAAACAGCAAGATCACAATCGGCAGCACGTAGGCACCCAGGCCAAAGCCAAGATGGTAGAAACCGGCGACAGCAGCCGTCACGGGCGCCGTTGCCGGGGAAATCACGGCAATGAAGGACGCAATCGCCAAAACGGCAATGACCACGCCGGCGATATCGCGATTGGCCGAAGGCTCGACCAGGGGCTCGAACTCATCGAACTCCGCCTCGTGGCCCTTATTGGCACGCAGATGGGAACCGGCACCCTTAGCAGATGCCGGTTGGTTGTTGCCTTTGTTGCCTTTGGCGTTTTGTGCAGATCCGCGCGCCAAACTAAACCTCCATGACGACCGGGATGATCATCGGACGGGTGCGCGTACGGCTCCAGATAAAGTTGGAGAGCGAATCGCGCACGGCCTTGCGAATGGCATCGGAGCCGCTGCTGGTAAAGCTGAACTTGCCCTTCTCGATCGTCTTCATGATGGCTGCGGAGGCATCCTCGGAGAACTGGTCGTCGATGGCAAACGAAACACCGCGGCCCGAGAACTCGATAGCCTCGATCTTCTTGTGCTTGAGCGAGACGATGGCAACAGCCGTGACCATACCGTCGTTGGCGAGCTTTTGGCGATCGCGAAGGACGATGGGGTCGGTGTCGCCGATGCGCAGACCGTCGACATAAACGACGCCGGACTCGACGGGCGCACCGCGTTTGACGATACCGCCGCGCATCTCGAGCGTGTCACCGTTATCGAGGATAAAGATGTGATCGTCCTTAAGGCCCATCTTGCGGGCGAGCTGGGCATGGGCGCGCAGGTGCACGGCCTCGCCGTGAACCGGCATAAAGTAGGTGGGCTTGGCCATGGCCATCAAGAGCTTGAGCTCCTCCTGGCTGCCGTGGCCCGAGACGTGGACGAGGGCACGGGACTTATCCCAGACGTCGCAGCCAAGCTTGGCCAGGCTGTTGACGACCTGCTGGACGGCCTTCTCGTTGCCAGGAACGGGAGTAGCCGAGAGGATGACGGTATCGCCCTCGTGGATGGAAAGCGTCTTGTGCTCGCCGTTGGCCATGCGGGACAAGGCCGACAGCGGCTCGCCTTGCGAACCGGTGCACATGACGACGATCTTGTCGTCGGGCAGGTTATCGATATCGAAGGCATCGATGATATCGGCATCGTCGATATTGAGGTAGCCCAGCTCGCGCGCCACGCGGGTGTTGGTGAGCATGGAACGTCCAGTCACGACGACCTTGCGGCCGCACTTGCGAGCGGCGTCGCAGATCTGCTGCAGGCGATGGATGTGGCTCGAGAACGAAGCGACGAACACGCGGCCCGGGGCGTTCTTGATGGCGTGCAACAGGTTGGGGCCAACTTCGGCCTCGGACTTAGTAAAGCCGGGAACCGTGGCGTTGGTGGAGTCGGAAAGCAGCAGGTCGATGCCCTGCTTGGCAAAGCGGCTGATGGCGGCATAGTCGGGCGTGACACCGTCGATGGGCGTCTGGTCGAGCTTAAAGTCGCCCGTGTGCATAACGGTGCCCTGATTGGTGCGAATAAACACGCCCAAAGCACCCGGAATGGAGTGCGTCATGGAGAAGAAATCGAGCGAGATGCCACCGAGATTGACGTGGCTGCCGCCCTTGACCTCGCGGAACTTGGGCGCACGAATGCGGAACTCGGAGAGCTTGCCCTCGATAAAACCGAGCGTCAGCTTGCTCGAGAAGATGGGCACCTTGTTGTTGAGGTCCTGCAGCAGGTACGGAAGCGAACCGGTGTGGTCCTCGTGACCGTGGGTGACGACGATGCCGCGGAGCTTCTCCTCGTTCTCCAGGACATAGGTGTAGTCGGGAAGCACCAGGTCGATACCGGGCTGGGAATCGTCGGGGAACATGAGGCCGGCGTCGACGAGCACCATGTCGTCGCCGCACTCGAAGACCGTCATATTCTTGCCGATGCCGTCAAGGCCGCCGAGCGGGATGATCTTCAAGGGAGATGATTTTTTAGCTGCCATAGGTTCGTGTGGTTTCCTTTCTTCGAAACGGGTCTGGAACAACCGACGGGGCGCTTCTGGCAAACCGACCGCCGGGAACGTACAAACATGCATCGCAGAGTCGATGCAGTAACCTCAGTATGATACCCATTTGTACCAATACAGACTACCCATGCATCAAAGCCCCATCTGAACTGGTCAATCCCGCCGGTCTGGTCTCAGCGGCCCCGGCACGGGCTAAGTTTCCTGCTCTACAGTCCTGCTCACGACGGAGGCCACATTAAGTGGCCTCCTGTTCGTGCGGAACTCGCGATAAACTTCATCAGTGCCCGCCCCACGGGAAACCTGCCAAAAAAGACAGGTTTATTTTGGTCGGTTTTATCTGGGGAAATACTGCTACGTCTATCTACTGATCTGAAATCTGACTACTAAATAGACTGTCTAACTAAATAGCGAGCGGCACTAACCAGCCCTTTTGCTTGCGCCCGGGAGGGCCGCATATGAAGTTTATCGCGAGTTCCGCACGCAAAGGAAAGCACTTAATGTGCTTTCCGTCTTGCGCAGGACTGTAGAGCAGGAAACTTCATATGCGGCCCTCCCGGGCGCAAGCAAAAGGGCGACCCCTGTCCGGAGTCGCCCTTGTTGAGCTGCTTATGTGTAGCTGTTACTCGGCGTCGTGGTGACGGCGGGGCTTGCGGCCTCCGTTGTCGCCGGGGCGGCGCGGACGGTCGCTGCGCTCGGAGCGCTCGCGACGCGGACGCTCACGGCGCTGGAAGTGCTCGCCGTCGCCCTCGGAGGCACCCTCGGCGCGAGCCGGGGCCTCGGGCTTGTCAAGACGATCGAGCGAGATCTTGCCACGATCGTCGACCTCGATGACGACGACCTTGACCTCATCGCCCACGTTGAGGACGTCCTCGACCTTCTCCACGCGGCCCTTGGCGACGCGGGAGATGTGCAGCAGGCCGTCCTTACCGGGCAGCAGGTTGACGAAGGCGCCGAAGGGCTGGATGGAGACCACGCGACCGGTGTACTCCTCGCCCGGCTCGGGAACTTTGATGATGAGCTTGATGCGCTCGACAGCCTGGTCGACGGACTCGCCGGTGCCGCCGACAAAGACGGTGCCATCCTCCTGGATATCGACCGAGGCACCGGTCTCGTCCTGGATACCGCGGATGACCTTGCCGCCGGAACCGATGACGTCGCGGATCTTGTCGGTCGGAACCTGGATGGAGACGATGCGCGGAGCGGTGCTGCGCGTGGTGTGGCGCGGCTCGGGGATCACATCGAGCATCTTCTGCAGGATGAAGGCGCGGCCCTCCTTGGCCTGCTGCAGGGCGCGGGCCAGGATGTCGAAGGTAAGGCCGGTGGCCTTGTTGTCCATCTGCAGGGCGGTGATGCCCTCGGTGGTGCCGGTGACCTTAAAGTCCATGTCGCCCAGGAAGTCCTCGAGACCCTGAATGTCGGACAGGACCACAGTCTTGCCCTCCTCCTGGATCAGACCCATGGCGATACCGGAGACCGGGCGCTTAATGGGCACGCCGCCGTCCATAAGGGCGAGCGTGGAACCGCAGGTCGAAGCCATCGAAGAGGAGCCGTTGGACTCCATGACCTCGGAGACGACGCGGATGGCGTAGGGGAACTCGTTCTCGTCGGGGAGCACCGGAAGCAGGGCGCGCTCGGCAAGGTTGCCGTGGCCGATCTCGCGGCGCTTGGGGCTGCCCATGCGGCCGGTCTCGCCGGTGCAGAACGGCGGGAAGTTGTAGTGGTGCATGTAGCGCTTGCCGTCGGTGGGCTCGATGGTATCCAGACGCTGGCCCTCGTTGAGCATGCCGAGCGACAGGACGGAGAGCACCTGGGTCTGGCCACGCTGGAACAGGCCGGAGCCGTGAACGAGCGGCAGGTAGTTATCCTTCACCATGATAGGACGGATCTCATCGGCGGCACGGCCGTCGACGCGCTCGCCGGTCTCGACGACCATGGTGCGCATGGCCTTCTTCTCGAGCTTCTTGAGCGCCACGGGAATCTCGCGCTCCCAAGCGGCCTGCTCCTCCTCGGTAAACTCGGCGCGGATGGACTCCTTCAGAGCCTCGACCTTACCGATACGGGAGAGCTTGTCGGCGTCACGAAGGGCGGCTGCCATCTCGTCGTAGTGGGCGAAGATGCGCTCCTGGACCTCCTCGACGGGCTGGTCGAGCGGGTACTCCTTCTTGACGATGGGGCCGTTGACCTGCTCCCACTCGGCGACGAACTCGTCCTGAGCCTGGCAGAAAGCAGCAAGGGCCTCCTGGCCAAACTTCATGGCGGCGAGCATGTCGTCCTCGGAAATCTCCTCGGCGCCAGCCTCGACCATCGAGATGAAGTCGGCGGATCCGCCCAGCTCCAGGTCCAGATCGGAGTTCTCGCGCTCCTCGTAGGTGGGGTTGACGATAAACTCGCCGGTCTCCACGTTGCGGCCGATGCGCACGCAGGCAAGCGGGCCCTCGAAGGGCACGCCGCCGAGCGTCATGGCCAGGGAAGCACCCATGACGTTGATGACATCGAAGGGGTTGACCTGGTCGGCGACGAGCGAGGTAGCGACGATGTGCACCTCGTTGCGGAAGCCGTCCGGGAAGCTCGGGCGGATCGGGCGGTCGATCATACGGGCCGTAAGCGTGGCCTTCTCGCTGGGACGGCCCTCACGCTTGAGGTAGCCACCCGGGATGCGGCCGGCGGCGTACATCTTCTCGTTGAAGTCGACGGTCAGCGGGAAGAAGTCGTAGTTCTTGCGCTCCTTGGAGACAACCACGGTGTCGAGCATCGTGGTGTCACCCTGCTTGACCAGGCAAGCGCCGGTGGCCTGCTTGGCAAGCTCGCCCGACTCAAAGGTGTAGGTCTTGCCGTACAGCTCAAAGGTCTTGGATACGAGTGTCATTGTTCTCCTTTACCCCACAGGCCCCTTGCCTGCGGGCTTCTCATGTGACGCGGGCCCCCTGCCCCCGACACGCTTCAGAGCGTGATTGTTCGCGCCCTTACACAAAAAGAGCGCCCCGCTGCGCAGGACGCTCTTAGCATGTACAAATCCTTACTGGATGTTGTCGCGGATGCCCAGAGCCTTGATGAGCTCACGGTACTCGACGATGTCGTTCTTCTTGATGTAGGAGAGAAGGCGACGACGGCGGCCGACGAGCATGAGCAGGCCACGACGGGTGTGGAAGTCCTTCTGGTGGGACTTCATGTGCTCGGTCAGCTCCTTGATGCGCTCGGACAGGATGGCGACCTGAACCTTGGGGTTGCCGGTGTCGACCGGGGTGTTACCGAACTGGGCAGTCAGCTCAGCCTTGCGCTCTTTGGAAACAGTCATTGTTTCACCTTTCGATTCTTGTCGCCCGCGGGCGACGCTATTCGCCTCGGACTGGGAAGCCGCCGGTGGAGCGAGCATCCAAGGTCGAGGTACCAACAGGTCGGTATGTTACCACAAGCAGCCCGCGCCTGCGTATCATCACCGACCCAACATGAATTCCATCGCACGGAGGCGCTGATCGGTATGCGTCGCCGCCCACACATGCGAAAGCCCCAACAAAAAGGCGGCAGTATGGGGGTCGACCCTCTCGGCCATAAGCGCATCGAAGGTCATGGACATGAGGGCGCGCAGCCACGCGACCTCGCCGGTCGACACCAACTCGGCACCCGGAACGCTCGACGCGCACGACCCGCACATGAGACCGCCCGCCCGGGGCGAAAAATACGACAGCATGGGGTCTCCACACAGCACGCAGGCCGAAAAATCGGGTCGATAGCCAACGTGCGACAGCAGCTTAAAGACATATGCCGCCACAAGCAAATCCATATGCGCCGTGTCGAGTCCGCTGCCCACCAAGGCAAGCGCTCGCTGCGTTATGGCAAAGGTAAACGGGTCCTCGGCGTCCTCGAACGAGCACACACGCGCGACCTCGGCGATCGCGCTTGCGGCGCAGGTCGTCTCGTAATCGGGCGCAGCGCCGAGCGGCGCCTCCATAAGCTCGGCCTGGGAAACCACGTCGAGCGACCGTCCATGCGCGAGCAGCATATCAACGGTACAGAACAGCTCGCAGCGCGCAGCCAGGCGCCCACCGGGTTTGCGGGCGCCCTTTGCCACGGCACGAACCTGCCGACCCCGCTCGTCAAGCATCGTCAGGATCAGGTCCGTCTCTTTGAGCTTCGTCTTATCGAGGACGAGTACCTTCGTGCGATATGTCCGGGAGCCTGCCATGCGCGCCGCGCGTCCTTAGTCCTCGGCGTTGTAGCCAAAGCGGCGAATCTGGGCCTCGTCGTCACGCCAACCGGCCTTGACCTTCACATCCAGCTCCAAAAAGACCTGCGTGCCAAAGATGCGCTCAAGATCGCGACGGGCATCGATACCGATATGCTTGATCATCTCGCCGCCCTTGCCGATGATGATGCCCTTTTGGCCCTCGCGCTCGACGTAAATGGTGGCGTGCACGCGCAGCACCTTCTTGGTCTGCTCGAGCGCATCGCAGATCACGCCAACGGAGTGTGGGATCTCATCACGGGTGCGGCGCAAGACTTTCTCGCGCACAAACTCGGCAACGAGCGTCTCGTCGGAAGCATCGGTACCCATGTCCTCGGGGAACCAACGCGGACCCTCGGGCAAAAAGTGCGCAACGGTCTCGATGAAGGCATCGACGTTGAAGTTCTTGACCGACGACGTCACGATCTCGTCGTCATATTCCATGAGCTCGTGGGCGGCCTTAAGCTGCTCCATGACCTGTGCGGGGTCGGCCTCATCGGCCTTGGTGAGCACCAGGACCTTCTTGGAACGGGCGCTCTTGACGCGCTCGGCAACCCAGGCGTCTCCCCTGCCGATCGGTTTGGTGGCATCAATCAAAAACGCGACGACATCGACATCGTTCAGCTCGAACAGCGCGCTCTTGTTGAGCTCGGACCCCAGGCCGTCCTTGGGCTTGTGGATACCCGGAGTGTCGACAAAGACCAGCTGGTAGCCGGGGCGGTTGACGACGGCGCGCATGCGGCGGCGGGTCGTCTGGGCCACCGGCGAGGTGATGGCGACCTTTTTGCCATAGCAGGCGTTGAGCAGTGTGGACTTGCCAGCGTTGGGGCGGCCGACCAAGGCCACGAAGCCGCTGCGGAAACCGGGCTCAACGTCGCCAAAGCCCGCGAGGCCGTCGTCCTCGTCGCACAGGGCGTCGAGCTCCTCGTCGCTCATGTCCTCAAACGGATCAAACTCCTCGACTTCCTCATATGCCTCGGTCGCCTCGGCATCCACCGCATCCAGGGACTCGTCGTCCAGAGTTTCATCGATAGGCTGCATAGTGTCGGACATGAAAATCCCTTTCTAAATAAAGTCGAGCGCGTGGGCAAATACCAGCAATCCCACAATCGCGGCGGTTATGGAAAGTACGTATACGGAGGCGGCGGCGATATCCTTCGCACGCTTTGCCAGAGGATGGATCTCCTGGGTCGCCAGATCGACAATCGCCTCCATGGCGGTGTTGCACAGCTCGCCGTGAATCACCAGGCCACAACAGATGATAATCGTGGCCCACTCGGCAATGTCGAGCCCCACGATGCAGCCGGCAATGACGGTACAAACGCCCGCCACGAGCATGACCTTAATGTTGCGCTCGGTCTTGACGGCGGTGACGAAGCCCTCTATGGCGTAGGAGAAGGACTTTAAGAAGGACGGATGGTCCTTGTTCGATCCGGGAATCATAGACGGCTCCTAGTCGTGGGCGTGGTTGGTGATGGGGCCAACGTGGACCAGCTTAGGGTCCTCGCCGCGCTCGAGCGCCAGATCGCGCAGGATGGCGTCCTCGCGGGCCTCCATGACCTCGGCCTCGTCGTCCTCGATATGGTCATACCCCAGCAGGTGTAGCATGCCATGCACGAGCATCAGGCGGCACTCGTCGGCAGGGCTATTGCCAAAGCCGGGGGCCTGACGGGCAATGACCTGCGGGGCCAGGATGATATCGCCGAGCTCGAGCGCCTCGTCGGCGGGAATATCCTCGTCAAAGGCCGAGTCGCATTCAAACGAGAGGACATCGGTGGTGCGGTCGATACCGCGCCACTCATGGTTGAGCTCGTGCATCTCGTCCTCATCGACATACGAAAGGGAAATCTCGACCTCACGCTCAACACCCTCGGCGGCAAGCACGACCTCGCAGATGTGCTCTACCTCCTGCGCATCGAGCAGCGTATCGAGCTCGGCATCGTTGCTGATCAATACACTCAACGGGACTCCTTTCGGTCATGCACGCGCTTCTCGCGTACATCATCATAAGCATCGTATGCCTCGACGATACGCCCCACCAAGGCATGACGCACCACGTCGGCACGCTCGAGGTGAGAAAATGCGACATCGTCGACACGACCCAAAATCTGCTCAACGTCGGCAAGACCGCCGCGACGACCCACCAGGTCGCGCTGACTCAGGTCGCCGGTAATCACAAACTTGGAGTTAAAGCCCAGGCGCGTCAGGAACATCTTCATCTGCTCGGGCGTGGTATTTTGTGCCTCGTCGAGCACCACGAAGGCATCGCTCAGCGTGCGGCCGCGCATGTAGGCAAGCGGGGCGATCTCGATCACGCCGCGCTCCATAAGCTCATCGGTGCGCTCGCGATCCATCATGTCAAATAGGGCGTCGTAGAGCGGACGCATGTAGGGATCGATCTTTTCCTCGAGGGTACCGGGCAAAAAGCCCAGGTTCTCCCCCGCCTCGACAACCGGACGCGTCAAGATCAGACGGCCCACCTCGTGACGCTTGAGCGCGGCAACGGCGAGCGCCATGGCCAGATAGGTCTTACCGGTACCGGCAGGACCCAGGCCAAACGTGATGGTATGCGAGCGGATGGCATCCACGTAGCGCTTTTGGCCGAGCGTCTTGGGGCGAATGACGCGACCGCGATACGAAAGCAGCACATCATCGCGAAGCGATGTAGGATCATGCTCACCGTCGCGCAAGACGGCCAGGCAGCGAGAGACATCGTCGCCAGACAGTGTGCGTCCGGCGGCCGCCTCGCGAAAAGCATGCTCGAAAAAGCGCGCCACGAGCTCGACCTCGTCCGGGTCACCGCTCACGGCGATGCTGTCACCACGGGCGACTATGTGGGCGCGAACCAAGCTCTCGAGCGCACGTAGGACGCCGTCGCCGGCACCCAAAACGCGCGAGGGATCAATTCCCTCGGGAACGGTCAGTCTAATCTTCGAGGCTTCCATGAACCTCCCTGCGTGCATGGACCAAGCCGGAATCATCGACTCCGATGATAGCAACATCGAGCAGGCACGGGGCTGTGAGTCCACGGGTATCGTCAAGACGGGCATGATGGAACGAACCGAGCGTCAGGTTGTCGCCATACTCGAGTACGGCACGCTCGACGGTTCCCACGCGACGGCGAGCGTCGGCAATGGCAAGCTCCTGCGCGGCGGCTCGCATACGACGGCTACGCTCGGCCATGACCTCGGGCGGCACCTGGTCGGGCATTTCGGCAGCAAGGGTACCGGGGCGCTTGCTGTAGCGGAACACGTGCATACGCGAGAAGCCCACGCGGCGGCACAGTGCCAGCGACTCCTCAAACTCCTCGTCCGTCTCGCCGGGAAAACCGACGATGACGTCGCACGAAAGAGACACCTCGGGTAAGTTGGTGCGAATCATGCGCACCGTCTCCTCGAAGGTCTCGGCGCTATAGGGACGGCCCATACGATGCAGTGTCCTGGTGCAGCCGGACTGCACGGGCAGGTGTAAAAACGGGGCGATGCGCTGCGGATAGCGCGCCATGACCTTAAGCAGGGACTCGGAGATATCCATGGGCTCGACCGAGGAAATGCGCACATGCGGAATAGACGTGCGCTCCATAATCGCCTCGAGCAGCTCATCGATCTCGACGTGTTCATCAGTCGCGCTCTTGCCGTCGTAGGCGCCCAGGTTCACGCCCGTCAGCACCACCTCGGGCACGCCGGCCTCCTGAGCCTCGCGAACTTGCTCGAGCACGGACTCGACTGGCACGGAGCGCTCGGGGCCGCGGGCCTTCCACACAATGCAATAAGTGCAACGATGGTTGCAGCCGTCCTGGATCTTCACGCCCAGACGCGAGCGACCGAGTGCGTCGACAACCTCGCCGTCGCTGCAAGCGGGAACGTTATCGGACTCAACGCCCAGCACCTCGCAGACGCGTTCGGCAACATCAATCTTGGACGGCTCGGCGATCACGCGGTCCGAAAGCTCCAGTAGCTCCTCGGGGTGCAGATTGACCACGCATCCGGTCACGACTACATAGGGCTCATTTGGATAGGCCAGCGCATGGCGAACGGCCTTACGAGTCTTGGCCTCAGCCTCGCCCGTAACGGCACAGGTGTTAATGACGATCAGCTCAGCATCCTGAGGCTCCACCATCGCAAAGCCCAGGCGCATTAGATCGGCAGTGATACGGTCGGACTCAACCCGGTTAACGCGGCAGCCGAGGTTGACGACAGAGATATGAGGTGCGAGCACGCGGGCTCCTTAATCGAGGATGTCGTCGAGAGCGCTCTTGATGCGATCGGTCACGGATTTCTTACCGGATGCGACGTCATCGCCCATCTCGTCAGCAAAGGCGCGAAGCAGCTCGCGCTGCTTGTTGGAGAGATTGGTGGGAACGACCACGCGCAGCTGCACGATCAGACGGCCGCGCGAACCGCCACCGCCGATACGCGGCATGCCGTAATTGTTGACGCTCACGGTGTCACCGTACTGTGTGCCAGCGGGGACGCACAGCTTGACGACCTCGTCGGGCATAATGCCCTCGACCTCGATCTCGCAGCCGAGCGCAGCCTGCGCAATCGAGATATCGTTCACGACGTACAGGTCGTCACCGTTGCGCTTAAAACGCTCGTGGTCGGCGACACGCACGTTGACGATCAGGTCACCCGAAGGCTCGCCGCGAAGGCCGGCCTCGCCAAAACCACTCACGCGCAGCTGGCGACCGGTCGAAACACCGGCGGGAATATCGATGTCGATCTTTTCGTGCGAAGGTGTGCGACCCTGACCGTCGCAGGTCTCGCAGGGATGATCGATGACCGTGCCCTCGCCGTGGCAGTCGGGACAGGGCGAAGAAGACTGAACCTGGCCCAGGAAAGAACGCTGGACCGTCGTCACATAGCCCGTGCCATGGCAACGGCTGCACTGCTTTTCCTGTGCACCCTCGGCCCTACCGGTGCCGTTGCAATCCTCGCAGGGGGCAAGGCGGTCATAGCTGATCGTCTTTTTACAACCGAGTGCCGCCTCCTCAAGGGTCACCGAAAGGGAGATAGCCATATCGCGGCCGCGACGACGCTCACGGCGATTTCGAGCGCCACCACCGGCGCCACCACCAAAGAACGACGAGAACAGGTCGTCCATGCCCATGCCACCAAAGATATCGTTGATGTCGACATAGCCAGAGCCACCGGGGCCGTCCGCGGTGCCGTAACGGTCGTAGTTAGCACGCTTCTGCTCGTCGGAAAGAACGGAATAGGCCTCGTTGAGCTCTTTGAACTTGGCCTCGGCCTCGGGGTCGTCCGAAACGTCCGGGTGTACGGTACGGGCCTTCTTTAGAAACGCGCGCTTAATCGTCCGCGCGTCGGCATCCTTGTCGACGCCAAGTACCTCGTAGTAATCCCTATTTTCCGACACAACCGAATCCTTCCGACTTTCATTATTATCACAGTGCGTCCTATACCCAAGCTGGGCCGGCCGCAAACAGAGGGCTAGATGTTATTGCATTCCGTAAGGCGAAAGCATGGCACGCTGCGAGCAGCTCGCAAACCAAACCGACACGAGCGCAAACATAAATCCATTGGCGAAACCGTTGGCAAACTGCATCGCGCCGCGCTTCCACCACAGCAGGCTGCGGTGCAGCACGCCGTCCGAGACCACCATAAACAGGCCCATGGCAAACGGAATAAAGCACATTATGGCAAAGGCCGAGAACACGCCCGAGATGGCCGACAGCACCAAAAACGGCGCCACGATGCCCATCATGTAAAAACCGGTACGAGCCTTGCCTTCCAGACGCTCGGCCTCGACATGGGCGCGACCGACCAGATCGCCACCCGAGGCACCGTTGGTGCCGGCGTGACCCATACCGCCAATACGGACCTCGTCGCCATCGTGCGTGCCGGCGGGAAACTCAATCGTCTGCTCGGAGGTCACACGGACACGGCCGCTGCCGCCGCAATCGGGGCAGGGGTCGGCAACGACCTTACCGGAACCGCCGCACTCGGGGCAGACCGACTGGAACGTGCCGGCGCCGAACAGGAAGGACAGGTCGACGTCGATGTGGCCGCGACCGCCGCAGCTCGGACAGGTATGTGCATGCTCGGATGAAACAGATCCCGAGCCACCGCAGTGGCCACAGGTATCGAAGCGCGTATAGCGGACGGTCTTGCGGGCACCACCCTTGGCCTCCTTGGCGTCAAGCTTAATATCGACGACCACGTTGGCGCCGTTCTCGGGATTATAGGCAGCCTGCCCGCGACGCGGCTGGCCCCAGGCGCCACCAAAGGGAAAGCCGCCCTCAAAAGGATTGCCATAGCCTGCGCTGCCGGCGTAGCCGCCGCCATAGGGCGCAGCCGTAGGAGCGCCGGCGAAGGGGTTGCCCGAGCGCATGGCGTCATAGCGCGCACGCTTCTGCTCGTCCGAAAGCACGGCGTAGGCCTCGGAAACCTCTTTAAACTTTTCCTCGGCATCCGGCTCTTTGTTGACGTCCGGATGGAGCTTGCGGGCCTTTTGCTGAAAGGCCTTCTGTATATCACGCGAGGTGGCGTCCTTAGAGACACCCAAAATCTCGTAGTAATCTTTTTCGTTCATCGTCGCCATGCGCGGCAACCTCCTGCTCACAGCAGCGTTTATATTGCGGTAATTCTACCCGAGCGGTCTAAGCTAGACCCCAAAACAGCTCGAACAGCACATTTCCATCGAGCCAGCCCAAATGGGTGGGCGCTAAGTGGGCGCGGGCACGACCTGCGATAACGTCTTTTGAGGTGATGTGCGCCGCACATCCCCCGTCATCTTCGGGCACCCAGGTGGCAAGGCCATACTCGAGCGCACGGCCACAGGCCGCTGCCAGCTCGTCTGCAGCGATCACGCTTGCCGAGCGAACCAGCAGATCGGGCCCAATACCACGCGTCATGCGGCAGGCGAGCATCAAATCCTCGGCCGCGGCCTCGCGCCGCGACAGATACTCGGCATCAAACGTCGTCGCGGCATCGTCGCGTTGCACCAAGCGCACGCGATATGCATCGCCGCGAGCGGGCACGTTGGGAAACAGCCCGGCCAAACGATCGAAATCCTCGGCGTCGAGCATACCGGCGGCAGAGCGACCCAAGCCCAGATAGCCCTGTCCGGTCCAATAGGCAATGTTGTGGGCACACTCATGGCCGTCGAACGCGTAGCTTGCCACCTCATACGGGTGGTAGCCCGCCGCACCCAGGTACTCACGTGCCGCGTCCATGCATGCAGCCTGAAAATCCTCGTCGGGCTCGAGCGACTCGTCGCAACACGCCATGCGGTAGAGCGGCGTGCCCTCCTCGAGCGTGAGCGGGTACACCGACACATGATGCGGCGCCGCCGCCAGCACGCCATCGAGCGTGCGCTGCCAGCTTACGGCGGTCTGCCCGGGAAGGCCACACATCAGGTCGCAGGACACATCGAGACCAGCGTCCTTAACCGTCCTGATGGCAACGAGTGCCCGATCGGCATCGTGAATGCGGCCGATGGCGGTAAGTTCAGCGTTATCGAGCGTTTGCACGCCCAGGGAGACGCGTGTGACACCAACCTTGGCAAGCGCAGTGGCAAGCTCAGCGGTCAGCGACTCAGGATTGGCCTCGCAGGTAAACTCAACGGGCTTGCACCACGCAGAGATACGCCGGCATAGTTCTACCAGACGCTCCCCCGCCAGCGACGGCGTGCCGCCGCCAACATAGACGGTGCGGATCTGTGCAAGCGCGCCTGCGTCTCCAAAGGCATCGAGGCGCGCATACAGCTGCTCAAAAAAGGCATCGAGCACAGCGCTCAGGTCGCACGGAGCAAAACTGCGCGAGTCAAAGTCGCAGTACCGGCACTTTTGGGCGCAAAACGGCACGTGCACGTACAGCGCGGTAACGGCCACCGTTAGGCCTCCAGCGGATGAGCGGGCACCGACTCGCCAGCGGCAAGTGCGGCCTCGCAGGCCACCACATCGCGCTCGATATCATCGACCAATTCCATGAACTCCTCGTATGTGGAGCAACGCACCACCTGGGCGCGCCAGGCTGCAGCATGAGGCATACCCTTTAAATACCAGCTCGCGTACGTGCGGGCACGCGACATGAGCGGCAACAGCTCGTGCGTGAGCGTCAGGTGCTCGCGCAGGGCATCCAGGCGCTCGCGTGAGGAGCGAGACGGCACCGGCGTGGCGTCGAGTGCAAGGGCGCGGGCATCGCCGAACACCCAAGGGTTGCCATAGATACCGCGTGCGATAAACACCGCGCTGGCACCCGAGGTGCGCAGACGCTCCGCTGCATCCTCGGCCGAGAAAACGTCACCCGAACCGATAACGGGGATCTCGACGGCGTCGGCCACCTCATCGACGACCGACCAATCGGCCTGGCCCGTATAGAGCTGCGTGGCACAGCGGCCGTGCACCGCCACCGCAGCTGCTCCTGCTCCCTCGAGCATCTGGGCAAACGTCGCGGCATTGCGGTCTTCGGCATAAAAGCCCTTGCGAATCTTTACGGTCACGGGCACGTGCGCCGCGCCCACCGCCGCCTCGACGATCTTCTCGGCCAGGTCGGGCGTGCGCATAAGCGCCGAGCCCTCGCCCTTGGTGACAACCTTGCGAGCCGGGCAGGCCATGTTGATGTCGATCAGCGACAGGCGATCGCCCACGCGTTCCTCGACGGCAGCGACGGCACTCGCAAACTGATCGGGCTTGGAACCAAAGAGCTGCACGCAAATCTGCTGCTCCTCGTCGGCCGGCAGCACCAGGCGCCAGGTCTTGTTGCTGGCATAGGCAAGGCCCGCCACGCTCACCATCTCGCTGTAGGCAAGATGGGCACCGCGGCGGCGGCACATGATGCGATAGGCGGGGTCGGTCACGCCAGCCATGGGAGCCATAAGGAACGGCTGCTCGGCATAGGCACCCAGCAGCCGCGTACTGTATTCAGAAAGCGCCATGGACCTACTCGTCCACCTTGAGGATCGCCATAAAGGCCTCCTGCGGGACCTCAACCGAACCGATAGCCTTCATGCGCTTCTTGCCCTCTTTCTGCTTCTCGAGCAGCTTGCGCTTACGCGAGATATCGCCGCCGTAGCACTTGGCCAAAACGTCCTTGCGGCGCGCCTTGACGGTCGAGCGGGCAATGATCTTGTTGCCGATGGCACCCTGAATAGGCACCTCGAACAGCTGGCGCGGAATGATTTCCTTGAGCTTGTCGCACAGGCCGCGGGCAAGGCCATAGGCCTTGTCCTTGTGCACGATAAACGACAGCGCGTCCACCTCGTCGCCCGAAAGCAGGATATCGAGCTTGACGAGCTCGGAGGGACGATACTCGTTGAACTCATAGTCGAGCGAGGCATAGCCCTTAGTGCGGCTCTTGAGTTGGTCAAAGAAGTCCAAGATAAGCTCGGCGAGCGGCATGTCGAAGCGCATCTCGACCGACTTGCTCGTAAGATGGATCATGTCGGTTGTAATGCCGCGGTGCTCGATAGCAAGCTGCATGACGGCACCCGTATACTCGGGCGGGCAGATAATCTTGGCATTGAGGTAGGGCTCCTCAATGCGCTCGATACGCGTGGCCTCGGGCAGATCCTGCGGGCTGCGGACATCAATCATCTCGCCGTCGGTCTTGTAAACGTGATAGTCCACCGAAGGGCTCGTGGCAATGAGGTCAAGGTTGAACTCGCGCTCCAAGCGCTCCTTGACGACCTCCATATGCAGCAGGCCCAAGAAGCCCACGCGGAAACCAAAGCCGAGCGCCACCGAGGTCTCGGGCTCCCACACCAACGACGGGTCGTTGACATGCAGCTTATCGAGTGCGTCGCGCAGGTTCTCGTAATCCTTGTTGTCGATCGGGAACAGACCGGTATAGACCATGGGCTTGGCCTCGCGGTAGCCCGGCAGCGGCTCGGGGCAGGGATTCGACGCCCAGGTAAGGGTGTCGCCTACGCGAACGGCCTCAGGATCCTTCAGGCCCGTGACCACATAGCCGACCTCGCCAACCGTCAGCGCGTCAACCGGGGTCTCGGCAGGACGCTTGACGCCCACGCCGTCGACCAAAAAGTCACCTTCTGCCTGCATCATAAGCAGGGTATCGCCCTTTTTAATGGAACCATCGAAGACGCGCACCGTGGCAACGACGCCGCGGTACTCATCAAAATACGAATCCAAGATGAGCGCCTTGAGCGGCGCGTTCGCATCGCCCTTGGGCGGCGAAATCAAAAAGACAATGGACTCCAGCAGATCGTGAATGCCCTCGCCGGTCTTGCCCGAGACGCACACGGCATCGTCGGCGGGAATCGCCAAGTCATCCTCGATCTCGGTTTTAACCTCGTCGGGATGGGCCGACGGAAGGTCGATCTTGTTGATGGCGGGCACGATATCCAGGTTGGCGTTCATGGCGAGCGTCGCGTTGGAGACGGTCTGTGCCTCGACGCCCTGTGTGGCGTCGACGACGAGCACTGCACCCTCGCAGGCGGCCAGCGAACGCGAGACCTCATAGGTAAAGTCCACGTGGCCCGGCGTATCGATTAGATTGAACTGATACGTCTCGCCATCGTCGGCGTCATAGGAGACGCGAACGGCATTGGACTTGATCGTGATGCCGCGCTCGCGCTCGATATCCATGGTGTCGAGCAGTTGCGACTCCATGTCGCGCTCGTCGACGGTATGGGTGAGCTCGAGGATGCGGTCACTGATCGTGGACTTGCCATGGTCGATGTGCGCAACGATCGAGAAGTTGCGGATGTGGGAAATGTCAATTGAAGTATTCATGCGGACTATCTTACCCGAGCGGTACAAAAAATGGAGCCTGTTCCATAAAACAGGCTCCATTTATGCGCGTAATCTGTGTGGTGTGAAATTTACAACTTAGGCGTTGATGCTGTTCACGAGCTTGGCAAGACCGGACTTGCGGTTGGAAGCCTGG
Source organism: uncultured Collinsella sp. (assembly GCA_900542825.1). Taxonomy (GTDB): domain Bacteria; phylum Actinomycetota; class Coriobacteriia; order Coriobacteriales; family Coriobacteriaceae; genus Collinsella. Next base: position 112,359 of record UQOY01000005.1, on the reverse strand, counting down.
TTCTTGTGGATGACATGCTTGGCGGCAGCCATGTCGAGACGCTTGGTGACGGTCTTGAGGGCAGCCTGGGCCTTCTCGGCGTCGCCCTCGGCGACGGCGGACTGGACGTGCTTGGTCAGCGTCTTGAGCTCGGACTTGACAGCCTTGTTACGCATGCGAGCTGCCTCATTGGTGCGGATACGCTTCTTCTGAGACTTGATGTTTGCCACTTCTGGAGTTCCTTTCGAGTTCCTTGCAAAAAATGTATGACACCTCTGAGACACGGTGAGGTCATGCAAGCGTCTACTATAGCACGCTCCCCCTCAAAGGGATAGAACGAATTTGTCAAATAGGCAGGTATCATCACGATTTTCTCAAGATGTTCGTAATCCAGAGCAAAAGCGCGGTCTCCGAATCAGCCGAACCCTTGAGCGCGAGCTCCACATCGACCGCGCCCTCGAGCGCATCGACAAGCTCCGCCATCGAAAAACGACGCGCCCAGGTCAGGTGATTCTTGACCTGCCAGGTCTGGAGCTTGAGCGTCGCGGCAAGCTCGCGACCCTGCCCACGCGCATCGAGTGCCTTGGCGACGATAAGCTCGCGAATGCGCCCGCACAGCAGTGTGTAGGTCCACACATAGCTCTTGGCGGGTAATAGATTGAAGAGCTCAAGCGAGCGGCGCATGTCACGGCCCGAGACCGCATTGAGAAAGTCCCAGGGCTGAACTTCGGCCGTGCGCACGATCCAGCGCTCCACATCGGCAAGCTCAATTTGCGGCGCCTCAACCATCTGGGCAAGCTTGGCCAAGTCGTTATCGAGCATGCGAGTGTTCTCGCCCGAGCGCGAAACGAGCTCCTCGGCGGCGGCCGTCGAGATGGACTTACCGCGCTGCGTCGCCATCTGCTGCACGCGGCGCGGTAGCTCCCAGCGTTTGGTGCCCGAACAGTCGATCACAGCCTTCTTGTCAATCTTGGCGATCGCCTTGTACAGGCGCGTGTTCTTGGCGAGCGAATCGGCTATGAAGAGACAGACCGTCGTGGGGCTGGGACTCGACAGATACTCGACAAGGGGCTCGGAGATCACTTTGGCGAGTTTTGCGCAGCCGTCAAGGATTACCAGACGAAACTCGCTACCCATGGGAAAGGTGTTGAGCGAACCGATAATCGACTCGATATCGGGGTCTTTGGTCATATCGCGCTCGTCGAGGTTGAACTCGACCATGCCCGTCTTTTCCAGACGCGCCTTCATACGCGAGACGGCGTGGTCGCGTTTGACCCCGTCGGTACCGACGATCAGATATGCCGGCAGCAGACCGGTTTCGGACATTGCGCTCCCCTCCCGCAGGCTCTCGTGTTCGTACCGTGCCATTCTAGCCCACGGGTTGGCCACGCGCCAACGACAGCATCACGGTCGCTGGCATCGCATGGCAAAACCGGTTAAAGTCGGCGAGACGGTAATGTCTCCTTGTTCGATGGTACATGCGAACGCGCCGCCCGCATCGCGAACGGCATCGATGCAGGCATCGGATGGATGACCGTAACGGTTGCCCTCGCCCGCACTCGCGATAGAGAGCTCGGGCTTAAGCGTTTCCAGCAGGTCTGTGTCGACGGAAACTTTTGAGCCGTGATGCCCCAGCTTGAGCACATCGATATCGCCCACCTCCTGTACAAACTCGCGCTCTTGATCGAGCTCGGCATCACCGGTGAGGAGCACGCGCAGGCTCTTGCCTTCCTGAGCATAGGAGAGCAACAAGACAAGCGAGTCCTCATTGCCCTCGCCATCCACCGCGTCAAACGGCCACATCACTCGAGCTCGAAATGCGCCGATATCGACCGTGTCTCCACGAGCCACCTGCCGATACGTTACACCCGGGCGATTCAGGACCTCAGCGGGCGCGCCGTCAAGCGCATCGGCCGCGACCGCAATGGTTCCAACCGAAAACTGATCGAGCACATCGGGGAGACCACCCCAATGGTCTTCGTCCCAATGCGTCACGAAGACGGCGTCGATATGGTGGACATTGTTGCGAACCAACGCCGACACCACGCGCTCATCGAGCCCACAGTCGACGAGCGCCACGGCTCCACCCTGACGAACCAGAATCGCATCGGCTTGGCCAACATCGAGGACCGTCACCGAAGGCGGCGCACATCGATCCCAATAGACATACGGAACACCCGCTGCAAGCATCAAACACAGCAGCCCCACTGCCATGGGCCACGCGCGGGGACGTGGCCACCAGACCAAGACGACCGCCAGCGCTAACGGCACCACGTATACCAAGGGCGTATCGGGCTGCACGCTAACGGATGCGCCCGGAACGGCAGCAAAGAGCTGCTCAAAGAACAGGGCGCAGCGAGCGACAATCATGGGCACCACGAGCGCCCCGTGACGCAACAGCGGCACAAGCGAGCAAGGCACCAGCACAACCGAAGATGCGAGCAGCACGCTTATCACCGGACCGATCACGGCATTTGCAAGCGGGGCAATGAGCGAAAACGTCTCAAATGCGGGAATGGTTACGGGAAGTGTCGCCAGCTGCGAGCACAGCGTGACAGACAAAATACTGGCGGCACCCGATGGCACACCCAGCTCAGCCAAGGCATAGGTAGCATAGGGGCAAAAACAAAGGATGGCAAAAACACTGGCGCACGATAGCTGAAAACCCATCTCGAACAATACTGTCGGCCGCAGCAACACAAAGATTGCCATGGTCAAGAATAGGGCTGAGAGGCCATGCCGACGACGTCCGGCGCCGTTGACGACAAGTGTCACCGCTACCATACAGCATGCGCGCACGGCGGAGGGCGAGGCGCCCGTAAAGACGGCATAGGCAGCGAGAGCCAGTACCAGCAACCCCCGCTGCAGCCCACGAGAGAGACGCGTCTTTTGCAGGGCGCTCTCAATCACAAAACCGACGATGGCAAGATGGCTGCCCGAGACGGCGATAAGATGTGCGGTGCCCGTTACCGAAAACCAATCGCCCGCTGGCTGGGCGCGCAGCTCGGACGAGCGTCCACAGACAACGCCGGCAATGAGCGAGCGCGCCGGATCGGTCGCGGGCGCAATAACGGCAAGAAGCTCATTTCGCAGCCAAAGCAACGGCCCCAGAGAGCCCTCGTCGACCGATACCAACCGGACGACTTTAACCTTTCGAAGCTCGCCCCGAAGCACGCGTGAGCGCCCATACGCATCATTCTCAAAGCGCGAAATTCGACCGATACCACGTACATGCGAACCGGCGCCGAGCTCACGATCACACGACAGCCGCACCTGACCCAAACGCTTTTCGCCCGCATACGCATCGCAGGTATAGGAGTACACACCGTCATTGATGGACGGATCGCCCTGTACATAAAATTCGAGGCTGCTCGCAGCCCGATTATCCAGAGCCCTCGAAGCACGCAGCACCCCGATCGCCCAACCCGCGGACACGACCACTCCCGCCACGAGGCCAAGAGCTGCGGCATACAGCCATCGCCTCCACCGCACAAGACGCATACAGGACCGAGCCAATACGATGCACGCCGCAGCCGCAACGGGAATGACCATAAGCAATGTGACGGGCGCCGCCCGCTCTTCCAGCAGCACATCGGCCGCCACGTTAAGTATCAACCCACAGCTCGCACACAAGCCGGCACAAAGAGCCATCGTCCAAGGCATCAGTGGGCGCGGTGGCATCACATGCTCGCGCTCGGTCGCGCTCATACGCAGATGCAATCTTTGATTTTGGCGAGTTTTTTCTCACCGATCCCCGATACGCGCATGAGGTCATCGACCGAGGCGAAGGCCCCGTTTTGCGTACGTTCGTCGATAATCGATTGGGCCATAGAAGGCCCGATGCCCGAAAGCGTCTGCAGCTCAGCCGCACTTGCCGTATTGATGTTCACGAGCCCCGACGAAGACCCCGCACCAGGAGTCGCGGCAGCTCCGCTTTCAGCCCCGCCGACCGCCGCAGTCGCTTGTTGCTCCCCCACCGTCGGCACATAGATCTTTTGACCATCTGTGATCTTGGACGCACGATTAAGCCCTGTCACATCCGCCTCGGCCGCAAGCCCTCCGGCGGCGTCGATCGCCTGGGATACCCGTGCTCCATCTTTGAGCCGGTACACGCCAGGCTTCACAACGGCGCCATCAACATCGACGTACACCTCGGCAGCAGAAGAGCTCTTGGCAGACGACCCATCGGCATCGTTAGGTGTCGCATCCCCGGCCCCGCGCACATCCGAGGCGCTCGCCTCATTACTACGTTCAAACGACACGCCTCTGGAGTGACCACCAAAACTTGCCATCGCCAAGCCGCTCGCGGCGGCAATGACAACCAGGATCGCCACGACCATCGCCTTGTGCCCGAGCAGCTTTTCTGCCCAGCGGTCCATCCGTTTAACCCGTTCGTGTTGCTCGCGCTGTGCCATAGCAAACACCTCCCAACACCATCGTGTCAGGAAACAAGCGCCGCAGCCTCCGCACGTCCACACCGGTTTTCGCGGTCAAACCAAAAGCTGACCAAAACCTTGCGAAAAAATGTCCATATATTCAGGTACACGTCGACAAACGAACCGTTTATCGCCTAATGCCCAGATAGAAAAAGACCGACGATGCAAATGCACCGCCGGTCTATACACAACATTATTCGTGATCTTGGTAAATCTCACGCGGAGCAAGCTCCGAATGTTTGCGTTTTAAGGTCTTAGGGGCCTTATACGTGTTGCTCCCGAAGTCAATGTACTCGGTCTGCTTAAGCAAACGCTCAATCATCTCCTCGTGATCGAACAGCTCCCATGCCTCATGCACGGCATCGAGTTTGGCGTGCGTCTCGGGGCGGCGCGGCATAAAAAGCGTGCAGCAATCGGGAGCAGCCTCGGTCGAGATATCGAAGGTACCGATCTCCTCAGCGCGTGCGATGATCTCCTGCTTGTCCGAACCGATCAACGGACGGAACACGGGGATCTTCACGGACTCGTTGACGGCCATGATGTTCTCGAGCGTCTGGGAGGCAACCTGACCGAGCGATTCACCGGTCACGATAGCCTTGGCGCCCTCGATATGCGCAATGCGCTCGGCAACCGAATACATAATGCGACGGTACATAATCACGCGCAGGTTGCTGGGGCAGGCGACCGAAATCTCGCGCTGGCAGTCGCCAAACGGCACCACGTACAGGCGGCCAATCTGGACACCCGGCTCAAGCGCACGGATGATGTCCTGCACCAAATACTCGCTCGTATCGGGCGTCTGCGGACGACCGGAGAAATGTACCGGCACGCACACCGCGCCGCGACGCGCGAGCATCCAGGTCGCCACCGGAGAATCGATACCCGAAGACAGAAGCGTCACGACCTTGCCGGCAGATCCCACCGGCAAGCCACCCACGCCGCGCTCGGAGCGCGCATACACGTAGACGCTACCCTGGACCACCAGTACGTGCACCATCGCGTCGGGATCATGCATCTGGACCTTTTTATCGGGGAAGGCCTCGCACAGTACCTCGCCCACATGACGATTGATATCAATCGAGGTGAGCTCGTAGTCGGTGTTAGAGCGCTTGGCATGCACCTTAAACGACTCGAAGGGACCAAACTCGCGCAGCGCCTTGACGGCGGCGGCGCAGTACTCCTGCGGGTCGCGGTTCGTGTGATACGCCAAAGACACACGGGCAACGCCGGGGACAGTGCGAATGACGCGCGCCGCCTCGTCAGCCTGATGCTCGTTAAAGGTCACGAGGATATAACCGGAAATTCGAGACACGGCATTCACGGAAAAGGCGGCCAAGGCCGCCTTGATGTTATCCATGAGGATATGCTCAAAATGTGCGCGGTTCTTGCCCTTCAGTCCAACCTCGTGATAGTGGACCAGGCAGACGCGGGCTGCCATTTAGGCTTCAGCACCCTTGTGGCCGAGCGCCTTCTCGTAACGGGCCTCGTCGTAGGAGATATCGCCGTCGACAATCTCGTCCATAGCCATCGAGATGGTATCGGCGCCGGAGAGCGCAATGGTGATGTCGTCGACATCCTGGACGGCGAGCACGCGGTTGTGCTGGCCACGCAGCATGCTGTTAATGTCGCAGGCGCGCTTGGAGGCAAGCGAGGCGAGCAGGAAGCGGTTATGATCGGTCTTCTCCAGAAGATCGTCAATGCAAGGCTTTACAACGGACACGGACCTCAGATCCTTTCATGCATATCGAGAACGCGAACGAGCTCATCGGTCGCGCGGTCGAGATCGTCATTCACCACGACTTCGTCGTAGCGGTCGGCAAGGGCAAGTTCATGGGCGGCGTTTGCCATACGCAGCTCGATCGTCTCGGGTGTCTCGGTACCGCGACCGACCAGGCGATCGCGAAGCACCTCGAGCGAAGGCGGCTTGATAAAAATCAGCACGGCCTCGGGGAAACGCTCCTTGACCTGCAGGGCACCCTGGACATCGATCTCCAAGATCAGAGACGAACCAGAGGCGAGCTTGGATGTGACCTCGCTCACCAACGTGCCGTAGCAGTTGCCGTGGACCTCAGCCCACTCAACAAACTCGCCATTTGCCACGCGGCGGTCGAACTCCTCGCGCGTCAGGAAAAAGTAGTTGACGCCATCGACCTCGCCTTTGCGTGGGGCTCGCGTGGTAGCCGAAACCGTCAGGCCCAGGTTCGAGCGACGCTCGCGCACACGCGTGACGAGCGTGCCCTTGCCTGCACCTGACGGTCCAGAAATCACAAAGAGCTTTGAATCCTGAGCGCTCACTTATTTGGTCAGCTGCTCGAGGAGCTGCTCGCGCTGACGGACGCCAAGGCCCTGGACGCGACGGGTAGCGGAGATGCCGAGCTCTTCCATGATCTTGGCGGCCTTGGCCTTGCCATAACCGGGGAGAGACTCGATGAGGGTGGAAACCTTCATGCGGGAAGCGATGGGGTCATCGGAGTTGAGCACGGACTCGAGGGACTTCTCGCCCTTCTTGATCTGCTCGCGAAGCTCAGCGCGGGCGTGACGTGCTGCGGCAGCCTTCTCAAGAGCCTGCTTGCGCTGCTCGTCGGTAAGCTGAGGGAGTGCCATTCGAACCTCCAAATAGTTGGGTTATATCTGATGCAATAATTGGCATTTTAGCACGTCAAACGCACTAAATGCCCAATCGACGGCACCATAGGTTAGACGATACCTGCGAAAAGTGCAATATACGCAGGTCAAAGTTGAGCCCCTGACCTGCGATTCCACACAAAGGATGGCAAAGTTTTCGCAGGCACAGGGGCTAATTTGTGCTAATGAGACCCAAAAGTGGTGACTTGAGGGAATCTTTTAGGCGACGTGTTCGACCAGCTCGGCAACGATGGCGTCAAATGCGGCAACCGGGTCATCGGCACCGGTGATGGGTCGACCAACCACGATGTGGCTCGCACCGCGCTCGATAGCCTGGGAGGGCGTCGCCACGCGGGATTGATCACCCAGGGCGGCACCCACCGGACGCACGCCCGGAGTCACGATCAGCGCGTCGGGGCCGAGCAGCTCGCGCATGTCATGGGCCTCCATCGGCGAGCACACGATACCGTCGATGCCGTTGACCTGGGCAAGCTTTGCCAGGCGGGCGGCCTCCTCGGCCACGGGCGACTCGACACCGATCTCGGTCAGCGAATCCTGGTTCATGCTCGTGAGCACGGTGATGGCGACAAGCTTGGCGCGGTCCTCGCGCGCCTCCTCAGCACCCTCGCGGCATGCAGCGAGCATGGCACCAGAACCCAAACCATGGACCGAGAGCAGGTCGGCACCGGCGAGCGAGGCCGAACGGGCGGCGCCGCGCACCTGATGCGGAATGTCGTGGAACTTGAGGTCGAGGAAAACCTTAAAGCCCAGGTCCTTGAACGTCTTGACGATCTCGGGGCCCTCAGCGTAATAGAGCGTCATGCCGACCTTAAGCCAAGCGGCATGACCAGAAAGCTCGTGGGCGAGCTCGAGCGCACGCTCACGGTCGCAGTCGAGGGCGACGATAACGCGGTCGCGGGCATCGGTCTCTAGCATTCGAAAGCACCTACCAGTTCGTTGATGTCCTTCACGCCCTGAGACTCTGCCCAGGCCTCGAGCTCGCGCGCGATCTTAATCGAGGCGCACGGATCGACAAAGTTGGCCATGCCGACCGACACGCAGGTAGCGCCAGCCAGGATAAACTCGGCCGCATCTTCGCCCGTCATGACGCCGCCGACACCGTTGATGGGGATATCGACAGCCTGGGCGACCTCCCAGACCATGCGAACGGCGATGTGGTGGCACAGCGGGCCCGAAAGGCCGCCCTTGGGCTTGGCCACGCGGGACTTGCGGGTATGAACGTCGATGGCCATGCCCTGGATGGAGTTGATGACCGAAAGGCCGTCGGCTCCCGCGGCCTCGAGTGCCTTGGCAATCTCGGCGACGTTAACCGGAGCCATCTTTACGAACAGCGGCTTATCGGTCACCTTACGGCAGGCAGCCATAACGGCAGAGGCGCCCTCGGGCGAGGAGCCCATGGCGGCACCGCCGGCGGCAATATTGGGGCAGCTCACGTTGATCTCGTAGCCTGCAGCCCAGGGGCACAGCTCGACATACATCTCGAGCGCGCGGACAAACTCCTCGACGGAATGACCGGCGACCTGGCAGATGACCTGGCAACCGTCCTTGGAGAGCTGCTCGAGCCACGGACCGGACTCACGGGCAAAGGCAGACACGCCGGGGTTCTGAAGGCCCACGGAGTTGATCATGCCGCCCGGGATCTCGGCCATGCGAGGCGCGGGGTTGCCGGGCCAGGGCTCGGCAGCACAACCCTTGGTGGTGATGGCGCCCAGCTGGGAGACATCAAAGAAGTTTTGGAACTGCCATCCGTAGCCAAAGGTACCGGCTGCGGTGTTGATGGGGTTCTGCATCTTGACGCCGCCGAAATCGACGGCCATGTTCACGGTACCCACTAGAAGACCACCACCTTGGAAGCATCGAACACGGGGCCGCACATGCAGGCGCCCTTCATACCGTCGACTGTCTCGACATTGCAGGTGTTGCAGGCGCCAAAGCCACAGCTCATCATGCGCTCGAGCGACACCTCGCAGTACGCGCCGGCCTCGGCGGCAGCGGCGGCGACCTTCTTCATCATGACGGCGGGACCGCAGCTGGCGACGTAGTCGTAGCCGCCCTCACCGAGCAACTCGGCGGCAGGATCGGTGCAGAAACCGTGCGTGCCGAGCGAACCGTCGTCGGTGCACACATTGACCGTGTCGCACAGAGCACGGAACTCATCGATGCCCACGGCCTTGGACGCGGTGCCAAAGCCCAGGCACACGTCAACGGCCACACCCTGCTCGGCAAGCTTGCCGGCAAGGCACAGCACGGGCGGAACACCAATGCCGCCCGCCACGAGCAGCGCCTTCCTGGTGCCCTCGGGCACATGCCAGCCGCGGCCGCCAGGGCCCAGCAGATTAGAGGTGGAGCCGGGGGCCATCTGTGACAGACGACGGGTGTCGTCGCCCACGACGGCATACCACAGCTCGACGGTGCCGTCCTGGGCGTCGGCGCGATAGAAGCTCAGGGGCACGCGAAGCAGCGAGGACGCATCGCCGGGCACGGCAATGTTCACAAACTGACCGGGCTTGAGCGCACTTGCAAGCTTGGGGGCCGAAATGACGAGCGAGAAGATGCCGTCGGCGATCTCCTGGTTCGAGACGACCTCGAAGTCGTGCATGCGTGCAGTGGAAGGTGTGGGCATAGACGCTCCAATCCCCCATGCGGTTGCATGGTCAAAACGAACAGAAAGCGCGGCACCGCAAGGGCACCGCGCACAAAAGCGATAAGGTTATGCTAGCAGATGCAGCCGTCGGCGAGCGTCTGCTTACCGCCGACAAACACATCGGTGGCACGACCGGCGAGCGTGCGGCCGGCGAAACCGGAGTTCTCGGCGCGCGACTCGTAACCGTCCTCGCCGACCGTCCAGGTGGCGGACGCGTCGAACACGGTCAGGTCGGCAACGGAGCCCGCCTTGACCTGAACCTGATCGAGGCCCAGGATCTCACGCGGCTTGATGGCCATGAGCTCGACCATGCGGCCCATGCTCATCTTGCCCGTGTTGACCAGCTCGGTGAGCACAAGCGACAGCGAGGTCTCGAGGCCGATCATGCCAAAGGGCGCGAGCTCGAACTCGCGGGCCTTCTCCCACGGGGTGTGGGGAGCGTGATCGGTGACGATAACGTCGACGGTGCCGTCGATGACGCCCTGACGGATGGCCTCGGCATCCTCCTCGGTGCGCAGCGGCGGGTTGACCTTGAGCGAGGTGTTGTAGGTCTCGTCCAGGTCGTTCTCGGTCAGGAACATGTGGTGCGGGGTGGCCTCGCAGGTAACCTGAACGCCAGCGGCCTTACCGGCACGCACGATCTCCAGGCCGTGGGCGGTGGAGATGTGCTGGATGTGCAGCTTGGCACCGGTCAGCTTGGCGATCTCGATGTCGCGGGCGATCTGGAGCTCCTCGCCGGCAGCCGGCCAGCCCTCGAGAGCTAGACGGGTCGAGACCTTGCCCTCGTTGATCTGGCCGTGGCCGACCAGGTCCTCGTCCTGGCAGTGGCTCATAAAGACCTTGCCGAACATCTTGCCGTAGTCCATGCAGCGACGGAGCATGCCCGCGCCCTGCACGCCGCGACCGTCGTCGGTGAAAGCGACGGCGCCGTGGGCGACCATATCGCCCATCTCGGACATGGCCTCGCCCTTAAGACCGCGGGTCATGGCGCCCGACGGATAGACGCGGCAGTGACCGACCTCGGCAGCGCGGGACTTGACGAACTCCACGACGGTGCCGTTATCGGTGACGGGATCGGTGTTGGGCATGGCGCACACGCCGGTAAAGCCGCCCTTGGCAGCTGCGCGGGTGCCGCTCTCGATGTCCTCTTTGACCTCGTAGCCGGGCTCGCGAAGGTGAACGTGCATATCCACCAGGCCGGGGACGAGGTACTTGCCGGAAAGGTCGCGGACCTCGGCTCCCTCGACGGCGAGATTCTCGCCGACCTCGGCGATCTTGTCGCCGTCAATCAGGACGTCAACGACACCGTCAAGCTCGACGGACGGGTCGACGACGTGGGCATTCTTAAGAAGCAAGGCCATTATCGGCACCTCCAAGCAGCAGATACAGGATAGCCATACGCACGCAGATACCGGCGTAGACCTGCTCCAGGATGACGGAGCGTTGCGGGTGGTCGGCCATATAGGAGTCGAACTCGACGCCGCGGTTGATGGGGCCCGGGTGGCAGATGATCGCGTCGGGCTTCATGAGCTTCTCGCGGTCCTTGGTCAGGCCGAAGAGCTTGTGGTACTCGCGAATGGTCGGGAACGGGGCACCCTCGAGGCGCTCCTGCTGCACGCGCAGCATGTAGACGACGTCCAGCTCGGGCAGGACGGAATCGAGGTCGCTCGTCACGTGGTCGCAGCCCAGGACCTCGGGCGCCGGCGGCAGCAGCGTGCCGGGGGCGACGGCGTAGGTCTCGCAGCCCATGATCTTCAACGCGGGGATCAGCGAGCCGCAGACGCGGGAGTGGGCGATATCGCCGACGACGGCAACCTTCAGACCGTGGAAGTCACCCTTGTGCTCCCAGATGGTGTACAGGTCGAGCAGGGCCTGCGTGGGGTGGTTATGCTTGCCGTCGCCGGCGCAGATGACGCTCGCAGGCGAGTTCTGCGTGACGATGTAGGGCGCGCCGGCGTGCTTATCGCGCACGACGATGCAGTCGATCTTGTAAGCGTTGAGGGTCTCGACAGTATCGACGAGGCTCTCGCCCTTGACCGTGGAGGTCGAGGAGCCGCCAAAGTTAAGGCTGTCGGCCGAAAGACGCTTCTCGGCGAGCTCGAAGGAGCTGCGGGTGCGCGTCGAGGGCTCGTTGAACATGTTGACGATGGTCTTGCCCTTGAGCGTGGGGACCTTCTTGATCGCACGCTCGTTGACCTCGGAGAACGCCTTGGCGGTCTCGAGGATGAGCTTGATGTCCTCTTCGGAGTACTCGGTAATGTCGATCAGGTGCTTATGGTTGAACGCCACGGTACTACTCACCTCCCAGCGGCGCGGAGCCCACGTGGGAACCCGGCGCGACGTCGTTAATCTCGACGGCGGTGTGGCCGTCGACTTCCTTCATATATAGGTGCACGTTCTCCTCATGCGACGAGGGAACGTTCTTGCCGACAAAGTCCGGCGAGATGGGGAGCTCACGGTGGCCGCGGTCAACGAGGACCGCCAGCTCAATACGACTCGGACGGCCCAGATCCATGACGGCGTCGAGAGCGGCGCGAATGGTACGGCCCGTATACAGGATGTCGTCCACCAGCACGACGCGTTTGCCGTCGACGCTAAAGGGAATGTTGGTGGCGTGGATCGCGGGAGCGAAATTGGTAGCGTAGTCATCGCGGTAGAAGCTGATGTCGAGGCTGCCGAGCGGAACGTCGACGCCCTCGATCTCCTTGATCTCCTCGGCGAGTTTCTTTGCCAGAAGGTCGCCGCGCGTGACGATGCCGACCAGAGCGAGGTCTTCACAGCCCTCGTTGCGCTCGAGAATCTCGTGCGCGATGCGGGTCATCGCTCGATTGACGGCGGTCTCGTCCATGATGACCGCCTTGGGGGAAGTCGTGCCCATCGATCTCCTTCCTCACATGTCTTGACTGCTGACACAGTCAAAAAAATAGATGCCCGACCGCTCAAAGCGGACCAGACACCCACAGGAAGGGCTGCTCTTTGGCAGCTATGTAATTCCATGTGGGTATCTCGTACCCCTTTAATGGTCAAGGGATAGTGTAGCCAACCTCGAACTTAATTGCGAGCATAAATACAGAGCAATCCGCAAACGGAGCCCAATGCTCAATAAACCTATATATATTTGTGGGACGAATATATTTGTGGGACGAGCTTGAAAACGTACGCACGAGCTGGCATAATCCCCTCTGCTGCACGCAAATCGGATCTACGTCCAGGGCCGTGGCGTGGGCACTATCGCCAAAAGAGAAATATCTCTGTGTAGATTACGCACAGGGAACTGCTTCTGTGCTATAGTTCAGGATTGTTTGTTAACGCGACATGTTCGTTTGTCGCCCAAGGAGGGTCAGTTATGTCCAAAGTTTGCGAAGTTTGCGGTAAGCACCCCGTTGCCGGTCGCTCCATCAGCCACTCTCACCGCGTCACCAACCGTAAGTTCCGCCCCAACATCCAGCGCGTCTACGTCGTCGTCGATGGTCACCGTCGCAAGATGAACGTTTGCTCCACCTGCCTCAAGTCCGGCAAGGTTGCGCGCTCCTAAATAAGGTCTTACCAACAAGTACCTCGGACTCTCCGGGTCAAAGACCTCGCGTTCACATAGAACTTACCAAAGGCGCCCTCCCCTACGGAGGGCGCCTTTTTGCACTCATTCGGGACAGGCTTACATGAGTGTTTACCAATGTCAAAGGGATCATAGCCCAGTTGATATGCCTTGTAGCTTGACTAGCGGTACGCTTCGAGTGAATCAAGCGCACCCTTCACGGGATTGAGATGAATATAGTCGAGCAGGCGGATAGTTTAGTTAAAACGTTTCAGTTTATTGAAGCGTTTTAGTGTGCCTTTTACGGGAATCTGACCGTTCGCCGAATAATTTCTTGCTATCATGCAAGGCGTAGGGTAAATCTCCGATCGCAAGGAGACACAAATGGTGAAAAAGTCACCGGAAAACACTACTCCCGCAATTGTGGACAACGTAGAGGCGCTTGAGGCTAAGCTCGCTCAGATGCGAGAGGCCCAGGCGCTTTTTGCTACGTACACGCAGGAGCAGGTCGACAAGATCTTCTATGAGGCCGCCATGGCCGCCAACAAGGCTCGTATCCCGTTGGCGAAGATGGCCATCGAGGAGACCGGCCGCGGCGTTCTTGAGGACAAGGTCATCAAGAACCACTACGCCGCAGAGTACATCTACAACGCTTACAAGAACACCAAGACCTGTGGTGTCCTGGAGCGCGACGAGGCTTACGGCATCACCAAGATCGCCGAGCCCATCGGCATCGTGGGCGCCGTCATCCCGACGACCAACCCCACCTCTACCGCGATCTTCAAGACGCTGATCAGCCTGAAGACCCGCAACGCCATCATCATCTCCCCGCACCCGGCAGCCGCCAAGTGCACCATCGCCGCCGCCAAGCTCGTGCTTGACGCCGCCGTCAAGGCCGGTGCCCCCGAGGGCATCATCGGCTGGGTCGATGTCCCCTCCATCGAGCTGACCAACATGGTCATGCGCGACGTCGACATCATCCTCGCCACCGGTGGCCCGGGCATGGTCAAGGCCGCCTACTCCTCGGGCAAGCCCGCCCTGGGCGTCGGCGCCGGTAACACCCCGGTCGTCATCGACGACACCGCCGACGTGCTGCTCGCCGTCAACTCCATCATCCACTCCAAGACCTTCGACAACGGCATGATCTGCGCTTCCGAGCAGTCCGTGACCGTCATCGACACCATCTATGACCAGGTCAAGGCCGAGTTCCAGAAGCGCGGCTGCTACTTCGTCAAGCAGGGTGCCGAGATGGAGGCCCTGCGTGCCGCCATGTTCAAGAACGGCGCCCTCGATCACCGCATCCCCGGCATGGCTGCCGCCAAGATCGCCGAGCTCGCCGGCATCGAGGTTCCCGCCAAGACCAAGATCCTGATCGCCGAGGTCACCTCCACCGACCCCGCCAAGGAGGAGTTCTCCCACGAGAAGCTCTCCCCGGTCCTGGCCATGTACCACGCCAAGGACTTCCAGGAGGCCGTCGACAAGGCCGAGCACCTGGTGCTCGCCGGTGGCCCGGGCCACACCGCCTCTCTGTACGTGCACCCCGCCCAGGCCGAGAAGATCAGCCTGTTCGAGCACGTCATGAAGGCCTGCCGTATCGTCATCAACACCCCGTCCTCGCACGGCGGCATCGGTGACCTGTACAACTTTGGCATGAAGCCGTCTCTGACCCTGGGCTGCGGCTCCTGGGGCGGCAACTCCGTCTCCGAGAACGTTGGGGTGAAGCACTTGATCAACGTTAAGACTGTGGCCGAGCGCCGTGAGAACATGCTGTGGTTCCGCGCTCCCGAGAAGGTCTACTTCAAGAAGGGTTCCACGCCCGTCGCCCTCGACGAGCTCGGTACCGTCATGGGCAAGAAGCGCGCCTTCATCGTCACCGACCAGTTCCTCTTCAAGAATGGCAACACCCGCGCCATCGAGGCCAAGCTCGACGAGATGGGCATCGCCCACGACTGCTTCTACGACGTCGAGCCCGATCCTTCGCTGCAGTGCGCACGTCGCGGCGCCAAGCAGATGGCTCTCTTTGAGCCGGACGTCATCATCGCCGTCGGCGGTGGCTCCGCTATGGACGCCGGCAAGATCATGTGGATGATGTACGAGCACCCCGAGTGCAAGTTTGAGGACATGGCCATGGACTTCATGGACATCCGCAAGCGTATCTTCACCTTCCCCGAGATGGGCAAGAAGGCCTACTTCGTCGCCGTCCCGACCTCCTCGGGTACCGGCTCCGAGTGCACGCCGTTCGCCATCATCACCGACAAGGAGACCGGCATCAAGTGGCCGCTCGCCGACTACGCGCTGCTCCCCAACATGGCTATCGTCGACGCCGACAACTGCATGACCGCCCCGCGCGGCCTGACCGCTGCCTCCGGCATCGACGTCATGACCCACGCCATCGAGTCCTACGTCTCCATCATGGCTTCCGACTACACCAAGGGCCTCTCCGAGCGCGCTGCCAAGCTCGTCTTTGAGAACCTCCCCTCCAGCTTCACGAACGGCGCCAAGGACCCGCACGCCCGCGAGGAGATGCACAACGCCTCCTGCATGGCCGGTATGGCCTTCGCCAACGCCTTCCTGGGCCTCAACCACTCCATGGCCCACAAGCTCGGCGCCTTCCATCACCTGCCCCACGGCCTCGCCAACGCCGTCATCCTGACCCGCGTCATGCGCTACAACGCCGCCGAGGCTCCCGTCAAGATGGGCACGTTCTCTCAATATCCTTACCCCAACGCGCTGCACAACTACGCCGAGATGGCCAAGTACTGCGGCATCGAGGGCAAGGACGACAAGGAGGTCTTCGAGAACTTCATCACGAAGCTCGAGGAGCTCAAGGACTTCATCGGTGTCAAGAAGACCATCGCCGACTACGGTGTTGACGAGCAGTACTTCCTCGACACCCTCGACGAGATGACCGAGCAGGCATTCAACGACCAGTGCACCGGCGCTAACCCGCGCTACCCGCTCATGAGCGAGATCAAGGAGCTCTACCTGGACGCCTACTACGGCCGCGAGCCTCAGGACTACGCCGTCTGCTAGTTTTAGCACGGTTTTTAACGGCGGGGGTGCACGGGTGTTTCACACACCCCCGCCGTCGCTTCTATCGCATCGTTGAAAGGATGCAACCATGCTGCTACCCGATTCTAAGACCGAGCTCGTCCGCCGTGGCAACAAGGTCGTTTACGACCTGGGCGACAAGATCGTTAAGGTCTTCAACGAGACCAAGCCCGTCTCCGACGTGTTTAACGAGGCTTTGAATCTTGCCCGCATCAATGAGTGCGGCATCCGCAGCCCCAAGGCTCTCGAGGTTTCTCAGCTCGAGAACGCCAACGGCTGGGCGCTCGTGACCGAGAAGGTTCCGGGCACTACCCTTGCCGAGAAGATGACTGCCGAGCCTCAGCGCTTTGGTGAGTACCTCGAGATGTTCGTCGACCTCCAGATCGAGATCCACGGCTACACCTCCCCGCTGCTCAACCGTCAGCGCGATAAGTTCGCCCGCATGATCGACAGCCTCGATCAGCTCAATGCCACCACGCGCTACAATCTTCAGGAGCGTCTGGACGGCATGACCAAGGAGTTCAAGGTCTGCCACGGCGACTTCAACCCCTCCAACGTCATCGTCGGCGACGACGGCCAGCTGTACGTCTGCGACTGGGCACACGCCACCCAAGGCTCCCCTGCTGCCGACGTTGCCACCACCTACCTGCTCTTTGCCCTCAACAGCAAGGACCAGGCCGAGGCCTACCTGGAGCTCTACTGCGACCGCGCCGACATGCCCATGCAGGTCGTGCGTCAGTGGACGAGCATCGTCGCCGCTTCCGAGCTCGCTCGTAAGCGCAACGTGAACGATGAGTTCCTTAAGAACTGGATCGACGTCGTCGATTATCAGTAATATCTGAGCGATTTATTTCGCATCGGAGGCACAGAGGAAAACCCCGCAGCTCAAATGGGCTGTGGGGTTTTCCTTTACCCATCAAGCATATTCGCGAAACAAAAAGACTGCCCCGCATCTCATCCTAAAAGAGATGCGGGGCAGTCACGCAATTACAGCTATTAGCAGAAACATCGATTAGCGACGGGCAGCCTTCACAAGCTCAGCGACCTTAGCGACGATCTCATTGATCGCCACGTCCTCACGCTCGCCGGTAGCACGGTCCTTGAGCTCCACAGTGCCATTCTTGAGGCCACGCTTACCCAGAACGACCTGATACGGGAAGCCCATAAGGTCGTTGTCGGCAAACTTAAAGCCAGGACGCTCATCGCGATCGTCGACGACGACCTCGATACCCTCGGCGCACAGACCATCAACGATCTGCTCGCAGACGGTAGCGCACTCCTCCTTCTTGGGGTCGAGCGGAATCACCGCGACCTCGTACGGGGCAACGGAGACCGGCCAGACGATACCGTGCTCGTCGTTGTGCTGCTCAACGACAGCAGCGAGCGAGCGAGACACGCCCACGCCGTAGCAACCCATGATGAGCGGCTTCTCCTTGCCGTCCTCGTCCATAAAGGTGGCACCCATGGCCTCGGAATACTTGGTGCCCAGCTGGAACACCTGGGAGACCTCGATGCCGCGAGCAGCAGAGAGCGGCTTGCCGCAGTGCGGGCAAGGGTCGCCGGCAACGACGGTGACCAGGTCGGCCCACTCGTCGACGGTAAAGTCGCGCTCGGGGCAGGCACCGGTAAAGTGATAATCGACCTCGTTGGCACCGCAAGCCCACTGCCTGGACTCGCGCAGGCTCTCATCGCAGACCAGACGAATGCCCTCGGGCAGGTTAACCGGTCCGATAAAGCCCTTATGCAGCCCGTAGGTCTGGAGCTCCTCGTCGGTCATCATGCGATAGCCCTTGCCAAAGACATGCTCGGCCTTGCAGTCATTGAGCTCATGATCGCCCGGAACGATGGCCACAACCGGCTTACCCTCGGCGTCGATGAGAGCCAGGGACTTGCGCGTGCCGTTCTCGGGGAACCCGAAGAACTTGGCAACGGCCTCGATGGTGCCCATGCCCGGGGTCTCGACCTTGGTGAGCGTACCGTCGCCGGGGCCCTCGGTCACAACGACCTTGGTGCTTGCCGCCTCGTCATCGGCAGCAAAGCCGCAATCGTCGCAGTAGACGAGCGAAGCCTCACCAGCGTCGGCCAGCGCCATGTACTCGACGGAGGTTTCGCCGCCGATCTCGCCGGAGTCGGCGACGACGGGCAGGGCCTTGATATAGCAGCGCTCGCAGATATTGGCGTAGGCCTGCTTCATCTTGTCGTACTCCTCCTGCAGGCTCTCCTGCGTGGCGGAGAAGCTGTAGGCGTCCTTCATGATGAACTCGCGGCCGCGCATCAGGCCAAAGCGGGGACGGAACTCGTCGCGGAACTTGTCCTGGATGTGATAGAGATTCACCGGCAGCTGCTTGTAGGAACGCAGCTCGTTGCGCACCAGGGCAGTCACGGTCTCCTCGTGCGTGGGGCCGAGCACAAACTCGCGGCCGTGGCGGTCATCAAAGCGCACGAGCTCCTTGCCATAGGCATCGATACGACCGGACTCGCGCCACAGCTCGGCATCGACCATGATGGGCATCATGAGCTCCTGGGCGCCGGCAGCGTCCATCTCGTCGCGCACGATGTTCTCAATCTTGCGAATCGAGCGCCACGCGAGCGGGAGATAGGAATAGAGACCGGCGGCCTCCTTGCGGATCATGCCGGCACGAAGCAGTAGACGGTGGCTCGCAAGCTCGGCGTCGGCCGGATCCTCTTTGAGCGTCGGAGCATACAGCTTAGACATATACATTGCTCGAGTCATTTATTTCTCCTCAATAAGCTTGTCGACCTCGGCCATAAGCGCGTCGACAATTTGGTCCTCAGCTACTTTACCAATGATCTGGCCGTGCGAAAAGAGCAGACCCTGACCTCGTCCGCAGGCAACGCCCAAGTCGGCGTCAGAGGCCTCGCCGGGGCCATTGACCGCACATCCCATCACGGCGATCGAAAGCGGCGCGGAGTAGTTCTTAAGCCGCTCGGTGACCTCCTCGGCGATAGGAATGAGGTTGACCTGGCAGCGAGCGCACGTGGGGCACGAGACAATCTCGGGGCCACGACGACGCAGGCCCAGCGACTGCAGAATTCCCCAGGCGACCGGCGGCTCCTCGACCGGATCGGCCGTGAGCGAGACGCGCATGGTGTCGCCAATGCCCTCGGAAAGCAGAATACCCAGGCCAACAGAGCTCTTAATGGTGCCTTGGAGCTTGGTTCCGGCCTCCGTCACGCCCAAATGAAGCGGAACGTGGGGAATCTCACGCGACAGGGCTCGATAGGTATCAAGCGTCGTTTGCACGCTATGGGCCTTGGCCGAAAGCACAATGTTCGTAAAGCCGCGGTCTTCAAAATGCTTGACGAAACGCTCGCTCGACATCACGAGCTTTTCGGGCTGCGTGAGGTCATCGCGCTCGGCGATATCCTGCTCAAGCGAACCGGCATTGACGCCGATACGAATCGCACAGCCCGCAGCATCCGCAGCATCAATCACCGCGTCAACCTTGGCCCAATCGCCGATATTGCCGGGATTAATGCGCAGCTTGGCAGCACCGGCCTCAACGGCACCAATGGCGAGCTTATGGTTAAAGTGGATATCGGCAACGATCGGCACCGGAGACTCCGTACAAATCGTGCGAAAGCCCTCGAGCGCAGCCTCGGTGGGCACGCTCACGCGCACAACATCACAACCCGCCTGGACAAGCGCGCGCACTTGCGCAAGCGTTGCCTGGGCGTCGGCGGTATCGGTGCAGGTCATGGACTGAACCACCACCGGAGCGCCGCCGCCTATCTGCACGTCGCCCACAAACACGGGACGCGTCAGCTCGCGCGGCAACGGATGGGACAAAGACAATCCAAACACTCCCCTACAAAATAAATCGAAGGACGTCGGAACGAACCATATAGACAAACAGCAGCGCAAAGAGCGCGATACCGACATAGCTGACGATTGTCTGCACCTTCAGCGGCAGCTCGCGACCGGCGACCTTTTGGATGATCTCGATAACCAGCTTTCCCCCGTCGAGCGGCGGAATTGGCAGCAGGTTCATAAAGCCCAGCGAGAACGAGATGAGCGCGGCAAACGTCAAGAACGTCGCGGGACCGGCTGCCGCCGCCTGAGAAGACATGACGCTGATACCAACAATCGAGGTGGACTGATCGAGTATCTCCATCGTATGCTGCGGCTGCAGCAGACGCATAACGCCCTCAGCAGTCTGCTGAACATAAGAGAACGACAGGCGCGCCGAGGTGATAGGGTCCAAATGGACCACCTGCGTAGAGGCATAAACACCCAAACGCTCGTCCTCTTTGAGCGCGACCGAGGTCGTAAGTTTCTTGCCGTCGCGCTGATATTCAACGGCGATATCGTCCTTGCCGGCGGCCGCTCCGATCGCATCGTACACATCCATCCAACTGGAGCAGGACACTCCATCGACACTTAGAATCGTGTCGCCGGCCTCGATGCCCGCCTTGTCGGCTATCGAGCCTTCTTCGACCTGACCGATCACGTTGCTATCGACCGGCACCGATACGCCGGCGATAGAGTAGATACTCATAAGCAGCAAAAAGCCCGTCAGGATATTGACGAGAATGCCCGCGAGCAGCATAAAGGCACGCTTGAGAAAACCCTGGCCCAGATAGGTATGCAAGCGCTCCTGCTCAAGAAACTCGGAAGCGGCAACCGGCAGCTCCCACACGTCGCCCTCGGCAGTCGCATGCTCTCGATCGAATCTGCGGCCGTCAAAGGTGGTGTATCCCGCAGCGTCGCGCGGCAGTGTCTGGTACCTGTCCGGATAGTAGCTGGGTGAAGGCTTCTCCCCTTCCTCATACCAAGGCGCAATGGAGCCCCAGCCCAAAAGCAAGGCACAAGCCTCGAGAACATCCTCCTCGGGCAGTTCCAGCTCAACGGAAAGGTCTGCAACCGAAACGCGACCATGACGATAGATCGCCGCAAGCACACGGTCGGCGCAAGAGACATCGGTCGGGTCCATACCGCAGATAGCGGCATAACCACCTAGCAGCAGCGGCGTCACGCCAAACTTGGTACCGATGCGACGCGACGTATGATGAATATCGAAGCGGCACGGCAGGCCCAAGAAAAACTCGGTGACGCGGACACCGCAGGCACGCGCCGCCAAAAAGTGGCCGCCCTCGTGCAAAAACACGAGGACGGATAACATCAAAAGGCCCCAAAAGACCGAGGAAAGAACACTCAGAACAGTATCCATAAAACGAAAAGCAATCCTTACGATTAAGAGCGGGTTGCAGCAAGCACCTCGGTGGCCTTGGCACGAGCCCAGGCATCGATATCGCGAAGCTGCTCAAACGATGCGACCGCCTGCGTATCGTGTGCATCCATGCAGGACTCAACGATGCGATCGATATCGGTAAAGGTACAGGCATCGTGCAGGAAGGCATCGACAGCAACTTCGTTGGCGGCATTCAGCACGCACGGCATGGTACCGCCCGTCTTGCCGGCACGCTCGGCAAGCGCCAGGCAGCGGAACGTGTCCATATCGGCGGCATCAAAGGTGAGCTGCCCCAACTCACGAAAATCAAGACGAGGCGCCGGAGTATCCCAACGCTCAGGATACGAGAAGGCAAACTGAATGGGAATGCGCATATCGGAAGCGCCAAGGTGTGCCATCACGGAGCCGTCCGCATACTCGACCATCGAGTGGATCTTTGACTGGCGTTGAACGACCACGTTGATAAAGTCGAGGTCGCAACCGAACAGGTGCATCGCCTCGATACGCTCCAGGCCCTTGTTCATGAGGGTAGCGGAGTCGATGGTGATCTTAGCGCCCATGGCCCACGTGGGATGAGCCAGCGCATCGGCGCGTGTCACGCAATTGAGCTCGTCGCGCGTACGACCAAAGAACGGACCACCCGAGCAAGTGAGCCAAATGCAGTGAGCCTCGCGCGGATTCTCCCCCAGATAGCACTGGTAGATGGCGGAGTGCTCGGAGTCGACCGGAATGAGCTGGCCGGGCTGTGCTAACGGCATCAGAAGGTCACCGCCGACAACGAGAGACTCCTTGTTAGCAAGTGCAAGACGCTTGTTCGAGGTCAGGGCCGCATGGCTTGCTTCGAGCCCGGCAGCGCCCACAATGGCAACAAGCACACAGTCGACGTCATTGCGACGTGCGAGCTCACAAACTGCCTGCGCGCCAATACCGAGCTCGGTGCCCTCGGGCAGCTCCTGCAGCACGGCGTCCGCACCGTGGGTGGTGTCGGCCACGGCAACGGCCGGAACCGAAAACTCACGGGCAAACGCAACGAGCTCCGAGGTGCTGGAGTTAACGGACAGTGCCGTCACCTGCAGTCGATCGGCATGCTGACGACAGACATCGAGTGCCTGCGTACCGATAGAGCCCGTACAACCCAGGATGGCAACGCGAAGACGCCCATCGGGGCCGTACGTCGTCTGAAAGGCCATTACAGCACGCCTCCGATCATCAAAAGCAGCTGCGCGGTAATGCAGCCAAAGATAAGCGAGTCGCTACGGTCGAGCATGCCGCCATGGCCCGGGATAAGGTTGCCGGAATCCTTAACGCCCACGCCACGCTTGATGCGCGACTCGATGAGGTCGCCGATAACGCCAAGGATGGACACGACCACGCCGCAAAGCAGCGCATAGGGCAAGCTCAACTTATAGAAATGCGTCGCCCACAAAATGAGCCAGATGAGAACCGAGCCCAAGATGCCGCCGACAAAGCCCTCCCAGCTCTTTTTGGGAGAAATCTTGGGGACCATCTTGTGTTTGCCGATACGGCTGCCCACGATATAGGCAAACGAATCGGAGACCCAGAGAGACGCGCAAACACCCACCGAAAGCAGGGCGCCTGCAAAACCAGGCACGGCATCGCGCAGCAGCACGATGGCCGACAGCATAAAACCGGTGTAGATGGGACCCATGAGCGTCACGGCTACATCGGATATGCGCGTACGCGCCGACCAGAAATACCAAATACCCACCGCAAGCATCAGAGCAAAAAGCAGGGCATTCAACAGCAGCGAGTCGCCCAGCGCCGAGAGCGGAAAGAGCACGGCGGCAGCGATACCCAGGCGCTCGTTGGCCACCTTGCCATCGAGCTTCGTCATGCGGAAAAACTCAAAGCAGCACAGGCCGCTCATGACGGAGACGAAGATGGCGGTGGGAACGATACCCAAAACCAGGCAGAGAATAAATACAACGGCGTAGACGATACCTGCGGCCGCACGGGTAATAAAGCCGGCCAGCCACGAAGTCGCAGCCGCGCCGCTTTTGGCGGCAGGCGCCTTGGGAGTTGACGCCTTGGGAGTTGACGCCTTGGGACGATCGGACACGATTAAGCCTCCTCGGTCTTGCTCAGTCCACCAAACCTACGGTCGCGGCCTTGATAGGCCAAAATGGCGTTGACAAGACCCCAACGATCAAAGTCGGGCCAATAGGTATCGGTGACATAAAACTCGGAATAGGCAACCTGCCACAGCAGATAGTTCGAAAGACGAAGCTCGCCGGAGGTGCGAATCACAAGCTCCGGATCGGGCAGTCCGGCGGTGTACAGATGCGAAGCAACCATATCATCGTCGATAGCGGCGGGATCGATCTTTCCAGCAGCGGCATCGATCGCAATCTGACGGACAGCACGGGTGATCTCGGCACGGGCGCCGTAGTTGACGGCAAGCGCCAGCGTCATGCCGGTGTGGTCGGCACACTCGGCAAGACCTCGCTCAAAGACATCGCGGGTCTTTTTGGGCAATGCGGAAATATCGCCCAAAAAGACAACGCGAACGTTTTCGCGCTTAAGCAGCGGCAGCTCATCGATAAACGTCTTGGCAAACAAATGCATCAAAACGTTGACCTCGTGCTGCGGACGATTCCAGTTTTCGGTGGAAAACGCATAAGCCGAAAGGACGTCGACGCCCAAGCGCACGCATGCGGTAATAATCTCGCGCAGTGAGACGATACCGGCCTTGTGGCCCTCGGTGCGGGCAAGACCGCGCGCCGTGGCCCAGCGACCGTTACCGTCCATAATGCACGAAATATGATGCGGGATCTTATTGAGGTCAAGGTCGGAAAAACCGACGCCCGCGGGGGCGTCGGCAAAGTACTCGACCAGTTTGTTCTCGTCGTATTGCACCTTAGATCTCCATGACCTCGGCTTCTTTTTCCTTCAGAAGCTCCTCGACCTTGGCAACATACTCATCGGTATGCTTCTGGACCTTGGCCTGCTCGCGACGGACATCGTCCTCGGTGAGCTCTTCGTCGCGCTCGAGCTTGTTGTTAAAGTCACGACGGATGTTACGAATGGAAACCTTGGCCTGCTCGGCATACTCGCGGCACTCCTTAACGAGCTCGCGACGACGCTCCTCGGTGGGAGCCGGGAACGGCAGGCGCACGACGGTACCGTCAGAGTTGGGAGTAATGCCCAGATCGGAAGCGCTGATAGCCTTCACAATTGCATTGACGAGCGCCTTGTCCCAGGGCTCGATGAGCAGCATGTGGGCCTCGGGAGTCTTAACGGCGGCAACCTGGGTAACCGGCGTGGGAACACCGTAGTAATCGACCGAAATGTCGGACAGAATGTTAGCGTTGGCGCGGCCCGTGCGAACCTTGGAGAAGTTGTGCTTGAGGGACTCGAGCGACTTATCCATGTGGGCGGTGATGTTCTCTGCCATGCTTAATCCTCCTGATAGACGAGCGTGCCGACGGGCTCACCCGAAAGCGCGCGCTTGACGGTGTCCTCGCCATCGATGTTGAGGACCAAAATCGGCATACGATTATCCTGGCACAGCGCCGTGGCCGTGGAATCCATAACCTGCAGACCGCGGACGAGAACCTCGTGATAGGTAATCTTGTCAAAACGGACGGCATCGGCGCACTTGACAGGATCCTTGTCGTAGATGCCGTCAACCTTGGTGGCCTTAATCAGAATCTCGGCACCGATCTCGCAGGCACGAAGAGCCGCGGCGGTGTCAGTCGTAAAGTACGGATTGCCCGAACCGGCGGCAAAAATAACGACATTGCCCTTGGAAAGGTGGTTGATGGCGCGACGGCGAATATAGGGCTCGCAGATCTCGTTCATCTGGATAGCGCTCATCACGCGGCAGGGAACATCGTTATGCTCGAAGGCATCCTGCAGGGCGAGCGCATTCATTACGGTTGCAAGCATGCCCATGTAGTCGGCCTGGGCACGCTCCATACCACCGGCAGCGCCGGCCATGCCACGGAAAATGTTGCCGCCGCCGACAACGACGCCGACCTCGTGACCAACGGCGAGCAGCTCCTTGACCTGCTTGGCAAGATGATCGGTAATCTTGGGGTCGATGCCATATTGGCCATCCCCCATCAGTGCTTCGCCGGAAAGCTTAAGAAGCACGCGTTTATATCGGATGTCGGACAAAGCGATCCTCCTTTAATTAGACTCTCAATATGATAGCAAAGGCTCTGATAAGAGCCATGAAAAAGCAGGCTGTGAGTAAAACCCACAGCCTGCTCATTACCAGCTACAAGAGCTTATTTACTCGCCACGGACCAGACGGTCGAAGGCAACAACGGTAATGGTATCGCCGAGCTCCTTGGAAACCTGCTCAGCGTACTTCTTGATGGTGAGGGAGCTGTCCTTGATGAACTCCTGCTCGGTGAGCACGGACTGCTTGTAGAACTTCTCCAGACGGCCAACAGCCATCTTCTCCTGGATAGCCTCGGGCTTGCCGGACTCGGCAGCCTGAGCCATGTAAATCTCCTTCTCGTGCTCGACGGTCTCGGCCGGAACCTGATCGCGGGTAGCGCAAATCGGGGCGACGGCGGCAACCTGAAGGGCGACGTCGTGAGCGAAGGTCTTGAAGGAGTCAGCCTGAGCGGTCTCGGCCTTCTCGAAAGCGAACTCGACGAGAACGCCGATCTTACCACCCATGTGGATGTAAGAAGCGAGAGCGCCGTTCTCGGCCTTGCGGGCGGAGAAACGAGCAATCTTCATGTTCTCGCCCATGATGTGAATCATCTCGGTGAGCTCGGAGGAAACGGTCTCCTCGCCCATCGGCTTCTCGAGCAGAGCATCGACGTCAGCCGGCTCGGTGGTGGCGACAACCTCAGCGACCTTGGAAGCAAAGCCGGTGAACTTGGCGTTGGAGCCGACGAAGTCGGTCTCGCAGGAGAGCTCGAGCAGAGCACCGGACTTGCCGTCCTCGGAGACGAACGCGGCGACAGCGCCCTCGTTGGTCTCACGGCCAGCCTTCTTGGCAGCCTTGGCGAGGCCGTTCTTGCGCAGAACGTCAACAGCGACGTCCATGTCGCCGTCAGCCTCGACGAGAGCCTTCTTGCACTCCATCATCGGGGAGTCGGTCATCTCGCGGAGCTGCTTGACCATAGCGGCAGTAATCTGGGCCATTGTGGTTCCTTTCAAAGAGATGAAAAAGACTTAAATAGGACTGATTTACTCGGCCTTGGGCTCGGCGGCCATCTCGGCCTCGGAGACCTGCTCCTTGCCGGAGCCAGCGAGGCAGGCGTCGGCCATGAGCTCGCACATAAGGGTGACAGCGGAGATGGCGTCATCGTTGCAGGGGATGCCGTACTCGACCTCGTCGGGATCGGAGTTGGTGTCGATCAGAGCGACGACGGGGATGTTCAGGCGCTGGGCCTCCTTGATGGCGTTCTCCTCGCGCTTGGTGTCGATGACGAAGAGAGCCTGGGGCAGACCCTTCATATCGCGGGCGCCACCGAGGTTGGTCTGGAGCTTAGCGAGCTCCTTGCCGAGCACTGCCTGCTCCTTCTTGGGCAGCACTGCCATGCGACCGTCCTCGACCATGGCCTCGAGCTCCTCCATGCGGTTGATGCGGGAGCGGATGGTGACGAAGTTGGTCAGCATGCCGCCGAGCCAACGCTGGTTGATGTAAGGCATGTTGGCGCGCTCAGCAGCGTTCTTGACGGCCTCCTGAGCCTGCTTCTTGGTGCCGACGAACAGCACGTTGCCGCCCTTGGCGACGTTCTTGACGAAGGTGTAGGCCTGGTCGGCGTCAAGGATGGTCTGCTTGAGGTCGAGAATGTAGATGCCGTTGCGCTCACCGAAGATGAACGGCTTCATCTTAGGGTTCCAGCGACGGGTCTGGTGACCGAAGTGGCAGCCGGCCTCGAGCAGGGTGCGGATATTAATCTTGGTAGCCATATTAAACCTCCTGTGGTTTGCCTCCGCGCGGGGTCATCCTCCAAAACCAACCCGGACATGTGCTACCAAAGCCCGGGCACCACGGTATGAAGTAGCCGCGCGTGCGTGATAAAAACCTGTTGCCGTGAAGCAACCCGATGAATGATAGCAGGATTGCCTCTTCCTGCCAACCCGCAATCAAAACCACACACCTCGCCGCGGCGCGGGAGGCCCTTCTCCTACTCGCCGCGAGGGTGTGCCTGACTCACGGCGCGCTTGAGTCGGTCGGGTGTGAGGTGCGTATAGATCTGCGTCGTGGACAAGCTCGCATGCCCCAGCAGCTCCTGAACCGAGCGCAGATCCGCGCCGCCCTCGAGCAGGTCGGTCGCAAAGGTGTGGCGCATCGCATGCGGGGCGATGTCGGCAGGAATGCCGGCAAGTGCCGCAAGCATGTGGAACCGCCTTCTGAGCATGGCGGCACTCATGCGGTTTCCGCGCGCCGAGATAAACAGCGGATGAACGCCGTTCGGACCGTCGCCGCGCTTTGCCTGTGCAAGCAGCTGCGGCCTCCCTTCCTCAATATAGCGGCGGGTAGCCTCGAGAGCGCGCCGATACAGGGGCACGATACGCTCCTTGCTCCCCTTGCCCCAAAGTCGCAGCGTTCGCTCGGACCAACCAATAGACTCCACGTTGAGCGCCGCGAGCTCCGAGATTCGTGCGCCGGAGGCATAGAGCAGCTCGAGCATCGCCGCATCGCGCAGCCCTGCAGGCGTCGAGGTGTCGGGGGTCTTGAGCAACGACTCGACTTGCCGGGTTGTCAACACGCCGGGAAGATCGCGCGGCAACTTGGGCGAGGATATGGCCGAGACCGCATCGCCCTCAACGATTCCCTCGGCAGCCATCCACCGATAGAGCGAGCGAATGGCAGACAGGTGTGCCGCAAGGGTCCGAGCCGCCACCTGGCCACGCGACAGCTCGGCCAAATAGGAGCGAACGGTCCGTACGTCAGCGGCGCGAGCGTCGATGCCCTCGCGGTCGCACCATGCGGCGAAGCGCTCGAGCCGCGAGGCGTAGGCTGTTACTGTATTGGGGGCGAGTCCTTCGACGCGTGCAATGTAGGCAATGAACGAGTCGACGGCATCGTACAGGTCAAAAGCTATGACCTCTCGCCTCCAAACAGATCGGAACGCGTTTCGAGATAGGCGTCCAGGGCCTTGAGGGCGCGGTCCGCGTAGGCCTGGTAACGATCGCGCTTGCTGCGGCGCTTGCCGTCCTCGAGCGGCGGCACAAGACCAAAGTTGACGTGCATGGGCTGGTAGCCCACCGTAGCCGGATCGGTCGCATACCCCACGAGCGAGCCTAGGGCGCCCACGCGCGGCAGCTCGACGCCCGCGGCACCGATAGCCTCGGCATAGGTGTTGAGCGCGGCGAGCAGACCCGTCGCCACGGCCTCCATGTACCCCTCGGTACCGGTAATCTGGCCGGCAAGACGCACGCTCGTGCCGGGAACGGCAAAAGTGGCATCGAGCACGTGCGGCGCATCGACAAAGGTGTTGCGGTGCATGACGCCGTAGCGGAAGAACTCGGCGTTCTCCAGGCCGGGAACCATATGGAAGACGCGCTTCTGTTCGCCGAAGGTCAGATTGGTCTGGAAACCAACCAGGTTATAGGCCGTCTTCTCCTTGTTCTCGGCGCGCAGCTGAATCGCCGCCCAGGGACGGCGACCGGTGCGCGGGTCGGTGAGCCCGACGGGCTTCATGGCACCAAAACGGATGGCATCCTTACCCGTACGCGCAACCTCCTCTGCAGGCTGGCAGGCCTGGAACAGGTCCCCGCCCTCAAAATCCTTGAGCACCACGCGATCGGCCGTTGTGAGCGCCTCGATAAAGGCCTCGTACTCTTCCTTATTGAGCGGGGCATTGAGATAGTCTCCACTCCCCTGCTCCTCGTAGCGCGACTGCGAGAACAGCACGTCCATATCAAGCGTCGAGGCATCGACAATCGGGGCGGCCGCGTCAAAGAACGCCAGGGCGTCACCACCGACGAGCTTCATGACCTCCTCGCTCAATGCCGGCGAGCACAAGGGGCCCGCGGCGATAACCACATGGCCCTCGGGGATCTGGGTGACCTCACCGTGGACGACCTCGATATTGGGGCGGGCGGCAACCTCGGCCTCGACGAGCTCGGAAAACTTGACGCGGTCGACTGCCAGGGCGCCGCCGGCAGGAACGGCGGCGCGATGAGCACAGTCGAGCAAAACCGAGCCCATACGCTCGAGCTCGGCCTTCAGCAGGCCGGCGGCGGAATCGGGACGGGTCGACTTAAACGAATTGGAGCAGACGAGCTCCGCCAAGTGATCGGTATGGTGGGCAGGAGAGCTCACCTGCGGGCGCATCTCGCACAGCTTTACGGCGAACCCGCGATCTGCCAGCTGAATCGCACATTCCGATCCCGCCAGACCGCCACCGATAACCGTCACCTGATCAAACAGCATCTGCAAACACCTTTCTAATTGACACGTTTTCCATTGTGACCGAAGGGCGTCTGGGCGTGAAGGGCAAACTTGGAGGGCGCATACCTTCCATCCATCATGCGCTCGATGAGGCCCTCAAGTTCGAGCGATCCCAGAAGTTTGAGCACGCCGACGGCATCGAGCGAGACGAGTGCCGCGATGTCGTCGACCTTGAGCGGCGAGGCGATGAGCGCATGCATCACGGCCTGCTGCGTGGGGTCCAGATCTGCGATACCGGGTGCATCAGGACGCGAATAGCGCAGGGTGCCGTAGATTCGCGAGATGGCCATCTCGATTGACTCCTCGTCAATAATGCAGCAGGCCCCGTTGGCAATGAGGTAGTTGGTACCGCGCGACTCGGGTGACAAAATCGAACCCGGCACGGCAAGAAGTTCGCGCCCCAGGTCCATAGCGGCCTCCGCCGTCGAGAACGTGCCCGATGGCATGCCGGCCTCCGACACGAAGAGCGCCTGCGAAAGCGCGGCGATCACCCGGTTACGCCGCGGAAAGGCAAACTTACGAGGCCCCATACCCCAAGGCGAAATGGACACGATCGCGCCGCCCGTATCTATCGTGCGCGCGATGAGCCCCGCACTCGAGCGCGGGTAGACCACGTCGGCGCCCGTACCCAACACCACGACGTGCCTGCCACCGGCGTTGACCGCAGCCCAACCCGAGGCCTGGTCGCAGCCGACCGCGCCGCCCGAGACCACCGTCACCCCCGCCTCGACCGCAACTTTCGCGGCCAGTTCTGCCACGGCAAGGCCGTACGGCGAGGCCTTGCGAGCGCCGATGATGGAGAGCGCCGGCGTCGAGAGCACCTCCGGGTCGCCACGCACGAACAGCGTCTGGGGTACATCAGAGAGCTCCAAAACGGTATCTGGATACAACGCATCACCGGGATGCAGCTCAAAAATCTCCTCACCCATCACTGATCCCTCCTCCCCTGATACATCGCGGCCTCAAGCACATGATCTTGCGTCACCCGTTCGCTTTCGGCGACATCGGCAATCGTGCGCGCGATGCGCACCAGGCGCACGATGCCGCGCCCCGTGAGATGCGTGCGCTTCGACAGACCAAGTACGCACGTTTCCGCCGCCTGATCGAGCGCAAAGGTCGATACAACACCATCGATAGAGCGGGGCTCGTCAGCCTCGGCCTCGGCATCCGCATCGTCCATACGGGACTCGCGCCAGGCACGAAAAGCCCTACCGCGGACAACGTAGTCGCGAAGCTCGGCCGACGACATGCCCTCGGCGCCCTCGATAATCACCTGCGGATCGGGGCGAGTCACGTCGATCATCAGGTCGATGCGGTCGGCCAAGGGACCGCGCAGCTTGGACCGGTAACGCTCGACCATCGACGCCGAGCAGCGACACGGAACCTCGCGATCGCCCAAAAAGCCACAGGGACAGGGATTGCTCGCCGCAAGCAGCTGAAAGCGCGAAGGAAACGTAAAGGCGCCATCGACCCGCACGATCCTGACATAGCCGCGCTCGATAGGCTGACGAAGCGTCTGCAGCACACCGGTGGGAAACTCGGCAAGCTCGTCCAAAAAGAGCACGCCGCCATGGGCAAGGCTGATCTCGCCCGGATGCACCGGGCGCCCACCGCCAATAAGGCCCGCTGTCGAAATGCTGTGATGGGGGCTTCGAAACGGCCGATGCCCCGCAAGTAGGCCATCGATGTTCTCACCCAAGACCGAGTGGATGCACAGCGCCTCCTGCTGATCCTCAACGGAAAGTTCGGGCAAGATCCCCGTCATGCGGCGCGCAAGCATGGTCTTGCCCGATCCCGGAGACCCGATCATAAGCAAACCCAGCTCCCCTGCCGCCGCAAGCGCCATGCCGCGCTTGGCGACCTCCTGCCCCAACACGTCGGCATAATCGAGCTCGGGCTCAAAGGTGGCCTCGAGCACTTCAGAATCCAAATAGTGCCGAGCCGCCTCACCCATACCGCGGGCAAGCTGCGACAGATGATCGATAAAACCGCAGTCGACACCCGCCAGCGGAACATGCTGGTCGGACCTGCCGGCGATAAAAGACAGCCCCATGTCGCGCGCCAGCAGCTGGAACGCCACTTCGCCCTTGACGGGGAGCACCGTGCCATCCAAGCCGAGCTCGCCGGCAATGAGGCAACGGTCGAGATTGTCGCGGGGAATCTGCCCGTCGGCCGCAAGCACCGCAATGGCTATCGGCAGGTCAAAACCGCTACCAGTCTTTCGGATATCGCCCGGCGCCAGATTGACCGTAATGCCCGAACGCGGGATCTCGAATCCAGCAGAGCGCATCGCGCAGCGAATGCGCCCGCGTGACTCCATGACCTCCATACTCGGAATGCCGAGCATCTGGATGCCCGGGATGCCGCCCGCAAGCGATACCTCGACCGTGACGGGAATCGCCTCGACGCCGCGGATACAGGCAGCGTGAACGGCAAAGGTCTCGAACGCCATCACGACACCTGCCAATCGAACGCGTTGTACTGGTGCTCGATCTCGGCGATATGCCCGCCGCGAATGGTGACGCCCACGGCATCGAAGCGGATCGCCTTGAGCGGATAATGCTCCATGAGATAGCAGCTCGCGATGCGACGATAGCGCCGC
The DNA here is from genome assembly GCA_900542825.1 of uncultured Collinsella sp. Lineage (GTDB taxonomy): Bacteria > Actinomycetota > Coriobacteriia > Coriobacteriales > Coriobacteriaceae > Collinsella. The sequence continues at coordinate 79,861 of UQOY01000005.1, read as the reverse complement.
TGCTTTTGGGCATTCACCGCTTCCTCGGGAAACACCCGCGTATCGAAATCCAGCGCAACACGCCTGGTTTTGACCTCGGTCATCACCACCACATCGTCGAGCTCATCGAGCAACACCAGGTCGGCCTCGCCCTCCGAGCATCGATAGCCTTGTTCCAGCAACGTATAGCCGCGCTCGTTAAAGTAATCGATAGCGATAAGCTCGCCCAGCATACCGAGCTCGCGAGGACTGAGCCCCTTGATAAACTCAGGCGTGATCGACCCGCAATCGAGCTCCCCCTCTTCCCAACGTTCCTTGAGCTGCTGCGTCTTGCTCGTTTTGCCTGCGGCACACATGGGGTCTCCTTTCCCACTCCCTGCATTGCCTCGATAATGAGGGCATGTTTCATGCGGGTAAGTACCGGAAGCAAACCAAAAACCAACCAAATGCCGACAAATGAGGGGCCGCGCGCAACAATAGCGTTGCACACGGCCCCTACCAGCAAGTTTATGGAACCCTTAAAGTCCCTATCTCCACAATTGGCCTAAAAAAGGCGCTCAGTCTGCAGAAAGTTTCCGCAAAAGCTCACACGATGCAGCGGAGAAAGACCATGTTTGCGAATGGCTTCGATGTGTTCGGGGCTCGCATAGCCTTTCGAATCGGCCAAATGGTACTCGGGATACTCGGCATCGTACTCGACCATCATCTCGTCACGCGTGACCTTTGCCATGATGGATGCCGCGGCGATACAGGCGATCTTGGCATCGCCCTTGACCACGTCGCGCTCATGGGGCACGGCACCCAGGGGGTTGCCGTCCATAAGCACGCAATCGGGCTCAAGCCCCGTATCTGCCACCGCACCCGCGACAGCGGCTCGAATGGCGCGGGCCATGCCCATCTCATCGATATCCGCAGGAGCGATATGGCAAAAGCCGATAGCAGTCGCAACCTCGGCAATCTTCACCGAGAGCAGCTCGCGGCGCGCCGGCGTGAGCTTTTTGGAATCGTTGATGCCCCAAATGCGCGGCTCCATCGGAAGACACACGGCACACACGGTCAAGGGACCCGCTACCGAACCACGGCCCACCTCGTCGACGCCCACGACCACGCCATCACCGCCGAGCTCATGCATAAGCTCGTACATACCGTTGACGCGCTCGCGTTCGGAAAGTTCCCTGGCATGGCGCTTAAGGGCACGTTCGCAAGCCTTGATCACCTGCTGGCGTGGATCCTCGCGATAATGCTCCACGAGGGCGGGAATCTCCTCGAACGTGGCGCTCGCCAGCTCGCCGGCAACCTGCGATGCCGAAACCGAGCTCGTCATATTGGCCATACCAGGCCCTCCTTGCATGCAAATCAGATAAAAAGAAGGGCCACCCGAAGGTGACCCTTGTGTCCAAACGAGTGGACAGACGCTGCGATCTTCTTAGCGCTTCTCGGGGATGCGAGCAGCCTTGCCCACCTTGTCGCGGAGGTAGTACAGCTTGGCGCGACGGACGCGACCATGACGAACGACCTCGAGCTTGGCGATCTTGGGGCTGTGAAGCGGGAAGGTACGCTCAACACCGACACCGAAGGAAATCTTGCGGACGGTGAAGGTCTCGCGGGCACCGGCGCCGGCCATGCGGATGACGTCGCCCTGGAAGACCTGGATGCGCTCGCGGTCGCCTTCCTTAATGCGGTAGTGAACCTTGACGTTGTCGGCGACGCGAACCTGAGGAATGTCCTCGCGGATCTGCTGGCGCTCGATTGCGCGGATGTAATCCATGTGCAATTCCTTACTCTTCTAGAGGTGCCGTACCACCTTGGCCGGCACGTAGTTGAACAAACGTATTCGAGTATACACGCCACGACCTCGGCTGCAAGAACTATTTTGCCCGTGCGCAAAAAGACAAAAACACGCACTCTTTCTGCACTTATGCGCCGTCCGCAGCGTCAGTCGTCGGCGTCGTCACGCTCGTCCCGGGCGCAATGTAGCCGTACTCGAGCATCACCGACAGCGCATGTTGCTTCCATGTGGCGAGCTCGTCGTCATTATAGTTGTCATGGACCCATTCATTCATCGCTTCCTCAGCGTCCTGGGGCACCAGGTTCTGGCTGTCCGCCATCAGGTACAGGATGCCCAAGATGTCGAAGTCCTGCTTGGTCATCTCTTCCTTGTTTGATGTGCTGATGAGGCCGTGATCGATGCCGTAGCGGCAGATATCGGTCAACACGGTAACGAGGCCCGTAGGAATCGGCGAGGCATCCTTCGCGGCAGCGGGCGCGGTATCGTCAGTCAATGCAGTGGCATCGTCGCTCGCCGGAGCAGACTCGGCCGCGTTCGCATCGGAAGCGGCCTGCTCTCCCTGGGCAGGAGCCGTGCTATCCGTCGTTGCCGAAGAATCCCCCGAAGAAACGGACGTAGCACTCACCGGTGTCTCGACGACGGTCGTCATCGGGTCAACCGGTGCGGGCGCGGCGATGACCTCGGCCCAATCGGAATACACGCCGTCAATAAAGGCGCGAACATGGAAGGTGCCCGGTTGCGAGATGGTCATCGTGCCGTCTGTCGCGACCGAAATGCCCTTGCTCTCGAGCTCCTGGGCCTCCCAGCTGCAGACTCTATCGACTTCCTTGCCCGTCGTGTCATAGACCGTAGCCGTCAGGCCCTCGATGCCGTTGAGATTTTCCTCGACGCCGACGACGGTCTGTGCCGAGCCCTCGAGTTTGATGCTGCCGTTAAACGGCTCGGGTGCCACGTCACTTACCTTATATTTGTAGGCCGCGGCGTCGATCTCGTCATTGGTCGAGACATGCCCGTTCACGTCCACATAGGTGTCCTCGGGGATAAAGTACTTTACGTAGGCGGTGCCGGCCTTTTTACCCACCACGACCTGCTCGTGGGTGACAGGGTCGGTCTGGATCTCGATGACGTCGGACTTGCATTCCTTGCCCTTTTTATCGACCACGCGCCAGTCGCCCGACGACTTCACAAAGCCGTAGTAATCAACATCGTCCTCGTCCCTTGCACGCACGCGATAGGAAGAGATGGGGTCTTCGTCTCCAACCGTAAGCCTTCGGGTCTTATCGGTCTGCAGCGACACGAGAATCTTGGAGATGGGCTTAATGGGTTGCGGCGTGCCCAACTGCGTATCGACCGTCACCGACTCAAACGACAGATTGGAACCCGTAATGGACATGGGATAGGTCGCGGCCATGTCATTGAGCACGTTGCACGTGCGCGGGGCGCCGCCGTTGCGCGAGGGCACCTCGCGATCGGCCAGGACCGAATTCCAATCGATGGCGCGCACCATGTGGTTGTTGGTGCGATACGACCAGCTCGTGACGTTTCCGGCAGTGGTATCGTAGCCGTCGTCGCCACGATGGGCGATTGAGCGCAGGAACAGGTTCTGCACGGCGTCGGTCGACTGATCGCCAAAGGTGGTGTAGAACGAGCGCTGGTCATAACCGGCGGTATGGAACTCCTGCACGGCGGCGTTGTCGTCGTAGCACTCGCCGTTCATGTTAAAGATGATCACGTCAAACGTCACGCCCACCGGCTGGTCATAGTCCTCGGACAGCGTCGTGGTAGAACTCGTCTGCTTGCTATTGACCTGTGTGTGCGCCGGGATCGTCATATTGACGGTGACCGACTGATTGTCGGTTGTGGTGATCGACTGTTCCTCGGTCTTGCTCGCCTCCCACAACTGGGACATCGTGGTTTCGGCCGAAAACGAGGTCTCGATCTCCTCGCTCGCTGTTGCGGGCACGCCCAGCGACTCCTTGAGGCTCACCGATGCGCCCCACGAGCCGCCTTTGGAATACGATGCGGATTCAGAAGTGCTCGTGCCGACCGTCTCCTCGGTACCGCGGGCGAGCGTGATGCTCTGCGAGGCGTCCTCATAGCCGACGTTGAGTGCCGAGGTAACGAGCTCCTGCTCAGTCTTAGAATCGACAAAGGAATAGCCCGGTGCGTCCTCGGGCGCACAGTTAAGCTTGTTCACGCTGTTGAGCTGCTGAACTCTAAAGTTATAGAACGCGATGCCAAAGCCATTGAAATCGTACTGATAGGTGCCGCCGAGCTTATCCACGCACGCGATGGTGGCATAGATGACGTCCTGCTCAGTCGTGTTTTTCGACAGTCCGTCGAGCGGCACGTTTTTACGGAAATCGGAGCCCTTCAGCTTGTGACCGATACAGCCAGCGATATCGTCGGTCAAGCGCTCGTAGACCGCATTGAGGCTTTTTGCAGATGTCAGACCACTCTGCTTCGATTTGTCGGCGCCGTCGGAATGCTCACCGTTGCCGCCCGAAAGCGCATCATACAGATAGATGTAGTGCCCCTTACCGAAGTCCTTCTCAAAGCCCTTGCCGGCGTGGTCCCAGTATAAAAAGTCCTTGGAGTCGTCGCCTCCGCCATAGCCAAGGATGTTATAGGCAAGCGATGCCCAGTTGGGCAGCACCTTTTTGACGGCGGCCGTGTAGAACGAGACGTTGTCGTACATCGAGGTACGGCCCTCGAGCTTGCCGTCATCGATATCTACAAACGTGCAGTCGCGATCGTTGACCGTAATGGTGAGCGGGTTGACCACGTCGCCATAGAGCTCGTCGCGCGAATCATCCTGAAGGGCAAAACCGGCTGTCGGCATCCCGCAAAGTGCCGTGACCGCAACGACCACCCAGCACAGGGTCATCTGTGCTCCCCGACACGCTCGTTGCAAATACCTGGTGAGGTTTTTCATCGCAGTCCTCCCATCAGTTGCCAATGTATTGAACCAACGTAAATCGCCGCCGCGTCCACAGGGGGCGCGACGGCGCGAAGGGGGGCATAAAAGGCGCAAATGGAACGCGACTCGGTTAAGCGGAACGCTTGGCCTCGAGCTTGGCCTGAGCGGCAGCCAGGCGCGCGAGGGGCACGCGATAGGGCGAGCAGGACACGTAGTCCACGTCGGCCACGTTAAACAGGGCCTTGATGGACTTGGGGTCGCCGCCGTGCTCGCCGCACACGCCAAAGTGCATGTCGGGATTGGTAGCACGGCCCTTCTCGACGGCCATGCGCACCAGCTCCAGCACCGCCGAATCGATGGTCTCGAAGGGATTGTCCTTCAAAATCTTCTTATGCATGTACAGCGGAATGAACTTGGCCTCGGCGTCGTCACGTGAGAAACCGAAAGTCGTCTGCGTAAGGTCGTTGGTGCCAAAGCAGAAGAAGTCGGCATGCTGCGCGATCTCGTCGGCGACCATGCAGGCGCGCGGCAGCTCGATCATCGTGCCCACGGGAATGTTGAGCTCGACACCTTCCTCGGCGGAAACCTCGGCAATCACGCGTTCGATGACCTCGCGAGTCTGAACGTGCTCGGCCGTAATGGAAACGAGCGGGACCATAATCTCGGGACGCGGGTCGACGCCTTCCTTGATAAGGCGGGCGGCAGCCGTTGCCACGGCACGGACCTGCATGAGCGGCAGGTCACCGAAGACGACAGACAGGCGCACGCCGCGCAGGCCGAGCATGGGGTTCGACTCGACCATGCCGTCGATACGGCGCAGACGGGCACGCAGGGCGGCAAGCTCTTCCTCGCTAGCGCCGGCGGCTTCCAACTTGGTGATGGCCACCTCGAGCTCGCGAGGATCATCCAGGAACTCATGGAGCGGCGGATCGAGCAGGCGAACGACCACATCGCGACCGGACATGGTCTTGAACATCGCCAGGAAGTCCTCGGTCTGAACCTTGAGCAGGTCGGCAAGGGCCTGCTGCTTCACGGCCTCATCATCAGACAGGATGAAGCTCTGGATGATGTTCTTGCGATCGCCCAGGAACATGTGCTCGGTGCGGCACAGGCCGATGGCCTCGGCGCCGAACTCAAGCGCGAGCTCGGCATCCTCGGGGTTGTCGGCGTTGACGCGCACGTGGTTGGCATGACCGTCGGTCTCGTCCAGGCGGATCTCGTCGGCCCAGGATAGGATGGTGTCCAGGTCGCCGGTGAGCTCAGCGGAAACCAGGTCAACGGCGCCGTCGACGACGATACCCTGGGTGCCGTCGATGGAAATGACATCGCCCTCATGCAGCACGCGGTCGCTGCCCTCGATGCGCACGACCTTCTCGGCGGCGTCGATATGGAAGCGTTCGACGCCGCAGACGCAGGGCGTACCCATACCGCGGGCGATAACGGCGGCATGGCTCGTCTTGCCACCGTGGCTGGCCAGGATGCCCTCGGCGGCAACCATACCCTTCAAGTCATCGGGGTTGGTCTCCCATCGAACCAGAATGACCTTGTGGCCCTCGTTGGCGCGCGCGACGGCATCGTCGCTCGAGAACACGACTTCACCCACGGCGGCCCCGGGGCTGGCGTTCAGACCGCTGGCCAGAGCCTCGTACTTCTTGGAGGCATCGAACTGTGGGTGCAGGAGCTGGTCGAGCTGCGCGGGATCGATGCGGCTCACGGCCTCCTCGCGGGTGATCAGGCCCTCCTCGACCATTTCGATGGCAATGCGCAGGGCGGCGGTGGCGGTGCGCTTGCCCACGCGGGTCTGGAGCATCCAGAGCTTGCCCTGCTCGATGGTGAACTCGATATCGCACATATCGCGATAGTGGTCCTCGAGCGTCAGGAAAACGCGCTCGAGCTCCTCACCTGCAGACTCGAGGCCCGGGGTGGCCTTGAGGTCGGCGATGGGCTCGGTGTTGCGGATGCCGGCGACGACGTCCTCGCCCTGGGCGTTAACCAAAAAGTCACCGTAGAACTCCTTGGTACCGTCGGCCGGGTTGCGTGTAAAGGCGACGCCGGTCGCAGAGGTCTCACCCTTGTTGCCAAAGGCCATGGCCTGGACGTTGACGGCAGTACCGAGCTCGTCGGAGATGCCATGCTGCTTGCGGTAGATGCAGGCGCGCTCGTTCATCCAGCTGCCAAAGACGGCCTGGATGGCAAGGCGTAGCTGGAGCTCCGGGTCGTGTGGGAAGATGGGCTTGCCGTCGGCAACCTCGAGCTCGGGATACAGGGCGGCCTCGACGTTCTCAGAAAAGATGCCCTTAAAGGTCTCGACGAGTTCCTGCAGGTCCTTGGCCGAAAGCTCGGAATCGACGCAAACGCCGGCGACCAAGCGTGCCTGGGTCAAGGCGTTCTCAAACAGGTCGGCGTCAACACCCATAACGACGTTGGAGAACATCTGGATAAAGCGGCGGTAGCTGTCCCAGGCAAAACGCGGGTTTTGCGTCTGGGCGATGAGGCCCTGAACGGAATCGTCGTTGAGGCCCAGGTTGAGGACCGTATCCATCATGCCGGGCATGGAGAATGGAGCGCCCGAGCGCACCGATACGAGCAGCGGGTCGTTGGCATCGCCGAGCTTTTTGAGGCAGCGGGCCTCGAGGTCTGCCTCGGCGGCAACGATCTCATCGAGTGCGCCTTCGGGCCAGACGTTGCCGGCACCGGAGTACTCGACACAGGTCTGGCAGGTAATGGTAAAGCCACCGGGAACAGGCAGACCGATGCGGCTCATCTCGGCAAGGTTTGCGCCCTTGCCGCCAAGCACGAAGTTCATGGACTTGTCGCCCTCAGTGACACAGGTGCCCTGGGCGTCGGTTCCAAAACGGTAAACCCTCTTGCAATCGCTCACGATACTTCCCCTTCCATGCACTCTCGCGCACGACCGTGGTAACGAATCAACCCGCCGGATGCGAGCCGTGAGGGTACTATACGGCGGGCGTTGAGCGGGCTTGCGTAGAGGGCGCGGGGTTTGGTAAACGTGATAAATGTGACGGTAAACGGTAGGTAAAGGTGATTACCTTATGAAGATACCAATGCAACGAACTTGCAGGTCAAATGCAAGTTTATTGCTAAATCGCTTTACCATTATCGTGCATTATTTTAGGCAGTCTTTTTTAGACGGGACATTTTTAGCTACCCCAGTGAGCTAGCTTTGTTGGGCTCGACGAGCGGCGCGGCGGGCACGGGCTTCTTGGATTTCATCCAAGTGACTAATGATCTCGGCAGCGCTTTCCTCGATGGCCTTGCCGTCGGTACGAACCACAAAGCAGCCCAGGCGTTTCATGAGCGCGCGGGCTTCAGCAAGCTCGCTGCGCACGCTCTCGGGCTCGGCATAGGAGCCTGCGACGGCGCGGGCGTAGTCATCACCCAAGCGGCTATCGCGAATCTCGGAGATGACGTCGACGGTCGAAATCAAGCCGAACAACCGCATCGGGTCGACCTCGTAAATCGACTTCGGCGGCTCCATGCCGTGCGCGAGCGGAACGTTGGCAACCTTGTAACCCTGATAGGCCAAATACATCGACAGCGGCGTCTTGGACGTGCGCGACACGCCCAGCAGCACGATATCGGCACCCGACAGATCGTCGCAACCGCGCCCGTCGTCGTGCTCAACGAAATACTCCATGGCCTCGATACGATGGAAATAACGGTCATCGGTCTTGTGAATCACACCCGCGATGCCCTTGGGCGGCACACCGATGAGCGACGACAGCACGGCAAGTGTCGGACCGATCAGATCGACCGAACGGATATGAAGCATACCCAAGTAATCGAGCACGCGGGCGCGAAGCGCCGGATCGACAATGGTATGGAACACGGCAATATCGCGATGGCCCGCATCGACACGCGGGCCCACAAACGATTTAACCTGCTCCACCGAGGTCACCTTGGGCAGGCGCAAAAGATGAAAAGCCCCTTCATCAAATTGCCCGGACGCCGCAAGCACCACCTCACAAGCGGTATCACCGAGCGAGTCGGAGATAACGATAACGGTGGGACGAGCGGTGACCGGGCAATCCATGCGGGGCTCCTTTTGCGCTTACGCGCAGGGTAGCTTACTTTTTGCGGGCAAGCTCACCGATGTTGGCGATGCCGGAGAAAACGGCCTCGAAGCGGTTGAGCAGCTTAAGGCGATTATCGCGGAGCTGCTCGTCCTTGTCCATGACCATGACCACGTCGAAGAAGCGGTCGATGGGGGCACGCAGGGCGGCAAGGGCGGAAAATGCGGCCGGGTAATCCTCGGCAGCAAGGGCGGCATCGACAGCGGTCTGAGCGGCCTCGGAGGCGTCGGCAAGCGCGAGCTCGACCTCGCCCATCAGGCTGCGGTCGTACTCCGCACCCAGCTCGGGCTTGGAGATGTGCGCGGCGCGGGCATAGGCGGTAGCCAGGTTGTCGAAGGTCTCGGCATCGTTCTTGCGGGCCTCGTCGAGCGCGGCGCAGCGGGCGAAGAAGACGGACGGGGCGATGATGTGCACCGCGGAGACGGCGGCGACGGTGTCGGCCGGAATCTTCTCGTCGCGGGCCATGCTCACCAGACGACCGTGGAAGAAGCCACGGACCTGCTGGGCGACCTCGGCGGCGTCGAACTCAATACCCTGCTCGCTATAGAGCTCAAGGGCAAAGTCGATCAGCGACGTGGGGTCAATCGGCAGACGGTCGCGCAGAATGTTGATGATGCCGATAGCGGCGCGACGCAGCGCGTACGGGTCGGAAGAGCCGGTCGGGGGCTCGCCGATGGCAAAAATACCGGCAATGGTATCGAGCTTGTCGGCACAGGCCACGATGCAGCCAGCGGTGCCCTCGGGCAGCTCATCGCCGGCAAAGCGGGGACGATAATGATCGCGGATAGCATGGGCGACCTCGTCGTTCTCCCCCATCGCGATAGCGTAGTAACCGCCCATCACGCCCTGCTGGCTCGTGAACTCAACGACGGCGTTGGATACCAGGTCGGCCTTGCACAGGTGAGCGGCGCGAGCGGCATCGGCGGCAAGGTGGGCACCCAGATGGGCCTCGCGAGCGATGGCGAGCGCAAGCTGCTCAATACGCTCGGACTTGGCGAGCACGCTACCGAGCTTCTCCTGGAAGGCGACCTTGGCCAGACGCTCGCGGAACTCGTCGAGGGAGATCTTCAGGTCCTCCTCGTAGAAGAACTTGGCGTCGTCCAGACGGGCGCGCACGACGCGCTCGTTGCCGTCGATCACGCGCTCGGCATTCTCGGGCTTGCTGTTGGAAACGACCACGAACTCACGCGTGAGCTTGCCCTCGCCGTCATAGATCGGGAAGTAGCGCTGGTTGGTAAGCATGGACTCGCAGATGATCTCGTGCGGGACCTTGAGGAACTCCTCGTCGAAGGTACCGACGAGCACCGTCGGCCACTCGCAGAGGTTAATGACCTCCTCAAAGACCTTCTTGGGCGTGTCGACATGGCAGCCGGGGCGAGCAGCCTCGACCTCAGCGATACCGGCAAGGATGGCCTCGCGACGGCGCTCGGCAGAAAGCACGCCGGCGTCCTCGAGCACCTGCTCGTAAACAGCGGGGCTGGCGACCACATGATCACCGGGGCCCAGGACTCGATGGCCGCGCGTGGTGTTGCCACTCGTCACGTCGGCAAACGACACGGGCACGACGTCCTCGCCCAAAAGGCAGCAGATCCAACGGACCGGACGAACAAACGTAGCGTGCTCGTGGCCCCAGCGCTGGCTGCGGTAGTTGGGCCATTGCAGGCCGGCGATGGTCTTCTCGCACAGAGCCGTCAGGATCGGGGTAGCCGGTGCGGAGGGAATATTCTTCTCGGCGAACACGTACTCGCGGCCGTCGGTGTCCTCACGACGGACCAGGTCCTCGGCAGCCACACCGCACTTGCGGGCAAAGCCCTGGGCGGCCTTGGTGGCGTTGCCGTCGGCATCAAAGGCAATGTTTGCCGCGGGGCCGCGCTTGACCTCGTGGACCTCATCGGTCGCGGTGGCGACGTTGGCCACGAGCGCAGCCAGACGACGCGGGCTCGAGATCACGCGGACCTCGCCATGGGCCAGACCGGCCTCGTCGAGGCCCTTGGCAATCATGGTGCCGAGCTGCTTGACGGCATTGTTCAGCGGTGCGGAGGGCATTTCCTCCGTACCGATCTCAAACAGGAAATCCTTAGCGTCTGCCATGGCTTACGCCACCTCGCCTTCCTGGTCGGCATTCTCGTTGACTCCGGCGACCTCGGCCATATAGGCCTCGCAGCACGCCTTGGCGACGGCGCGGACGCGCAGGATGTAGTTGGCACGCTCGACTGCGGACAGCGCACCGCGGGCATCGAGCAGGTTGAAGGCATGGCTGCACTTCATGACGCAGTCGTAAGCGGGCAGCGGCAGCTTGCGCTCAAGGCAGGAGTGGCACTCGTCCTCGTAGTCGTCAAACTTCTGACGCATCATCTCGACGTTGGCGACCTCAAAGTTATAGGCACTGAACTCGCGCTCGTTCTCCAGGAACACGTCGCCATAGGTCATGGGCGTGCCATCGGGCAGATAGCTCCACACCAGGTCATAGACGGAGTTGACCCCCTGGGCGTACATGGCGATGCGCTCCAGACCATAGGTGATCTCGACGGGCACGGGGTCGACCTCGATGCCGCCCACCTGCTGGAAGTACGTAAACTGCGTGACCTCCATGCCGTTGAGCCAGACCTCCCAGCCAAGGCCCCAGGCGCCCAGCGTCGGGCTCTCCCAGTCGTCCTCGACAAAACGGACGTCATGGTCGTTGGGGTCCAGACCAATAGCGGCAAGAGACCCCAGGTAAAGCTCCTGGGCGTTGACCGGAGACGGCTTGATGAGCACCTGGAACTGATAGTAGTGCTGCATGCGGTTGGGATTCTCGCCGTAGCGGCCGTCGGCGGGACGGCGGCAAGGCTGCGCATAACAGGTGCGCCACTCGGCGGGACCGAGCGAGCGCAGCGTGGTCGCGGTGTGGAAGGTACCGGCACCGACCTCGGAGTCATAGGGCTGCATAATGACGCAGCCCTGCTCGCCCCAGTACTGCTGGAGGCGCAGGATGATGTCTTGGAAGGAAAGCGATGAAGCGTTCATGCCTCTAATATCCCCTCGTCGAAACGATTACACGGTTAGGTACTGTACTATAGCGGTTTTTAGTCGATAGCGCCGATGCGGTTGAGCGGCCAGTAGCGTACGAGCGCCACGGCGATCAAATCAGAGCGATCGACGGGACCAAAGTAGCGTGAGTCGGCAGAGTTTTCGCGGTTGTCGCCCATCACCCACACGCACCCGTCGGGAACGGTGTAGGGATAGCTTACCTGAGCGCCGGGAGCCTGGACCGAAAGCGGCCAGCTCATGCCGGTCGTGTAGTCCTCGTCGAGCGCTTGGCCGTCAACGACCACTTTGCCGTCCTGAAGGTCGACCGTCTGGCCGGCCGTGGCAATAACACGCTTGACGAGAACATCGTGCTCGGAGGTGCCATCGGGGTTGTGGAACACCACGATATCGCCTTGGCTGACGGGCTGGCCGAGCTCGAGGCTCACCTTTTGCGCCAGGATCTGGTCGCCAATCTCGATCGTGGACTCCATGGAGCCGGTGGGCACCACAAAGGGTTCGACCACAAACGAGCGAATCAGGAAGGTGGCGACCAGTGCGATCGCGACGACCACGATCCACTCAAACGCACCCTTTAGCACGGAATGCTGCGATGGAACCATTCTCACTCCTCGCTCTGCGAATACGACGCGTCCAGGATCTCCTGCGCGTATGCGCGCTCCTCGGGCGTAAGCCGCGCCGTCTCGATCAGGTCGGGGCGCCAGCGGCAGGTGCGCTCGATGGCATTCTTACGGCGCCAGGCGTCAACCTTGGCATGGTCACCGCTCACGAGCACCGGCGGCACGCCCTCGCCGTTGAACTCGGCGGGACGGGTGTACTGCGCGTACTCGAGCAGGCCACCGTCCTCGGCAGTCGAGAACGACTCATCGACGTTGCTCATCTCGTCACCAAGGACGCCGGGAATCAAACGCACGACGGCGTCGGCAACGACCATGGCGGGAAGCTCGCCGCCCGTAAGCACGTAGTCGCCAATCGACAGGCGCTCGTCGGCATACGCATACGCGCGCTCGTCGACGCCCTCGTAGCGGCTGCATACAAACAGCAGGCGCTCGCTTTTGAGCAGGCGCTCGGCCACATGCTGCGTAAAGGGTTCGCCGCAGGGCGTAAAGAACACCACGGTGGGCTTGGGACCCTCGGAGCTAATAGCCTCGATGGCCTCGGCGATGGGCTCGACCTTCATGAGCATGCCCTGCCCGCCGCCATACGGCTCGTCATCAACGGTACGATGACGGTCGTGTGTCCAGTCACGCAGGTTATAGGCCTTAAAATCAAAAAGGCCGGCCTTGCGGGCGCGGCCCAAGATCGATGTGGACATGACGGGCTCAAACATCTCGGGAAAGACCGAAAGGGTCTCGATCAGCATGTTGTCCTCCCTACTTGTCCATATCGATCAAACCGTCCATAACGTGGACGGAAATTGTCCCCTGATCGGGAAGATCGAGCACAACCTGCTCGATCACGGGAATCAGCACCTCGCCGTACCGATCGCCCTCGACAACCCAAACATCGTTGGCGGGCGTCGACATGATCTCGACAATTGTGCCGAGCAAGCCAAAGCGCTCGTCGACCACCTCGCGACCCATCAGGTCGGTATAAGCGGCGTCGAGCGAATCGAGCTCAAAGTCGTCACGATTTGCCAGCACGTAGCATCCGGTGATGCCCTCGGCGGCCGTCAAGTCATCAATGCCCTCAAACGAGACCAGATCGCCATCGCCCGTATCGGTGACGGATGTGACCGTACAAAAACGGTCACGCTTGAGCGCCGGCGGCGTCAAGGCGACGCGCATACCCGGCGTCAATACAGAAGGAAGCCCCCGCAGCGGCTGCGCGAGGACCTCCCCCTTCCTTCCGTGCGGCTTGACCACACGGGCGATGTTTTTGTACTGGGACCTCAAGGTCCTAGCCCAGAACCTCTACCTCGACTGCAGTGTCGAGGCGAGCGGCCAGTGCACGGGCGAGCGTGCGAATGGCCTTGATGGTACGGCCACGACGGCCGATGACCTTAGCGACGTCATCCTCGGCAACCGAAACCTCAATCGTGGAGGCGTCGTCACCATCGATGACCTCAAGACTCACGGAATCCGGGTCGTCGACGATCTGAACAACGAGATATTCGACGAGATCGGCGATGCGATCTGAGAGCATTGCCTCACCCTCGAGCTGTGCAGCGTCAACCTCAGGCACGATTTACTCCTCGGCGCCCTCAGCGGCCTCAGCGGCAGCCTTAGCGGCCTCGGCCTCTTTGGCGAGCTGCTTCTTGGACTTCTTGACGACGGTCTCGGTCTTCTCGCCCTCGTTGGCGGCCTTGACCAGAGCGGCGACGGCGTCGGTGAGCTGAGCGCCCTTGGACTGCCAATCAGCAATCTTCTCGAGGTCGAGGTTGATGGTCTTGGGGGCGGTCATCGGGTTGTAGCGGCCAACCTCCTCGATGATACGACCGTCACGCGGGGCGCGGGAATCGGCGACGACGACACGGTAGTACGGACGCTTCTTAGCGCCGTGACGAGCAAGGCGAATCTTGACTGCCAAAGGAAACTCCTCCAACCAAGCAGCTTTAGGCTGCAACTACAAACAAACAGTTGAACATAATACGCCATCGACGCGGGCAGGTGAAGTCCGTGAGACCAACTTCTTCGGTGTAGTCGAAGGCAAATCCATATCTTAGACAAGAATTCGCGATTTGCAAGCACATCCACGCACCCCACATGAGCTGCGCGGTATACTCATGCCATGAAAAGACACGAACATACATACGGTTATGAGGATGCTGCGGGCGTCACGCCGCCGCCCTGGACGGGACCGGCGGTGGGCCTCATGGATCTCGATGCGTTTTTTGCGAGCGTGGAAATGCTCGACCACCCCGAGTGGCGCGGCAAGCCGCTCATCGTGGGTGGCGATGCCGATTCCCGCGGCGTCGTGTCCACCTGCTCATACGAGGCACGCCGCTTTGGCGTGCACTCTGCCATGCCCTCGGCCGAGGCACAGCGCCTCTGTCCGCAGGCCATTTGGACGCATGGGCATTTCGATCGCTACCACGAGGTCAGCGCGCAGGTCATGGCGATTCTCGCCGACGAGACCCCGCGCGTTGAGCGCGTATCCATCGACGAAGCCTTTATCGATATCACACCGGGTCGCTTTGCGCCGGAAGACCCGCTGCTGGTTGCGCGGCGTATAAGCGACCGCGTGGCAGCACTGGGAGTGACCTGTTCCATTGGCGTGGGCTGCAACAAGACGGTCGCAAAGATCGCAAGCGAGCGGGACAAGCCGTTTGGGCTGACCATCGTGCGCCCTGGAACCGAGCAGCGCTTTTTGGCTGCGCTGCCGGTATCTGCCATGAGCGGCATCGGGCGCTCGGCCGAAGAGCGGCTGCGCCGCATGCGCATCTACACGCTCGGCGAGCTATCACGCGCACCAGAGTCCACGCTGGCCTCTATTTTTGGCGTCAACGGCGAGCGCATGCGCCAGCGTGCGCTGGGACTCGAAATCTCCGAAGTCACGAGCCTCGATGAAGAGCGCGAGGTCAAGTCGGTCAGCAATGAACGCACCTTTGCGAAAGATTTGACTGAGCGTGAGGATATCGAAGCGGCGATCGCGCTGCTGGGAGAGTCGGTCGGACGCCGCCTGCGCCGTCAAGGACTAACGGGTACCACGGTGACACTCAAACTCAAGTATTCGTATGGAAGCGGTCGCTCGGCACAGCGTCGGCTACCTCATCCGACCGACGATGAGAACATCTTCGTGGCCGTGGCGCTCGAGCTGCTCGACAACATCTGGCAGGAAGGGATGCACGTGCGCCTGGCGGGCATCGGCATGAGCGACTTCGACCATCAGGGCGGCATCCAGACCGACCTGTTCTGCGAAATTGACGACCGCGGAGCCCAATCCAGCGACCGTCGCGACCTCTCAGTCACCATCGACGCCGTCCGAGATAAATTCGGCGACAGCGCCCTTTCCTTCGGCCGCCAATCCCGCTTCAACGATTAGTCCCTATGGCAAAAAGAAAGCCGGTCAGCTGCGAATGGCGCAACTGACCGGCGAACGGTAGAGGGTAGCTTAAGAGAAGTCCCAGCCCAAATAAGGTCCTAGAGGAGGTCGAGGGGAAGCTGGGGGGCGTCACCCCAGAGCTTTTCGAGACGGTAGAACTCGCGCGCCTCGGGAGTGAAGACGTGGACGACAACCGAACCGTAGTCCATGAGCATCCAGGTCTTCTGCTCGCGACCCTCGATGGAGAACGGATGCTCGCCGCAAGCCTCGGCGACCTTCTCCTCGATCTCGTCAACGATCGAATCAACCTGACGGTTGTTGGTGCCGGTAGCGATAACAAAGTAGTCGCACACATCGGAAAGCTCAGTCAGGTCGAGCACCTGAACGTCCTCGCCTTTCTTGTCGTAGGCGGCCTGCGCGGCGGCGCGGGCGACATCCTCGGCGGCGACACCGCTCGCGGACAGCGAGGCGGCAGTGCGGTCGGACGTGGCAACGAAACTCTTGTGCTCCACACCTTCAAGAATCTGCTCGTCGGTCATGGTCTCGTCGGCCATGGAATACCTCTTTCTAGACAGCCCGAGCTAGCGCAGCTGGGCGTAATGGTTGTAAATCGTAATAGCCGTGGGATAAAGATAACGCCCGGTCTGGATCACATAGACCAGACCCTGCGCAAAACAGGAGAAGAACAACTCGTCGAGCGAGGACTTCCCCACCATCTTGCGCAACGCATGGGCATAATCGCCGTGGCGGTTGGGTTCGATGGCATCGGCCACAAAGACCACCATATCGAGCGGCGTCATGTCGCAAGCGCCCACGGTGTGACGGTCGACAGCCTGAAAGACCTCAGGCGACAGCTCGGGAAAAAGCTGCGGAAGCTCATAGGCGGCAACCGGGCCATGCAAAAGCGGCGTCGCGGCAGACGGAGAGCCGGCAATCTTAATGCCATAATGCAGAGCACGCGTGACCAGCTCGTCGTCAGAGAGCACCTTGTCCCAGTCATGGATCAGGCCGGCGGCGGCGGCATCAAAGCGGTCGACACCGTACACCTCGGCTAGGTGCAACGCAGTCTCGGCAACCCCGAGCGAATGCACGTAGCGCTTACGCTTATCCTTCATGCGCACATCGAGCAACTCATGGATACGCGTCAAGAGCGCGCGCTCGTCGTCCTCAAACTGATCTTCTACCGACAACGTTCTCCCCCATCAATCAAAATCGTCTTGCCCAAGATCGGCATACAGGCCGCGTTTACGGATATAGCCGAGCACGGACTCGCTCGTAAGATAGCGCACGCTCATGCCGCGGGCAACCCGCTTGCGAATGTTGGTCGAGCTAATCGCCAGCGCCGGAATCTGAATATAGCGAACGTCGAATGGCAGCCCCGACTCTTTGATTCGCGCGCGAGCAGTATCGATATCAAAACCCGGTCGCGTCGCCGCAATAAACGTGGCAAGCTCGACGATTCGGTCGACATCATGCCAGGTCACAATATCGATAATCGCGTCGGCACCCGTAATAAAGTAAAGCTTCACCTGTGGCGGGTAAAACTCGCGAAGGGCACGCAGCGTATCGGCTGTGTAGGTGACACCGGCACGATCGATCTCGAAGCGGCTTGCCAAAAAGGCCGGGTTCGCCGCGGTCGCGAGGACCGTCATGGCATAACGGTCCTCAGCAGGCGTCACCGGTTTGTCGAGTTTAAAGGCAGGCGAGCCCGCCGGCATAAAGAGCACGGCGTCCAAGTCGAGGGACTCACGCGCCTGCTCGGCGGTCACCAGATGACCGTAATGGATGGGGTCAAAGGTACCACCCATAATGCCGAGCCTAAACTCCTGCCCGTCCTCTATGGGAAGCTCGGGCAGACCGATTCCACCGCGCAGCGACATGGCTTACTCGCCCTCCGGGGTCTCGACGTCTTCAGCAGCAACAGCGTCATTAGAAGCGTCAACGGCATCCACCGCGTCGACAAGCTCCAAGCTATCGCCTGCGACATCCTCGACGTCAACGACCTCGACGGCGACGTCCTCGCTACCGTCCTCGAGCTCGTCCTCGAACTCCGAGAAGTCCTCGGCACCCTCAAAGTCAAAGGCGCGCTGGCAAATGCGAACCTCGTCGCCGGCACGGCAGCCGGCCTTTTCGAGCGCATCGTCAACGCCCATGCGGGAAAACTTATGCTGCAGGTAAATGACGGCCTCCTCGTTTTCCCAGTCGGTCTGGATAACCAAGCGCTCAATAGCGCGACCGACCACGCGGAAGGCACCGGGCTCCTCCTGGACGATACGGAAGCGCTTCTCACGCTGCAAGCGGCGACGCTCCCACTCCTCGTCGCGCAGATCGACCGGCTCAGCGGAAACCGCAAGTTCCGCGCGGAGCTTGGCCACCTGCTCGCCCACGGCAAGCATCAGGGTGTTGAGACCGGCGCCCGTCACAGCGGAAACGGCAAAGAACATATGCCCGTCGTCGAGCGCAGCACGCTTAAGGTCGGCGATCTTATCGGCCGTGCCCGGCGCATCACACTTGTTGGCGACGACGATCTGCGGACGCTCCGAAAGCTCGGCACCATACTGCTCGAGCTCACGGTTGATGATGCGATAGTCCTCAACCGGATCGCGATCCTCAAATCCGCCCGTCATATCGACGACGTGCATAATCAAAGCAGTGCGCTCGATATGGCGCAGGAACTGATGGCCCAGGCCACGCCCCTCGCTCGCGCCCTCGATGAGACCGGGGACGTCGGCAACGACATAGGAGTACTCGCCGGCACGCACCATGCCCAGGTTAGGCACAAGCGTGGTAAACGGGTAGTCGGCTATCTTGGGGCGGGCGGCACTCATACGCGCGATGAGCGAAGACTTACCCACCGAGGGAAAGCCCACAAGCGCGGCATCGGCCATAAGCTTCATCTCGAGCTCGATCCAGTGCTCCTCGGCAGGCTCGCCCAGCTGGGCAAACGCGGGCGCACGGCGCACCGACGTCACAAAGTGTGTGTTGCCCAAACCGCCGGCACCACCGGGCGCCACGACAACGCGCTCGCCGTCGTGTACCAGGTCGGCAATCTCGAACATCGGGGTCTGCGTCTCAGGGTCGAGCTCGCGAACTACGGTGCCCATGGGGACTTTCAAAATCAGGTCCTCACCGCTTTTGCCGTTGCGGCGGGCACCCTGGCCATGCGTTCCGCGCTCAGCACGAAAGTGATGCTTAAAGCGGTAATCGATCAGCGAGGACAGCTGAGCGTCGGCCTGGATGACGACATTGCCGCCACGACCGCCGTCGCCGCCATCGGGGCCGCCCTTGGGAACAAATGCCTCGCGCCTAAACGACATGCATCCGGCTCCGCCGTCGCCGCCGCAAACGTTAATGCGGCTGATATCGGTGAACTGTGACAACAGAATCGCCTCCTACAAAAAAGAGGGAGACCCTTGAATCCTTAAACTCAAGTGCCTCCCACATATGTGCTCTATGAAGGGTGAATTACGCGTTCGCGAGCGGGCGTACGCTGACCCTGTGCTTGATACCCTTGTGGAACTCAACGGTACCGTCGACCAGCGCGAACAGCGTGTCGTCCTTGCCACGGCCAACGTTCTCACCCGGGTGGATGTGCGTGCCGTGCTGACGGACGAGAATCGTGCCCGTGGTTACCGTCTGGCCGGCATAGCGCTTCGTGCCAAGGCGCTGACCGCGGGAGTCACGGCCATTACGGGAGGAACCGAGTCCTTTTTTGTGTGCCATTGTGTATACCTACTCTTTCGTTACGAGTGTAATCTACTCGGCGACGGGAGCCTCGGCAACAGCCTCAGCCTCTGCCTTGACAGCCTTCTTGGCGCGGGAGGTAGCCTGAACCTTCACGATCTTCAGCTTGGTGAGCTGCTGACGGTGACCCTTCAGACGACGATAGCGCTTACGCTTGTGGAACTTGAAGACCAGCTGCTTCTCGCCCTTGAACTGCTCAACGATCTGAGCGGTAACCTTGGCCTTGGCCAGCTTGTCGGGATCGGTGACGATCTTCTTACCATCGTTGAGGAAGAGAACCGGCAGGGTGATCTTGTCGCCCTCATTGCCCTCGATCTTCTCGACGGTGATGACATCGTCGGTGGCGACCTTGTACTGCTTGCCGCCCGTGTTAACGATTGCGTACATGTTTACTTGCCCTTCATGCATCAGTTAGTGCAACAGCCGAATATAGTAGCAGGCGATAATACCCCCGTCAACGAGTATGTGGAGCAAATCCACAAGTTCGCACAGGTATGGGGCTGACGAGTCGGCCCTCGTCGTCCTCGCATGCTTGATTCTGACGCTCGACATCGTAGGAGCAGATGGTCACGAGGTCTTGCATACCGGTGGAAACAATAGGTGCATCGACGCCCGGGGTCAAGCCCTGCAACAAAACATCAGCGGCAGAAAGCAAAATTTCCGGACGCATGGACCCCTCGTTATCGGCATGGGTGTCGAGCATGAGCACCAGGTGGTCCGGACGCTCCCCCGCCTTAAGCTCATAGCCCACGAGCGTATGATCCAAGTCCAGGCGTTTGCTCTTTTTGCCGCGTGCGTAGTCGATGCCATGGCCCGCGCGCAGCGTATCGATTGCGCGACGCACCCCGTCGGCATCCACCGGTGCCTCAGGATCGAGATGCAAATCGATACGATAGGACAGACGCGTGAGTTGCGCCGTCAGTGCCGGCGTGCGCACGTCGATGTATGCCGCCTCAATGGGGGCAAGATCGGCCGGAGATGCCGCCGCCAGGCGCTCAAACGCCTCGTCGAGTGCGACGAACTCGGTCATAAAAAGGTCATACCACTCGCAGGTCGACGACGTTCCCACCGGCAGCGCCGACGAAAAGCCCACGCGCATGTGCGGAGAGAAGCCCTGCGTCACGGCGTAGGGCAGCCCCGCGCGACGCACGATGCGCTCAATGGTATGAATCACTTCGAGATGGCCCAGGTACTTAAGGCGGTCGCGCTTGCCATAGCGAACGCGAAGCCTAAAGAGCGTGGGGTTGTCGGTCAGGCGCTCACTCATGCGCGATCACCCACCAATACGTTCTTGGCATGGAGCGTGGGGCAAATTCCGCAGCCGGTGCACGACGTGCGGGTGCAGTCGGGCGTCGTGACGCCCTCCAGCGAGCGGCGGTATTCGCGCTCGAGGAAGCCGCGCGAGCAACCGGGGCTCACGTGCTCCCAAGGCAGGCGCCAGTCCAGCCCATAGGGCAGGTGCACGAGCTCGTTAAGATCGATGCCGTTTTTGGCCGCGGCTGACTTCCAGTTATCGAGCGAGAAATGCTCCACCCAGGCGTCAAAGCGCGAACCGGCACGCCAGGCATCGATGATGACAGGCGTCATGTCGCGGCCGGCGCGAGACAGCGCGGCCTCGACGAGCGAGGTTTCGGCATCGTGGTAATGCACGCGGACCGCACGGTTGCGAACGCTCGTGATGAGGAGCTTCTGACGGCGCTTGACGTCGTCGTAATCGAGCTGCGGGCACCATTGGAACGGCGTAGCGGCCTTTGGGATAAACACCGACACCGAGATGGACACCGAGATGGAGCCGCGGCGCGCCTTGGGAACCACGGAGCGGCCGAGCTCGAGCACGTGGTCGGCCAGGTTGGCGATGGCCACGATATCCTCGTCGCGCTCGCCGGGAAGCCCCATCATAAAGTAGAGCTTCATGCGGTTCCAACCAGCCTCGAAGGCAGCCTTGGCCGCACGGTCCAAGTCCTCCTCAGTCACATTCTTGTTGATGATGTCGCGCATGCGCTGACTGCCGGCTTCGGGGGCAAACGTCAGGCCGCCCTTCTTTTCGCCGGCGACCGACTCGGCCATATCCACGCCAAACGAATCCAGGCGCTGCGAGGGAATGGAAACGCGAATACCCGTATCCTCCAGGCGACGGTTGAGCCTGCCGAGCACGTCGCGAATGCAGGAGTGGTCGGTCGTGGAGAGCGAGGTCAGCGACACCTCGTCATAGCCGGTCTTTTCCAGACCCTGAATCACCGAGGACACGATCTGGTCGGCCGAGCGCTCGCGCACCGGACGATAGGTCATACCGGCCTGGCAAAAACGGCAGCCGCGGGCACAACCGCGCAGAATCTCGATCGACAGGCGGTCGTGAACGAGCTGCGCGTAGGGCACGCACGACTGCGACAGCGGATTGGTAGCGCCAAAGTCCTCGACGACGCGCTTGTAGACCACCGGCGGAACGTCTTTGCCCTCACGCGGCACGGTGTAGCCGTGCGGAGAGCAAGGCTCGTCATGGCGCACCTCGTAGAGCGACGGCACATAGGTGCCACCGACCGTCGCGAGCTGCTCGACAATCTGGGTGCGCGAGACGCCCTCATCGCGCAGGCGACGATGCAGCTGGCAAACCTCGAGCAGCGACTCCTCGCCCTCGCCGATCAGGATGGCATCGAAGAAGGCCGCATACGGCTCGGGGTTATAGACCGAGGGACCACCGGCGACGATGATGGGATCGTCCTCGGTGCGGTCGGCCGCGAGCAGTGGAATGCCGGCGAGGTCGAGCGCCTCGAGGAAGTTGGTGACGGCCATCTCGTGCGGCACATGCATGCCGACGATATCGAACGAGGCCACAGGCGCCGCGCCTTCGAGCGACAGCAGCGGAATCCCCGCCTCGCGCATGGCATCGCCCATATCGGGCCACGGCACATAGCCGCGCTCACAGGAAATGCCCTCGGCCTGATTGAGGATGTTATAGAGAATGGCGATGCCCTGGTTGGGCAGACCGACCTCATACACGTCAGGATAGATCATGCAGCAGCGGTAATCGACATCGGCCTTTGAGAGCGTGCCCCACTCATGGTCGATATAGCGACTCGGCTTCTCGACCTTTGCGAGCAAGGGCTCAATCAAATGAAAACAGTCTTGGTACACAGCGCGCAAAAGAAACCCCTAAGCAGCGAGATCAGATGCGTCCTCGAAAGGACTCGTGGGACGGGTGGCACCGGCGACCGTGGTCACCAGGTCGCGGACGCGCGAGAACGTGGCGGCAGCCACCTCGTTGGCACGGCTGTAGTCGATATCGCACTCGTACAGCGAAACGAGCGCACGGCCCATGCCATAGGTGCCAGCGGCGGCGGTCAGCGCCTTGACGGCAAAGCCGATATGCGGCGTCTGCTTCACCAGCGCACGGGTGACGGCGCGGAGCACCAGACCGGCAGCAAGCACGCCCGCGACCTCGTAGCCGCGCTCGGGCTTAATGCCGCGCCCAAAGATGGCCGCCAGCTCAAAGACCATGCCCACCTGCGCCAGCGCCATAACGGGATAATCCGCCCCCGGCAAAAACACCAGCGCGCCCGTCGCCATATTGGTAAGCGCGCACGAAGTGATGATGCGGTTAGCGGCCGCGATACGCATAAAGGCGAAGTTCGCCGCAAATGCCGTCTCCTTGTCCGTGCGATCGAGAATCCAGCGGGCAAGCGTCTCGAGCAGATACGTCTTATCGGTAGCCGCCACCGCGCCGAGCATGGGCGTGGACTCCTGGATAAAAGGCACCTCGACAGCGGACTCGGCCAGCACGCACACGGGGGCGCCGGCAATCACAAGTTCCTGAACGGCGCTCTCAAGACGGTCAGACCCGCACGAAAGCACCAGCACCACATCGGTATCGGTCTTGGGGACGATACGGTCCTCACCCAGGCGCTCAACGCGCACAATGCCCGACGTCGTCTGCGGCACGAAGGCATCGCGCACCGTCTCGACCAAAAAACGCGACGCAGACGAATCGAGGTAGACGGACACGCGCACCGGCGTGTCGGAATCCTTCTTGGTAGTCGCGCCCATCTTAAAGACGCGGGTCAGCTTATCCACGGGAATCTTCATAGCAAACCCCTCCAGCGGTTACGCGGCGCCCGAACGATGCCGCCATATGGATTGTACGATACCCACCGTCAGCAACTGGATCATCATCGAGGACGAACCGAAGCTAATGAACGGCAGCGGAATACCGGTAATCGGCATCATGCCGATGCACATGCCGATATTCTCGAACGTCTGGAATGCCCACATGCCGACAATACCTACGCACGAGAGCCGCAAGAAGAGCGACTCGCACTTAAAGGCGACGCGAATCGTCGAGAACATGAGCAGCACGTACAGGCACAGCAGTAAAAAGGAGCCGCAGAAGCCAAAGGTCTCGGACAAAAAGGCAAAAACGAAGTCGGTGTGGAACTCGGGCAGAAAGCCACCGGCAGACTGTGTCGCATGGCCCAGCCCTTTGCCGAAAAAGCCACCCGACCCAACCGCGATGAGCGATTGCTGCAAGTTATAGGCATCGTCCGAATCGGCATTATCGGGGTCGATAAAGACGGTCAGTCGGTTCATCTGGTACTGCTTGATCAAAACGTCATGGCCCAAAAGAGAATCGAGCACCGAATCGAGCGCCAGGACGAGCGCCACCAAACCCACGAGCAGAGCCAAGGTCGACAGCACCCATTCGCGGCGCGCACCGCTCATGCAGATCACAACGGCACCCGACACCAACACGACCAGACCCGAACCCAGGTCGCCCATGGCGACGACGGCCAAAAACGGAATGGACAGCATGCCGCAGAGCTTAATGTAGTCGCGAACGGTATCGATGCGACCGTTGTACTGCGAACCAAGCGTGGCGATAAAGAAGATCGTGATGAGCTTGGCAAGCTCGACCGGCTGGAAGGTAAGGCCGATACCGGGAATCTTGATCCAGCCCGTCATGCCCAGGCCACCCGTGTAGGACAGGCCCGGAATCTTAGGCGAGAAAATCACAATGAGATCGATGACGAGCAGCGCCGTCGAGAAGTTAGAGATGCCACGCAGATCGGTACGCCAGACGAGCACCGCAAGCACCGCACCGATGCCGATGCCCAACAGGTGACGTGAGAATGAGGCGTCGGCCTTAAACTGCGAGGCCGACCAAATGATGATGGCGCCATAGGCTACGAGCGCCAAGGCCGCCAGCAGCACGCCGATGTGCACCTTCTGGCGAAACGTGCCGCGCGAGGCCGAAAGCTGCTTGTTGACACGGTCCAGGCTGCTGCGGGAACCGGTTTTAGTTGAGCGGAACAGGTCCGCCGGCGAAAAATCCATCGCAACCTCCTATCGAACCGAAGAATCGCCCGTGGCAGAAGATGTGTCGGGCTCGTCATAGATGGCACCGAGGACATCGCGCACGACGTGCAGCGCGGTATCGGAGCCACCACCGCCCTGTTCCAAGACAGTGACAATCACGTACTTGGGCTCATCGGCCGGCGCGTAGGCGCAAAACCACGCGTAATCGTCCTCGCCGCTCTTCTCGCCCGTGCCAGACTTGCCGTAGACCGTGGGGGTCAAGGAGTTAAAGTGCGCGGCGGTCGAAGTCGACGCCGAGTAAATCACGTCATGCATGCCGTTGCGGACCAGCGCAAGATCAGCATCGTTGTTAATTTGAGCCTCAAGGCGCTTCTTTTTGCCCTTGCCGTTGTATTTGTAGGCATCGCCGTCGCCATCACGCGAGACAGCAGACAAGAACACATGCGGCACATACTGTTTGCCGCCGTTGGCAAGGCCCATGTAAGCGCAGGCCATCTGCAGCGGCGTCACCAAAATGTCGCCCTGGCCGATAGCGATGTTAGTCATATCGCCGGCATTCCACTTGCGGTCCTCGGCCGAGGCGTCGGTAAAGTACGACTCTTTCCACTTGGCGTCGGGAATGCGGCCCGTGCCCTCGCTTGGCAGATCGATGCCGCAAGTCTTGCCCAAGCCCCAACGGCGAAAGACCTCTTGCAGGCCCTCGGGATGCTGGTCGTTGTAGAAAAACGCCTTGCCCATATCGTAGAACACGGGGTCGCACGAGTTGGCAATACCCGATTGCAGCGTCATGGTGCCGTGACCGGAATGCAGCCAGCAGTACTTACCCCATGACTTACCCAGGCCCGTCCAATAGCCCGTGCAGTTCGTGGTCTGGCCTGAGGTATAGGTTCCAAACTCAAGACCGGCCAAAGCCGAGAGCGGCTTAATGGTCGAAGCCGACATATACTGGCCGCTAATGGCGCGGTTGAGCAGCGGATGCGAACCCTTGTCGTCGTTGAGCTCGTTCCACACGTCGTTGGAAACGCCGCCGATGAACACCGATGGATCAAACTTGGGCTCGCTCGCCATACCCAGAATCTCACCATTGTTGGGATCGAGGCACACCACGGCGCCGTTACCGGCATCGCTATGACCCGTGGTCTTGGCAAGCTCAATGGCATTCGCCAGAGCCGTCTCGCAGGCCTGTTGAATCTTAAGATCCAGCGTAAGCTTAATGTCAGAACCGGCCTTGGCAGGAACGGCGCCGGCTTGACCGGTCACGTTACCCGAGGCGTCAACTTTCACGGTCTGCTCACCACGAATGCCCTGCAGCAGATTTTCGTAGTAAATCTCTACGCCCGCCTGGCCCACAATATCGCCCGATTGATACGAAATCTGGCCAGCCGCGCTATCGTTGCCGTCCGACGACTTCTTATTCTGCGCCTCGAGCTGCTCGGAGGTAATGGTGCCGGTATAGCCCAAAATATGGCAGGCGGTCTCACCATACGGGTACTGGCGCTCGGTGCGCTCGGCGATCTTCACGCCGGGAAACTCACCGGCGTGCTCCTGAATGTAGGCGACAGTAGAGCGGCGCACGTCAGTCGCGATCGTATGCAGGCTCTGCGCGCCTTCGGAATTGTCCTGGATGTTGCGCAGCACCGCGATATACGGCATGCCGAGCACGTTAGCAAGATGGCGCACCAGTACCTTATCGTCGGCAAGGTCGCGATAGGCGACGACGGCGAGCGAGGGGCGGTTTTGCACCAGTGCGACGCCGTTGCGGTCCAAGATACGGCCACGCACGGCAGGCGTGGTAACGGTACGGGTCTGATTGCTCTTGGCCTGCTTGTCGTAGTAGTCCGACGAGACCATCTGCATGCCCCACAGCTTAACGGCAAGCGCGGCAAACATCGCACCCACACCCGCGGTGAGGATGGAAAAGCGGCCCTTAAAGGCCGTAGCGGCCGTATTGCCCTCGCCCTCGGTGGCGCGCGGGGCCGTTCCGTGCTGCGTGTCGTAGGTAAAGCGGGAGTCGCCGCGGCGCATGATGACCAGCGCGACCACAATGGCCACGACCAGCACGATGCCAGCGACAACAACCGTCAACTGGGAAGACATCTACAGACCTCCCCTATTTGAGCTTACGGGTTTTGGGCTTAAAGCGCATACCCGACTGACGCCCACCGCGCGCGGAGAACCCATAGCCAGACTGCGGCGCGACGCCGGACATCAAAAACGGAACGGCGACCAGGCCGGTCAGAATCGAGGACGGCAGGGCGTGTCCAAAGATCGCCACGACAAAACTCGATTCCAGACCCATAAACAGCAAGATAATGCTGTAGATCACGTTGATGGCAAGCGCAAAGGCGCCCACCGTGATGCCGCGAGCGCTCGGGGTGCCGCCCGTCTGACCGGCGGCACTGTGTGTCAGGGCAAAGCTGCCCACTGTCAGCAACAGCGACATCACGCCCACCGGCACGGCTGCCGACAGGTCGTAGAACAGGCCGCTGCAAAAACCGCAGATGACGGCCCGCGTGGGATCGCCCGAAAACACACTCAGGCACACCAGGATAATCATAAAGTTGACGCGACCGCCCGCGATGGAGATCTGCGGCGCCAAGCCCGCCTGCAGCAGGACGCAGACAATGGCGGCAATCGCAAACGTGCGGGAGCCAGTCCCCTGTTCGTGTAGATCCATGGACATGCCTCCCTATTCGCTCGAGCCCGAGTCGGTCGTATCGGACGTGTCGGAACTGTCATCCGAGCTCTCGTCCTTCGTCTTGGTCGCAGCATCGCGCGACGTTCCCTGCGGCGTGCTGTTGGCCGTGCTCACGTCCTCATCCGAGGCCGACTGTTCGTCGGTCAGCGAGGTGATGACCAGCACTTCCTCGTTGTTTTCGGCCGTTGTCTGGGCGCGCACGACGATGGTGTAGTACACATCGTTGGCAGACTTCTCCACCGACGAGACCGTACCGAGCGGCAGGCCCTTGGGGAACACGCCGCCGATGCCCGAGGTCACGATGATGTCGCCCACCTTCACGTCGGAGTCGACACTCACGTGCTCCAGGCGCAGGGTACCGTCGGGCTGCCCCTGCAGCATGCCCTGAGCGCGCGTATCCTGCACCATGGCGGACACGCCCGAGTTCTCATCACTAATCAGGCGGACGGTGGAGGTCTTGGCCGAAACCTCGATAATCTGACCGATGACACCGGCAGAACTCGTCACGGGCATGTTGATGGTAAGACCGTCGGCAGAGCCCTTGTCGATGGTAACGGTCGAGGTCCAGGCATCGCCCGACGCACCGACAATGCGAGCCGCGGTCGACTTAAGGTTGTAGGTCGATTGCAGCCCGACCAGGCCCTCCAGGCGCTCGGCAGTCTTTTGAGCCTCGGAAAGCTCGGCGACCTTAGATGTCAGCACCTCGTTTTGCTTCTTAAGCTCGTCGAGGGTGTCTTGCGAAGCCGTAAGGTTTGAGAACACGTTTCCGATTGCGTTGAAGGGTGCGGCCACAGCCGAGCCCACAAAACGCACCGGCGAGGTAATCGTCGTCACGCCCGAACGCACGGCATGAATCGGCCCCGCCTCGCCCTCGCGAATATAAAACGTGAGGAGCAGCACCGAAATCACGCTGAAAACAATCAACGGGCGCATACCCGTTGATTGTCGTTTGGTATTCAGATTTGAAGAGAAACCCGAAGATCGTGCCAAATGGAATCCACCTTTTGGAAATTAAGCATTGGTCTGGACGAAGCCACCGTCAAACGCGTTGGCCTCGAGCACGCGGGCGCAGCCGTTGACGACGTTGTCGAGCGCCGTAGGGCTAACATTGACCGAAACGCCGGTCTCGTCGCGCAAGCGCACGTCGAGACCACGCAGCAGCGCACCGCCGCCGGTCAACAGGATGCCGTAGTACATAAGATCCGAGGCAAGATCGGGCGGCGTGGCGTCGAGGGCGTCCTTGACGGCCTTGGCCATCTCATCGAGCGGCTTGTTGAGCGCGCGACGAATCTCCTCGCTCTCGATGCGCACGGTCTTGGGCAGACCCGTAATAACGTCGCGGCCATTGACCTCGACGTCGAGCTCATCCTTGAGCGGCACGGCAGAACCGACCTTGATCTTGATGTCCTCGGCCGTGCGCTCGCCGATAGCCAGGTTATAGGCATCGCGAACGTGGGTAAGGATGGCCTGGTCAAACTCGTCACCGGCAATGCGGATGGACTGCGACACGACGATACCGCCCATGGCGATAACGGCGACCTCGGTGGTACCGCCACCGATATCGATGACCATGGAGCCGGTGGGCTCCTCGACAGGCAAGTCGGCGCCGATGGCAGCGGCCATGGGCTCCTCGATCAGGTATGCCTGGCGGGCACCGGCCTGGATCGTAGCCTCAAAAACGGCGCGCTTCTCGACCGACGTGACGCCGGAGGGAACGCAGACGACAACGCGCGGACGCGGGGTCCACGGATAGCGTTTCTCGGACGCCTTGTCGATAAAATAGCGAAGCATGGCCTCGGTAACGTCGAAGTCGGCGATAACGCCGTCCTTAAGGGGACGCACGGCCACAATGTTGCCGGGCGTACGACCGAGCATGCGCTTTGCCTCGATACCGACGGCCAGGATGCGCTCATCATTCTTGTCAATGGCGACAACGGAGGGCTCGCGGATGACGATGCCCTTGCCGCGCACGGAGACAAGCGTGTTGGCGGTGCCGAGGTCGATGGCAAGATCGCCCGCATAGCTACCGAAGAACATATCCATCAAAGAAAACAACGCAACTCCTGATGTGTTGGATGATTGCTGGAAAACTACTAGCCCATCATACTAGCGCAAGCCCGGCACCTCACTTGCGGTGAAGCACCGGGCAGCGCCAAATCTCATAAGGTCACTACTGGTTGTCAGCGGCCGAAAGATCGATATCGAGCGAGGAGACGGCCCAACCGATATGGTTATCAGAGCGCACGAACTTGACGGTGTACTCCTGCTCGCCGCCCTTGGACAGCGACGCTTTGACCTTGGCGGTGGTCTCGGTCATAGACTGGTCCATGCCCTCGATGGAGACGGTGGCGCCCTGCGGGATCGAGGAAATGATCATCGACTTGGCGTCCTCGGACAGGCTGGAGGCAAGACAGGACTCGGCCTTGGCGGTATCGCCGTCACCTGCGGCCTGGAACAGGTCGGTGACAACAGACTCTTGCGAGGGGAAGCCCAGGCCGCGCGTGTAGGCAAAGCCAAGACCGCCTGCGGCAAGGACAATCAGTAGAAGCAGCACCAAGAAAACCTTGAGGCCCGTGTGGCGATGGCGACGACGGACCTTGGCCTCCTTGCGGTCCTGCTGAACCATCTCGGACTCGGACAGGGTGAAGAAGCCGGTGTCCGAGGGGTCGGGCATAAACTGGCCGGTAGCACCCGTGGGGTCGAGCGGGTCGACGGCGGGAGCATCCATCGCGGGAGCCGGCGCCGTGGCCATGGCCGTCTGGGCCGAAAGCGCAGCAAGGGAATCGTTCACGCGGGCAAGCTCGTCGACCTGCTCGGGCGTGAGCTGGTAGATACCGTCGGCGGTGGCGGCGTTAAAGGCGTCGAGCGCGTCAGAGGGACGACCGGCGGCAGAGAGCGCCTCGCCCATACCGGCGTTAAGCGCACGCGTGTCGTCGCGCGGACCGGCAAAGTCGATGGCCGTGCGATAGGTCTCTACGGCGTCTGCCGGACGGCCGAGTTTAATGAAGCAGCGGCCAAGATCGCCAAGGGCGGCGGCGGGAGCCGGGTTGGCACCATCGATGGCGGCCTGACGGAAGGCAGTGCCGGCGTTGGCATAATCGCCCGACTGGAACAGGGCGTTGCCCAGACCCAGATAGGCCTTAAACGGCGTGGCATAGGATGCATCCTGCGTTGCGGCAGAGAACGCCTGGGCGGCGGTCACATAGTCACCCACGGCAGCAAGCGCCTTGCCGCGGTTGGTGAGCAGCGCGCCGCGCTTGCCATAGGTACCGTCGTTAAGGGCGGCGGCGTAGGCCTCGGCGGCCTCGGCATACATGCCCAGGTGCATCAAGGCGTTGCCGCGCAGATGGTCGGCCTCGCCCATAATCTCACTGGGGGTCTTTGCCGCACCGAGCATCTGGGCGGCAGCAGAATAATCACCCGCGCGATAAGCGGCGCGGCCCTGTTGGATCAGCTGGCTATTCAAGGAAGTCCCCTTTACTCGTGAACGATCTCGACGTGGACGATCTCGTCGCCGGCACGCAACTGCGAAATCACATCGAGGCCCTCGACCGTGGTGCCAAAGACGGTGTAGCCGGAGTCGAGGTTATGCTGGGCGCCCAGGCAGAAGTAGAACTGCGAACCCGCGGAATCGGGATCCATGGAACGTGCCATGGCAAGCGCTCCGTCGACGTGGCTGTTACGCGGGTTGGTAGCGAACTCGCCCTTGATGCAGTAGCCGGGGCCGCCGGTACCGGGCATGCCGTCGGGGCCCTCAAGGCCGGCGGCGACATCGGCGCCGGACATATCGCGGGTATTGGGGTCGCCGCCTTGGATCACAAAACCGGGTACATAGCGATGGAACTTAAGACCGTCGTAAAAACCCATCGTGGAAAGCTCACAGAAGTTCGCCACATGAATGGGGGCGCCCTCGCCGTCAAACTTGACCTTGATGGTACCCTTCGACGTCTCGATCACCGCGCACTCATCGCCGGCAAGCTGATACTCGGGCGTGTAGAGCTCTTTCTTAAAACCAAACATGTGGTTCCTTCCTCGTGCGTTTAAAGCATATTTGTTCGAATTGTAGCAATAAGCACAGGCTTTCATCAATTGCGCACGCAGGTTATACCGCTTATGGCGCATTAATTACGAACGCTGCTGCGGCTTCCAAGCGCCCACGTTGGCATCGTACTGGTTGAGCGCACTGTTGCCGCCCTGCGCGATGGGTGCCAAGATCTCGCTCTGACGGGCGCTCAGCGACTCGCCGTCGGGAATGGACAGCGAGATATCCCAGCTCTGGCAGATCACGTCGACACGCTCGTACATCCACTGGGCAAGCTGCTTAAGATGGGCGATATCGTCCACATAGACCGTATCGTCCTGGTACTTAAGGTTGTCGAGCTCGTCTTGCGTCTTTTTGATCTGATCGCGCAGGGCATAGGCGCTCTGCGACAGCTCCTGGCGTGTCGACAAGGGTGTGCGCAAATAGCCGCTGTTAAACGAATCGATGACCTCACCGATCTGATCATTGTTGTACGACACAATAGTCTGATATAGGCTGTCGAGCTTGGTGTAGAGCTGGTCATCGGTCAAGACCGTCTCCTCCTGTACCACCTCGGAAGCATCGTCCTGCTTGGCATCGTCCTCGGCCGCCTCGCCCTTCTGGCGCGTGGGGAAGGTAGTCTGAGCAGCCTGGCCAAATTGGTCATAAAACCCGGGCATGACGCCCAGGGGGTCGGCCGTCACAAACCAATAGGCACCGCCGCACACGGCGGCGAGCACCGCGATGACGACGAGCGGTTTGGGGATATGGCGCTTGTGCTTGTGATAGGCATCCTCGTCGGGGTGGACCTTGCGCTTGGGCTTTTGCTTTTTGGTCTGGGAATCATCGCGCAGGGAAACCGGCGTCGGGATATCCACCTTGGGAATACCGAAATCCTTGTCGAAGGCAGGCAGCACGCAGGTCTCGTTGGGATCGGCGGCATCCGAGAGCACCGCGGCGGCAGAGGCCGGCGCATGGGGCACCTCGGTATCGATCTGCTCCTGCGTCAAGCGCGGAAAGCCTGCCGTGCGGCCTGCCGCCAGATCGGATGCAGCCGCGTCTTTGGAAAGGATGCCAGGGGCGGGGCGTCCACACTTGGGACAGGTGCGATCATGCGGGGACAGACGTGCGCCGCAACCATCGCAGAATACGAACTCGGTATGCTCGGGACCGTCGCCCGGACCAACGTATGCGTTGCAATAGGGGCAGAACGAGGCGCCGTCCTCTATGGTCTTAAGGCAATGCGGGCAGATCACGGCTTCCTCTTTTCGGAGCAATTCATACAGTCGAGGTTAGAGCATAACATCGCCACGCCCCCACAGGGGCAAGGCACCAATTCAACATCGCCAGGGTAGTCTTTACGGAGGGATGATTTTTCTGGGACGGGGATTAGAAAATCATCCCCCGGGCGGCTGAAGCTAGGCTTTCTTTGCGGGCTTTTTCTTCTTGCTCGGCATCGAGACCTTAATGCCCTGAGCGGACTTGGTCACCCGCGAACGTTTGGTGCCCGCACCTTTCTTTTTCTTGGGCTGGGCCTTTTCCACACCCTCGAGGGCGCGAACCTCGGCCTCGCGAGCAGTGCGCTCCTCACGGCGCTGCGCCATATCGGCGGCGACGCGCTTGGCAAACCGCTGAGCAGTTGAACCCGTCGAACTCACCTTGCCGCCACCGCGGCCCAGACGAACGCGAACGCCACGGCCAAAGCCGGTGGCAGCATGGCGACGACGCGGCTTAAGCGAATCCATCATCGTGGCGAGCTTAAAGAACACCGTGCAGGTAAAGACGACGATCGCCAGCAAGATAACGGCCTCGCCCATCGAAAGATTAGCGATGGACAACAGCTCCGGGAATCCGATAACGCCCACCAAGATGCCGACGACGACAAATACAAAGAGCACCACGCGCAAGGGAGTGAGCGGCTGCGAGATGCGCCAGATCAGGCTCACGCTCGCCGCGCACGACGTAAGCAGGCACATGGTCGAAAGGGTGAGCTGGTTAAAGCCGAACACGCGCGCCACAAAGATATCGAGCGCCGCAGCCATAATGACCGCCAGCGACGCCGGCAGCGCACGCTTGAGCACGTTGGTCAAGAATGACCCCTTCACGCGGGCGTTGTTGGGCTCCAAACCCAGCACAAAACCCGGCGCGCCGATGCAGAAGAAGTTGATGAGTGTCATCTGAATCGGCTCGAAGGGATACGGCGGAAACGCGATGCACAGCGCCGCTAGGCCCATCGAGAACAGCGTCTTGGTCAAGAACAGCGCCGCGGAGCGCTGCAGGTTGTTGATGGAGCGACGGCCCTCGGCCACCACGGCGGGCATCGAGGCAAAATCGTTGTCGACCAGTACGATTTCGGCCACGTTGCGCGCGGCATCGGAACCGGCGGCCATGGCCACGGAGCAGTCGGCTTCCTTGAGCGCCAGCACATCGTTGACGCCGTCGCCCGTCATGGCAACGGTATGGTCGCGACGCTTGAGCGCCTGCACGAGTTCGCGCTTCTGTTGCGGGGTCACGCGACCAAAGACGTGATAGCGGTCCACCGCCGCATCAATCTTGGACGGCGTATCGAGCGTCGTGGCGTCGACGTAGGCATCGGCCCCCGGAACGCCCACCACGCGCGCGATCGACGACACCGTACGCGGGTCATCGCCGCTGATCACGTTGAGGGTCACGCCCTGCTCGTTAAAGTAGCCGATGGTCTCGGCGGCCGAGGTGCGAATCTCATCGCGAATGGTCACAAAGCCCACGGGCTCGGCCTCGCCCACCATATCGCCGTCGGGCGTAAAGCCGTCCACACGGGCCACCACAAGCACGCGGCAGGTATCGGCAAGCTCGGCCACACGGTTCTCGACCTGCGAAAAGGCGTGCTCCGAAAGCACAAATTGCGCTGCGCCCATCACATAGGAACCCTGCGCAAACGAGGCGCCGCTCCACTTTTTGGACGAAGAGAACGGAATGACCGCCAGCGGCTCGGACACCTCGACCGGCCGGTCGGCGTAATAGTTGAGCAGTGCCTGACAGGTCTCGTTGGCGTCAGCCGAGGTGGCACGCGCCACGTTGGCGAGCGCAAAATCGAGGACCGTGGTCTCAACGGGGACAGATACCTCGCTCTCCCCCGCGCCCATGCCAGCGCCCTCGATCGGCAACGGATAGGTGCCCTCGACCTCCATGCGACCCGACGTGATGGTGCCCGTCTTGTCCAAGCACAGCACGTCGACGCGCGCGAGCGTCTCGATGCAGTAGAGCTGCTGCGCGAGTACCTTGCGGCGCGCCAGACGCACCGTGGCAATAGCAAGCACCGACGAGGTCAGCAGCACCAGGCCCTGCGGAATCATGCCCAAAAGAGCGCCCACCGTAGACAGCAGCGCCGACGAAGGCACGCGACCAGCAAGCAGCTCAGAAAAACACCACGAAAGCGCGCTATCGCCCGGCGTACCGGCGGCATCCCAAAGCTCGCTCACGCTCGAGGTAAAGAGCGCCAGGCCGAGCGGAATCATAATGAGGCTCGCGAAGCGCACGATGGCGTTGAGCGCGTTCATGATCTCGGAATTGACCTTTTTGACGTACTTGGCCTCGTTGTTGATCTTTGCCACGTAGTTGTCGGCGCCAACATGGATCACGCGGGCGCGCAGCAGGCCCGAGTCGATAAAGCTGCCGCTCATGAGCTCGGAGCCGGGCTGCTTTTTGATGAGATCGCTCTCGCCCGTCAGCAGGCTCTCGTTCACGAGCGCCTCGCCCGACACCACCACGGCGTCGGCCGGAATCTGGTCACCGCGCCCCAGGCGAATAATGTCGTCGAGCACGATCTGGTCCAAGTCGAGCTCCACCTCGGCACCGTCGCGCACCGCGATGGCCTTCTTAGAGGTCAGAAGCGTGAGCTTATCGACCATCTTCTTGGAGCGCATGGACTGGATGACGCCGATAGCCGTATTCAAAAATACCACGAACAGGAACGTCAGGTTCTTAAACGATCCGGTCATAATGACCAAAATCGCCAAGACAGCGTTGATCAAGTTAAACAGCGTGCAGAGGTTCTCGATGATGAGCTCTTTGACCGATTTGGTCTTAAGCTCCATGTTGCGGTTGATCTTACCGGCGGCGATGCGCTCCTCGACCTCGGCGGTCGAAAGCCCGCGCTCGATATCCGTTGCTGCCATACCACGTCCCATCACGTCGCGTCGGTATAAGAAAACCGCCCGGACCATGCGAGGTTCGGACGGTCTTACGTTCGATGGTGCCCCATGTTGGATTCGAACCAACGGCCTTCTGCTCCGGAGGCAGACGCTCTAATCCCCTGAGCTAATAGGGCGAACGGTAGGCATTATACCCAAGTGCACCACGGGCTAACAAAATAATAGAAAAAGCTTTGCAATTACGTGGGAGACACGGCGCAGAGGCTCCCTTTAGAACGCAAAAGTGAAGCAATTAGTATAAACTCACATGCACCATATATACGGCTCGCGATGCGGGCCGTTTTTGCAAAAGTTATCCAACGAGGTGAGAGGCACACCATGATTGCAATTTTAAAGCAGAGCGCCAGCGACGAGGCCGTCGGCCATATCGTCAGCTGGATTGAGAAGAAGGGTCTCAAGACCGACGTCTCGCGCGGCGAGAACGAGACCATCATCGGCCTGGTGGGCGATACGACCAAGATCGACCCGTTCCTCCTCGAGTCCATGGATGTCGTCGAGCGCGTGCAGCGCGTCTCCGAGCCCTTTAAGCGTGCCAACCGCAAATTCCACCCCGAGGACTCCGTCATCGACTGCGGCCACAGCGTCAAGATCGGCGGCGACCAGTTCCAGGTCATCGCCGGCCCCTGCTCCGTCGAAGGCGAGAACCTCATTCGCATCGCACGCCGCGTAAAGGCCGCCGGCGCCACAATGCTGCGCGGTGGCGCTTACAAGCCCCGCACCTCCCCGTACGCCTACCAGGGCATGGGCCCCGCCGGCCTGGACCTGCTATGCGAGGCATCCGCCGAGCTCGACATGCCGATCGTCACCGAGATCATGGACCCACGCGACGTGCAGGTTTTCTTGGATAAAAAGATTGACGTCATGCAGATCGGCGCCCGCAACGCGCAGAACTTCCCCCTGCTCAAGGAGGTCGGCAAGACCAAGACCCCGATCCTGCTCAAGCGCGGCATGTCCGGCACCGTCGACGAGCTGCTCATGGCTGCCGAGTACATCATGAGCGAGGGCAACGACAACGTCATCCTGTGCGAGCGCGGCATTCGCACCTTCGAGACCCGCACCCGCAACACCTTCGACCTCAACGCCGTGCCGGTGCTGCACCATCTGTCACACCTGCCCGTCGTCGCCGACCCCAGCCACGCCACCGGTTACACCCGCTATGTTGAGCCCATGGCGCTCGCCGCGACCGCCTGCGGCGCCAATGGCCTGGAGATCGAGGTCCACGACGACCCGAGCCACGCCTGGTCCGATGGCGCTCAGGCCCTCACCCCCGACCAGTTCGACGACACCATGCGCCGCATCCGCGCCATCCGCGAGGTCGTCTGCCAAGAGACCATGGAGTAGGCCATGGGTACGGTGAGAAACGCACGCGTCAACCAGGGTGGCCCCAAGTGCGCCGGCATCGTCGGCTTGGGCCTCATCGGCGGCAGCTTTGCTCGCGGCTATGCGCAGGCGGGTGTCCGCGTGCTGGCCTGGGACCCCGACGATGACGTGATGACGGCCGCCAGCATGGGCACCGTCGCCGGCGAGCTCAACGACGAGACGCTCGGCGAATGCGACATCATCGTCCTGGCATGCTACCCCGAGGCCTGCATCGAGTGGCTCGAGGCGCACGCCCAGGCACTCGCCGACGCCACCGACACCGAGGCCATCATGGGCCCCGTGGTGATCGACACCGTGGGCGTCAAGGGTATCGTGTGCGAGCGCGCCTTTGAGCTTGCCCGCGAGCACGGCTTTTACTTTGTGGGCGCGCACCCCATGGCGGGCACGCAGTTCTCGGGCTACGCACATTCCCGCGCCGACCTGTTCCAGGGCGCACCGCTCGTGCTCGTTCCGCCCGCGGTAGACGATGCCCTTAAGCTGGAGCTCTTGGGCCAGGTGCGCGAGATGGTGCGCCCCTTGGGGTTTGGCAAGTTCAGCGTGACCACCGCCGCCGAGCACGACCGCGTGATCGCCTTTACAAGCCAGCTCGCGCACGTGGTGTCCAACGCCTACGTAAAGAGCCCCACCGCCCAGGTCCACCACGGCTTTTCGGCCGGTAGCTACCGCGACCTCACGCGCGTGGCCCACCTCAACCCGCAGATGTGGTCCGAGCTCATGATCGACGACGCCGACGCACTCGCCTTCGAGATCGACCATCTGATCGACTCGCTCGGCGCCTACAGCCGCGCGCTCAAGGACCGCGACCAGCGCTATCTGGAGAATCTCCTTGCCGAGGGCGATCGCATCAAGCGCGCACTCGATGACGAGAGCGCCCACTAGACCACCCATCACGCCAGGTCGAAAGGACCGAAGCTTATGGCGATTACCATCGATATCGACACCGCACGCCCCTACCAGGTACACGTGGGCACGTTTTTACTGGAGCAGGCAGGCCCGCTCGTACGTGCCACCGCCGGAGGCACACGCGCCGTCATCGTGACGGACACCAACGTGGGCCCGCTCTACCAGATGCCCGTCAAGCAGAGCCTGGAGGCGTCAGGCTATGAGGTGAGCATCTGCACCTTCGAGGCCGGCGAGGCTCATAAGCGTGCCGAGACCTACGTTGCCATTTTGGAGTTTGTGGCCGAGCACGAACTTTCGCGCTCCGACGTGATCGTGGCGCTCGGCGGCGGCGTCGTGGGCGACGTGGCGGGCTTTGTAGCCGCCACCTACATGCGTGGCTGCAAGTTTGTACAAATCCCCACGAGTCTGCTCGCCATGGTGGACTCGTCAGTGGGCGGCAAGACGGCTATCGACCTGGCCGCCGGCAAAAATCTCGCCGGAGCCTTTTGGCAGCCGAGTGTTGTTATCGCCGACGTGGGATGCCTGGCCACCCTCACGCCCGAGCAGTTCGCTGACGGCTGCGGCGAGGTCGTCAAGCACGCCGTGATTGCCGATCCGGAGCTCTTCGATGAGCTCGAGAAGACCCCGCTCACGCTGGAGCTACTCAACCAGGACGTGGCCCGCGTGGCGCTCATCATCGCCCGCAATATCGACATCAAGCGCGCCGTGGTCGTAGCCGACGAGCGCGAGACCAACCAGCGCAAGCTGCTTAACTTTGGACACAGCGCCGGACATGCC
This sequence comes from uncultured Collinsella sp., assembly GCA_900542825.1. Lineage (GTDB taxonomy): Bacteria > Actinomycetota > Coriobacteriia > Coriobacteriales > Coriobacteriaceae > Collinsella. Next base: position 41,045 of record UQOY01000005.1, on the reverse strand, counting down.
GTCGAGGCCTGCGAGCACTTTGAGCTGGGACACGGCAACTGCGTGTCGATCGGCATGGGCATCATCACGCGTGCCGCGGTCCTGCACGGCATTTGCGACGCCGAGCTGCCCGGTCGCATCGAGGAGCTCTGCGCCCGCCATGGCCTCAAGACCCGCTGCGAGCTTTCCGCCGACGCCATCTTTGCCGAGGCGCTGCACGACAAAAAACGCGCCGGTGACAACATCGATCTGGTGATTCCGCACGGCATTGGCCGCTGCAGTATCGACCGCACGCCGCTTTCCACCTTCCACGATTTAATTGCCGAGGGCCTCGGCCAGAAGGGAGACGCATCCGCATGCTAGCCCGCATCACCCCCTCCCCGCTCAAGGGCACCGTTCCCGCCATCGCATCCAAGTCGATGGCGCACCGCCTCATCATCTGCGCTGCGCTCGCCAACGGAGAAACGCATGTGACCTGCAACACCACCTGCGCCGATATCGAGGCCACGGTGCGCTGCCTCACGGCGCTGGGCGCCCGCATCGAGACCGTCGAGGACGGCTTCCAGGTCCACCCCACCATGAAGAGCATTGAGTTTGGCCTGCTCAAGGCACTTGCCGGCGGCACACTCGACTGCGGCGAGAGCGGCTCCACGCTCCGCTTTATGCTGCCCGTCGCCTGCGCGTTGGGGGCAGAGACCACCTTTGTGGGCCAGGGCCGCCTGGGCGCCCGCCCCCTCTCTCCGCTCTCCGACGAGATCATTGCCGCCGGCTGCGATCTGCAGGGTCTGGGCGGTTTTCCGCTCAAGACAAGCGGCCGCATGCGCCCAGGCACCTTTATCCTGCCGGGCAACGTGAGCTCACAGTACATTTCCGGCTTGCTGCTGGCGGCCCCGCTGCTGGCCCAGCCCTCCTGTGTGCAGGTGACCGGCCTTATCGAGAGCCGCCCCTATATCAACCTGACCATCCAGGCCATGAAGGCCTTTGGTGTCGAGGTCAACGTCGAGCGCATTCCGGCCAAGGACGGCAAGCCCGAGGTCACGAACTTCCGCGTGAACAGCGGCTCGTACCGCACGCCCGGCAGCGTAGCCGTCGAGGGCGACTGGTCCAACGCCGCCTTCTGGCTGTGCGCCGGCGCCATCGGCACCGACCCCATCACCGTCGAGGGCGTGTCGCTGAGCTCCGCACAGGGCGACCGCAACGTGCTCGCCGCGCTTTCGCGCTTTGGCGCCCGCATCGTGCGCTCCACGAACGCCGCCACCGTCCAGTCCGACAAGCTCGCCGGCTTTGAGATGAGCGCCCACGACATTCCGGACTTGGTGCCCGTAATCTCTGCCGTGGCATCGCTGGCGCAAGGCCGCACGTTCATCCGCGATTGCGCCCGCCTGCGCATCAAGGAATCCGACCGCCTGGCCACCACCACCCATGAGCTCACCGCACTGGGCGCGCAGGTACGCGTTGCCGGTGACGACCTCATCATCAAGGGTGTCGACGCCTTTACCGGCGGCGAGGTCGATTCGCACAACGACCACCGCATCGCCATGATGGCTGCCATCGCTGCGAGCCGCGCCACTGGCGAGGTCGTGATCCACGGCGCCGAAGCCGTCAACAAGTCCTATCCTGATTTCTTCGACCACTACCGCCTGCTGGGCGGCAAGGTCACGCTCGAGGAGGAATAGCATGTCCTCGACCTTTGGCAACGTTTTACACTTAAGCATCTTTGGCCAGTCGCACTCCCCTGCTATCGGCTGCTCGCTCGATGGCATTCCCGCCGGTATCGCCATTGACCAGGAGCAGCTGCAGGCCTTTTTGGACCGTCGCGCCCCGGGTCGCGACGAGACCGCGACTAAGCGCCGCGAGGCCGACGCCGCGCATATCATTGCCGGTGTGGTCGATAGACACACCACCGGCGCACCCATCGCCGCGATTATCGAGAACACCAACACGCGCTCCAAGGACTATTCCGAGCTGCGCCGCAAGCCCCGCCCCGGGCACGCAGACTTTCCGGCGCGCGTGAAATACCACAACATGCACGACATCGCCGGCGGCGGACACTTCTCCGGCCGCCTGACGGCTCCCCTGTGCATCGCCGGCGGCATCGCGCTGCAGGCACTCGAGGCCCGCGGCATTCGGGTGATGGCACATGTGGCTCAGATTGGCGGCATCTCCGACCTGCCCATGGATGACATGGTCTATCGCGAGGCCGACCGCAAGGCGATCCTTACGAACGACCTGCCCTGCATCGATGCCGCGGCCGCCGGTCGCATGCGCAAGGAGATTCTGGCCGCGCGCGATGAACTCGACAGCATCGGCGGCATTGTGGAGTGCGGCATCTACGGGCTTCCCGCGGGCATCGGTGACCCCATGTTCGACGGCATCGAGAACCGCATCGCACAAATCGCGTTTGGCATTCCCGCCGTGAAGGGCGTGGAGTTTGGCATGGGCTTTGCCGTAGCCGCCATGCGCGGAAGCGAGAACAACGATCCGTATCGCGTTGATGCCGAGACCGGCGAGATTGCGGTCGAGTCCAATAACGCCGGCGGCATCCTGGGCGGCATTTCAACGGGTGCACCCGTCATGTGGCGCATGGCCGTGAAGCCGACGCCCTCCATCGGTCGCGAGCAACAGACCGTGGACATGGACGCTATGGAAAATGCCGAGCTCTCGGTCCACGGCCGCCACGATCCCTGCATCGTCCCGCGCGCCGTCCCCGTAGCCGAAGCAGCCGCAGCTCTGACCATCTGGGACGCCCTCCTCGAGGACGCCGCCCAGCTCTAACCCGCCTCACCTGGGTTGTCTGTCAACTCAGCCGTTACGTGAAAGGGGCCTCCATGGACCTTGCCGATATTCGCCAGGCTATCGATGGCATCGACACCACCCTGCTCAACAGCTTTGTCGAGCGCATGGATATTGCCACCGAGGTCGCCAAATCCAAGATCGAGATGGGCAAGGCCGTCTTTGACCCCGCCCGCGAGCGCTCCAAGCTCAACAACCTCGCCAGCCGCGCACCTGAGCGCTACGAGGCCCAGACCATCACCCTGTTCCGCCTCCTCATGAGCATGAGCAAGGCCGAGCAGCAGCGCTACATCAACGAGCTCAAGGGCATCACGGTGTCGCAAAAGACCCATGCCACGGCCGCAGCCTTTGACACGCCCTTCCCCCAGACTGCCAGCGTCGCCTGCCAGGGCGTTGAGGGTGCCTACAGTCAGATCGCCGCGTGCAAGCTCTTCGACGTGCCCGATATCGCGTTCTTCGAGACCTTCGAGGGCGTTATGCGCGCCGTACGCGACGGCTTTTGCGAATTTGGCGTGCTGCCCATCGAAAACTCAACCGCCGGCTCGGTCAACGCCGTCTACGACCTGCTCGCACAGTTCGACTTCCATATCGTGCGGTCGCTGCGCCTCAAGATCGATCACAACCTGCTCGTCAAACCCGGCACCAAGCTCCAGGACGTGCGCGAGGTCTACAGCCACGGCCAAGCCATTGCCCAGTGTGCAGGCTTTATCGAGGGCCACGGCCTGCATGCCACCAAGTACCCCAACACCGCCATGTCGGCCGAGATGGTCGCCAACTCCGAACGCACCGACGTCGCCGCTATCGCCTCGCGCAGTTGCGCGGCGCTCTACGGTCTGGAGGTGCTGGAGCCCAACATCCAGGACTCGGACAATAACTACACGCGCTTTGTCGTCATCAGTCGAGAGCCGCGCGTCTATCCCGGTGCCAACCGCACCTCGCTCATGATCACTACGGCCAACGAGCCGGGCGCGCTCTATCGCGTACTCGAGCGATTCTACGCGCTCAACATCAACCTCATCAAACTCGAAAGCCGCCCCATCCCCGGGCATGACTTTGAGTTTATGTTCTACTTTGACCTGGACTGCCCCTTTGGCAGCAAGGCCCTCGACGACCTGCTCGACTCGATCGACGACGTATGCGAGAGTTTCACCTACTTTGGCAGCTACACGGAGGTGCTCTAGATGATCGATGTCACCGCAACCCGCCCATACGGCGTCCTGGGCCGTGTGCTGGGCCACAGCTACACCCCGACCATCTACAAGGAGCTCGCAGGGCTTGAGTACGTGCGATTTGAGCGCGAGCCCGAGGATCTCGAGGCTTTTATGACGGGCGACGAGTGGGAAGGCACCAACGTGACCATCCCCTACAAGCGTGCCGTTATGGAATACCTGGACGAGCTAAGTCCCCTGGCAGAGCGCATGGGCAACGTCAACACCATCACGCGCCTGGCCGACGGTCGTCTGCGAGGCGACAACACCGACTACTTTGGTTTTCAGTGCCTGGTCGAAGAGTTGGGCGTTGAGGTTATCGGTAAGAAGGTCCTCGTGCTCGGTGCCACCGGCGGCGCGGGCACTACGGCGAGCATGGTGCTCGGCGACCTGGGCGCCATCGTCGTACCCGTGGGTCGCACGAGCGAGGTCAACTATGGCAACATCGCACAGCAATCCGATGCCGCGCTGCTCGTCAACTGCACGCCCGCCGGCATGTTCCCCCACTGCCCCGACGCACCTTGCACGCTCGAAGGTCTCGACGCGCTCGAGGGCGTCATCGATATTGTCTACAACCCCGCTCGCACGGGTCTGATGCTCGAGGCCGAGCGCCGCGGCATCCCCTGCATCGGCGGCCTGCTTATGCTTGTGGCACAGGCGGCACAGGCCGTCGAGCGTTACACCGGCCAAGCCACCCCACGCGAGCGCATCCTGGATGTGACGGAGCGTCTGTCCCGCCGCGAGCAGAACATCGCGCTGATTGGCATGCCGGGCTCGGGCAAAACCCGCGTGGGTGAGCAGATCGCCCTGCTCACCGGCCGCGAGCACATCGACCTCGATCGCGCCCTCGAGGAGCGCCTGAGCATGCCCTGCGCCGACTTCATCGTCAAACGCGGCGAGGCGGCCTTCCGTGAGCAGGAGACGGCTGCGCTAGCCGACATCTCCAAGCGCAGCGGCCTGGTGCTCTCCACCGGCGGCGGCGTGATCACGCGCGACGAGAACTATCCGCTGCTGCACCAGAACAGCCAGATTGTGATGCTTAACCGCAAGCTCGACGAACTCGCTCATAAGGGACGCCCCATCACCGCCCGCGATGGCATCGATAAGCTCGCCGAACAGCGTATGCCGCGTTACCGCGCCTGGGCCGACTACATCATCGACTCACGCGACTGCGCCGCCAACACCGCCCGCGCCGTCCTCGACACCCTCTGAAACCTGCCAAAAAGGGACAGGTTTATTTTGGCAGGTTTTATCTGGGCAAACGTCGCAGACAGAAAGTCCCGCCACCAACCAGACCACAAAGGAAGCAACCATGAAAGCACTCGTCATCAACGGCCCCAACCTCAACATGCTCGGCATTCGCGAGCCGGGGATCTACGGCAGCGACAACTACGATCGTCTGGTCCAAATCTGCCAGGAGGCAGGCGCCGCGCAGGGCTTTGACGAGGTCGAGATCTTCCAGTCCAACCACGAGGGCAGCATCGTCGACAAGATCCAAGAGGCTTACGGCAAGGTCGACGGCATCGTCATCAACCCGGCAGCCTACACGCACACGAGCGTGGCGATCCTCGATGCCCTCAAGGCCGTCGCCATCCCCGCCGTTGAGGTCCACATCAGCGCCGTCGAGACGCGCGAGGACTTCCGCCAGGTGAGCTATGCGCGCCTAGCCTGCTTTGCCACCATCACCGGCGAGGGTCTGCAGGGCTATGCTCACGCGCTGGAGCTGCTGAAGGAGCGTCTCGAAAAGTAGCTTCGCGAGCAAATCCATCAACGCCGATTCGCACGTCAGTAATGCCGGTGCCGCCAGCAGCAACCTCGCTACTGGCGGCACTTTATTACTGGCATATAATCGTTGCAGTCACACAACGTCTGGAGACGCGCATGTTAAGTATCCATCTGGGAGATTACCCCGGTTCCATCTACGATACCGAAACCTATTTTAGGAACTCATATTTGGACTCATGGTTCGAAGACCCTATGGCCGCACAGATCATTAAAAGCGTGGACGGATCAGAGCTCATCGGCCCCCCATAACATCGTAAGTAAGCAGCTGGGCTCGATCACCCCACTCGAACTCTCCGGCGGCGTCAAGACGCTGCTGCTGGTGCGCAATCTCCCAAATATGGTGTTCAACGCATCCACCTGCGGAGACAACTGTGCCCGTTGGCTACTCAAGATCGGCAAAGAGCAGGATGTGCTGGTGACCCTTTACCACATCATGAAGTTCCCTTGGAAGCGTTTTGAGATTCGCATCGATAACGACAGCCGCATCGTCAGAAACATGCAGGAGTTTGTCGGTGCCACGAATGACTTTTTGGATGTTGATGAGTAATGAAGGGAACGCATACCGTTGTCGTAGAGCGTGCAAAGGTCAAATACACACTCACGTTTAAGCGCAATATTTCCTTTATACGCGGCAACAGCGGCACGGGCAAAACAACGCTCATCTCGATGGTTCGCGACTACAACGACCGAGGACAGGAAAGCGGCGTTACGCTCAGCTGCGATGTACCTTGCGAAACGCTTTCCGGCAGACGCTGGGAGCGCGAGCTGTCGATCATCGAAGACTCGATAGTCTTTTTGGATGAGGGCAACGAGTTTATCTACTCAAAGGACTTTGCTAAAGCCGTCAACGGATCGTCCAACTATTTTGTTCTGATATCTCGTCGCGACGCCAACGAACTCCCCTACAGCGTCGACGAGATCCTAAAACTGGTCAACACGACGAGCAAAGTAATTAACGGCCGTAAAAGCGACAAGCGTTTTTACTCGGTGACCAAACCGCTTTATACCCACACGGCAAACATGCTGTATCAGGACCTTAACGTAGGTTTCGACAATCCCGATGCCGTGATTGTCGAGGATAGCAAATCTGGTTATCAATTCTACAACGCTCTTTGCAACCGGCTCGGGATCCCCTGCTATACCGCCACCGGCGTAGCGAATCTAAAACGAACAATTCACGAGTGCCCCGAGCAAAACATCCTTGCCATAGGAGACGGCGCAGCGTTTGGCCCCTACATCGAAAAGGTGCTGGGACAGCGCGTTTATAAGAACGTTCGCCTGTTCCTCCCGGAATCATTTGAGTGGACGCTTTTGCGATCTGACCTCATCCCCAACAACGACATTCCAAAAATCCTCAAGGACCCTTCGAGCTATATCGAAAGCCGCGACTACCTGAGCTGGGAGCGATTCTTCACCGACGTGTTGGTCAAATACTCGGCAGACACTCGTTATGCTTACAAAAAGGCGAAGCTCAATGAGCAGCACCTGAAACCGCAAGCAATGGATGCAGTCGGGAGCGTCTTACCCGAGTGCCTACGGGCAGAGTAGCGAGTCCCTAAGATTATTTGGAAACCTGGCAACGCTCACGCGCTGGAGCTGCTGAAAGAGCATCTGCTACACTAATCTATGGGGCAAATGAGTCAGTGGCGTTTGTCCTGAATCATTTGCAACTGTTCGATTGACATACAAAGGAGCATATCCATGTCCCAGTACGATTACCTTGTCGTCGGCGCCGGCCTTTCGGGTGCCGTCTTCGCCAATGCCGCCAAGCGCGCCGGCAAGTCGGTCCTGGTCATCGACCGCCGCGACCACATCGCCGGCAACATCTACACCGAGGACGTCGAGGGCATCCAGGTCCACCGCTACGGCGCGCACATCTTCCACACCTCCATGAAGGACGTCTGGGACTACGTCAACCGCTTCGCCGAGTTCAACAACTACGTCAACTCTCCGGTAGCCAACTTCCACGGCAACATGTATAACATGCCCTTCAACATGAACACCTTCGCCAAGATGTGGCCGGGCGTCGTCACGCCGGCCGATGCCAAGGCCAAGATCGCCGAGCAGGTGGCCGCCGAGAACATCGGCGAGCCGCAGAACCTGGAGGAGCAGGCGCTGTCGCTCGTCGGCCGCGACATCTTCGAGACGCTCGTGAAGGGCTACACCGAGAAGCAGTGGGGCCGCGACTGTAAGGACCTGCCCGCGAGCATCATCAAGCGCCTCCCCTGCCGCTTTACCTACGACAACAACTACTTCAATGACCGCTACCAGGGTATTCCTATGGGCGGCTACACCAAGATGGTCTCCAACATGCTCGAGGGCATCGAGGTGCGCTGCGGCGTGGAGTACAAGGAGCTGATCGACTCCGAGCCCGATATCGCCGCCAAGACGATCTACTGTGGCCCCATCGACGCGTTCTACGACTTTATGCTGGGCACGCTTGAGTACCGCAGCCTGCGCTTTGAGACCGAGACGCTCGACGAGCAGGACCACCAGGGCGTGGCCGTGGTCAACTACACCGAGCGCGAGATTCCCTACACGCGCATCATAGAGCACAAGCACTTTGAGTTCGGCACGCAGGACAAGACCGTCATCACACGCGAGTACCCGGCCGACTGGAAGCCCGGCGACGAGCCCTACTACCCCATCAACGACGCCAAGAACGAGGCCCTCTACAAGCAGTACGAGGAGCTGGCGGCACAGGAGGGCGACGTGATCTTCGCCGGTCGCCTGGGCGGCTACAAATACTACGACATGGACAAGGCCATCGCCGCGGCCTTCGAGCTCGTCCGCGACGAGCTTGGCGTGGAGCCGACTGAGGCGTAAAGACAAAGGCGCATTAGCTAGCCACCATAAGCAAACAGAATACCCGGTGCAGCGCGAATGCTGCACCGGGTATCTTTCTGTGACGATGAAAGCGCTCCACAGTCCAAATTAACAAATAGGGCCGCAAGTCATCCCCATGTCTTACGGCCCTGATTTAACAATACCACGGCAGAGCATCAACAAAAGCAAAGACCCGGCATTATTACCGGGTCTCTAAAACTCATATGGTGCTCCATGGCGGATTCGAACCGTCGACCTTGGGATTAGAAGTCCCCTGCTCTATCCAACTGAGCTAATGGAGCATAATGTCGCGCGTCCAAGCGGGCACAAGTTCACACGGCGCATAAATTATAACCTACTTGAACTGGTCGTGGTACGCCTTGCAGACCTCATCCACAGGACCATCCATGCGCAGATCACCCTTCTCGATCCATACGGCACGCTGGCAAATGCGCTCAACCTGCTCCATGGAGTGAGAAACGAACAAGACCGTAACGTCGCCACTCTCGATAAAGTGCTGAATGCGGCGCTCACACTTCTGTTGGAAAAAGACATCGCCAACAGAAAGCGTCTCATCGACGATCAGGATATCCGGCTCGGTAATCGTAGCGATAGCAAAGGCAATGCGCGCAACCATACCCGAAGAGAAGTTCTTCAAGGGCATGTCAACAAAATCTTTAAGCTCAGCGAACTCGATGATTCCATCAAAATTGGCGTCAATAAACTCCTTGGTGTATCCAAGCAGCGCACCGTTAAGGTAAATATTCTCACGAGCGGTAAGCTCCGGGTCAAAGCCGGCGCCGAGCTCAATCAGCGGTGCAATATTGCCGTGGACCTTAACCTTGCCCTCGCTGGGCTCCAAAACGCCAGCGATGATCTTGAGCATCGTAGACTTTCCGGAACCGTTGGTGCCAACAAGGCCAACGACCTCGCCGCGATGCACATCAAACGAAATGTGCTTAAGCGCACGGAACTCCTCAAAGAACAGCTCGTGCTTGGCGAGCTTAATAAAGTACTCCTTGAGGTTTGTAAGCGACTCAGACGCCATGTTAAAGATCATGGTGACGTCTTTGACCTCAACAGCAAGGGGCTGCTTGCTGTAATCAATAGCAGATTCAGTCATGAACAGCACTCCTTAGATATAGAGAATGAACTTGTGCTCGGTCTTATGAAAGACGGCGTAACCAATAACAAGAGCGACAACGGCCCAAGCAACGCACAAGCCAAACGTGAAAGCAGACGGTGCGGTATTAAACAGGAAGATATCACGCATAAACTGGAGGTAGTTGTACATGGGGTTCACTACCACCAACACCTGAATCCAATGTGCCATCTGGCTGATATAATCGGTCGTCCAGAAAATGGGCGTCAGATACATCCAGGCGGTGATAACAACGGTCCACAGGTGCATAACATCGCGGAAAAAGACCGCCAATGCCGACAGCATCAAACCAAGACCCATACAGAAGCACATAAGTAGGAGCAAGCAAACAGGCAACAGAATTAAATGCCAGGTGGGAACCACGTGGAACCAGAGCATGACCAGCGCAACGGCAACCAGCGAAAACGCGAAGTTCACCAAAGAGAAAAGCACCTTCTGAACCGGGAAAACCCATCGATGAACCTTGACCTTCTTGAGCAGAGAAGACGCCAAAATGATGGACATGAGCGCTTGGTTCGTCGACTCGGACATTACGGAAAAGGTAATGTTGCCTACAATTAGATACAGTGGATACATCTCGGGCGTGATGGACCCATTGCGGCTCTGACCGAAAATTGTCGAAAACACAATGGACATCACAATCATCATAAGAAGCGGGTTGAGGACTGACCACGCAACGCCTAAAACGCTGCGGCGGTACTTAATCTTAAAGTCCTTGGTAACAAGCTGCTTAAGGATAAACTTGTCTTTTTCGATATCGTTCTTAGCGTGAGAGGCCGGTTTAGCCACCGCTTTCTGACTCTCTACATTGTCAGCCACGGACTATCTCCTTGTCTCGTAAAACATAACATTGGAAAGTATAGCCCTCCCACGTTGACGATAACCCACCGCAACAAATCTGGAGAACTAACCCATATCTAATCAAAGGGTCAGGCGATAGGTATACTTTCGACCAGATTAGTCATTAAAGGAGGTCCTACATGGACTATTCGAATACCGCCGTCATAATCCCCTGTTACAACGAAGCGCTGACGATTGGCAAAGTTGTCGACGATTTTCATCGAGAGCTGCCCGGCGCAGTTGTCTATGTTTACGACAACAACTCTTCCGATGACACTTCGCATATCGCCAAGCAGCACGGGGCTAAGGTGCGCCACGAGCCCAGGCAGGGCAAAGGTAACGTGTGCCGCCAAATGTTCCGTGATGTCGATGCCGAATGCTACTTGATGGTCGACGGCGACGATACCTACCCCGCCGAAGCTGCCAAGTCACTCTGCAATCCCATCCTTAACGGCGAAGCAGATATGACCGTTGGCGATCGCCTGTCAAACGGCACCTATGCCGAAGAGAATAAACGAGCCTTTCACGGCTTTGGCAACAACCTTGTTCGTGCGATGATCAAATGGATTTACGGCTACAGCTTTGACGACGTCATGACCGGCTACCGAGCCATGAGCAAGCCTTTCGTCAAGACCTTCCCCGTCTTGAGCGAGGGCTTCCAAATTGAAACCGAGCTCTCTATCCATGCAGTCGACCACCGTTGGCGCATTCAAGACGTGCCAGTGGAGTATCGAGATCGACCTGCCGGCTCTGAATCCAAACTCAACACGGTCAGCGACGGCATCAAGGTCATCGCAATGATTGGGACGCTCTTTAAAGACTATCGTCCCCTCAAGTTCTTCAGTCTCATCGCGACCATCTTTGCCATCATAGGGCTCGCTCTCGGTATACCAATCGTCGCAGAGTACTTCCAAACCGGTTTAGTCCCCCGCTTCCCCACAGCTATGCTCGCGGCCTCATTCATGTTTCTGTGCGGCCTGAGCCTGGCAACGGGACTCATTCTCGACTCGGTCGCAAAGGTGGAAAGGAAACAGTGGGAGCTTCAGGCCTATAAATCCTATTCAAAATGAGAAGAGGTCCGGACTCAAATCCGGACCTCTTCTCATTTAAGTCCTAAATATTCTTCCCAAAACTCTCTCGATGTCATGTAGGGCATAGCGTCCCTCCATGCTTTCCCGACAGCCTCGCCCTCTTTACGATAGCGTGCCATCAGCTCATGCTGGCGCTTTCGGATTTCCTTAAACTTTGCGCGATCAATTGTGCGAACAGAACCCCTTTCGCGTGTTGCGTCAAGATAAATAAGGGATTTACAGCCAGTTGTACTACCCTCAATTCTGCAATCACCGTTTTTAACAACGTATCCGATTCTATTACCTAAAAGGAAATCAGGCAGATAATGCTTATCGTATGGCAGGGTTCGCCAGAGTTTCATAAACCGAGATGGTTGAAAATCAGTGCTCTTGTCAGAAAGAACCTCAGAAGTAACGCCAGCGGAGGCAAGGATCTCTGGATCAATATCATCCACGGATATCAGTTTTTCATTAAGTTTGCCCTTAGCAATCATGGTTGCAGCACCATCAAGGCTTTTGAGATATTCAGGACCACGTAGATAATCCTCAATACCATCCAAGATAAAGTCTGCTGCCTGATAATCAAGGTCACGAAGGTTTTGGCGAATAGCACGTTGGGTTCGCAGCACGAACAGACGTTCATCCGAGCACTCATCGAGAGCAATCATGGTAAAGAAATTGCGAATGTACTGATAGCAGTCTACAGACGGTCGAAAACGTCCCTCGAAGCTCGAATGCCAAACACAAATGCAATTCATAGTCATATATATAGGCTTATTTCGCATGCCGAATTCGACGTCGTCACAACGAATGAAAAACGGCATAGGCAGCCCATTGGCCTCGACGGCTTTAAGGGGCACGCAGCTGTACCACCAGGCACCGTAAGCTTGGTCTACTTCAACGCTCGTGCGCTCATTCTCAAGGAGATCATCAAGAGAACCGAGATTAAAATCTCTCTTAACACGACGGTATACTCCTATTCGTAAGACCTGAGACACATCCTCGTATTGACGAGACGGGTCCTCAAGCGAAAGCATAGCTCCATTGATGAAAGCGTCCTTATATTTTCCCCTCGCAAGGGAAAGTAGATTGAATGTACGGATCAGGCTCTCTGGCATGATGCGCACGTCATCATCCATCAGAATGACGTGCGTAAATTTACCCCGCTCTTCAGTGGCAGCCAAAATACCACGCGCAAACCCACCAGAACCGCCTGTGTTGGGATTGGGCAAAACCGTAACCAAATCATTTGAAAGAGCATCAACATTGAGCGTTCGGCCGTTATCCACGACAAACATATGGAAGCTATCAGCAGAAAGACAGTCCTCTGCAGCAATACCCGATTCGACAAGCGAGATATTTGGAAGAATATATTTCTCGTTCTTGAAGGTCGTCGTACATAAAGCGATTCGTACAGAATTAATACGATCAAAATCGACTTCCGTAGAATAGCACCCACTAAACAATTTCACGGAATGACCCAAGTTGGGCACGATGGCAAAACCAACAAGGTCCACTGCGCAAACGTCAATCGAAGCAGAAAACGGAGTCCGCCCCTCATAGACAAATTGAAAGTGTGAAAGCTCCTGCGGAGTAGTCTCATCGGAAGCCACTCCAAGAACAATGACCTCTCCCTCACCCTCAAGTTCAAGATTTAGCTTTAAATTATCGAGACCAGCGTACTGCCTCCACTTGCAAACAGAACAGGCATTAACATAGGTCAAAAACCCGAGACGTCCTTCGAACTCAATGCCTGAAGATCCAACTTGGGAAATATTCACATCGGACGACGCGCAATAATACAACTCAGGATGCGCGGTCGCATGCTCATCAACCTGTAGAATTATGTTAGCCAGCTTAAAGTTCATTCATTCTTCCTGTATCTGAAAAGGACCTCAATGGCCCATATAACGAAACATAGGGTATCGGAACAGCGAGCGGATCGGACAGTTCAGCGCACGACAGCGTATTGCTTCTGGCTACCAATTTGACGCGCACGGGAACCCAGATAACTATTTCAACGCCACCCAATCCAACTTGCGCATCTGCTCCATTGTCGACCGCAAACCATTGTCGATATTATAGCGAGCCCTCCACCCTAGACCTCGAGCTTTTGAGCCATCCATAAGGGCCAAAGTAGCTACAGAATAACCCGCTGCTTCCCGAGCATCGGGCAAATCGAAGACAACATTTACGCCTCCATTTTTAGCAACATGCTCGGCAAGCTCCTTCAAAGCAATATCAGACTCCGAATCTGCAAGATTGTATGCCTCGCCATCTAAACCGAGCAACATCACGTACAGTAGGCCAGACACAACATCCGCAACGTGCAGATAGGAAAACCTTTGCGTCCCTTCGCTTTTGAGTACAACGTCTTTACCGGCAAGAGATCGACGCATAAACTGGGATAAAGCTTTTGAATCGTCATTCAACAGAGTTGGACCGTAGACACGAGCGATGCGTGCAATTACGGCCTTAACGTCCCTCTGGGAACGATATGCCTGGCACATGGCTTCACCCAAACGCTTGGATTCGTTATAGCACGCACGCAAAGTATTACAGTCAATATTTCCACAATATTGCTCATCGAAGCGTTCAACGTCACCGCGATTCTGACCGTAAATCTCAACGGACGAAGCAAATAGTAATCTAGCGCCGCTGTCGGCAGAGAACTCAAGTAGGTTCTGAAGCCCGTCGACGTTCGTACGAATAGTGCCTATTGGATCAGACGAGTACTGACGGGGATGCGTGGAGCTCGCTAGGTGCAAAACAAAGTCAGCTGAACAAGTCGGACGATAGCCAGCGGACGAAACGAAAGCCTCCTCAAACGAAAAGTGGCATGACTCAAAGTACGGAAGTCTCAGTCGGGCCTTTTCGATACTGCGACCCAACGCAACAATATTGCAATCTAATTCAGCCGTCTCATTCTTTCTCATCAGAACGTCAATGAAAAACGCACCAATCATTCCGGTCGCACCGGAGACAACAGCCGTCTTCCCCTTTAGGTCATTCCAAGGAAGATCGAGATTGCATACGGCATCAAGATCGGCAACGTATTCTGTGCAGGCCAATCTATTCATCACGAGCCTCTTTCTCCGCAGCCCATGCACGGAAGAATTCAAGATTCTCAGGCGTAGTAAGCTTAATATTCCTGTCGGAACCAGCGGCAAAGTTAAGCCTAACTCCCAGCTGGACCATCATCGTATTCGTATAGTTAGACCCGTCAATTCCCACGCCTTTCTCGAACGCCTCATGATACTTGGAGTCAAGAAGGTCGAAACGATATGCCTGAGGGGTCGAAACACGACGGAGCGTTTCACGCGGAATATACTGTGTGGTGGTGGTTGGGTCTTCCTCATCAATGATAAAAATCTGCTCGTTATAGGGCATGCTTGTCACGGCATTCCCATGACTCTTCGCCACACGAATAACATCGGTAATAACCTCGGGATCGAGCATGGGGCGCACGCCATCGTGCACGATACAAATATCATCCTCAGAGAGTTTGCCTTCGAGGTTGTACACGCCGTTACGAATAGACTCTTGACCCGACGTTCCGCCTTTAACGATCCACTTTAACTTATCAATCTCGTATTGTTTCGCATACGCGACAAGAACCTGTTCCCAGCCATCCAGGCAAACTACCTCAATCGAATCCACAAGCGGATGGTTCTGAAAGGCCTCGAGGGTATAAACAATGACAGGCTTCTCCCCCACATTAATAAACTGCTTAGGAATCTTCTGCCCCATACGCGAGCCAACTCCACCCGCAATAACGATCGCACATATCGCCATGACTTACTCAACTTTCTCTCGAGTGAACCACTGCATCAAAGATATCAGACCCGTTATAACTCATTATGTGAATATCATTGCACGCGCAAAGCACGCGGGCGAAGAACCGAACATAATTGCATCGTTAGATTAAAGCATTAAACATGCTAATCTAACGATGTATTCGCTACGATGCTAGTAGCAGGTATTAAATAACTCCACGATAGTTAGGAATTCATATCTAATGTCAAGCAAGCGAATGGCCAATTGGGATTTAATCAGATCAATCTCAATGTTTTTGGTTGTAGTCGTACACACGGCAGGCTACCTTGGACCCGTTCATGGCACATCAGTCCAAGGAGTAATGGGAGAGTTCGCTCTAATTTGTGATCCGATCTTCTTTACATTGTCGGGATACTTTGCCATTAGGCCTCTTAAGCATTCCTATAGTTACTATCTATCAAATAAGGTTCGATCGATTATTCTCCCCCTATTTACATACACTATTCTTGTTTATTTGTATGGCACATTGACTGGAGGTGTCACGCTCAGCCCAAGCGCATTCCTGGAATGGACGGCTGGCGTATTGGCGAGTAGTTACTGGTTTATCCCTTCACTCATACCTTATCTAATTATTGCGCCTTTTCTATACCGGATGTTTTCTTCACTTGAAAAAAAAGAAGTTAGAACACTCGGATATATAATGATTGTAGCGTGCGCATATGGAATTTTTCAAACACTAATTGGCTCATTTTTGCCAAATTCACGTTTGGCAAAAATCGTCAACGTTTTAAATTTTATTTTACCATCGGGATCGCAAGTAATTCTTGGAAGCTACTTTACATATTTCTGTTTGGGATATTTCGTTAAGATACTCCCTGAATACCTAGAACCGAAAAAAGTTAGAGCAATTGAGTACTCTGGGATTATCTGTTGGATTGCAGGCGCACTCTTAACGCATTTTGGTTACCAGAGATCAGATCCGAGCTATTTATGGTTACCGGTAACTGCAGCCATATTCTTATTGTTCAGTAAAATGAGCATCAAAAGCGCCTCGATTTGCAAAGCACTAAGTTGGACAGCAAGGCGTTCCTATTCAATATACTTACTGCAAGTAACAACAATAGGCATTGTATTCACACCACTAGTCAATAACGGTTTTTTGGGACAAGAGACGACGCTAGCAACAATCATACGCTTGCCGCTTTTCTTGATTGCACTTTTATCGGCATATCTTTTGGCATTATTGATAGCAAGCGTTGTCGACTCTTCAATACTTAGGTTAATACAAGCTGGATACACAACACTTGTCAAGAAGCTATGCCGTGCCAAGTGTTGAGCCCAAAGGAAGGGCGTGCTGCCTAACCAAGCAACCAACAGCACGCCCTTACACAAATAGTGTCAAAACCATCTCATCTTATGCTAGCTTAGAAGCCGCTGAAGTGCACTTTCGGTAGCGCTATCAGCAGCATCGGTATGCTTAAAATGGGAAGCAATATCATTTGGAAGACTAAAAGGGTCGCCATAATGCTTCGTTAGCAATTCCATGTACCTAGAGGGCGCCTTGATTTGCATTCCCTCAAACTCGAGGTCGATAAGAGGGAATATTTCGTCTAGCGGCGAAACCCAATGGAAATTGTCAACACCAACGGTGTTGTCAATCGACCAGACAACTGCCTTTGCATCGCACCTATCACACACAAGACCAGCTGTCTTTTCCTCATTTATCGCATTCGAAAATAAAGAATCGACGATGTCCATATTGGGATCAGTGGCAGGAACGCACGACTTATCGATCCAAGACGAAAGACAAGATTCATTGCGCATGCGTTTAACCATTGCCTCACGAATTTGAAGTTGTTGGTCGTAGATTTTAACGTTGTCGGTTGACGCCCAGTCAAAAATAAAAATGTCCAAGAATAAGGGGACAGATTCGTCCGCGTATTGGAATCTCACCTGACGGCACTGGACAAATCCATCAAAAGCAACTGAAACACGGAATCGGTCGTGAGATTGGACCAGACCTATCAAACGCTCAATATCCTCACGCAGCATTCCAAGATCGATATCGTCATCCCAGGGAATAAAACCACTATGGCGCGCCGCCCCAAGCAAGGTTCCACAGGTAGCGAAATATGGGATGTCATTATCCCTGCACAGGGAGTCAAAGTCAGCCAACAACTTAGCCGATCCAAGCTGAAGCAGCCTCAAGCTGCCCGTGGCGGCAGGGAGCGATGTAAAGAAGCGCTTTTTAGCTTCGATTAGCGACTCTCCTTCCTTGCGATAACCTTCCCAGGCAAAGAGCATGACCCTCTCGTCATGGGATTTAAGATCGTCCCTCAGCGCTTTGACTTCATTTAGAAGCTGAACACTTACATCCCAATGCAGCTCATCGTGAATACTGCGCGCCTCAGAAGCCCATAGCATATTTGTCTTAATATCTTCAACGTCCTTCGAAAGCAATGCGAAGCGCGATAAAGAAACAGGCAGAAGTTTCTTAACAAAATTCTTCATGTCTTAAACAACCTCATTACCAATTAGCAATCGGAAATAGAGTTAGTTAACCACGTCCAGTCAACTTATAAATAAGACGTTGAGCAGAGACATACGCCTTGGACTCAGCAATTCTGCGAGCAAGTCTCTCGACAGCGACCGCTCGCTTCTTTCGATCGCCGTATAAAGGCAGCAGATAATAATAAGGCTCATCATATGCAGAGCACTCCTTTATCAGCCCATGGTTGATGGAGGCTTGAATAGTAACGAGCTGTTCGTAAACTCCAGGATCCTTAATCTGTTTTAAGATGGCGTCTGAGTAGTCGCGGTTAAATCGATTGGCTATCGTTACGTATAGCTCGCGCATTTTCAGCCTATCGGCCACAGCAAGATTTTGTCCCATGCCCCAAAGCATGTCTCTGACTCTAGCAACGGTCCACTCGGTCTCTTTGTACCCAACCCTATAATGGTATACGTCCACCGGTACGACCCTACAGCCGCCCGCCTTTTCCACCGCACGCAAGAAAAAGACAGGATCTTCATACCAGTTCAACTGGGGGAAGCGAACATTTCCATCGACAAACAGGGACGAGTCGTACATGAAACGAATCCACCCGTAGTCAGTCCAAATATGCTCGAGGGGCACTTCGCGCTCGCAAGAAACATCATAGAAAGACTCATCAAATGAAAACTCAGACTTAATCTTTCCGGACGGCTTTAGCAATGAAAGAGAGCCGCCACAGATGAGAGCTCCCGACTTATCCATCGCATCGATCAAATCGGAAAACACATGGTCAGTAGCAAATATATCATCGGGATCGATGAAAATAAGGTGCTTGCCTCTAGCCAGCTCAATACCTCTATTTCGGGCAGATCCAGCGCCGCAATTAAACTGACTCCAGACACGAACACGCGAGTCACGAGATGTGACCTCTTCCAGCAGGTCCAAAGAGCCATCAGTTGAGCCGTCGTTAATAAGCAATACTTCAAAATCTTTAAAAGACTGCTGAATCACAGAATCCAGGCACTCTTCGAGATACTTACTAACATTGTAAACGGGGACGACTACGGACAAGAAAGGCGAATTATCCGAGCCGGTATTAGGAGTAAGCAGCGCATCAACGCTAGCCATGGAATAGTATTGTTCGCGCAAACGACAAGCCTGGTCCCAATCGAGAGCCGAAAACCCCTTGCGGACCGAAGACCACACGGAGAGGAGCTGTCCGTAAAGCAGTCGTACCTTTTCATAGGGCTCAGACATGTCAAACAAACAGCTTGCCATTTCTTTTGCATCATCTATGGCAATGCCGAAAGCCCCGCCCTCGAGAGCACAAGAGGAACAAAGCAAAGACGCCCAATTATCCGGGAGCCGCTTAATTTGATTTAGATCCAGTTTCGAAATTGCACGAAGTGCAGCCGTCACAAGCGTAGAAGAACCCTCGACCCGCAGCTCAACGTCTCGAAGGGCATAGTTCTTACCGTCAGTTGAATAAACATCTTCGCCATCAGCGGTAGCAGCAAGATCGTCAAAATTGGCGTCTCTCGCAGCAAGGGCAACAATAGAAATGTTCTCAGCACGGCACGCGTCCGCATCACAATGGCCCAGAAGGCGATGCTGAAGAACGTCAGCGTCGCTGCGAAGTCTGCCCATACCTTCAAATTCATTTTTAAGCTCAAATACAAGGGAGTCAGAATCAGGCGAGACAACAAATACCTCGTCATCATTTGATAACTTATCGAGCAAAGCACGCACGGACGTTTTTGCGTCCGCAACCGAAAGCGCGTTACAGCAAACTAAGATGGATCGCCTAGGCTCAGTGGACCCATATTGCTCCAAGAAATAAGCCTCAGAATCATTGGTCATTCTATTTAAGCGAGCCAAGGTGCGCGAGTCGAATCGATCGGAATCAATTAGACCCGCTGCTTTAATCTTACTAAATTCCTCGACATATCTTGGATAAAAACGTTGTTGCAGCTCAGGAGCAAGACGATTTAGATTCCAGAGATAGCCCTCGTATTGTTGGCGGGGAATCCAGTACTTAATAATTTGAAACTTATCGTGGTCTCGTTTGGCGTAATCCCAAACCTCAGCGTATTCATCACACACGCAAAAGAGTTTGTTCTGATTCTTTACAGAAGAGTTGGCGTTATCGATGCGGTAATGGAGATATCCATCTTTAAGCAGCTTGACTCTGTCTGCCGCATAAAACGCTTTGAAATAGAAAGCCGTATCCTGGAACGAAGCCCCTGGCGTAGGCAGGAAACGCACTTCATCCTTATCGATCATCGATTTTTTATAAATGCTAGTCCAAATTGCAGGCTGGCACATAAAGACGCGCGGATTATCGATTGGATGAAAGACCTTGTCGTACGAACCGCAGGCAGCAAGATTTTCGACCAGATAATCGCACGACGAGTCCTCTCCCGTACGATGGGCATAGTAATTTGAACGGACGACGTCGAGATCATTTTTAGCCGCTTCTTTATAAAGCGTTTCGAACATATTAAGAGAGGCAAAGTCGTCGGACTCAACGATTCCGATATACTCGCCACGAGCAAGTTCAATGCCTTTGTTCATCGAATCGCCGTACCCGCTATTGGGCTTATCAATTACAACGATACGCTCATCCCGTCGCTCGTATTCGCGAATAATTGACAAGGATGAATCGGTTGATCCGTCATTAATGCAGATGATTTCAATTTCGCGAAGCGTCTGATTTACCAGACTATTAAGGCACTCGCGCAAGTAGCGCTCAACATTGCATATCGGCACCAAAATCGAAACTTTAGGATTTTTCAACATAGCCCACCGTTAACGTAACGAATACTACGGGTCTAATACTATCATCCACTTCGTATAATTAGATAAAACTCATTGTCCGAGAAGCCCGTAAAGGAGAATCCCTTTGTTTCCTCTAACAGCGTTCCTCATTGCGCTTGCAGTCCTCTACCTTCCTGGCTGCATTATTTGGAACAACCGCTTTGACAATCCAGCAGCGACTGCCGCAGCGGCGCCTCCAACGAGTATTTTTGCATATGTGTTAGTCGGCATCTTGTGTTCGAAATTACATATTGCCATCTCAGCGATTAGCATATTTCCTTTCACAGTTTTATTTTCAATTGGCATCTCTCTATTCTTCCTGATTATTTCAAAGACTAGGAAGACAAATCCTTCCATAGCCAAGCCTAATGGACAGGATTTCTTACCTCTATTAATTTGCATAGGAACCGGCTTCGTCTTTGCCTATTGGTTCTTTTCACACTCCTTGGCAGACTGGTCCCATCTAACTCAATCCGAAGACAACATCCGTCACTATGCCTACGTACGCAGCCTTCTCAACTCAACGGATTGGTCGACGCTAAACGTGTCCATGTATGGAATAGGCGTTTCTCAATCGCTCAACCCCTATTTATCCCAGATCGGAGGATTTTATCCCCTTGGATGGCATATTCCGTCTGCTATTACCTGCGCACTGGCAGCGACCAGCATAGGAATTGGAACAAATGTAGTTAATTTCACTCTTATCGGCATTTCACTGCCTCTGGGATCTTATTACTTAATTAGCCAAGTATTTCCAAATGAATCAAAGCTGCGCGTCGCCACCGGAGCCATCGTTTCTCTGGTTTTACCGGCATCACCCTGGGTATTGCTCGCAGTATGGCCTCTATTTCCTAATCTTGCCACAATGTGTCTTGTCCCGGCTGCAGCCGCCTTATTTATCGATGCAACAACTGATTCAAGCGCTTATAGGTCAACGAAAATCGCCAGCTTTATTCTGTGCTGTGGCGGAATAAGCGTCACGCAGCCCAACGGCATTTTCGTGTGCGCCGTATTTCTTATTCCTTATACCGTATGGATCTGCTCCAAGTATGCCGGAGAAAGACAATTTGCAAATATACTTGGAAAAGATAAAACTAAGTTGATTGTCGGCTCCGCTGCGAGCCTTTCCATCTCATTAATATGGTTATTTATATATAAACTTCCACCTTTTCAGGGCGTAGTTTCTTACTACTGGAGCCCGATAAGCACGATTTGGCAAGCGATGGTCGACTGCCTAATTACTGCTTACCCCATTCAGCCGGCAAATATTTTTGTAGCATTGCTCTGCGGGGCAGGAGCCCTACTCTTGCTTCGCAAAAAGCTTTTTTGGCCAGTTATTTCATGCTCATTGGCAGTTATTCTCTATGTTGTTGCGGCGGCTTTTGGCGATAACATTATTAAACATGTGCTGGCCGGCTTTTGGTACACTGACCCGTACAGAGTTGCAGCAATGCTGGCCTTCTGCTGCATTCCCATAGCGTATTCTGGATTCACTTTACTTTTAGTGGCAGTCAAAGCAATCGCTGATCGTCTTGATATGCCAAGCAGGTCCCACATCGTTACCATTGCCGCGGTCCTCGCGCTCTTTATTGTGTTTGCACTACCCTCTTTTGCTGTCAGAGGTATCGCGGAAATTACCACTCCCTATTCGACCATGACAGCAAACATGAGAGGATTCACGAGGGTTGAGGAAGGAGCAATTCTAACTGACCTTAAAATTGAATTCCTAAAAAAAGTTGCTGCGATCACTGGTCCCGACGCTGTAATCGCTAACATCCCATATGATGGAAGCTGTTTTGCAAAAGGCGTCGCAAACCTTAATCTGCTCTTCTGCAACGATGAAAACTACAGCGAATCAACCACAAGCAACTGGGCAATTGACCTCCGGTCGAATCTTTGTAATTACGCTAGTTCAAATTCGACAAGGGAAAATGTTCACGGCAAGAACGTTCAGTATGTTCTCAGCCTCGAAGCGGACACTAAGAATTTGAAATTATGGTATCCAGCCTTTGAACAGTCAAATTGGACAGGAATACTCTCGGTAACCAATTCAACCCCGGGTTTTGAGTTGATACTGCAAAAGGGGGATATGGCTCTCTACAAAATAACTGAGTAGTTAGCAGCCAATTCCTGCGATAAGCATCGCGCCGTTTATGTTAAGTCAACAACATTTAAGATTTATTAGCACTATATGACCGAAAGGGAAACCATATTCATGTGGGTATCTTTTATAGCTGCTTTTCTTTGTGGAATTTTGACAATGGCAGTTCCAGGCTACTTCATTTCGAGAACAATGCTCAGCAATCCTTTGCATGCAATCGCATTCTCACCAACAGCTTCTATCGCGCTGTTCTTACTTGTAGGCTTAGCAATTTACCCTGTTAGCATATCTGCAGGCAATTTCTATTTAATAACATTAATCTTTAGTTTAATAATCTTTCTTCTCTTCAGAAGAACAAGGGCCGCAATAGACATAGATCAATGTTCGACGCTATTACTCTATGTGTTTATGGGAGCAGTCCTGACAGTTTTAATATTTCTTCGGAATATTGATGGACCATCATCTTATTCTGTGCAAACCGACACCACTTTCCATCTATCGTGCGCGAAAGCAATGCTTGACTCCGGGAGATACTCGATTCTCCATGCTTCAGAATATCCAGATTTGATGTCTACAGGCCAAGGGGTATTCTATCCTGCGGCCTGGCACATTATTACCGCTATCACAAGCGGAATATCCAAAACAAATATCCTTATTGCCCACAATGCAATCAATTTCATTATCTGTGCATTTGTATACCCTCTTTCAACATGGCTATTTCTTTCTGCCATATTCAAGAGCGATAAAGGATTTAACTATGCAGGAGGAATTGTCTGCAACCTTTTCTCCTATTTTCCCTGGGCGTTTTTAATTGTTGGACAATTAGACTCAAATCTGTTGTCGAATGCTATTTTGCCTAGTTTTCTTTCCATTTTCTATCAACTAGTAACGTGCGGCGAATTTCCAGCTGACAAAACAATCAACAAATCAAGGATGGGTTTTCCATACGCTGATCCAACTTTATTATGTACTGCCTGCATCTCATTCATTGCACTTGCTGGGTCGCAGACTAATGCGATTTTCTCCGCAGGCGTTATTTGCATCCCACTGATTATTCAGTTTTGTTGGAAAACGATGGGGCGACACACAAACAGAATCAGCTTGCAGATTCTTGTTTCATCTCTAACGGCTGGACTAATCGTCATTCTTTGGCTTTTAGTTTATTCCCTTCCATTTATCCAGCCTATAGTAAACGTGTATAGAGAACCCACTGCATCACCACTAGAGGCTCTTAAATACATCCTTCTCTTAAAATTCGGGCAGCCAGTTAACGCACAGCCGGTACTAGGACTATTTGTAGGAATTGGATTTATAAGCGCATTCTTTAATAAAAAGTTTAGATGGCTTTCAATCTCATACGTTTTAGTTGCTGCTCTGGCATTCATATGTATGTCGCTCGATCATCCACTTCGTCAATTGTTATGCGGCTTCTGGTACTCAGGTATAGTTAGACTGAACGGAACGCTGGCAATAATAGCCTGTCCACTTGCCGCAATCGGACTATATAAATTGATTGATTTATTTACAGCGCCCATATTCAATCGTGAAAGATGCAAACCAAGCCATTTAACAATTCTTTCAGTCGCATTTTGCACGGTCGTTCTTTTTGTTTTCGCTTATCCCAAAACTATGTCCTACAGCAAAAACAACTACAAATATCTATGTGACCAGATACGGGCAGACTACTCTTTATTGTCAAGCGTTTCTATTTCACCCGCTGAAAGGCATTTTATAGACAGCGCAAAGCAGATCATCGGAAATGATCGGGTGATTAATATCCCCTCAGACGGCAGTATCTGGTTATACGCAACCGACAATATCAATATAATCTCTCGTCAGTTTTACTCAACGCCCTATAAGGAATATGAACTATTTAAAACTTCGCTTTGCGAGATATCTAATAACAAGCAGGTCTACGACGCAATACAAACATCGAGCGCACGATACGTGCTCATACTCGACGAAACGGTAAATATTGGCTATTTTGATCCAAGCGATTGGAAAGGAATACTAAACATCACAGACGAAACCGCTGGATTCACATGTCTGCTCTCCGATGGCAGTATGCGACTATATCAAATAGAATAAGTTACTTATAGCGCCCGATTCAAAGTAAGTCGACCAGACATCAAGAAATCTGAAACAGTTAATAATCCATGCCGCCTCGACCTTATCTGAAAGCTCGAGTCTGAAGCCTATCATCTTCTCGGCATTGTGCCTCGCGGTAACCATTACGTCTATTCGCGCCGCCATTCTACAGCCAATCGGATTCGGCATCCACAACGGTGTTCACAATCTAATCAATGAGACACCTAAGAGGTTCCCGAATATTGGCAGCGTCATCGAAACAAGACTTAGAGAATGTCCGGCAACGGTTCTGGTTAGATTTCCAATAAATCTTCCTCCGTCATAAAGCCTGCTATTGTGGTGATTCCAAATTCTAGGACGGAGACTGCATTACGCTACCGGACACAGGGTTCTGCCCTTAAACCAACATTTGCGATATGATTTTTATCTACTTCCGTATCTCTCGAAGCGCAATGGATTGCGTTAGCTCATTGATTCTTTCTTCCTGTTTCGATAAACGCAAAGAGCTTGAAAAATCTCTCATAACGAGTACGGCGATAACATAAAGAAATACGAAATTCGATGCCGACATAAAGCCAAGCTTATTGGAAACAAAAATAGCAATGTCAGGAAATACTCCAAGTAAAACAAAACTAAGGCTGAATAACAGCCAAAATAGAGAGTCTAGCACCTGCATTTGCGACTTTTTCAATTTTCGTATAACAAAGAAGAAAACCAGCACTGCGAAAAAGATGAGAAGTGCCCGAAGTGTCAAAGACATATAAGATCACCTAAACCACTGAACAATTAAAAGCGTAGCAAACACCCGTGCCATATATTGAACAGACCTGACGGGATTGAGATAACTCTCCCCTCCCTGACGTTCTCGCATTTCAACCTGAACTTCGGATACGGAATAACCTTGCTTCAGGAACAGTGCAATTGTTTCAGGCTCAGGATTAAGCGTATTATCGTAATAAAACTTTTCAAGAATAGAGCGACTAAATAGCCTGAATCCCGATGTGGGGTCGCTAACTCTAGTTCCAGTTAGCATTTTAATTAACACGGTAATCAAACGAGACCCAAGCATTCGTAGAGACTTATCCTTACGGACAGTCAAAAACCTAGAACCGATTACAATGTCAGCTTTATCAACCATAGCCTTTTCAATAAGCTTAACGATATATTCCGGTCTATGCTGGCCATCGGCGTCAAATTGGATCATGTAGTCATATCCATGATCCACTGCATAGCGAGCCGCAGTTTGAAACCCAACCGTCAGACCACAATTGATTGGCAAATCGATAACATTGCATCTTAGTTCTCTGCATATATCTAACGTTGCATCATGAGAACCATCATTGATAACTATGAAATCAAACTCATCTGGAACAGATTCTAACTCAACAATAGTTTTTTCTATACACTCTTCCTCGTTAAACGCAGGAATGGCAACGAGGACTTTAGCACCATCAGACACAGTTAAACCGTTCTCTAAACTTAAGCAATACCGGCAAATGCTTTACACCCATTGAAAATTAACACTAATACTCGATGCGGCAAATTCATCACTTTGCATATCGCCATACATGATACAACTACCCGGCAGAGCATCAAAATCGCGCATCGCAGCCAACAACATACCCGGCGCCGGCTTGCGACAGTCGCACGGACCCGTGTAGTCGGGGTGGTGCGGGCAGAAGTACCTAGCGTCCACCTGCACGTCGAGCCTCTCGAGATCGTCCTCCATGTATCGGTGCAGGCGGCGCATGTCGGCCTCGGCGTATAGGCCCTTGGCGATGCCGGCCTGGTTGGTCACCACGATGACCTTATAGTCCGGGTCGTCGGAGAAGCCGCGCATAATGTCGACCGTCGAGGGGATCAGCTCCAGCTTCTCCGGCTCGTAAAGATGCCCAGTATCCACATTGATCGCGCCGTCACGGTCGAACATAGCGAGCTTCCACGACTTTTCGAACGATCCACGCATTGTCTGGGCGAGCTCGAAATCCCCGGGCACGCCGATGTCGATGAAAGCTCGAAAGGAGCCACTCTCTGTTGTATCCGGGCATCGCTGTGTTCCCTATTCCTTCCAAAACAAGCCAATTCGATCGATATCCTCTTTAACTAGGATCTCGCCGTGCTGGACCTCAATCACGTGAAGATCGCCGCCGACTGCCCGCGCCGAATGCGGCATTCCTGAAGGAATCTGCACGACGGAGCCAGCACGAACTTGCTGCACCAGACCGTCCAACACGACCTCGCCGGTGCCGGAGATGACCGTCCAGACCTCCCCGCGGTGCATGTGGCGTAGGTAGTCCAGCTGACCGCCCTCGCGGATGATCAGCTCCTTGGTGAGTGCCTTCGCCCCGTCGGGGAAGACGCTGCTGTCTATGACTCGGTACTCGCCCCAGGAGCGCTGCTCGTACATGGGGCGACTCTCCGCGACGGCGTTAACCTCGGACTTGATGTTGGCCGAAGCCTCCTTGCCGGAGACGAGAATGCCGTCTGGCGTCGCCACCACGACAGAGTCCGTGATGCCGGCGACCACCATCGGAAAACCGGTCTCGTTGATCACGTGGACGTTCTCGCACGTCTTGGCGTCCACCACGACGCGGCCGGAAGTGTAGTCCGCCATCTCATCGGTCAGCGTGTTCCAGGTGCCCAAGTCCTTCCACTCGCCCGCGTAGGAGACCACGCCGATGGACGACGCCCTCTCCACGACCTCGTAGTCGAAGGAGTTCTTGGGTAGCTCGGCGTAGCGCGAGCGGAACTCCTCAAAAGTGTCGCAGGACAGGTACCTGGCGGTGAGGCCGGTGAGCCAGCCGAGCCTGAACGCGAACACGCCGCAGTTCCAGAGGGCCCCTTGGGAGATGAGCTCCCGCGCAGTCCCCTCGTCGGGCTTCTCGGTGAAGCGCTCGACTCGGCGGGGCCAGCCCTCACCCGCCGCGGGCACGATGTAGCCGTACTTGCCGCTGGGGTAGGTGGGCTCCACGCCCATGAGGACCAGCTCGGCGAAATCCGACTGGACGGCCTCGTCGAGCCTCACGACGCTGTCGTAGTACGCCTGCTCGGCGTAGCTGTCGATGGGCATGACGATAACGGTGTCACCCTCGCCGGCGCCCTGCTCGAGCGCGAGCTGCGCGCACGCGAGCATGATGGCCGGGGCGGTGTCGCGGCGCTCGGGCTCGAGGACGAGCGCGTAGCCGCCCTCAACCTGTCGGCGGATGGACTCCTCCTGGCTGGCACAGGTGGCGATGGTGATGTCGATGTCGGCGTCGACGGCGCCGATCTGGCCGAAGACGCGCTGGACCATAGAGACGTGGTTGCCGTCCGCGTCGCGCAGGACCTTGAGGAACTGCTTGGAGCGGGTGCTGTTGGAGAGCGGCCACAGGCGCGTGCCCGAGCCGCCGGAGAGCAATACGAGGTGGATCATTATCGGGTTCCTCCCAAGATCGAGTTGGCGTCCGCGGCCAGCGCGGCGAGCCTGGCCTCGGACTCGGCACGGTCGGCACCCTTAGCGAACACGTAGGCCTTGGCCTTGGGCTCGGTGCCGCTGGGGCGGAACAGGACGCGCGAGCCGTCGGCGAGCCTGAACTCGAGGACGTCGGCCTCGGGAAGGCGCTGGGGCTCATCGGTCGGGTTGACGACGGGCATCGGCACGCCGCGGGCGTAGTCGATGCTTTCAGCAATGGCGAGCCCGCCGATCTGACGCGGCGTGTCCGCTCGGAGTCCGCCCATCATCGCCACCATGTCGGAAACGCCCTCGGGGCCCTCGTATGCCTGGCCAAGCAGAGCGCTCGACCAGTAGCCGTATTCCTCATAGAGGCGCCCCATGGCCTCGTAGAGGTCCATCCCCATCTTCTTCCAATGCGCAGCGAGCTCGCAGATGAGCATGGAGGCGACCACGGCGTCCTTGTCGCGCACAGAGGTGCCCGCGAGGTAGCCGTAGGACTCCTCGAAGCCCATGAGGAAATCGCCCTCGCGCCCCTCGGACTCCAGCACGCCGACCTGCTCGCCGATGAACTTGAAGCCTGTGAGCGTGCGGCGCAGCTCGAGGCCGCGGGCGCGGGCGATATCGTCCGCCATGGGCGCGGACACGATGGTGGTGCAGGCGACCACGCGGGACATGTCGGCACCGGACCCGCTCGCCCTGGAGGCGAGGAAGTCGAGCAGGAGCAGGCCCACCTCGTTGCCGGTGAGCAATTTGTACTCACCTGCATGCGGGACGGCGATGCCGACGCGGTCGGTGTCAGGATCTGTCGCCAGGAGCAGGTCGGGCTTCGCCCTGTCGCAGTACTCGAGCCCGAGTTTCAGCGCCTCGCGCACCTCGGGGTTGGGGTACGGGCAGGTCGGGAAGTCACCGTCCTGGACGCACTGCTCGTCGACGGTCGCGACATCGGCCACGCCGATTCCCTCGAGCACTCGGGACACGCACTCCAGGCCGACGCCGTGGAGCGGGGTGTAGACGATGCGGAGCGCCGAGCAGTCCTCGCCCGTGGAGACCTCGAGCGTCTCCTCTATGTAACGGTCAAGAACCCTCTCGGGAACCCATTGAACGAAACCCTCCTCCAGGGCCCGGTCGAACGGCACCGCCTTGACGCCATCGAAGCAGTCGACGGGGTCGATGGCCGCCTGGATGGCCTCCGCCGCCTCGACGGTGATCTGGCAGCCGTCGGGGCCGTAGACCTTGTAGCCGTTGTATGCCGAGGGGTTGTGCGAGGCTGTGATGTTGACGCCGGCCGAGCAGCCCAGCTCGCGGACGGCGAAACTCAGCGCAGGGGTGGGCTCGACGCGCTCGAACAGATAGGACTTGATGCCGTTGCCGGCGAGCACCTCAGCCGCCCGGCGCACAAACTCCTCGGAACCGTGACGGGTATCGCGGCAGAGCGCGACCGTCGGGTTCTCAAAGGTGCTATTCAGGTAATCCGCCAATCCCTGCGTAGCCTTGCCGACGGTATAGACGTTCATACGGTTGGGGCCGAGCCCGAGCCTGCCACGCAGGCCGCCGGTACCGAAGGCCAACTCGCGGAAGAAAGCGTCATCAATCTGTTTTTCATCAAGCATTTGAAGTTCGTTTCGTTCTGAATCGCCGCAACAAGTAAGCCATGAATCAAAAGAATCCCTATGCTTGTTGAAGAACTCAGGGCTGTCAGTTCCTCCGCCGAAGAACGACATGCGGAATGGCGTGCGAGTGATGATCATTTCAAAATACTCCTATTGTTACACAGCATGAACGCACGGCAAATACACTTTCAGCTCTTCCTCCCAGTCGGGCATATGAAAGCCCGCAGCCTCAAGTTTAGAAAGGTCAAGGGTAGAGTGAGCCGGTCGCGGAGCAACAGGAACCTCTTCACTCGAGCGATAGTCGGCTGTGGAGACGGGGATGACTCTGTCGCCGTTCCCGTTAA
Organism: uncultured Collinsella sp.; assembly: GCA_900542825.1. GTDB lineage: Bacteria > Actinomycetota > Coriobacteriia > Coriobacteriales > Coriobacteriaceae > Collinsella. The sequence continues at coordinate 10,718 of UQOY01000005.1, read as the reverse complement.
CGACATCGAAGACCAACTTAGCGATATCCGCCCATGACCTGATAGCACCCGAGCCGGTACAGTCATAGGTGCCGTAAGAGGCATGCGCGCCCAACAAGTAAAAGATAGCAGCGGCAAGGTCGGGCGCGAAGGTAAGACGACCGAATTGGTCATCGACGACGGCTATCTTCTCAAGCTCGTCATCTTGGTTAGCAATGCGGTCAGAAAAGGTTTTCATAGTCTTAACGAAGTTGTGTCCCTCACCAATGACCCAGCTAGAGCGAATAATGTAATGACGAAGGCAGCCAGCCACGGCGATGTCACCGGCAGCTACGGTTTGACCAAAGACGGAAAGGGGGCACATAGGCTCCTCTTCGTTATGGATTTCAGCTGTGCCGTCGAAGACGTAGTCGCTGGACACGTGCGCGAGGGTGATCCCGTGCTCGGCACAGGTTCGCGCGAGCAGAGCCGGGCCGGTCGCGTTCGCCTTCCATGCAATCGCGCGGCCCTCGGGGGTCTCGGCTTTGTCGACCGCGGTGTAGGCGCCGCAGTTGATCACGGTGCCGTAGAGCGACCAGTCGTATTTGGAATAGGCCTCCGGGTCGGACATGTCGAAGGTGTCGATGTCGCAGAAGTCGAAGTCCTTGGCGACGCCGCGCTCCTCGGCGAGCTTGCGCACCGCATGGCCCAGCTGGCCGTTGCAGCCGGTGACGAGGGTGCGTCTGGGCGCCATGGGGACAACGTCGACGAGCATCGGATGGTTGAGGTCGGCCTCGGAGACCGTGGCCTGATCCAGCGGGATCGGCCACTCGATGGCGAGCTCCGGGTCGGCGAGGTTCACGAAGGTGTACGTCTTCTTGAGCTCGAGCGACCAGTGGGCGTCCACCAGGTAGGTGTAGGCAGTGCCGTCCTCCAGCGCTTGGAAGGAGTTGCCCACGCCGCGCGGGACGTAGATGGCCTTGCTCGGGTCCAGTACGGTTGTGTAGACCTTCCCGTAGGTGGCGCTGCCCTCGCGCAGGTCGACCCAGGCGCCAAAAACGCTGCCGCGCGCCACGGAGATGAACTTGTCCCAGGGCTCAGCGTGGATGCCGCGGGTGACGCCGCGGCTGTCGTTGTAGGAGATGTTGTTCTGGACGACGCGGAGGTCGGGGATGCCCAGAGCGGTCATCTTGGCGCGCTGCCAGTTCTCCTTGAACCAGCCGCGCGAGTCGCCGTGTACGGCCAGGTCGACGACCTTGAGGCCCTCGATACCGGTCTCCGCGACGGTCAGGTCCTTCTCGAATGCGATGTCTGCCATGTGGGAAAAGCTCCTATCGAAGAGGTTGGGAAACCGGGGGGAGCCCGCGCGGGGCCGCAGGATCATCCCCATGCCCTGCGGCCCCGCGCGGGCTCCCCGCGGTGCGGTTCGCCGGGGTTCGGTCTACTGGCCCTGTGCGCGGTAGCGGGCCTCGGTGGCCTCCTTGGCCGGGCGCCACCAGGCCTCGTTGGCCACGTACCAGTCGATGGTCTGCTTCAGGCCCTCGGCGAAGTCGGTGTGCGCCGGCCTCCAGCCGAGCTCGCGCTGGAGCTTGGTGGAGTCGATGGCGTAGCGGCGGTCGTGGCCGGGGCGGTCGGCGACCCAGTCGAAGTCCTCGGGGTCGCGCCCCATGGCCTCCAGGATCATGCGCAGGACGGTGATGTTGTTCTTCTCGCCGTTAGCCCCGATGAGGTAGGTCTCCCCCATGCGGCCCTTCGTGAGGATGTCCCAGACGGCGCTGGAGTGGTCCTCGGTGTGGATCCAGTCGCGGACGTTCACGCCCTTCCCGTAGAGCTTGGGGCGGACGCCGTCGATGATGTTCGTGATCTGCCTTGGGATGAACTTCTCCACGTGCTGGTAGGGGCCGTAGTTGTTGGAGCAGTTGGAGATCGTGGTGCGCAGGCCGTAGGTGCGGGTCCAGGCGCGCACGAGCATGTCGGAGCTCGCCTTGGTGGAGCTGTAGGGGCTCGAGGGCTTATAGGGCGTCTCCTCGGTGAACTTGGCGGGGTCGTCGAGCGCCAGGTCGCCGTAGACCTCGTCGGTGGAGACGTGGTGGTAGCGGACGCCGTACTTGCGGACAGCCTCCAGCAGGCGGAAGGTGCCCTCGACGTTGGTGCGAAGGAACGGCTCCGGGTCGGCGATGGAGTTGTCGTTGTGGCTCTCGGCGGCGTAGTGCACGATGGCGTCGTGGTCCGGGACGATGCGGTCCAGCAGCTCGGCGTCGCAGATGTCGCCCACGACGAGCTCCACGCGGTCGGAGGGCAGCGCGGCGATGTTCTCAGGGTTGCCGGCGTAGGTCAGCTTGTCCAGCACGGTGACGTGCACCCCCGGGTGGTTGTTCACGACATAGTGCACGAAGTTGCTGCCGATGAAGCCGCAGCCTCCCGTGACGATAATGTTATTAGGTTCAAATTGCTCAGGCACGATTGACCCTCTCGACTTCATCTGCAATTGACAAAATATACTTACCGTAATCGGTTTTCTTCAGCTTTTCACCCAAGCGGCGCAAGTGCGAGCAATCGATGAAGCCCTGCCGATAGGCAATCTCCTCTAGACATGCAACGTAATACCCTTGACGACTCTGAACCGCCTCAACATACTCAGCAGCCTTGAGTAAACCAGTGGGAGTGCCAGTGTCAAGCCATGCCATTCCTCGGCCCATAAGTTCAACAGACAGCTCACCCCTATTAAGATAAGCACTGTTGACGCTGGTAATTTCAAGCTCCCCCCTTGCCGACGGCTTTACCTCAGCAGCAATGTCGGCAACCTGGCCATCGTAGAAATAGAGCCCGGGTACTGCGTAGTTTGATTTTGGAAATTGTGGTTTTTCCTCAATGCCAATTACTCGATTCCTAGAGTCAAATTCAACGACACCAAATGCTCGCGGATCCTTAACTGGGTATCCGAATACAACTGCGCCGCCTTGTTGTTCAACGCTGCTTTTCGCAGAATTGATAACCTTAGAAAGCGACTGACCATGAAACAAGTTATCGCCAAGAACGAGCGCGCAAGACTCTCCTGCCAGAAATTCGCGACCAATAATAAAAGCGTCAGCAAGGCCTCTAGGTTTCTCTTGAACAGCGTATTCGATCTCCATCCCAAGATCGGAACCATCACCTAAGAGCGTCTTATAAGATGCCAAATCAGATGGATTTGTAATTATTAGAACTTGCCTAATACCAGCAAGCATAAGAACAGATATTGGATAATAGATAAGTGGCTTGTCGTAAATGGGCAACAGCTGTTTATTGACAGCTTTAGTAATAGGATGAAGGCGCGTGCCAGACCCTCCCGCAAGAACGATACCTTTCATTCGAATCACTCCCCAATCAATTAACGTTATTCAGGCGCTCGCTATTTGAATAAACACGATTGACAAAGCGGGCAATAGGCTCAGGCCAGAGCTCACGTAAAATCAACAGTGTTTCACCTGTGCGAATGTTTTCATTGAGGTTTTTAGAGGTAGCTGAATCTGCGTAAATCCTATGACCCATGAGAATTTCAGGAATATAACAGAAGCGCCCGTTGGTGGACGACAGCTTTACCCATGTTTTGTAGTCACAACTATCGCGAAGCGTCGTATCGAACACGCCTGGTCCCAATAGTTCCTTATTTAAAGTAACCGAAGGGCAGCATATGGGACATCCAAATCTGAGCACGGTCTTTTTTAAGAGCACCGTACCGTTACCAGGCAAAAGAAACAGTTGATTCATAATGCGCTTAATGGCAAGCATAAAATTCGAATTTATCCGCGAACCATTTCTAATCTCATAGTAATCAGTGAACGAAATGTATACGTCGTTTTCCATATAACGATTAAAGCAATCAATTGTTTTCTCTAGAAATGTTGGAGAATAGCAGTCATCCTGATGGGCAATGGTAACAAGCTTTGAATTAACGCTGTCGTAGCCAAAGTTCCAATCATCACCTGCGTAATGGGGTTTGGGGTTAATAATCATTTTAACGCCACACTCAGAACAAACACTTTCAATATATGGAGACGGAGTTGATGTTGAGACAACAACATTCGAGGGCACCGTCTGATTCTGAAGCGACTGTATTGTTTTTGCCAAAAACGGATTATCCTTATAGGCACAAACAACAAATGAATGATCAGCCGAGCTGTATGACATCTTAGGCAATCTCCAAAATTGAGTTGATCTTCGTAGCATCTCCCCAAACAGCAGGAGAGTCATAGGGGCGATCCGGATAAGCACCGTAGTCCAACCTAATATCCAAATGATGCTCTTCAATAAAGGACTCAATCTTGTCTCCTAGGGAAACCGGAACCCCAGAACAACAGTTAATTATCCCATTGATTTTATCTTGCATAACGACGGCTGCAATTTGTTCTGCCAGGTCATCAACAGAAATAAAATCATATTTATTTTTCCCCGAAGTAAACGGGAATTTCGATTCGCCAGCAGCGTTGGCCCGAAGCAGCTTCCCGAAAATGGAATTTGAGTTAATATCATCTCCGTAGATATAAAAACCTCTAATCCACTGGCAAATTACCCCTCGATCTTTCGCATACGAAAAAAACGCCTGCCTCAATGCGTTCTTACCAATACCGTATAGACTCTGGGGGTTGCATGGGGTTGTCTCGTCAATAGCGCCTTCCCAGTACCCCACTTCATGCATGGTGCCCATGCCACACACTTGTTTAACACCAAAATCAACAGCGCGCATCAAGAAGTCATAATGGTTTGGCATATCGTCCAAATGGGATGAAGCGTTATGATCGAATCCGTTTCTCCAGGCCAAATGAAGCAAGACGTCGGGAATAGCGCCGATAGATTCGAAGCCAAACCCAGAAGATAGAATATCTCCTTCGATATAACGAACATGCGAGCTATTGCTGAAAGTGTTGGAACCAGAGCGATCGACTGCAATAACATCGACATCGGCATCAAGTCGACTCAAGCTATCTACTACGTGCTTACCGATATATCCATTAGCACCAGTAACCATAATCAATTTCGACACTATTTGCCTCACTCAATACTCTAAGTACAATATATATAGACTTTTTTAGAATAGCAGAACGGAGAGAACCAATGTTTATATGCGGCAATAATTACACCATTGGAGAGGTGGGAAAACTCATCTATTCAACAATTAAAACAAGGTTATTCTTTCCTGGAGCACGTCTAATTAGAAGCCCCTTTTATATTCGAGGAAAAAAGAGGGTAAGCTACGGAATGGGATTTTCGACCGGATACGGTTGTCGTTTTGAAGCAATCCCAACTGCGAAAAACGACTCTAAAATAAGAATCAAGATCGGCGATAACGTTCACATCGGCGATCGAGTTCACATTGTCGCCCTTGACGCTGTGTCCATAGGAGACAATACGCTCCTGGCATCTAATATTTTCATTAGCGATTGTAATCACGGTAGGTACTCGGGCGCCAATCAGTCCTCACCTACTGCACCTCCAGACGAACGCGAGCTTCACGGTTCGCCCGTCAGCATCGGCAATAATGTTTGGATTGGAGAGAATGTTTGCGTTTTGGCTGGCGTAACGATTAGAGACGGTGCAATAATTGGTGCAAATTCCGTAGTTACTAAAGACATCCCCGCTAACACCATCAGCGTAGGGGCACCCGCTAGGGTTATCAAACAATTCGACAGTACACTCAACCAGTGGAGTTCAATTATCCCCTAGAATTAAAACATTTGAACACGAATATGAGATCGCGTCGAAAATGTTGGTGTAAGGGTGACGCCCGAGCGACCGTTTAACGAAGAACGGCCTTCATCATAGAATCTGAAATCACCACAACAACAGGTTCTAGGAAAGGACGAAGACCGGTATGAAAATCTTATCAGACCCAACGCCGGACATGCTCGCCATGCCTCGTTTTGACGACGACGCCATCGACATGCAGGAGCTGCTTCGCAGACTCGCCGAGCAGGGCGTGAACGCCGCAATGGACGCCGAGACCGACCAGCTGTGCGGCGGCTGGGCGAACAGCCGTAATGGCTACCGGGAGCACGACCTCGCCACCTGCGTCGGCATGCAGACGCCACGCATCCCCAAGCTGCGCTCCGGCAGCTTCTTCCCGGACGACGTGATCGAGCGCCACCGGCGTGTGAACCGCGCCCTCGTTGCCGCCGTCGCCGAGATGTACGCCACCGACACGAGCTGTTAGCGCTAATCTAAAATCAACCACTTTCACAAACGCGTCTCGGCGAATGCGCTAACGCGTTTTCGCCGACCCCTCCTCGACGGTCTTCCTAACCAGATTCATTATGTCCTTGCGCAGCGACTCCTCGTCGACTGATACGATGTTCGCAGACACGGCCCGTGCCCCCTTTGTCAATGATTTGTTGTTTAGCCGCTAGAAATCATATGACGGGGCGCGGGCCGTGTTCCGCCATGCGGTTGTCAATTTGCGAAAGAAATTATGCGTCACCATACCAACATTTCCGACGCGATCAAGTACACTTCTCGCGCACCGGTCGCTCCTCCCCTTAGTGCGTGCCGCACCACCAGAAAGTCATCTTTACTCACTTTAAAGGCTTCAACACGTAGTATTTGCGCAACACAGCCCTCAGTCGAGAGCCCACCCTTGCCTCGATCGTGTTATTGGCCGAAGACGGCGGGACCGTCTTGGCCAGGAAGTAGCCAAGAGGAGTAAATCGCATTCCCATCAACTTCAGCGTCTACAGTGACGATCCTCATATAACCACTTCAAGGTTGCAAGCAACCAGATTACGTCATCATAGGACACACAGTGAACCTCTTCATCATGAATAAAGGCCGGGCCTTGCGGAAGTCAACTTTCTTACGTCTAAAGGACGCTCATCTTCGACCGTAAAGCTCGCTGAAAAACGTCTTATCAATATTTTCAGTAAAAAAAGCGCCGATTTTGTAGCCCGAGAATAATAGTGAGCGTGTCCGGCAAGCTGAGAGAATGGGTTAACTGCTTAATTTATTCGGCTGAGATATGAACCAATTTATAGTATTTAATCGACGGACAAAAAATAAAATGGCCAAGATCAACCCTAATATAAAACTCGTAGACACTGCAAAACTGACGCCATTCGAACCAAAATGATGAATGAAAAATGGTGATATCAAATATGAACACAAAAGCGCTGCCGTTGTAGACAGAAAAGCGCCCCAAGTTTCCCTTATAACGACAAGAAGATCGTACGAGAAAGCAAACAAAGTAGTCAGTCCAGTCGCTATAACGGCAGGAACAAGATAGCTAACGCCTCTGGATATCGACGATCCAAATAACAGCAAAAGCATCTTATCCCCAAACAGTGAGCATGCTAACGAAATCAACATCGTAAACATCACAATGAATGCAGCAACTCTTAAATATTCAACAATAAAGTCTTTATGATTATGTTCATGCCATTTTTCAGCAAATCCCACCATCAGGGGTCCATATAAAAATGATGCAGCTGCTTGGACAAGAACAGTAGGCGTAGCAACAGCAGCATAAACACCAAGTTCCTCTGTTCCTCCAATTTGCGCCAGTTGCTGACGCGAGACTGAAACAACAGCACCAAAAAAAACTGCAGTTAATACAACAGGCAAGTATTGCTTTAGTAGCCTAAAAACTAAAGTTAACTGAATTTTTGGAATAACGGAACCGAAGGAAGATGCATGGCGAGCATCGTATAACCACGTAACAGTTATGCAAAAAAATGAAAGGGAAATAAACGCAACATTAATTGATAATCCAAAATACAAGGGTGCTGAAAAGAACAGTAGTCCTCCTATACCGCGAACCGCCTGAGAAATCCCAATGAAGTCCATTCTTTCGACCTTTTGTTCCATTCCGTAAAACACGGCGCAAAACGCTTCGTCAGCTTTGAAAAGCAACCATAATATTGTTGAAAACATAAGCGACAGGTCAGAAGTTGACAGCATGATATATATAACGATAGGTATAAAAGCAAAGCCCACCGTTACATAACGAAATGCAATGTATTCTGAAGATGATATCTCAGAGGTTAAATCAGAAATCTGAATTGTTCGCATGTTATAAGTTGCAAATGGATAGTAGATATTACCAATTGACATCGCAAAGGCCAGAATACCAGAATTTGCATAATTTCCGGATACTAAAACAACTGTAATTGTCATTAGCCATAGACATGCTTGATATATTAAACAGCCTATAGTATTCCATAACATATTCTGTCTTACTGACAAAGAAGTAGTGCTCAAGTTAGATCCTAATTTATTAATGACTTATAAAAGGCAAAAGTAGATTCAGCGGTCTGATCCCAGCTATATTTACGAACCCTATTCAACCCGGATTCAACAAGCGCATTAAAATCATTGTCGAAAGAGCATAATCTTTGAATATGATTCGCGATAATTGAAGGAGACACTTTATCCAATAGAATGCACGAATCCCCTGCAACCTCTGGAATAGAACTTTTATTTTGCGCAATAACAGGGCACCCTGAAGCCATGGCTTCTAACAGCGGTAGTCCGAAACCTTCATACTCTGATAGGTATAAGAGAGCAGCCGAGGAATTATATAGACGCGAGACTTCGGAAGACTCAGGGTAAACATGTGAAACAAAGCGACCAGGAAGATATTCGCCCAATAAACGGACCTCATCATCATTGAGAGGTGACCCAATAATATGTAGCTCTACATCATTTAATTTGGATACAGACTCAACGGCCAACCCGAAATTCTTATAGGAAACAGATCTATTTCCAACAAATACGACCCTTTTAAACCTTTCAGCAGCATTGTATCTGTAAGTTTTAGTGTCATAGCCTTGTGGAATAATTTCGATATTCTTATTCATCGAGCTTGGAATGTATTTAAAAAGATCGTTTTTTGTACTCTCCGAAATACAAATTACAGCATCTGCATGATTTACGGCTGCTTTCATTTGATTTAATTGAAAATGCTTAACAAACCCCGAGAAATACTTCATACAAATAAAGTCATGAATTGTAACAACATTGATAGCATGTTTGTTGGGGGTGGTTCTAAAGTAGGATGAATGAAAAATACAATCCCTATCAACTTTTACTCGACTCACCTCATCTATTCTTAAAGGAAGATTGGAATAGACACACCTACATGAATCAATGCTGTTCTCAATGAGCTTTCTTTGAAGGTTGAGCCTAGAATCAGTCCTATCATGGAAAACGACATCGAACGATTCCGAGTTGACAGCGCGCGATATCAAATTTGCCCAGTAGATAGACCCACCTCCAGTTTTTTGTAAGCTAAAGACCAAGTTATCAAAATCAATTGCAATAGATGTGTCCATTATTTTCGTCCTTCAATTTCAAATATGACGAGAGAATCTTAAGGTTGAAAATCCATTAACAATTAAACCAAAGATCACTCTCTGCTTCGCGATGCTAAACGATCAATTTAACTGATAAAGAGTATCAAGCAACGTTCTTATTTTTCTTCCGTAAAGTGGATCTGAAGCCCATTTTCCACTTAAGTCCTCAACAAAAGGTGCACTTCCCCTGCGAACTAAAGAGAATCGAGGATCTATGCACTCATTATTTAAGGGATTATGGGAAGAATATGCCTTAAGATGCTGAACTTGTGCTCGAATGCCCATTTGCACCGAACTATTCCCGAATGTATTAAAAGAAGCTCCGGAAATGCCCGAATCTAGGGCACCAATACCAGCAAAATTGCACTGTTCAGCAGAGACTTGACCTCCGAATTTTAGCCATCCAGTTTCAATCATTGCTTGAGCAAAAATCACATCAGGATTAATGCCCTCTGCTAAACCCTCCTTATATATTAAACTGCAAAACTGATTGATATCAGCTGCCCCATATTTTGCATAAATCTGCGATGGGAAATTTGAGCGAGAGTTAAATAAAGCAGCCATTTTTGATGCGGAAGAATTCGATACAGAAGAAATGGGGAATTTTGATGCATCGCAATAAATTGAATCAGCCTTTAATCTTCCATTAAAAGTACCAAATGTTGCCCAAATCGCAACAGAATAAACACCCGCTTCACCGAAGTCAACCGCGGCGGCAATGGACGCAGACCAGGAACCGTCCGGACCTTTTTTCGCTTGGTACCAACAGACGGATCCGGAGGGCGAAACCACCCGGAAGGCGACGTTCGAGGGCTCGGTCGTAAAGCCGAATGCAGATGCGGAGAGGACCCCCGCGTCAGCACCAAGTTCAAGCTTCACGTCGGGCTGGGCGACGTCGGCGGAGGCCTTCGCCCAGCGCTCGGTCGAGGACCCGTAGGTCGCCCACAGGGAGACGGAGTAGGAGCCGAACTCGCCGAAGTCGGCGGCGGCGGGCACCTCGGCGGCCCAGGAGCCGTCGGAGCCCCTCACTGCCTGGTACCAGCGGCAGGCGCCGGAGGGGGCGGTGACCTGGACGGCGGCGTTGGAGGGCTGGGAGCTGAAGCCGGTGGCGCTCACCGACAGGTTCCCCGACGACGCGGAGCAGGACAGCTTCACGTCGGGCCGGGCGACGTCGGCGGAGGCCTTCGCCCAGCGCTCGGTCGAGGACCCGTAGGTCGCCCACAGGGAGACGGAGTAGGAGCCGAACTCGCCGAAGTCGGCGGCGGCGGGCACCTCGGCGGCCCAGGAGCCGTCGGAGCCCCTCACTGCCTGGTACCAGCGGCAGGCGCCGGAGGGGGCGGTGACCTGGACGGCGGCGTTGGAGGGCTGGGAGCTGAAGCCGGTGGCGCTCACCGACAGGTTCCCCGACGACGCGGAGCAGGACAGCTTCACGTCGGGCCG
>UQOY01000004.1 GCA_900542825.1 uncultured Collinsella sp. | reverse complement strand
GACGTGTGCTCTTCCGATCTTTGAGCTTCATGGTCTGGCCCACGATGTTGGCGCTCTTCTGGCGGTCGCCCTTGAGCAGGCCCATCTTGTACATGGTGAAAAGCAGCTTGCGGTGCGAGGGCTTGAAGCCATCGATTTCGGGAAAGGCACGCGAAACGTTGGTGCTCATGGCATAGGGCATGTAGTTGGACTCGAGCGTCTCCGTGATGGGCTGTTGCGTGACCTCAGAATGCAGGCCGATGACGTTGGCGTCGTTGACCTGCTTCTTCTTTGACTTGGTGTCGGTTTTCCTCTTTGCCATGGATTCCTCTTGATACTTCTTTCCGGGGCTTCTCGATATGCCGCATGCAAGACGGCGGCGCGTAGCCACCGCTTGCTGCCGCAGGATCACTTCCTGGTGAAGGGCTGTCTGCTTGAGGGTCTACTTCCTCTTACGGATGCGCTCCCTGTAGCAGGGCCGCCTTCTACTGCAGGTCCAGCTGGTCTAGGTACTCTTTGCCATGCTCGGCGATGTGGCGCTTGCGTCCCGCCTCGTCGTTGCCCAGCAGCAGATTGAACATGGCCTCCATCTTGGTAACCTCTTCAGGCTCCACCTTGATCAGGCGGCGCGTCTCGGGATTCATGGTGGTGAGCCACATCATATCCGGATCGTTTTCACCAAGACCCTTGGAGCGGTTGATGGAGCACTTCTGGTCGCCGATTTCCTTCAGGATGCCGTTCTTTTCGAGCTCGGTGTAGGCGAAGTAGGTCTTTTCCTTGCAGTTGATTTCGTACAGCGGCGACTCGGCGATGTACACGTAGCCCTCTTCGATGAGCGTAGGCACCAGACGATAGAGCATCGTCAGAATCAGGGTACGGATGTGGTAACCGTCAACGTCGGCGTCGGTACAGATGATGACCTTGCTCCAATTCAGGTTGTCCAGGTCAAACGCGCCCAGATTCTTGATGCGCTTGTCCTTTATCTCGACGCCACAGCCCAGCACGCGCATGAGGTCCATGATGATGTCGGACTTGAAGATGCGCGGATAGTCTTCCTTGAGGCAGTTGAGGATCTTGCCGCGAACGGGCATGACGCCCTGGAACTCGGCGTCGCGCGAGGTGCGGATGGCGCCCGCCGCCGAGTCGCCCTCTACGATGTAGACTTCGCGACGGGTCTTGTCCTTGGAGCGGCAGTCGATGAACTTCTGCACGCGGTTGGCCATGTCGGTCTTCTGCTGCAGGTTGGTCTTGATACTCTGGCGCGTCTTCTCGGCATTCTCGCGCGAGCGCTTGTTGATGAGCACCTGCTCCATGATCTTGTTGGCGGCGTCTTTGTTCTCGATCAAGTAGGTCGAGAGGCGTTCCTTAAAGAAGGCAGTCATGGCCTGCTGGATAAAGCGGTTGTTGATGGCCTTCTTGGTCTGGTTTTCGTAGGACGTCTGGGTGGAGAAGCAGTTGGTCACCAGTACCAGGCAGTCCTGGACGTCCTGCCACTTAATGCCGCTCTCGTTTTTGTTGTACTTGCCCTGTTGCTTGATGTAGGCATCGATGGCGCTGGTCAGAGCGCTACGGGCCGCCTTCTCGGGCGAGCCGCCGTTCTCGAGCCACGATGAGTTGTGGTAATACTCCTGCATCATGAAGGTGCGCGAGAAGCACATGCACGCGGTGATCTTTACGTTGTAGTCGGGCAGGTCCTCGCGGTCGCGACCGCGACGGTCGGCTTCGATAAAGAAGGGCTCGGTGAGATAGTCGGTGCCGACCTTCTCGAGCACGTAGTCCTCGATGCCCTTGGGATAGCAAAAATCCTCTTCGGAAAACTCGCCATCGTCACCCTCAATGCGCAGGCGGAAGGTCACGTTAGCGTTGACCACGGCCTGACGGCGCATGGTCTCGCGATACCAATCGTGGGGAATGCTAATTGAGGTAAAGACCTCAAGATCGGGGCGCCACTTGATGGTGGTGCCGGTGCGGTTCTCGTCGCTGGGCTCAATCTCGAGTGCCTTCTTTTTGGCGCCGACGACCTTGCCCTTCTTAAAGTGCAGGGAGTACTTGTTGCCGTCGCGCCAAACCGTGACGTCCATGTACTCGGAAGCGTACTGGGTCGCGCAGGAGCCCAGGCCGTTGGTGCCAAGCGAGAAGTCGTAGTCGCCGCCCTGGTTGTTGTTATACTTGCCGCCGGCGTAGAGCTCGCAAAAGACGAGTTCCCAGTTAAAGCGCTTTTCGGAAGGGTTCCAGTCGAGCGGGCAGCCACGGCCGTTATCCTCTACCTGAATGGAGCCATCGCGAAAGGCGGTAAGGGTGATAAGCTTGCCGTAGCCCTGGCGTGCCTCGTCAACGGCGTTGGACAGGATCTCGAAGGCAGCATGCGCGCAGCCATCGAGTCCGTCCGAGCCAAAGATGACGGCGGGGCGCAGGCGTACGCGTTCCTCGTCCTTGAGCTGGCGGATACTGTCGTTACCATAGTTTGCGGTGTTTTTTGCCATACTCGCTCTCTCGGTGCTCCTTTGCTGCATTTAAGTCATATAGATAGTCAAGGTAGCATAGCCCAGCCCACAGACGATTCCAACCAACACGAAATCCATCGAACAATCGTTCGGAATTTGATGGAACGGCGTTTACTCGGACAAGACCGAGTTGATTCTGCCCGAGTAAGTTTGAAGGCGGCTGGAGGCGCCCTACTTTGTTTGCGGATGGATCGAATCGAACATTGGGACAAGCGTCTCGTTTTATGGGCCACGGGCGTGCGTGCGTGAGTCCCTTTGGCCCATAAGGAACGCTGACGGGTCGTTATTTGGGCCGTGGGTCACTTCGCCGGCGCCGCGTTTCGTCATACGCTCATAGTGGAAGCCGATGCCACGGAGTCGACTTGCGACTCGGGCAACGGATGAGCTGCAAGCCGAAAGGAGCGGTGAGGATGATGAAGCCCATGACGAAGAAGCTGCTGTTAGGAATTCCCACCGTGACGCTTTCGGCTGTGTTGGCGTGTACGCTTGCCGGCTGCGGCGGTAATGCGCCGAGTGGCTCGGGCGGGAGCGCACCTGTGCAGGAGAAGTCCAAGAAGGCCAAGGCCTATGAGTCGCAGACGGTCGAGGTGGCTGGCATTACCTATGAGTCGGTGGCTCACGGTACGTTCTATCGCGGTGATGCCAAGAAGCAGGACGGCTTTTACCTGCACATCAAGATTACCAACAACAACACAAAGAACAGAACGTTTGACTCCTTTAACGTGCACGCTGCCCAGGGCGATCTTGAGGCAGGCGACCCGTTGTTTACTTCCGGCAAGGCGGCTGTCCTCGACTACGTTGCAAGCGAGGCTCCCGATGAGCTTCACGAGGGCATCGATCTTTCCAAGAGGCAAGATATCGGTCCGGGCGAGACCGTTGAGTATGTGTATTTCTGGGCGCCCAAGACGGCGTACTACGGGCCCATTACTGTCGAGTTCGTAGACGCTTACGCCCCCGCCAAGAATCATGAGGCCATGCACTTCGACACCACGGGATGCGAGACCAAGGAGTTCAAGGCGGCCGGCGGCGTGGCCGATTCTGGCGAGAAGGCAGATTTAACGGGCATCGACTGCGCATCGTACAGCATCGAGGCTGCCGATGGGTACACGCTGGATTCGTCCGACGAAGAGCGCGAAAAGGCAAACTTCTTCCACGACGAGACTGGAGGACGCCTGAACATCAGCATCTTCCCGCGCTCGCCGGAGGAAGAGGTTGCAAGCCTAGAGCAGGTCTACGAAGGCAAGGAGACAACAACCGACCAGGTCGAGTACAACGGCATAACGTGGCTGCGCTTTACCGGTCCCGACAACGGCCATACGCTGTTTGCGACGGCTCCCGCAACGGGTGAAACCGTCCGCGTGTCGATTGGCTGGAAGATCGATTGGGACGCCGCCGTGCCCATGATGGAGGCGCTGAAGCTCAAGTAGCGGACTGCGATTCCCATGTCAGGCGACTCAGGGCTGGCTTCGGGTACCCGAGGCCAGCCCTTTTGGCGTTCGATGAGTCGAGTCGGCGTCTCTCACAAAAGTAACTAGGAGCTAGCGAGGCCTATCCGAATTGACCTCATTGGCGGTGTCGGTTTCGAGCGCCGTGCGGCGGGCGCTGTAGGCGACAAGGCCGGCACCAGCTGCGGCGAGTGCTGCAGCGGCTGCCATGAGGGGAGCGTTGACATCGCCCGTGCCTGCAAGCGCGCCCGCTTTTCCGGAGCGCTTGTTATTGCCGTGATCCTTGCCGCTGCCGGAGCTGCTTCCGCTGGAGCCGCCGCCCTCGTCAGTACCGCCGCCACTCGAGCCGCCATCGCCGTCGACCGTCATCGGGGCGTCGTGAAGTCCTGTCGTATCCGCGCTGTCGCATACGCCGACCTGAACTTCTGAGCGTTCGCATGCCGCGTCGGGCACATGAAGCTCGTGCAGTATGGCACCCAGCGCCGAGTTTGCGCCCGGTCGAATTTCCTCGAGCGTTACGGGATCGAGCGCCACCAGATTACGCGCCTTCGCATATAACGTTACGCGTTTGCCCACTTCGTCGCTCCAACTCTCGGGAATGGCGAAGCTCATGCGGAATTGTGCCGTGCAACCCGGTGCCAGCACGGCGTTGCCGTTGTCGGCTACCAGCGGGTGCGTTGCAAAACGTGCGCCCAGCGTCTCGAGCGCGTACTTCACGTGTGCCATATCGTTGGCCGAAGCGTTCTCGGCAAGCTCCGGATCGTAGATCGAAGCCATGCGTGCGTTTGTTCCGAATCCGATGGATGCGCTGGAGAACGGCTGGCTGGAGCCCTCTCGGTACAGATCGATCGTGCCGGCGGTCAGCAAGGTGTTGCCGTCGTTTCGCACCGTGACCATGAAGGATTCGCCTGCTGCTCCGGGCACCACCGCGCCCGAGGTAGCGACCGCGCCCGTCGGAGTGGCACACGCCACCAAGGGCACTTCGATGCCGTGTAGTTCTGCCTCGCTCTTCTCCGCGCTCACAATGTGCGTGGCGAGCGCGGAGAGCATGCCCCCCGACGTCAAAAATGTCGTTATCTGATCGACGGGATGGTCCAGCTCGCACATCACGAACGGCTCCGTAAACAGATCACCTGCCAAGGTGCTGGCGAAGATGCGGAAGTGCTTGCCCATCACTGCTACTGGGTTGCCTTCTTCGTCGTAGGTTTGCCCCACCTTGCCATCGGTGTTCTCTACATAGAGCACGCACCTGCCGTTGTTGCTTACGCTAAACGATGCCGGGCCACAGCCCGCGGCGCCCACGGGCTGCGTTGCAAATGCCGATGCGCCTCGTGCCCAAGTAATATGCTGCAGCTGCTCGTTGACGGTAGCCAAAAAGCCCGTGTGTTGCGGCCACGGCACCGCGTGGGGTACTGCCGCATCTGGCGACATAACGCCCCAGCCCGCAATGGACTGGCCGATCACGGCGTACGATGCGCAGCCGCAACCGTCTGCAGTCTCGTATGCAACGGGCACCACCATTTTGCCGTTGATATTCTCGGGCGTGCCCAGCTCGATGCTCGACGGTGCCTGCGGAAAGCGGAGGACCTGACGGAACGTGAGACTGTCGCCCGAAACGTCCGACCACAGGGTAAAGCACTCCAGCGCAACCTCGGCCTCGCTGCCGAGTGCCTTTTCTGCGGTGGCTCCGCGGCGGTGGAGGTAGGCGCCCGACAGGCGCCCGTCGACTAGCGTCTTGCCCACCGTGATGCGTGGGCACTGCAGGCAATGGTAGCCATCCTCCTGAAGGCGGCCGCGCGAGATGCTGCGCCATGACGTATGCGATATCACGCGAACTCCGTCGTTGCTTATGCGCAGGCGCACAACGGACAGTATGCCGGATGTGCTCGCCGTATCGAAAAGGGTGTTGTCACCGGCGGGGCGCTCGCCCGAGACCAGCAGCACGTAGGCGTCCTGGTTTCTCCTCCCGTCTGTATATTCCACCACGTCGAAGTCGTAATCGAATATGCCGTTGCGCTCCACGTCGCCCTCGCCAAACCCAAGGGAGAAGTCCACGGGCGTGGGAGCGGACCACGTGCCGTTCGTCTTTGTATGCACCACCAGGCGCGAGCGACCATTCTCGCCGTAGCGCACCGAGGCGATACGGAATAGGCACTCCACGCCGGCAATCATCGTTAGCTTCATGTGGGCTTCGCTGAGCACGCCGGAAAACAGTACGTTGTCGCTCGAGGGTTTTATGCCGCCACGCTCGTCCTCCGACACGCCGGCAGAATTGGCGTTCGGGTCGGCAACGGTGTTCGTTGCCTGGCCGATATAGGTGTAATCGTACATCGGCGCGGCGTTTTCGTCGTTCTCTATCAGTGCATGGACGAAATGTTCGACCCGTCCCGTGTCGTCGCTTTCTGCATCCGCCTCGAGCTCAATGCGCGTGACCGCTTGATCCCAATCGCGCACGACGGGCGCGACGTTTACGACAGCGGCCTTAACCTCGGCGCGTGCGAGCAGCTCGGCGTTGGTGACGATGGTGGCCGATGCGATAAATTGCGGCACGCCGCCCGCCTCGATGTTGCCGGGCATGCCGAAGCGGGCATCCAACGTGTAAGGCGTATCTCCACCCAATGCGAGCTCAGAGCGCTGGAGCACATACTGGTTGCTATTGTTCACCGACATATTCCACGAATCGAGGAGTGTGGGCCACGATCCCGACCAAGCCTTGGTGGTCCACTTGAACATTACGAACTGGAGTATCACATCGACATCGACGTCTGCACCAACGCGCAGTCGCGGAAGCTGGTGTCCATTTGCCTTTTCGTACCCAATGAACAGCGTGAGGGATGCGGCGCCGCGCACGGCAGACGAAGCGACGCCTGCAACGCCGGCGCCAAAGGTGACGGCAAGCCCGATCTGGATGGTGAATGAGCCCGAGGTGTTTGAATAGTCGAGCGAAATGTTTTTAAAAAACGCCGCGCCGCTGCCGTGCGTGTGGGCACCCACGGCGAGCGCCAGCTTCGCCAGCACCCAGGGGTTGACGTTTAGGAAAAACGGCACCGGTCCTAGGGTAAACTGCTCGGTCCAATTGAGGTCGGTTCTTACCTGGAAGAGGGCTTTAATATTGCCGTATGCGGGGTCGTTGTTGCTGCCCCAGGTTTTGCCCACCCAATCGTAGGCGAGCGAGCCGTACAGCTGTGTGGCGATATCCATCGTGAACAGCGGCGTACAGTGGTGGCGAAGGAGCTTGGTGTTCCTTGGATCGGTGCCCGAACCGGCACTCATGCTCTTGTACTGATTCCACTTCCCCTCCATTTCGTCGAGGTAGCGGTTTGCCTGCTTGGCGCCCGACTCGCGCGGCGATTTCTTCCAGTATTCCGGATCAGGGTTGCCCGAATCGTTCATATAGCTGGCTGGTTTGTATCCTCCGCCAAACAGCACGTACCCGGCAAACGAGAAATCGAACAAAATGGGGAACGAGGGCATCCAGCAGGTGAACTTGTTGCCGCCGATGCCGGGAAACGCCGCCGGAAAATCAAACGGAGTGATCTCTTGGTCCATGGTAGTAGGAATGATGGTGGTCGAGCCCGATTCTGCCTTTGCGGCCGGCGCGGTGACAACGGCCATGGGGGAGGAGAGCGTGTAGGTTTTACCCTGATAGTCGAGGACGAAGCGCAGCCTGCACCCTTCTTCCAGAAGGTTTGACGCTGCATCGAGGAACTTGTCTTCGAGTGTGAACATTGCCAGATTATCCGCGCCCGATGCGCTGGCCTTGACTTGGCCGATCTGCGTGACGCTTTCGGGTGAGCTGCCCGCGGCAGGCGTCACTTTGTTGATGTGCAGCGTTGCCTGTCCACCCTGTGGCAGATGTGCCTGCACGGTAAAGGCGTGCGTGTCGGGCTGCTCGTTTGCCGTGTCGTCCTTCGGCAGTGCCATGAATGTAGCGTCGGCGTACTGGATGTCCCAATCGTCGAATGTGAGCTGGCGAAAGTACGGCTCGCCGTCGGAAAGCGGACGCGTTGGAACGGTTATGGCGGTGCCGCCCTGGATACGCGCGAGGGGAATCTCGACATCGCGGTAGCCTGCCATGCTAATGGAGATGCCGCCGTTAAAGTCGTACGCGTCGAGAAGCGTTGCCTCGTCCACGTAGCCTTCCGAAAGCGGCGCGACCTCAAAGATGGCCGTGCCTTCGTCATCGGTCGTGGCGGCGAGTTGCTTGCCTGCGGCATAGCGCGATGTGAGCGTGACCTGGGCACCCGTGATGGGCGTATTCTTGTTGGCAACGTCGACCACGACCACACCAAACATGGTGCGCGAGAGAACGAGCACCCTGAAGGGGTCTTTTTCGTCGGCATGGGCTTCGGTGGGCGCGAACGGCAATATGAAGGCGTTTGCGCTTCCCGGCACGCGCGGCAACATAACGCTCGCCAGCGAGGACGCTCCGGCAACAAGTAACGAACGGCGATCAAGCATCTTTGGCTCCCATCCCGCAGGTATCGGTGGAAATAATCCAATTTTGCGAGAAGGCGCCACGTGGCGGTAGTGCCGTTCGATGGCCAAAATGTCCAATTTGAGCGTGCGAAAGCGTCGGGCCCCCGGGACGCTTTCGATATGCCAGGTAGTCTGGCCGCTAACGCAACATATGCGCGACCAGCTCGGCGCGTGTGCCGATGCCAAGCTTTGCGTATACGCCGGATAGGCGGTTTTTGACGGTGCCCGGCGATACTCCCATATGGCGTGCGATTTCGACGTTGGTCCACCCGCGACAGGCGAGCATGGCCATGGTGAATTCCGTGGTCGTTAGATCGTCGGCCACGTCCTCGCCCGAATCGGGGTTGTGGATGCGCCGCCAGCCGTAGCTGAATCGATACGTAATCTCGATGATGCGTGCGAAGTCGTCAGGGTATTGCGTTTTTAGACACGCCTCGATAAGCCCCTGCAAAAGGCCGTGGTGCTCGCCGATGAGTTCGATAAGGCCGTCGGGACGCGCAACGTCCCAAGCGGCTCCGAAGTGTGCCTTTGCGGTGTCGATGTCCTTGAGGCTCATGCAGGCCATGGAAGCCGACAAGTGCAGGAACAGCTCCGAGATGGGATAACTTCCCTGTTTCATGATCAGGGCGTTTTCCGCCATGCCCAGACTGCGGCCATATTCGCCGCGCAGGTACAGGGCATGCGCCATCACGTAGCTGGCGAACAGGCGCAGGCCTTCGGGCAGATGCGCCGCAAGCGGATAAAACTCTTCGGCGGAATGCGGGGAAGGCAAGTGCAGCAGGACGCTCGCGGCGGAGGCGAATAGGATATGCGTGGCGTGGACGGCGGGCGATTCCTCGTCAGTTGGCGTATCGAGGATGCCCGCAAGGCAACGGCGGGCATCCTCGATACGATTGAGCGACAGACTGGCATATCCGCAGATAAGGCATGCGGAATAGCGCAGTGCGGGGTCGGTGGCGTCAAGATAGGGGCGTGCCGTCTTGGCAGCGAGGGTGGCCTGTCCGCGAAAGTACAGCGCTTCTGCCGTGGCGATGGTGCGCGAATCGGGGTCGGAAATGCCTGCAACCGCAGCGTCGATCTGCCCTGACACAAAAGCGGTGCACATCAACGGCATGGGAATGCATGGGTAGCCATCGCAGTCCATTTTCCATCTCCCATCAGGTGGCAACAATGCAGCAATTGTACTCCTGTTGCTCGGTACTGGAATTTGTGGGTATCGTCTACGTTTATGCCGAACGTATAAAGGAAGAGTCTATTGGCGATGCTCCCAAGGTGGCTATCGAAGCCTAGCTGACCTCGATATTCGGAAAAATTGCCACCCCTGCAAAAAGCTCTGCCGCAGCGGTGGGAAACGCATCTTCTGAGCATTCCGGCGTCTCCAGTTAGCGCTGGACTGCTGCTGTCGCCTGCGCGTTGGCGAGCGGGGCGTGGGGACCGTCCGGCGACCAGCGGTGACGGGCGAGCCCTGCCGCGTGCGTGGGCCTCCATCGGCGTAGACCCATGACCCGCATGGCATCGGAGAAGTCCGCCATGGCGTCCAGGACCTTACCGTCCGGCACGCCCAGCCTAGTGGCTCTCTTGAACCCGAGGTCGAAGGGGGTGTTGTGCAAGGCATATGGGGCCGAGTGGAAGTTGATCAAAAGAGCGTTACTTGACGTTTCATGCATAATGCCAACCGCCCCGCGACATCACGTTCGCAGCGCGCAGGGGCCGGAGAATCTTCGCGATGAGAGTTGACGTCTAATACCTTGCATCGTATAGTTTGTATAGCACAGTATATGACGAGAGGAGGTGTGCGGATGGAGGCACAGATGAAGCGCGGCTTCCTGGAGGCCTGCGTGCTCGCGGCCGTCTCCGGCGAGGAGTCCTACGGCTACCAGATCGTGAAGGACGTACCGGCGAGCATGGGGCTCACGGAGTCGACGCTCTACCCGCTGCTCAAGCGCCTGGAGAAGGCCGGGTGCATCACGGCGCGCTCCGCCGAGCACAACGGGCGGCTGCGCCGGTACTACCGCATCACGGACGACGGGCGAGCGCGCATCGAGGAGTTCCTGGCCGAGTGGCCGTCCGTACGGGAGATTTACGCATACGTTGAGGGGGCGCACCATGACGCGCGATGAGTTTCTGGGCCGGTTGGGCGAGCTGCTCGCCTGCCTGCCGGCCGAGCAGGTGGAGGAGACCAAGGCGTTCTATGCGGAGGCCATCGCCGACCGCATGGAGGACGGTATGAGCGAGGAGGAGGCCGTGGCCGCCATGGGCACGCCTGGCGAGGTGGCGGAGGCCACGCTCGATGACCTGCCTGCCGTGCCGCGCGCGATCGCGAGGACGCGCCGGCGCAGCACCGCGCTGCTGTGGGTGCTGACCATCGTGGGCTCCCCGGTGTGGGTGCCGCTGCTCGCCGCCTTCGCCGCCGTGGCCGTCACGGTCTATATCTGCATCTGGGTGCTGGCGCTCTGCGTGTGGATCGTCGCGGCGGCACTCGGCGCCGCTGGGGCGTTGTCGCTCGCGCTCGTGGCGGCGGGCGTGGCCGTCGGTCACGCGCCCTACGCGATTGCGATGCTGGGCTGCGGGCTCGCTTTCGTCGGCGTGGCTCTCCTCGTGGGCGTGGGCGCCTGGGAGGCATCCAAGCGGATCGCGCGCCTCTCGGCGCTCTGGGCGAGGAAGGCCGCCTCGCCCTTCTGGAAGGGTAAGGGCGAGAAGGGCGGCGCTGCCGCGCATCTCGCAGCGTAGAAAGGAGTGAGTACCATGACCAGTGCGAAGAAGATCTACCTCGCCGTGGCGGGCGGGCTCGTTGCCGCGGGTGTTGTCCTCGCGGGCATTGGCTTTATCGCTTCGGGTTTCGACCCGGCCGTGTTCACAACCCATGTCGACACGCGCTACAGCACCATCGTGCTCGGCGGCGTCGAGGTGGACGAACACGAGAGTATCCCGTTCATCAGCCAGCTCGCCAATCTGGGCGAGATCGACACCTCCGGCGTCGCGGATCCCGCCGCGCCCTAGGCGCAGCGAGCCCGGGCGCTCTGCCCGCCAAGCTGCGTAAGCCGGCGAAACCCGAACCTCAACCTCTACGCAACTGGCCCCAAGCCTGCGCCGATTCGCTCTCAGCGCCGCGCGGGGGCCCGTGACGCATGCCCAAAAAGGTACGAGGAGAAAGGAACGCGATGACGACAACCACGCCCTTCCGCCTTCACGGGGCCACGCAGGACCGGAAGCGACTGGGCCGTGCGGTGGGGCTGTGCTTGGATTGGCTACACTGATATGGACAGTTCCGTGAGGGGCGCGAGAGACGGGACTCTGGGGAGATCTTCGAGGAGGAGTGTCTCGACTGGAAGCGCGGGTTCAGTGGAGCAGGAACCTAATCTCTGTCTCTCTTGCTTTTTTGATTTGTTGAGAAGCCGGCATTTGGGGGCATTTTGGATAGCGAACAGTTCAAACAAGAAGCTGAGAAAATAGAACAAAGCCTGAGTGCCTTGAGAGTCGCCGAGCGCAATGCAGTGATTCCCTTCATGAACGGCGACTTTACCCAATGGGATCTATATCTGGCATCCTCCTCTGAGTATGCGATGAGACTGATAGACGGATTCATCTCCATGCTCGAGTCGAGGAATCTTGTTTGCGTCGCCCAGCTTCTCCGCGCACAGGTTGGAGTCTGCCTGCGGACATTCGCATTATTCGCCGCCGAAGACCAGGATGACTTTCTCAAGCAGGTGTTTCAAGGTGTGCCTGTGAACAAGCTGAAAGATTTCTCGGGTGAGAAGATGTCCGATGGAAGACTTCAAGACTTACTCGAGTAGTTCGATCCAAAGGTAAAAGATGTATACAAGGTGACGTCTGGATTCGTCCACTTCTCCGTTGATATTCTGCCGAGCATGGGTGTGCCTGGGGAGGGCTGTGAGGTCGAGTTTAATTTTGGAGCCGAGCCCAACGAGAGAAACAATGCGCCTCTCGTGGAATGCGGCAAGGCGTTCTGCCACTATGTCGACCTGCATCTCCAGATGCTCCATAAGGTGATTGCTTCGGATGAATGGTATGCCGATCGATTCCGTATCGATTCCGATGGTCCTGCAGACGAGGCCTCGAAAAGCGAGAAGGTGTAGGTCGAACGCATTGACGCTGCCTTGACAGCATCCCGATATGATAACGAATGGGAGGTTCCCTGCGAAATGTGCGCCTCTGTATATTCTCGCTAGGACGCCCTCGACCGATAAGGCATCGTTGAGTTCAATTTGAGTTCAGCTCGGGTGCCTGAAAATCGCCCAACTCTGATAAAAGGGGAGACGACGGTACACCACGTAGACGAGAGGCTATGGAAGTGCACGATTTGATTATATTGGCGCGCTAAACCGCCCCGCTGCCCAACTTGAACTCCGCTCACGCGTGTATGGGGCTGCGAGAGGTAACGGCCTGCGGCCTCCTTTGTGTGCTCGATGATATCTTCGAGCATGCCGGGCATGGCGGAGACATTCGCTGCAATCCAGCCGTGTTCAAGCGCCGTTTCGGATAGGAGCGAGAGGGGGCTGTCTTGCCCGTTTCCCTTGCACCC
This sequence comes from uncultured Collinsella sp., assembly GCA_900542825.1. Classification (GTDB taxonomy): domain Bacteria; phylum Actinomycetota; class Coriobacteriia; order Coriobacteriales; family Coriobacteriaceae; genus Collinsella. Next base: position 154,002 of record UQOY01000004.1, on the reverse strand, counting down.
GTAAAGATGGTTGACAGTTTGGGGTCTCCCGGGTCTTTAGCTTTTACCGCGCTAGATGCCTCATGGAAACTGTTGGACTTTAATCAGACAGACCCAGCATGTCGTTTTCCTCCATGAGGACATCGGCTAAAACCGCAACACCTATGCTTGTTTAAGCAAACCTCCTGATAGTCGTGGAGCTGCTGTAGCCCGACATGCAGGACATCGCTCGGCTTAAACACCGGATGCCGCATCCGCGAAACGAGTTGCGGTGCACCCTGTTCCAAAAGGCTGCCAAGTACCATGGCGTGAGCGTTGGGGTAGCCATCATTCAGCGTGGATACATCCGGATGCGCATAGATCCAGACGATTCCAACGTTCTCGTATTTCCCGTGCAGGTAATCGAAGAGGGCAAGCGACACCATACAGTTGCCGCCGACGGTCACGACTCTGTCGGAGTTTTCTGCCGTAAGCTTCCTCTGCGCATCCTGAATCCCCGCCAGGACTTCGTCCTCGGCATAGATGCGAACTGCCTCCCATTCCTCATGTCCAAGTTTTGGGACGCGTTTCACAATGCCGGGTGGAACTCCTGGACAGTCGGATCACGTGGTGGCCCCCTTTGAGAGGGTCACGAGCATCACGGTTCCGTTCTCGGAACTTGTTTCGACCTCTACCGTGCCACCGTGAAGCGCTGCAATCTCCCAAACGAGCGCTAGCCCGAGTCCTGCGCCGCCGTATGCCCTGCTGCGGGATTTGTCTAGACGAAAGAACGGCTGGAAGACGCTCTCTCGGTACTGCTTGGGTATTCCCGGGCCCTGGTCCTCGACTCGCAGGAACACGTGGCTGTCGTTGTCGCAGATGGAGACGTTGACAGTCGAGTCGGGGCGGCTGTAACGGATGGCATTTTCGACCAGGTTAAACACCAGCCGATAGAGGAGCGTGTCGCTCCCGGTTACTAAAGCGTCTCCAGCACAATTGAGGGCTATGCCCTTATTTTCGGCAAGTGGCGCAAGGTCGGTGAGGACCTCTTCGGACAAGGGGCCAAGTTCAACATCGTCCTCGCAAGGAACGCTGCGAAGCTCACTCATCTCGAGCAATACCTTGGTCATTCGCGACATCCGTTCGGTTTGTTCTTGTAGCAGGTCGAGCAGCTCGGCTGTTTCGGGTTGCAAACCGGAGTGCTCGGAGATGAATAGTTCAATCTGTGCTTGCATAAGGGCGAGCGGAGTGCGCAGCTCGTGTGCGGCGTTGCCGGTAAACTGACGCTGTGCAGAGAACCCTTCGCCAAGACGGGCGATCATGTCGTTGAAAGAGGCGCTGCATCGTTGTAGCTCGGTGGGCACATCTTCACTGAGTCTGATTTCGCTTAGGTTGTCAGGCTGCACACGCTCAACCTGGGCTGCAAAAGCCCGTAGCGGTTTGAGTGCACGGCCGCTCACAAAGTATGCCAGCACGCCGCCAAGGAGTGTGACTCCAGCCGTGATGTACCAGGCTGTCGTGCCAAAAGACTCCTGTGCGTCGTTTACGACGATCGTGACCTCGTCATCGAGGCTCCCCTTCGTTGGGTCAAACGCCTGAGGTGCATCTACGCCGGCTGCGCTAAGGGCCGAGATGTCGCTGCCGATAGCATCCATGTAGCGCATGCCCGTATAGCCGACCAGGCAGTTCGTCAGCACGCATGCTGCACACGTGAGCAGTGCCGTCATAATCGTTATGCGCCATTGCAGCGAAAGCCTTTTCATTCGCTATCCTCCATAACGTAGCCCTCTCCAATCCGATTGCGAATCGGGTCGTATCTCAAAGCGCTGCGTAGCTTTTTGCGGAGCGACGAGATGTGAACGCGGGTTGCGTTGCTAAAGCTGTTCACGCTGCTATCCCAAACGTGCTCTATAAGCTCCTCTTGACCTACCGGTCGCCCCTGATTAAGCATCAGGTATTCCAAGATTCCCGTTTCCTTGCGTGTAAGAGATAAGGCCTCGCTGTCCACGGAAGCGATGCGCGCCTTGGTGTCAAAGCTGAGCTTTCCGCAGGTTAAAACTATGTCGCTTTGTATAAAGCGTCTTAGGGTAAGGCTGCGAATCCTTGCCGCAAGCTCGTCCAGATGAAACGGCTTGGTGAGGTAATCGTTGGCGCCGGCATCGAGTCCGGCGACTTTATCGGATACTTCGCCACGTGCGGACAGAATCAGTACCTTAGTCTCGCAGTCAGTTTTCCTAAGTTCCCTGAGTACGGTCATGCCGTCGATACGGGGAACGTTGAGGTCGAGTACCACGAGGTCGAAGGCCTCAACGTTCAGTAAGTCGAGCGCCTCCTGTCCGTCGTGACAGCAGTCGACGCTGTACGCCAAGTTTCGCAAGCTGCGCGCGATTGCATCACACAGCGCCCGCTCGTCCTCGACGATCAAAATACGCATAACAGTCTCCTTGCACATTCCAAATCGCGCTTAACACGGATTTTATAGTCGATATGGTCCAATGGTCACGTAACGAAAGGAGTGGTCAGGTTGTTCAAAGCGGTAAAACCCGTGGTACAGGTCGCTTTGTTGATCGTCGGAATTGCCATGGTGTGCTTTGGTGTTATGCGTGGCGAGGCGGATGCCGTGCTGGCCAAAGCGATTAGGCTGTGCTTGGAGTGTATCGGAATTGGATAAAAGAGAAAACACTGCGTCGCATGTTTTGGCCCGATTTCGCGGATTCATTCAGGCGGCGGCAACACTTATTACCAACATTCACCTGCCAAACTTTGCCAAAGGCGGCATCTATCAGGGCGCGGGAAAAACCGTCTGCGTACCTGGACTTAATTGCTATTCGTGCCCCGCGGCATCGGGTGCGTGCCCCATCGGGTCGTTCCAGGCGGTGGTAGGTTCATCCAAGTTCAACTTTTCTTACTACGTCACCGGTACGCTCATTTTGCTCGGCGTGCTGCTGGGACGCTTTGTATGCGGCTTTCTGTGCCCGTTTGGCTGGCTGCAGGAGCTGCTGCACAAGATCCCCGGCAAAAAGCTTTCGACAAAAAGGCTCAAGGCGCTTACGTATATCAAATACGTTGTGCTGCTGTTTGCTGTGGTATTGCTGCCTGTGCTGGTGGTTAACGACGTGGGCATGGGCGACCCGTTCTTTTGTAAGTACGTCTGTCCTCAGGGCGTGCTCGAGGGCGCCATTCCGCTGGCCATTGCTAATGCCGGCATTCGATCTGCGTTGGGACAGCTCTTTACTTGGAAACTTGCCGTTCTCATTGCCGTGGTAGTGCTGAGCGTTTTGTTCTACCGCCCCTTCTGCAAATGGATTTGCCCACTCGGCGCATTCTATGCGCTCATGAATAAGGTGTCCCTACTGGGGATTCGGGTCGATGCATGCAAATGCGTCTCATGCGGCAAGTGCTCAAAGGTTTGTCAGATGGACGTTGATGTGGTCCGCACGCCCAATCATGCCGAATGTATCCGGTGCGGAAAGTGCATCGGGGCCTGTCCTGTCGATGCCATCAGCTATCGCTATGGCCTGGATGTGTCGGCGGAAAAGCTTCCCTTGACCGCCGATAAAAAGTAAACAAGCTTCGACAAAACGGAGGAATGACCATGAAGCTTTCTAAGATTGCGGCCCTGTTTATGGTGCCGGTATTGGCCTTGTGCCTTGTGGCATGTTCGGCGCCCGGTGGCAATGCGAACGAATCTGCGAGCTCCGATCCTAAGATCGCAGAACTCACTGCGCAGAAGCCGGCCAATGCCGACGAGGCCGCCGAGCTGTATGCGAAGCTCATGCAGAAGGAGAACGAGATTTTTTCGAGTGATAACGCGCTGTGGGAAAAGGTATTCAATGCGGCAAATAAAGACTCGGCAATGATTGAGGATGGCAGCAATTACGGCGATTTTCTGCTCAAGACCATCGACGGCGCCAAGGATAAGTTCACGGCGGATGAGCTTAAGACACTCAAGGCCGGTGCACAGCAGATCAAGGAGATCGAGGACAAGCTCGAGAGCCTGGAGAAGGAGTTCCCCGGCTGTGGAAGCACGCCGAGCGCAGGCGAGAGCGTCGACGCTTCGACCGCTGGCATGACGGCCGGTGCCAATGCTTCGAGCGAGGCGACGAAGTTCCCCAGCTTTACGGGCAAGGACCTGGATGGCAACGACGTGAACAGCGACGAGCTGTTCTCTAAGAACAAGGTCACCGTCATGAACTTCTGGTTCACCACTTGCAAGCCGTGCGTGGGTGAGTTGGGCGACCTTGAGGACCTGAATCAGGAGCTTGCCGAGAAGGGCGGCCAGGTCGTGGGCGTCAATTCCTTTACGCTCGATGGCAACAAGGGCGAGATTGCAGATGCCAAGGACGTGCTGAGCAAGAAGGGCGTGACATATAAGAACAACTGGTTCAAGTCGGATAGCGAGGCCGGTAAGTTTACGTCAAATTTGTTCTCGTTCCCGACAACGTATGTCATCGATCAGAATGGCAACATCGTAGGGGATCCAATCGTGGGAGCCATCAGCTCCGCCGAGCAGCGCGCAGCACTCGACAAGCTGATCGATCAGGCAATCGCAAACAGCGAACAGTAGGTTCGAATGTGGCAAAGGGACAGTCCCTTTGCCACATTGTCAATGCCATGTGCGGGATGGTGCGCCACGCGACGTGCCGTCCCGTTCGTTTTTGTGCGGCTCCCAACATTCCTCACTGGCACCGGCAAAACAGTTTCCATTGATACGGCTCCTAGAGACCCAGAAGGGCACACATAACGGCCTTGATGGTGTGCTGACGGTTCCCTGTCTCACGGAAGATGACCAAAGCGTTGGCCTCAAAGCGCTCGTCGGCAATCTCAAAGCCCTCGGTGATGATCTTGCGGTACAGGTCATTCTTGCGACAGTTGACTTTTGCTGCTCCCTATTATTCCTGATAGATTAGACCATGGGAGAAGGAGTCGCAGATGACCATGGTGCAAAACGTTGTAGAGAAGCTCCCTTTTTGGGCGCATCTGTCTTCTGACGAGAGGACGCTCGTTTTGGAGCAAGCCGCCTTGCGCACCTTCGATGCCGGCCAGCTTATCGGCGGCAGCGATAGCTCCTGTACCGGCATGTTCCTTATCGTTCAGGGTGGTGTCCGCGTCAGCCTCCTTTCCGAGGAAGGCAAGGAGGTCACGCTCTTTAGGATTGGGTGCGGCGAGTGCTGCGTTACAACAGCTTCGTGCGTAATTCGGCAAATCTCCTTTGGCACGTTGGTTGCCGCAACAGAGAAATCCGAGCTCCTTATTGTGCCTATCGGTGTTTGCGAGCATCTTGCCAGCAACAATATTTTCGTCAAAGTCTTTATGCTCGAAGTGGAGGCGCGGCGCTACTCTCAGGTGGTTCGTGTGCTCCAACAGATGCTTTTCCGACGTCTCGACCAGCGTGTTGCCGACTATTTGGTTGAGCGATGCCAGGCAACGGGGTCAATGGAGCTCCGGGTCACTCAAGACGAGCTGGCGCGTGACATCAACTCTGCCCGCGAGGCGGTGACGCGCGTGCTGCGTCGTCTTGCCAATGAAGGTCTTGTCGAGGTGAAGCGCGGGCGAATCCTTGTTCTGGATGTCGACGGTTTGACACGCCTGCCGTAGCGATGGCTTTGCCATGGTGCCTATCCGCCCAGTGCCTGGCACTCGCTCTTAAGAAAAAATTGTCCCATACGGTGACTTGGTCACGGAACCGGTCTGCGCCTTCCGGGCATACTGGCATCAAACGATAGGGCAAGCGAGCAAAGGGACTCATCATGGGATTGTTCAATCTATTTGCTGGGGTGGATATCAACAAAGGTGTTGAAGAGTGCCGTGCGACCGAAGGTGCGGTGTTGATCGATGTGCGTGGCGCCGATGAGTATCGGCAGGGACATATCCCCGGTGCCATCAACATTCCCCTCGACGGCGTCAATCGCGTGCTTGTCGAGTATCCAAAGAAGGATACGCCTCTGTTCGTGCATTGCCTGAGTGGCGCTCGTAGCGGTCGCGCTGCGAGCTTTCTTCAGCGTGCGGGCTACGTCAACGTGAAGAACATCGGCGGAATCAATAGCTACAGCGGAAAGGTGGTGCGTTAACTATGAAGGTGGTTATCGTGGGGGGCGTTGCTGGCGGTGCATCGGCGGCAGCGCGCTTGCGCAGGCTTGACGAGCAGGCGGAGATTGTCGTTTTTGAGCGCACAGGTTATGTCTCCTATGCTAACTGCGGATTGCCATACTTTATTGGCGGCGTGATTGAGGAGGAATCTGCGCTCACGCTGCAATCGTCCGAGGGCTTTTGGAATCGATTCCGCATTGCCGTGAAGACGAGCCACGAGGTGATCGCCATTCATCCCGATGTGCATACGGTTGACGTTCGCGACCTGCTCACCGGCGAGGAATTTGTCGAGACGTATGACAAGCTGATTCTTTCGCCAGGCGCGCATCCCATTCGCCCCGCTCTTCCGGGAATCGATTTGGATAAGATCTTTAGCCTTCGAACGGTAGAGGACACGCTGCACATTCATGGTTATGTGCAAGAGCATGAGCCGAGGAGCGCCGTGGTGATCGGTGGCGGCTTTATCGGTGTTGAGGCTGCCGAGAACCTGCGTGGCTTGGGTCTCGAGGTGACGCTTTTGCAGCGCCCCGGGCAGTTGATGAACAACCTGGACTACGACATGGCGACGCTGCTTCATGCAGAGGTCCGCGGGCATGGCGTTGACCTGCGCCTTCGTGCCGACGTTACGGGCTTTGAGGAGGCCGATGGCCGTGTGGTCACACATGTGGCGGGCGATGATTCCATTACGGCCGATATGGTGCTACTCGCTATCGGCGTTGCGCCCGAGAGCCATTTGGCAAAGAAAGCTGGTATCGAACTGGGCATCAAGGGCTCCATTGTGGTGAACGACCGCATGGAGACGTCTGCTCCTGACGTATATGCCGTGGGTGATGCCGTGCAGGTCAAGCATCAGGTGACGGGCAAGGACGCGGTGATTTCCCTTGCAGGCCCCGCTAATAAGCAGGGACGTATCGTCGCCGACGTGATTTGTGGCTTAGGCAGTCGCTATCAGGGCTCGCTGGGTTCTTCGGTAATCAAAGTGTTCGACTTGACAGCTGCGAGCACGGGCCTTTCTGTGAAGGCAGCGCGTGCGGCGGGAATCGATTACGAGAACGTCGTGCTGTCACCTGGATCGCATGCGGGTTATTATCCCGGGGCCACGCCCATGACCATGAAAGTTGTGTTTGAGAGGGAAACCTTGCGTCTGCTGGGCGCGCAGATTGTGGGCATCGATGGCGTGGACAAGCGCATCGATGTGCTGGCGACGGCAATCCAGGCCGGTATTCGGGCCGATAAGCTCAAGGATTTGGATTTGGCTTATGCGCCGCCATATTCTTCGGCGAAAGACCCGGTGAACATGGCCGGTTTTTTGATCGAAAACGTGGGCTCGGGCATGCTCAAGCAGTGGCATTGGGAGCAGGAACCGGATCTGCCGCGCGATGGTAGTGTGCAGCTGCTCGATGTCCGTATGGTTGGCGAGTATGACCGCGGACATATCGACGGCTTTGTGAACATTCCCGTCGATGACTTGCGTGCTCGCTTGGGGGAGCTTGACGTGACAAAGCCTGTTTATGTTATTTGCCAAAGTGGTCTTCGCAGCTACATTGGCTGCCGCATCCTCGCTCAGTACGGTTTTGACTGCTATAACTTCTCGGGTGGCTATCGCTTCTTTGCTGCTGTGACTAAAGACCATCGCGGTAGCGATAACGTGATGCCGTGTGGATTGGAAAAGTAGGCCTTTTGAGCGGCGTGTATGACAATGACAAGATAGAGTAGGACAAACGCGTCGAATACGAACGGCGGGGGAGAGCGGGCAGGGTGCCTGCGCAGGAGAGGTTGCCGTCCATGTTGGAGCTCAAAGGTATTTGCAAAAGGTACGTTACGCAGTCGTTTGCGCAGGTGGCGCTCGACAGCGTGAGCCTGTCTTTTCGCGATAACGAGTTCGTGGCCATTCTGGGTCCCTCGGGCTCGGGCAAAACTACGATGCTCAACGTTATCGGTGGGCTCGATCATTTCGATTCCGGTGACCTGCTGATCGACGGTATTTCGACCAAGGACTTTCACGATCGCGATTGGGATGCCTATCGCAACAACCGCATCGGCTTTGTGTTCCAGAGCTATAACCTCATTCCGCATCAGACCATTTTAGAAAACGTTGAGCTGGCGCTTACGCTCACGGGCGTGGGGCATGCCGAGCGCCGCCAGCGTGCGCGCGAGGCGTTGGAGAAAGTCGGCCTGGGCGAGCACGTTAACAAGCGCCCGAGCCAGCTATCGGGCGGACAGATGCAGCGCGTAGCCATCGCCCGCGCCCTGATTAATGATCCCGAGATTGTGCTGGCAGACGAGCCGACCGGCGCTTTGGATTCAACGACATCCGTGCAGGTCATGGATTTGCTCAAGGACGTGGCGCGCGACCGCCTGGTCATCATGGTCACGCACAATCCCGAGCTGGCGTACCGGTACGCCACGCGCATCGTCAACCTGGCGGACGGCAGGATTACCGACGATTCCGATCCCTTTGATGTTGCCAAGGCCGCGCGTCGTGAGGCCAAGCCTACGCGCAAAACCTCGATGAGCTTTGTGACGGCGCTGGGGCTTTCTGCTCGCAACCTCATGACCAAAAAGGGCCGTACGGCCATGACTGCCTTTGCGGGCTCGATTGGCATTATCGGTATCGCGGCGATTCTGGCGCTGTCCAACGGCGTAAACGGCTACATCAAAAAGGTCGAGGAGGATACGCTCTCGAGCTACCCGCTCACCATTTCCAAGCAGGATTACGACCTGTCGTCTATGATGGGCGGACAGGGGGCCACGGATGATGACTCGCCTGAAAACGTGGATTCGTCCGACGACAGTGCCGGCAGCAAGGCTCAGGGGACCGATAGGATCCCTGTGGTCACGGCCGTAAAGGATATGTTTGCGAGCGTTAAGTCCAACGACATGACGAGCTTTAAGGCATGGCTCGATGCCGGTGGCGACGGCATCGATAAAGAGGTCAACGCCATTCAGTACGGCTACGGTGTATCGCCGGTTGTCTATCGTGCCGGCAAGGGCGATGAGAAGCCTGTCCGGCTGGTGCCCAACGCCATGACCGAGGCCATGAGCGGCGGCGCGAGCTCAGCAGCAACGGTGAGCATGGAGTCCATGGGAACCTCGGTCTTCAACGAAATGATTGACGATCAGAGTCTGCTCGACAGCCAGTACGATGTCGTTGCCGGTCATTGGCCCACGTCCGCCAACGAAGCCGTGATGGTGCTTTCGAGCCGCGGCACGGTGGGCGATTACACGCTCTACAGCATCGGTGCGCTGGATATCGATGAGCTCAACGACCTGGTTAACAGTGCCATGGCGGCCGACGGCAAGGCCGAGACGCCCGAGACTGGCACCGATTTTACCTACGACGATGCGCTGTCCACGACGTTTAAGGTGCTGTCGCCGGCCGATGCCTATCGCAAAAACGAAGAGACCGGCATGTGGACCGATATGTCTGGCGACGCCGACTTTATGGCCGCCAAGGTTGCCGACGGTATTGACGTGCACATTGTGGGCGTGGTGCGACCTAACGAGACAGCCAATGCGAGTGCGTTGTCTCCGGGCATTGCCTATACGCATGCGCTGACCCGCCAGCTTATGGAACGCGCTGCCAATTCGCAGATTGTGCAAGAGCAGCTTGCCCACCCCGAGACAGACGTGTTTACCGGCAAGACCTTCGACGAGCTGCAAAGTGAAGCCAAACAGGGCGTGGACCTGGGCAGCATGTTCAGCGTGGACGAGGCGGCGCTGAAGAGCGCGTTTTCGTTTGATGCGTCTGCACTCTCGGGCGCGGCCGGCGGTATGGACCTGTCGGGTCTTGACTTGTCCGGGTTGGATATTGACCTTTCGGGCGTTGGGAGGGACATCGACTTCAGCGACATCATGGCCAAAGCGCCTGCTCCAGATTTCTCGGGCGTCTTTGACGGTTTGGAGCTCACGCCCGAGCAAATGCAGCAGGTGGGAACGCTTGCCAACCAACTGTTTGAGGGCTTTTTGCGGTCTGATCAGTTTAGGGCACTGTCACCCGAAGATCTTAAGGACGCGTCAAAGCTCGCCGCCGCGTTCTCGACGTATCTTGAGAGTGATACGGCAGCCCAACAAATCCTGGCCCAGCTCAAGGCCCTCGGTGGCGATGCCCTGGCCGAACGCCTGCAGCACGCGATGACCGACTACGTGCAAAATCAGCTGGCTCCGTATCTGCAACAGGCTATGGATCAGGTGATGAAGTCGATCAGCGATCAGATTGCGGCGACGGTGTCAGCTCAGCTCAAGGCGGGCGCGGCAGGGCTCATGGGCCAGATGGCGATGCAGATATCTTCGAGTTTTGCCAACCTAGCGAGCGCTATGCGTGTGGATGCGAGCGCCTTTGCGCGTGCCATCCATTTCAACATGGACGCCGAAGACCTGAGCTCGCTCATGATGAGCTATGCCAAGGCGTCAAAGCTCACCTACGATAACAATCTGACCACGTTGGGCTATGCGGACGAGGCGGACCCCATCTCGGTCAAAATTTTCCCGCGCGACTTTGAGGCCAAGGAGCGCGTGCTCGATCACATCGATGCGTACAACAAGCAGGTCAAAGCCGCCGGCCATGATGATCGGGCAATTTCGTACACCGACTACATGGGCATCATTATGGGTTCGGTGACCGACATCGTGAACACCATCAGCTTGGTGCTCATCGCATTCGTGAGTATCAGCCTGGTGGTGAGCTCCATCATGATCGGCATCATCACCTACATCAGCGTACTGGAGCGCAAAAAGGAGATTGGCATCCTGCGCGCGATCGGCGCGTCAAAGCGCAACGTGGCCAACGTATTCAATGCCGAGACCTTTATCGAAGGCCTCATTGCCGGCGTCTTTGCTATTGTCGTCGTGGTGCTCGTGAGCTTCCCGGTCAATGCCTGGGCGCTTGCGGCCAAGCAGGTCCCCAACCTGATGAGCCTGCCTGTGCAGGATGCGCTGGTGCTCATCGCGATTTCGGTGCTGCTGACGGTTGTCGCCGGCCTGCTGCCGGCCCGTAGCGCATCCAAGAAAGACCCCGTGGAGGCCCTACGCTCCGAATAATGTGACAAAGGGACAGTCCCTTTGTCACATTCATCTCCCTGCACCTAGTTCGTTTTGCCCATCAACGTGATGCGGATGGTCGGATGGGTGTACTCGTCAAACTCGTCCTTGGGATCCGTATCAAACGAGCAATACGCTTTGACGGGGCCGTCATTCGTCCTGATAGAGATTCTCTCGTAGAGCGAGCCGTTCAAAAAAGCCTGCCTAAACTCTTCGGGGAGCTTCTGCGGTGCCAGGAGCTCGGGGCTTGCGGTCTTGACGTCTATGGTTTGGACGGCAGAGGAAAGCTCGTCAAGATCGAGCTCGATGCGGGCGAGGTTGTCCTCGAGGCTCGCGCCGGGGTCGACCTCTGCTGCGTAGCTCACTTCCGTGAGCGTCCCCTTGTTGTCAAAATCCAGGTACGTATAGGTTTTCTGGGCATCGGAGTCGCCGTCGTGCAGATAGCCGCGGACGTGATAGCCGTAGTCTTGATATCGCTCGTAGGGGTTATCGGCGGACACGTACTCGCATGAGGGCTCGAGCGCCTTACGAGCGATGGCGATCTGCTCGGCCGCGGCCGCGGCGTTCTCTTGCATCTCGATGTTTCCCTGCGCCAGCTGTGGGATATAGGCACCGCACACGATTGCGAGGGGCAGCGCCACAAGCGCGACGATCCACTTTTTTGCACGGGGGATGGGCACGCCACAGGCTTCTGCCATGGCCTTTGCGTTGGCAAAGCTCTCGGCAAGCACGTCTGCCGCGGTGGCGACGGCGCCTACGGCAGCGGCGACTTCTGCCGCGCCGCCCAGGTTGCGTGCAGCCTCGTTGTCGCTGTTCTTGAGCAGGCGTGCGGCGGCCTGCGTGCCAACAACGCCTGCGATCTGTGCCGAGCGGTCTTTTTCGCTCTGCTCGACGGCGAGCCGGTACTGCATTTCCTTCCACTGCTTGCCACGCATGCCAAAGCGCGGGGCGAGAGCGCAATAGCAGAATATGACGAGCTCGATGGCGGTGAGCACCAAGGCGGTCATCATGCCCGTCTCTTGGAAGCCTTCGTGATGGAAGACGATGTCGTCGATCATTTCGAAGGGAATGATCAATAAGGGCAGCACGAATGCCATGGCAAGCGCCGCTCCGGCAACCTTGGGGCAGATGCAGTATCGCTGGATGCGCTTACGTTCTTGTTCGCAGAGTGCTGCCATGGCTGGTCCTTGGTGTCGTGGCGGTCGTTGTGGCGCGATGCCGTCATATGTGACTCAGTATAGAGAATCCCGCCATCGGTGAGCGCAGGTCATACGGCAAAAGTGCCACGACTGCCCTGGTTTAGAGCGGGTGCTCCTGTGCCCACGCGATGATGCCGCCCGATACGTATGTGTGCCAAAATAAGCACTCGTATGATGATTTGCAATGTGACAAAGGGACTGTCCCTTTGTCACATTGAGTTGAGAGTGGATGTTGATGTATTTATCGCTGGCCCCTATGGAGGGGATTACCGGGCATGTGTTCCGTCGCGTGCATGCGGAGTGTTTCGGTGCGCTCGATTGTTATTACACGCCGTTTTTGCCGCCGCCGCGCGTGGGCAACCGCTTTGGCGGCAAGGCGTTTAAAGAGGCCGATCCCGCCAATAACCAGGGGCTTAACGTGGTGCCTCAACTGATGTCCAAAAACGCGGACGAGTTTGTGTGGGCGGCGCAGGTGCTCGCCGACATGGGTTACCGCGAGGTCAATCTCAACCTTGGCTGCCCTTCGGGCACGGTTGTCGCCAAGGGGAAGGGTTCGGGCTTTCTGCGCAACTTGGATGAGCTCGAGGTGTTCTTGAGTGACGTGTGCGAGCGGTCGCCGTTGCCGGTATCGGTAAAGACCAGGCTGGGACTGGAGAGCGACGACGAATACGAGCGTGTGCTCGATTTGTATTGCCGTATGCCGTTGGCAGAGCTTATCGTGCACCCGCGCGTGCAAAAGGACCGCTATACGGGATCGCCGCGCAAGGAGTTTTACGGCGAGACGCTGGAGCGTGCGCCGTTTCCCGTGGCCTATAACGGCGACATCTTTGATCTTGAGGACATGGATGCGCTGGTGGAGGCCTATCCCGAAACGTGCCACGTAATGTTGGGGCGCGGCTTGCTTGCGAACCCCGCGCTGGCTCGCATGGTTGCCGGCGGCCCTGCTGCCACGGCGGCTGAGCTGCAGCGCTTCCACGACACGCTGTTTGCGGCGTACGCGGAAGAGATTGGCGGCAATGCGGTCTTTCGCATGAAGGAGTGGTGGTTCTACGCCAAATGCGCCTTCATTGACCCCGCTACCGTTCACAAGCTCGTACGCAAGACTAAAAAGGTCGACGAATACCGCGCCGCCGTCGATCGCGTCTTTCGCGAACAACCACTCGCACCTATAGCCCGCTTCCACGGCTAGTTAGTCATTTGGGGCGTTCTTTATCGACTAGTCATTTAAGAACGCCCCCAACGACAATGTTGCAAAAGCTGTACACCAGCATCCAAAGATGCCGAAAAATGTCGACTTTGGATGCTGACGTACACGTTTGGGTTTGGCGGGGACTAGGCAATCATTGCATCGAGCGTAATGAGCTCCCTGAGCCGCTCCGTGCGTGTCTGCCCATGACGCTTTGCCTTTGCGTCAAACGCCTCAAGAACCGATTCACCCACGCGTGCCGACAAAACAACGCTCGGCTCATCGGAGATCGGCGGCCTTCCCAACTTGATAGTGCGACCCTTTGGCCACTCATCCTTTTCGTATGCCTCTGCGGCCTTTTCCAGCTCTCCGGGAGCAAACCCCATCATCTTCTCGAGCTGCTTAGCGTCCATAGTGCCTCCTATCGATCGATCCCGATTTCTCTGAGCACCTTGCGCGTAGGAGGGACAAGGGCGTGGTAAATGATGTACCCATCTCGATCGGGGCAACATCGAGCGATGAGCTCCATAAGGGCCTCTCTTTTTGTATACAGTTTTGTAGACAAAAATGCAAGCAGTTAATACGGTTAAGCAGCCTGTTTTGATTGATTTTCTCGATGTAAAGTCGTCACCGGAGAACCCACCGCTTCTTCGCTTCTCAGCTCGGCATGTGAGCGTCCATTGAACTCCCACAGGGGGGTGTTTTCGTAGACTATTGTGAGGAGCTTGGAGACCTTGATTATCTTCGCCTGTTCGTAAAAATCGGGTCCTACGACGATCAATAAAAATTCGGCATCTTCGATTGTTTGTTGCGCTGTCGGCATGCCATTGAGACCAATAGAGCGCAAGAGCTTTGCCATGATGAAATCGAACTCGCCCTCTCTTGCGTGAAGGCTTGCGGCGCTAAGTTTGAAATCTTTAAAATATACTGTTTGAGATATTCAACGGCTCGTGTGTAGCTGGCATATCCGCAAACGACGTCCTCATAATCGAGCAGTTTAATCGAATGCTGCTTATGACCAGCGAATATAGCTGCCTTTTTGCTCTGAACGCGTCGTTCGCGCAGCGAACGCATTTCCTCGGTGTACTCGCTATGGCGTTCGTATTTTCGATAACAATATCCGTAGTCGTCGTAGTAATAAGGGTTATCTTCAATCGTGTCGTCTAGTTCTGGCGCTATGAGGTACAGCTCTCCGTCCTTGGATAACATACAGGGGTTGTCGATGCGTCCCGACTCGTCTCTGATTTTCCAAATGGTTTCATGTACTTCGAATATCGAGACTGGTTTGGGAGCGTATGAATTGTAGAGCTCAACAAACTTCTCGAGCGAAATGATTCCGCAGGCATCCGTATAAGCGCGGGCAAAGCGCCAAACTTCTTGGTTCGATTCGAGCTCGCGGAATTCCCTGTTGCTGGGAGCATCTTGCGGACTCTGGTATCTGGCGTGAAGCGCGATGTGCGATGAGGACCACCTGTTGTCGGCCGCGACGTTCATGAGCTCTAGGCGCAGGTGCTCGTTTGCGACGCGAGCGAGCGACTCATAGTGAGTTAGGTCAAGCTCTGATCGAAAGGGAGCGCCTTTGGGAACAGCGCGAGCGAGCTTAATGCAGCGTGTGAGATAGGATTGTCCTAGGCGAGGGCCATAGTGCTTGTGTAGATGAGCGCCGACGGGGGAGAGCAGCCCTTTGAGATTGGTAACGGGATATCCGGCAGTCTTTTGTTCGAGACGGCGCCCGATGAGCAATGCCCCCTCAAGCGAAGTCTCATGATCGATGCCCTTTTGATTGAGACTCTTGGCTTCAACGATTCTGCTGATATCTGAGCGGGCGCTTGAAACGGTGTCGGACGTAAAGGTTGGAATCTTTTTTGCCATAACGATGCACTCCTGTGTGACTCACGGATAACGGAAACGTTTGGTTGTGAGTGCCGTTCTTTGATGGCGACGGCGAACAGGAGCGCGGCCTGCCTGAGACGGGCGAGTGCGGTAACCACTGATCTTACTTACCGAGCTCGCTCCAGCGTGTCATTGGGGACCTCCGCAGGAGCTCTCGACTCGTCTCATGCCTTGAGGTGAGTATAGCATAAAAGCAAACGTATGTTCTATAAAATTGAGAAACTGAATTCCTATCTACTCATTTAAGTACGTCCCCAATGAGTGCTAGAGCAGGTGCCCCTGTACCCACGCGATGATGTCGCTCGATTCGTAGAGCGGTTTGCCGTCGATGAATAGGCAGGGAACCTGGCGCTTGCCGCCGACGGCGATGAGTGTCTGCTCGGCTTCGGGGTCGGTCGAGATATTGCGCTCGGGAATGGTCACGCCGTTATCGGTCAGGAAGCGCTTGACCTTTATGCAATACGGGCAGCCGGTCATAACGTACAGCGTGAGCTCATGATCAGTAGCCATAGGTCTCCAATCGGTTGAGGTTTCGATTGAGATACCCAAAGCCGCTGCGGTCTATGCGCGAACCTGCGACGATTCGATGGCCTGGACCAGAAACGCCGTGGCTCCGGTGCCGCAGGGCTTGTCGTAGTAGTCAACAAAGCGCTGGTCGGCAAGATAGCCGTGGGCGAGGCCCAGGTACGCCTCGTCTTGGGGCTCGCATCCCCAGTTGAGAGCAATCCATCGACGGTGCATTGCGACAAGTTTGTGGGCATCGTTACTCTCTGGATCGCCGTCGCCCATGGCAATCGAGAGCTGACCCAGAATAGCGCGTTCAAGTTCCTTCATGTCGTTCCATGTCTGAGGGTCCATGTCCAGTAACGTTTCGTTTGCTGCGTCGATCGCCTCGTCTCCGTAGCGTGCCCGCGCTTCGGCGCCGTAGCGCTCCTCGTTTTCCTGCACGGTGCGCCAGCGCTCCAGTTGTGGCAGGACGGCGCCCATGAGCGAGACGGCTTCGTCGAGCGACATACCGGTGTTTTGTGCCAGCCGCGGGGCACAGTCCTCAATCATCGCCTCCATCGTGGTCTCGTAGGTGTACTGGCCGTGGTCGTAGCACCACTTGCAGTAATGATCGGTCGCGGTGCCCGCAGCATCGGTGCCGCAGTCGTCGGGCGTGAGTATCATGCCGCAGCTCTGACAATAGTGCTCGGGCATTTCGAGCAGGTGGGACAGCGGCTCGCCGGTCACGGCGGCAATGAGCTTCATCATGTCGATACCCGGTGTGACCTCGCCGCGTTCCCAACGGCTGACGGCTTGGCGTGTGACGAAGAGCTTGGCGGCGAGCTGCTCTTGGGTAAGGTGATGGGCGCGACGGACAGCAATGAGCTTTTCTGCAAAGGCCATAACGGCTCCTTTCTGCTTTCTGCTGGTTGATGGCTTAAGCATACGCGGCAGTAGGCGCCCTTCCAAGCAACCGTTGGTTGCATGCAGATGACGATGAGAGGGGATCGCGGCCCGTCGCCCGCGCGCCCATGCCGTACAATGACCGGCATGGAACCTATTGCACACATACATACCGACCTGCCGCAGAAGTTCGGCATCCCGCGCAACAGCTTTTTGGCGCCCCATCTGCAGGGGCGCATCGTTTTTGAGCCGGAATTTGCCTCCAACGCAGCGGTTGAGGGTCTGGACTCCTTCTCCCACCTATGGCTGCTCTGGCGCTTCGAAAACGGCACGCCCGGCGGCACGGCCAAGGATATTGCCGCCGATGCCAAGACGCGGGACAGGTCCGGCACCAATGCCAAGTGGTCGAAAACCGTACGCCCGCCGCGCCTGGGCGGAGCCGAGCGCGTGGGCGTGTTTGCCACGCGCAGTCCGTTTCGCCCTAATCCCATCGGGCTCACCTGCGTCAAGCTCGATTGTGTCGAGCTCACCGACGATGGTCCGATCATCCATGTGCTGGGGGCCGACCTGCGCGACGGCACGCCCATCTACGACATTAAGCCCTACATTCCGTTTGCCGACTGCCACCCGGATGCGACCGGAGGCTGGATTGAGGATGCTCCGTGGCAAGAGCTCGACGTCGAGTTTCCGCAAGCGCTACAGGATATGGTCCCGCCCGCAAAGATTCCTGGCTTGGTTGAGGTTCTTCGCCAAGATCCGCGCCGCGCGGGTAGCAAGCACGAGCCAAACCGCATTTACCATTTGGCTTACGCTGGGCTCGACATATCGTTTACGGTCAACGGAACCAGGTTGACGATAACCGCCATCACCGACGCGCGAGACTAACCAGCCATTCGTCCGCACCCGTCAAATTAAGCGCCAAACCCCATGCCAAAACCGCCCATGCTGGTGGACAATAACGCCTACCAAAACAATCCGCTTTGCACGGGAGCTCAGCATGAAATACGACTTCACTTCAATCATCGACCGCCACGGCATGGACGCCATCGCCGTTGACTCCTGGGGCGAGATCCCCGGCATGGCTCCGAACGCACCCGACGAGGGCTTCGACCGCATCCCCATGTGGGTGGCGGACATGAATTTTGCCACGGTGCCCACGGTCCAGGAGTACATCATTCAGCGCGCCCAGCACCCCATGTTTGGCTACTTCAATCCGCGTCCCGAGTACTTCGACCGCATCATCGAATGGCAGAGTCGCCGCAATGGCGTCGAGGGCTTGGCGCCGGAGCATATCGGCTACGAAAACGGCGTACTGGGCGGTGTCGTGTCGACGCTGCGCGCGTATGTCCAGCCGGGCGATGCGGTGCTGGTCCACAGCCCCACCTACATCGGCTTTACCAAATCTATCGAAGCCGCGGGCTATCGTATTGTCCACAGCCCGCTTAAGCTCGATGATCAGGGCGTGTGGCGCATGGACTTTGAGGACATGGAGCGCAAGCTCGCTCAAAACCACGTCCATGCCGCGGTATTCTGCTCGCCGCACAATCCCTGCGGCCGCGTATGGGAGCGCGACGAGATCGAGCGCGCCATGGACATCTATCGCCAGCACGATTGCGTGGTGATCTCGGATGAGATTTGGTCCGATATCATCCTGCCGGGGCACAAGCACATCCCGACGCAGTCGGTGAGCGAGGATGCCCGCATGCGCACGGTTGCCCTTTATGCGCCCAGCAAGACGTTTAACCTGGCGGGCCTGGTCGGCAGCTACCACATCATCTATAACGAGACGCTGCGCGACCGCGTGTGCGCCGTGTCCGACAAGACTCACTACAACGAGATGAACGTCCTCTCCATGCATGCGCTTATCGGTGCCTATCAGCCTCAGGGCTATGAGTGGGTGGACGAGCTCAACCAGGTGCTTGCCGGTAATATCGAGTGCTTCTGCGATTACGTGGACGAGCATTTTGGGGGCGTGTCCTATTCACGTCCGCAGGGCACGTACATGGTGTTTCTGGACTGCTCCGAGTGGTGTCGCGAGCATGGCCGCGATATTCAGTGGCTGCTTGACGAGGGGGCGCGCGTTGGCGTGGGGTATCAGGACGGCCGCCCGTTCCACGGACCCTGCCACATTCGCGTGAATCTGGCGCTGCCGCTTTCGCGCGTAAGGGAGGCGTGTGAGCGCCTGGACCGCTACGTTTTTGGGGTATAGGGGGCGCTCGATTCGAGTGCTGCTCCATGCGCCCACGCCGTCAAAATGCGTGGGCGCATGGAGCGCAGAGGGTAGCGAGCGCGTTTTCCGCATTCGCTACTTTTCATGAATCTGCTTGCCGCAAAGATGCTCAATCGAAATCTCGTAGAGTTGGACGCCCTTGATGTCTTTGGCGATCTCCTCCTCGACTTCTTCGGCAGAAGGGTAGTACTTAAGCGCGAGCTGACGGACTTTGTCCTCGATAAACGCGGGCGCTTCATCTACCAGGCGACAACGACCAAAGACAACGGTACTCATAACGTAGGGAGCCCAGTCGCCGTCCTTGTACCACTCGTTGCCGTAAACGGTAAAGCAGATCTTGTCATCGCGCTTGAGTGCGTCGACCTTGTGGCCGGCCTTGGCGCCATGGAAATAAATCTTGTCGTGCTCGGCGTCGAAGAAGTAGTTGACGGGAATGGCATAGGGGTAGCCATCGTCGCCGTTGACGGCAAAGACGCCGCGCTTACAGGTGGCGAGCAACTCGCGTGCTTCCTCGTCGGTGATGGCGCGTTTCTTTCGACGTAAGGGCCTAAACATCGTTGGCTTCCTTTCTACTGCGCATGGTGGTTGAGCACAAACTATAGCGAAACAGCCCCGTTTTTCTTGATACAGGCGAGTATGTTTTTGAGCTTGTTAAAGTCGAGCGGTTTGGGCAGATGGGCGTTCATGCCGGCGTCGTGCGCCGCCTTGGCGTCTTCGGCAAAGGCGTTGGCGGTGAGCGCGATGATGGGGATGTCGGCCGCATCGGCCTTTTCGCTCAGGCGGATCGCGCGGGTTGCCTCGTAGCCGTCCATGCCCGGCATCATGATGTCCATTAGAATCGCATCGAAGCTACCCGCGGGACGGCCAACGTATAGGTCGACCGCTTCGTTGCCGTCGGCGACGCGAGTTACGACGATGCCCTCGCTTTCGAGCAGAGCCTGGGCAATCTCGGCATTGAGCTCGTTATCTTCTGCCAAAAGAACGTTCATGTCGGCAAGCGAGCAACTGTATGCCTGCTCGTCCGTACGTTCTTTTGCCTGAGGGTTCTTGTCGATCTCGAGCGGAATCTGGACGTTAAACGTACTTCCCACGCCAACTTTACTCGAAATCTCAATCGTGCCGCCCATCATGTCGATGAGCGATTTGACGATTGGCATGCCCATGCCGGTTCCCTGGAATTTGCTGCGTGCATCGTCACCTTCCTGGGCAAACGGTTCATAGATATGCTTTAAAAACTCGGGAGCCATGCCAATGCCGGTATCCGAAACGCTAAAGCAAAAGAGCGCGCGCCCGTTATCGAGTGGCTTGGTCTGTGAGCTAAAGGTGACGGAGCCGCCGTGCCTGTTGTACTTAATGCTGTTGTCTAGCAGGTTGATTATGATACGTCGGATATGGGTGGGACTGCCGATCATGTATGGCCCCGTGGCGTACGGCAGGCTATTGTCCTGCATTGTGATGCCGCTACCGGACGCGCGGAGCTTGCACAGCACCAGCGCATCGTCACAGAGCTCTTTGAGGTTAAAAGGCGCATGTTCCAGTGTTAGCTTGTGGTCCTCGATTTTGCCCATCTCGAGGATGTCGTTGATTAGCGAGAGCAGGTGATTGGCGGCAACACGCGCCTTGGCGCGGCTTTCGCGGGCGACCTGGATATCGCCTTCCTTCAATTCCTCGATCTCGATAAGGCCCAGGATGCCGTTGAGCGGCGTGCGGATGTCGTGGCTCATGCGCGTGAGGAAAGCGGTTTTGGCGGCGTTGGCGGCATCGGCTTTCTGCCGTTCCTCCTGTGCGCGGTAAAGCGACCAGACAAGGATGGCGATGCCGGTGAGCAAAATGCAGATGACAACTGCCGCAATGACGATGCGGTTGCGGTAGAGAAGTCGGAACGCATCCGATTCTTGCGCCGAGTACGATGTGGGGAAATAGCTGTTTGCAGAGAGCGATTCACCTGCATTGACGATGCCCTTATTGATGATTCCCAGCAGCTCGGGCTTGCCGCGCGAAATTAAACACGATAGTTGCGCCGTGTTGGTGAGTTCCTGTGTTTCGAAATCCTCGATGTCGTAGATGTCGCGGAGAGTTTCCAGGCGCGTGCTGGGGACAATGATGCAACGTGCCTTCCCCTCATTGAGGGCTTTGAGCACCTCGCCGTCATTCGAATACTCGGTTACCGTTGCGTTCGGAAAGAGACTTTCGAGCTCAAAACGGTTAACGATTGTGCTCTTTGTACAAGCGATGTTCTTAAGGTCTCTGTTCAGGTTTTTGCCACTGTGAATGGCGGTCAGCGAAACCGTTCCCATCGAGTTTGACTGGATGACCCCTGTCTGCTCGGCGAGCCAGTAGTCGCGAAACAACGGCAGGGCGACATCGATGGTTCCGTTGGAAAGGGCTTTGATCATTTGCTTGTTGTTCGAGAGTGCGATTGATTTGACCGTAATGCCAAACTTGTCGTGCAACGTCGTTGCAAGCGAGGCGAGCGACCCTTCCATCTCGCCGTCGTCATTTTGCGTACAGTAGGGAAGTTGGTTTTTAAGATAGCCGAGCGTGATGGTATTGCCGTTTTCTTTGAGCCAGGTGGTCTCGGTGCCGGTGAGCGATGACGAGCCACTGTTTTGGGTCGAGTAACTCGATTTGACTTCCTCGTTATAGCGCGGGTTATCGCGAGCGATGGTCGTCATGGCGGCGTTGATGTCGTTCATCAGATCAGGGCGGCTTTTGGGAACGGCAAAATAGTAGTCGCTCGAGCCTACGTAGAACATGGGTGACGCATCGGGCGACGAAATGGTGTCGTTCATGATGACGGCGTCGACCTCGCCGTCTGCAAGCGCCTCAAAGAGGGCACTGCCGGTGTCGATTTTTTATAGGTGCAGGTAACGCCTTCGTCGGCGAGCCACTGCTGGCCGACGATAGTTTGCATAACGCCAGGGCTGCAGCCGATGGTGAGGCCTTGGAGCGCCTGGGGGTCACCCTTGGCCAGGTCGTCGCGGTCGGGCCTGGCGTAGATGTAGTAGCGCTCGGTGCCCTCGGGGTTCGAGGAAAAGAGCAGCTTCTGCTCGCGTTCTGCCGAATACGAGATGTTGGGCATGAGGTCGATTTCGCCTGCCTCGAGCATGTCCATAAGCTCGGAGAAGGTGCCGCTGACGTATTCGTATTGCCAGCCCTTTGTGTAATACGAGAGGGTCTGGAGGTACTCGTAGCCCCATCCCGAGAGGCGCTCGCCCGGCGTGCCCTCCTGGAAGCCTTTGTTGTTGACGAGCCAACCAACGCGGACCGTCTTGACCTGCTGGTCGGAGTCGGTGGCAAAGGCGGGGGCGGGCATGATGGTGCTCAGTATGGCGAGTGCGGCAAGCGCGACGGCCAGGGTGCGGCGTAGGGCTAAGCGAAGGACGGCGGAAGGTTTCACATGAAATCCTATCGAGTTGAGATAGTTTCGCATAAGGATACCAGCTCAGCATGCTTAGTCGGCAGCTGAGCCGCTAAACGGTTCCGCCCGGCAGTTGGGGAACAGTCCCTTTCTGCCGGCACAAAAGGAACGTCCCTAGCTGTCGGTTGCCCAAGTGCCGGTTGTGGGACAATACCGAGCGAATGTGATGGGGCGTCTGGGAAAAGGGGTCGCGATGAACAAGTTGAGGACGCTTGCCGATGTTTTGCGCCAGGCTGGCTTTGCGCGCATCACGGGCCTGTTCCTTATCTTCTATCTGCTGTGCTCGACGGCTGTCTGGCTGTCCGAGCCCACGACCCTTACGTTTGGCGATGGTCTCTGGTTTAGCTTTGAGACGGTCTCGACCATCGGCTTTGGCGATATCCCGGCCGAAACGCCGGTCGCCCGCGCTATTACCGTCGTCCTGAGCGTTATTAGCATCTTCTACATTGCCATGCTCACGGGCGTGGCGGTGAACTACTGCAATACGCTCATTAAACTGCGCCAAAAGGACACCATGGCGCGCTTTATGGACGATCTTGAGCATTTGGAAGAGCTCGATCGTGACGAGCTCGCTGACCTGTCGCGCCGCGTGCGCGAGTATCGTCGCCGGCAACGATAGAACGGGTGCCGCGCGTCACGACGAGGGGGATTGCATATGAACATCACGGTGTACCTGGGCGCGAGCGTCGGCAACGACCCGGCGTTTCTGCCTGCAGTGCGAGAGCTCGGCACGTGGATTGGCTCCAACGGCCACGCGCTGGTATACGGCGGCTCCAAGTCGGGCCTGATGGGCACGCTTGCCGATAGCGTGCTCGAGGCGGGTGGACACGTGACGGGTGTTGAGCCGAGCTTTTTTATTGAGGCAGAGTTTCAACACGACGGTATTGACGACCTCATCGTGACAAGCGACATGGCCGAGCGTAAGGCCAAGATGATCGAGCTCGGCGACGCGTTCATCGCCTTCCCGGGCGGTACGGGCACGCTCGAGGAGATTGCCGAGGTCATGTCCGCCGTGTCGTTGGGGCACTTGAGTGCGCCGTGCATCCTGTACAACCTCGGGGGCTACTACAACGATCTTAAGGCGCTGCTCGAGCACATGATTGATAAAGGACTTTCGAGCCCGCAGCGCCAGCAGGGGATTTACTTTGCCGATAACCTGCACCAGATCGCATCGATTATCGGCAGCTAAGCCTTGGACTTACACGTGCGGCGCCCAATGGCGCCGTTCGCGGCGTGGATGGTTGGCCCGCCCTCGCTATGCCCGTCTTACAATAAAACGTATCCTTGTCGACTTTGACCACGGGAGGCCCCGATGGATAGCCTTGCAAAACCCAAAAACCGTGCGCTGTTTTTAGTTAGCGTTGCCGTGACCGGTGCGTTCGCAGGCGCCGCGGTCTGGCTGTTCTTTTTTGCGATGGAGCACGGTATCGACTATCTATGGACCGAGATTCCGCACGCGCTGGGCGTCGCTTCGCCCGAGCTTGCCAGCGGCCCGTTTGGCTTTCTGCCGTACCCGTTTTTCGTCTGCTTACTGGGCGGCCTGCTGATCGGTCTGTACGAAAAGATTACGGGCACCAAGACCGACGACCTTAACCAGGTGATGGCCAAGGTCAAACAAGACGGACGCTACCCGTATGACAATCTGGGCAAGCTTTCGCTCGCGGCATTGCTGCCGCTGCTGTTTGGCGGAAGTATTGGACCGGAGGCCGGCCTGACCGGCGTTATCGCGGGTCTGTGCAGCTGGGTCGGCGACCGCATGCGTCGCTTTGGCGCCGAGTTTAGGGAGCTCACGCTGCTGGGCACCCAGGCTGCCCTGACGGCGCTCTTTACCGCGCCCGTCTTTGGCTTTGTGGCACCGCTTGCCGGTAGCGCCGACGGCGACGAGGACCCCGCATCCGATGAGATCACCATCAAGCTCGCAAAGGCGCAAAAGACTGTGGTCTACGGCATTGCGATTGCCGGCGGTCTGGGCACCTACCTGCTGCTTGGCCAGCTTGTGGGCGGCGGCATGGGCATGCCCAGGTTCGAGTCCGCCGAGGTGGGCAACCTGGAACTTGTCTGGCTCATTCCTCTGTCGCTGATCGGAACAATCTGCGGCTGGCTATACTTTGTCTCTGAGCATGCAAGCGAGGCACTGTCCCATGCCATAGGGGAGCGCCCTGTCGTCAAGGCAATGCTGGCTGGTCTGACCCTCGCTATCTGCGGCACGGTTTTGCCCTACACCATGTTTGCCGGCGAGACCCAAGCCGACGTGCTTATGGAGACCTATCTGACCATCCCCGCCGGCGTGCTTATCGCGACCGGTCTTGTTAAGGCCATGCTGACACCCGCCCTCATCAACCTTGGTTGGCGCGGCGGCCACTTCTTCCCGGTTATCTTCTCGGGCGTAAGCCTGGGCTACGGCCTTGCCATCCTCACCGGTGCCGATCCGGTCTTTTGCGTCGCCGTCTGCACGGCATCGACGATGGGCGCGGTCATGCGTCAGCCCGTCATGGTCGTGGGCCTGCTGCTCATGTGCTTCCCGCTCAAGGGTATCGTCTGCATGATCATCGCCGCCGTTATCGCCGCCGGCATTCCGCTGCCCAAGCCGCTGCGCAAGTAGCGTATTGCGCTTTGTGTTTGTTCAGAACTCGTTTTAAAGAAGCCGCGCGAGGCCGTTTGTTTACGGCTCGCGCGGCTATTGTTTAGAGCTTCCTCAGCACAATGGCGATGGTGTTGAGGTATTCGAGCGCGCCGGCTTCAACGGCAGCGCGGTCGCCTGCTGCGTACTCGTTGTCGCAGGCGAGCCAGTCTTTCCACGCTTCGTCCGTGCAGAGCATAGGGTGCATCGAGACAATCTCGACGCCGGGGGTCGGCTCGATCATGGCGCGCCACCAGGCTATGTCGTGCATATAGTCGAGCTGCTCGGATGTCCAGGATTTGAGCAGGCAGGCGGGCAGGTTGTCGTGGCAGTCGCGAACCATGCCGGGGATGCTTACGTAGAGCATCCCGCCTTGCTTTACGTAGGGGAGTAGGCGCTCGCCCAGATAGTGCGGGTCGCGACCGTAGTAGTTGTACGAGTCGATGCTCACGACCGCATCAAAATAGCCGTGCTCAAACGGTAGACCCTGTGAGGCGTCCGCCTTAACAGGGTGAATAGTGTTGCGGGGAATGCCGAGCGAATCGAAGAACGCGCGGTTCTCGACGGGGTCGCTCCACAGATCGACGGCGCAGGTGTCAAACCCGTATTCGCGGGCGAGCAGGGCGCTGGTAATGCCGGTGCCCGACCCAAGGTCGCAGACACGGGCGCCGCGGGGAATGCTCGCATCGCAAAGGAGCTCTTCGCAGAGTTTGAGGGGGTTCCGCCCCATAATCTTAGAGCGTACGAGTGCCGTGTCGAAGCTGGTGGCTTTTGGGAAGGATTGAGATTTCGCAGAGTTCATTGTTCTTTCCTATCAGGTGCATATGTGGCAGATGATGGAGACGGAACGGCGCAACAAACCACGGCCGCAAGACGGCCGTTTTTCGTGGTTCTATGCGATTGACCGTTCCCTAAAGAACAATGACCAAAAAGACATTCCCTTGGATGATCGAAATTGGGCCGAGGCCCGTGACGCTTTGATTATAGAACGTTGCGCACGGGCCGGGGACATGCCATTTGTCACGGATTTACGGATGGGCGATTGCGACCGATTGTGGCCTGCGTGGGCTGAGATCCGCTTGCCTACAGGTCGCGTGCCCGGTAGACCTTGGTGCTGACGATGCAGCTAAGTGCACATAGCACGAGGGCCAATACCGCGATTCCTGTACACAGGCAGCCGAGGACGGCGGGATCGGGATTCGCCCCGGCAATCGACATAAGCCAGTTGCTGATGGGGTTGGAGGAGCTCAGCGCTGCCATGGCAAGGCACCCGAGCAGGGCAAACAGGCCGACGGAAAGGCGCAGCGCCTCCATATGTCCAAATCGAAAGAACAGCGGCTGTGCCAAAAACACCATCATGAGGGAGATGAGCATGGACGCGGTCGAAGCGATTGTGATCTCAAAGACGGTCTGTCCCGTCGGGGGTATGCCCGTGTGATCGAAGAACGGAAGGGCGATGATGTTCAAAAGCACGGCGGCGCAGGCCATGATGGCCGAGAAGACAACGATGCACAGGTAGCGTGCGCAGATGATGTCTTTGCGCGAGATGGGCAGCGTTGCCCGATAGCGCTCCCATCCGTTTTGATTATCGAAGCCGGCCAGCGAACTCATGACCATGATGGGCGACATGGCACTGACCGCGCAGGCGCCGGCACTCATACCGGAATCGCCATCCGACGCGTTGGCGAGCGTCAGCACGACGAAGATGAACAAGCCGACGCCCGCGATGCTCGGGATGAGCGTGCGAACGATAGCGAGATCGGACATAAAGGCGCGTTTCATTTCGAAGCCCCTTTCAGCATGAGACGAAGATAGTCGTCAATGGTTGCCCGGTCGCAGGGAATCTCGGGGAAGGCCTCGAGCGTTTCGCGACGGTTGGGCACGAGCACGTCCACGCTATAGGCGTGGTGGGCGGCACGGGCGCCTTCGACGCAAGCCATAAGCTCGGCGGCCTGCGCTTGGGTGCAGTGGGCGATGCCGGCGCGGTCGGTAATATCCTCGCGCGGCAGGTCAAACACAATCGAACCGTTATCGATGCAGATGACGCGGTCGGCGGCGCGATCGAGGTCGGAGGTAATGTGGCTCGAGAGCAGCACGCTGCGCTGGCCGTCGGCGACAAAGGCAAGCAGCTCATCGAGCAGTTCCTCGCGCGCCATGGGATCAAGGCCCGCGGTGGCTTCGTCCAAAACGAGCAGCTTGGCATTGTGGCTGAGCGCACAAGCAAGCTGCAACTTCATGCCCATGCCGCGGGAGAGGTCCTTGACCTTTGTCTTGGGATCGAGGCCAAATCGGTCGATGAATCCAGCGAACGTTTCGCAGCTCCACGTGGGATATGCCGGGCCTACGAGCCTCTCGACCTGGCCCACCTTGAGCGTGGAGGGGAAGGGACACGTGTCCAGGACAAGCCCGATGCGGGAGCGCAGGTGGCGCTGCGTCTCGTCGGGCGCGTTGTCGTCGCAGCGCTGTCCAAGCAGATGCACCTCGCCGGCATCGAGTTTGATAAGCCCAAGCGCGGCGCGAATGGTCGTCGTCTTGCCGGCGCCGTTGGCACCCACAAAGCCAACAATCTGGGCAGGCTCTACGGCAAGCGTGACATCACGCAGCGAAAAACGGTCGCTCACACGGCGTGAGATGCCTTTGAGTTCTAAAAGGTTTTGCATGGTATAGCCTTTCTTGCAGATGGCTACTGCATGGTTTCGGGGGCTACGAGGTCGAGCATCTCGTGCAGCTTGTCGCGCGTAACGCCCAGGGCTTCGGCTTGGCTCGCCGCTTTCGCAAGCAGCTCTTCGATATGGCAGAGCTGGTTTTCGCGCAAAAGCTCCTGGTTGCCCTCGGCGATAAAACAGCCCTTGCCCTGCACGGTGCAGATAAAGCCGAGTTGCTCCAGGTCGGCGTAGGCGCGCTTGGTGGTGATGACGCTCACGCCAAGATCGCTCGCGAGTGCACGGATGCTGGGGAGTTTGGCTCCCGCAGCGAGCGTGCCCGAAAGGATCTGAGCTTTGACTTGCGAGGCTATTTGCTCGTAGATGGGCTTGTCGCTCGAATTGGATAGGATGATGTCCACAGCGGCTCCTTAGCTGTTGGGCTACACGTGTATATAACCGGTAAGCACAGTATATATACACTATACACAGTTACGCAAGAGACAAATTCGGATTGTCTGTGCGTTCATTCATCTCAATCTGTAACATCTGGAACCGATTTGGACGGTTACCTGTTACAGATTGAGATTATGCTGGCGGGCCCCACCTGGTTGTCTCAATCTGTAACAATTGGAGAAGTTTTTGGCTGCTAGATGTTACAGATCGAGACATTGGTTGCCTGCCTCCCCGTTTATCTCGATTTGTAACAGTTAGACCCGATTTGGGCGGCTAGATGTTACAGATTGAGATTGTGCCGGCGGGCCTGCCAGTTTGTCTTGATCTGTAACAGGTAGGGGCTCAAAACCCGTCTTACTGTTACAGATCGAGACAATCCTTGAGGCGGCTGCCCGGCGCAGCAAGCTCAGCTGATGAATTTGTCCTGATAGGTGCCCTGTGGCCGGATTTCGCGGCTACAATAGTGCGGTTACAACGACGTAATGCACTCAATGCAAGAAAGGATCCGCATGGCAAGCCTGTCGGATGAAATCTCGTCGCGCCGCACATTCGCGATCATCAGCCACCCGGACGCCGGTAAGACCACGCTTACCGAGAAGCTGCTGCTCTATACCGGCAGCATCCAAACTGCCGGCTCGGTCAAGGGCAAGAGCTCGGCCAAGCATGCCGTTTCGGACTGGATGGACATCGAGAAGGAGCGCGGTATCTCCGTTACCTCCTCGGTGCTGCAGTTCACCTACAACGGCGCCTGCGTCAACATCCTCGATACCCCCGGCCACCAGGACTTCTCGGAGGATACCTACCGTACCCTTATGGCCGCCGACGCCGCTGTCATGGTCATCGACGGCGCCAAGGGCGTCGAGGCCCAGACCAAAAAGCTCTTTAAGGTCTGTACGCTGCGCCACATTCCCATCTTCACCTTTGTGAACAAGCTCGACCACGAGGCTCGCGATCCGTTTGAGCTCATGGAAGAGATCGAGAACGTCCTGGGCATCAACACCTATCCCATGAACTGGCCGATCGGCAGCGGTCGCAACTTCCGCGGCGTGTTCGATCGTCAGACCCGTCGCGTTATCGCCTTTGAGGGCGACGGCCACGCCAACGCCACCAAGAAGGTCGCCGAGGTCGAGGCCGAGCTGGGCGATCCTTCTATGGACGAGCTCATCGGCGAGGAGAACCATAAGAACCTGATGGACGACATCGAGCTGCTCGATGGCGCCGGCGATGAGCTCGACTTGGATGCTGTGGCCTGCGGCAAGCTGAGCCCGGCGTTCTTTGGCTCGGCGCTCACCAACTTTGGCGTGGAGCCCTTTCTCAAGGAGTTCCTGCGCCTGGCCCCGACGCCGCGCGCCTATACCGATACGCTCACCAGCGAGCCGGTCGATCCATGCCGCGAAGACTTTAGCGGCTTTGTGTTTAAGATCCAGGCCAACATGGACAAGAACCACCGCGACCGCATCGCCTTTGTGCGCATTTGCTCGGGCAAGTTCGAGCGCGGCATGGATGCCTTCCACGTGCAGGGCAACCGCAAACTCAAGCTTGCCACGGGCACGTCGATGATGGCCGATGACCGCGCCATCGTGGACGAGGCGTACGCGGGCGATATCGTGGGCCTGTTCGACCCGGGTATCTTTAGCATCGGCGACACTGTGTGCTCCGGCAAGCGCCACGTGCAGTATCCGCAGATCCCGACGTTTGCCCCCGAGATGTTCGCTCGCATTACGCAGGTCGACACGCTCAAGCGCAAGCAGTTCGTCAAGGGTATGGAGGAACTTGCCCAGGAGGGTGCCATCCAGATCTTCCGCGAGCTGGGCGCCGGCATGGAGAGCGTCATCGTGGGCGTGGTCGGCGTGCTGCAGTTTGAGGTACTCGAGCGTCGCCTCAAGGCCGAGTACCGTGTTGAGGTTCGTCGCCAGCCGCTGCCCTATACGGACATTCGCTGGATCCAGAACGATCCCGACACCATCGATATCCCGGGCCTTTCGCTCACGCGCGACACGCTGCGCGTCGAGGACATGCGCGGCGGCAAGCTGCTGCTGTTCACGAGCCCGTGGAACGTGGATTGGGCAACCGACCACAACCCCGACCTCATCCTGTCGGAGTTTGGCAACGTAGCCTTTTAACGCATCGGCGCGGTGGCCCTGCGGGGCTGCCGCGCCATTTACTTGCCTGATGCCGTGTGAGCGGCTATCATACCCACCGTCGTCTCAAGACCGGGGCGTCCGAGCAGTTCGGGTCCGATATCCTGCTCGTTAAACCTAAAACCAAAGGAGTACATAATGATCAAGAAGGTCATGGAGGACTATAAGGTCCTGTTGCGGAGCATTCCCGCGGCAACGGTTTCGCTGTTTTTCGTGAGCGTTATCATGATGAACCTGCTGGCCAACAAAGAGCTCATCAGCCTGCCGTATCTGGCGCTCGACTGTGGCTTTGTGGTGAGCTGGGTTTCGTTTTTGTGCCAGGACATGATCTGCAAGCGCTTTGGCGCCAAGGCATCCATCAAAATCTCTATCCTCGCGCTGCTGGTCAACCTGGCCGTGAGCCTGTGCTTTTGGGCATGCTCGCTTACGCCCGGCATGTGGGGCGCTTACTACGACACGGGCATGATCGAGGTCAACACTGCCCTTAATGCCACCATCGGTGGCACCTGGTACGTGGTGCTGGGCTCTTCGCTGGCAATGCTCGTTTCTGCCGTGGTTAATTCCACGCTCAACCAGTCGCTCGGCCGTATGCTCAAAAAGAATAACTTTGCGAGCTTCGCCTTCCGTTCCTATGTGTCCACGGGTGTTGGCCAGTTTATCGACAACCTGGTCTTTGCCATTGTGGTGAGCCATACGTTCTTTGGTTGGACCTGGGTGCAGGTCCTTATGTGCTCGCTGACCGGCGCTGTTGCCGAGCTGCTGTGCGAGGTCTTCCTGAGCCCCGTGGGCTACAAGGTCGTGCGTGGCTGGGAGCGTGAGAATGTGGGCGCCGAGTACCTCGAGCGCCACGCAACCGCCTAAGGAGCAAGTATGCGGGTTTTGATCACGGGCACTTCGGGCGGTATCGGAGCCGCGTGCGTGCAGCGCTTTTTAGACGAGGGCCACGAGGTCGTGGGCTTTGACCTGCTGCCGGCGGCGGTCGAGCACGAGCGCTACCGCCATCTGATCGTTGATGTACGCGAGCCTAACTCGTTTCCAGGCGACCTTGAGCCTCAGGTAATCGTGAACGTTGCCGGTGTACAGGATTCGGCCGATGACATTGCCGCCAACCTGCGTGGCACCATCAACGTGACCGAGCGCTACGCCTTTGTGGGAGAGGGGCTTGCTGCCAAGCCAGCGCCGGCTATTAAATCCGTGGTCAATGTGGGGTCGGCGAGCGGACATACGGGATCGGAGTTTCCCGCCTATGCTGCCAGCAAGGGTGGCGTTATCGCCTACACCAAGAACCTTGCAAACCGCCTGGCGCCGCAGGCCATCGCCAACAGTGTGGACCCGGGCGGCGTTATCACGCCGCTCAACCGTTGCGTGATGGAAGACGAACGCCTGTGGAACCAGATTATGGAGCTTACGCCGCTTAAGCGCTGGGCCACTGCCCAAGAGATCGCCGAGTGGATCTACTTTGTGGGCGTGACCAACCGTTTTATGACCGGGCAGAGCCTGCTGATCGATGGCGGCGAGGCCGGCCGCACACAATTTATTTGGCCCGAATAGGAAACGCGCCCGATGGAAAGCCGTCGGGCGCGTTTTTGATGTCTCGATTTTTAGTCGAGGCAAGTCCAGTTGACGGGGGTCGAGCCGTGCTGTTCGAGTAGCCGATTGGCAGCGGAGAAGGGGCGCGACCCCATAAAAGCGGGGAGTTCTGCCGTGGCACGGTTGGCCGAAAGCGGCGAGGGGTGCGTGGAGGCCAGGCAGAACTTGCCGGTTGCCTTGCCCGCGCCGGTCGCGGCGAGCTTGCCCTCGACCATCTGCTGGGCAAAGCGGCCCCATGCCAAAAAGACCATCGGCTGGGGCAGCTGGCAGCAACGTTCGATAACGTAGTCGGTCAGGGTACTCCAGCCCAGTTTGGCGTGCGAGTTCGCGGCATGCTCGCGCACGGTGAGCGTGGTGTTGAGGAGCAGGACGCCCTGTTGTGCCCATGGGGTTAGATCTCCCGTGGCGGGAATGGGGCAGTTCAGATCGGCATTGAGTTCCTTGTAGATGTTGCGCAGGCTTGGCGGCAACTTGGTTTGCGTCGCGGGGACCGAGAACGACAGCCCCATGGCCTGGTTGGGCCCGTGATAGGGGTCTTGACCCAAGATGACGACCTTGACCTGGTCGGTCGGCGTGTAGGCGAGGGCATTGAGGATGTCGTCTTGTGCTGGGTAGATGGTCTGCTCGGCACGCAAAAGGGCGATGCGCTCGAGCAGCTGGTTCGTCGTGTCACGTACCGGCTGCGGCGCATCGCCCAACCAAGTTGCTATGTTGCGGTCGTGGGTTGCGGTGTCCATGGGGCTCCTTTATGGCAGATACTCTGTTGGTATCTATTGTAAAGGCGCACCGGTTGCCTTTATGCCGCGGCTGTATAAAGAGCGGGGTCTACGAGACGCGCTCGGGCGCTCCTGCCATACGAGCCTGTTCATGCGCGCGAAGGCGCGGAAGCTCGACGGTTGCCACCATGACGCCGGTGAGGATGAGGGCGGCGCCAAAGAAGGCGATGGGGCTCAGGACCTCGCCGACCAGGAAGAACGAGAAGACGGCAGAGCAGACCGGCTCGAGCGAGAAAGCGAAGCCGGTGGTCTCGGCGGGCACGTGGGGCTGCACGAGCGTTTGTGTGATAAAGCCGTAGGCAGAGCAGATGAGTGCGAGCGCGACGACGACCACGACCTCGCCCGGCGTGCCGGGAAGTGTGAAACCGCCAAAGGTGAATGCGGCGATACCCGAGAATAAGCCGCCAAAGCCCAGCTGCCAAACGCCCAGAGCCAGCGGGTCGACATCTTCGACAAAGCGCTTGGCGACAATGATGTGTCCGGCATAGACAAAAGCGGAGAGCAGCATGATGAGCGCGCCGGGATTCAGGCTGGTAAAGTCGGCGCCCGAGAGCAGCAACATGCCGCAGGTGACGATGGCGGTGCCGACGAGCACCTTGCGCTCGGGGGCGCGGCGCAGCAGGGCGGCGTTGGCAAACGGTACGATCACGACCGTCAGGCTCTGCAAAAAGCCGGCAGTGGAGGCAGAAGTGAGGCTGGAGCCCAGACACATGCAGGTGAGCTCGGTTGCCATGATGGCACCGATGATGGCGGCGCGAACCATAAGGTCGCGGTTGATGCGGAACGCGCGCTTGTGGAAGAGCAGCAGGCAAGCCGCAAAGGCGATGATGCAGCGCAGCGCAACGATGCTCGTGGCGTTCATGCTGTCCATGCCGATCTTCATGAGGGGATATGAAAAGCCCCATGCGACGGGAACGGAAAATGAGAGCGCGATTGCTTTTTTGCGATCCATGGGACTCCTTTTGTTACAGAACGGTTTCGTAAAAAGGATTCTGCTCCCAGATTTGGATGTAGTAAAGCGAATGTATCTTTAGTATGATTAAGAAATGCTAATGTCGGAAGAAAAAGCCCTGGCAAAACGTTTTACGGCTACATCGATGGGGAGGCACGATGGCATCGCGGTATCAGATTATGTGTATGGTGGTCGATCGCGGCAGTCTGAAACACGCGGCCGACGAGCTAGGCTATACGCAAAGCGCGGTGAGCCAGGCCGTCAAGGCGCTCGAGCGCGAGCTGGGCACCACGCTTATCGAGCGCGGAAAGCAGGGCGTTTCGCTTACGCGCGACGGTAAACAATATCTGCCGTACCTGCGCCAGATCGTGACCGCAGAGGCCGAGCTCGAGGGCAAGCGCCAGGAGCTGCTGGGGCTCTCCTCGACTGACATTCGCATCGCGACGTTTACCAATGTGAGTCGTACCGTGCTGCCGCGTGTGATCCGCGACTTTGGTGCTCTGCACCCGGGCGTACGCTTTACCCTCAAGCAAGGCGATTACACGCGCAACGCCCAGTGGGTGCACGATGGCGTGGTTGATTTTTGTTTTACGGCGCGCGGATTTACCGCTGGGCTCGAGAAGCGTGTGGTCTATCACGACGAGTTGGTGGCACTGCTGCCGGCCGCGCATCCGCTGACGGCAAAGGAAAAGGTGACACTTGCCGACCTGGCGTCCGAGCCGTTTGTGCTGCTGGACGAGGGCGAACAGAGCCTAGTGCTCGATGCATTCTCGGCGCATGGACTGTCGCCGCACGTGACGAGCGAGGTGACCGACGACTACACCATCATGGCGATGGTGGAGGAGGGCCTAGGCGTGAGCATGCTGTATCGCCGTACCGTCGAGGGCATGCGGGCCGATATTCACGTGCGTCCCATCGTGCATGCTCCTTCGCGTGACGTGGTGGCCGCCTGGCGCAGCTGGGACACCATGCCCATCGCCACGAGGCGCTTTATCGACTATATGAGCTCACATATTGTCAATTAATGACTGGCGTGGCGTTGAGTGCGGTGTTTAGCGGGCTGTCGCTTTGGCTTGGGTGGCGCGATAGGTGCGTGCCGGGTGGCAAAGTAGCACCGCCACGACCATAAAGAACGCCGTGGTGCCCAGGCTGATGGGGTAGACCATCATGATGTTCGCAAAGGTGCGGAAGTGCGGGAACACGCAGAACACCCAATAGAAGCGGATGCCGCAGACGCAGATCATGGTGATGAGGGCGGGCATGAGCGAGATGCCAAAGCCGCGCAGGTAGCCGGACATGTTTTCGTAGAACATGCTAAAGGCGTACGCCGGGAAGATCGAGCACACGCGGATATAGCCGATTGAGACGATGTTGGGGTCGCTGTTGAACAGCGACAAGATCTCGCGCCCCAGGCCGACAATAACGATAATCGTGGTGAGTGCAACGATGCCGCCTTCGACCAGGCAGATCTTGAGCGTCTTGGTACAGCGGTCGATCTGGCGGGCACCGTGGTTTTGTCCCACAAAGGTGGTGCAGGCCTGGCTAAAGCTGTTGAGCAGGTTGTAGCACACGTACTCCAGGCTCATGGCGGCGCTCGATGCCGCCATGACCTCGGTGCCCAGGCTGTTGATGGCAGACTGGATGATGATGTTGGCGACGGCAAAGACAGCGCTTTGGATGCCGGCGGGCAGGCCGATCTTGACGATGCGCTTGAGGGCGACGGGGTCTAAGCCTAAGTCGCGCGGGGTGACGCGGACGACGGAGTCGGTCTTGAGCAGGCGGATAAAGAGCGTGGCGGCGCTGACGGTGTAGGCGATGGCGGTGGCGATGGCGACACCCGTGACGCCCCAATGGAGCACGGGGACAAAGATGAGATCCAGGCCAATGTTGAGGACGGTGGACACGGCAAGCGCCTGCAGCGGCATGCGGGTGATGCCGACGGAGCGGAAGATCGCGGCCTCAAAGTTATAGAGCAAGATCGAGGGCATGCTGAGCAAAAAGACGCGCAGGTAGAGCGATGCGAGCGGCATGGTTTCGGCGGGGACGTTGAGCGCGGCGAGCATGGGCTCGGCAAAGATCTCGCCCAGCGCGATGACGACAAAGCCCACGAGCGCCATTAAAATCGAGGTATGGACGGCGCGTTTGACCATGTTCTGATCGTTGCGGCCGATAGCGTTGGCGATGACCACGTTGGAGCCAAGCGACATGCCAATAAACAGGTTGAGCATAAGACTGGTAAGCGGAACATTGGAGCCGACCGCCGCCATGGCGAGGGTTCCCTGGTCGCCCGAGAAGTTACCGATGATGACCGTGGCGATGAGGTTCGACAGCTGCTCCAAGATGCTCGTGGCGGCCACGGGGAAGGCGAACAGGGGAATATTGCGCCACAGCGAGCCGGTGGTCATGTCGATGTGCTTAGATGCGGTGTCTGCCATACGCTCTCAATCTCTAATATGCTCTTTCGTGCTTATTTGCGCAGACGATGATACTCCTAATGCATTCAGCCGGCACTTGGGGACGTTCCTTTTCTGCCGGCACTTGGGGACACTCCTTGTCTCTTCTATGACTAGGTGGGGAAGGCGTGCGACAATGGTGGGCGTTGTGTTGTTCGCGCTAAGGAGTTGCCATGTTGTTGTGTCCCGTTTGCCATGAGCCGTTGGTGGACGACGAGCGCGGTGCTGCATGCGCGGGCGGACACCGGTTTGACCGTGCGCGCGAGGGCTATCTATATCTGTTGCGCTCGTCCAAGAGCGGCGACTCCATGGGCGATCCCAAGTCGCAGGCACGCAGCCGTCGTGACTTTCTGAACCGTGGATACTACACGCCGTTGCGCGATGCGATGGTCGAGCTGGTGCACGAGCGGGCGGCAGAGCACGGGGTGTCTACGGGCAAGCAGCTGACCTTGCTCGATATTTGCTGCGGCGAGGGCTACTACACCAGCGCCATGGGCGCGGTGCCGGGCGTGGATGCTTACGGTTTCGACCTGGGCAAAGAGATGGTGCGCCTTGCCGCCAAGCGCGGCGATGCGACCTACTTCGTGGCCAATATGAAGGACGTTCCCGTGGCGGACGGCGCCTTCGATATGGTGACCGAGCTCTTCGCTCCCTTTAACGAGCGTGAGTTTGCCCGCGTGCTGGCGCCAGAGGGCTCGCTCTATACCGTGGTGCCGGGTGCCCGTCATCTGTTTGGGCTCAAGGAGGTGCTCTACGACACGCCATATCTCAATGACGAGAAGCTGCCGAAGACCACTGAGCTCGAGTTAGTCGGAACGCAGCGGGTGTCTGCGAATATTACGCTTCAGACCCAGGCCGACATCGAGGCGGTGTTCCAGATGACGCCGTACTACTACCGCACGCGCCCCGTCGACAAAAAGCGCCTGGCAAATTTGGACACCCTTCAAACCGACATCGACTTCATCATCGCCGAGTACCGCCACAGCTAACAACCTGCCAAAAAGGGACAGGTTTATTTTGGCAGGTTTTATCTGGGCAAACGTAAAGGGCCGACCGCGGAGATGCGCGATCGGCCCTTTTTAGTTGCTTGGCTTCAGAGGTTATGAGAAGCGAGCGCTTACAGGCGGTCCTTGTTCTCGGCCTTAACCTCATGTGCCTGCTGAACAAAGAACAGGTCGTACACCACGATGACAAAGGCGCCAAAGTTGATGGAGTCGCCGCCGAGTGCGGGAAGCGTGAGCACCGCCTGGGCAAGCGTGGCGACCGCGGCAACAATACCGAGCTTAAACGCGCCGCCTACCTGCGAAGGCTTGTTGGCGCCCTTGATGCCCGCAACGCCTGCGGCGAGATCGATGAGGCCCTTGACGATAATCACGGCCGCGGCGAGCATGGCGTTCGGCCCGTAGGCGGACTCGAACTTGCCGGTCGCGATGCCGGCGATTCCAATGACGAGACTGGCGATGCCCAGAACAAAATAAATCAGGGCAAGGATTTTGAGAGTCTTGCGAGTGAAGCTCATGACTGGTCCTTTCGATACGAGTACGCCAACCTGGCGCACCCTATGTGCTGCACATATGGTGAAGCACATTGTAGTTCAACGCGGCGATGCATACGCCTGAAAGCGTCTCTTGCCTGCACGGTCCAACCTTTCAAAAAGGAAAGCTGGGCGTAAGCCAAATCGATGGCAGCGTATGCGCGGCGCTGCGATGATGGGGCCATGGTAAGAGCTGGACCGAAGGAGGAGCCATGATGTACGGAGTCAAGCAAGTGCGTGAGCCGCGGTCGTTGGGAAGGCGCATGGGTGATTCTGTGATCGCTGCCGTGTGCACGGGATTGATGGCGGTGCTTTGCATTGGGATGCTGTGGACCATGTCGCATGTGGGACAATAGCGGACGGTTGGGTGCCGGCATAAACGGCGCTCACGTATTCGTTTTGCTTGTTAAGGAGTGTCCATGGGTGTCGCCGATCCCTTTTTTGTTGCTCGGGCCGCGGGGCTTGAGCTGACCGGGAAGTCCGAGGGTCTCACGCTCACCGACGGCGCGATGGAGCTGCGCGCCGATTTCACCCGCATGCTTCCGCGGCTCAAACGGGGCCGTTTGCAGCAAGAGCTACTGGTGAAGGCTGCGCGCACAAAAGGCATCGAGCAACCATGGGCGATTGATGCCACGGCAGGCTTTGGCGAGGATTCGCTGCTGTTGGCGGCCGTGGGCTTTACCGTCGATCTGTATGAGCAGGATTGCGTGATCGCGGCGCTCCTCAAGGATGCCTTGGATCGCGCGGCAGATGATCCGGCGCTTGCGACAGCCGTGGCGCGCATGCGCTTGCATGCGGGCGAGGACAGCATTGCCGGCCTTCGCCATACAGCTGAGCTGATCGAGCAGGGCGATCTCACCGCTCCCGACGTGGTGTATCTGGATCCCATGTTTCCCGGGCGTACCAAGAGCGCGGCGGTTAAAAAGAAGTTCCAACTCTTGCACCATCTGGAACAGCCGTGCGCCGATGAGGAGTCGCTGGTCGAAGCCGCGCTTGCGGTGCACCCGCGCAAGGTCGTTATCAAGCGGCCGGTGAAGGGGGCATTGCTTGCTGGCGTTAAGCCGAGCTATCAACTTGCGGGCAAGGCCATTCGTTACGATGTGTTGGTGCCGCCGCGCCCGTAGCTTGCGTGCGACGGTTGGCGCTCCGTCAGTGCCGTGCCGATGCGGGGTCTATTTCCAAGGGTGCGACGTCAGGTGCCAGCCGCCGCAGTATTCGCATTTGTAGCAGGCCAGCCCGCGGCGTCCGCGGTTTTCGCAGTCGGCCATAACTGCCTCGGCCTCGGCGCGCGTGTCGTAACGGTTTTTGCACTCGCACGATTTGTAGCGCCAGGCCTCATCGCGCTCGGCGTCCAGGGCGTCGCGACGCTCGTCCTCGCGTGCAAACAGGTCGCTCATATCGCCGCCGGTAGCAGCGCCCAAAAACTCGCTTTTGGCCTTTGTCCAGGCGGCTCGCTTTTTGCTTCCCATCTGCTTCGCGCCCCTTTCCAAACGTTGGTATCATTGCTCAATCAAAGTGATACCAATAAACGTGAGGTCGCCGCGTGATGATCAGAAAAACCCTCGATACCGACATTCCCGCCGTCATGGCTATCTATGACGCGGCCCGCGCTTTTATGCGCGCGCATAGCAACGCGACGCAGTGGCCCGAGGGCACGCCCTCGGCCGAGCAGCTCAAAAGCGATATTGCCGCGGGCGGTAGCTATGTGTGCGAGGAAGACGGACGCGTGGTGGCGACGTTTGCCTTTCTGCCGGGGCCGGACAGTTCCTACGATGCGATCGAGGGCGGCCAGTGGCGCAGCGATGCCCCGTATGCTGTGCTGCATCGCGTGGCATCCGACGGCACCACGCATGGCGTCGCGGCTGCGATGTTTGCCTTTGCCAAGGAACGCATCGACCATCTGCGTATCGACACACACCAAGACAACCTGCCCATGCAGGGCGCCATTGCCAAGGCCGGGTTTAAGCGTGCCGGCGTCGTGCATGTGTCGGACGGTACGCCGCGCGTCGCGTTTGATTGGCTGCGCGAGGCATAAAGGCCGAGTCACATACCAGCGTTTCATCGAAATGAAAATGGCCCCGAGTGGGGCCATTTTTGGTAAACGCGTCGTTGTGGGGCTCGCGTTGTCACCGCCCCAGATGAACCCGGGCAGACAAAAAGGGGAGGTGCCGGCTTTCGCAAGGCGCGAACCTACGAAAATCGCCGCGCGGCAACGCGGGACGATGAGCTCGGTCGGGGGATAGGGCCCGCTTCGCCCGCCGGCTCGTAAATTGTATCATCCAGTGTGGAACGAGGGTGCCCGTTGCCGCGTGCGATGGGCTTGCAATAAGAGGAGAGCCATGTCGAAGCAAGCGGTCGTTGGAATCTTGGCGCATGTCGATGCCGGCAAGACCACGCTGGCCGAGGCCATGCTGTTTAACGCGGGCCGCATTCGCAAGCGCGGCCGCGTTGACGATGGCGACTCGCATCTGGATACGAACGAGATTGAGTGTGAGCGCGGTATCACGATCTTCTCGTCGCAGGCAGTACTCGACCACGGCGATACCCACGTTATGCTCGTGGACGCTCCCGGCCATGTCGATTTTTCTGCCGAGGCGGAGCGTACATTGCGCGCACTCGACTACGCGATTTTGGTTGTGGGCGCCAACGACGGCGTACAAGGGCACACCGAAACCCTGTGGCGCCTGCTTGCGCGCTATGACATTCCGACGTTCATCTATATCAACAAAATCGATTTGGAGAATCCCGGCCGCGAGGTTTTGCTGGCACAACTTGGGCAACGTCTTTCCGAGGGCTGCCTGGATGCCAGCGAACTGCTGGCGGGCGGCGCCGTTCAGGAGGACGCTGCTGCGTTGGACGAGGCGGCGCTCGAGGAGTTTCTTGAGGCGGGCGAGCTTTCTGTTGCAACGCTGTCGCGCATGGTTGCCGAGCGCAAGCTATTTCCCTGCTTTGCCGGCTCGGCTCTCAAGGACCAAGGCGTGGACGAGCTGCTGGATGGCATATGCGCGCTGATGCGCGAACAGGCGTGGCTCCCGGAGTTTGCCGCGCGCGTCTATCGCGTCAGCCGCGGGGATCGTGGCGAGCGCTTGGCTTGGGTTAAAGTGACCGGCGGCACGCTGCATGCCAAACAGATGATTGACGGACGTTCCGGCGCCGAGGCATGGGGGCAGAAGGTCGATCAGGTCCGCATCTATAACGGCGAGAAGTATGAGCTTGCCCAAGAAGTTGCTGCTGGCGGTATTTGTGCCGTGACGGGTCTTGCGCACGTTCGCCCAGGGGACGCCCTGGGCGCGGAGCCTGCGGGCGATGCGCCCGTCATTGCGCCAGTTCTCACCTATACGGTGCTTCCGGGCGAACACGACGTCCACACGGTGTTCAAAGCATTGACTGAGTTGGCGGATGAAGATCCTATGCTCGGCGTAAGCTGGAATACGCATCTCGAGCAGATTCATTTGCAGTTGATGGGCGCCGTGCAACTCGAGGTCGTACAGCGGGTGTTGGTCGATCGCTTTGGCCTTTCGGTTGAGTTTGAGTCTGGCGGCATTCTCTATAAGGAGACTATTTCGCAGCCGGTCGAGGGCGTGGGCCACTTTGAGCCGCTGCGCCACTATGCCGAGGTGCATTTGCGCCTGGAGCCGTTGCCAGCGGGTTCGGGCGTGCAGTTTGGCACCGTGA
This sequence comes from uncultured Collinsella sp., assembly GCA_900542825.1. Taxonomy (GTDB): domain Bacteria; phylum Actinomycetota; class Coriobacteriia; order Coriobacteriales; family Coriobacteriaceae; genus Collinsella. Next base: position 112,757 of record UQOY01000004.1, on the reverse strand, counting down.
CCTCGACCGACGAGCTCGATCTTAACTGGCAGCGTTTGGCACTCACCAACGCCATGGAGCGCGATCACCTGGGCGCGCTGACCGGCTCGCCCATCACCGATGTGCGCATTACGCTTACGGGCGGCCGCGCGCATGCCAAACACACCGAGGGCGGCGATTTTCGCCAGGCCACGTACCGCGCGATTCGCCAGGGTTTGATGCAGGCGCGTGAGGTCGGCGCAGCCGTGCTGCTGGAGCCGTGGTATCACTTTGAGCTCGAGGTGCCGGGGGAGTGCGTGGGCCGGGCGCTCTCGGATGCCACGCGCATGGGCGCCGAGTACAAGCCGCCGACGATGGCGGAAGACCGGGCGAAGCTTGTGGGTCGCGTGCCGGCATCCGAGGTGCAGGATTATGCGCTGGAGGTGGCTGCCTACACGAGCGGTCGCGGTCATCTGTACCTGGAGTTCGCCGGCTATGCGGCTTGCCATGATGCCGAGCGCGTAATCGAGACGGCCGCCTATGAGCCCGAGGCCGATCTGCCCAACACGCCCGATTCGGTCTTTTGCTCTCACGGCGCCGGCTATACCGTCAAGTGGTACGACGTACCCGCCGCGGCGCACGTAAAGATCGATCCCGCCACCTTCCGCTCCTGGCGAGCAGCAGACGCGGAGTTTTTCGGCCACATGTGACAAAGGGACAGCTCCTTTGTCACAGGCTATTGGTATAACTCGGTATAAGTTGGTATAACTGTTACCAGGGTTTGCCAATCCGAGGAGGCCGACATGAATCCAAATCCCTTTAAGCCCACTGCTGGCAAGCGGCCCCCGGTACTCATCGGCCGCGAGTCGGTCATCGAAGATTTTGAGGAAGGGCTCGATAACGGCGCCGGAGCGCCGGGCGGGCTCATGCTCATTACGGGAAACCGCGGCTGCGGCAAAACGGTTCTCTTGCGGGAGCTGCAGCGTTTAGCTAGTGAGCGCGGATGGGCGGTTGTCTCCGATTCCGCTTCGCTTGGCTTATGCGACCGCTTGGCCGACGCGCTTCGCTCGAATAAACCCGTTGTGACGTCAATGGAGTTCGGGCCGTCGTTTGGCCGGATGTCGGTCGAGGCGGCGCGGGCAAAGGGCGAGACGTTGCGAGGGCTGGTCAACGAGTGCCTCAAGAAGCTCGGGCCGGGAAAGGGCTTGCTGTTTGCGATTGACGAGGCACAATCGGCGTCTATCGAGGAGCTGGCGGCTCTTGCCGTTCTCTATCAGCAGGTGCTCGGAGATCAGGATGCCACGGGCTTGTCCGATAGCGACCAGCGCGGTCTTGCGCTGGTGTTCGCCGGCTTACCCAGTATGGTTGACGATCTGCTCGAAGAGCCGAGCGTGACGTTTTTGCGGCGTGCCCAGCAGCGTACGCTGGGGGCGATTTCTTTGCCCAAAGTGCGCGATTCATATATCCAGACGGTCAAAGGCGCTGGTCTTTGCGTTGATGCGGAGACGGCGGACCTTGCGGCGCGCAAGAGCATGGGGCATCCCTATATGGTTCAGCTGGTGGGATATTACATGTGGAGGTCTGCTGTCCGGCGTGGCTCGCAGGTCATCGAAAGGCGCGATGTCGAGGATGGCCATGCGGATGCCGTCTCCGAGTTCTATGAAGCAGTCGACGCCCCCTTGTATTACGGGTTGCGCAGTCCGCAGCGCCTATTTATCGAGGCCATGGCGGCTGACGGGGGCAAGCCGACGCGCATGGCGGATATCATTGAGCGTTGCGAACGTACCCAAAGCTGGGCGAGTAAATATCGCGCAAGCCTGATTCGCGAGCGCGTCATCGAGGCTGCCGGATACGGTCTCGTCCGGTTTACCGTGCCCATGCTGGGCGAGTACATCCGCGACCGCGTTTTATGGCATGAGTAATGTGAAAAGGGACGGTCCCTTTGTCACATCGATAGATGTGAGGTCAAAACATGGTGATCCATACTGAGCGCTTGACGCTTCGCCCGTGGCGCGAGACGGATGCGGCGAGCCTGTTTACATATGCAAGCGTTCTGGACGTGGGGCCGGCTGCGGGCTGGCCGCCCCATCGAAGCATTGAGGAAAGCAGAGAGATCATTCGGACGGTCTTTACGGCGCCCCATACCTTTGCCATTTGCCTGCCTGAGACAGACGAGCCCGTGGGCAGCATCGGGCTCATGCCGCCTCGCTGTGAGTCGAACAGCCAAAGAGGCGGACTCGAGTTCGAGGTGGGCTATTGGATCGCCAAGCCATTTTGGGGCCGAGGCTTTGCTCCCGAAGCAGTACGAGCCATGCAGCGCTATGCGTTCGAAACGCTTGGCTGCAAGGCGCTTTGGTGCGGATACTACGAGGGCAATAACAAGTCGCTACGCGTCCAGCAAAAATGTGGGTTCGCGCCACATCACGTTGAGCGCGACGTGCCCTGCGAGCTTATGGGCGATGTACGTACCGAGTACTTTACGTATTTGACCCGCGAAGACTGGCGCGGGTAGGCGCGGCACGAGTGATGTGACAAAGGGACAGTCCTCTTGTCATATTCGATCAACTGGAAGGGGAGCGATGACGGTGTCGCAACAACCAAGTGCTATCGAGGTGCGTGGCGCGCGCGTCCATAACCTTAAGGACATCGATATTGATATCCCGCTGGGAAAGCTCGTGGGTATTGCCGGCGTGTCGGGTTCGGGCAAGAGTTCGCTGGCGCTGGGAGTTCTTTATGCCGAGGGCTCGCGTCGCTACTTGGAGGCACTCAGCACCTATACTCGACGTCGCCTGACGCAAGCCGAGCACGCCCAGGTGGACGAGGTGCTGCACGTGCCGGCGGCGCTCGCATTGCATCAGCGCCCCAGCGTGCCGGGCGTGCGCTCGACCTTTGGCACCATGACCGAGCTCAACAATAGCTTGCGCCTGCTCTTTAGCCGCTGCGCCCATCACGTGTGCCCGCACTGCGGGGCGCGCGTGGAGCCGAGCCTTAACGTAGCGGCTGGCCTGTCGCTCACGTGCTCCGCATGCGGCCGCGAGTTCTACGCTCCGAGCGCCGAGGACCTTGCCTTTAACAGCGGCGGTGCATGTCCCACCTGTGGCGGCACCGGTGTCATGCGCGAGGTGGACGAGGCGAGCCTGGTGCCCGACGAGTCAAAGACCATCAACGAGGGCGCAGTGCTTCCCTGGGGTACGCTCATGTGGGATCTGATGAAGCAGGTGGCCGGCGAGATGGGTGTGCGTACCGACGTGCCGTTTAACCAGCTCACGCCTCAAGAGCGCGACATTGTGTTCCACGGTCCGGCGGTTAAGAAGCACATTCTTTACGTTCCCAAAAACGGCGAGGGCGCCACGCCGCTCGACTTTACCTATTACAACGCCGTCTATACGGTCGAGAATGCGCTCGCCAAGGTTAAGGACGACAAGGGCCTCAAACGCGTTGCACGCTTTTTGCGCGAGGGGCCATGCCGTGACTGCGGCGGCACGCGTCTCTCCGAGGCTGCGCGCCAGCCCCGGGTGCGCGGTATCAATCTGGCACAGGCGGCGGCCATGACATTGGGCGAGGCGATTGAGTGGGTGCGCGGGGTGCCCGCATCCTTGCCGACCGAGATGCAACCCATGGCGACGGATATCTGCGATTCGTTTTTGGGTGCGGCCCGTCGCCTAGTCGATCTGGGCCTCGATTATCTTTCGCTCGATCGCGCCGGTGCCACGCTCTCCACGGGTGAGCGCCAGCGCGTGCAGCTTGCCCGCGTGGTGCGCAACCGATCGACAGGTGTGCTCTATGTGCTGGACGAGCCCTCGATCGGCTTGCATCCTGCCAATGTTGACGGCCTGGTAGGCGTGATGCGCGATCTGGTGGATGACGGCAACACCGTGGTTGTTGTCGACCACGACACACGCGTGCTGGCGGAGGCTGATTATCTGGTCGAGATGGGCCCCGTTGCCGGAGCGGACGGTGGCAATGTGATTGCCGCGGGTACGGTGGATGAGGTCGAGCAATCGCAGGGCAGTCGCATCGCCCCGTTTTTGCGCTCGGAGTCCAAGCGCTTGCGTCCGCAGGTGACTGACGAGGAAATGTTCGACCAGGGACATATCCGCATGGCAACCGATGCCATCCATACCGTCAAGCCGCTCGAAGTCGATATTCCGCGCGGCCGCCTTGTCGCAGTGACGGGTGTTTCGGGTTCAGGCAAGACGACGTTGGTGCTCGAGACGCTCATCCCGGCACTTAAGGCTCAGGCAACTGGCGAGCGCCTGCCAAAACATGTGCGCTGGGTCGATGCCGAGGGCATCGCACGCGCCAACCTGATTGACGCCACGCCCATCGGCGCTAACGTGCGTTCGACGGTGGCGACTTATGCCGACATCCATGATGAGCTGCGCCGCGCTTTCGCCCGCACGCCAGAGGCCAAGGCAGCCGGCTACAAGGCAGGTGCCTTTAGCTACAACACTGGCACTCTGCGCTGCCCTACGTGCGATGGCACGGGCTTGATATCGCTCGACGTGCAGTTTTTGCCCGACGTCGAGATCGTCTGCCCAGCATGTCGCGGTTCGCGTTATGCAGACACGGCTTCGCATGTCCATCGCGAGGGCAAAGACGGGAGCCTACTTACGTTGCCGCAGCTCATGGATATGAGTGTAGACGAGGCCCTTGACGCCACGGTGGGGCTCAAGAAAGTTCAGACGCGTTTGCAGACCTTGCACGACCTGGGCTTGGGCTATCTCACGCTTGGTGAGCCTACGCCGGCGCTCTCGGGCGGCGAGGCGCAGCGTCTTAAGCTTGCGAGCGAGATGGGCCGTGTGCAGGATGATGCCGTGTTTGTGTTCGACGAGCCCACGATCGGACTACATCCGCTCGATGTTCAGGTGTTGCTGAGTGTGTTCGACGGCCTCGTTGCCAAGGGCGCCACAGTTGTCGTGATCGAGCACGATCTCGACCTTATCCGTAACGCCGATTACGTGATCGACATGGGCCCGGGCGGTGGCGACGCGGGCGGGCAAATCGTCTGCGCCGGTACGCCGACGGATATCGCTGCCTGCCCCAAGAGCATTACCGGCCGCTATCTATAGGCGATGTGACAAAGGGGCAGACCCTTTGTCACATTGACTTCTATTTCACGCATTGAGCCGCGAGATAGTCGCGGAAGAATGGCAATTCAAATGCGACGAGCCCTCGTCCTCGTTCCCCGATGATGCCGGCATCTATCATGCGGCGTCGGTAGCGGGAGACCTGCTGCGGCGAACGCTTAAGGCGCTCGACAAGGTCAGCGGTGGTGGACTCTTCCTCGTCATCGAGCATGGCGATGAGGAATCGCTTGTCCTCTGCCGTGAGTTCCCGATAGGTTGCCGCGAGGATTCGGTCGTCCATCTCGTCGCGCGCGATTTTGATTCCCAGGTCAAAGTCGCGTGACGAGATTTCCTTCGAATCGCTTGTGAGATCCCAGGCACGGTAGCCTACAAGTTGCAATAGGAAGGGAAAACCAGAGATCGAGCGAACGGCTCTATCGATTCCCTCAGCATCTGCCAGGCGATCGTTTTCCTGGATTGTGCGAATCAAGGCCTCGCGTACGTCATAGTCGGCAATGCGACCCAGATGATATTGTTGGGCGCGGCGAAGGAACGAGACCGTCTTGTGGTTCAGCAACGTCGAGACGTTGTTGGGAAGTCCCGCCATGAGCAGGGCGACGCGTTTCCCATCGGTCACAAAGTGCTGATACGTCGCTGCGAGCTGAATCATCTCGTCGAGTGTCGGGTCCACCTCGTCAACCGTGACGAGCAGCCCGGTGCCCGCCTCGTTGAGCTGGTCGATGATGTCGCTCATACGATACCGCCAGGTCGAGGCATCGTGAACGCGATTGACCTCGATACTGCCGAGTGGTGCAATTCCGAGACCGGTGACTTCGAAGTTGTTAGACGGGTCGATGAGATGGCCTGCAGCTCGTTTCGCCCCGAACTCGATTTCCTCAAGCATTCCTGAGAGCGCGGTCGTCTTTACCGCTATCCAGCCGTGGGATTCCGCCCTTGTCGCGAGCGACGACATGAGAGCGGTTTTACCGGTTCCACGCGCGCCCGAGAAGATCGAGGTCAATTCCGGGCGTCTACGCTGGCTCAAGAAGGCACGGTCCAAATCCCGAATAATCTGTTGTCGGCCGGCGAGATGGGCAGGAACCTCACCAAAACTGGGGGTAAACGGGTTCTCGAGATATTCCACAAGGCTCTCCTTTCACATCGCCGTTTAACTTCATTTTATTCTAGTTAATTCTGATTAAAAGCGATGGCTCGTTATTTGGTGCATCGATGTGACAAAGGGACAGCCCCTTTGTCACATTCAAAATAAAAGCCAGCATCTGTCGGCATGGCACTTGAATAGCTTGTGCCTGAGGGCCAAAATGACCTCAACCCATTCGCGAAATTTGCACGCCCTATAGTGAGTGGGCTCTCGCTTGAGCTGATGCTGCCAAGAGGTAGCCGATAGGGGCAATTATGGACAATCGAATCTTTGGGTATGCGCGTGTCTCTTCCGCGGACCAGAATTTGGACCGCCAGTTAGACGCACTAGGGAGGTTTCCTGTGCAACGGAGCCAGATTTATGCTGACAAGGCAAGCGGTAAGGACTTTAAGCGTCCCCAGTACCAACGTCTTCTTCGCAGGTTGCGCGCGGGTGACGTTCTCGTGATCAAAAGTATCGATCGTTTGGGTCGCAATTATCGCGAAGTCCTCGATGAGTGGCGACGTATCACGGTGGATAGGAACGCTGCCATCGTGGTTCTTGATATGCCGCTGCTCGATACGCGCGAGCAGCCCGATGGCATCACGGGAACGTTCATGGCAGATCTGGTCCTTCAGATCTTGAGCTACGTGGCGCAGCTAGAGCGCGAAAACATCAAGCAACGCCAGGCGGAGGGCATCGCGTCGGCGCGTCTGCGGGGTGTGAGATTTGGGAGACCGACGCTCGAACGTCCGGATAGCTACCGCGATGTCATCAAATCATTCGAAGGAGGTGAGGTTACGAGGCAAGAGGCCGCAATGCTTTTGAACGTTAGCGCATCGACGTTTGATCGTTGGAGACGGGCGGACGCGAACGGATATGACCGTTCGCCGTCTGTCCGTCTTCTTTAGCTAGACATTTTGACGAGGGGAGTTTATTGAACAGAGCTCACTCCTTCCCTCGATGTTTGTCCAGTTCACGCCCTTGAACCAAATAGTGCCACCGCGTTGCCAATTCGTCTGCTTTTTGACGAGGGGCTAGATCTCGTGTTTTGTATTAAAAGGAGGACGAAATGAAAAGGCGTTATGGAATGGCTCTGGTGACCGCGCTATTTGCGATGGTGTTTTGTGGGGCGCTTCTGCTGAGCGGCTGTTCGCAGTCTGAGAAGAAAAACGCTGAACCTGATTATGCCGATGACCGTGCAATGGCTGTGATCGCTCAAGGTTATCAAAAGCGGTCGGATTATATCGAATCGCTTGGAGAAGATGCTGATCTAAGCTCGAATAAAGTGCGAAAAGAGATAATTAAAACCGAGATCGATAACGACAAAGAACTCAAAAAGGCGCCTTTTAAAGACACTAAGATGCAGGAAGATGTCATCGCCTATCTCAACCTGCTTGACGATCAGCTTGATGTTACCAAGAAGTATGCGGAATCTGATCCTAAATACTACGAGGAATGGGAAAAGGCCTACGACGCACGATCCGCACAGCTTAAGAAACTGGTTGATCGATATGACTTAACAGTCGATGACGAGTATCAGGATGAGTTTGACGAGCTGATTAAGAACGGTAGGACCGTAGAGGAGAAGACGCATAACGATGAGGTTATCAACGGCTTGCTCTCATCGGCGAACTTTGAGAAAAGTGATGATGGCTACGGTCTCTATACGTACACTGCAATCGTCGAAAACACCTCTGACATATCGTTCGAAAACGTTTATCTAAACGTTGCCCTTTACGATGCCGATGGTGTGAGGGCGGAAGAATGCTACGCAGATGCATCTGCCTGGGCGCCTGGCGAGAAGGTGAAGTTTGAGGTAATGAGCGAGGTTGACGCCTCGAGGCTTGCGCCGACGGTGTCGGGTTACAGCGTCAAGGAATAGTTCGCGGGAATTGAAAAGAAAGCGCGGCCGTTTTCTCCGAACGGTCGCGCTTTGCATTAAGCCGTTGACAGAATGATTCGTGCCGTCATGTACACGATGGAAGATGATGGAGAAGTCGGGCCCATAAAAGAAAGGCGAAGCAGGATGACAAGAACAAACTTGTTTACAACAATAACGCAAAAGCTAATCTTTGGCGGTTTGCTGGCTGTTACGGCCGTGGCGACTGCCGGGTGTATCTGGTTGTATTTGACACGTAATCCTACAACGATCACCGATGATTCGATTCGCGAGGAGATCGCACCGGTCGTAAAGCTTGTGACGTACGAATATAACTTTACGCAGCTGCTCTCAATCGATGAAGCGGGGAATCCGCTTGGGTGGGAAAACCCCTTTACGTCTAAGCGATATGTCGCAACGATTGACGGCAAGGCTGATATCGGGATCGATGCCGATAAAATGAAGATTGAAATCAAGCGGGTTGATATGAACGACGAGAACTCAGAGGTCAAGAGCGTAAGGGTTACATTGCCTCACTCGGAAATTACCTCTTTCTCAACAGACCCCAATACATTGAAGAAATATGTTGAGGACAATGGTTTTCTGAACTGGAATCAAGTAAGTACGGACGATCTGAACGGTCTGTTGAAACAGGCGAAGAAAGAGCAGACCAAGAAGGTCGAAGAGAGCGATATGCTCAAAGAATCTGATGATAGAGCCAGCGGATTGATCGAAAAACAGGTCAAAGCCCTATGCGGCGACGATGTCGATATTAACGTTACGTTTAAGTAAGGGTGAATGGTGTGTCCGATAAACGACAACAGTTTGGTGAGGCGGAGCCCGAAAAGCAGCAGAAGCCCGGTGTCGGTTCTTCTTCGCTGGAGAACATAATGTTTGGAGCATTAAATGGCGCGCAAAACGCCATTATGGGTGTGGTCAAGGAGACCCAAAAGAAATCGAGTGAATTGGCGGACGCCGCTAGCCCGTTGGCGGATAATGCGCTTAAAGGTATTACTGACTTTGCAAATGGGATTGCTTCTGCAACTGCAGCCGCGGCGAATGAACGCTACAGCGCAAAGCGACAAGAGCAACTCGGCCTGCCATCGACGCTCGTTGACGATAACGGTGATTGGGTGTTGCCCGATCCGTTGCTGACCAATCAAGAGCTTGCCGAGCTTGAGGTATTGACCGAGCAATACGAAAAGATGGTAGCGCCTTCAAAGCTCAAGCAGCTGACCGATATGGCTGGGCTAAAGATACCGGAGAATCTTCGCACTGCCGTTGGAGATGCGGTCGATGAGCTTACAAGCGAGATTCAGCAACAAGAGCTATATGCACAGGTTATGAAGCAGGTCGTCGATGGTTTCAAAGCTATCGAGGAGCAAGCTGCCAAGTACAGCGTTACTGAGGCGCAGATTGTTGAGGCCGCAAATACTACGCTTGAAGGCGTTACTATCCGTTCGATTGACGAGTTATTCATGCTTCGCAGTTTTGACGTCGCGAGGATTGCGGCAGGTGAGAACGGTAGACACTTGCTGCTTGCGGCGACCGAGGGTGCGATGACGGGTGCTCCTGGGTTTGCCGGTTTGCCCTTCAATATCGTATTCAGCATGTTTCTCTATTATCGCGCGGTGCAGTCGGTTGCCATGATGTACGGATTTAACGTTAAAGAGGATCCGGCTGAAATGGTCATTGCGGGCGATGTGTTTTCAAACGCGATGGCTCCGTCGGCAGGCTCTGCTGATGGCATGGCTGTCACAATCGGTAAAGTAATGCTTGTAGCCGAGATGGAGGGTGTGAAGCAGACGGTCAAGAAAGGCTGGACGGCAATGGCGGCACGGGGCGGCGCGGCTATGCTTGTCACGCAGATTCGCGCCCTTGCTAATGCCGCTGCACGTAAGGCACTCGAGAATGCCGGCAAGAAGTCGCTCGAGAATAGTGTTTTCAAAAACGTACTCGAACAAATTGGCAGGAATATCACTCAAAAATCCCTCGGCAAGGCCATTCCCGTGTTTGGCGGCGTTGTCGGCGCCTTGTTTGATGTCTCGCAGATGAATCGTGTTTTGCAATATGCCAACATCTTCTACCATAAGCGGTTCATCATTGAAAAACAGGAGCGTATTGCAATACTTGTCGGTATGGAGACGGCCTCTGTGAACGGTGAGGTTGAGGCTTGCGATGCAGAAGGATAACCGACCGTGTTCTTCGATGACGGAGAACTTTGGCGGCGTTTGGTGCAAATCGGTATAGGTAGGGGTGCGGATCTAATTGCGTGACAAAGGGACAGTCCCTTTGTCACATTCCCGGAAAGCCTGTTTGGCGCAGGGCCTCGTAGAGGACGATGGCGGCGCTGTTGGAGAGGTTGAGTGCGCTGATGCGGTAATCGTCCGGGTTGACGAAGTTGCCGCAGATATCCTGCCGAAGGATGGCCTCGTGGCTGTCCTCGGTATGTCCCAGCGATTCCTCGTGGGCTTCCCAGGCCTCGGCGTTATCGAGTGAGTCACAATCGCGCAGCATCGGGATGCGCTCGCAGCGCTCGGGCGCCGCGGCAAGCAGTGGCTCGGGAATGCCCGAGCTCTCGCTGCCAAAGACCAAGTAGTCGCCATCGCGGTAGGTGCTCTGCGCATAGGTGCGGCGTGCCTTTTTGGTCAGCAGATGCAGGCGCTCGTCGGCAGGGGTGAGGCCGTTGCGCGCAAGGAAATCCTCCCAGCCGGCATAAGTCGTCACGTCCAAGTTTTGCCAGTAGCCCAGACCGGCGCGACGTACCGTCTTGTCATCGAGCGAAAAGCCCAGTGGCTCCACCAGATGCAGATGGGCGCCGGTGACCACGCAGGTACGGCCGATATTGCCCGTATTGGCCGGAATCTCGGGTGCATACAGCACGATATTGAACATGAATCTCCTTGGCTCAGAACGAAAAACCACCACGAAGGGTACCTTCGTGGTGGTTAGGCGGTTACGTGGGCGGAAAAATGCCCGCTTGGATAAACCTAGGCGCGGTGCCAGTCGGTCAGGCAGGCATCGAGGGAGGCGATGAGCGCATCTTTGTCCATGTGACGGCCGATGATGCACAGACTCGTCATGCGGTCGCCCGTCTCGTCGTCCCAAATTTGCATGATCTCGGGGTTCTCGTCGATGATCTTCTGCTTCTCGCCCTCGGGTGCGGAATCGACAAACAGGCCGTTCTCCATCAGGCGCATCTGGTGGCCGGCCTGCTCAAACATGTAGCACATGTCCGGATCGCCGGTCTGCCACAGCGGACCCTTGACGCGGATGACCTCGTCAGGCCACTCCTGCTCAACAAAATCGGTGAACTTCTGCAGGTCAAACGGCTTGCGGCGCGAGTACACAAAGGTCTCGATGTCGTACTCGAGCACCTCGGGGTCGTCGTGCTCCTCGGGATGCTCCATGGCCTCGATCCAGGCGGCGGAGTTGTAGGCGCGCATAAAGTCGAAGCGGTCGGTATCGAGCAGCTCCTCCATGGGGACCTCGCCGTTTTGGGCCTCGACAATTACGGCGTCTTTCTGCAGGCTGCGCACGATGGCCTTGAGCTCGGCGATCTGCTCAGGCGTCACGGTGTCGGTCTTGTTGAGGATCAGCGTGGAGCAGAACTCGATCTGCTGGATGAGCAGGCTCTCGATGTCGTCCTCGTCGATATCCTCGGCCAGCAGGTCGCGGCCGCCGTTGAACTCGTCGTACATGCGGGCGCAATCGACCACAGCCACGATGTTGTCGAGCGCAAGCTTGGGCTCGCCGCCCACCTTGGCCTCGTCGCAGAAGCTCGAGATGGTGTAGGCGATGGGGATAGGCTCGCAAATGCCCGAGGCCTCGATGATGATGTAATCGAAGTTGCCCGAATCGGCGATGCCCTGCAGCTGGTTGGCCAGGTCGTCCGAAAGCGTGCAGCAGATGCAGCCGTTGGTGAGCGGGATGAGGTCGTCGGTCTCGGAAAGGCCGCCGTCGGCGATGAGGCTGGCGTCGACGTTGATCTCGCCGATATCGTTGACGATCACGGCGGCGCGGATGCCGCCATCGTTAGCGAGGATGTGGTTGAGCAGCGTGGTCTTGCCGGCACCGAGGTATCCGGTAAGCATGATGATCTTCACGGGTTTGTTGGGCATGTGCCCTCCTTTGTTAGACATGGCTTACAGTTGAATCTTATGCCAAACGCTCGCTCTTATACCCACGCGCCGGCAAATAACACAGGCTACTCCCAGGCTCCCCATACATCGGGGCAATAGCCGACGGTGGCCTTCTTGCCGTTGCGCACGATGGGCTCAGCTAGAACCTGCTGGTTCTCGAGCAGCTTGTCGAAGCGCTGGCTGGGGGTGAGGTGCTGGATAAGCGCGAGCGTCTCCTCGTCCTTGGCTTTAGGGTTGAGCAGCTTGTCGATGCCGCCGACCGCCTGCATCACGCTCGTGAGCTCGCCTTTGCTCATCTCCTTTTCCTTAAGGTCAATAAACTGCACCTTAATGCGGCGCTCCTTAAAATAGCGCTGGGCCTTCTTGGTATCGAAGGATTTTTTGGTGCCGAAGATTTGAATATTCATATTATGTTCCGCCGTTCTAACGAACATCGAGGTGACCACCGCTGGACTTATCGAATGAAGTTGGTCCTGGCGCGGTCGGCCTCGGGGGCTTCGATGCCGGCGGCCTTTCCTGCATCGATGCAACGAAGGAGCCAGGCCATGTTCTTGCCGATGTTTCGCATGGTAGCAAGGCCCTCGGCGTCCTGGGCGGCCTCGCCCGGCATGGCACCAAAGACGTTGTTCCAGTACGTGGAGGCCACCACGGGCATCTGGTTGATAGTGAAGTACTTGTTGAGTACATCGAAGGTGGTCGACGTGCCGCCGCGGCGGGCAACGGCGACCGCGGCGCCCGGCTTGTGCGCAAAGGCCTGGCTACCAGCATAGAATGCGCGGTCGAGGGCCGAGAGGATGCGACCGCTGGGATGCGCATAGTAGACGGGCGAGCCAAAAACAAAACCGTCTGCCTGCTCGGCGGCGGCGATGAGCTCGTTCACCACGTCGTCGTCAAAGGCACAGCGACCGCCAAGTTTGCCGCACTGGCCGCAGCCGATGCAGTCGCGAATGGGCTTGGCGCCCAGCTGAAACACCTCGGTATCAATGCCTTCGGCATTGAGCTGCTCGGCGACCTCGGCGAGTGCGCGGGCGGTGTTGCCGTTTGCCTTGGGACTGCCATTGACCAAAAGAACCTTCATCACAAACTCCCTCTGCTGTCGGTGACTTCTGCGGAGGATTATCGCACGAGAGGGCAGATGGCGTGGGCGCGATGTGAAACGGCTTGTGTTTCACATCGCGCCCCACAACGCTAGTCCAGCTTGGTGCCCGGTACTTGCGGTGCCTCTATAAGCCGCGCTTTGAGCTCGTTCAAAATGGAAACGGGCTGTCGATCGACAGCGTCCAGATGAAGTGTCGCCACACGAATGGGTGGCTGATATTCAAGCGAGCCGATGAGCACAGGAGAACCCAGGAACCGCTCGATTTCTTCTGCGATCGCGTCGGTCTCTTCGGGATCAAAGTCGTCGAAAAGCGCCGCGAATGTCGGTCCTGTTGAGCGGAACAGGCGGCCCTTGCCGCGCGAACAATCCATGAGGCAGGCGGCGCTTTCGGCGAGCACGCGGTCGCCTGCGTCGAATCCAAAGCGGGCATTGACCTCGGCGATATCGTCGATCTTAATGGCAATAAAGCCAGCCTCGCGCGGCACGCGGCGCATCTCTCCAATAGCGTTGACCAGGGCGTGGACATCGCCCAGACCCGTTACCGAGTCGGTCGTATCTGCCAGGCTGCGGTTGATAATCATGCCCACGTACATGTTAGGCTCGGTATCGGTGCCGTCCAAACGGTAGCCCGTGCAGTCGCAAAGCACGTACGCTCCGGTAGCATCCATCACGCGATACTGCATGTAGTGGAAGTGCCACGTGCCGTTTATCACCATGTCGAGCTCGGCGTGTACGTTATCGCGATCTTCGGGGTGAACGCGGGCAAGCCACATATCGAGCGAGTTGTAAGGGTGCTGGGAGGGCAGGCCAAAATCGCGTACGGCATTAACCGACCATTGCGATTCGCCGGTATCGAGATTGAGGATAAACGGATAGCGTGTCTCGGAGCTCATGGAGATCGCCTGGAACACGCGGTCGTTGCAGGGAAGTTGATCGGCAATCGGCCGCATCGGCGCGTTGTCTTCTTTCGGTTGCTGCACGCGGTGCATAAGCTTATAGCGATACATTTTGCGATCGGCATCCATCGTCATCTGGCGACGCGTATCGCCTGCAAGCGGGTCGACGTGCGAGCAACCAAAACTAAAACTGGCGATCATGGGCGCCTTGCCGTCTGATGTTGCCTCGACAAGATCGGTACGTGTCCGCTCCAAGCGCTGCTCGAGCTCGGCTTCGCCTGTCGTGGGAGACACGAGTACAAATTCATCTCCACCGATACGGAACAGCATTTCATCGTGCTCCATTGCCTCGGTGAGCGCGCGGCAGATGCCCAGAATGTAGCGGTTGCCTTCGGCGTGGCCAAACTTATCGTTGCAGTGCTTGAGATGGTCGATGTCAATATAGGCGCAGGTAAAGGGAGTGCCTTTGAGCCAGAGCTGATCGACATGGCGGTCGAGTCCACCGCGGTTGCCAAGATTGGTGAGCGAATCGACATAGGCGCTGCGCTCAAGCAGCTGGCGTTCTTGTTGCAAGACGGCGAGCGTTTTCTGCAGTTGCTCGCCGATGGAGCGCAGCTCCGTGGGCAGTGCCGCGACATCGAGCTCGGCGGTTGAGGTCCCGTTCGCGAGTCGCTGAAGATGGGCAATGATTGATTGCTCGCCCAGGCGATACGACTCGTTCATGATGGATAACCTCCTTAGGTGACAGGATGCTCCGTATCATATCCCCAATTCGGTTTGAATTGGGGATATGAGTTAGCCAATGGGGACAAATGCTCCCCTAGACGGTGGTGTTTTTGCGCGCGAGCGTATCAGTTGCCGGCGCCGCCATCGAGCAATATCTCAAAATCCTCCACCGGCATGGGGCGGTGGTAGAGGAACCCTTGTGCGTAGCGGGCGCCCATCTGTCGCAGTATGTTCGCCTGCTCATTTGTCTCGACGCCTTCGACCACGACGGGCAGGTGCAACGATTGCGCCATCTCGAGCATAGACGACACGATCTGCGCGCTGCGGCCTTGATCGCGGTCGGTGGGCACAAAGGTGCGGTCGAGCTTGATGACGTCGACGTTGACGTTCTTGAGCATCGCGAGCGTGGACTGGCCAGTGCCAAAATCGTCCATATAGGTCGAGAAGCCGCGGGTGTGCAGGTCGGCTGTCAGTTTGTCCACGGCCTCGGACTCCCCCGTATAAGCCGTCTCGGTGATCTCGATACGCATGAGCTCGGGCGGTAGGCTGTATTGGGCGGCGAGCGCCCCCATATGTTCGGCAACGTCGCAGGCAAGGATATCCACGCGCGACACATTAAGCGAGACTGGAACCACGCGAAGTCCTCGATCGATGCGCTCACGCAGCCACGAGGCGACACCTTGCCAGATGTACTTGTCGAGCGTCACCACAAAGCCGCTTGCCTCGAGTGCGGGGATAAACGTTGCGGGCGAAATGAGAGAGCCGTCCTTGTCAATCCAGCGGGTGAGCGCTTCGGCGCCAATAATCTGACCGGTTTCCATATCGACCTGGGGCTGCAAGTGGTAGGTAATACGACCATCTGAGAGCGCGTACTGGAACTCGGTGAGGGTGCGGTGGAACGCGACTTCGCGCTCGTACTCCGTGGGGCAGAAAATGGCAATGCGCTCCTTGAAGTCGTTTTTGGCGCGTCGATTGGTAAACATTGCCTTAGCCTGCGCATCGATGGTGATTTCCTCATTGGAGTCGATGGGGTAAACGCCCATGGACGGCCAGAAACCTACGCCGTCATCATGCCTGGCTACGGCCTCGCGAACGCGGTTGTAGATTTGATGGACGGTGATGTGCTTAAAGGGGATGAGCACGCAAAAGTCATCTTGGCCCCAGTACCCTGCGACGCCCATATCGGCATTCTCGATGTCCTTGAGGACCGTGCCCACATCGGCGAGTACGCGGTCGCCCTCGGCCTGGCCGTGCCATTCATTAAACAGGCGCATGTGGCCCATGTCGACCGTGGCGATGCACCAGGTGCCGTCGCGCCTTGCCTCGAGAAATGCGTTGGCGCGCCGCATAAACTCGCTGGGGCGGTAGAGGCCGGTGAGCGTGTCGATGCGTTCGGCGATTGCGCTCTTGCGTTCGATTTCGGGTATGGGGAGGCTGTCGTTGGGAACAAGTCCACCGGCCGTGCGAAGGCGACGGTCGAGTTCGCCTAAAACAGCGGTCGCTTGATGGGTTAAGCGCTCGTAAAAGGCCGGGACGAGAAGACAGACGGGGGTAATGGTGTCGTCCGCGATTCGAACAGGAGCGAAAACGGCTTCTTTAAGATGATGGGTCAGTTGCTCGAATGCCTCGTGGCCCAAATCGTTGCTGAGCACGACGAACTGGGCGTTTCGTGAGCGGAAGACGCGACTCCTGCCGCGGGTGATCGACAGCATGCGGCCTGCGTATTCGGCGAGCATGTTGTCGACGGCCTCGGCCCCATAGAGCTCGTTGAGCTTTGCCGTGCCGCGAACGCGGACCGCTATAAGCCCCGTCTCGCAACGGTCGCGACGGCAGGCATCGATAGCGTTAATCAGCATGCGCTGCGTTCCGAGGCCCGTAGCGGCGTCGACGGTTTCGGCGAGTGAGTGATTGACGAGCTCGCCGACATAGAGCGAGGGGGTATTTCCGTCGCCGTCGATACGAAACCCGCGAGCGCGGCAAAGGACGTAGTCGCCCGCGGCATTGCGCATACGGTACTGCATGACGCGGCGGTGTTTGGAGCCGTTGTAGATTTGGTCGATATCGCTGGTATAGGCCTCAAGGTCATCGGGATGGACACGCGTTTTCCAGTAATCGTGGCAGTTGTCTATATGCTCGGAAGGAAGACCGAGATCGCGCAAGGCGCCTTGTGACCAAAGGGTGCGATGCTTGTCCAAGTTCTCGATAAAGCAATAACGGCCTTCGTTGAGCATCGAAAAGGCATCGAAAACGCGGTCGCTTATTTCGAAGTCATCGGCGTGGACTTGTGTGATATTGCGTCGATCAAGGTGTATGGCATGGCGTAGCTTGTAGTCGTACATGCGATGGTCGGCATCGAGTGTCATGCGATTGGAGGCTTCGCCCAGGGCGGGGTCGGCGTGTGCCACTCCGTAGCTAAACGAGTGAGGCATCTCGGAATCGTTGTTTTTGAGCAGGATCGTTCGGCAGTGTTCCAGACGTTCGGCGAGGTCGTCTTCGGTTGCAATCGTAGATAGGATGGCAAACTCGTCGCCGCCTATGCGAAACGCCGCCTCGTCAGCTTTCATATACAGCTTGAGATAGAGGCTTACCTGCAAGATGTAGCGGTTGCCCTCGTCATGCCCAAAGACGTCGTTGCAGTGCTTAAGGTTATCGATATCGATGAACGCCATGGTAACGGGGGCGTCCTGCTCCCAGAGCTCCTCGAGGGAACGGGCAAAGCCGCCGCGGTTGCCAAGCCCGGTGAGCTGGTCGGTAAAGGCCGTCCTAATCAGATCATCCTGACGCTCGAGAAGGTCACGGACGGTCTTTTCGAGCGTTTCGGTGTAATTGCTGACAGTATCCATGTTCTAAGCGGCTTTCTGAGGTCGGGGCGGATTGCGTCGGGCGAGCTCGTTGTGTACACGCGTCGTTGCTCACGCTTTGCGTGTATCCAGGCCCCCGCCTTGCTGCGTTGTTGAGTTACTTTGCCGGCTAATGTTCGCTGTTGATAACTGCTGAGTAGTATAAACAACAGTACGCAATTATATATGGGTGCACATGCTGTGAGCGGCTATTATTCGACAAGTGGTACCGCGACGATGCGATGTTCGATGAAAATGCGACTGAGACGATATATGTTGACGGGTATACTTGTCCCGTTTTAAAACGCAGGAACGGAGATGGTCGCATGGCACAGTCAAATATGACGCGCACGGTGGGGCTGGCACTCGAGGGAGGCGGCTACCGCGGTATGTATACGGCGGGCGTGCTCGACGTTTGGATGGAGCACGGTTTGACCTGCGACCATATGGTGGGTGTCTCGGCGGGCGCGGCGTTTGGCTACAACTTTAAATCGCGCCAGATCGGCCGCGCCATTCGCTACAACAAGGCCTATTGCGCCGATAAGCGCTATGCGGGTGTGACCAGCTGGCTGCGAACCGGTGATATGTTCAATGCTGATTTTGCCTATCACGAGGTGCCCATCGAGCGCGATCCCATCGACCTGGAGGCATATCGCGCCTGCCCCATGCGGTTTACGTGCGTGTGTACCGATATCGAGACGGGCAAGGCCGTCTATCATGACCTGCCCTATGGCGACGAGAGGGATATCGAGTGGATCCGGGCGTCGTCGGCGATTCCTGTGGCGACGCGTCCTGTCGCTATTGACGGGCATAAATATCTGGATGGCGGCGTGGCTGATTCTATTCCCAGCGCATGGCTGTTTGCGCAGGGGTATGACCGCAACGTGGTGGTGCTGACGCAGCCGGCGGGCTTTGTAAAGCAGCCCAACAGTGTGATGCCCATGCTGCGTCGCGTGTTCCGTCACTACCCGGCGTTTGTCGCAGCACTTGAGCATCGGCATGAGGTCTACAATGCCACGCTCGATGACCTGGCACGTCGCGAGGCTGCCGGCGAGATCTTTGTGGTGCGGCCGAGCGAATCGGTGAAGGTGCCGTCGCTGTGTCGCGAGCCCGATGAGCTCGAGCGTATCTATCAGATCGGCCGCCACGATGCGGAGTCGTCTTTGCCGGCGTTGGAGACCTACCTGGCGGGGTAGAGCAACTTGCCGTGTGCTCGGCGGAAAGCGCGTCCCAGAATCGGCGCCCAGAACGGGATGCAGTTTCCCGGACGGGAGGGTTTTGGAAACGGCGTCCCAGAATTTGCGTCTGGAATGGGATGCGGTTTCCCAACGGAGCCGCATGCGGAAAGCGCATCCCGGAATGGAGGTCCAAACTGGGATGCGCTTTCCGTTGCTGAAGATATGAGGCTGCGAATCAGCTGCTCGGCTTATGTCTATGCCTGCTGCCAAGTGTCGACGAGTTCCTTGGCCGCGGCGTGGGGGTCGTCGGCACTGCAGACGGCGCTCACCACAAAGAAGCCATCGACGCCGGTGGCCTTGAGCTGCGGCAGGTCGGCCGTCTTGACGCCGCCGCCTACCACGATGGGCACGGGGCTTGCCGCGTGGAGTGCGGCCAGGTCCTCAAAGCTCTTGGTGATGATGGAGCCGTCGGCCGCGCGTCCGCAGTCGCGCTTGGTCTCGGTTTCGTGGAGTGGACCGATGCCCAGGTAGTCGACTAGGCTCATGTCGGCGGTTTTGACGTACTCGAGCATCTCCTCGCAACGGGCCGAAAGGCCCACGATGGCATCGGGGCCCAGAAGCTTGCGGCAGACCTCGACGGGAATATCGCTCTGACCCACGTGCACGCCGTCGACAGCAATGCCCTGCTCGCGCGCGGCGAGCACGCAGTCAAGGCGGTCGTCGATCAGCAGGGCGACCTGACCGGTCTTGCCGGCCTGTGCGATTGCCTGCGCGGCGTCGCCGGTCAGCGCGATGATCTCGCGGGCACTTGCCACCTTGGAGCGCACCTGGATGCAGGTAAAGCCTGCGTCGAGCGCTTGGGCCACCACATCGCCCACGGGACGCCCGAGCGTGTTTTCGGGGCCGAGTACCAGATAGGCCGAGATATCAAGGTTGTCGCGGATACTCATCGTGCTTCCTCCTGTTTCTTGATCTGTGCTTCCATGCGCTCGAGTTTGCCGGTCATGGTGTCGGTAAATCCGGGTCGAATATCGGCTTTGAGCACGACTTCGGTGCGGATGCCCTTGCTCGCCAACACAAAGGTCGCGTCGCGCACGACCTGCATGACCTCGTCCCAGTCGCCCTCGATCTCGGTGAACATCGAGGTGGTGCGGTTGGGAAGGCCGCTCTCGCGAATGACGCGCACGACCTCGGCGACCTCGGCGGATAGTTCATCGCCGGTGCCGCACGGGGCGATGGCCACGGCGACGAGCGTGTTCATGCCGGCGTTGGTTGCGGGTTCGGACATGGCTTATGCCTCCTCGAGCTCGAGTCGGTTGTCGGCGATGTCTAGGGCGGTTGCGCGGTAGAGCTCGTCGATAAAGGCGACCTTAAAGCTTGCCGGGGCATCGGCGACAGCGGCGGCACGTGTGCCGGCGACGTTGTAGACGGCGGTGCCGCAGATGGCTGCCGTAAACGGATCGGCAGCGCAGGCGTACACAGCCAGCACGCCGCCCTGCGAACAACCGCAGCCGGTGATCTTGGACATGAGCGGGCTGCCGCCGTGGGACTTGGCCACCGTCGTGCCGTCGGTGATCAGGTCGACTTCGCCCGAGACCACCACAGCGCCGCCGGTGTAGCGAGCGAGCGCCACGGCGGCATCGCGGGCGGCGTCGACCGTGTCGGTGGTATCGACACCGCGCACGCGGCTCAGATCGGCTGCCTCGCCCTCAAGACCCCACAGGCCGGCGAGCGCGATGATCTCGGAGGCGTTGCCGCGTACGATGGCGGGCTTGTACTGCTTGAGCTCGTTTACCAGCTGGGTGCGCAGGCTACCGATGCCCAGACCCACCGGATCGAGCACCCAGGGCTTGCCGGCGTCGTGTGCCGCCTTGGCCGCGCGGGGAATCGTCTGCTCGTAGATGGGGAAGAGCGTGCCCATATTGAGATAGATGGCGCCGCCGCCGGCAACGAGTGCCTCGCCCTCGTCGGGCAGATAGACCATAGCGGCCGAACCGCCCACGGCGAGCTGCGCGTTGGCGACGAAGTCGATCGTCACCGTGTTGGTGATGGAGCCGGCCATCGGATTGGTGGCTCGAATCTCCTCTACGGCCTTGACCATATGTTGCTTAAGCTGTTCCGAATCGATCACTGCACATGCCTCCTTGGCATAGAAAAGGGGCGCTGTGCATAGACAGCGCCCCTGTAAAGGCGGCATGCTCCCTACGCCAGCATTAACTGACAGGTTCAAAGGATTGGGCCCTATGCCCTCTCAGCCTTGTGGTTTGCACCGCCGGCACTCCCGCATCGAATCTGTTGTTCCCTATACTAACGCACCTGCCAAAAAGGGACAGGTTTATTTTTGGCAGGTGGCAACAGGGGTAGGGTATTTTCCCAGATAAAACCCGCCAAAATAAACCTGTCCCTTTTTGGCAGGTCGTTACAATGGTTACGGTGAAAATGACGGGGGGATTCTATGATCAAACTTGTGCTGACCGATATGGACGATACGCTGATTCCAGCTGGGCATGACGGTGCTAGCGACTACGCCATCGAGGGCATTCATGCCATGCAGGCGGCGGGTCTGCACTTTGGCCCGGTTTCGGGTCGCCAGCCGTCCGCGATGGGTTGGATGTTCAAAAATTGTTCCGAGTGTTTTTCGACTGGCGCGTTCTGTAACGGCCAGGTCATGTTTGTGGACGGCGAGGCGGTAGCCTCGCATGCGACCGACAACGCTGCCCTTATGCGCTTGGCTGACTACTTGGAGCAGGAGACCGACGATACGTATCTGAAGGTTTACAGCCTGGGTGACGACTTTTGGGATAACGATGCCTATTGCGTGACGAGCGACCCCGGGCGCGTGCGCCGCGCCATGGAGTCGGGCGGCAACGCGTGGCTCAAGGGCGAGGAGGCCCCGTGCCGCCCCGTCGTCGATGACGCGCCGGTGTTTAAGGCGAATATCTGGAGTGCCCGTTCACGTGAGGAGCTCGCTGAGCTACGCGAGCGCATTGCCGCCGAGGTGCCAGAGCTCTCGCTTGTGTTTCCCAACAACCGCGTACGCCTGCTTGACATCCTTCCGGCTGGTTGGGACAAGGGTTGCGCTGCGCTGGAGTTGGCGCGTGCCCTGGACCTGACGCCCGACGAGGTGGCCGTATTCGGTGATTCCGATAACGACCTGCCCATGATCGGTGCCGTTTCCAACTCCGTTGCAGTCGCCAATGCCAACGAGGCCGTCACGGCTGCCGCACGCTGGCATATCGGCGCTGCAGCAGACGATGCAGTTGCCGGGGCTCTGCATCAGATTGCCGCCTGCGCCGCGACGGGGGAGATGCCGCCGTTTATGCGTCAGATGGATGCGACGGGTTTCGACGTCACGAACGTCTAGGGAGGGCGCTATGAAGCTTCAGCAGCTCAGATATGTCGTCAAAGTTGCCGAATGCGGCAGCATCACCGAGGCCTCGCGCCGACTCTTTGTGTCGCAGCCTTCGATTACCGCGTCGATCCGCGATCTCGAAAACGAGATGGGTGTGCATATCTTTGAGCGCACCAACAAGGGTGTCATTGTGTCCGAGGAGGGCGAGACCTTCTTGGGCTACGCGCGCCAGGTGCTCGACCAGGCCGACCTGCTCGAGGGCAAGTACAAGGGCGCATCCGAGCAGGTGCCGCACTTTAGTGTGAGCTGTCAGCATTATTCCTTTGCCGTTAATGCGTTTGTCGATGTAATCCGTGAGTTCGATGCCGCGCGCTACGACTTTACCCTGCGCGAGGAACAGACTCACGAGATTATCGAGGACGTCGCGCATATGAAAAGCGAACTGGGCATCCTGTATCTGTCGGAGCACAATCGCGAGGTCATCGAGCGCATGCTGGCGGCCAACGAGCTCGTGTTCGAAGGGCTCTTCTGCGCCACGCCGCACGTTTTTGTGTGTGCCGACCACCCGTTGGCTGACCGCTCCAGCGTGACGCTCGAAGACCTCGAGGACTACCCATTCTTGTCCTATGAGCAGGGCAGCTATAACTCGTTTTACTATTCCGAGGAGCTGACCTCGACCTTTGAGCGTCGCAAGAATATTCGCGTGCGCGACCGTGCGACGCTGTTCAACCTGGCCATGGGACTCAACGGCTACACGGTGTGTTCGGGCGTGATCAGCCACGAACTCAACGGTCCCGGCATCATTTCGATTCCGCTCGATGTAGACGAGTACATGGAGATCGGCATCATCACGCGCAAAAATACGACGCTCACGCGCTACGGCCAAGCCTATATCGACGCGATCCGCCAGCATATTTAGCCTTTTGAATGGCGCCGCATTTAAACTTGGCGCCGTTCGATTTACCGCGAACGTCCCAGGATGAGGCTGTATTTCGAGCCACATGTCCCATTAACCGTTGCCCCCTCGCATTACCATCAAAGTGAGCCGCTATGCGAGGGGAGGTCGCCATGGATCGGATATATACCGATAGCTGGCGTTTCCCCATGCCGCTTATGTGCGCGGCGTTTGAGCCCGGAACGCTCGACAAAACCCTCGACGTGATGCTCAAAGATGACTATGGCGTTATCGCGCGTGCCGAGGCGCACTACTATCGCGGTTGCCCCGATGAGGCACAACGCCTAGCAGAGCCGTACTTGTTATCGGATGACCTTTCGCTCCGTCTTTCGGCATGCCTGTTGTGCGCCTATGCAAATCTGTCGCTGAATCGCGCATTGGCGGCGCGCCGCTGCCTTGCGTATCTCAAGGAAACAGGGAAGGGTCAAAGGACGACAAAGGATCCACGCGTCCAGGCTTCATATATGCTGCTTGCGGCGAGCGCCTGTGTGCTGCTGCATTTTCCCTCGCCGGTGTCACGCGGCGAATTCGATTTATATGCATCGCTGCTGCCCGAGGGGCTGCGCCTGTTTGCAACCTATGCACTGGCGCACCGTGCCTACCTCGACGGCGATTACGGACGCTGCGTGGGTATGGCGGAGAACGCCTTGTCGATGAAGCAAGAAAGCTATCCCGTCCCTGAGGTCTTCTTGCACCTGATTGCCGCCGTTGGGTGGATTAACCAGCGCGAAGCTGACCGCGCGAACGCTCATTTTATGCGTGCCTGGCAGATTGCGCAGCCCGACGGTCTGATTGAAATCGTCGGCGAGCATCACGGGCTTTTGCAAGGCGTGTTGGAGTCATGCCTAAAGAAGGGCCATCCGCAGGAGTTCGCGGAGATCATCAAAGTTACCGAGCGGTTTAGCCGCGGTTGGCGTCGTGTGCATAATCCGGGGGCGGGCGCCACCGTTGCCGAGAGCCTGACTACGACGGAGTTCGCCATCGCTATGCTGGCCTGTCGCGGCTGGACCAACGATGAGATTGCCGCTCACATGGGTATCTCGCGTGGCACGGTTAAGAATCGCCTGTCGAACACC
This sequence comes from uncultured Collinsella sp., assembly GCA_900542825.1. Lineage (GTDB taxonomy): Bacteria > Actinomycetota > Coriobacteriia > Coriobacteriales > Coriobacteriaceae > Collinsella. Next base: position 88,443 of record UQOY01000004.1, on the reverse strand, counting down.
TACGCCAAGCTGGGCATAACGAGTCGCGCCGCGCTGAAACAGTTTGTATTGCTGTAGGCGACTGGGCGGGTGCGCCTGTTTTGGACGAATAATTGAATCGGGGTCGTTCAAACGAGGCGCGGCCGCCGGTGGGAGGTCCGGCGGCCGCTTACCATGGGACGGTGCGCGCCCGAATTGATCGAGCGTCACGAGACTTGGAGTTACGAGCGCTTGCGGCTGGTAAAGATGCCGGCGACGACGGCCGCCATGCCCGTAATGGCAGCGGCGACGGCACCCATCATGGAAGCATCACCCGTGGCCGCGAGCGTGTCCTTGGCGTTGACATGCTCGATGGTCGCGGCGGCGGTCGTTACCTTAGGCTTCGACTCGGGCTTCGCCGGGGGCGTATCCACCGGAACGATGACGGCGCGCTTGGCGATGGCGTCGCTGTACAGGTCTGTAATCACGTCGCTGGCGGTGCCGATGGTCTGTCCACGCTGGTGCAGGATGTCATCGGTTTCGTTGTCAACGAAGTGTACGTCACAAATGCGTCCACCGTCAGGTGTTTCGATAATGCTGTCGACGATATCGATCGTACCGGAAATGCTTCCGTCGCCGCTGTTGACAACGGCCAAAATGGCGGCGGTATCACCTTCTGCCGTTACGCGGCTGCGCGTGATGGAGATGGTCGCGGGCGTTAGGCCGTTCTCGGTAATGGCGATGATGCCAAACGTGCGGGCAGTCGCATCTGGCTCGACTACAACAAAGTCGCTATAGCAGATGGGTGGCAAGGGCTGGTTGCCATTGTCGCGGTTGATGTAGTGAGCAATGGCCTCGACGGTTGAATCGCTGATAAAGATGCGCCCGCCAGAGCCGCCGGGGTAGAAATTATACGAGCTGATTCCAGCGGCATTTTCGCCTTCGGCATATGCGTGAACGAGCGAGCCGTTTTTAATGGTGATGTCACCCTCGTCGGTGTAGATGGCGGCGGGGCTGTCTTCGCGCGCTGGGTATGCATACGCTCGTACGGTCGCCGCATCAATGGTCAGGCCATCGAAGGCATATATGCCGCTGCCGAATCCCTGAGCGGTTAGCGTGCTGTTGGATACCGTGAGGGTTTCTTCGGCGACGATGCCGCAGTCCTGCTCGGAGCGTGCGTCGACTGTGCCGCCGCCGGTTACGGTTATGTCGCCGCCGGCGCGGATACCCTCGGCGTGCGTACCATTGGCGGTAACGGTTCCGCTCGTATTGATTGAAAGGTCATTATCAGCATATATGCCGTTGGAGTCGCCCGTGACGTTAACGGCACCTGTTCCGCTGATCGTCATATCGCCCGCTGAATACAAGGCGTCGCCTTCTGCTGTTGCCGTCAGCGTGCCCGTTCCGGAGATGTTGAGCTCGGCGCCCTCGCTGGTGACGTTCTCGACGGAAATGCCGTTGCCAGACTCGTTGGCAACCGTATTGTTGCCCTCGTAGCTCACATTGAGCTTGCCGCCGGCAGCGATGTATCCGCCGTTATAACCATTGAGTGTCATGTCGTCGGCGCCGTCCCAGGCCCACGTGCTGCCGTCGCCAGCTGTGGCGCCGGCGGTATAGGTGTTGCCGTCGACCTCGACCCACTCCGCCGCAAACGAGATACTCGGCATGAGCAGCGAGCTCACGGTAAGTGCGCAGGTCAGGCCGCAGACGATGCGGCAGGTCACGCGGCGCCAGCTGCCACAGGTGAGAACGGCGCGCTGGCGCACGGGGGTCTCGGCGTAATGAAGTCCTGTAGTGCGATCGGTGTGGCGCGTGGGGGTCATAAACGTGGTCATGGTCGCTCCAATCTCTCGCGTGGCCTTGTGCGGTCACCACTAAGCGTATGGTCGATAGGACAAAGCTGCTAGTGCCATATGGGCACGAAAATGGCTATTTGCACTGGCGGATATGGGATAGTTTGGCTCGGCGGTCCGTTGGCGTGCATATAGAAGTTTCCTATATCAAACTGTTATAAACGTATATTTTACGATGGCCATATGAGCGCTCATACTCTGTCCCAGTAAAGCAACCAATACAAAGGGAGATATCTATGAGCACTTCAATTCAACCGAACGCGCCGTTTCGCGCTGATATCGTCGGCAGCTTTCTTCGTCCGCAGGCCGTAAAGGATGCCCGCGCTGCCTATGCGGCAGGCACGCTTGATGCCGAGGGGCTTAAGGCCGTCGAGGAAGAGTCTATTCGCGACCTGGTGGACAAGCAAAAGGCCGCCGGCCTGCAGGTCATCACCGATGGCGAGTTCCGCCGCAGCTACTGGCACCTCGATTTTATGTGGGGGCTGAACGGCGTCGAGCGTCGCACCTCACGTACGGGCTATATGTTCCACGATGAGGAGACCACCGCCGACACCGCCGTGGTAACCGGTCCCATTAGCGGCGAGAACCATCCGTTCGTCGAGCACTTCAAATTTGTCAAGGCGCTCGAGGGGGAGGGCCAGGTCGCGCGGCAAACTATTCCGGCGCCGATCCAGACGTTCTCCGAAGTCACGCTCGACCGCTGCGATGGCCAGCAGGAGAGCCTGCGCGCTGTCTATAAGACCGACGAAGAGCTCGCCGACGCCATCGCGGCGGCATACCGCACCGTGATTGCCGACCTGTATGCCGCAGGCTGCCGCAACATTCAATTTGATGACTGCACCTGGGGCATCTATTGCGATACCGACTTTGTGGCAAAGACTGGTATGAGCCCGGTCGACCTGCAAAAGGTGTCCGAGCTGGGCGTGGCGCTCAACAACGCCGCCATCGAGGGCAAGCCCGACGACCTGGTCATCAACACGCATGTGTGCCGTGGTAATTACCACTCCACCTATGCCTTCGAGGGCGGCTATGACCCCATCGCGCCGTACCTGTTTGCGCATGAGGACGTCGATGCGTTCTATCTGGAGTTCGATACGCCGCGCGCCGGCGGTTTTGAGCCGCTCAAGTACGTTGCCCCCGGCAAGAAGGTTGTGTTGGGTCTGGTGACCACCAAGGCGGCAGAGCTCGAGAACGAGGATGTTATCGTCGAGCGTATCCGCGAGGCTGCAAAGTATGTTCCGCTCGAGAACCTGTATCTGTCGCCTCAGTGCGGCTTTGCCAGCTGCGAGATTGGCAACAAGCTGACCGAGGACGAGCAATGGGCAAAGATCGCGCTGGTCAAGCGCATTGCCGAGCGCGTTTGGAAGTAACGCTACCGGTTGCAGGTGACGGCGCGTGCGAGACATGGCGTATCGCGTACAATGGTTCGGATCGTATCGTTCGGGCAGGTTATCCGATATGCCCGATCGCCCTTCCATTCGAAAGGACATCCATGCCCCAGTCTTCGACGCCTGCCGTCACCGATGCCATCTACGACGCATCGTCGCTCGGCCGCCCGCGCATGTTCCTGCTCGGTCTGCAGCATCTATTCGCGATGTTCGGTGCCACGGTGCTCGTACCCGTGCTCACCGGTCTCTCGGTTTCGGCAACGCTTTTGTTTGCCGGCTTGGGCACGCTGCTGTTCCACTTCCTGTCGCGCGGTAAGGTGCCGGCATTTTTGGGCTCATCGTTTGCCTTTATTGCCGGTTATGCCGCAATCGCGCCCAACGGCGAGGCCGAGCTTTTGCCCTACGCCTGCCTGGGCGTAGCCTGCGCCGGTCTGCTCTATCCGGTGCTGGCGGCGCTCTTCCGCGCGTTTGGTGCCAAGCGCGTTATGCGCTTCTTCCCGCCGGTAGTGACTGGCCCCATCGTCATTTCCATCGGTCTGATTCTGGCAAGCTCCGCTATTGCCAACTGCCAGACCAACTGGCTTGTGGCTGTTATTGCCGTGGCCGTGATCGTGATCTGCAACATTTGGGGTCGCGGCATGGTCAAGATCGTGCCGATTTTGCTGGGCGTTGTGGTGAGCTATGCTGTTGCGGCTACGCTGGGCGAGGTTGACTTCTCGGGCGTCGCTGCCGCTCCCTGGGTTGGCTTGCCCGTTGTGTGGGATAACACCGTGTTTGCGCTCTTTGGGCCGCAGTTCGATAGTGGTCTTGCCACGACGGCCATCATCACCATCATGCCGCTGGCCTTTGCGACCATGATCGAGCATATCGGTGATATCTCGGCTATCGGCTCCACTTGCGAGCGTAACTACATCGCCGATCCTGGCCTGCATCGCACGCTGCTCGGCGACGGCCTTGCCACGATCCTGGCTTCGCTCTTTGGCGCTCCGGCCAACACCACCTATGGCGAGAACACCGGCGTGCTCGCCCTGACGCGCGTGTTCGACCCGCGCGTGATTCGCATTGCCGCGTGCTGTGCCATCGTGCTTTCGTTCTGCCCCAAGTTCGCTGCCGTGATCGCCGCCATGCCGGCGTGTGTAATCGGCGGCGTGTCGCTCGTGCTCTACGGCATGATCAGTGCCGTGGGCGTTCGCAACCTTATCGAAAACCAGGTCGATTTCCAGAACAACCGCAATGTGCTGGTTGCGGCTTTGGTGCTCGTGCTTTCGCTCGGCATTGCCTACAGTACCGCCGGTGCCATCGTGCTGGAGCTGGGCGGCGTGACGATTTCGCTTTCGGGCCTTGCCGTGGGCTCGCTGGTGGGCATTGTGCTCAACGCCATCCTGCCCGGTAATGACTTTGAGTTCGATACTTCCGAGCTTGAGGAGACTGCTGAGTAACAACTGCGTCCAGCTGAATCAAAAAATGGCGCCCATGCGTACGCGCGGGCGCCATTTTTAATGCGTCAACATCCAGTGGATGCCACGTGCCATGCGCAGATCGGTTTGGGCAAAGTGGTTGCCGGGGTTGAGCTCCAGCGTTGTTGGAATGCCGCGCTCGACGAGCGACGCTTCCATCGCGCGTGTGTCGTCGAGTACATGCCGCATCATGCGGTTGGGTGTCTTGGTCTCCTTTTTGCCGAGCGACAGGTAGACGGCGTCGGGTGTAACTGCCATCGCGTGCTCGTGAGCATAGTCGATAAAGCCAGGAAACCACAGGGACCCCGATGCGCTTGCGGCGCGGTCAAAGGCATCGGTTTGCCAGAGGGCCCAAAGCGAAAAGAGACCCGCCAGCGAATAACCGGCAATGCCACGCCAAGCAGGTGGCTGTGGGAGCGATAATTCGACCTTTGGGATTATCCGGTTCAGCAACTCATCAAGAAAACCGGCAGCTTGGCCGCCGAAAGGCTCGGCATCGCGTACGGTCCCGTCGCATGCCCAGGGGCTCAGCTCGCGATTCCAATCGAGCCCGCCAATGGCGACGAGGGTGAATGGCGGACAGCCGAGCTCTCGGCAGCGGTCATAAACATCACTACCGTCGCCCATGACCACGGGGAGGTAAATGACAGGTGCGCTTTCCGTATGCTCCGAATGAACGGTTATCTGCTTTTGATGCGCTTCCATGGTCTGCTTCTCTCAGTGTTGTGATATCGGCAGCCCCAATTGTCGCACGCCAGCGTATGCCGGTTGGACAGCATCAAGAACATTCGCGCGCGCGTCGTGCGGGCGCAAACAGGAAACGCCACCGCCGGAGGGGAGCTCGGCGGTGGCGTTGTTAAACGGTGCTGGGACTCGGGGCCTTCGCGGGAGCTGCCATGTGCGCAGAGGCGTCTATGAGTGCTTGCGGCTCACCACGGCGCCCGCGGCGATGGCGGCTGTTCCCGCAAGGGCGGCTGCCACGATGGCCGCACCCGAGGTGTCGCCGGTTGCCGCGAGCACGCCGGTAGTCTTGGCTTTCGTGATTGAAGCCGCAACGGCCTTGGTCGGCTTTGAGCCCTCAGGCTTGGGGTTCTGCTTGGACTCCGCGGGCTTGCTTTCTGCGGGCTTGGTCTCGTCGGGCATGGGGTCTTCCGGCTTGGCTACCTCGGGAGGTGCGATGACCATGCTCTTGGCGACAGCTTCGTTATAGGGGGAGTCGATCACAGCGTCGCCCGTGCCGATGGCTTGGCCTGCCTCGTAGATGCCGTCACGGAGCTTGCGATAGTCAATGACCTTGCCGCCTTCGGGCGTCTGGATGGCGGCGTTCTCAATCTTGATGGTGCCGATTGTCTTGCCGTCAGCGCTCATGGCACGGGCAAAGATTGCCGCTGTATCTCCTTCGGCCGTTACCTTGCTGCGGATGATCGAGACGACTGCGGGTGTGACGCCCTCGCTGGTCTGGGCGATGATGCCGATGTTCTCGCCTTGGGGCTCGGGGCTCGTCTCACCATCTTGGTTTTCGCTGTAGGGGATGGGGCCGTCGCCGTTCTCGACATAGCGGGCTATGGCCTTGACAACGGAGTCGCTGATGTAGATGTGGCCACCCTCCTCGTTGGGTCGATCGCTTCTGGTGGAGAATGCAGCCGAAACCTCGCCTTCCGCAAACGCGTCCACGGTGGAGCCGTTCTTGACGACGATGTCGCCCGGATAGGTGAAGAGGGCGATGGCGCCACCGTATCTGCCTTTACCTGCACGGACCGTCACGTTTGCATGATCGAGGGTGATGCCCTTGTAGGCATAGACGCCATATTTAACACCGTTTACGTTGAGGGAGGCGTTTGTGGCTGCGAGGCTGCCCTTGGCCTCGACGGCAGCGTCTTTCTCGGAGCTTGCCTTGACCTGGCTGCCGTCCGAGATGTTGATATTGCCGCCGCTCCAAAGGGCCTCACCATCAGCTGAGCTTGCCTCGACCGTCCCGCCACCCTTGATGGTGAGGTTCTTGTCGGTTCCAATACCCTTGTCCTCGGTAGCCCTGGCGGTGACGGCTCCGCTGTCGTCAATCGTGATATTACCGTTTGCCCTGATGCCATCCGATGCACCCGTGGCGTTGACGTTGCCCGAACCTTTGATAGCGAGATCACCCCCGGCATTTATGGCGTCAAACCCAGTGCTCGTGGCGTTGACGGATCCGGCTCCGTCGATGTTGATATTACCCGTGGAGAGGATAGCGTCCTCAGTAGATGTCACGCTGAGCGTGCTGCCCGCGTCGCCTTGGATATTGAGCTCGGCGTTCTCGTTAGTGCCATGAGAAACGTTGATGCCTTCGATCCATTCGGCAGTGACGATGTTGGTCCCCGAGTAATTCACGTTGAGCTTGCCTGCGGCCTGGATCTCGCCGCCGTTATAGTTGTTGAGCTTCAAGTCGTCGGCGCCGTCCCACGACCAGGTACCGGCCTCGTCGCTCGCCGCGGTGTTGTACTTGTTGCCGCCGACCTTGACCCATTCCGCCGCGAGCGAGACGCTCGGCATGAGCAGCGAGCTCACCGTGAGCGCGCACACGGCGCCTACGACGATGCGGCGCGTCACGCGGCGCCAACTGCCGTGCGCGACTCCTATGCGACGGCGAACGTCGGGTTCGGCAACATGGGTTCCGGCGGTAGTGTCATTGCGTTTGGGGGTCGTGAACAAGGCTGCCATGGTTGCTCCCGTTCTCATAGGGCCTATACGGCTAGATTCAGCGTATCTGCTGGATGTTGCCGGCGGTAGTGCCGTTTGGAGGGCAAAATGGCCAAAATGGGGGAGAAACAGGCCGCACGCCGGCGCAGGGACCGACGCTAAAAGAAAAGCGCGGGGCCGCATGGCGACTCCGCGCTTTATTGTTCAGCTTTTGCAGCCTTGCCCTTACGCTACGAAGAAGTAGACGGGGAAGGCAAGGGCCGCGATCCACCCGTCCTGTGCGAAAAAGTGTTTACGAGCGTTTGCGACTCGCCAGGGCGCCTGTGACGATAGCGGCCGTTCCTACAAGGGCGGTCGCTATGATGGCTGTGCTCGAGGCGTCGCCGGTTGCCGCGAGCTTGCCGGTGGTCTTGGCTCCCGTGGCTGCAACTGCAACGGTCTTGGTCGTCTTCGTGCCCTCGGACTTGGAACCCTCGGGCTTGGTCTCGCCGGACTTTTCCTCGGGTTTGATCTCCTCGGGAGGCGCGATGAGCGTGCGCTTGGCGACTGCTTCGTTGTAGGGGGAGTCGATCACGTCGTCGCCCGTGCCGATGGTTTGACCCGCTTCGTAGGAGATGCTGGGGCCGTACTCTTCTTCGTAGCGATAGTTAATGATCTTGCCGCCTTCAGGCGTCTGGATGGTGGCTCCTTCGATTTCGATGGTGCCAATCGCCTTACCATCCGCGCTCATGGCAAGGGCAAAGATTGCCGCCGTGTCTCCCTCGGCCGTGACCTTGCTGCGGAGAATCGAGATGGTTGCGGGCGTGATGCCCTCGTAGGTCTGGGCGAAGATACCGATGTTCAGACCCCTAGGCTCAGGGATGACCGCGCCGCTTTGGTTGTTGCTGTAGTGATCGGGGCCATCGCCACCGGTCTCGACATAGCGGGCTATAGCCTTAACAACGGAGTCGCTGATGTAGATGTGGCCGCCAGCGACGTTTGGCTGGTGGTTTCTGGTAGAGATTGCAACCGAGAATTTGCCTTCTGCGAACGCGTCCACGATGGAACCATTCTTGATGACGATGTCGTCCCCGTCAGTGATGAGGGCGATGGCCTGGCCGCCGCTCGCGCTTGTGCGGACCGTCACGGTCGCGTGATCGAGCGTAACGCCCTTGTAGGCATAGACACCATATTCAACACCGCTTGCGTCAAGGGAGGCGTTCGCGACCGCGAGACTACCCTCAGCGTCGACGGCAAGATCTCCCTGGGAGCTTGCCTCGACCTGGCTGCCGCCCGAGATGTCGATGTTGCCGTCAGCCCAAATCGCCGCTTCTTCTATCGAGCTTGCTTCCACCTTGCCACCGCCTTTGATGGTCAGGCCACTGCCCGCGGCGATGCCGTAACCTTCGTCTCCTTTAGCGATCACTGTGCCAGAGGAATCGATGGTGGTCTTGCCCTTGGATTGGATACCTTCGGTACCGCCCGCTGCATTCACGGTGCCCGAGCCCGTGATAGAGAGATCGCCCTTTGCCTCAATTCCGTCGTTATTAGTGCTTGTGGTGTTCACAGTGCCTGGGCCAGAAATGGAGAGGTCACCTGTTGATTTAATTGCATCGACCTCGGCTGTCACATTGAGCTCATCCGTGCTATTCGAGCTCGTTATGTTCAACTCTGCTTTCTGGCTAGTGCCATCCTGCGCCTTGATGGCGGCTCCGGTGTAATCGGGCTCGGTTTTCACGGTGTTCTTGCCCTCGTAGGCAATGTTGAGCTTGCCCGCAGCCTGGATCGCACCGCCGTCATAGCCGTTGAGCTTCATATCGTCGGCGCCGTCCCAGCTCCAGGTGCCGGCGGCGTCTCCCGTGGGTCCCGCGGCCGCTTCGTGGCGGACGCCGTCAACGTCCACCCACTCGGCCGCGAGCGAGACGCTCGGCATGAGCAGCGAGCTTGCCGTGAGCGCGCAGGCCAGGCCGCAGACGATGCGGCGTGTCACGCGGCGCCAGCTTCCGTGTGCGAGCAGCGTGCGACGGCGCACGTCGGGCTCGACAAAATGGGCTCTAGAGGTTTTGTCATTGCGCTTGGGGGTCGTGAACAAGGCGGCCATGGTTACTCCCATCCTCATAGGGCCTATGCGATTACGCCCAGCATATCTGCAGGATGTAGCCGGCGGTAGTGCCGTTTGGAGGGCAAAATGTCCAAAACTTGGGAAGCAATATATCGCGCGTCCGTGCGATGCCTGGCTTTAAAAGCAAAGCGCGGAGCCGCTCGATGCGACTCCGCGCTTTGGTGTTCTGCTTTGGCAGCTTTGCCGTTACGCTACAAAGAAGTAGACGAGGAAGGCAAGGGCTGCGATCCACATGAGCGGCTTGATCTTGGAGGCCTCGCCCTTAAAGAGCGCGACGATCACGTAGGCGATAAAGCCCAGGCCAATGCCGGCAGAGATGGAGTAGGTGAAGGGCACGCCGGCGACAATCATGAACGCCGGGAAACCCTGCGACACGTCGGACCAGTCGATCTCGGAGGCCTCGCTCATCATGAGGTAGCCGACGTAGACCAGAGCACCGCAGGTGGCGGCGCTGGAAACGATGGTGACGATGGGGGAGAAGAACGCGGCGAGAATGAACAGCACGCCGGTGGTGACGGAGGTGAGACCCGTGCGGCCACCGTCGGCAGCGCCAGAGGTGGACTCGACGAAGGTGGTGATGGAGGAGACGCCCATAAAGCCACCGGCAGCAGCGGCCACGGAGTCGACGACCAAGATGGGGCGGATGTCCTCGACGTTGCCGTCCTCGGTCAGGAACTCGCCCTGCTTGGCGACGGCCATGGCGGTGCCCATGGTGTCGAAGAAGTCGCTCATGAGCAGCGAGAAGGCAACGACGAGCAACATCGGGTCGGTCAGAACCTTCACGATGGCCATGTTGCCATCGGCGGTGCTGGCAAACGGGGCGCCAAAGGTCGAGAAGTCGAGCGGTGCGATGAGGCCCTCGGGCGCATGGGTGACGCCCAGCGGGATACCGGCGATAACGGCGACGATGATGCCGATGAGCAGCGAGCCCGGCACGTTGCGGGAAGCCAGGGCAACCGTCACGATGATGGAGATGATGCCGACGATAAAGGTGGGGGAGGCGATGTCGCCCAGGCCGACGAGCGTACCGGCACCAGCGGTGATGATGCCGGCGTCGCACAGGCCGATCATGGCGATAAACAGGCCCAGACCCACCGAGATGGCGTGGCGCAGGACCACGGGGATGGCGTCCATGATGGCCTCGCGCAGGCCGCACAGGACGAGCAGCAAGATGACGATGCCTTCGAGGAAGATAACGCTCATGGCCACGTGCCAGTCACCGCCGCACATGGTGGTGGCGATGCCCGCGATCATGGCGTTGATGCCCAGGCCCGACGCGCAGGCGAGCGGGCGGTTTGCAAAGATGCCCATGCAGATGGTCATGATGCCGGCGCCCAGGCAAGTGGCGCAGGCGAGCGCTCCCGCATCGATGCCAGCGCTCGAGAGCACTGCGGGGTTGACGGCGATGATGTAGGCCATCGCCAGGAATGTTGTCAGTCCAGCGCGAAGTTCGGTCCCGATTGTGGACTTGCGCTCACTGACGTGAAATAGTTCGTCCATGCATACCCTTTCCTTGTTCGGCCCCGAGTTTAGGCCGATCGACACGAACGCTCCCACTATAGTCCCTTTACGACGCTGTTGTTCCTCGCATGTTGATGTTCGGCGCTTTGCAGCAGACGGACGGTATTTTTCGCATGAAAATGTGTGGGTACCGTATACTTAAGCGGTTACAACGACCCCTATGGAGGAACGTATGATTAAAGAGCTTTGCCACGACGAGGCTATCCTGTCCCAGCGTTGCGAGGTCGCGACTGTCGAGGACGAGTCGGTTGCTCAGGACCTGATCGATACCATCAAGTCGCTCGACGATGCCGGCTGCCTTGCCGCTAACCAGATTGGCGTTACCAAGAAGGTCTGCGTCTACCTGGACGACGCCGGCGAGCCCCACGTGCTCTACAACCCCCGTCTGGTGTTTGGCCTGGGCGCCAACAAGATGGAGGAGAGCTGCCTGACGCACGATGAGGTCACCAAGTCCACGCGCTATATCAAGTGCAAGGTCGCTTATGACGTGATCGTCGACGGCAAGATGCGCGAGCGCAAGCAGGACTTTGTGGGCTTCGAGGCGCAGATGATTCAACACATGATTGACCACTGCTTAGGCAAACTCGTCTAGAGTGGTTCAATTGGGAACCGAATTTGCGGTCTTTGTCCCGGGCGTGACATTGTTGTCATGTCCGGGCTTTTGTGTTTAGCGCCTTTTTGTTTGGTGACAATGAACTTAGTAAGAACGTAAAGCTAGGAGGCGCTATGTGTACGAGCATTCGATTTACCGATAATTCTGGTCACATGTATCTGGGCCGCAACCTCGACTGGAGCTTTGACTACGGCCAACAGGTTCGCGTGATGCCGCGCGGGTTTCACATTCCGTATTCGTTTATCGACGACGCGACGGCGGCACACGCGGTGATCGGTATGTGCATCGATTACAAGAACTACCCCATGTTTTTCGACTGCGGCAACGATGCGGGTCTGGCTGTAGCGGGACTCAATTTTCCCGGCTATGCCGAGTATGCCGAGAGCCCGGTTGATGGAAAGACCAATATCGCGGCCTATGAGTTTCCCCTGTGGGTGTCAGCGACGTTCTCGACGGTCGATGAGGTCGAGGCCGCGCTGCGCGACACGGTGATTGTCGCCAAATCTGCCGGAGAGGGACTGGGCGTATCGCTGCTCCACTGGATTATCGGCGACAGCCAGCGCAGCATCGTGGTCGAGATGATGGCTGGCGGCCTGCATGTATACGACGATCCGGTCGACACCCTTGCCAACCAGCCGACCTTCCCGTGGCACATGGAAAACCTACGCACCTATATCACCGCCACAAGCGATTTTCCGCAGACGGCGACGTGGCGTGGCGCCGAGCTTAAGCCTTATGGAGCCGGTGCCGGCATGCGCGGCATTCCGGGTGACTGCTATTCGCCGAGCCGTTTTGTAAAGGCGGCGTACCTCAATGCCAATTACCCGCAAAAGGAGAGCGAGACCGAAAACGTCGTCCGCATGTTCCGTTCACTCGAGGGCGTGGTGATGATTGAGGGGGCGTCCAGGATGGGCGATGGCAAGTTCGAGAAGACTATCTATACCGGATGCTTTAGCGCGCGCACGGGCAATTATTACTACGCGATGTATGGGGATCCGTCGATTCGCTACGTGAGCCTGATGGATGCCGAGGGCGCGAGCCCCGATAGGCTCGTGGTTCCCGAGCCGCGTCGTTCGTAGCCGTTAGCTTTACTGCAATGCAAAGCGGCCCTGCGTCTCCCGTGAGATGCAGGGCCGCTGTCGTTGATTTGTGACGTCGCTAGAAGTTGGCGTCGTTGAGCTGTTCGCTCTCGAGGCCGTCGAGCAGTTGCTGTTCGGGCGTATCGGCGACGCTCTCGAGCAACTCGGTGGGGTCGACGTTCATGTTCCTACCGGCTTCGTTGCCGTTGACCAGGTCGTCCGAGAAGATATCGACTTCCATTTCCTCGGCCTCTTCGATCTGAACCTCGAGCGGCACCTGGGTGCGTACAAGCTTGACTGCCGGACGCATACGGGCAAAGAGGGGCACGTACTCGATGATGATGGCCGAGTTCTCAAGACCGTACCAGCGTGCCGGGCTTCCGCAGGCGCGGCGGACGGCGTACTTGATGGCCATGACGCGGTGGTCATTGCGGTTGATGTCCGTTTCGGGGGCAAGCATCTTACGCAGCATGCAAAAACGGAAATCGCCCACGTTGCCGCGTGTCTCGTAGATGGAATAGGTGTGGTGCTGCGGCGGCAGCTCACCCGAGGCCATCAGGTCGCCGACGATCTGACGCAGGTAGGCGTTGATGCGCTGGTTGACCTTAAAGCCCAGGTCCAGGCGCACGCGGAACAAAAAGTCCGTGCCAAAGGTCTCGACGGAATACTCGTGCGTATAGGGCTCATCGGTAACGTGCACGTTGATGAACCAGTATGCCTTGGCGCGCTTGGGATGCTTGTCAAGGATGGAATAGAGCACGTCGCGGTCGAGCGTGAGCGGGTCGGGGCTGTTGGTGAGGAACACCAGATTGTCGGCGAGCACGGGGTAGGTCTCGTCGTTACGCAGGCGGTCGAGCTGGTCAATGTACTTGGAGACGGGCAGCAGGATCGTTTGCGTGCGCTCGATGGCGGTGCCGCGGCGCCACACATACATAAGGCCAAACAGCAGCGAGGCCAAGAAGATCATGACGTAGCCGCCGTCAAAGAACATGGTGAGGCACGAGGCGAAGAAGCACAGCTCAATGGCACCGAAGAGCAGGGCGAAGACGCAGGCACCCAGCTTGTGCTTGAGGATGCCGGCGATGTAGCTCGTCAAAAGCGTCGTGGTCATGAGCATGGTCACGGTAATGGCGAGGCCGTAGGCGCTCTCCATGCGCTCGGAGTTTTGGAACAGCAGCACGATGAAGATGCAGCCGACCCACATGATGTTGTTGACGAGCGGAATATAGAGCTGGCCCTTGGTGTCGCTGGGGTAGTGGATGCGCAGATGCGGCATAAGGTTGAGGCGCGTGGCCTCGGATACCAGCGAGAACGAGCCGGTGATGAGCGCCTGCGAGGCGATGATGGCCGCCACGGCCGAAAGCACGATGGCAAAGGGGCGCAGGGGCTCGGGAAGCATCATGTAGAACGGGTTGACGATATCCATTGCGAGCATCTGGGGATTGGAGTTGTTGGCGAGCAGCCAAGCTCCTTGGCCCAGATAGTTAAGGATGAGGGCCGCCTTAACAAACGGCCAGGATGCGTAGATGTTGGCCTTGCCCACATGACCCATATCCGAGTAGAGGGCCTCGGCGCCGGTCGTCGACAGAAAGACGAAGCCGAGCACCATGATGCCCGAATGGTTGATGGGCGAGAACAGGAACATGATGCCACGGATGGGGTTGAGCGCGCGCAAGATGGACAGGTTGCCGAGCATGTTGAACAAGCCGGCGCCCGCCAGGAAAAGGAACCATAGTGTCATGAGCGGACCGAAGAGCTTGCCGATTGACGAGGTGCCGGCGCGCTGCATGGCAAACAGCCCGCAGATAATGATGATGGTAATAATGATGACGTTGGTTTGCCCGTCGCCCAAAAGCGCGTGGCCCCACTCGATAGTGCGCAAGCCCTCGATGGCCGTGGTAACCGTGACGGCGGGGGTGAGGATGCCGTCGGCGAGCAGTGCCGCGCCGCCGATCATGGCGGGAAGGATCAGCCACGGCGCCACTTTACGCACCAAGCTAAACAGGGCGAAGATGCCGCCCTCGTTGTGGTTATCGGCCTTCATGGCGATAACCACGTACTTGACCGTGGTCACGAGCGTCATGGTCCAGATGACGAGCGAAAGCGCTCCTAAGATCATGTCCTCGCTGACGGTACCGATGCCGCCGTTGTTGGCGACGATTGATTTCATGGTGTACATGGGGCTCGTGCCGATGTCGCCATAGACGACGCCGAGCGTTACGAGCAGCATGCCAGCGGAGAGGGGAATGGCTCCATGCCCGCCTTGACTACGCTGGTCTTGGAGGCTTGCCTCCAGCTTGTTGTGTGCCACGTGGACTCCCTTAGACATCTGGCCTCTGACAAGAGCAGTAGACCTTTATGCCATCTTTATACATATAAGAGCAGTTTGGCACATCGGGGTGTTTTAGACAATAATCCCCATCTGGGGATTATTCACGTACGCAGGTGGCATTTCAAAGCAGGGGCTATTAAGCACGTGCTGGCTGGGCGACGCCAGCCTTGGCGTTTGCGCGTTTGCCGGCGAGTTCGCAAAAAATCGCGCCGCCGATGATAAGTGCGGCACCCATCAGACGGACCGGTGTTATGGCTTCGCCTAAAAGGACGGCCGAGAACACGACGGCCGAAAGCGGCTCGAGGTAGCCGACGACGGCGACGGTCTGGACGGGCAACTTGGCGACGGCACTAAAGTAGAGCAGGCAACCGATACCGGTGTTGACGGCGCCGAGCATAGCGACGGCGCGCCAATCGATGCCTGCGGCGATGCTGGGGGAGAAGAACGAGGGGGCGCCCTGCGTGATGAGCGTGAGGACCAGCGCGGTCACAAAGGCGGCGCTCACCTGGAGCGTGGAGTTTTCGAGGCCTTCGATGTGTGGCGCACCCTTGCTGGCGATGACCATCAGCGCATAGCAAAATGCCGAGGCGATTCCACAGGCGATACCAGCAATGGGCATATTGCCGCCTAGACCTTGCGCTGCAATGAGAAAAGCACCGCAAGCAACGGCGATAAAGCCGGCGATTTTGCCGCCGGTCAGCTTTTCGCCAAAGACGAGCGGGGAGAGCGCCATGACAATGATGGGGCCGCAGTAGTACAGCAGCGAGGATACGCCGACGCCGATCGTCTGGTAGGCGCGGAACAGAAAAATCCAGCTAGCGCCCAGCGCGGCTCCCGAGAGGAGGAGGGCTGCGGCTTCGCGGGGACGAGATGGCGCCTGCAACTTATGGCGTTGGGTGATGGCGAGGATGGTGACAAGCGAGAGTGCGCCCAAAAACGTGCGTAGTAGCACGATATCGGAGCTCGGCAGCGCGATGGCAGCGGCGATGATGCCGTTGGAGCCAAACAATAGTAATGCTGCTAAGTACGTAAACAGTCCGTTGTTCATGCGCTGACATCCCCTCTATATCCGAGCATGTTCACTATGGGTGAGGTGGCTTTAGAAGAAAAGCGAATATAATGCATGGATGACATGACAAAAACTCATGCAAAGGTGGGGACGTGCCGTGGAGACCAATATTCAAAAGATGCAAGTGCTGCTCGAGACGGTGCGTGCCGGCAGCTTTACGCGTGCTGCAGAGCGGCTGAGCTATTCGCAGTCAGGCGTGAGCCGTATGGTGGGCGACCTTGAGGCAGACTGGGGTTTTAAGGTACTTGATCGCAGCCGCGAGGGCGTGGTGCTTTCTGCCGACGGGCGGCAGGTCATGCCGGCGGTCGAGGCGCTATGCGAGGAATTCACTCGCTTGCAGCGACGCGTGGACGAGATGCGGGGGCTCATGCGTGGCAAGATCTGTATCGGTACGTTTTCGAGTGTGGCGACCCATGTGCTGCCGCCGGTGATCGCGCGGTTTCGCGCCGATCACCCGGATGTCGATTACGAGCTGCTGATGGGTGATTACTCCGAGATCGAACAATGGGCGGCGGAAGGCCGCTGCGATCTGGGCTTTATCCCGCGCGAACCACGCGGCGCCGGCATGGCGTCGCGGCCGTTGGTGCAAGACGAGCTGATGGCCGTGGTGCCAGCGGACTCCTCGCTTGCCACCGCGGAGGTCGTTTCCCTTGCCGATTTGGCCAACGAGCAGTTTATTCTGCTGGAACGCGGTAGCGACGACGAGATTACGCCGTTGTTTCGCCGCGCGGGCCTGGCGGTTCGCTCTAAGCTGTCGACCTGGGATGATTATGCGATTATGGCCATGGTCGAGGACGGTCTGGGCGTGAGCATTCTTCCGGCTCTCATCTTGCGCCGCTGTCAGTTCGATGTTGCCGTGCGCCCGCTCGAGGGACATCCTCGTCGGCAGATCAACGCCATATACCGCACCGCTGACATTTCGCTTGCGGCGGCTCGATTCCTTGAATACCTCTAAACGCGTGCGCGTCATTGTCCGCTTTGGGCAAATCTCGGAGTTCGGTACGTTTTCTTATGAAATTGAACTTTTGAATGAGGTACGGCGCTATACTGCTTGCTAAATTGAACTTTAGTTCAATTCGTGTTCTATAAATTGAACTTTGCCAGCAAGGAGGTTCTAGTGGCCCAAGAGACGTTTAGCGATCGCCTGCGACAGGCTATGTCCGATCACGACGTTCGACAGTCGGACGTGATTCGTGCATCGGAGATGCTCGGCAAAAAACTCGGCAAGAGTCAGATGAGCCAATATGTGAGCGGCAAGACGATCCCGCGGCGTGATGTGGCAGAGCTGCTCGCCCGTATTTTGGAGGTCGATGTTACCTGGCTGCTCGCCGGTGACGCCGACCAAGGCGAGAAATCATCGCCCCGCAACGATTCCAAGCCCGAACCCCATCCCTCAGCTCAAATTGCAAGGAGCACCACCATGCGTACTTTTTCTAAATCCGCCAAACTCGAGAACGTCCTGTATGACGTGCGCGGTCCCGTTGTCGACGAGGCTGCCCGTATGGAGGACGAGGGCGAGCGCATCCTCAAGCTCAATATCGGCAACCCGGCGCCCTTCGGTTTCCGCACGCCCGACGAGGTTATCAAGGACATGCGCCAGCAGCTGCCCGACTGCGAAGGCTATTCCAACTCGCGCGGCCTGTTCTCTGCGCGCAAGGCGATCATGCAGTACTCGCAGATCAAAGGCCTGCCCAATGTTCAGATGGAACATATCTACACGGGCAACGGCGTGTCCGAGCTCATTCAGCTTTCGATGAACGCGCTGCTCGACAATGGCGACGAGATTCTGATCCCCAGCCCCGACTATCCGCTCTGGACGGCGTGCGCAACCCTTGCCGGCGGCCATCCCGTGCACTATCTGTGCGATGAACAAGCGGATTGGTATCCCGACCTGCAGGATATGGAGTCCAAGATCACGAGCGCGACCAAGGCCCTCGTCATCATCAACCCCAACAACCCCACGGGCTCGGTCTACCCGCGCGAGGTGCTCGAGGGCATCGTTGAGATTGCGCGCAGGCACCAGCTCATGATTTTTGCCGACGAGATCTATGACCGCCTGTGCATGGACGGCTACGAGCATGTCTCCATTGCATCGCTCGCCCCCGATCTGCCCTGCATTACGTTTAGCGGCCTTTCCAAGTCGCACATGATCGCGGGCTATCGCATTGGCTGGATGGTGCTTTCGGGCAACCAGCGCTGCATGAGCGACTTCATCATGGGCATCAACATGCTCTCGAACATGCGCCTGTGCTCCAACGTGCCGGCTCAGTCGATCGTCCAGACAGCGCTCGGCGGCCATCAGTCGGTCAACGACTACATCCGCCCCGGCGGTCGTGTTTACGAGCAGCGCAACTTTGTGTATGAGGCGCTCAACAAGATTGACGGCATCTCGGTGGTTAAGCCGCGCGCGGCGTTCTATATCTTCCCCAAGATGGATGTTAAGAAGTTCAACATCACCGATGACGAGCAGTTTGCCCTCGACCTGCTGCACGAGAAGAAGATCCTGATCACGCGCGGCGGCGGCTTTAACTGGGGCGAGCCCGACCACTTCCGCATCGTGTACCTGCCGCGCATGGAAGTGCTCAAAGAGTCTCTCGAAGACCTCGCCGACTTCTTCGACCATTACCGTCAATCGTAGGGGATAGAAACTCCGCACAATGAAAAGCTCCCTGCAGTTGTTTTGCTGCAGGGAGCTTTCTTGAATCGGCGGGACTAGATCACTATCCCGTTGCAGTGGTCGATTTCGTGTTGGATGATCTCGGCGGTGTAGCCCGAGAAGTTTTTGATGCGGTGGACGAAGTTCTCGTCCAAATACTCCACCTTAATGCGGCGATAACGGGTACAGGGGCGCTCACCAACCAGCGAGAGGCATCCTTCGCTCGTCTGATAGGCATTGACCTGCTCAAGAATTTGAGGGTTGTACATCAGGAGCGCCCTGTTGCCGTCCTTTACGCAGATGATGCGTTTGCGCACGCCAATCATGTTGGCGGCGAGGCCCACGCACTCGTGCTCATGCTCGTGGAGCGTATCCAGGAGATCCTGTCCGGTCGCGGCATCTTCTGGGCCGGCGTCTTCGGAAGGCAGGCGCAAAAAGAACTCGGATTTCATGATGGGCTTAATCATGGCGGGCTCCTTAGGGTGGACACGTTTGGTTCAGGCCATGATACCGCGACATGTCGCATTAATGTGTGCACATAGATTCTGCAGCTAGATTGGCGGGCGACACCATAAACTAATGGGCGTTTTGCCGAGAGGCATGAATGTTTAAAGCGCAAAGAGTGCGCGACGGGCCCCGCGAATGGGGCGATGATGCCCGAGAGGGCCAAGAAGGAGTCTCATGTCTGAGAACGAAGAGATCATGAACGAGACCGAGAACGAGACCATGGCTGCCGAGGCTGAGGCAGTCGAGACCGTGGAGACCGAAGCTGCTGAGGTTGAGGCTGCTGACGAGGTTTCCGCTGAGGAGGAGGCCGAGATTGTCGAGGCCGCCGTTGATTACGATGACGAAGAGCTGATGGACAAGATGCAGAAGGCCGCCCGCCTGCTGCGTAGCCGTCGCTTTGCTATTTCCAAGGAGGAAGAGGCCAAGGCCGAGCGCATGGCGAACATCGAGCGCGCCATCAAGCTCCTTGACCTCAAGCCCAAGATGGAGCAGAAGGAAATGTCCGACCTGCTGGGCATGCGCCTTCGTGAGCTCGATGGCCTGATGGCCGAGGCCGAGGCTGCCGATCTGGTCGGCCGCATCGACGACGCCGAGGGCGATATGCGCAAGATCGTCGTCTTCGCTGCCGAGGATGCCGCTGAGGGCCTGGTCGAGCTTGCCAATAAGAAGGAGAAGCTCCTGCCCGAGCTTTCTTACGAGGAGGCCACCGAGCTGATGGCTGCTCTCGATAAGGTTATCGCTCCGCTCGTCGCCATGGGCCTGGACGAGGACCGCGGTCCTCGCGGCGGCCGTGACGATCGCGGTGGTCGTGGCGGTGACCGTGGCGGCCGCGGCGGCTTTGGCGATCGCGGTGGCCGTGGCGGTGACCGCGGCGGTCGCGGTGGCCGTGGCGGCTTTGGTGACCGTGGCGGCGACCGTGGCGGTCGCGGCGGCTTTGGCGGCAACCGTGGTGGCTATGGCGATCGCGGTGGCAACCGTGGCGGCTTCGGCGGCAACCGTGGTAACGACCGCGGCGGTCGCGGTGGCGATCGTGGCGGCCGCAACGGTGGCGGCTTCCGCGGCAACCGCTTCTAATTGGGTTACGCGGTTCTACGAACCGCGTAACTAGTTGACGCTGCGCGCCCACCAGAGCGACAACTTGTCATTCAAAGAGGACGGCATGACCAGAAGGTCTATGCCGTCCTCTTTTCATGTCAATTTGTTCGCTCTGGTGGACGCTCGCTGTCGGTACCAAAACATCGGCATCCCCAAGGAATCATTTGCACTAAAAAATGAGAGTGGATAATCTCCCGGTTTGAGCCTGCATTCAAGCTCAAAGTGGGAGATTATCCACTCTCATTTGTTGTGTGTCCGAAAATCCACGCTCGTTTCTATTCCGCCTACATTTGTAGGAACAGTTCGTGGAGGCGGGTGTCTTCATCGAGTTCGGGGTGGAAGGTTACGCTGAGCTGGTTGCCCTGGCGGGCGGCGACGATGCGACCATCGACCTCTGCCAAGGCCTTGGCGTCGCCGTGGACCTCGACGATGCGGGGCGCGCGGATAAACGTCAGCGGCACTTCACCGTCGATGCCGTCTACCTGTCCCTTGGTGCGAAAACTGCCGAGCTGTCTGCCATAGGCATTGCGCTCGACAAGTACATCCATGGTTGCCAAACGCGGCGTGCCCTTATCGTCATGGGCGGCAAGGTCGTGAGCCAGCAGAATCAGGCCGGCGCAGGTGCCCAGGACGGGCATGCCTTCAGCGATGCGGGCACGAAGCTCCTCGAGCATGCCCAACTCATCAAGCAGTTTCCCTTGAACGGTAGACTCGCCGCCGGGAAGTACCAGACGGTCAAAGTTCTGCTTCAAATCAGCCGCCTGCCTCAGCTCAATACAACGTGCGCCCAGCTCGGACAGCCTCGCCTCGTGCTCGGCAAAAGCACCTTGGACCGCCAGCACGGCGACCGTCTGGTCTGCGTAATCGCTCATGTACGATCCTTTCTGCCGGACTAGCGTCCGCGCTCCTCCATTATGATCTCGATCTCGTCAGCGTTGATGCCCACCATAGCCTCGCCCAGGTCCTCCGAAAGCTCAGCGATGAGTTTGGCGTCGGTGAAGTTAGCCACGGCCTTAACGATGGCGGCAGCGCGCTTGGCGGGGTCGCCGCTCTTAAAGATGCCCGAGCCGACAAATACGCCCTCGGCGCCCAGCCGCATCATCAGCGCGGCATCGGCGGGGGTCGCTACGCCGCCAGCAGCAAAGTTCACGACGGGAAGCTTGCCCGTGGCATGGACCTCGCGCACCAGCTCGACCGGAACCTGCAGCTGCTTGGCTGCCTCAAAGAGCTCGTCGTCGCGCAGGGCGACAACGTCGCGGATTTGCTTTTGGATCTTGCGCATGTGGCGCACGGCCTGGACCACGTCGCCCGTGCCCGGCTCGCCCTTGGTGCGGATCATCGTGGCGCCCTCGGCGACGCGGCGCAGCGCCTCGCCCAGGTCGCGGGCACCGCAGACAAACGGGACGTCAAACTGGGTCTTGTCGATGTGGTAGACATCGTCGGCGGGGGAGAGAACCTCGGACTCGTCGATGTAGTCGATCTCGATGGCCTGAAGGACCTGCGCCTCGACGATGTGGCCGATGCGGCACTTGGCCATGACGGGGATGGAGACGGCCTCCTGAATGCCCTTGATCATCTTGGGGTCACTCATGCGCGACACGCCGCCGGCGGCACGGATGTCGGCCGGGATGCGCTCGAGAGCCATGACGGCGCAGGCGCCTGCCTCCTCGGCGATACGTGCCTGCTCGGGCGTGGTGACGTCCATGATGACGCCGCCCTTGAGCATCTGCGCGAGCTCGCGGTTGAGTTTGACGCGATCGGCCTTGCTGGTCTGTTCTGCCATGGTTGCTCCCTTGGTTGGCATGTGCATTGCTTGACGGAACATCCTATCGGGGAGCTGGGTATGGCGAAATACTCAGTTTTCGAGATAATAACAAGGTCAGACTAATGCCAGATTGAATGACTCGATAAGGTCAGGTGACAAACTCATGCTTGACTATAATTTGGAAAACCGCGGCGAAGCATCGCTCTATGAGTATGTTTACCAGCAAATTCGAGATGATATTGTTGTCGGGCGCATTGCGGCGGGGGAGCATCTTCCATCTAAGCGCGCCTTTGCGAGTCATCTGGGAATCAGTGTCATTACCATCGAGAATGCATATAGCCAGTTGCTTGCCGAGGGCTATATTTGCTCAAAGCCGCGCCGTGGTTACTACGCGTGCGAACTTCCGGATGCGCCGGTTTTGGCTTTGGCTGCGGAGGGTGTCGAGCGAGATGCCGTCTCTGTGGGCCCCAGCGCGCATGATGTCAACGGACAGGTCGAGCGATTCGATGCACTTTCTCCTTCCGCTTTGGAGGCGGCGCGGCTTTGGCAAAGCGCGTTACGGGCGACGCTGACGTCCGAAGACGAACGCGAAATCTTTTCGCCCGCACCGGCACAGGGCACCGCTCGGCTAAGACGCGCAATCGCTCACCATCTGCGTGGGACGAGGGGCATGAATGTCGACCCCGACAACATCGTTATCGGCGCGGGCGCCCAGCTGCTCGATACCATGTTGGTTCAGTTGCTTGGCGCGGACAAGGTGTATGCCGTCGAGGACCCGGGCTATTTGCGCCTGACGCGCATCTATCAGGCTATGGGTTGCAAAGTTCGACATATCCCGTTGGATGGTGAGGGCGTGGACTTGAGCGCTCTGCAGAAAACTGGGACCGATGTCCTTCACCTGATGCCGTCCCATCAGTATCCGACCGGCCTTGTGACGAGCATTGCGCGTCGCTATGCGCTGCTGAGCTGGGCCGCCGAGCGACCAGGTCGGTATCTCATCGAAGATGACTTTGATTGTGAGTTTCGCCTTGCCGGCAAGCCGATTCCCGCGCTCGCGTCGATCGATGCCGCTCAATCGGTCATCTATACCAACACGTTTTCGAAGAGCCTTTCATCGGCGTTGCGTTTGGCGTACATGGTGTTGCCCGATGAGCTGATGGAGCGGTTTGGGCGCGACCTTGGTTTTTACGCTTCGTCGGTGAGCTCTGTTGACCAGGTCGCTTTAGCGCGCTTGCTGGAATCGGGTGATTACGAGCGACATGTGAACCGCGTGCGCGTTCGTGCTCGCGAGGCACGCGATGGCCTGATGGCGCTTGTGCGGAAGGCGTTTCCGGCGGGGGAGGTCTCGATCGAGCACGCAGACGCGGGCCTTTACTGCACTGTTGCCCTGGCCGAGGACAAGGCGGGGGAGAGTTTCGCGAAGGCTCTCGCTGACGCTCGTATTTCCTATGTCAACATCGCCGATTGCCTGTGGACGGATGATCGGGCATCGACTAAGAACGCTCCATCTCGCGTCCTCATACAATACGACGACCTGAGCCATCAGTCGCTCATCGTTCTTCAAGAACAGCTGCAATAAGCCCACGAAAAAGGCCCGAACCATGCGGTCCGGGCCTTATCGAGCTAAGGATTATCTCTCAGGCGGTTGGCTTAGCCGAAGTAGCGCTTGAGCAGGCCGGCGAAAGCCTTGCCGTGGCGAGCCTCGTCGCGAGCCATCTCGTGCACGGTGTCGTGGATGGCATCGAGACCAGCGGCCTTGGCGCGCTTGGCGAGATCGGTCTTGCCGGCGGTGGCGCCGTTCTCGGCCTCAACGCGCATCTCGAGGTTCTTCTTGGTGGAGTCGGTCACGACCTCGCCCAGGAGCTCAGCGAACTTGGCGGCGTGCTCGGCCTCCTCGTGAGCAGCCTTCTCCCAGTACAGGCCGATCTCGGGATAGCCCTCGCGATGAGCAACGCGAGCCATGGCCAGGTACATACCGACCTCGGAGCACTCGCCCTCGAAGTTGGCGCGCAGGTCGGCAACGATGTCCTCGGAGACACCCTCCATCTTGGCGACGCCCACGACGTGCTCGGCAGCCCACTCGAGCTGACCCTCCTCCTGCTTCAGGAAACGAGAACCGGGAACGCCGCACTGGGGGCACTTGAAGTCCTCGGGCAGCTGGTCGCCGTCGAACTCTTCCACATAACCGCAAACGGGGCAAACAAACTTCATGATTCGATCCTTTCGATCGATGGCGATGGCGCGCTCGTCCGGTCCCGTAAGGGCCCTCTCCGGACGTGCGTCTTGACGGGTTCTATTATCCATAAATGCAACCAAATGTGAAGCCTATTAGGAATGATTTTTAATAAAACAATTTTGAGATATGAAGATGTTGATTGATTAACGATTGGCAGGCCGTCTTTGACCGCCGCTGAGTACAATCGGTCGAGCAAATGTTGACCAATCAACAAATGAAGGAGCTTCCTTTATGCATCTAGCCCGCCGCGCCTGGTGTCGAACGTATCAAACGGTTTTTCGCATCGCATTGCCGGTGCTGCCCTATACCGAGCCACGCATTCTGGAGCATGCCGAGGATGTGCCCGCGGTGCTTCAAAAGCGCTCGATTCAGAAGGTCCTTATCGTGACGGATCCCGGCATTGCCCGTCTGGGGCTTACGGCACCGCTCGAGACAGCGCTCGCGTCCAAGGGAATTGGCGCTGCGGTCTATGCCAAAACATCAGCGAACCCCACGGTCTCAAATGTGGAGGAAGCGGCGTCCCTGTATCGAGAGAGCGCCTGCCAGGCCATTATCGGCTTTGGCGGTGGCTCGGCCATGGACTGCGCCAAGGGCGTGGGAGCGCGCATCGCGCAGCCCAACAAGCCCATCAACAAGATGCGCGGCCTGCTGCGCGTCCACCGTCTCCTGCCGCTGCTTATTGCGGTTCCAACTACCGCCGGTACGGGAAGCGAAGTCACACTCGCGGCGGTCATCACCGATGATGAGACGCACTATAAATACCCCATTAACGACTTTGTACTCATCCCGCGCTTTGCGGTCCACGACCCCGATTTTACGCGCGGTCTGCCCGCCTCCATTACGGGGCAGACGGGCATGGACGCCCTGACGCATGCCGTCGAGGCCTTTATCGGGCGAAGCACTACGCCCTATACGCGTAAGATGGCGCGACAGGCGGTGCAGCTCATCCACGACAATTTGCTCGAGGCCTATGAGCACGGGGAGAACATGCGTGCGCGCCGCAATATGCTTTCGGCGGCGTATAAAGCGGGTGTTGCCTTTACGCGCTCCTATGTTGGATACGTCCATGCCATCGCGCACAGCCTGGGCGGGCGTTACGGGATTCCCCACGGCTTGGCCAACGCCATCATCTTGCCGCACATGCTTCGCGCTTATGGTGACGCCGCCGCCCCCAAGCTTGCCGATCTTGCTCGCATGGCCGGTATCGCGCCGGCTAACGCGCAGGACAGTGTTGCGGCCGAGGCCTTTATCGATTGGGTCGACCGCATGAATGCCGCCTTGGGCATTCCCAAATATGTGACGGGCATTCGCCGCTCCGATATTTCGCAAATGGCGGCCCATGCCGATGCCGAGGCCAATCCGCTATACCCCGTTCCACTTTTGATGGACCGTTTGGAACTCGAGCATATGTACGAAGTTATCGCAGGTGGTATGTTTGAGGTCGAGAACTAGGAGGGTCCATGAACACCGAGGAAATCGCGCGCATCGTTGCCGATCAGCGCGCCTATTTTAAGACGCACGCCACGTTTGATGTCGATGCTCGACGCCGCGCCCTCGTGCGCCTGCGCGATGCGGTGCGGGCACACGAGACCGATATCGCCCATGCGCTCAAGACCGATTTGGGAAAGTCGCATGACGAGGCCTATATGTGTGAGATCGGCACCTCGCTTTCCGAGATTCGTCATCAGATTGCACATGTGGCTCGATGGAGTCGTCCGCGCCTGCGTCCGTGTGACCTCGCCAACGCCGTGAGTGTGTGCAAAACGCAAACCGTGCCCTATGGTGTCACGCTCATCATGGCACCCTGGAACTATCCGTTTTTGCTGACGCTCGAGCCGCTCGCTGGCGCCCTTGCCGCGGGCAACACTGTGGTCATCAAGCCGAGTGCCTATGCTCCGGCATCCAGCGCAGGGCTCAGGCAAATCTGTGAAGAGGCATTTGATCCGCGCCTGGTGACGGTTGTCGAGGGCGGGCGCGCCGAGAATGAGGCGCTGCTCGATGAATGCTGGGACAAAATCTTCTTTACCGGTAGTGTTCCGGTCGGCAAGCTCGTCATGGAGCGCGCGAGCAAAAACCTCACGCCTGTGACGCTTGAGCTGGGCGGCAAGAGCCCCTGCATCGTGGACGCGACGGCAAACTTGAAGGTCGCGGCGCGGCGTATCGCCTTTGGTAAATGGCTCAACGTGGGACAGACCTGCGTGGCGCCCGACTACCTGCTGGTCGATGCGCGCGTGCACGACGAGCTGCTGGGCCTCATCAAGGAAGAGGCTTGCCGTATGTTTGGTGAACATCCGCTCGATAACGAGGACTACGGGCATATCGTCAACGCCAAGCATTTTGCGCGCGTGCGCGGGCTGATCGATCCCGATAAGGTCGTGCTTGGAGGTGCCGCGCGCGAGTCGTCGCTCAAGATTGAGCCAACGATTTTGGACGGCGTGTCCCCCGATGACGCCGTGATGCAGGAAGAAATCTTCGGTCCCATCTTGCCGGTGCT
Source organism: uncultured Collinsella sp. (assembly GCA_900542825.1). GTDB lineage: Bacteria > Actinomycetota > Coriobacteriia > Coriobacteriales > Coriobacteriaceae > Collinsella. The sequence continues at coordinate 61,643 of UQOY01000004.1, read as the reverse complement.
GACGTTTGAGAGCTTAGACGAGGCCGAAGCGTTCATCACGAATCGCCCGACGCCGCTGGCCCTGTATATCTTTAGTCAGGATCGCGCGGTCCAGCAGCGCTTTGCGCGCTACGTGCCCTTTGGCGGCGGCTGCGTCAACGACACCATTATGCATCTGGCTACGAGCCATATGGGCTTTGGCGGCATGGGCGCGAGCGGTATGGGGCAGTACCATGGACGCGAGAGCTTCGATACGTTTAGCCACAAGAAGAGCATCGTGAACAAGGCAACGTGGCTGGACGTGCCGTTCCGCTATGCCCCTTACGCAAGCTGGAAGCACAAGTTCGTGCGCATGTTTGTGCATTAGAAAAGGGTGCGGGTAATACGAACATATGTTCCTATTACCCGCATTTTGCGTTAGACTACTGCTATGGAGCACGGATGGGCCAACTCCCTTTAGAAGGGATTTGGTATGAACGTAAGCGATGTTATTTCGTTATTGGCGTTGTTGATCGCGGCTATCGAACTCGGCCTGTTTATCGGCCGAATGAAATAGCCGCCCCCGCGTAAGCGAAGACGGCCACTTCTCACGATGAAAACGTGTATCTGAGTTGGCAAGACCCGCTGCCACGGGTGCCATCCGTGTTCCTATCTTATCTGCAAGCGTTCCGTCGCGCAAGCGTTGCGGCAAACGATTGAAAGACGCAGACAGGATGAATTTGTGTCCGCACGGGCCCGTAGACTTCTCAACTATGTGGTGGATGCTCGCTAATCGGCAATGGGGGCGGCCATGTTTGATGACGATGACCTGTTCGATCTGGTAGACGATCCGTTTGAGTGGGATATGCTGCTCGATGACGATGAGTTGGAACAGGATCGTAAGAAGCGGCAGGACAAGAAAACTCAGAGTGACGCTTCGAAAAAGCAAGACAAGCGCCGCCGCAGACTGTTCGGCGAGCTCTTTGAATAACCGCCGCATCGCTGCGTCTGTATACTTAGCACGAGTTGAACACGTTGCGAAATGAGGACAGAGACGATGATGTGGTTTACCGCCGACCTGCACCTGGGCGATACGAATATCTTGCACGACGCGGATCGACCGTTTGATTCGGTCGAGGAGATGAACCGCAAGGTCATCGATGCCATCAATGAGTGCGTGGCTGTGGACGACCGCCTCTATATCCTGGGAGACTTTACGTATCGTTTGCCCATGGCGGAGGCAGCGCGCCTGCGCGAGCGCATCGAATGCCAGAACGTGACGCTCATCCGTGGTAACCATGATGGCGATTGGGGAGATCCGGACGCGCCGCACATTTGGGATGAGGTGCGCGATTATCTGGAGGTCGCCCCCGGTTACGCTAAGGGCCATCGCCTGGTAATGAGCCATTACCCCATGCTCAGCTGGAATGGCAAGGCGCGCGGCGCCATCATGCTGCACGGGCACATTCACAGCAGGGGAGACCGCACCAACGCGCGCAATCGCGATCGCGAGCGCCCTATCTTTCGCTACGACGTTGGCCTCGATGCCAACGATTACAAGCCCGTAAGCCGTGATCAAATCCTTGACTTCTTTGGACTGTAATTCTCGAACCATCACACAAACCACCACAAAGGCGCCTGTCCCCTTTGTGGTGGTTCTGGCGCCGTTGCCATTATGGCAGCGGCGTCTTTTTTGTCCGTGCGGCGCGGTAGAGTGTAGGCGGTTGAAATTTACGTCCATCGAGGAGCTGCTATGAACGAGATCAAGTGCCCGCATTGTGGCGAAGTTTTTAAGGTCGACGCATCCGGCTATGCGGATATCGTCAAGCAAGTGCGCAATGCCGAGTTTTCGCGCGACCTGGATGAGCGTGTGAAGGCAGTCCAGCGCGAGGGCGAGCAGGCGCTGGAGCTTGAGCGCTCGCGTTCGACGGCTGCCTTGCAAAAGGCAGAGTCTCAGCGCAATGCTCAGCTTGCCGAGCAGAAGAACACTGCGGAGCAGAAGCTGGCACAAGAGGTTGCCAAGCGCGATGCTGAGCTTGCCGAGCTGCGCGCCAAGCTCGAGGGCGCTGCCGCAGAGCGCGAGAGCGCAAGTCAGCGCGCAGCGGTTGAGGCCCGTGCCGACGCTCAAAAGGAAAACGCCGAGCTTCAGCGCGAGATCGACAATTTGCGTGCGCAGCTGGGACGCAAAGATGACGAAGCCAAGCTTGTCGAGTCGGCCGCGCGCAACGCTGCTCAAAACGATTTAGCTGCACGTGACGCTCAGATTGCCGAGCTGCAGGCTAGGCTTGCCGCGGCGGACAAGGCCCAGGAGATGGCGCTTGCCGCCGCCGCGGCAGAGTCGCAGCGTGAGCTTGATGCCGCTCGCAGCGAGGCCGAGCGCGCGCTTGCTGACTACCGCGCGCAGGTACAAGAGAAGTTTTCCGCCGCAAAGGCTCAGTCCGAGCAAGAGGCCGAGGGTCTGCGTGCCCAGCTGCGCGAGCAGGAGCTGATGGCAAAAATGAACCTGTCGGAGGCGGTCGCCGCGGCGGAGCGAGAGCGCGATGAGGCACGTGCCAAGCTGACGAGCGAGTTGGCGGTGCGCGATTCTCGCGAGGAGCAGGCCAAGGCGGCACACGAGCTCGAGCTTGCGCAGGCCAAGCGTGCGAGCGATGACCTGATTCGCTACAAGGATGAAGAGATTGAGCGCCTTAAGGACATGAAGGTCCGCCTGTCCACCAAGATGGTGGGCGAGTCGCTCGAGCAGCACTGCGAGACCGAGTTCAACCGTCTGCGCATGACGGCATTTCCTAACGCGTACTTCGAGAAGGATAACGATGCGTCCGAGGGTACCAAGGGCGACTTTATCTTCCGCGAGTGCGACGCAAGCGGCAACGAGGTCATTTCGATTATGTTCGAGATGAAAAACGAGAACGACGAGACCGCGACCAAGCATAAAAACGAGGACTTCTTTAAGAAGCTCGACCACGATCGTCGCCAGAAAGGCTGTGAGTATGCAGTGCTCTGCACGCTGCTCGAGCCCGAGAGCGAGCTTTACAATGCCGGCATCGTGGACGTGAGCTATCGCTACGAGAAGATGTACGTGATCCGTCCGCAGTTTTTCATTCCCATGATCACGCTTCTGCGCAACGCCGCCATGGGTTCGCTGCGCTATAAGCAGGAGCTGGCGGAGTACAAACAGCAGAACATCGATGTCACGAACTTCGAGGCCAAGATGGAGAAGTTCAAGGACGGCTTCTCGCGCAACTACAATCTGGCGAGTAAGCAATTCGAGTCGGCAATCAAGGAAATCGATGCCGCCATCAAGCAGCTCGAGAAGACCAAGGACGATTTGCGCCGCAGCACCGAGAACCTGCGCCTGGCCCACAACAAGGCCGATGAACTTACCATTCGCAAGCTCACGTGGGGCAACAAGACCATGAAAGCAGCGTTTGATGAGGCACGCGAGACCGCGTCGGAGACAGGCGATGAGCCAGCCGAGGCGGATTCGTATGAGGTCGAGGAAGCCGAGTAAGGCATAGCAGATAGTGCAAAAGCGGGGCCGCTGGCGATATTGCCAACGGCCCCGCTTCGTTTCGATCCAGTATGTTCGGCTAGTCCTCGAGCAGATCCTCGATAAAGCCGACACGGTAATTCTTGAAGATGACCTCGCCGCCGTCTTGCGTGGCGTCCAGATCGACATCGCCCATGATGCCAAAGTCGTGGTCGCCATCCTCGTCGGCAAAGATCTGGTGCACGTGCCACACGTGTGCGGTCTTCTCATCGGACTCATCGATGGAAAACATCGCGGCACTGCGGGCATCTCCGTCGGTGAGAATTTCCTCGTGCTGTTCGTGGTAGGCATCGAGCGCCTTTTGCCAGCGGATCTCGCTCATGCCCCAGTCGTCGTCGAGCTCGCCCAGGTCGCGAACGTGCTCGCGAGCGGCAAGGGTCACGCGGCGGAAGAGCGCGTTGCGCACCAGTAGCGTGCAGCCTCGGCGGTCCGTCACGACCTCGTCGATGCCTTGTGGCGGCGCGGCATCGAGGGCTGCCGGGTTGCCGGCGTTCTCCCACTCGTCCACCAGGCTCGAGTCCACCGAGCGCACCACAAAGCCCAGCCACGAGATAATGTCGCGCAGGCGCTCGTCGCGTTTCTCGATGGGTACGGTGCGGTCAAGCGAACGGTAGGCCTCTGCCAGGTAGCGCAGCAAAATGCCCTCGGAGCGGGCGATGCCGAGCTTTTGAATGTAGCCCTTAAAATCGCTCGCGCTCTCCAGCATATCGCGCAGGACGCTCTTGGGAGAGAGCTGGTAGTCGTTTGCCCAGGGTACTTCCTGGCAGTACTTGTCAAAAGCGGCGTCGAGCAAATCCTCGAGCGGCTTTTCGTACGTGACGTCCTGAATGCGCTCCAAGCGCTCCTCATATTCAATGCCGTCGGCCTTCATCTCGGCCATAGCGCGATCGCGTGCGGCGCGCTCCTGTGCGCGCAGCACCTGCTTGGGATCCTCGAGCGTTGCCTCGACCATCGAGATCAGGTCCATGGTATAGGTCTCGCTCTCGGGATCGAGCAGCTCCAATGCGGCAAGCAAGAACGGCGAGAGCGGCTGGTCGAGCGCAAAGTCCTCGGGCAGATCGACCGTCAGTGCATAGTCGACGTCCGGCGCGGCGTCAGTCGGGGCGTCAGGCGCGGGCGGCACCTCGGTGCGAACGACGACGCCGGAATCGATGAGCGTGGCGAAGATTTCGTCGGCGCGAACCTCGAGCTTAGCCTTTTCCTCGGGAGTCTGCAGGCTCGTCTCGATGAGGTCGTGCACGCGGGCTCGGGCATCGCCGCCCTGCTCGACCACGCTAATCACCATGGAGTGCGTGATGCGCAGGCGCGGCTTGAGTGTCTCGGGCTGCGTCTCGATCAGGCGCTCAAAGGTCTGCTTGTTCCAGGTGACAAAGCCCTCGGGGGCCTTCTTCTTCTTTTTAATCTTGCGGAGCTTCTTGGGGTCGTCGCCCGCCTTGGCCATGAGCTTGGCGTTCTCGATCTCGTGCTCGGGTGCCTCGGCGATGACCATGCCCTCGGTATCGAAGCCCGATCGGCCGGCGCGACCGGCAATCTGATGGAACTCGCGGGCGCGCAGACGACGCATCTTGTAGCCATCGAACTTAGTGAGCGCGGTGAGCACCACGGTGTGGATGGGTACGTTGATGCCGACGCCGAGCGTATCGGTACCGCAGATGACGGGCAGCAGGCCCTGCTGTGCCAAGCGCTCGACTAGCAGGCGATAGCGCGGCAACATGCCAGCATGGTGCACGCCGACGCCGCAGCCGAGCAGACGTTTGAGAATCTTGCCAAAGGCCGTGGAGAAGCTCGTGCCTTTGGCAGCTTCCTTAATGGCCTCGCGCTGCTCCTTGCTGGCGATGCCAAAATTGGCGAGCGACTGCGCCGTTGCAAGGGCGGCATCCTGGCTAAAGTGCACGATATAGAGCGGGGCCTCGCCACGGCGCATGGCGAGCTCGACGGTGCCCTCGAGAGAGGTCGTTACATAGTCGTAGCTCAGCGGAACAGGACGCGGGGCGTCAACAACCAAGTCGCAAGCAGCGCCGGTGTGCTCCTCGAGTGAGGCGGCGATGGCAGTGACATCGCCGAGCGTGGCGCTCATGAGCATAAACTGCGTGTGAGGCAGGGTGAGCAGCGGCACCTGCCAGGCCCAACCGCGATCGGGGTCGGCAAAGTAGTGGAACTCGTCCATGGCCACGCAGCCCACATCGGCGTCCTCACCCTCGCGCAGTGCGTCGTTGGCAAGGATCTCTGCCGTGCAGCAGATGACGGGCGCCTTGGTATTGATATGCGTGTCGCCGGTAATCATACCGACGTTGTCGCGGCTGAGTACCTGCACCAGATCGAAGAACTTTTCGCTGACCAGGGCCTTGATGGGCGCCGTGTAATAACAGCGCTTGCCCTGTGCCATGCCCATAAAGAGCATGCCCAGCGCGACGAGCGATTTACCCGATCCGGTCGGTGTTCCCAAAATGACGTGATCGCCGGCAGCCAGGTCCATGAGGGCCTCTTCTTGGTGATCCCACAGTTCAATGCCGCGATCGCTCGTCCATTCAAAGAAGCGTTCGAAGGCTTGATCGGGCGTGAGCCACGGTTCGGGCTCGCTGCCGTCCTCGGGCTCCCACCAGGTGGGGGAGAGCGCGCCGAGCGAGCCAAACTCGGCTTCGGTTCCTGTGCCGCCCGAGAATGAGCTGGCGGCGCCGGCGCCGGAGACGGTGCTGGCGGCGGTATCTGTCGTGGTCTGTGCCATGTGTTTGCTTTCTCTCGCGATTGTCCGCCAACTATTATGGCGTAGCGGCGGCGTGGGGTGCCAGCGCGCGAGAAAATGCAGGAAATGGGCGCGCGGTGTTAGCGTTCCTGAGGCAGGCGATTTTTACCCTTGCGGGCGCGGTTTCTAAAGTTCTCGATGGCCTCTTCCATGCCCAGAGGTACATAGGTGAGCTCATCGAGGTTTTCGGGCAGGTAGCAGGCAAGGCTTTGCTCCTGCGCTCGGCCTGCTGCGAGCTGTTTATCGCTAGGCTGCGCGCCGGGTGTGGCGCAAATGCCATAGACGACGGCACCCATCTCGCGCGTGCGGCATTCATATTCGGTCTCGGGATGCTCGGGGTGGTCGCGGCGGACGTCGTCGCTTACCCAAAGCGTGTCGTAGCCGGCCGCGGCAAACTGCCCCAGGGCGTAGTCGCGCAATGGCTTACTGTCGGTTCGCAGTGTGACAGTGGCGCCGGCTGAAAAGAGCGGGCGATAGAGCATCAGATGGTCGACATGGACGAGTCGTTTTTTGGCGTACTTGGCCTTGGGCTGCGGCGTGGGAAAGTTGATGGTGATGACATCGAGCTCGCCTGCGGCAAACAGCTGCGGCAGCGATGCGGCGCCTCGGGGCAGGACGAGCGCGTTGGTCAGTTCCTGCTCGCAGATTTTCTGTGCGGAATAGGCGATGCAGATGGGCTCCTGGTCCATACCGATAAAGAGCGTGTTTGGCTCGTGGGCCGCGCGCTCTACAAGGTACGTTCCCTTGCCGCAGCCAAGATCCAGGTGAAGGTGTTCGAAAGGCTTGCTGCCAACTGGCGCACAGGCCTTGCGCCAATCTCCGGCATAGGTCTCGGGGTTCGTCTCAATCGCATCAGCGTAGCGCTCCAAGCGCTCCTCGAGCACAAAGTTCTTAGGCGTGCGAACGTGGACGGCTCCCATGAGGCTCCTTGGTCATAAGTATGGAACGCATAGCTGCACGTTCCGTCAATGGGTTGAAAAAGGGTGGGCATGGTTTGCCCGAAAGATGCGGTGCGTCCCGGCGCGAGTCGTCGGTGCCTACAGGCGCTTGAGGATCACATAGCGATTGAGCTCGCCGCTGCGACCGTCGGCATGGAAGCGCTCAAGCTCGCGTACGGGAACCTCGCCACTCTTGTAGAACGTGCGCACGCCGCGCACCAGGTCGGTGATCTGCTGATCGTCAAAGTGATGGCAATAGCGGTAGGCGTGGCGGTCGTTTTGCCAGCCGATGAGGTGGTCGCCGGCTTCAAACTGTGCGGAATCGTAACCCTCAAACGGCGGGGTGAGCTCGGCGCGGGCCTCGGCTCGAACGGCCTTGCGCGCCATGCGCTCGTCGTTCATAAACTCCCAAAAGCTGATGGCGATGATGCCGCCCGGGCGCGTCTGGCGCACCAGGGCGTCGAGCACGCGTACGCGGTACTCGCACGACGGCACGTGGTGCATAAAGCCAAAGCAGACCGAGATGTCGGCGAGCGGGGCGTCGAAAAGCACGTCGGGCGTCTCGGCGGGATTGAGTTTCATGAGGGCATCGAGCACGTCGAGTTCCTGGAAGTGCAGGTTGGGAATGCGCAGGGCGTGGCCGCGTGCATCGATGGCCAGGTCCTGGCATGAGTCGACGCCATAGAACTCGAAGGGGCAGCTGGCGTCTGCCGAGGGGTTTGCGCCATCGACGCCCTTGGCGGCAAGTGCGCCGCCGGCGGCAAAGTTCTCGAATCGCATGTTGCCGCAGGCAAGATCGAAGACGCGGACGGGGTGCTCGATGGTGGCGACGTCGAGCTGTCCGAGCGCGATGTCCATGGTGCGCACCCAGCCGGGCCACGGGGCTTGGCGCGTATCGGAAAAGGAGGCGGAGTGCTCGCGATAGAACGTGTTGTTGAGCTGGATGAGCGATGAGGCGAAATCGCGGTTCACGGCGCGGAACTCCCTCCGTTGGCGGTGCGGAATAAACAGTACGACCATACTACCGTTAACGCCGCAACGGGGACAACCAAGCTACGGGTCATTGCTTTGTTTGGACACATTTCCGCAGCTCATATGCACCCGCAACCGCCGGTTGTCAAAAATCTCACTAGAATAGGTGGCATGCTTTTGGCGGTGGCGGATAGATTTTTAACTGTGCAAGGCGCCTTAAGAAAAAAACGGTCCGGCGGCACGGCTGGCAAAAACATAGGAGGAACCATGAATGTAGAAACTGCGCAGCGGCTCGCCGACCTTCGTCGTAGCAAGGGCTTTAGCCAAGAAGGGCTGGCACGAAAGTTGGGGCTGTCGCGCCAGGCGGTCAGTAAATGGGAGCGCGCGGAGAGCTCGCCCGATACCGAGAACCTGATCTCGCTCGCCAAACTCTATGGCGTGAGCCTGGACGAGCTGCTCAATCCGAGCGATGAAATTGAGGACGATATCGAGTTTGAGAACGAGGACCGCGCCCGTCAGCGCGAGGCCGAGGCGGCGGAACGTGCCCGCACCCATGAGGCGGCGGCGCGCGCCACGGAGGCAGCTGCGCAGGCGAGTGATGCTGCGGCCAAGGCGGCGCAAGCGGCAAGCTGGAGTGCGCAGGCCGCCAATGCCGCTACGGCGCAGGTGACGAGTGACGGCGCAGTTGGCTCGACTCCGGTGAAGGGCCCGTTCCAGTCGTTCCCGTATTGGGCCGTGTGCTGGCTGTTGTTCTTTTTGCTGATGTTCCTGTTTGGTGGCGCCCCCTTTGCCGCACTGATCTTCTTTACGATTCCCATCTATCACTGGGTGGCACGTGCGCTCGATGGCGATTGGGCGCGTGGGGATATCCGGGTTGGTCCGGCGCCGGCGGTCGCTAGGACTAAGGGGGAGGACGTTTCCACAGCGGTTGACGCTGACATGGCTGCCGCGACCACCGCTGAGTCGAGTGCCAAAGAAGGTGATGAATGATGAAGCTCTCGCATGAGTCTAAGAGGCGCTTGGGCATTGGCATCGGAGCGTTTGTGCTCATCATCGGGCTTGTCGTTGGCACTTCGCGGACTTTGATTCATTTTGATGGACCGTGGAATCTCAACGATGTTGTATCCGGCTTGTCTGGTAAGGACGATGCGTTTGACGAGGACGATGTTTTGGATGACGGTATTTACTCCGCTCAGTCTCAAAAGCTTTCGAGTGAAACCTTCGATGCCGACTCATTCCAGTCCCTTGACCTGGATGTGACGTCGGGTACGGTCGATATCAAGTACGTTTCCGATGGACCGGTGCGTGTCATCGAGAGTGGTCGCGTTGCAAAAGGAGTAACTGCTTACGATGCGGCAACTCAAAATCTGGCCGAGATTAGGGGCTCTACGCTCAAGATTAACCAGTTCGACTGCGATGACGAGCGTGCGCTTGACCGTACGGTCACCATCGAGCTGCCGCGCGAGCTTGCCGATAACATGATGGACATTTCGGCGAATGTGGGGTCGGGGAATCTGACGATTACGGACATTGCGTGCCACGACTTCGATTTGACGTTGGACTCGGGAGACATCGAGTTCGCGGGCACTGTTACCCACACCCTGAATGCCGAGGTCGGTTCGGGCGATGTGACGTTCGAGCTCTACCAGGCCCCCGCGAAGTCGATGGACGTAAGCGTGGGCTCGGGCGATGTGGAGATAACGGTTCCGAACTCTACGGGCTTTAAGGCGAGCCTCACCGTGGGCAGCGGCGACTTCGAGAGCGATTTCCTTCCGCTTGGCTACGATGGCGAGACCATTTTGGATCTTGAATTCGATAACGGCGATAAGTCTGCCACGTATCGTTTTGAGGTCGGTTCGGGCGACATGTCGTTTGATTCGGAGTGACATGCGGTTTTCGGAGATTGGTACATATAGGCACGCTCTTTGATGGAGGCGCCGGAGCCGTGACGGGCTCCGGCGCCTTTGCCTTTACAATGGGGGCATGGAACAGATTATCTTGAACATACTCGAGGCTCTGCGTCGCGGCGAAACCGTGGACGACAAAGCGCTCGTCAAACTGATACATGCCGAGGCGCGCCGTGAGGGTGCCGACAAACGCGATTTGGCCAAGCGCCGTCTGCTGCCGTTCTGCCAGCGGGTTAAACGTGAGGAGCCGGCTCGGTGGGCTGCGTGGAATGTCGATGCCGAGTTGGAGGGTCAACTGCTGCAGGTGTTGCGCATGAAGCCACGCCGTACGGCTTCGGGCGTGGCGACCATCACCGTCATCACCAAGCCGTGGCCGTGCTCGGGCGATTGCCTGTTTTGCCCCAACGACCTGCGCATGCCCAAGAGCTATCTGCACGCTGAGCCGGCGTGTGCCCGTGCGGAGCAAAATTGCTTTGATCCGTATCTGCAGGTGAGTGCCCGTTTGACGGCGCTTTCGCAGATGGGTCATGCGACCGACAAGATAGAGCTTATCGTGCTCGGTGGCACCTGGAGTGACTATCCGCAAGGGTATCAGACGTGGTTTATGTCGGAGCTTTTCCGTGCGCTGAACGATGACGCCGTTGCTGGCGTGGCGGCCAACCCCATGTTGGCGCGTCCGGGCATCAGTCGTGCCGAGGCGGGGCGCCTGCTCGATGACGCTCCCGCCGATGCCCTGCCGCCGGTGGTAGCAGGGCGCCGCGAGCGCTATCGGGCTGCCGGCATTGCGACAGACGAGGCCGAGCTCGCTGCCGGCGTTGCCGACGAGCAGGGGCGTGTGGATGCTGCCGTGGGCGGCTATAACCGTGCGGTGCGTCGTCTGTACGGCCCCGGTACGCCGTGGGGCGAGGTTGCCGAGTGGCAGACGGCAACGATGGAGGAGCTTGAGCGTCAACAGCGCATCAACGAGACGGCGAAGCATCGCGTGGTGGGGCTCGTTATCGAGACGCGCCCCGATGCCGTAACGCCGCAGGCCCTTACGCTCATCCGCCGCCTGGGCTGCACCAAGATCCAGATGGGTATTCAGAGTCTCGACCAACATTTGCTCGATATCAACGAGCGTCGCATTTCGGTGGCTCAGATCGAGCGGGCGTTTTCGCTTGCGCGCCTGTTTGGCTTTAAGATCCACGCGCACTTTATGCTCAACTTGTTGGGTGCCACGCCCGAAGGGGACAAGCGCGACTACGAACGCTTTATGACCGAAGGGGCCTTTATGCCCGACGAGGTCAAGGTTTACCCGTGTGCGCTCATCGAGGGCTCGCGTCTGGTGGGCTGCTATGAGCGTGGCGAGTGGCGCCCCTATACCGAGGAGGAACTGCTCGACGTGCTGGCCGATGACATCGTGGTGACGCCATCGTTCTGCCGTATCAGCCGCATGATTCGCGACTTTAGCTCCGACGACATTATGGTGGGCAACAAGAAGCCTAATCTGCGTCAGCTCGTTGAGAACCGCCTAGCTGCTCGGGGTGACGGTGCGACGGTGCGTGAGATTCGCTATCGCGAGATCAGCACGGCGGGTGCCGATCTGGACGAGTTGACCCTTGACGAGGGAGTGGCGTACGAGACGCCGGTGACGCGCGAGCGCTTTTTGCAGTGGGTGACGCTCGAGGGCAAGATCGCGGGCTTTTTGCGCCTGTCGCTGCCCGATCGTACTTTTGTTGCCGCGCATGCGGACGAGTTGCCGACGACGCCGGACGAGGCGATGATTCGCGAGGTGCACGTGTATGGCATGGCGGCGCGCGTGGGGGATCAAGGCCAGGCAGCCCAGCACCATGGGTTGGGACGGTCGCTGGTGGAGCGTGCGTGCCATATTGCTCGGGACGCGGGCTATGCGCGTATCAACGTGATTAGCGCGATTGGCACACGCGAGTACTATCGCCATTTGGGTTTTTATGACCACGGACTTTATCTGCAAAAGGAGCTCTAGATGAACAAGTCGAGTGTTTCTGCCGGCGTCGTTGCCGGCGTTGCTCTGGGAGCCGCAGCGCTTGGTGCGGCCGCCGTCGCTGTTCGTGCTGCCTGTCTGCAGGTTGCGCGAACCCGCAATGGGTTGGCGCGTGTGAAACGCGTGCACGATGAGGGCGGCGACGAAGTCCGCGTATTGGTGCAAGGCGGCGTCTACCAAAGCGCGAGTTACATTGGCGAACGCTGGGTGGAGCCCGTCTTTGCGTACTATCGCGCGTTTGACGACGTGTTTGAGGCTGAGGACGCAATGCGTGATGCTTATGGGCATGGTATCGACCGTATGCTCATGCTGGGCGGCGGCGGGTTTGCCTATCCCAAGTTTGCGCTGATGTCGCACGAGAGCTTGCGCATGGACGTCATTGAGTACGATGCCGAGATTACGCGCCTGGCGCGCCGCTGGTTCTACCTGGACGAGCTGGAGCGCGCGGTGGGCGATCACCTGCGGGTGATTACCGCTGAGGCTCGCTCGTATCTGGGTGTGACGAGCGTGGGCCATCGTCGCTACGACGTGGTCGTGAGCGATTGCTTTGGCGGTGCCGAGCCCGTACGCGAGCTGGCGACGGTTGAGGCGTTGCGTTTGGTGCGAGGTAGCCTGAACCCCGGGGGCATCTATGTTGCCAATATCGTGAGTGCGAACAGGGGGAGCGACGTGACGTTCCTGCGCGATTGCGTCGCCACGGTACTCGAGGTATTCGCCCGCGCCTGGGTGGTCCCATGTGGCGATACAGAGTTCGGCGGCGAGGAGAACTACCTGCTCATCGCCAGCGACGGCGACTATGCCTTTGCCGAAGCCGTGCCTTTTGATGCCGGCTTCCTCGGCACTGCCCTTCACGACAAGTAAGTCTCCCCGTCCCAAAAAGACTGGTTTTATGTGTGGTCGCGCCAGCCGAGAACGCGCTGCTTCATGCCTTCGGTGTCGAGCACGCCTTCGGCAAAGCCCTTGCGCACGAGCTCTTCGGGAACAAACTCGTCGTAGCGGTCAAAGTAGGGTACCTCGCCGGGATAGACGAGCTCGATGGGATCGAAGTCCTTCTCGGCCTCGGCGGCGAGCACCTCAAAGAACGTCTCCTCGTCGGCCTTCATCTTAAACTGCATAAAGTACGGGCGCGACGGATCGAGTCCACGAAGGCCCAACTCCGCGGCACATTTAATCTTGAGTATGCGCTCGAGGGCCAAAAAGGCGTAGCTGCCCAGCCAGGGAAAGAGCACCCAGGTATCGCCGCCCAGGTTGATGAGCGGTTTAGTTCCCGCACCCGAAATCTCGGCCGTATGGCGAGCCTGCGCCAAGCGGGCCCGTGCGTTACCCATGAGGTACGGATATGTCGCGTGCTCGTTGAGCGCCTTGCGCATGCGCTCGAGTACGTGTGTATTGATGTCGCCGGGGCAGTCGCCAAAGTAGGCCGGCACCCGGCCCTTGACCTGCGTGGCAAAGACGGTGTGGCGCTTCCAGTCCACTTCCTCAACAATCCAGCAGTGTCCGGCGATGGCGATGCGCTCACCGGGCGGTGGCGGATTGACGATCGTGCCCAGCTCGGCCGATTCGCTGCGAACGGTGAACTCTTCGTTTTCCTGGAATACGGCGTAGAACTTAAAGTTGTTAATGATGCGCTCGCCCGCGAGACCCACGATGAGTCCGCCGCCCTCGGTGACTTGGATATGGTCGATCTTAATGAGGTGACGCAGCAGTACGCGATAGTCATCGGCCGAGATGCGATGGAAATAGCTGAGTGTGAGCACGCGCTGGGCAAGCTCTGCCGGCGTGAGCTCGCCGGTGCTGGCAAGCGTCGACATAGTCTGGTGGTAGAGCAGGCTGTAGGGGAGTCGATCGAGCTCGGGCGGCTCGACCCACTTTTCCTCGCGATAGAGTTGTACAAGCGCAATGCCCTGCAGGAGCTTCCACGGAATGGTCTCGGGCATCATCGTGCGCGGCTCGGGCTCTTCCTCGCGCATGACGAACCACATCTCGGGTGGAAGATCGCGGCGTCCCGTGCGGCCCATACGCTGCAAAAAGGAGCTGACGGTAAACGGCGCGTCGATCTGGAAGGCACGCTCCAGACGGCCGATATCGATGCCGAGCTCAAGCGTAGAGGTGGTGACGGTCGTCTGCGCCTGTTCCTCGTCGCGCATAAGCTCTTCTGCCGTCTCGCGCAGCGATGCCGAAAGATTGCCGTGGTGGATGAGGAAACGGTCGGGCTCGTTCCGGCTCTCGCAGTAGCTGCGCAGCATAGAGCACACGGCCTCTGCCTCCTCACGCGAGTTGGCAAAGACCAGGCACTTGCGCCCGCGCGTGTGTTCAAAGATATAGCCCATGCCGGGATCGGCGTTTTCGGGCGCGGTGTCGGTGGGGTTGAGCAGTGCCTGTTCGGTCGCTCGTGGGATGTCGACTTCGCCCTCGGGGGCCGAAGAAGTGCGGCGGTCTTTGGGAGCGGCCTTGCCCCGCGCCCGCTCGCGACGTTGACGGCACTCCTCTTGTGTGAGCTGTCCGCTGTGACGCATGTCTTGGGCGCCGGCGGGCAGCGCCATGGGCGCCGTCGCCTCGATGCGCTCGCACGCAAGCATTTCGGCCTCTTGAGGACCCGCGCTCTCGAATCCTCGCTGCTGTGCCTGGGGGCCCGAGTTGTAGAAGTGTTCCATGGAGATACGCCACACGCGGCGCGGCTCCTCAAAGCGAGGGATGACGCAGTCGCGTCCCGTCCCCTGCGACAGGAGGGCGCCCGTGCGCTCGGGGTCTCCGATGGTGGCAGAAAGGCCGATGCGGCGGGGCTGCACGCCTGCCATACGCGAGAGTCGCTCGATAAGGCAGAGCGTCTGACCGCCGCGGTCGCCACGCATGAGCGAGTGGACCTCATCGATGACCACATAGCGCAGATCGCAAAACATGCGCGGGATCGCCATGTGCTTATGGATTAAGAGCGCTTCGAGTGACTCGGGCGTAATCTGCAAGATGCCGCTCGGTTTTTTGATGAGCTTAGCCTTGTGCGACTGCGAGACATCGCCATGCCAGTGCCAGACAGGGATATCGGCCTCTTCGCAGAGGTCGTTGAGGCGGACGAACTGATCATTGATGAGCGCTTTGAGGGGGCCGATGTAGAGGGCGCCCACGCTTGCGGGCGGGTTCTCCCAAAACTCGGTCAGGATGGGAAAGAAGGCTGCCTCGGTTTTGCCGGAAGCTGTGGATGCCGTCAGGAGCACATTATCTTGCGTGTTAAAGATGGCATCAGCTGCTGCAACCTGGATAGAGCGCAGGCTCTCCCAATCGTGGGAGTAGATAAAGTCTTGGATAAACGGAGCATATCGGTCAAAGGCGTTCACGGGGCCTCCTCTCAAATACGAACCTCTTAACGTGGCTGGCAATGGTTTGCTGCATTACTGCCTCAGCGTTTGCCCAGATAAAACCTGCCAAAATAAACCTGTCCCTTATTGGCAGGTTAGATGGTGAATTCGGCGAAGTTGCGGTCGCCGCCTGCAGTGCCGGTGTCGTCTGTTGCGGCTGCCGGCGCCAGCGCGTCGCCGCCAACGCTTTGCAGCAGCTCGGCCACATTTGCATCGGGGTTCTGACACAGGATATCGAGCAGCTCGATAAAGTCGCGGATGACCTCACGCGGTGTCAAGTGCGTGTCGGCTCCCACGCGACCGAACTCGATCTTGAGGAAGTCCACCAAGTCGTTCTCGGTAAGCGTGGGCGTCCAGCCAAAGTAGCCGGCATGGATCTGCATGAGTTTTTCGATGAGCACCAGCAGCTCCTCATAGGTGAGTGGCTGCAGGCGGATGATGGGCGCGAGCATGTCCTTAAGGTCCTCGCGCGCAAAGCGGCCTTGAGCGAGTCGGCTGCGCAGGGCCTCGTAGGAGAACACGCCGCGGCGCCGGTCTTCGATGGAGGTTGGCGTGCCGCCCATGATCATGCCCAGGTACTGCGCCTTGCCCTGGAGCGTGTCGTTGTACATGGTCAGGATCTTTTCGTAGTTGTATTGGCGCGTGATGGCGTTGGGAATCTTATACAGATTCACGAGCTCGTCGATGAGCACCAGCATTCCCTTGTAGCCGCTGCAGACCAAAAAGCGCGCAATGAGCTTAACGTAGTCGTACCAGTCGTCATCGCTGATGATGGTCGAGGAGCCCAGCTCGGCGCGTGCCTCACTCTTGGTGCGGTACTCGCCGCGAATCCATTTGGTCACGCGGCTCATAGCTTCTTCGTCGCCCTCGGATACGGCCGCGCGGTAGCGGCGGAGCATGCGGGCGAAGTCAAAGCCGTGGACCATTTCCTCGAGCGGGGCCAGTTGGGCATTGACGGCAGACTCGTCGGCATCGGCGCATGAGGCGACCCAGCGATCAAGGATAAGGTTGAGCGCACCGCCCTCGGGGCGCGTTTTAGTCGATATGTTGCGGATGAGCTCGCGGTAGGTGGCAAGGCCCTGTCCCTGGCCGCCCTGCAGGCGGCGCTCGGGGGATAGGTCGGCATCGGCGACAACGAATCCCTCACCCATGGCGTGCGTGCGGATGGTCTGGAGCAAAAAGCTCTTGCCGGCGCCGTAACGACCGACTAGAAAGCGGAAGCTCGCGCCGCCGTCGGCGATGAGGCTCAGGTCGGTGAGTAGGGCGCGGATCTCGACCTCGCGCCCTACGGTGATGTAGGGAAGGCCGATGCGCGGGACCACGCCGCCCTTGAGCGAGTTGAGAATGACGGCAGCGACGCGCTTGGGCACGCGGGGCGCTGCGGGTGCGGTATCACTCATGGTCTAGGTATCCTCTCACGTCTGCTTCGTAATCCTCGATAATGTGCGGTCCTGCCGCTCCAAACTCGATAACGGTGTCACCCACCAGGTCAAAGAGCGCCTCGTTGATGCTGTCGACGAGCATGTCCTCGCTCTGGCCCGACCTCTCCACTGCCGATGTCGCCTGTGCCGCGTTCTGCTCGAGTAGTGCGTGCAGATAGGCGGCTGCGGCGGGCGCGAGTTCGGTCGCGGCATCAGTGGGCGCGGGCGCAGACACAAGGAGCGGTGCCACGACGCCAAACTCTTCGGTGGAGACAGTCGGCTCGTCGGGTTCGTCATGCCGTATGGTCATCTCGCCAGGTTCGGCAGTCATGCCGGGCGCAGACTCGGTGTTCGGTTGCTCGATAAACGTCGCCTCGGCTTCCGCAGGCACATCGTCCTCGCGCTCCTCATCGATCAAAAGCGCTTCGCGCGTTTGCGCGGCGGCGCTCCGAATGTGTCCCAGCTGGCTCAGATCGATATCGATCTTTATGGGCTGGTGTGCGGCATCCCACGAAAGCCATGCCACGATCTCGTCATCGATGATCTTGGCCAGATATTTGGGGACCTTCTCCTCCTTCAGGGGGTGGGTGGGGTCTAGGGCCAGGCGTAGGCGTTGGTCGCAGGCGCGCATCATCTCACCGAGCTTACTGCTTTTTTGTCTGCTGCCGTGGATACGCATGCATTCCCAAAAGCCATTTTGGCAGCGGTAGATGTGAATGGGGTCCAGGCGATATTCGCAGTCCTCGTGGCGCTCGGGCGCAAAGAACACGGCCGAGGCAAACATGGTGTAGGGCATGGCCGTCTCCTCCCCAAACAAGCTCGCTACGATGCCGGTCTTTCGGTGCGTGTCATAGTAGCGCGCCATACGGACATACACGGCGCATGCCGCGTGTCGTAGGTCGCGATGGTGGGAACGGTCGAGCCGTGAGTTATTCAGGTTGTACGTGGAGAGGGCGTTTATAGCGGTCATGAGTCGCTCCTCGCCTGCCTCGTCGGGCGGAAGGGGGAGCGTGGGCTCGGAGGTTTTGCGACGCTTGGGGACTTGGGCCGACGGCGTCGGTGTAGGTGCAAGGTCTCGAGCCGCGCGGCGCAGCTCGATGAGGGCGTTGTCGAACATGACGGTTTCAGAGTCGCGAAGCAGCTTGGGGTCGAGTCCGTGGAACACGGCGTAGTCCTGCAGCCACACGCGTGCAAACCGGTCGATGCCGGGCTCGAAGGCGCGGTAGGCATCCCAAAAGGCCTTGATTTTGTTAAAACCATCAAGTGGGTCATCTACGCCAATGCCACAGATCAGCTCATAGAGATACAGGAAGGCAAAGGACGTAGACGTTTCCTCGACGGTTCCGCGGCGCACTTGGGCACGCCAGGTAAAATAGCCGCGCAGTTGCCGATCGCTCATGGCGTTGTAGGTGGGAAAGTACGACTTGAATGTGCCGTTGTAGGGGCAGTCGTCTTCAAAGTCGGCCATCAGCAGGCCTTGGCGGTAAAAGAGCTCCGCCTCCGACAGCCAGCGACCCGCGCCGCCTTTGGGGTCATCCTGCCAGCGCGATATCTCGCGCATCTTGCGGTACTGGTCGGGAAGGAAATTCTGCATCTGACGACCGGTTTTGAGAATCGGCTCGTCAGCATAGACTTCGTTTGAGAAGCGAGCAGACTGATGGGTCCGAGCTTCGGCCATAATGCGCTCGATGAGCATCTTGATGTCCTGGTCGGCCACCGTCTCTCCTCTCCCAACGCAGCTTCGGTGACCTCATATCATAGCACAGCATCAAACAGGTGTTCGAGATACCGCTACGTAGATAGATTTAGAACAGGAGGGCGTAGATGACGGCTATGACAACGGAGGGGAGCATATTGGCCGTGCGGAAGGTCTGAGGACGGATGAGGTTGACGCCGACGCAGAAGATGAGTATAGAGCCCACGAGCGATAGACTGTCGAGGGCGGCGGCGGTCATGATGGGGGAGAGCGCGCCGGCAAACAGCGTAATCGTTCCCTGGAATGCGGCAACGGGCAGGGCGGAGAAGATGCAGCCGCGGCCGAGCGAAGCCGTCATGGTGCAGACGATGATGCAGTCTAGCGCACCCTTGAGGGCGAGTGTGGACCAGTCGCCGAGCAGACCGTCTTGGATTGATCCCACGATAGCCATGGCACCGATGCAGACGGTCAGCGATGTCGAGACAAAGGCATTGGTGAACTCGTTGTCTCCCTCGCTGCCGGTTTTGCGCTTGAGCCATTCGCCCAGGTTTTCGATGCCGGCTTCCAGGTTAATGGCCTCGCCGATGAGCGAGCCGAGGGCAAACGAGACGATGAGCATGGTGGTGCCGGTGGTCTCCAGCGCTTTCCCGTCAATGACGAGCATCTTTTGCATGGTGCCGCCCAGTCCGATAAACAAAACGCACAGCCCCGACGCCTTCATGAGCGTGTCTTGGATGCGGGGTGTGATAAAGCGTCCGCCTATAAGGCCCAGCAGTCCGCCCGCAATCAAAAGTGCGACGTTGATGACCGTTCCCAAACCCGGCATGAACCCTCCCATATTGATGCCAACCTGGCAATCGTAGCAGAACGGGCTGCAGGGTGCGTCATGCCTCATCCTATACGTTATATAAGTGGTATTAATGACGGCATTTGGTGCCCAAGCATCAGCCTCCCATCACGACATAGGGGCTGTAATCGAAGCACAGCGTCATGAGTCGCTGCGGGGACTCAATGGCCGCGGCGATGATATTGGCATCTCGGGCTCGGTCAAATCCCACGAGCTCCATTTGATACGAGACGTCTTCCATTTTATGGAGTATCCGGTTATTCAGAAGGCTTTCACCGTCGAATTCCTCGGTTTTGCCTCCGTCCGAGGTTACGGCATACAGGTGCAGTTTTGCGGTGGTCGCAGGGTCGGCGACCGTGAGGTTGTCGATTTGGTTGGCCGTACCCTTTGCCCCAAGCAAGGTGAGCAAGGTGGGGGCTACGACCTCGCCCGATGGCAGAAAAACAACTTCGACGGTTTTAGGGAATGCGATAATGGCTGCTTTGCGGACGGGCTTATCGACGGCGGTGACCTCAATGCTCGCGGCGTCGACGGTTTCCGTGCGGTCGAGCGCGACCATCATGCAACAATTGCCCTCGTCGATGTCTGCCGGCATGGGATACCCCAAGTTTTCGCCAGCTTGCGTGCCGCCCACTGCGGCGGCTGTTTCGCTTGGCTCGCTGAAAGTGGCTGAAGGACCGCTCGATGGCGGTGTTATGTCGCCTGGTGTGCCATTGTCCCCAGGCACTATTTCACCGCTGCTCTCGCTGGAGTCGCTTGCGATGTCACCTGTCGAGGGGGCGAGTCCGACCGCTCCTACTCCGCTCCATTCCATCTCGAGGAGCGCCGGATCGACAAGGATGTGATGCACATCTTGCGTTTGGGTACTGATATCGACAGGACCGGGATCTGCCCCTCGCGTTAGGCTGAGCGATCCGGTCCGCTGTTTGCCCCGAATCTCTTGGCTTTCTGTGCCGCTCGCGTAGAACATCAGAGGGTTTTCGCCATTTGCTGTAGCGTCGGTGCCCGCCTTGGTCATTTTCAACGATGCAGTGAATGAGATAGCGGGCTGCGTGCCATCGGCGCTCGAGGGGACGCAGCCCAGGCATACACCTCCTCCGTCTTCGAAAAACGTGCTGTCGAAGGCGACTGTTGCCCCGTCCGCCGAGTCATCGGACAGGGTGATGTCGAGGCACAGCTCCACGTCGCAGGAATCGCCATCGGCATCAGTTGCAGCTGCACGCCATGTGCAGATAACGCATCCCGTTAGGGGGCCGTCCACTGTGCTCGAGTGCTCGGTATCCACGACTATCGAGCTGTTCGTGCGGCGACGGAGGCACCCCGAGGTCGAAATGCTTGCCTGCGCAAGGGAGAAGCGTTGGCACGCGATGGCGCTCATCTGGTTTGTGGCCAGATAGTTGGCGGCAGGTAAAGGGACGTCCACGGCGGGTGTCGCTAGAGCGGCGATGGGCATGCCGGTGGCAAGCGCACTGCAGAGCGCGGCAACGGGCAAAAGGTTCTTTGATGCCATGGGTTCTCCTTACTTGTTCTGGACGGTCTCGATTTGTGTGGCTACTGGCTGCGTTTGATGTGCAGGCCAAGGCCGATGGCGCTTGCGCCTGCCGCGGCGATTCCTGCTGCCAGGAGCTGTCGCGTGTCGCCCGTTTGCGCTAGGGGCTCATGTTGGCCATTGCGTTCGAGCTCCGACAGATCGACAGTCACCTGCGTGGCAGCTTGCGCCTGCTCTTGTTGGGCAAAGGCGGCAATCGGGGCAAACGTTACAACGCCGATGATGACGGCAAGGACCATCGCCTTAGGCCGTGTGCGCACCGGGCTCGACCGTCCACGTAATGCTTGCGACCTGGTCGCCGTCGCCGGTCACGTGGAAGATGTCTCGCGTGACGCGGGCGACATTGCCGCTCGTCTTGAGCTTAATCTTGTCCGTACCATCGGCGATGCCCTGATAACCCATGTCGAAGGATGCATTTTTGGAAAGGTCGAGGCCCGCTTCCTGCGTCGCGGCATGAGCGTCTTGGAGTGCCTTGTCCGGGCCAACCTTAAAATCGATGGAGTTCTGGGCAGTTCCCGTCTTGGCGTCGGCGACGATGCTCCAGGAGTTCTTGGCGCCGATCTTCATGTTGGTAACGTGGATGCCATAGGCCGAAAGATTGTCGATGGTGGTTGTATTCTCGGAAGGGCCCTGAAGCGTGCCATCAGCCTTGGCGACAAATGGGATGACGGTCGGAGTCGCGAACTTGATGTTGTCGATTTGGGTCCTGATAGTCACGTCGGTGGTTCCAACGCGTCCTTCCGCCAGGGCGGGGGTCGGCGCGGCACCCATTGCAAGTGCGAGTGCCAGTCCTGCGCCCACGACAAGTGCCCTGGCTCCGTTCAGGTTCCTGGTGATGTCCATAATCGTTCCTTTCTGTTCGTCACGGACCATTTCCGTGATGGTTAGACGAAAGCGGCGTGGGTGCGCGTTTTCGCAACAGGTGGCAGATCTAGTCTTCGGTCTGCGCAACTCGCACCTTGACACGCGTGGGATTGCCATGGGCGTCGTAGGTCTTGGCGTCGAGTGCTTGGATCTCGATATACGCTTCGCCTTCTTTGATGTCGCCTGCGGGGCAGGTCTCGACGGTCTTGCCAGTCTCGACCACGCCCGACTCATAGATGGTCTCGTCGTTTTGGATCACGCGGAAACGCTGGGGAAACTTGTTATCCTGGACGTTTTGCACGTTGACGCGCAGCTTGCCGCCTTTTTGTAGCTGGGCGACCGGTGCGACCGAGATCGTCATCATGTTGTCGCGGACGATGGCATCGAGCTCGTCCTGGATTTCCTGGCGCGACTTACCCTCTGCCGCTGTGACCGAGGCACCCGTCTCGGCGACAGGCTTTGACTGCCAGGCGTAAAGGCCGACGGCGATAAGGGCGCAGACGATGGCCAGGCAGATGACGCCGAGCCTTTTTCGATGTTTTGACCCCAGGGGGCTCGACCGCTTCCGTGCGTTCATGCGGCATCCTTAGTGGTATAGACGCGCGCGAACGTGGACGGATCGGCGCCAAAGAGCATGTGGAGCATGAGGCGTCGCGAGTAGATGAGCTCGTCGAAGTTTGGGTCGAGTTTGATGTCGTGGATGTGGGCGATATGGTGGGCGAGTGCCGAAAACGATTCGGGATCGCAGATCACGTCGGTGGTGACGTGATAGACGGCCGCATCGGGAAACGCCTCCTCGTCGAAGGGCAGAAGATAGGGGTCGTCATCAACTTCGATGGCGATGCCGTACTGGGGCCAGTAATATGCCATGGGAACCTCCCTGCTTTTGGGCCAAACCTTCTATTGGTTTTGGCTGTCGATGCCGACCGTATCAGCCACAACTTGACCAATTTCTGACCAAATGCTTGACGGGTTTACATCGCCGCAGGTGAGAGACGCTAAAAATTATCTCAAGTTTTTTCGAGCGCCAATTGTGCGCGTGGCTGCGATGGAAGGGAGCGCGTTAAATAGAGCGCCTGCCGAGAAAACGTCGCCGTTCGCCGAATTGCACAAACGTAAAATTCGCCAATTATGGAGACGGTCTCAGTCACGTCGACGAAACGATGCGGTAACATCTCCCTGCAAACACTGTAGCTAACTAAAGGGGGAGTTCGCGTGTCTGCAGCCATCAAACCCTTCAGCGACGAGTTCGAAGAATATGGTCGCGATGAATCTCGCGCATCGGGCGAGGCATCGAGCATCTCGTTTCCGACAACGGAGGACGAGGTTCGCGCTATTTTGAAAAAGCTCCATGTCGAGCGTGTCCCGGTGACGGTTCAGGGCGCCCGGACCGGTCTGGCTGCCGGTGCCGTGCCCCACGGCGGACATATCCTCAACACTTCTCGTATGAATCGCTACCTGGGTCTTCGTCGCGACGAGCAAGGCCGTTTTCTGCTGCGCGTGGAGCCGGGCGTCGTGCTTTCGGAGTTGCGCAAGCAGCTGGGCAAGAAGGCATTGCCGACCGCTGGCTGGGATCAGGCATCGCTTGAGGCCTATGAGGAGTTCCAGGCAGCTCCCGAGCAGTTCTTTCCCACCGATCCCACCGAGGCATCTGCCTGCCTGGGCGGCATGGCGGCGTGCAATGCCTCCGGTGCCCGCAGCTACGCCTATGGCCCCATGCGTCCGCACGTTACGGGGCTTCACGTGGCATTGGCGGATGGCGACCTGCTCGAGCTTCATCGAGGCCAGGCGCGCGCTGACGCACGCCACTTGTCGCTCGTGACGGCAGGGGGCCGCGCGCTCGAGCTGGATCTTCCCGGCTATACCATGCCCAAGACCAAAAACGCGTCGGGTTATTTCGTTTCGGACGATATGGACGCCATCGATCTTTTTATCGGTGCGTGCGGCACGCTCGGCGTCATTACCGAGCTTGAGATCGCCTTGCAGGCGGCACCTTCGGTCGTATGGGGTGTGAGCTGCTTTTTCGACAGCGAGGACAAGGCGGTGTCCTTTACCGATTCCGTGCGCCCCGTGCTGTCCCATGCCGCCGCTATCGAGTATTTCGATGCCGGCGCCTTGGATATCCTTCGCCGCCAGCGCGAGCAGTCGACCGCGTTTGCCTCGCTGCCGGCACTCGACGATGAGGCAAAGGTCTGTGTCTATGTGGAGCTCGACTGCGACGACGAGGCGCAGGCGACCGAGGAGCTGTACCACTTGGGATGGGTTTTGGAGCTTGCGGGCGGCCGCGACGACGCGACCTGGGTTGCGCGCACCGAGGTCGATCGCGAATGTCAGCGGTTCTTCCGCCACGCCGTTCCCGAGAGCGTCAACATGCTCATCGACGAGCGTCGCCGCACGGACCCCACCATTACCAAACTGGGATCGGATATGTCGGTGCCCAATGCGCGCCTGGCCGATGTCGTTGCCCTCTATCGCCGCACGCTGGCCGAAAGCGGGCTTGAGTCTGCCGCCTGGGGACATATCGGCAACAACCATCTGCATGTGAATATCCTGCCGCGCGATACACGGGACTATCGCGCCGGTGGCGAGCTGTTTGCCCAGTGGGCTGCGGAGGTAACGGCTATGGGCGGTGCCGTCTCTGCCGAGCACGGCGTCGGCAAGATCAAGGCGGGCTTTTTGGAGACGATGTACGGCCACGAGGCCATGGTCGAATCGGCTCGACTTAAGCTGCAGCTCGATCCTTGCGGGCAGCTGGGCCGTGGCAATCTGTTTTCGGAGAAGCTCTTGGATGAACTCGTCCAGAAAGGGGGCGCGTGAAGATGAGCGATTTCCATATGGTGGTGTGCGTCAAGGCGGTGCCGGGAAGCACCGAGGTCAAGATGGACTCCAAGACCAATACCATTGTGCGCGATGGCAAGCAGGCGGTCATCAATCCCTTCGATGCAAGCGCCCTCGAATGCGCGCTGGCGCTCAAGGATGACTTCATCGGCTTTGACATGGATGTACGCGTGACGGTGGTGTCGATGGGTATCCCTGCAACCGAATCGCTGCTGCGCGACTGCATTGCCCGCGGCGCCGACGATGCATTGCTGCTCACCGACCGTGCTTTTGCGGGCGCGGACACGTTGGCGACCACCTATGCTCTCAAATGCGGCATCGAGGCGCTCGACGAGGACTTCGACCTGCTCATCTGCGGCAAGATGGCTGTGGACGGCGATACGGCCCAGATCGGTCCCGAGCTTGCCGGTGCCTTTGAGATTCCCTGCGTGACCGACGTGAGCTGCGTGCAGAGCGCGGGCTTTACGACCTGTGGTTCACTGGCGCTTGTTCACGGCTGCGATGCCGGCGAGGAGACGGTGTATCTGGAGATGCCGTGCGCGATGACGACTGCCAAGGAGATTGGCCAACTGCGTATGCCGAGCATTGCCGGCATTCGTGCGGCCGAGGAGGCGGACGCGCGCGTGGTCAACGCTGCCGATGTGAACGCCGACCCCGCGCGCTGCGGCCTTGCCGGCTCGCCAACACAGGTCGTGCGCTCGTTTGTGCCCGACCGCGACCAAACGTGTGAGGCCATCGAGGGCGCACCGGTCGAGCAGGCGGCAAAGCTTGCCAAGATTATCGAGGGGATGGCATAGATGAGCGGACTGATAATCGATAGCGAGGCGTGCGTGGGCTGTGGCCGCTGCGTTCGCGCCTGTGCCTCGGGTGGCATTGTGGTGGAGGGCGAGCGCCCCAACCGCTGCGCTCATGTGACCGACGGCTGCATCTTGTGCGGCGGGTGCGTCGACGCTTGCCCCGTCAATGCCATTTCGATCGAGCGCGACGAGGCCGCCGGCGTGGTTGACCTTGACGCATATCGAGACATTTGGGTATTCGTTCAAACCGACGAGCACAATGCCGTGGCCCCGGTGGCCTACGAACTCATGGGTAAGGGGCGCGAGCTTGCCGATGCCCGCGGTTGCCGTCTGGTGGCATTGGCCGGCATGGGCCCCGAGAGCTCACTTGAGGACCTGGAGCATCTGGTCTTCGCCGGTGCCGACGAGGTCGTGGTCTGCCGCGACGAGCGGCTGCGTCAAAACGACGCGGAGGTCTATGCCCGCTTGATTTGCGATTTGGTGGCGGAGCGCGGGCCCGAGGCCATTCTGTACGGCGCGACCGCCTTTGGCCGTGAGCTGGCGCCCGGTGTGGCCGTGCGCTTGCAGACGGGCCTTACGGCCGACTGCACGGTGCTTTCGATGGATACGGAGACGGGTCTACTGCAGCAGACCCGCCCGGCGTTTGGCGGCAACCTGATGGCTACCATTATCTGCCCCAATCATCGTCCCCAGATGGCAACGGTGCGTCCCGGCATCTTTGGGGCACCCGAGTTTGATTACAGCCGCTCTGGCGCGATTACCCAGGTATCGCTCGCGGATGATGTTAAGGCCCGCGTCGAGATCTCGATTCCCGCCGAGGAGTGGGGGCAGCAGGCATCAATTGCCGATGCCGAGCGCCTGGTCGTGGTGGGCCGCGGCATTGGCTCCAAGAAGAATCTGCCTCTGATGCGAAAACTCGCCGATGCGCTGGGTGCCGAGCTTGGTTGCACGCGTCCCGTCGTGGAGGCGGGTTGGCTGGAGTATCGCCACCAGATCGGCCAGACCGGCGTGTCGGTTTCGCCAAAGCTCCTCGTGAGCATCGGCGTTTCGGGTGCTATCCAGCACCTAGCCGGCATCGGCGGCGCGGAGTGCATCATCGCCGTCAACGAGGACCCGGATGCTCCCATCTTTGGCGTTGCGCAGTACAAAGTTGTCGGCGACGCCGTCGAAGTCGTCGAGGAGCTTCTGGCCCAGTTCGAGCGCTAGGCGCCGGCCAGCCAGTCTCGCATCTCTTTCTTTAGGCGTTCCCAGGTCGCTTGCGTGGCGGGGTCGGTAAAGGGGCGCGTGATGCCAAAGGGTGCGTCGAGCAGGCGGTAGATATCGCCCTGCTCGCGCGCCAGCGCGCGGCTTGCCGGATAGACGAGCTCAAACATAAAGCAGATGAGTCCCACCAGGTAGTCTGCGGGCTCGTCGCGTTCATCGCGTGCGACGCAGCGGCGCTCGTCAAAGGCGGCCAGCGTCGGTGCCGAGAAGTGGCTGGCAAGAAATGCGTCCTCACCTACCTTAAGGATGGTGTCGACGGTGCTGTCGGCGATGGTGCGCATGATGTCGATCTTGTCGCCATCGCGCACGATATCGCAGAAGTTCCGCGTTCGCTCATCGAGCTGCGCGGGTAGACGGAAATCGCTGTGATAGGCAATGCTTGCGCGAATCAACTCGTCTTCTGCCGGGTTGTCGATAAAGTCGCGGATACTTGTTGTCGCGGGTGCGTCTGCAGGTGTTTTGCCAAAGAGGGCCTCGACGCCCAACGCCGCATGGCTCATGCTTTCGGCATCCTTAAACGTATCCCAACGCCGCAACTGTTCAAAGCGGCCCATATCGTGTAACAGCCCACAAAGCCACGCCAGGTCGATGTCCTGTGGTGACCAGCCCTGTTCGCGCGCCACGGCATCGCATGCCTCGGCAACGTGGTACGTATGCTCGATTTTGAGCGCGATACGTGGATTGGCGGCATCGTAGGCATCGGTGTAGGTCTTGAAGGCCGCGGCAGCCTGCGTTCGATCGATAGCTGTCATAATGACTTCCTAAAAAGCTGTGTCTTTCTGTGTCTTTCGATCCGGTGGCAATTGTAGGCGAACTCGATTGCCACCGGGCGATGATTCTGCCATGTCGTTGAATGCGACTTGGAAAGCTTGTCGGGACGAGGAACGCTATGGTGCTCAAAATCGTTAAAACTGTCTGGCCGGTGATGCTTACCTATGTTGCTATTGGCGCGCCGTGCGGAATGATTATGGCGCAGGCGGGAATGGAACCCTGGATGGTTTTTGCTCTGAGCAGCACGTTCGTGACGGGCAGCGGGCAGTTTATGATCTGCAATCTGTGGCTGGCAGGTGTGCCTGCAGCATCGATCGTCGCGAGCGTCGCCGCAATCTCCTCGCGCTTTGCGCTTTACTCGGCATCGATCGCACCGCATTTGAGGTGTGCTTCGAAGCGTCAGACGCTGGCTGTTGCCGCGACACTTACCGAGGAGGCATATGGCATCTCGCTTGCCAAGCTGATTGAGGGGGAGGATTGGGGCCCACGTGAGTCCTTTGTGCTCAACGCGATCCTCATCGCAACATGGGGCGTTTCGTGTACGACGGGCGCCATCGTCGGCGCCGTTGTCGATGTTCCCACCGCTATTGCGGGTTTTGTCTGCACATCGCTCTTTATCTGCCTGCTCTTTTCGCAGCGACTGTCGCGCGGCAATGTCGTGGCTGCCGGTTTGGCTGCGGTGTCCGTCGCCATATGCAAGTTCTTGGGGTGGACGAATATCGCCGTGCCGGCAAGCGTACTCGTCGGCGTGGCCGCGGCGCTCGCGTGCGATGCTCTCGCCGAAGGTGGGGGTGCTCGCGATGCCCGTTAATGAGTTTTTGGTCCTGTGGCTGTCGTCTTGGGCGGCCATCGCGTTTTTCCGCATTGCCCCGGCGTTTGCGTTGCGCGGGAGAACGCTGTCGCCCCGCGTTACCGAGGCCTTGGGTTATATTCCGCCCGCCGCCTTCGCGGCACTGGTCGCCAACGATTTGATAAGCCCTGGCGCTTTCGACGCCGGCTTGTGGCAGGGCTTGATTCCCTGGATTGCGGCTGCCGGTGTTGTGGCGGTGGCAATTAAGACAAAGTCGATGCTGTGGTGCTGCGTCTCGGGTATCGTGCTCTATATCGTTTTGAGCCTTGTATAAAAGCAAGGACGCGTTTGCCGTCCTGGCCCGACGAATCGAATTTCTCACCGAGCCGGTCTACTTCTTCTGGTACCATGGTCAAACTTTACTGTAGCAAAGTATGACGTGGGCTTTTGTTCTGCGTCAGCGGAAATGGGGGGTTTCATGGCACAGGGAGCGATCGCCAACGAGCAAAAAAAATCAAAGTACCGCGCATCCCGGGTGACATCATGATCTACCCGATGATCGTCGGTCTTTTGCTCAATACCTTCTGCCCACAGGTCTTTGAGATCGGCGGCTTCTTTACGGCTGCCTGCCGGGGCGGCTCCAACACCATCGTTGCTGCCATTTTGCTGTTTGTGGGCGCCGGCATCAGCTTTAAGTCCACGCCGGGCGCCATCAAGACCGGTATCGTCGTTCTGATCCCTAAGCTTGTGGTGGCAGCCGCCCTTGGCTTGGGTGTGGCATATTTCTTTAACGACAACTTCCTGGGCCTGAGCTCCGTATCTATCATCGGCGGCATCACGTTTTGCAACATGGCGCTCTATACGGGCATCATGGGCGAGTTCGGCGATGAGTCCGAGCAGGGCGCCGTGGGCATCCTATTCTTTACGGCCGGCCCCGCCGTCACGATGATCATCCTCGGTGTCTCGGGTCTCGCCAACATCCCCGTTGGCACCATCATCGGATCCATCCTGCCGCTTGTTATCGGCATAGTCCTGGGCAACTTGTTCCCGTTCATCAAGAACCTGCTGGTTCCCGGCGCCAATCCTGCGATCGCTGTCATCGGTTTTCAGCTCGGTGCGTCCATGAGCCTTTCGAGCTTTATCACCGGCGGCATCTCGGGCATCCTACTGGGTCTCATCACGCTCTTTATCGTCGGGCCCATCACCTTTGCGTTCGAGCGCCTGTGCGGCGGTAGCGGCAAAGCGGCCGTTGCCTGCTCCACTATCGCCGGCACGGCTATGACCACGCCGGTCGCCCTCGCCGAGGTCGCTCCGCGCTATGCCGAGCTTGCGCCCACCGCGTATGCGCAGATCGCCACCGCCGTTATCATCACGGCAATCATGGCCCCGATTCTGACCGGCTGGGTCGATAAGAAGTTCTGTCACGGCAAAGAGGATCTGTCGCCTGCCGGTGTCGAGGCCATCGAGGAGGCTGTCGCAACCGATATCGCCGGTGAGTAACGGCCGTTGCCGATAATAGATTCCGGCGTGCAATTCGCGCCGTTCGAGCGTCCGAACGAAAGCTATCTTGCAGTAACGTTCGGGCGCTCTGCTATTATTCCCATTACCCCTGCGGAGTAGGGGGTGTTTGTTGCCCAGACACGATTCGGGCGATTCTGACCACTTGGATATTGAAGGGATGGCGTCTAGTGGTTAAGGCACTCAAGATCGAGATATTCCTGCTGTGCATGATTATTCTTATCGGGCTTGCCGCACGAAGCCGCCGCTCCTTGTTCTCGAGCACCCAGCAACTTTTGTTTAGCATGCTGGGCTATACGTCTGCTGCCTACATTTTCTTCGATATGATTTGGACGCTCTCGGACGGCGTGAGCACTCCTGTAGGCATCACGGCCAACTGGATTTCCAACGCGGTTTCGTTTTCGCTGTTCGCCATCGCGTGCCTCATTTGGTTTTTCTATTCCGAGACGATGCAGGGCTCACGGCTCCTGACCACGCCCTACAGGGTGGTACTTTTAACGTTGCCAACCGCATTGGTGGTCGTGCTGGCATTTACCAGCTACTGGACGCACACTATGTTCTATATCGATGCGCAGGGCGTATATCGTCGCG
The DNA here is from genome assembly GCA_900542825.1 of uncultured Collinsella sp. Lineage (GTDB taxonomy): Bacteria > Actinomycetota > Coriobacteriia > Coriobacteriales > Coriobacteriaceae > Collinsella. Next base: position 31,275 of record UQOY01000004.1, on the reverse strand, counting down.
GAGCGCTTTATATGATTCAGCCTATCGTGAGCTACTGCTACGTCATATATACGTCCTTGCATGCCTTTATTCAGGCTCGAAAAGTCGAAAGCCTGCAAAAGAAGGCCATTTATCGCACCCTCGCCTTTTTTGCGGTTCCCGCTCTGGTGGGCGGTACCTTCCAGATTTTGTTTTCGGTACCGGGCCTTTGCGTCGGTATAACGCTGAGCATCCTGCTGCTCTACATCATCTACCAGGAGCAGCTGATCTCGACCGACCCGTTGACTGGCCTCAACAATCGCAACCGTTTTGAGACCTATATGCTGTCGCTGTTCTCAAATGTGGATCAGGCCGAAGATGTGTATCTGCTTATGATGGACGCCGACGGCTTTAAGCAGATTAACGATCGCTATGGACATGTGGAGGGCGACCATGCCCTCCAGGTCGTATCTGCTACGCTCAAAGAGGTCTGTTCGGCGTCTGGTGGCTTTATCGCACGTTATGGCGGCGATGAGTTCGTGGTGCTTCAAAAGGTGACGGCGGAGCAGGACATCATGCGTCTGTGCGCGGCAATCAACGACGAGCTCGCACGCGCCGAGGTTCCGTATTTGTTGCGGATGTCCATCGGCTATGCACGGGTCGGTGACGGTGTCGATACCTGGCAAGACTTACTTCGCACTGCCGATGCGGAGCTCTACCGCGTCAAGGCCGAGAAAAAGAAAGCCGGCATCCAGATACGCTAGAAAAAGGGCGCACGCTGGCGTGCGTGGCGGCCCTCGGCTCACCGATGTACTCCATTAAGCTAAGGTATGTGAATCCCCTCTGCTAAATAAGGGCAGTTCGTTAGGCCTTTTTGGGCCTGTTGACGATGATGATGCCGGCGCAGACCAACAGCAGGGCAACGATGACGGTAACGGGGCTCGTGCCAGCGCCCTCGCCGAGCAGCAGCGCGCTCAGCACCACACCAAAGACGGGGTTCATAAACCCAAAGACCGAGACGCGGCTGACGGGGTTGACGGCAAGCAGGCGTGACCACAGCGAGTACGCGATGGCGGAAATGAGTGCCATATAAATGATGAGCGCGATGGCGGGGGCGATTTCGGTGGGGGATAGCGCGCCGCCCATCAAAAACCCGATGGCGGTAAGGACCAGGCCGCCGACCAAGAACTGCCAGCCGGCGAGCAAGACGCCGTCATGCTCGCGCGAGAAGATGCCAATGAGGCAGGTCGACAGAGCGCCCGCAACTGTGGAAGCCAAGATAAAGCCCTCACCGTCGAGCGTAAAGCCAAAGGTGCCGTCCGCGCCCGAAAGGTTGACGAGCGCGACGCCGGCAAAGCCCAGCACACAGCCAAGCACCTTGGCCGTATTGAGCTTTTCGGTTCGAAACGCCAGGGCGGCAAAGAGGATTGCGAGGAAGTTGGCGCTGGCCTCGATGATGGAACTCGACATGGCGCTGGCGCGCGAGAGTCCCAGGTAGAAAAAGAAGTACTGCCCGATAGTCTGGAAGAGCGACAGGATGCAGATGGGCTTGATATCGCGTACCTGTGGGACGAGCGGGCGGCGCTGGGCCGCGCTCATCCCAACGATAACCAGGGCACCGGCAAGCGTAAAGCGCAAACCTGCAAAGAGCAGCTGTGAGGCGCTATCGTGCGCGGGGATGCCAAACAGCTCGTAGCCGATCTTGATGCAGGGGAAAGCCGACCCCCAAAGCGCGCAGCAGACAAGGCAGCCCAGGATGAGTCCGGGCAGGGTGGCGAGATACGGCTTGCGGCTTTCCATGATGTCCTTCCTGTATGCGCAAAGCAAAAAAGAACCCGCCACCGGGAGTGCCGGTGGCGGGCGTTGTTACCCGAGGGGATTGTACCCGATGGGGACGGATTAAGCGAAGTAGGCCACGCCGCTCTCAAAGATCGGCATGAACTTATCGCCGGGGACATGCTCGGGCACGTTGCGGTACAGGTTGTCGCCGCGACGCTCGGCATGGCCCATCTTGCCCAGGACGCGGCCGTCGGGGCTCGTGATGCCCTCGATGGCGAGTGCGGAGCCGTTGGGGTTGACGGAAAGGTCCATGCTCGGCTTGCCGTCCTCGCCCACGTACTGCGTAGCGACCTGGCCGTTTGCGATGAGCTGGGCGAGCACTTCGTCATTGGCGACAAAGCGGCCCTCGCCGTGGCTGATGGCGACGGTGTAGGGGTCGTCCAGGCTGCACTGCGACAGCCACGGGGACAGGTTGGACGAGATACGGGTGCGCACCAAGCGGCTCTGATGGCGACCGATGGTGTTGAACGTCAGCGTGGGCGCATCGGGCGTGGCGTCGACGATGTCGCCGTAGGGCACCAGACCGAGCTTGATCAGGGCCTGGAAGCCGTTGCAGATACCCAGCATCAGGCCGTCGCGGGCCTTGAGCAGGTCGCGGACTGCCTCGGTAACCTCGGGAGCGCGGAAGAACGCCGTGATGAACTTCGCGGAGCCATCGGGCTCGTCGCCGCCCGAGAAGCCGCCGGGGATCATGACGATCTGGCTTGCACGGATGCGGCGGGCAAGCTCGTGGGTGCTCTCGGCGACGGCCTCGGGCGTGAGGTTGTTGATCACGAAGGTGTCGGCCTCGGCGCCGGCGGCACGGAAGGCGCGGGCGCTGTCGTACTCGCAGTTGTTGCCGGGGAACACGGGGATTACCACGCGCGGGCGGGCGATCTTGGCGCCGCCGTACACGTGGATATCCTTGGCACGGAAGTCGATGGTCTCGACCTCGGTGGTCTCGCCGGCGCTGCGGTAGGCAAAGACGCCCTCGATGCCGCTCTCCCAGGCCTCCTGGAGCTCGGAGAGCTCGATGACCTCGGAGCCGGTATCGATGACATAGCCCTCGACGGTGGTGCCCAGGGGCTCGACGACAACGCCGTCGGCGACCTCGGGCAGCTCGGCATCCTCGGCGAGCTCGACGATAAAGCTGCCATAGAGCGGGGTGAAGAGGCTCTCCACGTCCACATCCTCGGCAAGCTCGATACCGATCTGGTTGCCGACGCACATCTTAAAGAGGCTCTCGGCGCCGCAGCCGTAGCCGGGCGTGGAGACGGCCAGGGCGTCGCCAGTGGCGGTGAGCGCCTCGACGGCGTCAAATGCGGCGAGAAGCTGCTGAGCATCGGGACGGTAGTCCTGGCCATAGGTGGCGGGGGCGATGCGGACGACGCGGTGCGTGAGGCCCTTGAACTCGGGGGAGACGGCGCGAGCCGCCTTGCCCACGGCGACAGCGAAGCTGATCAGGGTCGGCGGAACGTTGAGCTCGCCGGCCTCGTCCTCAAACGAACCGCTCATAGAGTCCTTGCCGCCGATGGCACCGGCACCCAGGTCGACCTGGGCCATAAGGGCACCCAGGACGGCTGCCATGGGCTTGCCCCAACGCTCGGCCTCGGTGCGCAGGCGCTCAAAGTATTCCTGGAAGGAGAGGTAGGCGCGCTTGTGCTCAAAGCCGGCGGCAACGAGCTTGGCGATGGACTCGACCACGGACAGGTAGGCGCCTGCAAACTGGTCGGTCTCCATCAGGTAGGGGTTGAAGCCCCATGCCATAGCGCTCGCCGTGGTGGTCTCGCCGTCCACGGGGAACTTGGCGACCATGGCAGAGCTCGGAGTGAGCTGCGTCTTGCCACCAAAGGGCATGAGCACGGTCGCGGCGCCGATGGTGGAGTCGAAGCGCTCGGAAAGGCCCTTGTTGGAGGCGACGTTAAGATCGGTGACGAGCGAGGTCATGCGCTCGGCAAGCGTGGTGCCGGCCCAGCTGGGCTGCCACACGCTGCGGGCGCAGACGTGGGCGACCTGGTGCTTGGGCGCACCGTTGGAGTTGAGGAACTCGCGGGACAGGTCGACGATGGCAACGCCGTTCCAGGCCATGCGCATGCGCGGCTCGGCGGTAACCTCGGCGATGACGGTTGCCTCCAGGTTCTCCTCGGCGGCGTAGCCCATGAACTCCTCGACGTCATCGTCGGCGACGGCGCAGGCCATGCGCTCCTGGGACTCGGAGATAGCGAGCTCGGTGCCGTCAAGGCCGTCGTACTTCTTGGTTACGGTATCAAGGTCGACATACAGGCCGTCGGCAAGCTCGCCCACGGCGACCGAGACGCCGCCGGCGCCAAAGTCGTTGCAGCGCTTGATTAGACGGCAGGCGTCGCCGCGGCGGAACAGACGCTGCAGCTTGCGCTCGACCGGGGCGTTGCCCTTCTGGACCTCGGCACCCGAGGTCTCGATGGACTCGGTGTTCTGAGTCTTGGAGGAACCGGTAGCGCCACCGATGCCGTCACGGCCAGTGCGGCCACCCAGCAGGATGATCTTGTCGGTGGGGGCGGGGCACTCGCGACGAACGTGGTTTGCCGGGGTAGCGCCTACGACGGCGCCAACCTCCATGCGCTTGGCCACGTAACCGGGGTGATAGAGTTCGTTGACCTGACCGGTGGCAAGGCCGATCTGGTTGCCGTAGCTGGAGTAGCCGGCGGCAGCAGTGGTCACGAGCTTGCGCTGCGGCAGCTTGCCCTCGAGCGTCTCGGAAACCGGGACGGTGGGGTCGCCGGCGCCGGTGACGCGCATGGCCTGGTACACATAGCTGCGTCCCGAGAGCGGGTCGCGGATGGCGCCGCCCACGCAGGTGGCGGCACCGCCGAAGGGCTCGATCTCGGTCGGGTGGTTGTGGGTCTCGTTTTTAAACAGGAACAGCCAGTCCTGGTCCTCGCCATCGACATCGACCTTCACCTTGACGGTGCAGGCGTTGATCTCCTCGGACTCATCGACATCGGTCATGACGCCGGTCTTCTTGAGGTACTTGGCGCCGATGGTGCCCATGTCCATGAGGCAGACGGGCTTGGCGTCGCGACCGAGCTCGTGGCGCATCTCCATGTAGCGGTCGAAGGCCTGCTGCACCACGACGTCGTCGATCGTCACGTCATCCAGGACGGTGCCGAAGGTGGTGTGACGGCAGTGATCGGACCAGTAGGTGTCGATCACGCGGATCTCGGTGATGGTGGGGTCGCGATCCTCATCGCGGAAGTACTGCTGGCAGAAGGCGATGTCTGCCTCGTCCATGGCAAGACCGCGCTCGGCGATAAAGGCGGCAAGGCCTGCCTCGTCGAGCTCGCGGAAGCCGTCGAGCACCTCGACGGGTTGGGGCTCGGGGGTCTCGATGTGCAGCGTCTCGGGCAGGTCGAGCGAGGCGATGCGCGCCTCGACGGGGTTCACCACGTAGTGCTTGATGGCCTCGATGGCGGCTTCGTCCAGAGCGCCCGAGATCATATAGACCTTAGCGGAGCGCACGGCGGGGCGCTCGCCCTGGCTGATGAGCTGCACGCACTCGCTGGCGGAGTCGGCGCGCTGGTCAAACTGGCCAGGCAGGAATTCGACGGCAAAGACGGCGCCATCGCTTGCGGGGAGTTCGTCGTAGGTCACATCGACCTGGGGCTCGCTAAAGACGGTCGGCACGCAGGAGCGGAAAAGCTCCTCGTCGATGCCCTCGACGTCGTAGCGGTTGATGATCCTCAGGGCCTCGATGCCCTTGATGCCGAGAATCTCGGTCAGCTCGCCCTTGAGCTGTTGAGCCTCGACGTCGAACCCGGGTTTCTTCTCCACGTAGATACGAGAGACCATTGGTTCCTGCCTTCCTGATCGGTTGGGCGTACGGTACGGTATGCGGCAGCGGTCGGTTTGCGGGGCCTGCCCTGCGGTCGCCTTGAGCCACATGTTTGTAAACCTCACTATGATACGACAGCTCACGGCGCGTTGAGGACGGCGAGGGTGCTACAGTGAAGCGCAAACAAGAGAAAGGCATCACATGGCATTCGTTTCACTCGCCATCATTGCACTCGTGGCCTTCGCAAGCCCCTTCATCGCCTCGGCGATTCCTGGAAAACCCGTTCCCGAGACCGTCTTTTTGCTCGTGTTCGGCGCGGTGCTGGGCCCGCATATGCTCGGCCTTATCCATGTGGATGCCGAGGTCTCGCTGGTGTCAGAGCTCGGTCTGGCCTTTTTGTTCCTGCTTGCCGGCTTTGAGATCGACCCTAAGAACATTACGGGTGTGGAGGGGCGCTACGGCTTGGCGACGTGGGCCGTCACGTTTGGCATCGCCTGGCTTGCCGTGCGCTTTACCCCGTGGTTCTCGGTCAGCCATTTCGACGGTATCGCCGTGACGCTCGCCTTGACCTCGACGGCGCTTGGGGCGCTCATGCCCATCTTGCGCGAGCGGTTACTTGCCGGAACGCGCGTCGGTGATTCGATTCTCGCCTATGGTACGTGGGGCGAGCTCGGCCCCGTGCTCGCCATGTCGGTACTGCTGTCTGCCCGTACGGGTATCGAGACGCTGCTAATCTTGGGCTTATTTGCCGCCGTGTGCGTGCTGCTTGCCGTGGTCCCCGGCCGCTCCAAACGCATCGGCAGCCGTTTTTTCGCCTTTATTCAGGAGCGCGCCGATACCACATCGCAGACGTTCGTGCGCCTGACGGTGCTTATTTTGGTCACGCTCGTGGCGTTTTCCGCCATTTTTAGCCTCGATATCGTATTGGGCGCTTTTGCCGCCGGCTTCGTCCTGCGCTATATCATCCCCGAGGGCAACCATACGCTCGAGCTTAAACTCGATGGCCTGGCCTATGGCTTTTTGATCCCGGTGTTCTTTACCGTGTCGGGCGCAAAGATCGATCTGACGGCTGTGGTGTCGCGCCCCGGGCTGCTCGTGGGCTTTATCGTGGCGCTGCTGATCATTCGCGCGGTGCCGATTCTTGTCTCTATGAGCATTTGTCCCGCGACGCGCGATGTGTCGGCGTATGGGCGCATTACCGTGGCCCTGTACTGCACCACGGCGTTGCCGATCATCGTTGCCGTGACAAGCGTTGCCGTCAACGCGGGCGCGCTGTCGCAAGATATTGCGTCGGTCATGGTTGCCGCCGGTGCCATCACGGTGTTCTTGATGCCATTGCTCGCACAGCTCTTCTACCACGTGGTCGACGCCGCACCGGTCGCCGCCGTGGCAGAAGTTGCCGAGCGCCCTGCCGAGGCACTCGATATCCTGCGCGCCCATCACGATTTGGCGAGCCTGCTCGCACGCGAGCACGAGCTGCTGACCTCGCATGGTCATGGTCGCGTATTCGAGGGCCTGCCTACGCTCGATACGATTGCCGAGCGTCTTTCCGCCGAGGCGGTGAACGGCCACATCGATGCCCGCATCGTGGACGCGGCACACCTGCTTGCCGACAAGACCTATGGAGACGAGGTCGACCCGTCCGAGCTGACTCCGCGCGAGCGTCGCCGCCTGGAGCGCGCCAAGCTCGCCGTACGCGAATACCGTCGCCGCATGCTGGAGCTCTATGCGCGCGATGAAGCCCAGGACGACGACGGTAAATAACGAGATGCTTCCCTAGGGGAAGGCGCGTCCCACTTTAAAGACCCGAAACGGGACGCAGTTTCCGCATCGGCCCCCATCGGGAAGCTACATCCCAGAATGGACGCTCAGAGCGGGATGCAGTTTCCGCTTTGGACCCCTGCCGGAAAGCGCGTCCCAGTCTGAAGGTTCAAAATGGGATGCGCTTTCCGAAACAAAGGCCTTGGGGAAACCGCGTCCCAGAATCGGCGTTCAAAACGGCGCACACTTTCCGAAACATGGTCCTGAGGGAAGCTGCGTCTCGGTCTGAGCCGGAATTCTGGGACACGGCTTCCACTTCAAACAGAAGAAGGCGCGTTGCCTGCGGTTGATGCAGACAGCGCGTCTTTTGCGTTGAGCAATGTTGAGGCTAGGAGTTGAGGCTTGTGGCCCCTTAGGAGCGGGCGGCTCCGTCGACGGGGAGGATGGCGCCCGTGACGTAGGCGGACATGTCGCTTGCCATGAAGACAAAGGCGTTGGCGACATCCTCGGGTTCGCCCATGCGACCCAGCGGAATGGTGGCGATGATGGGCTTGATGACCTCTTCGGGCAGGTTAGCGACCATGTCGGTCTTAGTCACGCCAGGGGCAACGGCGTTGACGCGGATGCCCATGGGGGCGAGCTCGCGCGAGAGCGACTGGACCATGCCGTTGACGGCAAACTTGGACGTTGGATAGCCGACGCCGGAGGGTTGGCCGTACTTGGCGACCATCGAGCTTGTGGTAGTGATAGTGCCGCCGTGGCCGGCCTCGGTCATGATCTTGGCGGCAGCCTGGTGGCCGTTAAAGACGGCGACGACGTTGAGGTCCATGACCTTGGCGAACTCCTCGGCCGTGTAGTTGAGCAGCGGCGAGCGCTGGGAGATGCCGGCATTGTTGACGACCGTGTCCAAGCCGCCCATGTCGGCGGCAGCCTGGGTAAAGGCCTCGGTCACGGCTTCGAGTGAGGTGAGGTCGCAGGAGCGGCCCCAGACCTTGGCGTCGGGATAGGCGGCTGCCAGCTTCTCAACGGCCGCGTCGGCAGTCTCCTGGCGCGAGCCAAAGACGGTGACGGCAGCGCCTTCCTCGATAAAACGGCAGGCGATGGCATAGCCGATACCGCGCGTGCCTCCGGTGATGATTGCTTTCTTGCCCTCGAGCAGCATATTGCTTCCTCTCTTATGTGGATGGACACTTGCAACACAGCATAGTGGCGGTAAAAAACAGCTGACGCCGCACATCGGTAAACGGTATCTCCGGTTGTTGACTAACGGTCAAGTTGTTCAAACGCTAGTCGACCACTTCGCTCAAAAGATGTAACTAAAAGGGGCTCCCATCCAATCGGACGGGAGCCCCTTATGCGTTATTTGTTTTGCCGAGAATCGGGCTAGTTGGCCATGACGCCTTCGGTCCAGGCCTCGACGTCCTCGATACGCAGGACGTTGGCGACCTCGGTCACGCAGTCGACGCCAGCGAGCTCGGCGGCGGCAGCCTGGATGTCCTTCTCGAGCGCGCGGTGCGTCAGGAAGATGACCGAGCAGGCGTCGCTGACGCCCGACTTGCCGTCCTCGACCTGGTTGATGAGCGAGATCGAGATGTTGTGCTTGGCAAAGATGTCGACCGTCTCGGACAGGGCGCCCACGCGGTCGGCGACCTTCAGGCGCACATAGTACTTGGTCTGGAGCTCGTCCATGGGCTTAAAGGCGAGGTTGTGACCGTAGGGCTCGATCTCGGGCAGCGGAGCCACGCCGCGGCTGATCTGCTCGGAGAGCGACAGGATATCGCCCACGACGGCGCTCGCGGTGGGGAAGGAGCCTGCGCCGGCACCGTAGAACATGGTCTCACCCACGGCGTCGCCTACCACGTAGACAGCGTTCATGGCGCCGTTGACCTTGGCAAGCATGTGGTCGGCGGGGATCAGCGTGGGGTGCACGCGGACGTCGACGCCGGCGTCGGTGTTGCGGGCGATGCCCAGCAGCTTAATGGTGTAGCCGAGCTCGCGGGCCTGAGCGATGTCCTCGGCGCCGATGGTACGGATACCCTGCTGGTACACATCGTCGGTGGTCACGCGAGTGCCAAAGCCGATGGAGGCGAGGATCGCCGTCTTGCTGGCGGCGTCGAAGCCGTCGACGTCGGCGGACGGGTCGGCCTCGGCATAGCCCTTGGCCTGTGCGTCGGCAAGCACGTCGGCGTAATCGGCGCCCTCGGCATCCATGCGCGACAGGATATAGTTGGTGGTGCCGTTGAGAATGCCGGCGATGGTCAGGATCTTGTTACCAACCAGGTCGTGCTCGAGCGTGCTCACGATGGGGATGCCGCCACCGCAGCTGGCCTCGCACTTAATCTGCACGCCGCACTCACGCGCTTTCTCGGCGAGTGTCTCGACATGGCGGCCCAGCAGGGCCTTGTTGGCGGAGACGACATGCTTGCCGTTCTCGAAGGCGGTGGTGAAGATCTCGGTCGCGGGGTGCTCGCCGCCGATCAGCTCGACGACGATGTCGACGGCGGGGTCGGTGACGACATCGTGCCAGTCGCTCGTAAAGGCCTCGCGCTCAATGCCTGCCGCCTCGGCCTGCTCCCAGGCAAGCGCGCAGGCGCGGGTCAGCTTAAGGTCGATGCCGTAGGCGGCCAGGTACTCATCGCGGTGGCTCTTGATCAGACGGGCCACGCCGCCGCCGACGGTTCCCAGACCGATCAGACCGACGTTCACGGTGCGCAGGGGTTCGCTCATAGATAGCTCCTTCGTGCATCTTATGGATGGATTAACCGCTTAAAGGTTGAGTGCATTCTAGCGTGAACCGAGGGCGTGTGCTCGCCAGGCAACAGGAGTCGCACAAAACGGCACCCCCGAAACGCTGCGGAAATATTGGAAACATGCTCGCTACAAACGGAACTCCGTAACAAACTGTCAACGTTTGCGCCATAAGGTTTGCCCCGTACCGCAAGACGGCCGCACCGCGGCCAGCGAAAAAGGGGGACACCATGTTCAACATCAACAGCACGCTCAGCCGTAGGAACTTTCTCGCCGGCGCCGCGGCGCTCGGCAGCACCGCCGCGCTCGCTGGTTGTTCGTCGGGTGGCTCGGACGGCGGGTCCGCCGATGACGGCAAGACCTTCAAGATCGGTGTCATCGGCCCTCTGACCGGCGCCGCGGCAACCTATGGCGTCTCGGCCGAAAAGGGCGCCAAGCTCGCCGCCAAGGATTTCTCGACCAAGGACCTCAAGCTCTCGCTTAAGTCCGAGGACGATGTCGCCGACGGCGAGAAGGCCATCAACGCCTTCAATACGTTGTGCGACTGGGGCATGCAAGCGCTCGTCGGCCCCGTCACAACTGGTGCCGCTGTCGCCGTCTCGGGCGAGATCGCCGACGATATGCTCATGGTCACGCCTTCGGCCTCGTCGCTCGACGTGACCAAGGATAAGACCACGGTCTTTCAGGTTTGCTTCACCGATCCCACCATGGGCGCCAGCGCCGCGAAGTTTTTGGCCGAGAAGTATGCGGACGCCAAGATCGCCCTGTTCTACAACTCCGGCGATACGTACAGCTCGGGCGTTGCCGATGCCTTTGCCGAGCAGGCCAAGGCATCCAAGCTCGACATCGTCGATACCGAGACCTTTAAGGACGACTCTTCCACGAGCTTTACCAACCAGCTCACCAAGGCCAAGGAGGCCGGCGCCACGCTTATCTTTGCCCCGATCTATTACACGCCGGCGTCCGTCCTGCTCAAAAACGCCAAGGACATGGGCTACGACATGACCCTCATGGGCACCGACGGCATGGACGGTCTGCTCTCCGTTGAGGGCTTCGATACCTCCCTTGCCGAGGGCGTGCTGCTCATGACCCCGTTCTCTGCCGACGATGAGAAGAACGCCGACTTCGTCAAGGCATATAAGGACGCCTACGACGAGACGCCCAACCAGTTTGCCGCCGATGCCTATGACTGCGTCCACGCGATTGCCGAGGCCATCGATAAGGCAGACATCGACATTACGGCCGACGGCGCCGACATTGCCGGCGACCTTGCCAAGGCCATGCGCAAGATCAAGATCGAGGGCCTGACGGGCGAGCTGACGTGGAACGACAAGGGCCAGGTTGAAAAGCCCGCTACGGCCTATGTGATTCAGGACGGCAAGTACATCGCCGCCTAGGTGCGTACAAAACGCGGTCGGTGAGGCTGTTTTAATCAGGGCAGGGGCGCTTGTAACGGAATGGAAACATTACTTTCACACAATAAAATGGCTAAACTGCATAAACTGATAGAAATACGCATAATTATGGATAAATGGACAAAGAAAAAGAAAAGTTGAAATAATCGCCACTTTTCTCAACTAAAGCGTCTACTATTTTGCGAACGCCGAACACGGCGAAGGATGGCCTGTCGGGTAATCGAAACCCGACGAGATTTGAGAGGAGAGCCGCATGTCGAGCCTCACCGGTAAGTCATTGAACCCTGTTATGAATCGCAGGAGCGTTATCGCGAGCGCAGCAGGTCTGGGGGCGATGTCCATTCTAGCTGGCTGCTCCTCCAACGGCGGCGACAGCGGTTCCGCTTCGGGCGACGCTTCGTTTAAGGTTGGCACCATCGGCCCGCTGACCGGCGCCAACGCGTCTTACGGCAAGTCCGTTACCCAGGGTGTCGAGCTTGGCTGCAAGGATTTCTCGACCAAGGAGCTGCCGCTTGCCAGCAAGGCCGAGGATGACCAGGCCGATGGCGAGAAGGCCGTCAACGCCTTCAACACCCTGCTCGACTGGGGCATGCAGGCCCTCGTCGGCCCGACCACCACGGGTGCGTCGGTTGCCGTTGCCGCAGAGTGTGGTAACGACCCCAAGACGTTCATGATCACCCCGTCCGCGTCCTCCGAGGACGTCACCGATGGCAAGGATTGCGTCTTCCAGGTTTGCTTCACCGACCCCAACCAGGGTGTCAACGCTGCCAAGTTCCTGGCGCAGAAGTATGCGGACGAGAAGTTCGTACTGTTCTATAACTCCGGCGACGCCTATTCTTCGGGCATCGCAGATTCCTTTAAGGCCCAGGCTGCTGAGTCCAAGCTCGAGGTTGTTGACGAGGAGACCTTTAAGGACGACTCCGCCACGAGCTTTACCAACCAGCTGACCAAGGCCAAGCAGGCCGGCGCCACCATGATCTTTGCGCCGATCTACTACACGCCGGCGTCCGTCCTGCTCAAGAACGCCAAGGACATGGGCTACGACGTCAAGATGATGGGCTGCGACGGCATGGACGGCATCCTGGGCGTTGAGGGCTTCGACACCTCTCTTGCCGAGGGTCTGCTGCTCATGACCCCGTTCTCCGCCGACGACGAGAAGAACGCCGACTTCGTCAACGCTTACAAGGATAAGTACGGCGATACCCCCGACCAGTTTGCCGCCGACGCCTACGACGGCGTGCACGCGGTGGCCGAGGCCCTCAAGGAGGCCGGTCTTGGTGTCGACGCCGACCCGACCGAGGTCGCCGAGAAGCTGTCCAAGGCTATGCTCAAGATTACCGTTGACGGTCTGACCGGCAAGCTCACCTGGAACGATAAGGGTCAGGTCCAGAAGGAGCCCACGGCGTACGTCATCACCGACGGCAAGTACGTACAGGCCTAATAGGCCGCCTTACATAGAGCGGTTTTGATCCCAAGCAGGGGAGGTTTTGGCCTTCCCTGCTTGCTTGGTATCTAGGGACGATGTAACGTCCCTGTTTCATACATCAACTGGAAACCTATTCGAAAGGGGGATGTGGAACATGACGGTCTTTATCCAATACCTGGTCAACGGCCTGTCCATGGGCAGCGTCTACGCCATCATCGCGTTGGGCTACACCATGGTCTACGGTATCGCCAAGATGCTCAACTTCGCTCACGGCGACGTCATCATGGTCGGTGCCTATGTCTCGTTCTGCGCCACGTCGTATCTCGGCCTCCCGGGCTGGGCATCTGTAATTCTCTCTTGTGTGGTCTGTACCGTTCTTGGTGTTCTCATCGAGGGTCTGGCATACAAGCCACTGCGTCAGGCGGGCCCGCTGGCCGTTCTGATCACGGCTATCGGCGTGTCCTACTTCCTACAGAATGCCGCACAGCTTCTGTGGGGCGCCACGCCCAAGAACTTCACTTCGCTCGTTGCCTTCCCGGTGCCGGAGTTCTTGGCCAAGCTCAACGTAAGCGCCGTCTCGCTCGTCACCATCGTCGCCTGCCTGGTTATCATGGCCGGCCTGATGTTCTTTACAGGTAAGACCAAGATGGGCAAGGCCATGCGCGCCGTGTCCGAGGACAAGGCCGCCGCTCAGCTCATGGGCATCAACGTCAACCGCACCATCTCGATGACGTTTGCCATCGGCTCCGCCCTTGCCGCCATCGCCGGCGTGCTGCTGTGCTCCTACTCGCCGGTGCTGCAGCCCACGACGGGTGCCATGCCGGGCATCAAGGCCTTCGACGCCGCCGTCTTCGGTGGCATCGGCTCCATCCCCGGCGCCTTTGTCGGTGGCATTCTCATCGGCATCATCGAGGCGATGGCGCAGGCCTACATTTCCACGAGCCTTGCCAACTCCATCGTCTTTGGTGTTTTGATCATCGTCCTGCTCGTCAAGCCTGCCGGCCTCTTGGGCAAGTACGTCCCCGAGAAGGTGTAGGTGAGCGTTATGAAGTTTCTTAAAGATAAGCAGACGCGTCACGACTTTGTCACGTACGCCATGTGCATCGTGGCCTTCGCCATCGTGTTCTTTATGCAGTCCAACCATATGATCCCGCGCATGATCGCCGGTCAGTTGGTTCCCATTACGGCCTACATCGTCATGGCCATTTCCCTCAACCTCGTCGTCGGTATCGCGGGTGACTTGTCGCTGGGCCATGCGGGCTTTATGAGCGTCGGTGCCTACACGGGCATCGTCACCGCGGTCGCCCTCGAGAGCGCCGTTCCCTCCGATCCGGTGCGCCTGATCATCAGCATCGTGGTCGGCGCTATCGCCGCTGCCATCTTGGGCTTCCTGATCGGTATCCCGGTCCTGCGCCTGAGCGGCGACTATCTGGCCATCGTGACCCTGGCTTTTGGCGAGATCATCAAAGAGATCGTCACCTGCCTTATCGTGGGCGTCGACTCCCGCGGCCTGCATGTGATCTTTAACATCACGGGTAACTCCACGATTAACGACCTGCACCTGCTCGAGGACGGCACCGCCATCATCAAGGGCGCTCAGGGTGCCTCGGGCGTGTCGACGTACTCGACCTTCCTCGCCGGTGCCATCCTGGTCATGGTTGCACTCGTGATCGTGCTCAACCTGGTTCGCAGCCGTACCGGCCGTGCCATTATGGCCGTGCGCGACAACAAGATCGCTGCCGAGTCCGTGGGCATCTCCGTCACCGAGTACCGCATGATCGCCTTCGTGGTTTCCGCCGCTCTCGCCGGCGCTGCCGGAGCCCTCTTCGGCGGAAACTTCTCGCAGCTTTCCGCTACCAAGTTCGACTTCAACACGTCCATCCTCATCTTGGTGTTCGTGGTCCTTGGCGGTCTGGGCAATATGCGCGGCTCCGTCATCGCGGCGGCGTTGCTCACGGTGCTTCCCGAGCTGCTCCGTCAGTTCTCGGACTACCGCATGCTCATCTACGCCATCGTGCTGATCCTGGTCATGATCTTTACCAACAACCCGCAGCTCAAGGCGTTCTTCGCACGCATTAAGGACCGCTTTGCTTCCAAGAAGGAGGTGGCAGCCGATGCCCAGTAAGTTTGAGTTCAACAAGGGCAAGATGGTCCCGTATCCTTCTGGCGCCATCGTTCCCGACCGCGACCTGGGTCAGCGCCCGGCGCTCGAGTGCATCCACTTGGGCATTGAGTTTGGCGGCCTTAAGGCAGTCGACGACTTTAGCCTGACCATCGGCAAGACTGAGATCGCCGGTCTCATCGGCCCCAACGGTGCCGGCAAGACCACGGTCTTCAACCTGCTCACCAAGGTGTATCAGCCCACGCACGGCACCATCCTGCTCGACGGCGAGGACACCTCGGGTAAGTCGGTCTATCAGGTCAACCGCATGGGCATCGCCCGTACCTTCCAGAACATCCGCCTGTTCAACACCATGACGGTGGAGGACAACGTTAAGGTCGGCCTACACAACCAAGAGCGCTACTCCGGTTTTGAGGGCGTGCTACGCCTGCCGACGTATTGGAAGCACGAGAAGGCCGCCCACGAGCGCGCCATGGAGCTGCTGTCCATCTTTGATATGGAGCATCTGGCAAACGAGCAGGCCGGATCGCTGCCTTACGGCGCTCAGCGTCGTCTGGAGATCGTCCGCGCGCTTGCCACCAACCCCAAGCTACTGCTGCTCGACGAGCCTGCCGCCGGCATGAACCCGTCCGAGACCGCGGAGCTCATGGAGAACATTGTCAAGATTCGCGACACCTTCGGCATCGCCATTATGCTTATCGAGCATGATATGTCGCTCGTCATGAATATCTGCGAGGGCATCTGCGTGCTCAACTTTGGTAAGGTCATTGCCAAGGGCACGGCCGAGGAGATCCAGAACAACGACGCTGTTATCGAGGCATATCTGGGCAAGCAGGATAAGGGGGAGAACTAAATGGCAGAGCCGATGCTTTCCGTCTACAACATCAACGTCTGGTACGGCGCCATCCACGCCATCAAGGACATCTCCTTTAACGTCAACGAGGGTGAGATCGTGGCCTTGATCGGTGCGAACGGCGCCGGCAAGTCCACAACGCTTAAGACTGTCTCGGGCCTGCTGCGTTCCAAGACCGGCTCCATCAAGTTTATGGGCGAGGACATTACCCATACGCCTGCCGACAAGCTGGTGGGCAAGGGCCTGGCCCAGGTGCCCGAGGGCCGTCGCGCCTTTTTGCAGATGACGGTCGAGGAGAACCTGGAGATGGGCGCCTATACACAGCCCAAGTCCACGGTGGCTCCGGGCCTGGAGCGCGTCTATGAGCAGTTCCCGCGCCTGAAGGAGCGCCGTCGCCAGGTCGCCGGCACCCTTTCGGGCGGTGAGCAGCAGATGCTCGTTATGGGGCGCGCCCTTATGAGTAACCCCAAGCTGCTCATGCTCGACGAGCCTTCCATGGGCCTGGCGCCGATTCTGATTGAGCAGATCTTCCAGATCGTCGAGGACCTGCATAAAGCCGGTACCACGGTGCTTCTGGTCGAGCAGAACGCGCAGATGGCGCTCTCGATCGCCACGCGCGGCTACGTGCTCGAGACCGGCAAGATCACCATGACCGGCACCGGCCAAGAACTGCTGCACGACGACAACGTCCGCAAAGCCTATCTGGGCGGTTAACTAGTTACGCGGTTTTACCAAACCGCGTAACGGCTCGACGCTGCAAGCCCGCCAGAGCGGCAATCTGCCTTTCAACTTCGGCGGCATGACCAGAAGGTCAATGCCGCCTTGTTTCAAGGCACCTTGTTCGCTCTGGCGGGCTTTCGCTGTCGTTGCCAAAACATCGACGTTGTGGCAGATGCCAACGACTACTCCCTTTAAGTTGCGGTGGAATAGGGACTAAATGGGAGCCTCAGAGGCCAAAACAGTCTCTATTCCACCGCAACTTCATGGGGGCGTGCGACAATGCCCATCGGAAAACGTTTGTCATCTGGGGGTCTATCTATGCTGTACGAGTTTTGTGCCGAGAACTTTGAGCGGGTGCCGGCGGCTATCGATGCCGGTGCTAAGCGCATCGAGTTGTGCGATAACCTTGCCGTCGGTGGTACCACGCCCTCGGCTGGTGTTATCAGCGCTACGGTCAGCTATGCTCACGAGCATGACGCGCGAGTGATGTGCATGATTCGCCCGCGTGGCGGTGACTTTCACTACAACCAGGACGAGCTGCGCATGATGGAGATGGACTTGGGTCTTGCCGTGAGCGCCGGCGCCGACGGCTTGGTCTTTGGCTGCTGCAAGCCTTGTGCCGGCGGATGGGCGCTCGACGAGCTTACGCTCGGCGCCCTCGTGATGGCTGCGGGCTGTGCGACCGAGGAGTGCAAGCGCGGGCCCATCGATATTACCTTCCACATGGCGTTTGACCAGCTCTCGCCCGAGGCTCAGATCGATGCTGTCGACACGCTCGCCGACTGCGGCGTCACGCGTATCCTGACGCATGGTGGTGCTGCTGGAACGCCGATCGAGGACAATCTGGAGCACCTATCGCGTCTTGTCGAGTATGCGGGCGACCGTCTGACCATCCTTCCCGGCGGCGGCATTTCCACGGCCAATCGCGATACCGTGGCGGCGGCATTGGGCGTCTCCGAGCTCCATGGTACCAAGATCGTGCCGCTGGAGGCGTAACCCGTGGCGCTGGTATTTGACGTTCAGCAGGCGAACGGTAAGCCCGACGACAACCGGCGCCCTGGCACCGCGTGCCCCTTTTGCGATACCGAGGAACTCGTCAATATCATCCGGCGCGACGGCGATTGCACCTGGCTCGAGAATAAGTTCAAAACCCTGCGCGCCACCCGTCAAACCGTGCTGATCGAGTCGGCCGACCACGACGCAGACCTGGTGACCTATGAGCCGGATGAACTCCACCATGTAATGAGGTTTGCCCTGGGTTGTTGGCAGCAGATGATCGATTCACAGCAGTATCGAAGCGTGCTGATGTACAAGAACAAAGGTCCGCTCTCGGGCGGTAGTCTCGTTCATCCGCACATGCAGATTGTGGGTCTGGAGCAGGAGGACGGTTATGCTTCGCTGACTTCCGCCAATTTCGAAGGCATCAATGTCTGGCAACAGGGGAGAATCGCGGTCAACATCTCAATCGAACCGATCATGGGATTCTTTGAGATCAACGTTTCAGCCCCGCAGGGAATCGCCGCCAGCAATGACACTAGAGACCAAGCCGAAGCGGACCTGTTTGCCGATGCGATTCAGGTGGCCCTGCGCTATATCCTGCACGAGCACCACGGCGGCCGCGCGGAGTCGTACAACTTGTTCTTCTACCACATGGACGGCCGGACCATTGCCAAGGCGCTTCCGCGTTGGGTGGTTTCGCCCTACTTTGTCGGCTATCGTTTGGCCCAGGTCAATGCCGAGACAACGCTCGATATCGATGCTGAGCGCTTGCGTGCGCATCTGGAAACGCTTGTATAGCAAGATTAACACCCGCGTAATGCGGACAGTCTAGCGTGCCATGGCGTCGCGGCCGGCCTCGACGCGCTTGCGCTGGGCGGCGCGCTCCTCGCCGGTTAGACGCTCAAAGAGATGCCCGATAAACGAGGCGAATACCTGCTGAAACAGCGTTCCGCACATGACGGGAAACACGACTTCGCCCGGAAAGTACTGCGTGGCGATGACGGCGCCCGAAGAGATGTTACGCATGCCGCAGGTAAAGCACATGGTAGTCGTCTCGCTATATGGCAGATGCAGCGCACGGGCGACCAGAATGCCCACGACAAAGCCGCTGATGGCGAAGGTCAAAATAAAGAGGGCGACTTCCAGGCGCATCGCGTTCATGTGCAGAACGTACTCGCTCATGGCGGTGGAGTTGGAGGCGATAACGCCCATCATCATGAACTTGCAGGCGGGCGAGAGCGCGGGGGAGAGCTTCTCGTGTCCCCATCCACGTGTGAGCTCGTTGATCACGATACCGAGCACGGCGGGGATGGCGATCATAAAGGCCATGTCTTGCATCATGCTTGGCACATCGATTGAGACAGTGGCACCCAGCAAGAGCTTCAGCGTGAGCGGAATCGTCACAGGGGAGATAACCGAGGACGTCAGGATGATGGTAAGCGCGAGCGGGCCGTTACCGCCGAACATGCTAATCCACATAAAGGCAGTGACCGCCACGGGTACGCTGTACTCGAGCACGATGCCGCAGACAAGGTTGGGGTTGGAGCCAAAGAACAGCGATCCCATGGCATAAGCTGCTATGGGAATAAGCACCGCCGAGACGAGCAGCGCCAAAATCAAGTGCAGCGGACGGTGGAACACCTCAGCTACCTGGTGGAAGGTATTGCTGAGCGCACCTTGGAAGGTCATAAAGGCGAAAAGAGCGGGAACGATGGGCTTGAGTACGCCGATCTGCTGGGGAAAGAGCACACCGAACGTTACGCAAATCGGAACGATGACCTGCATATGCCCCGCGAGGAACTTTCCCAGTCCAACCCATTGCTTCATATGCTCTTGTGACTCCCTTTGCTCGCGAATCCGTTTTGAATGGATATGCTAGACGCTCGCATGCGCCCGTGCGTCAGAAACGCTCGATTATTTCGAGGCTATTACCGGCATCGTTTACCGAAACCACGACGTGCTGCGAGGCTCTGCGTCCGTGCCGCACGGTATAATAAATCCGTTCAACAGATCTGCCTGCCGAAGCGGGCATACACAGAGGACTCATCGCTATGAACCGTGAGAGGTATCGCGGCGACCTGCCCCTATCGGGGGTGGGCGCCTATGTCATCGCTTAAGACGACGCATCGCTGGGCGGTCGCTCAGCAAAATCCCGAGCTCGAAAAGGAGCTTTCGGCTGGTCTGGGCATACCCGGGCTGGTGGCACGCATTATGGTTGCGCACGGCATTGCCTCAATTGAGGAAGGACAGCTATTTTTGACGCCTTCGCTCGACCGTGATTGGGCCGATCCGCTCGTCATTCCGGGCATGTCGGTTGTTGCCGATCGTGTCGAGCGCGCCATTCGCAACCACGAACGCATCGCCGTCTTTGGTGATTTTGACGTCGATGGCATTACGTCGACTTGTCTGTTGACCGAGGCGCTGCGGACGTTTGGCGCCGATGTCACGCCGTTTATTCCGCATCGCTTTGACGAAGGCTACGGTCTTTCGCGCGCGGCGCTCGACCGCGTTAACGAGCTCGCCCAACCCAATCTGATCGTGACCGTCGATAACGGTATCGCGGCCAAGGATGAGGTCTCCTATCTGGAGAGCCTGGGAATCGATCTGGTGGTTACGGACCACCATGAGCCGTCCGACCAGGTGCCGCAGGGCGTGCCCCTGACCGACCCCAAACTCGAGGATGAGGGGCCCTCGCGTGAACTTGCCGGTGCCGGTGTGGCGCTCAAGCTGGTGCAGGTTTTGGGTGAGCGTCTGGGCAAGCCGTCGTATTGGCGTTCGCTGATTGAGGTCGCGGCGCTGGGCACCGTGTCCGACATGATGCCGTTGACGCCCGAGAATCGCGCTCTGGTCGCCGAGGGTATCCAGCAGATGCGCGTGACGGCCCGTCCCGGCTACATCGCGCTTGCAGCGCTCGCCAAGGCCGATCTGACTACCATTACGGCGGACGGTCTATCGTTCTCGCTTATTCCCCGCTTAAACGCCGCCGGCCGCATGGCCGATCCAAAATTGGCGCTCGACCTGCTGCTTGCCCGTGATCCTATCGAGGCAAGCGCACTGGCAGCCGAGCTTGAGGAGATCAACCGCCAGCGTCGCGAGATCGAGGCGGAGCTCACGCGCGATGCCATGGCAAAGGTCGAGGAGACCTATGACGGCGGGCGCGCGATTGTCGTGGGCGGCGAAGGTTGGCACGAGGGCGTTAAGGGCATCGTGGCGAGCCGCCTTACCAACCGATATCACGTGCCGGCGCTGCTTTTCTCTATCGAGGACGGTATAGCACGTGGCTCGGGCCGCTCGGTAGGCAAGGTCAATCTGTTCGAAGCCGTCGAGCGCTGCTCCGACCTGCTGATTCGCCGCGGCGGACATGCCGGTGCGGTGGGCGTGACCATCGAGGCGTCTAAGCTCGATGAGTTTCGTCGACGTCTTTCCGCCGTGTTGTCCGAGCTTCCCGCCGAGGACTTTGAGGACACCGACGAGGTTGCCGCCACGGTCGACCTTTCCGAATTGAATATCGAGACCATCGAGCAGATTTCCCGCCTTGAGCCGTTTGGCCAGGGTAATAAGGTGCCGCTGTTGGTTGCCGAGGGCGTGACGATGTGTGATCGCGCCGTGGTGGGCAAAACCGGCGAGCACATGCGCTTTGTGGCGACCGATGGCGCCGCGAGTGTGCCGGCCATCATGTTTCGCGTGCCGCAGATCGACAGGCTTATCAATTGCGACAGCGCCGTCGACTTGGTGTTCGAGGCCGTTGCCGAGCATTGGCAGGGACGTGTGAAGCCCAAGCTCATGATCAAAGACGTCTTGGTGCGCGATGCCACGGCGCCCAATATCGACGATCCGGCATGTGAGCTTCGCCGCGGCGTACAGCCGGCGGACTCCGACCTGCGCCTGGAGTCGCGCAAGCGCGAGACGCTTGCCCAGCTTTCCTATACCGAGCTCACGCGCTCGCTCATTCACAGCTTTATCGGATCGAACCAGCCGCACCGCGCACAGGTCGAGGCGCTTGACGCCCTGGCCGACCACCAGAGCGTTTTGGCCGTTATGGGAACGGGTCGCGGCAAGTCTCTGATTTTCCATGTACATGCCGCACGCGAGGCGGTCCTTCGCGGGCGTGCGAGCATTTTTGTCTATCCGTTGCGCGCACTCGTTGCCGACCAGGCCTATCACCTTTCCTCGACGATGGCCGCGCTCGGCATTGGCGTTGGCGTGCTGACTGGCGAGACCGTGGAGGCGGCGCGCGATGACGTGTTTGCCGGCCTGGCTTCGGGCCGCACCGGCATCGTTCTCACGACGCCGGAGTTCCTGTCTATCCATCGCGATCGCTTTGCACGTTCTGGACGTATTGGCTTTGTCGTTATCGATGAGGCACACCATGCCGGTCTTGCCAAAGGCGGCGACCGGAGCGCATACCTCGACATGCCCGATATTCTCAAAGCCCTGGGCGACCCCGTTGTCATGGCGGCAACGGCTACCGCGACGGCCCCGGTCGTGGCGGAGCTTGCTCGCGTATTGCCGATTACCAGGACGGTGGTCGACGAGACCGTTCGCGAGAACCTACAACTCGAGGACGACCGTGACCTTGCGAGCCGCGAAAATCGCCTGGTGTCGATCGTGGCGACGGGGGAGAAGACCGTTATCTACGTGAACTCGCGCGACCAGTCCGTGGCGCTTGCCAAGACGTTGCGCAAACGCGTGCCCGACTGTGCGACCCATATCGCGTTCTATAACGCCGGGCTTGCGCGCTCCGATCGCCGCCGTGTTGAGGAAGCCTTTAGAGACGGAAGTCTCAGCTGCATCGTTTCAACTTCGGCCTTCGGTGAGGGCGTCAACCTGCCCGATATCCGTCATGTCGTGCTCTACCACATGCCGTTTGGTGCGATTGAGTTTAACCAGATGAGTGGCCGTGCCGGTCGCGATGGACAGCCCGCCGTGATTCACCTGCTCTATTCGTCGCGTGACGCTCGTATTAATGAACGCCTGCTCGATTGTTATGCGCCCGAGCGCGATGAGCTTGTCACGCTCTATCGAGCGCTGCAGACCATGTGGCGCTCCAACCGTGGCAAGACGGGGGACGATTCATTCTGCGCGAGCGATATCGACATCGCTCAGATGTGTCTTGCCATCGATGCCCGCACGCCGGTCGACGAGCGCTCGGTGGCAAGCGGCCTGGGAATCTTCGAAGAACTCGGTTTCTGCCGCGTTTCGGGGTTTGACGATACGCGTCGCATCGCGATGGCCGAAAACCCCGGTCGCGTGCAATTAAGCAGGTCAATTCGCTATTTGGAGGGCTTGCGCTCGCGCATGGAGTTCTCGGCTTTCCGGAGTTGGGCGCTCGATTCGTGTGCTTCTGATATGCTAGCCAAAGTTAACCGCCCGATCGTACCGCGGGCCTAGGGGAAGGGGACCTCGATGGATGCCGCAGCCCGTACCGCCCATGATTCCACCCTCCAGCCTTTTTCGGAGATGGAGCACTATAAACATGCCGATGAGCTGCCGCCCGAGATTATGGCGGACAGCTACGACAAGCTGGAGCGTCTGTGCCTCAAATATATGAATGAGGATGACTTCTCCAAGGTGGAGCAGGCCTACTGCTTTGCTGCCGAGAAGCACTGCAACCAAAAGCGCCGCTCGGGCGAGATGTACATTAACCATCCTGTCGAGGTGGCTATCATTCTGTCAGACCTCAAGATGGACTGCGACGTGGTGTGCGCCGCGTTGCTGCACGATACCGTCGAGGACACCGAGACCTCGCTTACCGATGTTTCCGGCCTGTTTGGCGATACGGTGGCCGAGCTCGTCGATGGCGTGACCAAGCTCACCAACATCGAAGTTGACAGCATGGACGAGAAGCAGGCGCTTACGCTGCGAAAGATGTTCCTTGCCATGTCCAAGGACATTCGCGTCATCATCGTCAAGCTCGCCGACCGCCTGCATAACATGCGCACGCTTGCCGCCCTGCGCGAGGACCGCCGTCTGTTTAAGGCGCGCGAGACCATGGACGTATACGCGCCTCTGGCCGACCGCCTGGGCATGAGCTCTATCAAGTGGGAGCTCGAGGACCTGTCCTTCTTCTACTTGGAGCCCGATGCCTACCAGCGCATCGCGCGCATGGTAGCCGAGTCGCGCGAGGTTCGCGAGCGTTATTTGGCCGAGACCATCAAGACGCTCACCGATGAGCTCAATCGCATTGGTCTTGAGGACTTTCAAATTAACGGTCGTTCCAAGCACTATTGGTCCATCTATCAAAAGATGAAGCGCAAGGGCAAGGAGTTCTCCGAGATTTACGACCTGGTGGCGCTGCGCGTCATCACTCATTCGGTACGTGATTGCTATTCCACGCTTGGCGCCGTGCATACCTTGTGGCATCCCATGCCCGGTCGTTTTAAAGACTATATTGCCATGCCCAAGGTCAATAACTACCAGTCGCTTCACACGACGGTTATCGGTCCCACTGCCCGTCCGCTCGAGATTCAGATTCGAACTTACGAGATGCACGAGCAGGCAGAGTACGGCATCGCCGCCCACTGGTTGTACAAGAAGTCGGGCGGATCGTCTGCCTCTAAGACCAACGATGCGCAGCGTCTGGACGATCAGATTAACTGGCTCAAGCACTCACTCGACTGGGCGGCGTCTGACGAGATCACCGACGCCAAGGAATACCTGCACTCGCTGAAGGTCGACCTCTTCGATCAGGAGATCTTCGTCTTTACGCCCAAGGGCGAGGTCATGGCGCTTCGTGCCGGTTCTACACCGCTCGACTTTGCCTATGCCGTTCACACCGAGGTCGGAAACCACTGCGTCGGCGCCAAGATCAACGGTGCGGTGGCCCCGCTCACGCACGAGATCAAGACGGGCGATCGTGTCGAAATCCTGACCAACAAGAGCTCCAAGCCGTCGCGTGATTGGCTCAAGATCGTCAAGACGCCTTCCGCCAAGTCAAAGATCCGCCGTTACTTCGCCGCCGCGACCAAGGACGACGACGCTGCTGCCGGCCGCGATATACTGGCTAAGGACCTGCGCAAGCGCGGGTATGGCATCTCTACGCCGCGATCCACGCGTGCGCTCAACGCCGTGGCGGAGCAGTTTAACTTCAAGCAGCTCGAGGACCTGTTTGCAGCCGTTGGCGCGGGTAAGGTTGCCCCGCGCGCTGTGGGCAATAAGGTCGAGCAAATCTTGGACCCCAAGCCCGAGGAACAGCTCACCAAGGCCGAGGCTATCGCCGAGGTCGTAAAGCAGCCCGCTCGCGGCTCCAACCGCAAGCCGCAAAAGCGCGGTAAGAGCGCCAGTAACGGCA
This sequence comes from uncultured Collinsella sp., assembly GCA_900542825.1. Lineage (GTDB taxonomy): Bacteria > Actinomycetota > Coriobacteriia > Coriobacteriales > Coriobacteriaceae > Collinsella. The sequence continues at coordinate 6,353 of UQOY01000004.1, read as the reverse complement.
TTATCGTCAAGGGTGAGAGCAACAGCGGCTTGCTGGTCCGTCTGGCTCATTGCTGCAACCCCGTGACGGGCGACGACATCGTCGGCTTCATCACGCGCGGTCGTGGCGTTTCGGTGCATCGCGCCAACTGCCCCAACGTCAAGGGCCTTATGGAACATCCCGAGCGCATGATTGACGTAGAGTGGGATGGTGCTGCCGATACGCTTTTCCAGGTCGAGATTGTGGTCGAGTGCCTGGACCGCATGGGCCTGCTCAAAGACGTCACCATCGCCATTGGCGATGCAGGCGGCAATATTCTTTCCGCCGCCACCTCGACTAACCGCGAGGGTATTGCAACCCTGCGCTTTATGGTCGAGATTTCGGATGCGAGCGGCCTGGATCCGCTACTGGCATCCATTAGCAGCGTCGACTCGGTCTATGACGCACGCCGTTTGATGCCTGGCGAGGGTGGGGCTCAGCTCAAGCGTCGCGTATAGGCGTAACGAGCGCGCGACAGTAATGATATTGGCTACGTTCGAGGCATCGATTGATGCCTCGACGCTTATAGAAGGAGGGCGCACGCATGGACGCTGCGGCTTTGGACTTAACCCCTCAGGGTACGGCTTCGATTGAGGCGCTTGTAAACGGCCCTATCCAGACCAACAGTTATGCCGTTATTTCGAGTGGTGAATGCTTGATTATCGACCCCGCTTGGGAAGGCGAAAGCCTCGTTGCGCATATCCGAGCCGAACGCCCTGATGTGCATGTGCTCGGCTCCGTTTGTACGCATGGTCATGCCGACCATGTTGGCGGTGTCGCTGGAGTTCGTGCCGCCGTTGGCGCTGACGCCCTGTACGAGCTGTGCGGCAAAGATGCGGCTGTGCCGCATGCGAATATCGAGGAGCAGCGAGCGATGTGGGGCATCGAGACGCCCGATCCAGGCGAGCCGACGCGGCTGCTTGCCGAGGGCGATACCATTGAGCTAGGCGACATTTGTCTGCAGGTTATCGAGGTGCCTGGGCATACGCCGGGCGGCATCGTTCTTTTCGCCGCAACAGAGCAGGGAAATATTGCTTTCGTGGGGGACACGCTCTTTCCCGGCGGGCACGGCCGCACCGATCTTTCTGGAGGAGACGAGGCGGCGATTCTGCGCTCGCTCTCCAAGCTCGCCCGGCTTCTCCCGCCCGATACCGTTTGCCTAACCGGCCATGGCGATTCGACCACCATGGAACGCGAGCGCATGCAGAACCCTTTCATGCAGGTGTAGCTTTATAGCCAGCTTCCAAAGCACGAGGAACGTCCAAACGTCAAGCTATTTTTCCCCAACGGGTCGATTCCGTAGGGCAAACGGTCAAAAAAAGTCTGTTTGGACGATATTCGTGAACAAACGAACGTTTATGCTCGGGTACACCGTGGTAAAATTTCAGGCGTTATCGGAGCAACCTTACAGGAGGTTTCTTTTATGCTCGTCAACGCAGCAGACATGCTCAAGAAGGCCGAGGCCGGCAAGTACGGTCTCGGTGCCTTCAACACCAACAACCTCGAGTGGACCCTGGCTATTCTCCAGGCCGCCGAGGAGGCCAAGTCTCCGCTGATCCTTCAGTGCACCGCTGGTGCCGCTAAGTGGATGGGCGGTTTCAAGGTCTGCGCCGACATGGTCAAGGCTGCCGTCGAGGCCACGGGCGTTACCGTTCCCGTCGCCCTTCACCTCGATCACGGTTCTTACGAGGACTGCTTCAAGTGCATCGAGGCCGGCTTCACGTCCATCATGTATGACGGCTCTCACGAGGAGACCTTCCAGCTTAACCTCGACCGCACCAAGGAGCTCGTTGAGCTTGCCCACTCCAAGGGCATGTCCATCGAGGCCGAGGTCGGCGGCATCGGCGGCACCGAGGACGGCGTGACCTCCAGCGGCGAGCTCGCTGATCCTGCTGAGTGCAAGCAGATCGCTGACCTGGGCGTCGACTTCCTCGCCTGCGGCATCGGCAACATCCACGGCGTGTACCCTGCCGACTGGGCTGGCCTGTCTTTCGAGCGTCTGGGCGAGATTAAGGCCCAGACCGGCGACCTGCCCCTCGTTCTGCACGGCGGCACCGGCATCCCCGAGGATCAGATCAAGAAGGCCATCTCCCTGGGCATTTCCAAGATCAACGTCAACACCGACCTGCAGCTCGTCTTCGCCAAGGGCGTCCGCGAGTACATCGAGGCTGGCAAGGATCAGCAGGGCAAGGGCTTCGACCCCCGCAAGCTCCTCAAGCCTGGTCGCGACAACATCGTTGCCCGCACCAAGGAGCTCATGGAGGAGTTTGGCTCCGTCAACAAGGCGTAAGTAGCGGTTTAACTTTCCCGCCGGAGGCCCCGTTTCCCCTACGCTGTTTCCCTCGCGCTCACCTGGCTTCGCCAGAAGTCGCGCGACGGAATCAGCTCCGGGGAAACGGGGCCTCCTTTGTTAACTCGCTACAGGGTTACTGGGCTGAATTCATTTTTAGAGGTACCGTTTATCGGTATTGAGAGCTCCTTTATTGGGGCTTTCCTTTTTATCTCGCTACAATGGGCTTCAAGCGTTCTAGTGACTTGGAGTTTTGGTATGGCTGTTATTAATGTACTGCCTTCGGATGGGAAGGTTATTGACGAGGGTCCTGTTGGTTGCTCTGTTGATGTTTGCTGTGATGACTTTCGTCATCTCGATGTTGGACTGCCGCCCGAGATTCTTCGTCTTAAGGATGCCGGGTATTTGACGCAGGCTGTTGCTGCCTGCGATCGTCTTTTGGAGCAGAACCCTGAGCCTTCGCTGGCTGCTTGTGTTCGCGCCGAGCGGTATCGCATGCTCGAGACGCCGCTTCATTTTTCGGTGTCGCGTGATCGGGCCATTGCGATGATTCGCGAGGAGTGGCCTGAGTTTACCGAAGAGCAGTTCGATGACCTGATTAATCGCAATCGTATTGACTGGCGCTTTATCGATGGCGAGCTGTTTGTTCTCGACAACTTCCTCGATTCGCTTCGCGTGTACCCCAAGGAGGTTCCGGGCCTGCGTCCCGATTCTACGGACGGCATAGCGCTGCGTAACCAGATGCTCAGGGAGATGGAGTCGCAAAACGGGTTGACTCGCGTCATCACGCTTAAGGCATCTGTGTCTGTACCCGGGGCTCTGGAGGGAGAGGCTGTTCGCGCGTGGCTACCCGTTGCCGCCGCCTGTCGTCAACAGTCTCATATCGAGGTTCTCGATATGACGTCGGAGGGGGCCATTGCCCCTGCGAGCGCCTCGGCTCGTACTGCCTCTTGGACATCTTCGACTGAACATTCATTCTCGGTGACCTATCGCTATCACATCGATGCCGCCTATTGCGATATCCATGGGGGTGCGCTTCCGGCGCATCCGTGTATGGACGCGCCATTGCCCGAAGATATTTCCGAGGACCGTCCGCACATTGCATTCACGCCGTATCTGCAGCAATTGACCGAGCGAGTCGTTGATGGCCTCGAGGATCAGCTCGACCGCGCTCGTGCTATCTATGATTACCTGACACAGCATATCGACTATCGCTATCAGCCACCGTACCTGCTTTTGGGATCTATTGCCGATGACTGTGCACACTCGCTCCGCGGCGATTGTGGCGTTATGGCGCTCACGTTTATCACCATGTGCCGCATTGCGGGCGTTCCTGCCCGTTGGCAGAGCGGCCTGTATGTTGCGCCCGATTCGGTGGGGCCGCACGATTGGGCTGAGTTCTATACGCCACAGACCGGTTGGCTTAACGCCGACGTATCGTTTGGTTCCTCGGCACGCAGGATGGGGGAGGAGTGGCGCCGCCGCCACTACTTTGGCAACCTCGATCCGTGGCGCATGGTGGCAAACAGGCGGTTCCAGGCAGGGCTTGAACCAGTCTATGTCGGTATGCGCGAGGATCCCTATGACAACCAGATGGGCGAAGCCTCGGTCGACGGTCGCGGGTGCCGCCGGCGCGAGATGCTCCGCTCGGTCGAACTTATCGAAATGCTCGAAGTACCATTTTCGGACTAATCAACAGAAAGCTGTGATAAACTAACTCACGCATTACGTGCCCGAGTGGCGGAATTGGCAGACGCAGTGGACTCAAAATCCACCGTTGGCAACAACGTGCGAGTTCGAGTCTCGCCTCGGGCACCATACATGCAAGTGAGCGTTCAAGGGGGTCAAGGCCCCCTTTTTTGTGCCGAACTCGCGTGAGCGCGCGGAGCGTTAAGCAAACAGGCCTGTGGCCTGTTTGTAGCGGAGCGTGGCGAGGGCGCCATGTGCCCGAAGCCCGGGGCTTCGCGAAGCGAAGGCTCTTCGAGTCTCGCCTCGGGCACCGTACATGCACCTGCGCTTCAAGGGGGTCAAGACCTCCTTTTTCGTGTACGTAATGTGATAACGCGCTGTACGTGTTATTATTCGCAAGGCGTTGTTCCCGCAATGCCCTAAAGAGGAACCCGAGGGCTCCCACCTTTTGGCGCCAATGAGCAGCTGACTGGTCATACAACTTAGATTCCCTTCCTCAAATTGAGGATGTCTATGTGTACGACCTGGTTGCTGAAAAGCGCTGGGTTATTTTTTTATGAATGGAGGTAGGGAAAATAGCTAAGTCTGATGACACCCGCATCAACGACGAGATCACTGCATCTTCGTGCCGTTTGATTGGCGTCGATGGCTCTCAGCTCGGCCTGTTCGCCATCCGCGATGCCCAGCGCGTCGCCGACGATCAGGGTCTCGACCTGGTCGAGATCGCTCCCAACGCGGAGCCGCCGGTCTGCAAGGTCATGGACTACGGTAAGTTCAAGTACCAGCAGGCCATGAAGGCCAAGGCCGCTCGTAAGAACCAGTCCAAGGTCGAGGTCAAGGAAATGAAGTTCCGACCCAAGATTGACGTTGGCGATTACGAGACCAAGAAGGGCCACGTTCTGCGCTTCCTCAAGAAGGGCGCACGCGTTAAGATCACCATCATGTTCCGCGGCCGTGAGATGGCTCACCCGGAGCAGGGCCTTAACGTTCTCGAGCGCCTCGCCGAGGATCTCAAGCCTTACGCTACGGTCGAGTCCAAGCCTAAGATGGAAGGCCGTAACATGCTTATGCTGCTCGCCCCGATTAAGGGCGCCTTTGATGAGGATAAAGCGGCAAGCGATACCAAGTAACTAGTGTTCTGTAACCGATTAAGGAGTATTTCATGCCTAAGATGAAGTCCCACAGCGGCACCAAGAAGCGTTTCCGCAAGACTGGTACCGGCAAGCTTATGCGCGCCAAGGCTTTCAAGAGCCACATCCTGAGCAAGAAGTCCACCAAGCGTAAGCGTGGCTTCCGTCAGGAGACCGAGATCGCCGCTGCCGACCGCAAGGTCATCAAGTCGCGTCTCGCCTAAGTTCGCGTTCCCGTTTTTTGTTTAACCGTCTAGGAGTTGATAGAACATGGCACGTATTAAGCGCGCTGTTGCCGCCAAGAAGAAGCGCCGTACCGTTATGCACCGTGCGAAGGGTTACTACGGTGCCGCTTCGCGTACTTACAAGCATGCTAAAGAGCAGGTCCAGCACTCCCTGCAGTATCAGTATCGTGATCGCCGCAACAAGAAGCGCGAGATCCGCTCTCTCTGGATCACCCGTATCAACGCCGCCGCTCGCCTGAACGACATTTCTTATTCTCAGTTCATGCACGGCCTGAAGGTTGCCGGTATCGAGCTCGACCGCAAGGTCCTGGCCCAGATGGCTTACGAGGACATCGAGTCCTTCAACGAGCTGGCTGCTATTGCCAAGAAGGCTCTCGAGGCCTAATAGATTCTCTTGAATCGCTAGGGGAGTGTCGCGTTGTACGCGGCGCTCCCTCTATTTATCTAAAGCGCGGTTTACATTGCTAAAAGCGCGGGTAGATAAATCCTTACAGGTGACCGATCTCTATATATTCCTGAACCAAAGGGTCATCATCTGATACGTGCGGTCTTGCTGCACATGACTTTCTACTTCCTATATAGAAAGCCACATATTGTGTAGGACTTGTGAAGTGTGGAATTGACGTCCCACATCGCTTCGCGGTCTGGCAATATATCTCCTTGCCGCGCGGCCCGGTTCGACCGGATGAGCCGCGCAGGCGTGCACCTTGAGAACCGGATACTGCGAGGATGGACACTTCCGAGTGTCGCATCCGGGCAGACATCGAACCATTTGAAATGGTCTAACTTGGATTTGTTTTTCGCAAGGCCGCCGAGAGGCGGCCCCGAGAAATTCCTTTTCCTATACTAAAACCATATGAATCGAACGGAACCGATCAGCGATGAACTGAGAGGACCGGACGGGCTCGAAGCCCAGAATATTTTGGACGGAGAGTTCGATCCTGGCTCAGGATGAACGCTGGCGGCGCGCCTAACACATGC
>UQOY01000003.1 GCA_900542825.1 uncultured Collinsella sp. | reverse complement strand
GGGCCCTTGCGGCGTAGTCGCTATTTGTTCAGTCCAAGTTTCGGGGCGCAGTTCACAGGCACCTTTGTGGTGGTTTTTGTTTAAGCGCCGGCGATGAGGAGATTTGGGCGGGCGTTGTCGACGATCTCGGCGATTGAGGTGGCGACGGCGTGATCGGGGTCACGGTCCATCACGATGGCGTTGACGTCGGTCAGCTCGGCAAAGCGGTACATGCCACGTCCGTTGACCTTACTGGCGTCCATGAGGGCGACACTTTGACGAGCAGCACCGACCATAGCCGCTTTGGTCTCGGCCATCTGCGGAAAGTCGGTCGTAAAGCCGCAGCCGGGAACAAAAGCGCCAGGGCACATGACGGCAAGATCGGCGTGGACCATTTGGAGCGCCTGCATGGTAAGTGGGCCGTACAGATAGCGATGGCCTTTGCGCAGTGCCCCGCCCAGCATGACGACATCGACTGAGGGCATGCTCTCGTCGATGTAATCGGCAATGGTAATGTCGGCCGTGATGACGGTGATGCCATCGCGCTGGTCGAGGAGCCGGACAAACTCGAGAGCGGTGGTGCCCGAGTCGACGAGCAGGGTGTCACCATTGCCGACGAGTTCAATGGCGCTTTGCGCGATGGCCTGCTTGGCGGCGACATTGACGTTGATACGGCGATCCTGGGTGGATACGGTCAGTCGCTTCTGGAGCGACACAGCGCCACCATGCGTGCGGCGCAGCTTGCCGGACTCGGCGAGCGCGTCTAGATCGGCGCGGGCGGTAACGGAGGACACGCCAAAGGTCTGGGCGATTTCTGCTACCTGCACCGAGGGGTTATGCTCGAGCATCTCCATGATGGCGGAACGACGCTCATCGGCGAAAGCTCGGGTTGTTGCATGGGCCATGGCTGCTCCATCATCGTCTGAAATTTGCAGGAATTGTGTTGAGTCTATTTTCGTTCATTTTCTTTTTAAATAAGAAAACGCCTTTCGATTACTTATCTTTTCTATAAAAGAAAGATGATCAAGGCTCAAAACTCAATTTCGAACACACGCGCTCGGGTTCGACCCCTTCCGTTTGCTTTTCAAAATGAAGGTTGGACCTCGCGTGATGACAATATCTCGCACATGCATACCCGTTTAATTTCATACAATGAGCGCAGCAAAACGCAAGGTAAAACGCCTTGTGAACAACTACGCCCGATGTCCAGATGCGGGCGAGGGAGAGGAGCAAACGCTCATGGCACTTGTTACCACCGAAAAGATGCTCAAGGACGCTCAGGCCGGCCATTACGCCGTTGGCGCGTTCAACGTCGAGAACCTCGAGTTTGTTATGGCCGTTCTGGCCGCCGCCGAGGAGACGAAGTCCCCCGTCATCATGCAGACCACCCCGGGCACCATCAAGACCGCTGGTCTGGACTACTTCTACGGCATGGTCAAGGCTGCCGCCGAGCGCGCTTCCGTGCCCGTCGCCCTGCACCTCGATCACGGCGATGGCTATGACCGCTGCATGCAGGCTTTCCGCACGGGCTACACCTCCGTCATGATCGACGGTTCGCACGAGTCCTTCGAGGACAACATCGCCCTGACCAAGTCCGTCGCCGACGCTGGTCGCGCCATGGGCGTGCCTGTCGAGGCTGAGCTCGGTAAGGTTGGCGGCAAGGAGGACGACGGTCCCGCAGTTGAGGGCGAGAGCCCCTACACCGATCCTGCCGAGGCTAAGGAGTTCGTTGAGCGCACCGGCTGCACCTCGCTGGCCATTGGCGTTGGCACCAGCCACGGTGTGTACACGAGCGATCCGCACATCGAGCAGTCCGTGGTCAAGGCCATCCGCGACGCCGTCGACGTGCCGCTGGTTCTGCACGGCACCTCCGGTGTGCCCGATGAGCAGGTTGCCGAGGCTGTGAAGAACGGCATTTGCAAGGTTAACTACGCCACCGAACTGCGTCAGGCCTTCACGAAGGGCTTCATGGCCTACATGGCCGAGAACCCTGCCTGCTTCGATCCCAAGAAGCCGGCCAAGGAGGGTATGCGTGAGATCACCGAGCTGGTTAAGATCCGCATGACCAACCTCAACTCTGTGGGCAAAGCAGAGTAACAGCAAGGGTACTCCGACTCGCTACATATCCCGGGGAGGGACGAGGGTTTAGTTCCCCAATCGTCCTCGGCATGCAAAAAGCCTCGCTGCGCACTTCGTGCGGCGAGGCTTTTTGCCCCCCCCTGCGGAAAGATTGGGGAACTAAACCCTCGTCCCTCCCAGGTTGACCTACTCGAGGTCGTCGCCCTTGTGGCGTTAGGTCTGAAAATAATAAGAAGCCTTCGCGCTGCGGAATGATTTTGGAAACTAAGTACGGGGACCTGCCCAAGCCGTCCTGCTCGATCGCCCTTGTGGCGTTGGGGCGGAATAGTGGAGTGCGAGGGTCGCTTTGTTGGTGGGGGCTAGTATGCCCGGGCTTGGTTGGGGAAGGTTTTGTCTAGGGATGCTTGGAGCTTTTCGAAGGATGCTCGCAAGTTGTGGCTCTGGTCGGTTGAGCGTTTGGCTTTTGTGGTGGGGGAGTCGAGGAGGTCGTTTCTCTGTGTCGGGGGGAAGGAGAAAAGGTTTGCATGTTTTAGGGATGGCTGCTGTGCTGCGTCATTGGAAGAATGCATGCTTATGCGGCCTCCTCGATGTCCACCAAAAGGTTGCGCACGGGGTGTGCTGCTAGGTCCCGTACGTTGGCAGTATTATGACGCGGCTGCTGCGAAGAAGCGCTAAAGAAACGCTTAACCTGGTTTGGTGTTACGATGAAACTGCAGTTCAGAGGTATTGAGTAACACTCTTGAAAGGTTTTGGGCTTAAGGGCTTTCTAAGGTTTGTGACGTGGATGTGGCGCGGACGTGCGGAGCGTGTGAATGCCCGCTGTTAGCGCTGCGGCTCTGCGGCGCGCACCTGTTCGATGACCTTTTCCATCGTGGCGTCGATGCGGTCTTTTTTGAGCTCACATTCCCAGATGGTTATGGGTGTCCAGCCCATTTGAGTGAGTGCTGCCACGGCGGTGCGGTCGCGCTCGACGTTGCGACGGAACTTTGCCTCCCAAAACTCAACGTTGCGCTTGGGCTGACTTGGGTTGCATTTGGGGCAGCGGTGCCAAAAGCAGCCGTTGACGAAGATGGCGATCTTGCGCCCGGGAAAGGCGATGTCGGGCTTGCCGGGTACCTTCCATTCCAAGCGATAACCCGTAAGGCCTGCTGCGCGCAGACGCTGACGAACGAGCAGCTCGGGCTTGGTGTTGGCGCGTTTGTTGCCCTTCATGGACTTTTTGATGGCGGCGCGACGGCGGACCAGTTCGCGCTCGTCAGCGGAGAGGTCCGAGGTATCGATGCCGTCGAGCAGACCGGGCTTGGGACGCTTTTTGCTGCGGCGCTTAGGTGTGCGCTTGGGTTTGGCAGCAGACTCGTCGGCCATGGTGACCGCGGCGTCATCGGCGGAGCTTGCCTCGAGCCGGTCTTCCTTCAGCTCAATCAGGGCATCAATGAGCCCCTTGTCGGCGGGCATCCATTCCACCGTGGCAAGCGAGGTGCGCGGAATCCAGCGGATATCGAGCTGGCGGTCGTGCTTCTGAGGCTCATCGGATTCATCGGCGAGCGAGCAGTAGTAGCACTCCATGGAGAGATGGAAATCGGGGTAGTCATACTCAACGGTGTAGAAATCGCGCAGGTTGGTGACTTTTACCTGCAGCTCTTCCATGAGCTCGCGGCGTACGGCGTCCTCGGGCGTCTCGCCGCGCATGAGCTTGCCACCTGGGAACTCCCAAAGTCCCTGCATGTCGCCATAGCCGCGCTGCACGGCCAGTAGCTCGTCGGATCCTTCCTTGCGAATGATCCCAGCGGCAACATGAACAGTCTTCAACAGGAGTCCTCTCTCAACATCAACACGTGACAGGGTAGCTATCCCTACCTTACACAACGGTAAGGCAAGCGTAAGCCATATCGATGGTAGCCGACTCGGCTTCTTGCGACTATAGATGCCGTAGACTAATCGCAAGAAAGGACTCGGTATGCAAACCACGCACATGGCGACCCCGGTACTGGAGGTCGCGCATCTCGAAAAGGTATATGGAGCGCTGGGCAACGTGACCCGCGCGCTCAACGACGTCAGCTTTACCGTCAACCGCGGCGAATTCGTTGGCATCATGGGCGCCTCGGGCTCGGGCAAGTCGACGTTGCTCAACTGCGTCTCGACCATCGATAGCGCCACGAGCGGCACCATTCGCATCAACGGGCAGGACGTTACGCGCATGAAGCAGGCCAAACTCTCGCAGTTCCGCCGCGAGGAGCTCGGCTTTATCTTCCAGGACTCCAACCTGCTCGATACGCTCACGGCACGCGAGAACATCGCCCTGCCGCTCACCATCGCTCGCACTAACTCGGCAGAGATCTCGACTCGCGTGCAGGATGTTGCAGCGCGCCTGTCCATCAGTCAGGTGCTCGACAAGTATCCCTACCAGATGTCCGGCGGTCAGCAGCAGCGCGTTGCCGCGGCTCGCGCGCTCGTCACCGACCCCACCATGATCATGGCCGATGAGCCCACCGGCGCCCTCGACTCCAAAAGCGCCCGCCTGCTGCTCGAGAGCCTAGAGGCTCTCAACCGCCGTCTGCGCGCCACCGTGCTCATGGTCACGCACGACAGCTTTGCTGCCAGCTACACGAGTCGCGTGCTGTTTATCCGCGACGGCAAGATCTTCACTGAGCTGCGCCGCGGCGACACCGACCGCCGAGAGTTCTTCGACCGCATTATGGAGGTCGTTGCCATGATGGGCGGTGAGGGCTCCGATGCTCTGTAAACTCGCTTGGGGCAACGTCCGCCGCGCCGGCCGCGACTACCTCGTCTACCTTTTGACGCTCACCCTGGGCGTCACGGTCTTCTATGCCTTTAACACCATCTCGATGCAGGTCGACATCGCCGGAATCGATGAAAAGGGCTTGGCGCAGGTTATGGGCAGCATGCTCGGCTACCTGACGTATTTTTTGGCCGGTGTCATGGCCTTTTTGATGGTGTATGCCAATAACTTCATCATGAAGCGCCGTAAAAAGGAGTTTGGCCTGTACCAGGTGCTCGGCATGGGACGCGGGCGCGTCGCCACGATCATGGCGCTCGAGACGGTGATCGTCTCGGTCGTGGCCTTTGTCGCCGGCATTGTGCTGGGTGTGGGACTCTCCCAGCTCATGACGTTCTTTACGGCTTCGCTCTTTAAGACACAGATCGCCAATTTTCACTTCTTTTTCTCGGTGCACGCGTTCAACCTGACCCTTGCCTGCATGCTCGTGATGTTCGTACTCACGTTACTGCTGAACCTGCGCGCCGTTCGTCGCACTAAGCTCATTGAGCTTATGGGTGCCGAGCGTCGCAACGAGAGCATCAAGACACGCAACCCCTGGATCGCGATTGCCATCTTTGCCGTGGGCGTGGTGCTTGTGGGCGTGGCCTATTACCGTCTGCTACGTGATGGGTTCCCGCTAACCGCGACGGACAGCAAGCTGCAAGAGGCCATGAGCCAGTTTGGCATTACGACCGCTATGGTTACTGTGGGCACCTTTGCGCTGTTCTGGGGACTCTCGGGCATGCTTATCAAGCTGCTGCAGAGCCTGCGCAGCGTGTATTGGCGCGGCCTCAATATGTTTACCGTGCGTCAGCTCTCGGCCAAGGTCAATACGGTGTGCTTTTCGATGGGCGTCATCGCGATGATTCTGTTTTTGGCCATTACCTCGGTGACCTGCGGTATGTCGATTGCCAACGTGATGAACGAGAATCTGGAGCGCTATAACCCTGTTGACGTGTCTCAGACGTATGTCTATTACACGCCCGAAACGCTCGACTACTACAAGGAGTATGTCAATCCGTCTGAGGCCGATCGCATGGTGCTGGCCGATGCAACGGTCGATTTGTACGCTGCATGGCATGGCGATCGTAAAGATCCCGATAACGTTGCAGACGGTATTAAGGGCAAGTCGGCGGACAACAACGACGAGACCGGCAAGAAGGTCAATATCGCCGATGTTGCCGGTGAGCATGTGCAGATCGATTCGTATCTGAGTTACCCGCTTGGCGGCTCGGGCCCCTCGGTGGCGGCAGGTGAGATGTGCAAGGCCATGGGCGAAAAACTTCCCAAGGCGCTTGAGGGAAGCAACGCCGATGCGATGGGTCTGTATGTGACGCCGGCGAGCCAGTACAACAAGCTGCGCCAGATGATGGGCGAGGAGCCGGTGAGCATTGGCCGCGACCAGTATCTGCTCACGTGTGATATGGGCGGTGAGCTGGGCGACCTGTACACCAAATACATGGCCGGCGGCCATACCCTCACCTTGGGCGGGCATGAGCTCAAGCCTGCAACCGATAAGTCGGACGAGGACACGGCGGCCATCGCCAACTCGGCGATGGGCAGCAATCCCGGTACCGTGGTCGTAGCCGATGAGCTGTTGTCCCAACTTAATCTGCAGCCGTATTCCAGTAATCTGCTCGCTAACTACAAACAGGGGATGGATACGACCGAGGCAGACGAGAGCATTAAATACACCTTGCTCGACAATCTGCTCGTTGACGGCAAGGAGCCGGGGTCATGGGGAGTCTTCATCACGCGTTCCGAGATGTATACGCAGGCGGCGCAGATGAACGGCATGATTAGCTATCTGGCCATCTACATTGGCTTTGTACTGGTCGTTGCATGCGCGGCGATTCTGTCGATCCAGCAACTCTCCAACGTGGCCGACGGCAGCCGCAGCTATCGTGTGCTGGCACAGATCGGCTGTGACGACCGCCAGATTCGCCATTCGGTGATGGCGCAGCAAGCGGTGTTCTTCCTGTTCCCGCTGGCAGTGGGCCTGGCGCACTCCTTTGTGGCACTTAAGGTGATTATCGAGCTGGTGAGCATATTCGGAGCTATGAGCATCGGCGGCACCGTGGGCCTCACCTGTGCAATCTTCCTGGCAGCATACGGTGGCTACTTCCTGGTGACCTACCTCATGAGCGCCGGCATGGTACAAGCTGCCATCGCCACCCGCTACAGCGAGTAACTTGTTCAGCTCGGAATTATTGTAGGTTGAGCATAAGTCAGCGAAAACGCCCCTAAGCGAGCAAGGTGACGTGAAAGAGGAGGGAAACGCACTTCGGTGCGCGACCGACGATTGAACGTCAGATTGCCGTCTAGGGGCGCTTGCAGCGTCGAGTCGTTACGCGGTTTGGTAAAACCGCGTAACTCTAAATACGCTCCGCGATCTCGTGGATGAGGTAGTCGGTCTTTTCCCAGCCCAGGCACGGGTCGGTGATCGACTTACCAAAGACGCCGCCGTCGACCGGCTGGTTGCCGTCCTCAAGGTAAGACTCGATCATAAAGCCCTTGACCAGCTTGGAGATGGATTCGCTGCGGCGGCAGCTGTCGAGCACCTCCTTGCAAATGCGATATTGCTCCAGCGGACGCTTGCCCGAGTTGTCATGGTTGCAGTCGATGACCGCCGCCGGATTGGCGTAGCCGGCGTGCTCGGTATAGCGCTCGGCAAGACGCTCCAGATGCTCATAGTGGTAGTTGGGGTAGGTGCGGCCGTCGAGGCCGATGTAGCCGCGCATGACGGCGTGCGCGAGCGGGTTGCCGTCACACTCGACCTCCCAGTTGCGGAAGATAAAGCTCTGATGCGCCTGGGCAGCATAGATGGAGTTGAGCATGACAGTGGTGGAGCCGGCGGTGGGGTTCTTCATACCCACAGGCACCGAAATGCCGCTCGATACCAGACGGTGCTCCTGGTTTTCGACCGAGCGCGCGCCCACGGCGACGTAGCTCAGCAGGTCGACGAGGTACTGATAGTTGGACGGGTAGAGCATCTCGTCGGCGGTAAAGAAGCCAGTCTCCTCGATGACGCGCAGGTGCATGTGGCGGATGGCCTTAACGCCTTCGAGCAGGTCATCGGGCGCCTCGGGGTCGGGGTTGTGCAGCAGGCCCTTGTAGCCGGTGCCTTTGGTGCGCGGCTTATTGGTATAGACGCGCGGAATGATGATGAGCTTGTCCTTGACCTCCTCGGCGACCTTGGCCAGTCGGTTCATGTACTCAAGCACCGAGTCCTCGCGGTCGGCAGAGCACGGGCCGATGATGAGCACCTTGCGTGCGTCCTCGCCGGTAAAGACCTTGGCGACCTCGGCGTCGAATGCCTGCTTTTTGGCGGTAAGCTCGGCGGAAAGCGGCATTTCCTCGCGGATCTCCATGGGGATTGGCAGCTTGCGTTTAAATTCCATGGCCATAGGGACCTCCTCAATCAAATAAGTCAAAGCGTGAATTGTCGAATGCACGGCATTATCCGCTGTCGCATGCTAAAGTGCAAGCCCTTGTCACCCTGAAACCTGCCAAAAAGGGACAGGTTTATTTTGGTCGGTTTTATCTGGGGAAATGTCGGCACTCGCCGGAAGGGGAGGGCCGGCGTATGGCACGCTGGAGCAAGTTGGATTTTCTGCGGCATACCCCGTGGACAAAAAATGGCAAATATGAGTACTGTTGCTAGCGTAGCATCATATCAACCTTACAAGATGATAGACACAACAGTAAATATGTTCATTAACGTTGGCACACAGAAGCCTGCTAACGGGCGTTTTGATTAATTTGAAGGCGTATAGAGGCCGCAAAGAGGTCGTTTGGGGCTGTTTTGGCTGTTACTGAAAAAGTAACAGTACTCATATTTGTCCTTTTTTGACCATGGGATCTGGAAGGCGCCGTCAATCAGGTCCCAGGGAAGGCGTTTCGAGGCTCGAAGGACATAAAACGGGGGCGCAGGCTGTCCTGCGCCCCCGTTCTCGGGCGTTATTCGCTCCTTGCGGTGGAATTTATGCCGCTTCGTCAAACTGCGAGTTGTACAGGTCAGCGTAGAAGCCGCCCTGGGCGAGTAGCTCGTCGTGCGTGCCCTTTTCGACGATGTCGCCATCGCGAATCACCAAGATCACGTCAGCGTTTCGGATCGTGGACAGGCGGTGCGCGATGACAAAGCTGGTGCGGCCCTGCATCAGCGCGTCCATGGCGCGCTGGATGAGCTCCTCGGTGCGGGTGTCGACGTTGGAGGTCGCCTCGTCCAGAATGAGCGCCGGTCGGTCGGCCAAAATGGCGCGGGCGATGGTCACGAGCTGGCGTTGGCCCTGCGACAGGTTGGTACCTTCCTCATTGATCATAAAGTCGTAGCCACCGGCGAGCGTATGGATAAAGTGGTCGCAGCGTGCGGCGCGTGCGGCGGCCTCGACCTCGGCGTCAGTCGCATCGGGGCGTCCGTAGCGGATGTTTTCGCGGATGGTGCCGTTAAACAGCCAGGTATCCTGCAGTACCATGGCAAACTCGCCGCGCAGCGCCGCGCGATCCCAGTCGCGCACGTCGATGCCCTCAACGCGCAGCGAACCGCCGTCCACATCGTAGAAGCGCTGCAGCAGCTTGATGAGCGTGGTCTTGCCGGCGCCGGTGGGGCCGACGATGGCGATGGTCTGACCGGGCTGCGCCTCGCAGCTAAAGTCATGGATGATGGTCTTGTCGGGCGTGTAGCCAAACTTGACGTGGTCGAACTCCACGTGGCCGGGGCGCTTCTCGGGAATCTGCGCGTCAGCCTTCTGCTCCTCCTCGGGCGCGGCCAGGAACTCAAAGACGCGCTCGGTGGCGGCGGCCATCGACTGCATCGTGTTGCTCACGTTGCCCAGCTGCTGCACCGGCTGCGTAAAGTTGCGCACGTACTGGATAAAGCTCTGGATGTCGCCGGGCGTGGCATTGCTGGTCAGCGCGAGCTGTGCGCCCACCACGACGACACCCACGTAGCCCATGTTACCCACCAGGCTCATAAGCGGCATCATCAGGCCCGACAGGAACTGCGAGCGCCAGCCGCTAATAAAGAGGCGGTCGTTTTGACGGTCGAACTCCTCGATCGAGGCCTCGGCGCGGTCGAACACCTGAATAACGTTCTGGCCGGCAAAATCCTCCTCGATAATGCCGTTGACGGTGCCCAGGACCTGCTGTTGCTCGCGGAAGTACGGCTGCGAGAAGTGAATCATTACGGTCAGGATAATCGCGGCTGCCGGCAGCGTGAGCACGGTGACGCCGGTGAGCGGCAGGCTGATCGACAGCATCATGACGAGCACGCCGATAATCTGCGTTACCGACGTGATGAGCTGCGTCACGCTCTGGTTGAGCGACTGGCCGAGCGTATCGACGTCGTTAGTGATGCGGCTGAGCACGTCGCCCTTGCTGTGGCCGTTGAAATAGCTCATCGGCACGACGGCGATCTTGGCGGCGATCTCCTTGCGCATGCGGTAGCAAATTTTTTGCGTGACGCCGGTCATGAGCCAGCCTTGGATCAGGCTGCAGACAGAGCTTGCCAGATACAGGCAGAGCAAAAAGCCGAGCGTCTTGGCGATCCAGGCAAAGTCAACGTCGCCGGTACCGTTGACCTTGGCAACCAGGCCCTCGAACAGCTTGGTCGTAACCTGGCCAAGTACTTTGGGCCCCACAATGTTAAATATGACCGAGCATACGGCAAAGGCGACGGCGGCAAACACGGCAATCTTGTGCTGGCCGATATAGCCGAGCAACTGCCTCATGGTGCCCTTAAAGTCCTTGGCCTTTTCGCCGCGGCCCATGCCACCCATGCGACCCATGGGACCGCGCCGGCGGGTGGGCTTGGGAATCTGAGTCTTGGTCTCGTCTGCCATTAGTGCTCGCCTCCTTCCATGACGGCTGCAATCTCTTCTTGGGTAAGCCCCAGCTCCTCGGCTGAAAGCTGCGACTGTGCGATCTCCAGGTACGCCGGGCAGCTGTGCAGTAGCTCCTCGTGCGTGCCGGTGCCCACTACGTGGCCGTCGTCGAGCACGATAATCTGGTCGGCGTGCATGATGGTCGCGATGCGCTGGGCCACGACCACGAGCGCGGCGTCGGTGACGTTTTTGGCCAGCTCCTCGCGCAGACGCGCGTCGGTCTTGTAGTCGAGGGCGCTAAACGAGTCATCGAACACCACGACTTCGGGCTTTTTGGCCAACGCGCGGGCGATGGCCAGGCGCTGACGCTGACCGCCCGAGACATTGGAGCCGCCCTGGCTGATGGGGGAGTCGTAGCCGCCCTCGCGCTCGGCGATAAAGTCCTCGGCCTGTGCGATGCGTGTCGCCCGGTGTATGTCCTCGTCGCTCACCATGTCGCCGGCAAACTTGAGGTTGCTCTCGACGGTGCCCGAGAACAGACGCCCCTGCTGCGGGATATAACCAATACGGCGGCGAAGCTCGGAAAGGGTCATGTCGCGCACGTCGATGCCGTCGAGCGAAATGCTGCCGCCCGTGACGTCGTATAAGCGCGGAATCAGCTGCACGAGCGTGGACTTGCCCGAGCCCGTGGAGCCAATGATGCCGAGCATCTGGCCGGCGTGCGTGGTGAAGTTCACGCCGCTGATGACGTCGGCGCGGGCATCGGGATACTGGAAGCTCACGTCACGGAAGGTGAGCTCGCCGCGCGGCGCGCTGGCCGCGGGCAGTTTGGACGAGGCGGGGTCGTTGATGCTCGTGGGGCAGGTGATGACCTCTTCCACGCGCTCGGCTGCGACCTCGGCACGGGGCAGGATGACCGACACCATGGTGAGGATCATAAACGCCATAACGATCTGCATGGTGTAGGAGATAAACGCCATCATGTTGCCGACCTGCATCACGCCGTCGGACACGCCCTGCGCGCCAAACCAGACGATAAGCACGGTGATGCAGTTCATGACGAGCATCATGAGCGGCATCATAAAGCTCATGGCTCGGTTGGTGTAGAGCTGCGTGGTCATCAGGTCGAGCGAAGCCTTGTCAAAACGCTCGAGCTCGTGCTCCTCGCGGTTGAACGAGCGGATAGGCATAAGGCCGTCGAGCAGCTCGCGGGCGGTAAGGTTCACACGGTCCACAAAGCTCTGCATCTTTTTGAACTTGGGCATGGTGAGGCCCATGAGCACGCCGACGACGGCCGAAACCGCGATGATGGCCACAGCGATGGTCCACTCCAGGCCGGTGTGGTTGGCCAGGACGCGCATGACGGCGACAATGCCCATGACGGGGGCCATCAGGCACATGCGGATAAACAGGGTTGCGGCCATCTGGATCTGCTGAATGTCGTTGGTGCAGCGGGTAATGAGCGAGGCCTGGCTAAATTTGCCCACCTCAGCCGGCGAGAAGTGCATAACCTTGTTGAAGGTCTCGCGGCGCAGGTCGCGTGCGATGGAGCAGGCGGTGCGCGATGCCACGGCACCGGTCAGGATGGTGGCGACGAGCGATACCAGGCACAGCCCAAACATCGTGGTCGCCATGCGGCCCAGATAGGCGTTCTGCACGTCGGCGGGGTCGATGCCCTGCGCCTTGTACTCGTCCTGTACGTAGCTCACGGCGCGCTGGGTGACGATGGAGCCCGACATGGAGCCCATTTTGTCCGCCATTTGGTTGGCGCCCTCGACGAGCTTGCTTTGGTCTACCAGATCGCCCTCGATACCCAGACGCAGGCTCTTCATGGTGATCTTACCGCCGTCGGCATCAATCTGCTTTTGCATGTTCTGCGCCGCTGCGGCCTTCTGCTGCATCTCGGCGAGCTGCTCGGGCGTCATCGCTGCCATCTGCTCGGGGGTGGGCATGGCCTGGGTGCCGCTGTTGTCTTTCTCGCTGGACGTGCCGGTCATGTCGCCCATGGAGTCGGCGTCGATGCCTTGGTTGAGCGAAAGGACGACGGTCTCGGGCAGGCTCATGATGTCGGCAATCTTGCCGCCGTCGGCGCGCTCATTCTCGGTTCCCTTGTACGTGCGAATGCCGTTATTGTCCGCCTTGCTAAACACGGCCTCCACAGCCTTGGCGTCCTTGGCGCTCATAAAGAGTTTGAGGTCGTCGAGCGATTCGGCACGAATGGTGTCGGGCACGGGCGAGGCGATGCCGCCTTGCTGCACGCCCACGTCGACGATGTCGCTCATATAGGTAGGCAGCGCCAAGTCGGCGTTGCAGCTGATTACGATGAGTACGATAGCTGCGAACAGTGCCGGGACATGCTTTTTAAAGAGCTTGAGAATCCTCACTTGGCATCTCTCCTTTCTTGGTTGCGGTCGATAATTTCGTTGGCACGCCTTAGAAGGCGCACCATCTCTTGGGTATCTGTTTCGCCGAGCTGCTCGAGGAAAGCCGCGGTGCGGTCCTCGAATTCCCGACGCTTGATTTCGAGATCATGGAATCCCTTGTCGGTCACCGTGACGTGTACGCGACGACGGTCGGTCTTTGAGTGCTCGCGCTCGACCCAGCCCTTGGCTTCGAGAGCGCGTAGGATATTGGCGATACGGGCGCTCGAGACCCAGGCACGATCAGCGAGTTCACTCGGCGTGAGCGAGCCGCCAGCGAGCATGAGGGCGCGCATGACAGCCATCTCGCCGCCGAGAGCTTTGTCCGCAAAGCGCGAAATGCGCTGATGCATGCTGCCAAACTCAGTTAAGAGCTGGCGCCCAAGCTCATGGAAATCGGTATCTTCCACCGAAAACCCCTAACACTAGAAACTATTTTCGGTGAAAGATGATACCCCTGCACGCGCACCCTATACGGTAGATTTTTTTGGGACATGTCTAGAAAACTACCTTTAGGCGACATCCGTACACCGTCGGTACCAGTAAAGTTGGGCGTAGATCGTTAGGCATGTCCCAAAGCCTACTCAGAGGCACTTTACCCTGCTAAAACTGGCATAACAGCTAGAGTGAATGTCGTACAAAGGCAAGGAAAAATACCAAACAAATCGGTGAACGGTAGTTGTTCGCGCTCGCATTTCCTGCGGATTTGTTAAAAACGCACTAATGGTATAAAAAAAGAAACATATAACAGACCTGATGAAGGGGGTGGCTATGTTATCCTTCTCAAACGGGTGAAATCTTGGGTTTTGGGTTGCAGTTCCAAGGTGGACAAACGTTTTTCCCTGTACCAACGTGTGGTGAAGAACGGAAGAAGCCGGTAGTGCAAGCCGATAATTCAAGAATTCAATAAGCAGCGGTGTGAGAGAGCGCCGCATTACACGTAACTAGGAGCGTGGTTACACAATGCAGGAGGCATGGGAAGGCTTCAAGGAAGGCATCTGGACGGGAGAGGTTGACGTCCGAGACTTCATCCAGAAGAACTACACCCCCTACGAGGGCGACGAGTCGTTCCTCGCCGGCCCGACCGAGCGTACCAAGGAGCTGTGGGGCGAGGTTCTCGACCTGCTGCTCAAGGAGCGCGAGCAGGGCGGCGTCCTCGATATGGACACCAAGACCGTCACGGGCATCGTGAGCCACCCCGCTGGCTACATCGATAACGCCCACCGCGAGAAGGAGACCATTGTAGGCCTCCAGACCGACAAGCCGCTCAAGCGCGCGCTGCACGTCAACGGTGGTATCCGCATCGCTTGCCAGGCTGCCAGCCAGCACGGCTACAAGGTCGACGAGAACGTTGTCGAGCGCTACACCTTCGAGCGCAAGACCCACAACGCCGGCGTCTTCGATGTCTACACCCCCGAGATGCGCGCCTGCCGCTCGGCCCACATCATCACCGGTCTGCCCGATGGCTATGGCCGCGGTCGCATCATCGGCGACTACCGTCGTGTCGCCCTTTACGGTGTTGACTACCTGATCAAGGACAAGGAGGCCCAGAAGGCTTCCACCCCGACGGTCATGACCGCCGACAACATCCGCGATCGTGAGGAGCTGCAGGAGCAGATTCGCGCCCTCGGCGAGCTCAAGATGATGGCCGAGACCTATGGTTTCGATATTTCCAACCCTGCTACCAACACGCAGGAGGCCATCCAGTGGATGTACTTCGCCTACCTCGCTGCCGTTAAGGAGCAGAACGGCGCCGCTATGTCCATCGGCCGTACCTCCACGTTCATCGACATCTACGCTGAGCGCGACCTTGCCAACGGTACCTTCACCGAGGAGCAGATCCAGGAGTTCGTGGATCACTTCATCATGAAGCTCCGCATGGTCAAGTTTGCCCGTACCCCCGAGTACCAGGCCCTGTTCACCGGCGATCCGCAGTGGGTCACCGAGTCCATCGGCGGCATGGGCGTTGACGGGCGCACGCTCGTTACCAAGATGAGCTACCGCTACCTGCACACACTCGAGAACATGGGCACCAGCCCCGAGCCCAACATGACCGTTCTGTGGTCGACCCGTCTGCCCGAGAACTTCAAGAAGTTCTGCGCCAAGACTTCTGTCGCCAGCTCCTCGATCCAGTACGAGAACGACGACCTCATGCGCGTTTACCACGGCGATGACTACGGCATCGCCTGCTGCGTGTCCTCCATGCGCATCGGCAAGGAGATGCAGTTCTTCGGCGCCCGTGCCAACCTGGCCAAGTGCCTGCTGTATGCACTCAACGGCGGTGTTGACGAGGTCTCCAAGAAGCAGGTCGGCCCCAAGTATCGCGCCGTCGAGGGCGATACGCTCGATTACGACGATGTTGTGGCCAAGTACAACGACATGATGAAGTGGCTCGCTGGCGTGTACGTCAACTCGCTGAACATCATTCACTACATGCACGATAAGTATTGCTACGAGCGCATCCAGATGGCTCTGCACGACAAGCACGTGCATCGCTGGTTCGCTACGGGCATCGCTGGCCTTTCCGTCGTGGCCGACTCCCTGTCCGCCATCAAGTACGCCAAGGTCCACCCCGTCCGTGACGAGAACGGCATCATCGTCGACTTCGAGACCGAGGGCGAGTTCCCCAAGTACGGTAACGACGACGACCGCGTCGACCAGATCGCTCACGACGTTGTGCACCAGTTCATGGAGTACATCCGCATGAACGACACCTACCGCAACTCCGTGCCCACGACCTCGGTTCTGACCATCACCTCCAACGTCGTGTACGGTAAGAAGACCGGCTCCACGCCCGACGGCCGCAAGGCTGGCCAGCCGTTCGCCCCGGGTGCTAACCCCATGCACAAGCGCGATAGCCACGGCGCCATCGCTTCGCTGTCTTCGGTTTCCAAGCTCCCGTTCCGCGATGCTCAGGACGGCATCTCCAACACCTTCTCCATCATTCCGAGTGCGCTCGGCAAGGAGGACCAGGTGTTCTTTGGCGATATCGACCTTGATCAGCTGGGCGAGTAACTATTGTTAGTGCTATACTAACAATAACGATTACTGATTAGCGCGCCGGTTTCGGCCGGCGCCTATCAATCGAAGGAGACACATTATGAAGGTTTCTGAAGTTTCCGAGACTCAGGCCGATAACCTGGTCCACATGCTCGACGCTTACGCCGAGAAGGGTGGCCACCACCTGAACATCAACGTCTTCAACCGTGAGACGCTGCTCGATGCTCAGGCTCACCCCGAGAAGTACCCACAGCTGACCATCCGCGTTTCCGGCTATGCCGTGAACTTCCACACGCTCACCAAGGAGCAGCAGGACGAGGTCATTTCGCGTACCTTCCACGACAAGTTCTAAAGGGGTTTAACTCCCGCAGGATTGCCGGGCCGCTTTGGGTTACTTTCCAAAACGTCCTCGGACATGCAAAGGGCTCCGCTGCGCGCTTCGCGCGGCGGAGCCCTTTGCGTCCTGCGGAAATGTTTTGGAAAGTAACCCAAAGCGGCCCGGCGGGGGTCCTGTGTAGTCACCCTTTAGGCGGAACTCTCCTAATTATTTGGATGAGTCGTTTACTTACTTGTGCTGTTACCGTCTTCCCGCTGTTGTTGGGGTATGCTTTGTTCGTATGTAAACGTTTGACATGTTGATGGGGGAGGGTGCTATGGCTCGCGAGGGCGCTCGTTCTAAGGATTCTGCTAAGCCTGGCATCAAGGAAGTTGCAGCGGTGGCGGGGGTTTCGCCTACTACGGTATCTCGCGTGCTTAATAATCGCGGCTATATTAGCCAAGAGACCCGCGATAAGGTCCATGCCGCGATGGAGCGCATCAACTATACGCCCAACGATATCGCCCGTGCCATGCTCAACGGTCGCCTGAATCTTATCGGTATGATCGTTCCCTTTGTGAGCAGCCCGTTCCATGCTCAGGTTGTGCAGGCGGTCGAGCGCACGTTAGCGGAAAACGGCTTTAAGATGTTGCTGTGCAACAGCGCCAATCGACCCGATCTTGAGCGTTCCTATATTGACATGCTCCGCCGCAATATGGTCGACGGCGTCATCGTCAACTCCCTCAATATCGGTGCCGAGGCATATGCCGAGATGGGCTTGAGCCTGGTTGGCATCGACTGCGATCTTGGCGAGGGCTCTGTCCAGATTGCAAGTGACAGCTATGGCATTGGCGAGCTCGCCACGCGCCGTCTGATTGATGACGGCTGCAGGCGTATCCTGTGCCTGCGCAGCAATAGCCGCATGCGCATGCCTGCCAATAAGCGTACCGATGCCTACCTCGATGTTGTTGAGCAGGCCGGTTTGTCCGCGCTTGTCCGTGAGGTTGAGTTCGTTAAGCCCGACGACGAAAAGGGCGCGGTCGTTGCGAAGATCCTCGATGAGAACCCCGATATTGACGGCATCTTTGCGGGAGACGATACGATGGCGGCCATCTGTCTCAACGTGATGAAGCAGCGCGGCTTGAGCGCTCCAGACGATATTAAGGTCGTGGGCGCGGATGGTGCCCGCCGAACTATGACGTTTATGCCTGACTTAACAACCGTACGTCAAGATATCGATCGCATCGGAGAGCTCGCGGCGCAATCCATCATCGCTCTTATTAACGGCGATAATCCCGAATCGAATATCAAGCTCCCCGTTGAACTCATTGAGGGCAAAACCGCGTAGTTCATCCCGTGCCAAAAGAATTCCTCAAACGCCTCTGATGACCGTTCGCCGGCATATGTCAACCGTTTACCGACGACTGGAACTGCGAAAAGACGTATTGGTATGAAAACGTTTGACATATGAAAACGATTGACATATCTTGCCATTGTACCGAGTTAGTATGTCGTGGAAAGGAAGTCTCGGATGCACAAGGTGTATTACCAGCCTGAGGGAATTTGGGTAGGCGACATCATGCCGTACGGCGAGGACGGCACGTTCTATCTCTATCATCAGCGTGACACGCGTAACCCCGAACCTTTCGGAGAGCCGTTTGGCTGGGCACTCGCTACGACCAAGGATTTCGTCAACTACAAGGACTTTGGCGAGAGCCTTGAGCGCGGCGGCGACGAGGAAGTCGACCAGTACATTTATGCCGGCACGGTGTTTAAGGTGGGCGACAAGTACCATGCGCTCTACACTGGTTGCAATCGCGATAAGGTCCGCGCACGTTTGATGAAGCAGGTTCTTCTTCACGCAACGAGCGACGACGCCGTCAAGTGGGAGAAGAACATCGCCGAGACGCTGCTTCCGCCCCAGGAGGGTTACGATGACCGCAACTGGCGCGATCCCTTTGTGCTTTGGGATGAGGAGAACGAAGAGTACATGCTCATCCTCGGCACGCGTGTGGGCGAGGACAAGCGTCTGATGACCGGCCGCCTGGTCAAGTTCACCTCCAAGGATCTGACCAACTGGGAGTTCCAGGGCGACTGGTGGAACCCGGGCCTGTACACCATGTTTGAGATGCCTGATCTCTTTAAGATGGGCGACTGGTGGTACCTCGTCTTTTCCGAGTACAGCGACGGCAACAAGACCCGTTACCGCATGTCCAAGTCCATCAACGGTCCTTGGATTACCCCCGCTGACGACTCCTTCGACGGCCGCGCGTACTACGCCGCTCGCACCGCATTCGATGGCGAGCGTCGCGTTCTCTTTGGTTGGGTTCCTACGCGTGACGAGGGCGGCGACCCCAGCTCTTACCTATGGGGTGGCACCTTTATGCCCCTCGAGATCATTCAGCGTGCCGACGGAACGCTCGGCACCAAGCTCCCCGACAGCATGCTTGGCGCCTTTGGCGAGGCTAAGGCAGTCGAGACCTTTGAGCTTTCCTGCGAGTCGGGCAAGGTCGAGCAGGTGCTCGCCGCAGATGCCGGCTCCACCTACTTGCTCGATGCCGACATTGAGCTCGGCGGTAACGCTGCCGGCTTCTCGGTCAAGTTCGCCGAGGACGCCGAGACCGGTCTTGCCTATGAGTTCCGCGCCAACCTGCGCGAGGGCAAGCTCGAGTTCACGCCGGCTCCCCAGTACCCGTGGTTCCAGGTCAACAACATGGGCCTCGAGCGTCCGTTGTTCTTTAAGGGCGAGGGCACTCACCATGTGCGTCTGGTCGTCGACGACGACATCGCGACCATCTTTGTCGATGACGTTGCGCTCAACGCTCGCTTCTGCAACAAGCAGGGCCAGGGTGTGGCGCTTACCGTCACCGACGGTGCGCTCAAGTGCGCAAACGCAACGATCGCGTCTCTGTAGCGGCAACGAACCGTTTTATGATTTAGAAAAGGAATGGAGAGGAACATGGACTACAAGGCAGTGTCCCAGCAAGTCGTCGACAACGTCGGCGGACTGGAGAACATCGAGGGCGCCACGCATTGCGTGACCCGTCTGCGTCTGGTGCTCAAGGATACGAGCAAATACAACAAGGCCGAGCTCGAGAACATCGATGGCGTCAAGGGCGTGCTGTACAACAGCGGCCAGCTCATGATCATCTTCGGTACCGGTACCGTCAACAAGGTTTACGATGAGTTTATGGCTCTGACGGGCGTTAAGGAGATCAGCGCTTCCGAGGTCAAGGGCGCCGAGGCGGACAAGAAGGGCAAGTTCTTCTCGGTCCTCAAGGTATTCTCGGACATCTTTATCCCCATCATTCCCGCCTTCGTCGGCGCTGCAATCATCATCGGCCTTAAGTCGCTGATCGTTGCCAACGGCCTCTTTGGCATGGAGGGCAGCCTCGCCGATCACAGCGAGTTCCTCAAGAACCTCGCAAGCTTCTTTGCCATTATCGCCACCACGTTCGACTACCTGCCTGTCCTGGTTATGTACAGCGCAGTCAAGCGTTTTGGCGGTAACCCGATCCTGGGCATCCTCGTCGGTATCGTCATGGTTCACCCGAGCCTTATGAACCGCAACACGTTCGTTATGGACCCGACGGGTGCTGAGTACTGGAACTTTGGTCCGCTCTCCATTCCCATGGTTGCTTTCCAGGGCGGCGTGTTCCCTGCAATTCTGACCGCCTGGTTTATGGCCAAGGTCGAAAAGATTGCCCAGAAGTACATCCCCGAGGTCGTTTCGTTCGTCTTTGTCCCGACCGTTACCCTGATTCTTGCTAACGTCGCCCTGTTCACCGTGTTCGGCCCGCTCGGTAACCTGATCGGTGACGTCCTCGCCGGCGTAATCGATATCCTGTACAACAGGATGGGCGTCTTTGGTGCCTTTGTCTTCGCCGCGTTCCTGCAGCCGCTCGTCGTTACCGGTACGCATCAGTTCATCCAGGGTATCGAGGCAAACCTTGTTGCCACGACTGGCTTCAACTACATCCAGGCCATCTGGTCGGTTTCCATCATCGCCCAGGGCGGCGGCGCCATCGGTATGTACCTCATTCACAAGAAGCACTCCAAAGAGCGCAACATCTGCATGTCGTCCTTTATCCCGACGCTGGTCGGAATCTCCGAGCCCGCTATCTTTGCTGCAAACATGCGCTATTCGATCATTCCGTTCATCTGCGCATGCATCGGTGCAGGCTGCGGCGGTGCCTTCGTCAAGCTCTTTGAGGTGCGCGCTATCGGTCAGGGTCTGACCGGCGTGCTTGGCCTGCTCATCGTCACGCCCGAGACCCTCGTGTGGTATGTGGCTGGCAATCTCATCGCCTTTATCGTGCCAATCGTCTTGATCTTTGCCTACAACAAGGCAAAGGGCGTGCCGACCACCGATGAAGAGGGCGCTGGCGCTGGCTTCGACGTTAGCTTCTAGTTGAGCCGTTCAGTGTAATCTGAGGATAAGTCCATTTGAGGAAGGGCGTTCGACTCGTGTGAGTCGAGCGTCCTTCCCCATAGACGAGAAAGTCAACGGCGATGTTTAATCAAAAAAATAAGGTGACACGCGCGGACTATGAGCAGTGGCGTGCCGGACAGGATGAGACGGCGGGTCGCATCGCGTCCGACCCCGATAGGCTCCTGTTCCATGTGGAGCCTGAGCTTGGCTGGCTCAACGACCCCAACGGTTTGGTTCAGATTGGTGATACGTATCACATCTATCATCAATACGATCCGTTCGATGCTGCGCATGGCGGTCCAGTGCTTTGGAACCATCTGACGACAAAGGATTTTGTGACGTACGAGAATCGCGGCCCCGCGCTGTTCCCCGATTCCGATTTGGATTCGAACGGAGCGTATTCTGGTTCTGCCTTTGTACGTGATGGCAAGATTCACTACTTCTATACCGGCAACGTCAAGCATTTTGATCGCGATGATTACGACTACGTGTTGACGGGTCGTGAGCAAAACCAGATTCATATGGTTGCGGAGAACCCCGACGAATTGGGCGAGAAGCGCATAGCTGTTGGACCGGTCGATTACCCCGACGATATCGGTACGCACGTGCGCGACCCCAAGATCCTTGAGCACGATGGTATCTACTACATGGTTCTGGGCGCTCGTACGAAAGACGACCGTGGCTGCGTGCTTGTCTATACCTCGCGCAATCTTGAGGACTGGAGCTATGCGACGCGCATTGAGTTGGGCGAGAAGTTTGGCTTTATGTGGGAGTGCCCCGATCTGTTTGAGCTCGATGGCGGGCTTGTTCTCGTTTGCTGTCCGCAGGGTGTGCCTGCCGATGGTTGGCGTTACCGCAATCCGCATCAGTGCGTGTGGTTCCCCATCGAGGCCGATTGGGAGGCGCCGAGCTTTAAAATCGTCGGGCAGGGCATGCCCCCGATGGTCGATGCCGGTTTTGATTTCTATGCTCCGCAGTCCTTTGAGGATGCTGCAGGCCGGCGATTGATGATCGGATGGTCGGGTTGCCCCGATGCGACGGCGGAAAACCCGACGGTGGCACGCGGGTGGCAGTGCGCGTTGACGGTGCCGCGAGAGCTGAGCATGCGCGATGGTAAGCTCTGCCAGCAGCCGGCGCACGAGATTGAGAGGATGCGCGGCGGCTGCGTTCGTGCTGTAGGCGGAGAGACCGTCGAGGAGCCGGGCCGCCTGTTTGATCTTGTGGTTTCCTGTGAGGGCGCCAAGATGGTCGAGCTCGAAATCCGCAAGGGTGTCTTTGTGCGTTATGCGGAGGGGATGCTTACCCTCGATATGGGTAATGAAGGCTATGGGCGAGACCGGAGGTCGATTGAGCTCAGCGAGCTTCGCGACCTGCGCGTGCTTTCGGACACTACGATGGTCGAGATTTTTGCCAACGGCGGCGAGGCAGCACTTACGAGCCGTACCTATTCGCCGGCGGTTTCGGCGATGGGGTTGCATGCCGAGGGTGCGGCGTCGATGGATTTCTACCGCCTCGCGCATTAACCGTGCGTGGAGCACGATTGGACTTGCCGGGCGGAATGTGTCGCAGTTGCCGCAGCGAACTACCGTTTATCGTGTATAGCTACCGTTTGCGGAGTAAGTAACACATTGTTGCAAACCGTGTAGAATCCTAAATAAGCACGGAGTTTTCCAGGGAGACGCTGTCCTTTGTTATGTGCAAAGGGCGGCGTCTCTTTGGCGCTTGGACGCCGTTGTGCAACAGTGCGGCGGCGCGTGCCATGTATTGAAAAGCCAATGTCGAGATGGGTCGTGATGATAATGGGCAAGTACGTAATCGTGGTTGAATCTGGTTCGGATGTAACGCCAGAGCTTTGCGAGCGCTACGGCATCGTGCGTGTGCCCATGCATGTCACGATTGGTGACGAGACTGTCGAGGACGGCTCGATCGATCCGCTCGAGATTTATTCGCGCTGCAACGAGTTTGGCGTGATGCCCAAGACCAGCGGCTGTGCGCCGGCAGATTTCTCCCGCGTGTACGACCGCATCCATGCCGAACAGCCCGACGCGACCATTTTGCATCTTGCATATTCCGAGGCCACGACCTGTTCGCATCAGTCCTCGAAGATCGCCGCCCAGGGGCGCGATTACGTCTACTCCATGGATACGCGCTTTGTCTCGGTAGGCCAGTCGCTCGTTGTCGTCGAGACCGCCAAATACATCGAGGCTCACCCCGATGCCACCGTTGACGAAATCTTTGCATTTACGAACTCCGTCATGGACCGCGTGCTGTTGGGCTTTGTTCCTACCGACCTTGCCTTCCTTAAGGCGGGCGGTCGCTTGTCCAACGTCGCGTTCCTAGGCGCCCATCTGCTCAAGATTAAGCCCTGTATCGAGGTGACGGGCGGCAAGTTCGTGGCGACTAAGAAGTTCCGCGGCTCTATGCTCAAGTGCGCCCGCGCCTTTATTGACCACATGGTTGCGAAGGGCGAGATTGACTACTCGCACATTGGCCTGGCGTATTCGGTGGGCCTTTCCGAGGAGCTGCGCGACGACATGGAAGTCTATGCACACGACATGGGCTTTAAGGACGTTACTTGGACTCAGGTCGGCGGCGTCATCTCGAGCCATTGCGG
The DNA here is from genome assembly GCA_900542825.1 of uncultured Collinsella sp. Lineage (GTDB taxonomy): Bacteria > Actinomycetota > Coriobacteriia > Coriobacteriales > Coriobacteriaceae > Collinsella. Next base: position 168,483 of record UQOY01000003.1, on the reverse strand, counting down.
CCCGACCGCCTTCGGTGCGGTGCTTACGCTTAAAGCGTAAAGGCTGCAAACGAACATTTTCTCGCTTTCGCGAGTGCTCAGCAGCCATATGATCGATATAAGTCCCTGCCATGGCGGTAGGGGGCAGATTGAAGCATGCCACTCTGGCCCGAGACGTTTAAACGCAAGCGTATGGGCTAGAATGGCTCTGGCATTTATGTAGCTAAAACCAAAGAGAGGCAAGGTAGCGGGAATGGCTGAGATGACGCTCGAGGGTGTGGACGCTCGTCCCGAGGACTCCACGTTTGCTCTGGGCCGCGTACATTCGATCGAGACGATGGGTACGGTCGACGGTCCCGGCATCCGCTTTGTGGTGTTTGTCCAGGGCTGTCCCATGCGCTGCGCGTATTGTCACAATCCCGATACCTGGTCGGTTAAAGGCGGCACCATGGTGACCGTCGAGCACCTTATGGACGAGTTCCAGAGTAACCATGAGTTTTACCGTAGCGGCGGCATTACGGTTTCGGGTGGCGAGCCGCTTCTGCAGCCCGAGTTTTTGGCCGACCTGTTCCGTGCAATGCACAACAACCCCGATGGCCGCGTGCATACCTGCCTTGACAGCTGCGGATATGCGTTTGACCCCAACCACCCCGAGAAGTTCGATGCTGTGCTCAACGAGACCGATATGGTGCTGCTCGACATTAAGCATGCCGATCCCGTCGAGCATAAAAAGCTGACCGGTTGCGATCCCACACGAATCCTGGCGTTTGGTGATGAGCTCGCGCGTCGCAAGATTAAAGTCGTTATCCGCCACGTGGTGGTGCCGGGCATTACCGATACGGTTGAGGAGTGCGAGGCACTCGGTCGTCTGATTGCCCCGTGGCATAACGTGGTCGGTCTGGAGATGCTGCCGTATCACACGATGGGTGTCGTCAAGTACGAGCAACTGGGCATTCCCTATAAGCTCGAGGGCGTGCCCCAGATGGATACCGCGCGCATGCCCGAGCTGCGCAACGCCGTCATGACGGGTATGAAAAAGCGCCGCACGGAACTCAAAAACGCCATCGGATAGCGTGCCATATTCGCTCCCCAAAGGCACTCATTGGGAACAGACTTAAATGAGTGCCCCTGGGCACCAAGTTGATTGCCAAAGAGCCCCGTCAAGTTGCGGTGGAATAGTTCTTGTTTTTCGGCTTATGCCGCCCAAATAGGAACTATTCCACCGCAAGTGCGATTTGGGTAGAGATGCGCAACAGAATCGCGCCATTTGGATAAAAACGCTTGTGGTTTCTTTAAAGACGTCTTAAACGCCGCTGAATATCCTTGGAAAGAAATGCCTGCTCGGTATTATGCTGCTCGTATATAAACGGTAGCAACCAGGAGACCACGTGCGAAACAACGCATCGCGGGACGAGTATGTGCCGCAACATGGCAGCAGATATGAGACGAAGGGCACGCCTTCGCGTGGCCTTGCTGACGCTCGCATCCGCGTGACGAAGATTGCCGCCATTGGGATGCTAACGTTGGCGGTTATTATCCTCGGAATTACCGCCAAAACCTACGCGTCGGAGCGAATGGCACACTCAGATGCGTCAACGGTTCAGACGCAAAACGAAAAGGTCTCTGAATCTAAAGCCACCGCAAGCCGAACCCTGTCGACAGCGAGCCTCAAGACGAGGCTTTCGAAGGCGGACTTTAACGATATTCCCTCAGGCGATACCGTGCAGACCTTCTCACTGGTTGATGACCAGATTCCCGCCCTGGAGGATGAGAGCCTCGCCGCGCTCCAGGACGCCCTGAGTCGGGGCCAGGAGCTGGGCGATGTGGGTGTGGTGTTCTACGACCTATCGAGCGGCAAGGGTGTGACGTATAACGCCGATGTCGAGGTTTACGGTGCGAGTAGCTACAAGGCGCTCTATGCGTTGTACATCTGCGAATCTCTGGTCGAGACGGGTCAGGTTTCACTCGATGATTCCCTTGGCACCTATGGTGGCTACAACATGGGTTGGCAGACGGTGCGCGACCTGATCGATGCCGCGGTCGTTAATTCGGACAACGATTCGTTTATTGCGTTACGCGTGACGTTTGACCGTGTCGGTTACGAGGATTGGATTGCAAGTCTTGGCATCGATTACGATACCGCACTCGATCCGATGAGTGATTTTCCCACCTATTGCCCGCGCACCTCGGCCAAGTTGTGGCGCGAGATGAGCGAGTATTTGAGCCGTGATAGCGAGACGTCGCAATGGCTGTCGGGCCTTTTGGCCTCTACGACCCGGTCCTTTATCCGCGACGGCATTGCGGACGACCAAGCCTTGGTGCGCAACAAGGCAGGCTGGATTAGCGAGGATGGTTGCTATTCGACATGCGATGCGGGCCTTATCGACATCGATGACCGTACCTATGTCATGAGCATCATGACATCGATGCCATGGAGCGATCGCTCGAGTGAGCTGGTGGCTGCGATTGCTAAGGCGTTCTTTGATACCCGAGCTGCGCTGGCCTAGCGTGTTCGTTTGACGAGGTCAAACAAAATGCTGTTACCATACCGTGGTTGAGAATTTCGTATAGGTTTGGGGAATGGCATGGCTACCATCGCGATTATCGGTGCGCTCGAAAAAGAGATCATGCAGATTAAGGAAGAGTTGAGTAACGTTTGCATGGTACAGGAGGCGGGCTTGAACGTTGTGGCCGGCGGGCTCGACGGCCTGTCGATTGTCGCCACGACGGCGGGTATGGGCACGGTAAACGCTGCCGCCGCAACACAGCACCTCATTAGCAAGTATGCTCCACAGGCAGTTGTGTTTTCTGGTATCGCAGGTGGCCTGAATCCCAAGCTCCACATCGACGATGTTGTCATTGGCAAATGCTTGCGCTATCTAGATACCGATACCGCGCTTATCGCCGAGTCTGCACCGGGGCTCGAGGAGTTTGGCTCGACGCCTGCGCTGGTCGATATTGCTGCCGATGTGCTTGCTGAACGTGGCTTTGTCAACGCTTCGACAGATGCAGCCGCCTCGAACGAGGGCGCAAAGCAGTTCCTGGTCGGCACGATTGCCACGGGTAACCGCTTTGTGACGGGCGCCGCCATGCGCAATGATGCCATTGAGGCGACGCATGCCGATTGTGTCGGCATGGAGGGCGCGGCAATTGCCCATGTCGCAACTAAAAATGGTGTCGATTGCCTGGTGCTGCGCGCTATCAGCGATAATTGTGACGAGGCGTACGATGCGATTTGCGACCGCGAGTTCGACCTGTTCGAGTATGCCCGTACCGCGAGTGGCATTACGCTCGATATCGTTCGCCGTATCGCTGCTATCTACTAGCGCGCTCTTTTGTAAGAACCTACGACCAAGGAGTGTCCATGGCCGATTCCATTAACTACCAGCTTGCCAAGTTCGTCGCCAGCTACGGCAAGGTTTCGCAGATCCCCGAGTCCACCTGTCCCGAGGTGAGCTTCGTTGGCCGCTCAAATGTGGGCAAGTCGTCCATCATGAACAAGCTTTTTGGCCGCAAGAACCTGGTCAAGGTTTCGAGTACGCCGGGTAAGACGAGCAATATCAATTTCTTCGAGGCCGACGACGTGCACTTTGTGGACCTGCCGGGTTACGGTTTCGCCCGTCGCTCCAAAGCTGAGCGCGATCGCTGGGCCGAGCTCATTGGCGATTTCTTCGACTCCGAGCGCAGCTTTAACCTGGTTGTGTCGCTGGTGGACATTCGCCATGATCCCAGTAAGCTCGACCATGACATGATCGACTACCTGCAGGGCAACGAGTTCAACTTTATCGTCTGCCTCACCAAGGCCGACAAGCTCAGCCGCACCCAGCAGGCCCGCCAGGCAGCAGCCATCAAAAAGCAGCTCAACGTCCCGGCCGAAAACGTAATCATTACGAGCTCCCAGACCGGCACCGGCATCGACGAACTCAAGCGCCGCATTGCCGAGGCCTGCCTCTAATAAGTGCCCCAATCTAGCAAGAGCCCCTATCAATAAAAAGCCATAATTTCAGCCCGGCGCCCCTTCAAAGCGTGGGTCCCTGTAGACATCGCTAGCCACGTTGCCATAGGGCCACCCAAGGGCATCCCCTTAAAAACATTCCGCAGCACGAGGCCCGCTTATCTGCAGCTCCGAAGGAGCAGGATAAGTGGGCCTCAAGTGCGAGGACGTTTTTAGGGGGATGCCCCTGGGTGGCCCGGACAGACCGATCGGCGATGTCTACAGGTACTCGATTTGAGCGCCCTCGGTGTCGCACGTCAGAATGTGCGTGTCGCACTTGGGGAACTGCTCACGCAGCTTGACCTGCAGGAACTTCGCCACGATGGTGTCGTCAGTCACGGCCATGAGGGTCGAGCCAGAGCCACTGATCCAGATGGTCTTGGCGCCGCCGTTAAGGCAGGTGTCGCGCACGGCGTTGTAGTCGGGGATGAGGCGGCGGCGATAGGGTTCCTGGATGCGGTCGTCGTTGGCAGCGGCAATCAGGTCAAGGTCGCCGGTCTCCAGGCCGCGCGTCATGCCGGCGATGCGGCCCATTTGCCATACGGCGGTGGAGAGCGGAATCTCCTGCGGCACGACCTTGCGCGCCTCGCTCGTATGTACCTCGTAGGGCGGAATCACGGTAATAAAACGCAAGCGATCGCTCACCTCGTAGCGTAGACACTGGGGAAGCGAATCGGTTGGCGTAAAAGAGCAGACGGCGCCGCCCAGGATGGCGGGGGCGACGTTATCGGGATGGCCCTCGACCTCGGTGGCGATGCGGACGAGCTCGGCGCGGTCGACGGTGTGGCCTGTCAGCGCGGCGGCAGCCATGATGCCGGCGACGACGCAGGTGGAGCTGGAACCCAGGCCGCGGGCGACGGGCACGTCGGTCTGAATGTCGATAGCGACGGGGAAGGCCGGCTCGCCCCAGGCGGCCAGTGCATCGACAAAGCTCACATAGACCAGGTTGTTCTCGTTTTGGAACTCTTCGGGGCAACCCGTGATGGTGAGCTTGTCGGCGCGCTCGAAGGTGAAGTGAGAGTAGAGGCTGACGGCCATGCCGAGGGTGTCGTAGCCGATGCCTAGGTTGGCGCTTGTTGCTGGGACGGTGATCTTGATCATGTGAGTCCTCCTGGCGTGCCTGGCTGTTTAGTTCGCTGCTCGGGCAGTCCTGCGCAAGACGGAAAGCACATTAAGTGCTTTCCTTTGCGTGCGGAACTCGCGACGAACTAAACAGCCAGGCACGCTGTGCACGTTCGTCATCATCCCGGGGGTTATCTGATAAAAGAAGGTGCGCCGGCTTTCGCCGGCGCTTAATAAGGGGTTTAGTTGGTAGCCATCTTTTTTGCTGCGGACTCGACGTAGTTGGCCATGTCGGCTACGTCGCAGACGTCTTCGAAGCGGACGGGTTTGGACTCGAGCTCGGCGAGCTGGGTCGGGGCGACCGTGTTGGTGGCCTGCTCGAGTACACGCATAGCCTCAAAATCATCCTCGGGAACGTCGAGGCCCAGGGCGTCGCAGCAGGCGCGCGGGAACTTGTAGGGGCTTGCGGTCGAAAGCAGCACGCGGGCTTTGGCGCCCTCGGCGGGAGCGACCTTTTCAAAGACGTGATAGCCGCAAGCGGTGTGCGGGTCGATCACGTAGCCGTTGGCGTCCCAGCAGCTCTTGATGGCAGCGCGGACCTCGTCCTCGCTGGCCCAGCCGCAGCCAAACACGCTCTGGATCTTGGCCAGCAGCTCGGCGGGCACCTCGTAGCGACCAGTCTGTGCCAGCTGCTCCATAAGGCCGGCAACGAGTTCGCAGTCGCCATCGGACAGGAAGTACAACATGCGCTCCAGGTTAGAGCTGATAAGGATGTCCATCGACGGCGAGATGGTCGTGAAGAACGGACGGTTGCGGTCGTAGACGCCGGTGGTCAGGAAGTCAGCAAGAACGTTGTTCTTGTCGCTCGCGACGATGAGCTTGGCGACGGGCAGACCCATGCGCTTGGCGTAGTAGCCGGCCAGGATATCGCCAAAGTTGCCGGTCGGTACGCAGAACTCCACGGCGTCGCCGGCCTCGATGGCGCCGGCGCGCAGCAGCTGCGCATAGGCGGCAAAGTAGTAGACGACTTGCGGCACCAGGCGGCCGACGTTGATGGAGTTGGCGCTCGAAAGTACTGTGCCGGCGGCCTCAAGACGCTCGGCAAGCTCCTTATCGGCAAAGATGCGCTTGACGGCGCTCTGGGCGTCATCGAAGTTGCCGCGGATGCCGCAGACGGCGACGTTATTGCCCTCCTGAGTGGACATCTGCAGATTCTGCACGCGGCTGACTTTGCCCTCGGGATAAAAGACGGTGATGCCCGTGCCCGGGGCGTCGGCAAAGCCGGCGAGTGCGGCCTTGCCCGTGTCGCCCGACGTGGCAGTGACGATCATGATGCGCTCGGCGCCGCCGTCCTTGGCGGAAGTGCGGGCCATGAGGCGGGGGAGCATCTGCAGAGCGACGTCCTTAAAGGCACTCGTGGGGCCGCCAAAGAGCTCCATCACATAGGTTTGAGGAGCGTCGGTGCCCGGCGCTGCGTCGAGTTTGACGAGCGGCGTGACCTCATCGCTTGCAAACGTACCGCGGTAAGCCTCATTCACGCAGGCCGAAATTTCTTCGTCCGTGTAATCGTTCAGTAACATTCCCAACACATTTTGAGCGATTTCAAAGTACGATTTATGGGCAAGCGAGCTGATATCGACCTGCTGGGTGCCAAGCTCGTCCGAGACAAACAAACCCCCGTCGGGAGCGATGCCGGTGCGGATTGCCACCTTACTTGAGCATGATAAAGTGCGTCCTCGTGTACTATGATAAGTTCCCATATAACAGTGCTCCTCGGATACCTTGGTCCCAATCGGTGAACCCATGGTATCAGAGCGCGCAAAACAGGTTTGCAGAGGCTTTTAGAAAGGTAACCTCCACGCCATGATAAAAATTGCCAAGTTTGGCGGCTCGTCGGTCGCCGACGCCGAACACTTCAAGAAGATCAAGGCCATCGTCGATGCCGACCCTGCCCGCCGTTTCGTGGTGGTTTCCGCCTGCGGTCGCCGCTTTAAGGGCGACACCAAGGTGACCGACCTGCTTTACTTGGTTAACGCGCACGTTAAATATCACGTGTCGTGTGAGGAGCTGCTCGAGGACATTGGCCAGCGCTATTTTGATATCGCTGACGAGCTGGAGCTCACCTATCCCATCCGCGAAGAGTTCGCGGCCTTTGCCGAGCGCGCCCGCTCGGGCGGCTACTCCACCGAGGAGCTCGTGAGTCGTGGCGAGTACTTCACCGCTCGCCTGATGTCCGAGTACCTGGGTCTGCCGTTCCTGGACGCCGCGACGGTTGTGGCGTTCCATCACGACGGTACGCTCAGCATGAACCGCACCTCCGAGCTGGTGCAGGAGTACGGTCAGCAAGGCGGCTTTGTTATGCCCGGCTTCTATGGCGCGACGCGTGAGGGGCAGATCAAGCTGCTCGACCGTGGCGGCGGCGATATCTCGGGCTCGATCTTGGCCAAGTGTCTGGGCGCCGACCTGTACGAGAACTGGACCGACGTCTCGGGCTTCTATTCTGCCGATCCGCGTATTGTTCCCGAGGCTCAGCCCATTGCGCGCGTTACCTACGAGGAGCTGCGCGAGCTTTCGTACATGGGCGCAAGCGTCCTGCACGAGGAAGCCGTGTTCCCCGTGCGCGAGGCGGGTATTCCGCTGGTCATCAAGAACACCAATGCGCCGCAGGACCCCGGCACCATCATTAGCGAGACGGCTGATGAGGGCGAGGCGGAGCCCATCATTACCGGCGTGACCGGCAAGCGCGGCTTTGTCGCCATCAACGTGGCCCGCGACCGCACCAAGCCGCGCGTCGGCTTTATGCGCCGCGCGCTTTCGGTCTTCGAGCGCTATGACGTTTCCGTCGAGCATATGCCCACCGGCGTCGACCGCTTTGGCGCCGTGGTGCAGGAGCAGGATGTGCACGATTCGCTGTACTCACTCGTGGGCGACATTCAGCAGGAGGTCGAGCCGCTCGAGATCGAGGTTGTCGAGGGCTTGGCGCTCATCGCGACCGTCGGCCGTAACCTGCGCGGCCGCGCAGGTATCTCGGGCCACCTGTTTGGCATGCTTGGTCAGGCCGGCGTGAGCGTGCGTATGATTTCGCAGAGCTGCGACGAGATCAACATCATTATCGGTGTCGAGGAGAAGGACTTCGACCTGGCGATTCAGACCATTTACCGTGCCTTCTCCGACGAAAACGGCATTGTGAAGGTCTCCGACCTGGAAGCTCCCGCGCCGGCCGATCCCGCCCTGGCTTCGCTCCACAAGTAGCTGCTATCCCGGTAGATTTTTGGGTCATGTCTCAAAAATCTACGGCGGGGCGTTTCGTTTCGGTTTCGTTTCGACGGGGCGGGTTTCGTGTCCGCCCCGTTCTTGTATACACTGGCAACAACAATCGGCCTGCTCGGCGTGCGGGCAAAAGCCAAAACCTTTAAAGGGGGAAGCATGAAACAGTACACGGTTGCTATTTTGGGCGCGACGGGAGCCGTGGGCACCCAGATGCTCGAGTGCCTCAACGAGCAGGAGTTTCCGGTTGGCAAGCTCAAGCTGCTGGCGAGCGCGCGCTCTGCGGGCAAGACCGTTGAGTTCCGCGGCGAGCAGGTTGCGATTGAGGAAGCTTGCCCCGAGGCCTTTGAGGGCTGCGACATCGTGCTCGGCGCTGCCGGCGACGATATCGCCAAGGAGCTGCTGCCCGAGGCCGTCAAGCGCGGCGCCGTCGTGGTCGACAACAGTCACGCCTTCCGCATGGATCCCGAAGTGCCGCTGGTTGTGCCTGAGATCAATGCCGACGACATCAAGTGGCATCACGGCCTGATCGCCAATCCCAACTGCGCGACCATCATCGGCCTGGTTCCTACGTGGCCGCTGCATCAGCTTGCCGGCGTGAAGCGCATGATCGTCTCGACGTATCAGGCTGCTTCGGGTGCCGGCGCTCCCGGCATGGCAGAGCTCGAGGCTCAGCTGGCCGCCCTGGGCCGTGGCGAGGAGATTCCCGAGCCGCGCGCGTTTGCCGCCCAGCTCGCGAGCAACCTGATTCCGCAGATTGGCGGCGTCAAGGAGGAGGGCTTTACCTCCGAGGAGATGAAGTTGCAAAACGAGGGCCGCAAGATCATGCATCTGCCCGAGCTGCGCGTGAACTGCACCTGTGTGCGCGTGCCCGTGCTGCGTTCGCACTCCGAGAGCATTACGCTCGAGTTCGAGCGTGACATCACGGTTGAGGAGGCTCGTGCTGCGCTGGCTGCCGCTCCGGGTGTGAAGCTGGTTGACGACATGAGCGCCGAGGATGCGCACGATCGCTTCCCCATGCCGATGGACACCTCCGACCAGGACCTGATTTGGGCCGGCCGCGTGCGTCGCGACATCTCGAACCCCGAGGCCGCGTGTGGCATCACCTTCTGGTGCTGCGGCGACCAAATCCGTAAGGGCGCGGCAACCAACGCCGTCCAGATCGCTAAGCTGCTCTGCGAGTAGGTTGACCTGTCCGGCGGGGGCCGGGCTTAGTTTTCAGAACGTCCTCGACCATGTGTGGCGCCTTGTCCTGCTCCTTCGGAGCCGCGGACAAGGCGCCACACTGGTCTGCGGAGTGTTCTGAAAACTAAGCCCGGCCCCCGCCTGCGGTGACGCTGTTGCGAGCGGCCTGCGATGGGGCCGTTGTTGGTTGGGGCCGCTGGGCTGATGTGAGGGCACGTGGTCGTTGCGGGCCTTGGTCCCGGCGGCGGCCTCGGCGCTTCGCGCCTGCCGCCTTGGGGGACTGTGGGGCGCGGCCGGCAGCTGCGGCGCGCTGCGCCTGCCGCCTGAGGTGACTTTGGGGTTGGGGTGAATCGGGGTCTAATACTTTCCCGAGAAGTGAACGACCTTATTTTGACTCCCGAAGCATTGGCATATTCTGACCGCTATTTCCTGCGGTTTTGCTGCACGAATCCTGCGGTTTTTTGGTCTAAAGGTGTGGATGCTCCGGGGCCTCGTTTTTACTCGTTCACTTCTCGGGAAAGTATTAGAGCTCAGCTGATGGAGGTACCGCTCTGGCGTCGATGCCCCGCGTCTTCTTCGCTTGATTGGGGAAAACAGCCTCGCTTAAGCAATTGCGAGCCCGCCCAGACGTATCTGCGGGGGTTGTCTGCACAATTCGCGGTATTATGTTGCGGAGTTTTGAAAGGAGCCGCTGGTGGTCACGACGACGTTTGCTTCGCCTTTGGGCGAAATCTTGCTTGCCGCTGATGGCCGCGGTCTGACGGGGCTTTGGTTTGAGGGGCAGGAGCACTTTGGCTCCACGCTTCTCCGGGAAGACTCCGAACATGTTGAAGGCGCCGATGCGGTTTCCGGTATTGGTGGCATATCGTCGGTGAGTCCGGCAAATGGTGCGGCCTCTTCGGTGCTTGAGCGTTCCTGGGCTTGGCTGAATGCTTATTTTGCAGGGCAGGAACCTCGGTTTACGCCGCCGTTGCATATGATTGGCACGGCGTTTCAGCGTGAAGTTTGGTACGAGCTGCTTTCTATTCCGCGTGGCGAAGTCGCTACGTATGGCGAGATCGCCCAGCGTGTTGCCGCTCGACATCGGGTGCCGGGAAATGAGGCGCCCGTTGTGTCTCCCCGTGCCGTGGGGGCTGCGGTCGCGCGTAATCCCATTTCGATTATTGTGCCGTGCCATCGCGTGGTGGCGGCCGACGGATCGCTCAACGGATATGCCGGCGGGCTTGACCGCAAGGAGTGGCTGCTTCGGCTTGAGGGCGCGTACGAGGAGTAACGCCCGGGCACTTTGCATAGCCAAGACGCCATGAAAGACTGGGACGCGCTTTCCGAATGGCGTTCCAAGCGGAAACGGTGTCCCGGAATATAGCCTCAGAGTGGGACGTTGTTTCCGGTTGAGACCACCCGCTTGGACATCTATCTACGCCCGCTCCTGTAGGGCGTAGATCGACTTATCCATGTTGAACAGGTAAGCCACGACGCAGACAATAAAGAACATCGGCAAGTTACCAAAGCCGAAGACTTCGCAGCCAATGAGGATCGGCGCGAGCAGCGTATTGGTGGCGCTGCCAAAGACGGCGGCGTATCCCAGCGCGGCGCAGAGCTCAACGGGCATTCCGAGAATCCCGGCGAGCACGACACCCAGGCTGGCTCCGATAGAAAACAACGGCGTCACCTCGCCACCCTGATATCCTGCGGCAAGCGTGGTAATGGTGAGTGTGAATTTGAGCGCCCAGTCCCAAGGCATGATGGCGATCTTGCCGTCACCGTCGAGCGCCGCCGATATCAGGTTGGTGCCAAGACCGCAGTATCGACCCTGCCATAGTGCGAACAGAATCGCCGATAGTGCAATGCCCATAACGGCGATGCGCACATAGGGGTTGGGGAGTAGCCGCGCCGCAAGGGTCTTGGCGTGGGCAAGGCACCAGGCAAAGGCGCCGCCTACCATACCAAACGCGATGCTCAACAGCGCCAGCCGTCCAAGACCGGGGAGGTCGAGCGCATATGAGGCGGCAACGGTGACCTCGAACTTCTCGAGCCCCAGGGCGCCGGAGGTCATACTTGCAGCGAGTGAGGCCGTAAGCGCGGGGAACAGCGCGCGGTACTCCATGCGTCCTGCGACTAGTACTTCGATAACAAAGACCGTGGCGGCGAGCGGCGTTTGAAAGAGTCCGGCAAAGCCGGCAGCCATGCCGATAAGCAAAAACGTGTTGCCGGGGTCTCGGAAAGGTAGACGCCGGCCGATCCAGTGCGAGACGGTTGCGCCAATCTGCACGGCCACGCCCTCGCGTCCCGCACTGCCGCCAAAGAGGTGCGTTCCCCACGTGCTCAGTATAATGAGCGGCACCAAACGCGGGGAGATGGCGCCCTCGCGCCCGTGACCTACGTCGAATACTAAGCTCATGCCCCGATCGGTGCCTTTGCCCCAGGTACGGTAGGCAAATACGATGGCCAAGCCCATGAGGGCGAGGAAGGGAAGGAGCAGGGTGATGTGATTGTCGCGGAAAGTGCCGATCGCCAGGAGCACGCGACCAAAGAGGGCGCAAATGGCGCCGACGATGATGCCAATAGGGATTCCGACAGCACCCATAAGCACGAGACCACTATAGGTGTTGACCAGGCATTTGATTCTGCTCGATGCGCTGCTTTCCGACATTTTGTTTTCCGACACTTGCTCTCTTGATAGAAAAAGAGCTGGAGTTGCGCATCGTTGAGAGGCTTTCCAGCTTTAGCAAAACAAACTTATAAGATGCGACGGGCCGCGCCAAGATTATTACCAGACGGCCTAGGAGGCGGCTGGTTGGCTGGCTTAAAACCTGGCGCGTGAAATGACGCCTCACGCTATTCAGCGCGCTTGATAGGATGACGAACCACGGTCTTAAGTTTCTCCGGTGCACATTTGCGTGGATCGGAGAGATAGATTTCGTGATGTAAACGGGTGTCTGAGAAGTCGGGGACATAGCCCTGCTCGGTCGTGTATTCATGCATGGCGTCTACGGTCGCCGGCTCGCTGTCATAGGGTCCGGTATGCATGCATTGAACGCAGAGACCCTCGTCAACTTTAAGCAGCTCGACGGTGGAAAAGTCCAGTTTCTTTTTGGTCGTGGCTTCCGCGACTGCCCAGTCAAAGTCATCTCGGGTGACGAAATCGGGCAGGCGGATGCACGAGATGAAGTTGAAATCGTCTTTGCGTACATAATCGATGTCGTCGCTCGGGGAGTTTTGCCACCAGAAACCCTCGAGCGGCGGTACCACAAAGTCGAAATAGCCCTTGATACTCCTTGAGCCTTTCTTCGACATCTTGACGGTATAGGCGATGCCGTAAAGCAGCGGTAGTGCGTTTTGATACTCACCACCTTCGGTATTTGGGTCGCCCTTTCCGCGAACGGCTACGTAGCTCATAGGCGGGACAGTTACGATGCTCGGCTTGCTTGCAGGTTTGTAGAGCTCCTTGCATTCCTTCTTAAAGTCGAACGCCATGGTGGTCGCCTTTCTGCGTATGCGCCTGTGTAGTTGCCAACATCATATCATAGAAAACGAACAGCTGTTCGAATGATTTGGCTGACAGATTGAGATGCGTGCGTTGTGTTTGGCGGTCGGTCTGACCCCGTCGATGATGTCTCTGCCTCCCCGGCGCCTCATCTATAGCTACCGTTTCCCCATATAAAACCTGCCAAAATTAACCTGTCCCTTTTTGGTAGGTGCGAAATGGGTAATACTAAAGAGTTATCCGACCAGATGGGAATTAATCGATGGCCTATATCGAATTCAAAGACGTCATCAAAGCATACGGCGAGGGCGATGCCCGCATTCATGCGCTCGACGGCGCGAGCTTTACGGTCGAGCGCGGCGAGCTCGCCATCATTCTGGGTGCTTCGGGTGCCGGCAAGACCACGGCGCTCAACATCCTGGGCGGCATGGATACGGCGACCTCCGGCACCGTGACGGTGGACGGGCGCGACGTGAGCTCCGCCAATGAGGCGCAGCTCGTGGAATACCGCCGCGCCGACGTCGGCTTTGTCTTCCAGTTCTACAATCTGGTCCCCAACTTGACGGCGCTCGAAAACGTCGAGCTCGCAGCTCAGATTTGCCCCGATTCGCTCGATGCCGAACAGACGCTTCGCCAGGTTGGCCTGGGCGAGCGCCTCGCCAACTTCCCCGCGCAGCTTTCGGGTGGCGAGCAGCAGCGCGTGTCCATTGCCCGCGCACTGGCCAAGAACCCCAAGCTGCTTTTATGCGACGAGCCCACGGGTGCACTCGACTACAAAACTGGCAAGCAGATCTTGCAGCTGCTGCAGGATACCTGTCGCAAGCAGGGCATCACGGTCATTATCATCACCCATAACTCCGCGCTGGCGCCCATGGCCGATCGCTTGATTCGCTTTAAGAACGGTCGCGTGGAGAGCGAGACGGTCCAGCAAAATCCCGTGCCTATCGAGACGATCGAGTGGTAGCGCCCATGGACCAGGACCGCCAAAACAGCCAAAACCACGATACGGAGCACGCGGGTCGCGACCGGGAGTTCGCGACCTACCGCACCGCTCAAAGCTCAAACGATATGGTGCCGACGGTTTTTCGCCGTGGCATCTACCGCACAATCCGAGGCAGTCTTAAGCGCTTCTTGTCCATCGTGGTCATCACTGCGCTTGGCGTGAGCGTGATGTGCGGCCTTAAGGCGGGCTGCGAGGACCTGTGCGATTCGGTTGACGCCTATTTTGACCAGCAGAATGTCTATGACATTAACGTGCAGTCGACCTATGGCCTTACGCGCGACGATCTTGCGGCCATTCAAGAGGTTGACGGCGTCGAGACGGTCGAGGGCATCTACACCGAGACCGCCTACACCGCCGTGGGCACAACGCGCGAGCGCGTGGTCGTGCAGAGTCTTTCCAAGGAGAATATCGATCAACCGGTGCTCGTGAGCGGCGATTTGCCCGAGAGCGCCGATGAGGTCGCGGTGACATCTAAGTTCCTGAAGGCTTCGGGCAAAAAACTCGGCGATACGGTGAGTTTTGCCGCCAATGACGCGAGCTCGTCCAACCAAAGTGCCAAGGATCAGTTTGCCGCGGGCGATTACACCATTACGGCCGAGGTCCTCGATCCTACTGATGTAAGCTCCGACTCGACAGTCAACGCCTTTCGCGCTGCTTCGGCGGCGGACTATAAGTTCTATGTGAGCGAGGATGCCGCGACATCTTCTTCCTACTCCGCGGTCCACGTGATCGTCGAGGGAGCCAAGAGCCTCAACTCCTATTCAGATGCCTACGCGGCAAAAATCAATGAGGTCAAGGGCAATATCGAGAAGATCCGCGAGGAGCGTGAGAAGGCGCGCGCTCAGGAGCTGACGGTCGACACGCCGGCAAGCTTGGATACGGCCGAGCGCGAGGCGAATATGCTCTTTGGGATTGAACAGGGCAACATCAATCGCATGGCCGAGGGCAGCGAGGAGCGCGTCCAGGCTCAGGCCGAGTTGGACCAGCGCCGCGCCGCCGCTGACCAGCATTTTGCCGATGCCCGCGCCGAGCTTTCCGATCTGGGCGAATGCACTTGGTACATCCAGGACCGCGGTAACATCGCAAGCTACTCGAGCGTCGAGAGCGACAGTTCTTCGATCGAGGCCATCGCCACAGTTTTCCCATTTATCTTCTTTGTCGTCGCCGTGCTCATCAGCCTTACCACCGCCACGCGCATGGTGGAGGAGGAGCGCACGCTCATTGGCCTGTACAAGGCGCTTGGCTATTCACGCGAGCGCATCCTGTCCAAATACGTGGACTATGCGCTGTGGGCATGTCTGATCGGCGGCGTGCTCGGCAACATCATCGGATTTGTGGGCCTGCCGCTGTTCCTGTTTACGGTGTTCGACGACATGTACTCGCTGCCCCAGATGTTGCTTTCGTACGACATCGTGTCCTCGATCGTCTCGGTGGCGCTGTTTGCCGTGGGCGTGGTGGGCGCTACGATTATCGCCTGCCGCCACGAGATGGCCGAGACCCCAGCCTCACTCATGCGCCCCAAGGCCCCGCGCGCCGGCTCGCGCATCTTGCTTGAGCGCATCGGCTTTATCTGGCGCCGCATGGGCTTCTTAAACAAGGTGGCGGCGCGTAACCTGTTCCGCTACAAAAAGCGTGCCTTTATGACCATCTTCGGTATCGCCGGCTGCACGGCGCTCGTGATCTGCGGTATGGGCATTCGCGACACGTCGGTGGCGCTTTCGCCCAAACAGTACGGGCATATCACGCGCTACGACCTGCTGGCGGTCGCCAATCCCGACGATTTTTCGCAAACGTGCGCGGCATTGGATGAGCGCAGCGCGGCCAATGATTCCAACGTGACCGTGGCTTCGACGCTGCCGATTATGACCGACAACGTCACCTTTACATTTGGCGGAAAGAGCGAGACCGTGCAGCTGATCGTGGTGCCCGATGACCGCACGGGTGACTTGGGCGATTACGTGCGCCTGGAGGATGAGTCCAAAGAGCCGCTGTCTTTGCGTGACGGAGACGTGTATCTGAGCAAAAGTTCACAGCTGGTGCTTGGGATTCAGCCGGGCGATACGGCACACGTCCAGGATTCGTCGCTCAATGTTGCCAAGGTCAAAGTCAGCGACATTTCGCTCAACTATCTGGGCAACACGCTTTATATGACGCAGGGCACCTATGAGCGTGCGTTCGGTCGAAGCGCACGTCTTAACGGCGTCTTTGTACTGCTTAAGGGTTCGTCGGCCGACCAGATTGCGTTTAGCAAGAATCTTAAGAGTGACGGTTGGCTTACGATTTCGAGTACGGCCGAGCATTGGGAAAACTATGAGGCGAACTTTACGATTATCAATTCGGTCGTGGTGCTCGTGACCTTTATGGCGGCGTGCCTGTCGTTTGTGGTGGTGTTTACGCTGTCCAACACGAATATCTCCGAGCGCGAACGCGAGCTGGCGACCATCAAGGTGCTGGGCTTCCGTCGCGGTGAGGTGCACCATTACGTCAACAAGGAGACGTTGATCCTCACGGCGATTGGCGCCGCACTGGGCGTACCGTTAGGCGGCTTGCTGGCCGAGAGTTTTACGTACATTTTGCAGATGCCGTCGCTGTATTTTGATGTTGAGGTCGAGCCGCTGAGCTACGTGCTCGCCGTGGTGCTTTCCTTTGGCTTTACGTTTATTGTCAACCTCGCCACCAATCGTACCCTTAACAAGATCGACATGGTCGGCGCCCTCAAGAGCGCTGAGTAACCTGCCAAAAAGGGACAGGTTTATTTTGGCAGGTTTTATCTGGGCAAACGCCGGGCACCTACGGGCGACCCGGCGTTTGTTGCTTTGCTATCTTTCGCTCGCAGGCATGGATGAGAAGCTCTCTTTAGCCTTCGAGATTGGGCTTGAATGGGTCGTATGCCACAAAATGGGCCTATTTACTACGTTTGCTACCACACCCTCGACCATGACAAAGATTATGAAATTAAAACCGCAGGTAGAGAGCTTGCCAATTTTCGGAAAAGGCGGGTATGGTCGGCCCTCTCGAGTTAAACGTAGTAGATGGCCCCTTTTCGTGGCGAACCATCAAACGAACGCCGACGCTTGTGCTGTAGCCGCTCCGATCATTCGTAAGTTGCGGTGGAATAGTTCCTAAATTCAGCCATTTGCGGGCTAAGCAGGAACTATTTCACCGCAACTGAATTTCAGACCACGCACCCGCAGCAAGAAGACGAATAGCCTCGGCCTCCCTAGTTGTCGCAGGAGGCCCCAGGGCTAACCTCCCAAATCTTTCCGCAGGACGGAAGGACCCCGCCGCGCGAAGCGTACGGCGGGGTCCTGACATGTCCGAGGACGATTTGGGAGGTAAGCCCTGGGGCCTCCGATGAGAGCAGTTCCGGTCGAGGCTATTCGTCGCCGAAGCTGATGCCCAACGCCTTGGCCTCGCGCACCAGATCGCTCTGGGGGTCGACATACTTGAGCTTGCCGGCGACCTCCTCGAGTGGCATGTGGCACATCTTGCCATCACGCAGGGCAATCATGTAGCCAAACTCGCCGCGCAGGCAGCCGAGCGCTGCCTCGACGCCGCACTGAGTCGCAAAGATACGGTCCTGGGCGTCGGGCTGACCGCCGCGCTGCGTGTGGCCGGGGATGGCGACGCGGGTCTCGCGACCAGTTTTGGCTTCGATCTCCTTGGCGATGTCGTAGACAATCGACGGGCTCGTGCGCTCGGCGAGCTTCTTCTTGTACTCCTTCTTGGACAGTGCCGCGTCCTCCTTGGAGATGGCGCCCTCGGCGACAACTACAATCGTAAAGCGGCTGCCGGTCTCCATGCGATACTCGATGGTCTTGATGACGTTATCCATGTCGTAGGGGATTTCGGGAATCAGGATGACGTCCGCGCCGCCCGCGACGCCGGCGTACAGCGGGATCCAGCCAACTTTGTGGCCCATGATTTCGATGACGAACACGCGCCCATGGCTCGAAGCGGTGGTGTGGATGTCGTCGATGCACTTGGTGGCGACGTCGATGGCGCTCGTAAAGCCAAACGTCAACTCGGTGCCCCAGGTGTCGTTATCGATGGTCTTGGGCAGGGCGATAACGTTGAGGCCCTCTTCGCGCAGGCGGTTGGCGGTCTTGGTGGATCCGTTGCCGCCCAGCATAAACAGGCAGTCGAGCTGCAGCTTATGATAGGTGTGGACCATCGCCGGCACCTTCTCGATGCCATCGGCCTCGGGAACATCCAGGCGCTTGAACGGCGTACGGCTCGTGCCCAGGATGGTGCCGCCGCGGGTGAGGATGCCGCTAAAATCGGCGGGCGTCATGACGCGGAACCTGCTGTAGATAAGGCCCTGGTAGCCGTCCTCAAAACCGTAGATCTCGATAGGTTCTTCGCTATTGGTCATGAGCGTTTTGACGATGCCGCGCATGGTGGCGTTGAGCGCCTGGCAGTCGCCGCCACTAGTAAGAAGACCGATCCTGAGCATGATGAATCCTTCCGGGCAAGTTATAACATGCGCATAAGTTTACCCCCGCACACTGTTGATGCGGAGGTAAAACGTGTTAGCTCAAATGTATAGAAATGTAAGCAACGTCAGGCGAGCGTAAGGACGACGGGCCTGGCCCCTTACAGCGCAAAGGCGTCGACGTCACCCCAATGACGGCGCAGCGTGATGGCGGCAGCGGGCTCGGTGTTGTCAAAGACGACCGACCACTGCGTGTTGCTGGTGATGTCTTCCGGATTGGGCTCTTGCGCCGCAGCGCGTAGGGCCTTCCAAACGACCGCCTCATCTTGGGCGCCGGTATGGGCGTCGAGGACATCGGCGATGGCAATGGCACGTTCCTTGCCATGGCCCAGCTCGCCGTTCTTTTGGTTGGGAAGCACCTCGTCGCCATAGCAGGCGTAGAAGTTCGTAACCTGGCGTACAGGAGTCGCTTTGAAAGCACGGTCTGGGTCGCGCGGATCCCACTCCACCACCTGCGCGTCACCGGCGGCGTCGTTGATAAAGAAGTGGTAATCGCGTCCGGCCATGGCGTGCATGTCGTAGGCAGAAAGCAGGTCGACGGCCTCCTGCGTGGTAGCCGCGCGGTCGAGCACCAGGCGGATGGCGAGCGAAGTGTTGATGACGGGGCGCTGCGTGTCCTGGTCACAGGGTTTGGAATCCAGGGTGAGCACGGCAATGGACACGCCGCATTCGTTGACGCCGTCGAGCTGGGCAAACGGGCCCATGAGTGCGGCGGCACGTCCGGCGACGGAGTCAAGCGGAGTGTTATCGCCCAGGTTGTTGAGGGCCGCAAAGCCGATGGAGGCATAGCCATCGCGCGGGTGGTTGCGCACCAGCAGCGCCGAGGTGTCGTCCTTAAAGTCGTAATTGCGACCGGTGCGCACGCGGCCTTCGACATCTACGGCGACAAAAGCGCTGCAGGCAAACTGGGGCGCCTGGACATGTGCCGGCACGCCGGGCAACACCTGCGCCACTACGGCATCGATGTAGGCCTGGTCGTCGCGCACGCCAGCGGCGATGATGCGGTCGAGGTCGTAGTCGTAAGCAATGTCGATTGCGTACAGGTCATAGCCATCCGCGTAGCCGGTCAAGCGTTTGACCGACGCGACGGACTTGACTTGCTTGCGGTAAACGATGCCGGTGGCAGCGGCAAGGCCGACGGCGGCTCCCGCGACACCGCAGGCGATGGCAATGTTACGTGGCTTCATGACGGCTCCTCTCGTCCTGTTAGCGCAATTGTCGCAAAAGGAGCACGGGCATGATGGCTCAACTTGGTGAGTGGCGCGGAATTAAGCACGGAATGAAGAGTGCGGCGCTGGCGTGGCGGGGTATGCTGGAGGGGACCATCAACCCAGCGAAAGGGGAGAGCATGACGGATCAGGAAACGCCCGAGCGCGCGCACGTGACGGCCGACGATATCGAGGCCGCCAACGACCTTATCGACTTTATCGAGGCATGCCCCAGCATGTTCCATACGGCGGCGACCATTATGGCCGAGCTCGACGAGGCGGGCTTTACCTACCTGCCCGAGAACGCGGCGTGGGACATCGAGCCGGGCGGGCGTTATTACACGCAGCGCAACACCTCGAGCGTTGTTGCCTTTAAGGTGGGCGAGGACCTGGCTGCTACATGGGGCGAGGACGGCGTTGCCGGCGACTATCATTTTCAGCTCACGGCGTCGCACAGCGATTCGCCGACGTTTAAGGTCAAGGCCGTGCCCGAGCTCGACGGCGCGGGCGAGACGCTGCGCCTGAACACCGAGGCCTACGGCGGCATGATCGACTACACCTGGTTCGACCGCCCGTTGGCGCTCGCGGGCCGCGTGTTGGTGCGCGAGGGCGACCGTATTGAGAGCCGCCTGCTTGCCACCGAGCGCGAGGTCGCTATTATCCCGAGCCTTGCCATCCACATGAACCGCGGCGTTAACGAGGGCTTTGTTCCCAACCGAGCCATTGATCTGTGCCCGCTCATCAGCGCCGGTGACCTTAAGCAGGGAGATTTTGACGCCCTGATCGCTGACGAACTGGACGTTGAGCCCGAGCAGATTCTGGGCCGCGATCTGTTCTTGGTCAATCGTCAGGATGCGCGCATTTGGGGCTGGGCCGACGAGTTCATCTCGACGCCCAAGCTCGACGACCTGGCCTGCGCCTACACCTCGCTGCAGGCATTTTTGGGTGCCGAGAACGCGCACGACGTTTCGGTCTTCTGCTGCTTTGATAACGAGGAGGTTGGCTCCGAGACCAAGCAGGGCGCCATGTCGACGTTCTTGGCCGACGCGCTGCGCCGCATTAACGGATCGCTGGGCTTTGACGACGAGTCGTACCACCGTGCGCTTGCCGCTTCGATGCTCGTGAGCTGCGACAACGCACATGCCGTGCATCCCAACCATGCCGAGAAGTGCGATGCCCGCAATCAGGTGGTGCTCAACGGCGGCATCGTCATCAAGGAGGCCGCCAACCAGCACTACTGCACCGATGCCTTTAGCCGCGCGGTGTTCCAGGCCATTTGCGATGACGCCGACGTGCCCACGCAGGCCTTCGCCAACAAGAGCGATATGGCCGGCGGCTCCACGCTCGGTAACCTGTCCAATATGCAGGCGAGCATGCACGCCGTAGACGTGGGCCTGCCGCAGCTGGCCATGCACTCGAGCTACGAGACCGGCGGCGTGCGCGACGTGATGTACGCCATCCGCGCCCTCACCGCTTTCTACGAGCGCGACCTCCATATCAACGGCGCCGAAAGCGTGGAGCTCTAAACCAGCCAAAAAGGGACAGGTTCATTTTGGCAGGTTTTATCTGGGCAAATGCCGCAATGCCAACGACAAGACGGAACTGCTAGGACTTCATAGGCAGAGCCTGCGCTAGTCAGATTCCGCAGGTCGAATAAAAGTCAGCGAGAGCCCGCCGTTTGAGACAAGGTGCCGTGAAATGAAAAGGCGCTGACCTTCTGGTCGCGCCTTTGAAATTGAACGGCAGATTGGCCAAACGGCGGGCTCGCAGCGTCGGCTCATTACGCCGTTTGTAAAACGGCGTAATTCTTAGTGTTCGATCCAGCAGCGCAGGGTCTCGCCGGCCTGCAGATGACGCAGATTCTCTGCGGCAATGTCGACCACATTGTTGAGCGTAGCCTCCAAGTGGAACCAGCCCGAGACGTGCGGCGTGATGAGCATGTTGGGCACATCCCATAGCGGGTTTGCCTCAGGCAGCGGCTCGGGGTCGGTGACGTCGACCGCGGCGCCGGCGAGATGTCCTGATTCCAGGGCGGCAACTAGGTCGTCGGCAACCACAAGATCGCCGCGGCCGCCGTTGGCAAAGAAGGCGCCCGGCTTCATCGCGGCGAAGAACTCGGCGTTCGCCAGGCCGCGGGTCTCGGGTGTGCTGGGCATAAAGGATGCGACGACGTCGGCCTCGGCCAGGCGCTCGGGCAGGGCGTCCATGCCGTCCATGTCCTCAAACACAATGGGGTAGACGAGCGGATGGCGCTTGATGCCGCGGACGTGTGCACCCATGCTGCGGCAGAGCGTGGCGAAGTGGCCGCCGATATCGCCCGCGCCCAGCACCAGCACATTGGCATTTTTGAGCGAAGTGACTGGCCCCAAATCCTCCCAGCGATGCTCGCGCTGCAAGTCGTGATAGCCGGGCAGGCGCTTTATCATGGAAAGGACCATGGCAAACATGTGCTCGCTCACGGCCTGGCCGTAGGCGCCCACCGAGCAAGACAGTTTGGCGTCGGCCGGCACGGTGCCGGCGGCCAAGTAATCGTCATAGCCCGCGGTCTGCAGTTGCAACAGCTGGAGGTGCTCGCACGCGGTAAGCAGGGCAGGGTCTATGTTGCCCAAGATTACGTCGGCATCGGCGACCTGCTCACGCGTGATGGCGTCGGAGCTCGTGTAGATAAAGTCCTCGCCCGGAGCACTCGACTCAAGAATTGCACGATGACGGTCGTTGGCGGGCAACAAAACCAGAATGTTCACAAGCAGTCCTCTCCGCTCAACCTACCAAAAAGGGACAGGTTTATTTTGGCAGGTTATATCAGGCAAAACGTTCAAACAAAAACGCCGGATGCAAGACGAGCGTGCCCGTCAGCATCCGGCGCATCCACGGCTACCAGCTGAGCAGCTCGTAGCCGTCCTCAGTCACTACGAGCTGTACCTCGCACTGGGCCGAATCGCTGCCGTCCTTGGTGCGCACGCACCAGCCATCGCCCTTGCTAATCTTGATGTCGGGCGCTCCGGCGTTGACCATGGGCTCGATGGTAAAGACCATGCCCGGAGCCATAATGGTGTCCACATCGGGCGCCTCGGTAGTAAAGCCCACAAACGGGTCCTCGTGGAACTCCTTACCGATGCCGTGTCCGCCGTACTCGCGCACTACGCTAAAGCCGGCGTCCTCGACCGTCTTTTGCACGGCCTCGGCCATAACGGACAGCGGCAGCCATGGCTTGACAGCGGCAAGGCCAGCCTCCACGCTGGCGCGGGTGACGTCGACCAGGCGCTGGCGCTCGGCCGAGACCTCGCCGATGCAGAACATGCGGCTCGAGTCGCTAAAATAGCCGTCTAGGATTGTGGAACAATCGACGTTGATGATGTCGCCCTCGTGCAACACGTCCGTGTCACAGGGGATGCCGTGGCAGACCACATCGTTGATCGAGGTGCATACGCTCTTGGGGTAGCCCTCGTAGTTGAGGTCGGCCGGCGTGCCACCGTGCTCGACGGTGTAGTCGTAGATCATCTGGTCGATCTGGTTGGTGGTCATGCCCGCGGCGATGTGCTCGCCTACGTAGTCGAGCACGCCCACGTTGATGGCAGCGGAGCGCTTGATGCCCTCGATATCGGCGGGCGTCTTGTAGAGCGTACGGGGCAGAACCTCCCAGCCCTCCTCCCACAGGCGCTCGAGGCGCTCGTCGAAGGCGCTATGGCATTTCTTATATTTCTTGCCGCTGCCGCACCAGCAAGCGTCGTTGCGGCCGGGCACGGGTCCTTTGTCATACATGGCTAACTTCCTTTCATCCGCAGCTAGTATAGCCCACCCACGCGTCCATAAAAGTTGCGGTGATATAGTTCCGATTTAAGCGGTTTAACAGCACAAATAGGAACTATATCACCGCAACTGATGGGGCGGGATGACGGGCACGAGCTGCTGCGTGGTTTTGCTAGTAGCTCACCTGGCAGGGAATGCCGAGGGCTTGGACGCGCGCGGCAATGGCGTCTAGCACTTCGGGCACCGCTTTAGCAAGGCCGGCGACCGGTGTCTCGCGCGCCACCGTGTAGATGGTCGCTTCTTGCGGGCGAATGCGCTCAAGCGCCGCGAGCCAGGGGGCAACGTACTCCTCGCCGGTGTTGTCGATGAGCTTGCCCTGATACTCGCCGGTCAAAAAGATCGTCTGGATAATAACGTGACCGTCAAAGCTTGCGAACGTCTCGATCTGGCGCTCGACGTCGTAGGGGCCAACAGGCTGGTCGAGCAGCTGGATAAACGCCGGGTCGACCGTATCGAGCTTAAGAATGTTGTCGTCGACCATCATGAGCGCATCGTGTACCTGGGGACGGTCGGCGCGTGTGCCGTTGGAGAGCACGGCGATCTTGGTGTTTGGGGCAAGTTCGTCGCGCAGTGCGATGGCACCGGCGATGGCCTGCGGAAACTCCGGCGCGGCGGTGGGCTCGCCGTTGCCGGCAAACGTGATCACATCGGGGAGCTCTCCCTCGGTTGCCATCTCGCGCAGCTTTGCCTCGAGTGCATCGAGCACCACGGCAGCCGTGTTATACGACTCGTGGCAGGGGCGCTCGGCGTTGAGGCCGTTCTCGCAGTAGATGCAGTCGAACGTGCAGATTTTGCCGCTGGCCGGCATCATGTTGACGCCGAGCGAGAGACCAAGGCGACGGCTGCGAACGGGCCCAAAGATGGGGCTGGCATTCAAAAACGTAGACATAGGCATATGCTCCTCAAGACAATTGTGCCTAAGCATAGCATCGGCTCCAAAGCAAGGTGCGGGCTCTTGCTTTACAAGTTTCGTTTTTTCACGTCGCTTATTATGCCGCGCCATGAAAAGCCTCAGGTCGGGTACAGTTAATCTGTTAACAAGGCGTAAGGCAATGCGGGTCTATCCAACCGTACTGACGTGCAACTGGATGGGCATTGACGATGGGAACACAGTATGGATTTTACGGTCGAGAATGCGGGCACCATGATCGCCTGTCGCGAATATGCCGGCCCGGATGTGTCGCCTGATGCTCCTGCCTTGGTGTGCGTGCACGGCGCCTGCGTCGACGGCGTCTTTTTTGACGCCATCGCCCGCGAGCTCGCCTGTAACTACCGTGTCATTGCCTACGACCGCCGCGGTTGCGGCGAGAGCGGCGACGCTGTAGACGGACGCTACGACCTCGCCGCCCAGGCCGCCGACCTGCAGGCCGTTATCGAGCATATCGGCGCTCCGGCAAACGTGCTCGCGCACAGTGCCGGTACGCTTGTGACGCTGGAGCTCCTCCGTGCAAACCCTGCCATAATCTTGCGTGCGATTCTGCATGAACCCGCCGTGACAAACGAGGGTGCCGGCCTGGGCGCGGCCCCGGTTTTGCGCGAGATGATCGCCGCGGGAAAGGTTTCCAGGGCATTACGGGCCTTCCTGGGCGCCATCGGCGATTCGGACCCCGAGGCCCCCAAGTTAACCGAGGCAGAAGCCAGGCATGCCCTGCGCAACGGCCGCAGTTTCATGGCAAACGAATACGGGATTACTATGACCTGCGTTCCCGATTGGAATAGCGTTCGCGCGTCGAAAACGGTGGCCGCTGTGCTCCTGGGCGAGCTTTCGATTGGCACGCCCCGCGAGGCGGGCACGAGGATGGCGGCTGAGCTTTTGGACTGTCCGCTCGTGACGATCCCGGGCGCGCACAACGGCCTGCGCGATCGCCCGGTAGCGGCTGCCCAGACGGTCCGTGGCATCCTGGGGTTCTAGCACCCGCAATAGCCAAAGCAAGCTCCATCCGCAAACGTTTCGGCCGTGTTAACAAATGTGCTCAAAACCTCACGTCTGCGGCTTCAATCGCGCCGTCTGCCAACTCATAAAAATGTAGCAGCATTCACGTACTTACCTGCATCGACAAGGTGTTACCCTTGTAGCATTTGGAACCCACCGCTACCATGCGAAACTATCGAAAGGGCCCCATATGCTCAATAATCACGAGGCCAATCTAACCGACGAGGAGGCTGCCGCCGAGGTCGCCCGTGTCGCGAAGACCTACCCCGTGGTGCGTTTGCTGTCGGCCGATCAGATTAAGAGCGAGCCTAACTGCCTGCTCGCCGGTGATCGGTGTCCTTGTCTGCGTCAGTCAAGTCTTGAGGCCTTGGCGGGTTCCGATGACGTATCGGAGCAGCTGCTCAATGATGGTACTGAGTACCGCGCCCGTCTACGCCCTCTGAAGGTCGAGGGCGAGCCTCACGTCTTGCTGATGGTGCGTCCGATCGATGAGCAAGAGGCTGCAGAAGAGGACCTTGTCTACACCGACGTGCTGACGGGTGTGCGCAATCGCCGATATTACGAGGAAAAGCTCCGCAACGCCCGCATGAATGCCGGCGTTGCGATGATCGACCTTGATGATTTTAGGGTCTTCAACGATACGTGTGGCCGTCATGCCGGCGACCTTGCGCTCGGTGCTGTGGCGACAGCCATGCGCGGCGGAATCCGTTCGACTGACGAGCTTGTGCGCTATGGCTGCGACAAGTTTGTGGTTGTCATGCCCAATATTCCCTCCGATGACTTCACCCGTCGCCTGCATCAGGTGTCCGATGCCGTTCGTTCCACGATTATTCCGGGCCATGAGTACGTGAGCTTGACGGCATGTGTTGGTGGCGTTCGCATTCATGGCGAGACGGTCGATGAGGGCGTTGGCCGCGCTGTCCAGTTATTGAGCCGCGCTAAGGCAAAAGCCGGTACGGTCGTGACCGATGCCGATTCCATCGAGGCTTTCCAAAGCGAAAAGCCTTTGGTGCTTATTGTCGATGACTCCGAGATGAACCGAGTCATTCTCAACGAGATGCTCAAGGACGAGTACTGCATCCTCGAGGCCGATAACGGTCGTGCGGCGCTCGACATGCTCGACCGCTATGGCGATGAGTTGTCGCTCGTGCTGCTGGACATTGTCATGCCGGGCATAAGCGGCTTTGAGGTGCTGGCCGATTTATCGCGCCGATCGGGTATCGACAATCTGCCTGTCATCATGATCTCGAGCGAAGATTCCGATGATATGGTTCTGCGCGCGTACGAGCTGGGCGCCTCGGACTATATCAACCGCCCGTTTGACTCCCGTGTCGTGCGCCGCCGTGTAAGCAACACCATCCGCCTATACGCCAAACAGCGCCGCCTGACGAACCTGCTGTCCCAGCAGTACAACGAGCGCGTCAAGAACAGTCGCATGCTCATCGACATCATGGCCGGCGTCATGGAGCTTCGCAACGGCGAGAGCGGCAGGCACGTTACGAACATCGAGAAGCTGACCGAGCTGCTGCTTGGCTGTCTGGTCCAGCGTAGCGGCACGATCTCCCTCGACAATGAGGAACGCTCCACGATCGCCCTGGCTTCGGCGCTGCACGATATCGGCAAGATGTCGATTGACGATGCGATCCTCAACAAGCCCGGACGCCTTACGCCCGAGGAGTTCGAGATTATGAAGACGCATACCACGATCGGCGCCGACATGCTGCTTGAGCTGGGTAGCCATCACGCCGGCAATGCGCTTATGGAATATGCGTACCAGATTGCGCGTTGGCATCACGAGCGCTGGGACGGCAAGGGTTATCCCGATGGCCTTAAGGGCGACGAAATTCCCATCGCCGCGCAGGTGGTTTCGGTGGCTGACGTGTACGATGCACTGACGAGCGTGCGCGTGTACAAGGACGCTATCCCGCACGAGGAGGCGATCCAGATGATCCTGGACGGTAAGTGCGGCACCTTTAACCCGCTGCTGCTCGATTGCCTGCTCGAGGTGCAAGACCAAATTGCCGAGACGTTGGCACGCCCCGCCGACGTCGTTGCGTTTCCCACGATTTAGTTTGACCAAAGGAGTTTTTAACCCATGATTTCCATGCGTGAGGCGTATGAGAAGATCGGCGCTAATTATGATGACGCGTGCGCTCGGCTGATGGGCGAGGAAATGCTTGCCCGCTTTGCCCTCAAGTTTTTGGATGACGAGAGCATGGACAAGTTGGAGGCCGCCATGGCGGCAGGAGACGCCGAAGGTGCGTTTATGGCAGCGCACACGCTCAAGGGCGTGAGTCAGAACCTGGGATTCGATAATCTGTACGAGCCAGCGGTCGTGGTGACCGAGGCGCTGCGCGGCGCCGATGCCGTTGACGGCGCTCGCGAGGGGATGCATGCGCTGCAGCAGCAATATGCGGCTACGATGTCGGCCCTGCGCGAGGTGGCCGAGTAAGAGCTCGCGAGCTTTGATGACTATGAGAGTGGATAATCTCCCGTTTTAGGCCCCATGGTGGCCTCAAAGTGGGAGATTATCCACGCTCGTTCGATACGTGTCCAAAAATCCACTCTCACCCCTTCTGATTAGTGAATGGCCTATGCGCACTGTCGGGGCTTTCCGCATGCAATCCATATCGTTGTTCGATAAACTGTTCGAATAACGATAGAGTCGATGAGGGTGAGTGTATGTCCAACAGCGTTCAGCGTATGGCCAAGGCGGGCGAAAATATCAGGAAGCTTGGTTTTTGCATGGCAGCCGTTTTTGCAGGGATGCTCGTCGCTTTTGCCGCGTTGGTTGTTTACGTGATCTGGTATGCGGTTACAAACGTTGCTTCTGTCGATTCTTTCGGTGTCGTGACGCTTCTCAATGGCGGTTGCATCGTTATCCCAAGCGGACTGTGCCTGGCACTCGTCGTGGGCATTTCGCTTGTCGTTTTGTGTGGGATCAGCCGTAATATCTCTCAGGGCGTCTCGCCCTTTACCAAGACGCATGTGCGGCTTATCCGTGTTCTCGCGCTTGCCTTTGCTGTTAACGCCGCGGTTTCGCTTGTTGGTGCCTATGGATCGGTCAATCTCACCATTGGCGGACTGGAGCTTTACATCGTGCCTCATTCCTTCGTTATTGAGATTTGCCAAGGCGCTACCTTTGATGCGGGGTCGTTTATCGGCGCAGTTGTCTGTTTGTTTATCTCGGCGATCTGGAGTTATGCCTCGCTGCTCCAAGAGCAGTCTGACGAGCTTGTGTAGGAGGGAACATGAGCTATCTCATCATCGAGCTTGAGACGCAGCTGCTTAAGACCGGAAAGACCAGCGCTGATCTGATTCGGGCCACGGGGCATACTCCGGCTAATATTTCAAAGCTTAGAAACGGAAAGATAAAAGCTATTCGCCTAAAGACGCTTCTCGATATCTGTGATGAGCTTGATTGTCAACCGGGAGATATTATTCAGCGCGTGAGCGAGAAAGAGCTTGAGGAGCTTATTGTCGAGCGCGCGAAAAATGTCGTGAGACAGATGCGGGATGGCGGAGGCAACGAGGCGTCGCTTCCGACATCAGTCTTCGCTGTCGATTTGAGTGACGAGTAGCTTAAGGCGAACAACTAAAACGAAATATCAGCGTGAAGGGACTCGTGTCTAACACGGGTTCTTTCTTTTAGATTATCTTGACAAATACGAGTTATCGAAAAACAATAACAACTATGGAAAACGATAAAGGAAAGACGGAGCGATATGAGCGGTTTTGCTATCAAGCAGAACGGGAGGCCAATGAACGCATCAGCGATAAAGCTATCAAAAGTATCAAAGCGCTACGGGAAACGGCGCGTTTTGCATGGCGTTTCCTTCGAGGTGCATCAGTCTGAGCTCTGTGCCCTTGTCGGTGCAAACGGTGCGGGCAAAAGCACGCTCATTAAAATCGTCTTGGGCATCTGTGAGCCATCGTCGGGAAGCGTGGAACTCTTCGGAGGCAAGTCAAAAAGAGAGCTGAGCTTGATGCGGACGCGTGTCGGCTATGTGCCAGATTCCTGCGGAGCATACCAATCCCTCAGTGCGGCTGAGAATCTTCGGATCCGATGTGCGGAATGGGGGCTCGATGAGAAACGTGAGGTTCCTCGCGTTTTGAGCCTAGTCGGGCTGGACATCGATGAAAAAAAGAGCGTAGGCAGTTTTTCTCTGGGAATGAAACGGCGGCTGGATATAGCTACAGCTTTGTTGGGTGACACGGACTTGCTAGTTTTCGATGAGCCAGCAAATGGGTTGGACCCGCTGGGCATTGAGAGCATATGGACCCTTATCGGCCGATTGAATCGAGAGCAGGGTAAGACCATGCTCATCTCTAGTCATGATTTGGATGAGCTGGCATCGGTTGCAACAAGCTGCCTGTTTCTTCATGACGGCGAACTGCTGAAAAAGGAATCGATGGACGTCATAAGGGATGAGGCGCCATCCCTAAAAGAGTATTACAGGCGCTTGATGAAGGCGGTCTCGCAATGAAGCGGGCGATCCATCCCATAAAGGCAGATATGATGCGTTTGCACAGGATGTTTCCGGCGAAGTTTGGTCTTGCGCTTATGCTGGCGTTCGGCCTTCTCTTCGGTGTCTTTCTAAAAAGCGGAACAACGTTGCTAGCCTTTGGCAATAGCGTTTGCGGGGAGGATATTGGTTTCTTCTGGAATGTAATCGATCCTACTGTGCCTGATGAGTCCCTTGTGCGCAGTGCTTTTGCCGGCACCTCTCTGCTCGTTCCGCTCATCGTTTGCCTGGCGATTTTACAGGAGCGCGGCTATGAAGAGGGATGCCGAATTTCTTCAGCAAGAGGTCTTGCCCGCTTTAACGGGGCTCTGGCACATGTACTTTCGTCTGCTTTAATAATCGGCGCAACATATAGTGCGCTTTGCCTTCTTCTGTTTGCAATAGCGATAACACGTGGAGGGCAAAACTATGCGCATAGCATGCTGACTGCATTTTTGCCCGCAATGATGATTAACGCCGTATTGGTGATATCGATTGCGCTGGAGACGGTGACCATCTATCGGATTACAGGCAGCGCTGTATTGAGCGGGGCTGCGATAATTATTGGATTTGTCATGAGCTTGACGCTCTACGGAACTTACCTTCAGACGCCCATATCGTCCTTGCGATGGATTTTCCTTCTTCCGGGGCCGTACCTTGGAGTCGGATGTGCCCTTGGGTATAGCGATATGGGGCAGCTGACGCTTCTGGGATATGGCGTGGCAGCCAGCTGTCTATCGGCATTGATTTACGCTCTCATGAGCTTTCGCGCTGGGGGTGTGCTCAATGGCTCGTCAGATTAAAAGACTTCTCCAGTCAGAATTGAAGCATGTGAGCAAATGGGCGTACGCCTTAATCCTGGTAATTTATGCGTGCATGGTGGTATTGCAGCTTAATTCTTTCCCGATGTGGTTCTGTAGCCTCCGTGAGAACAGTTTCTTGGGCTTTTTCCCAGACCCGACGCTTCGGCTATCGGCGGAGGATGTCCTTCTATTTGGTAATGCAGAGGTTTTTCGCGGTCTGCTGTTCAACGTGGCCCCGTTGGCTCATGCATTGTTCTTTCCGTTCATCGCGGCTTGCATTGTGCCGCGCTTTGTCAGTTCGGGCTTTATTGAGGAACCGTGGGGGTTGTCGGAGGCTCGGGGAGGGAAGCGTGTGTGCGCCATCGTTGCGCGAGTGGTGCTGTCTTCTTTTGCCCTTTTGGGCGCGTTTATCCTGTCAAGTGTCGTTTTGTACTGTCTTAACTGCGTAATCGTTTTGGATGCTCGGCAGTATTTCAACCTGAATATTTTTTGCTATCGACTTCTTCTGGCGAGTGTCGTCTGCCTTGTATATGTGGTCTCTTGCGTGATTGCTGTTTCCTATTTTGGGTCCGGCTTCGGTCCGATTGGCATGCTGCTGCTTGTCAACGTTGTAGCGATCTACATACAGATCGGGGCCAATTCCATGCTTCCGCTTCCGTCCTCGATGCTCATGTGGATTTGCGGCGTGACCCCTTTGGGGAATAGTCAATGCATTTCGATTCTAATTGACTGCCTAATAAACGTAGCAAGCATTTTTGCCATTTGCTTTACCGTCGACCGATTGCGGTCGAGATTTCTTTGATTGTTTGTGAGGGATGACCATACCGAGCACACCGAATACAGGGGGGCGGGCACCGTGGCTGGTGTACGCCCCCCCCTGGCTTAGGAGGCTTTAACTTGTGTGGCTTGCGAGCTAACGGGTCTGCTTAACCTTTGCCGCTGCCTCGACAAACGACTTCCACAGGTTAAAGTCGGTCTCGAGCGTCTTCCACGTGTACTCAGGGTGCCATTGAACGCCCAGGCAGAAAGGCTGGCCTTCGACTTCGATGCACTCGGGAACGCCGTCGGTTGCCTTGGCGACCAAGCGCGTGCTCTTGCCCAGACGATCGACGCAGCAGTGATGTGCCGAGTTGGTCTGGATCAGCCTGTGCCCGCCAACCGCGCGCTCCAGCAGCGAGCCCGGCATGACCTCGACAGGGTGCACGGGGTCGTTGAGCACGTGGGTGTGGCGCCACTGCGTGCGACCCTCGCGCGCGCCCAGGCTCGGCACGTCCATGCACAGGGTGCCGCCGGTGGCGACATTGAGCAGCTGAGTGCCGCGGCAGGTGGTAAAGAGCGGCTTTTTGGCGCGGAGTACCTCGTCGACCAGCTTAAACTCAAAACTATCGCGGATCTCGCAGCAGAGGGTGGGGTCGTAGGGTCGATCATCGCCCCAGCGTTTGGGATTGACATCGGGGCCGCCGGGAATGGCGATACCGTCAGCGATTTCCACGTAATGACGGATGACCTCAATGTCCTCGGTGATGGACATCTGCAGCGGCAGACCGCCGGCGGCAAGAATGGCGTCGACAAAGACACTTGCGATTTCCTCGTTGGGGGAGAGCGTCTCGCTCAAATAGGGCTTCGCTTCTTCCCAGCGCGGCGCGACGAGGATGAGTGGGCGGTCGACGGGGGCGACGTCGACATGCGGGGTGTAGGACGATGAGGTGCGGGTTCCGATCATGGGTGCGGCTTTCGAATCCGGGTGGACATGGCACGGGGGCGGCGCGGGACAAACGCTGGTGATGAATTTGCCCGCGTGGCAATTGGGTTAGTGGCCCTTGATGGAGTTGAGGAAGTCCTGGGCGCGCTTGGTCTGGGGGTGGTCGAAGAACTCGTCGGGCGTGCCGGTTTCCACGATCTGGCCGTCGGCCATAAACACGACGCGGTCGGCCACGCGGCGGGCGAAGTTCATCTCGTGCGTGATGACGATCATCGTCATGCCCTGCTGCGCCAGACGGACCATGACCTCGAGCACCTCGTTGATCATCTCGGGATCAAGAGCGCTCGTGGGCTCGTCAAAAAGCATGGCCTTGGGCTGCATGGCGAGTGAACGGGCGATGGCTACGCGCTGTTGCTGGCCGCCCGAGAGCTGTGCGGGCACCTTATCGGCCTGCTCAGCAACGCCCACGCGGCCCAGCAGGTCCATGGCGCGCTCGCGGGCTTCGTCCTTGGAGACGCCCAGCACATCGACCGGTCCCAGCATGACGTTCTGCAGTACGGTCATATGTGCGAACAGGTTGAACTGCTGAAACACCATGCCCAGCTCGGCGCGCATGCGGGCAAGATCCTTGCCTTCCTGCGGCAGAGGCTCGCCCTCGATGAGGATCTCGCCCGAGTCGATGGTTTCCAGGCGGTTGATGGTTCGGCACATGGTCGACTTGCCCGAGCCAGAGGGTCCGATTACAACGACGACCTCGCCGCGGTCGACCGAGAGATTGATGTCGTTGAGGACGTGCAGATTGCCATAGTGCTTATCGACGTGCCTGAGCTCGATCAGCGGCTGATTGCCGGTGGAAGAGGTGCTCTGTGCCATGGTGCTTGGCTCCTTATGACTCGAAATGGTAAAGCGTTAGCGGATGATGGTCGCACCGGTCTTGTGCGAAACATAGACAGCGGCCTTGTTGATCGCGACGTTGATGAGGATGTAGATGACCGCGATCACCAGGTAGACCGACACGAGCGCGTCGTAGTTGGTAATGAGCACGCGGGCATTTTGCATGAGGTCGGGGTAGCTCACCACGTAGGCGACGGTGGTGTCTTTGACTACGACCACAAGCTGCGAAATCAACGACGGAATGATAAAGCGAATCGCCTGCGGCAACACGATTTTAAAGGTGATTTTAGCTTTGGAGAGACCGAGCGCCTGAGCGGCCTCGACCTGGCCGCGCGGCACGGCGTTGACGCCGGCGCGGAAGATTTCGGCAAGTACACCGGCTGCAGCGAGCGCGACGGGAAGCGTGAGCATCCAAAACGACGGCAGCGCGATCTTGTACTGGGGCAGCACCAAAAAGAAGAAGTAGATGAACAGAAGGCTCGGCACGCCACGGAAGAAATCGGTGAGCACGCGGCAGACCAGCTGCAGTGGCTTGATGTCGCTGGTACGGCCGAGCATAAGGGCTAAGCCCAACACCAGCGCGATGGCGCCAGCGGTGAGTGCGACTTTAACGGTGCCCTCAAAGCCGGCAAACAGGAACTTCCAGGTGGTGAGGTGCGTAAAGAAATACCAATAGTGGACTGAAAGCTGACCGGTCACATAAAAGCGCTGCAGTACGACGGCGACGAGCGCGACCACGGCAACGAGCGAAATAGCGGTGCCGATGCGGATCTTGGCGCGCATCTTGGGGCCGGGAGCCTCGTAGAGCGCATCGCGCATGGTGAGCGCGGAGGTGGAGTGCTTGCTCATCGGAGGATCCTCACCTTCTTATCGATGTAGTTGCCAATGTGGCTCACCACAAAGGCCGTGCCCAGGTAGCCGAGCGCCGAGATAAAGAACGCGGCGACGCCGCCGAGCGAGCGCGTGTTGATGTAGCTCACCACGCCGGTGAGCTCCTGCGGTTTAAGCGGCACCTGGCTGCCGAGCGCGGTGGTGAGCATGACGGCGATAAAGAGGTTGGTCATGGGCAGCACGCTCGAGCGCAGCGCCTGCGGAATCACGATCTTGGCGAGGATACGGTTGAAGCTCATGCCCAGCGAGCGGGCGGCTTCTACCTGACCGACGCCGACGGTGTTGATGCCGCTCATAAAGTTCTCGGAACCAAAGGCCGAGCCCAAAAGGACCGTGGCGACGATAACGCAGGTGCGATAGGGCAGGACGACCTTGAGCGGTGGCAGTGCGTAGACGACGATGATGAGCAGCGCGATGCCGGGGATGTTACGGAAGACCTGGACATACAGGTCGCCAAAGACGCGCAGCGGCTTGAGCGGCGACACGCGCATCACGGTGACGGCGACGGCCAGCACCATGGCGATGGCAAACGACTCAAGCGTCATGCCCCAGGTTGCTAGCAGCGCGTCGATATAGTTCTGGCCATAGAGCGACCAGAGCTCGGAGAGACTCATGCGGACCTCCCGCCGGTAAGGAAAGGGGCTCCCGTGTGTACGGAAGCCCCGACAACTCAGTGAGGAAACAGTTTACCGCAATAAAGCGCATCATGCGTTTCCGTATGGTTTCGTTGCGGTCGTTACCAGGCTCGCTGCCTAGGCGCCGATCTCGGGCAGCTCGGGAACATTGGTGTCGCCCGTACGGTCACCGATGCAGATCTGCCACAGCTCGGTCCAGGTGCCGTCGTCCTCGATCTTCTTAAGGAAGTCGTTGACAAAGGCGACGCCGTCGGAATCGAGCGGCAGACCGATACCATAGGGCTCCTTGCTGCCGAAGGGCTTGCCGGCGATCTTGTACTTACCGGGCTCGCGGACCAGGGCGCTCTGCTGCATGTTGTTATCGATGACGTAGGCGTCAACGCGGCCCTGCTGGAGTGCCTGGCGGGCCTCCTCGTCGGTCTTGAACTCCTGCTGGCTGGCCTTGGGAGCGAACTCCTCCAGGATGGCGGGGCCGTTGGAGCCGGACTGGACGGCGACGTTCTTATCGGCCAGATCGTCGACGCTCTTGATGTCGTCGTTATCGGCGAGCACCAGGATGGCCTGCTGGGTGTAGTAGTAGGGGCCGGCAAAGGAGACGAGCTTCTTGCGCTCGTCAGTGATGGTGTAGGTGGCAAAGACAGCGTCGACCTGGCCGTTCTGCAGGACGGACTCGCGCGTGTCCGAGGTCACCTGGGTGATCTCGACCTTGTTCTCGCCCAGGATGTAGTTGGACAGAAGCTGCGCGATACCGGCGTCGAAGCCGCGGGTCTGACCGTCTTTCTCGTTGAGGAGGGAGAAGAGCGTGGAGGTCTGAACGCCACCGATCTTAAAGACGCCGGCGTCCTTGACGGCGGTCGCCCAGGTACTGGCGGCGATGGCGTCGTCATCGGCCTTGGGGCCGTCGTTGACGAGCTTGTCGAATGCCTTGGCGTCGAGCGTGGTGGAAGCCTCGGCATCTTCGGAGCTCTTGGAGGAGCCGGCGGCGGAACCCTTGTCGGCCTCGGCGCTGGTGTCGGAGCAGCCGGCAAGACCAAGGCCGGCGACGGTTGCGAAGGTGGCGGCGACAAAGCCGCGGCGGTCGAGAACGACCTGCTGGGAGAGGTTCTTGCTCATGGTAGAACACCTTTCTCAATAAAATCCCTAGCGGTTGAGTAGAGTTATACCCCATCCCGCTCAAATGGGTCAACACGAAATAACTCAGAAACATACTTACCTTATGGGTTATTCTACCTACCAAAAAGGGACAGGTTTATTTTGGCAGGTTTTATCTGGGCAAACGCTGATTATTACGGCTGAGATAGCGTTTTGCCGACGGCATGATCGCTCGCAGCGGTCGCTATAATGGCGGCAACGCGACATATATATAAGTAAGGAGATCGCGTATGAACGGTTATTCGTTTTTCGCGCCGACCAAGGTGCTGTTTGGCGCGGGCAAGTTGGGCGAGCTGGGCGCGCAGAAGCTGCCCGGCACCAAAGCGCTCATCGTTACCACCGGCGGCAACTCGGTCAAGCGTTTTGGATATCTGGGACGTTTGGAAGCCGAGCTCGATCGCGCCGGCGTGGCGCATGAGCTGTTCGATCGCATTGAGCCCAATCCGCTGCGCGAGACCGTCAACGCAGGTGGCTGGATGGCGCGCACCCATGGATGCGACTTTGTGCTGGCGCTTGGCGGCGGCTCGGTCATGGACGGCAGCAAGGGCATCTGCGCGGTGGCGGCCAACCCGCATACCGATGCCGAGGGCAACGAATGCCCCGGTGACATCTGGGACTTTGTGAATGGTGGCACTGCGCTCGGTCTGCCGATCCCCAACGATCCGCTGCCGCTTGTTTGCGTAACCACCACGGCGGGTACCGGCTCCGAGGTCGATGCGGGCGGTGTCCTGTCCTGCGAGGAGAATGACGAGAAGCTTCGCCTGGGCGATCCGCGCCTGTTCCCGGTGCTTTCGATCGTCGACCCCGAGCTCATGGTGAGCGTTCCGGCACGTCTGACCGCCTATCAGGGATTCGACGCCCTGTTCCATTGCGTTGAGTGCTACATCTCAAATACCAACACGCCCATGGGTGACATGATTTCCCGCGAAGGCATTCGCCGTGCCGCCGCGGCGCTGCCTACGTGCGTCAATAATGGCGATGACCTGGAGGCGCGCTCGAGCCTTGCGTTTGCCAATACGCTCGGCGGTTATGCCATGGATGCCTCGGGCACCACGGGCTCGCATGGTCTTGAGCATGGCATGAGTGCGCATCATCACGATCTGCCACACGGTGCCGGACTCATCATGATTGCGCGCGCCTACCACACGTGGATGATCGATCACGGTGCCGCACCCGAGCGCTATATCGACATGGCGCGTCTGATGGGTAATGCCGCCGCGGATGATCCGCACGATTTTGTGGTTGAGCTCACGCGCCTGATGGAGGCTTGCCATGTGGCAGACCTCGCCATGAGCGAGTGGGGGATTACGGTCGAAGAGCTGCCGGCCATCGCGCACAACGCTCTGACGACCAACGGCGTCCTGTTTAGCCACGACCCCGTAACGCTGACCGACCCCGACGTCGTCGAAATCCTCAAGCGAAGCTACCGCTAGTTGACTCCAAACCACCACAAAGGGGACACTTTGGCGGTTCGTCTCAATCTGTAACAGGTAGACGAGGAAATGGGTTCTAACTGTTACAGATCGAGATTTTATCCTTAGGGGGATTTGAATGTCTCGATCTGTAACAGTTAGACGGCCAAAAGGTCTCTATCTGTTACAGATTGAGACAAACGTCAGGGACTAAGACGTCTTGTCTAGATCTGTAACAATTGGGCGAGGATTTGTCCTCTAGATGTTACAGATCGAGATAATCGCGTCGCGAAAATATAAACCTCCGCAGGGGTGCTTCCCTTGCGGAGGTTTTTTACTCGTTGAGTAGCCTTACGGCTTCGGCGGCCATGTTCTCGACCGTCATGTCGTTCTGCGCGAGCAGTTCGTTGGGGTCGTAGCGGTCGGGGAAGCCCTTGGCAATGCCGAAGGTGCGCGTGCGCAACGGCGTGCATGCCAGATAACATGCCACGCGCTCGCCCCAGCCGCCGTCCAAGATGCCGTCCTCGAGGGTGACGACAACGCGATACTCGGCGGCAAGGCTGTCGAGGAACTCACGGTCGAGCTCGGTTGCAAAGCGCGGGTTGACGAGCGTGGCCTCGATGCCGTATTCGGTAGCCAGACGGTTTGCCACGCGCTCGCCCAGCTCAAAGAAATCGCCAAGCGCGAGCACGGCAACGTCGCGACCTTGGCGCACCACGTTGTAGCGAACGACGCTGTAATCGGCGCCCTCGGCGGGCGCCAGATCGGGGCGGCTTACCAGGCCGATGCCCGGTACGCGGATTGCCACGGGATGCTCGCGGTGGTCGAGCGACCAGCTCAGCATGGACAGGTATTCTTCCATGCAGGCCGGTGCCAGGTAGCGCATGTTGGGAAGTCCGCCCAGCATGGAAATATCAAAGAACGAGAGGTGCGTCTCGGACGTGGTGCCAAAAATCGACGCGCCAAACACCAGGATTGTCGCCGGGGCATCGTTGAGACACAGGTCGTGCCACAGCTCGTCGTAAGCGCGCTGCAAAAACGTACCGTACACGCCAAAGACCGGCTTAGCGCCCGAGCGGGCGAGTGCGGTGGCAAAAGTGACGGCGTGCTCCTCGGCAATGCCCACGTCGACAAACTGCTTGCCTGCCGCGGCGCGAAGCTCGGGTGTAAAGCCCATGATATAGGGCGTGGCGGCCGTGATGCCCACGACCTGTGGATCGCGATCGATGGCGGCGCTCAGGGCCTCGCCCGTAATGTCGGCATAGGTGCGCGGTGCGGGCTCGCTCGGATGGCCCGGGCAGAGCTTGCGCCCAGTCGCCATGTCAAACGGGCCCACGTGGTGCCAGCGCTCGGGGTCGCTCTGGGCCGGCTCAAAGCCCTTGCCCTTGGCGGTCGAGACGTGCAGCACGATGGGGTGATCGATATCGCGCAGTTCCTGCAGCGTGTCGACTAGGGTCAACACATCGTTGCCAGCGTCCAGATAGCGGTAGTCGAGCCCCAGCGCGCGGAAAACGTTGCGCTTACAGGTGCCGTTGCTGGCGCGCAACTCGGTCAGATTGCGATACAGACCGCCGTGGTTTTCGGCAATGGACTGGTCGTTATCGTTGACGATGATGATCAAGTTGCTGTTGAGATCGGCGGCATTGTTAAAGCCCTCAAACGCCAGACCGCCCGAAAGCGAGCCGTCGCCAATAACGGTAATGACGTTATACGTGTCACCCGCCAGGTCGCGCGCGTGGGCAAGGCCGCAGCCCAAGCTCACCGAGGTCGAGGTGTGGCCCATGGCGAACAGGTCGTGCTCGGACTCGTCGGGATTGGCAAAGCCAGAGGCCTCGCCGTAGCGTGCCGGGTCGATATAGGTGTACGCGCGCCCGGTCAGCGCCTTGTGGGCGTAGGTCTGGTGCGACACGTCAAAGACAATCTTGTCGGTGGGGGAGTTAAACACGCGATGGAGCGCGACCGTAAGCTCAACGACGCCCAGGTTGGGGGCAACGTGTCCGCCGACAGCGGCGGAGCTTTCGAGGATGGCGTGGCGAATCTCGTCGCAGAGCTGCGGGAGCTCGGCACGATTAAGAGCCTTGACGTCCTCGGGCGTTGTCGTTTGCGTAAGCAGCATCGTTGTGGGTTACTCCATGCGAATCGAGCGCCGGCGCTCCCTCGGCCGGCACAATTGCACAAAACAGTCTCGCACATTTTGGCGTTTGATATGTGACGGCGGCGCGGTAATTCGCCAACTGGCGGGGCAAAACGTTTTGCCCGATGCCATACTGATAGATTCGATGAGGATTTTATTCAATGCGTACAGGCCGTGGCTTGCCGCCGTGAGTCGCTGGAAGGAGGCAGCATGTCCAGTGCCGTTCGTGCCGAGAAAATCGCGTGCGAAGTGGACCATGCTGCCCGTCAACTGGCACAGGCGGGCCGTCTGGACCTGACGCGCGAGTTTATCCAGCATGGCGATGTGACGGTGTATACGCATGTGACCTCAGTGGCGCGGGCAAGTCTGTCCTTTGCCGAGCGCCTGGGCCGCGTCGGTATCTCCGTCGACCGCGCTTCGCTGCTGCGCGGAGCCTTGTTACACGATTACTTTCTCTACGATTGGCATGATCCCGACCCAAGCCATCGGCTGCATGGCTTTCGCCACCCGTTTTTTGCCCTGGCGCGTGCGGAGGAAGATTTTGAGCTGACGCCGCGCGAGCGGAATATTATCGTGCGGCATATGTTTCCGCTGGTGCCGGTGCCGCCGACGTGTCGTGAGGCATGGATTGTGTGCCTGGCAGATAAATGGTGCGCGCTGCGCGAGACGGTCGCCGGCCGCCTGCCGCGCAAGGACGGGGCGGACGATGGCGTGAGTGGCGAATCGAGCGAAAAGAGGAGAGGTTAGACGGTGGGAACCGCGATTGATATGGCGTTTGGCGGCGCGACGCTTGCCGCCTGTCCGCTTTCGGCACTGGTGCTCTCGTTTGCCTTCTACGGGTTTTGCGGTTGGGTGTGGGAGTCGACGGTCTGCGCCATGCTCAATCACGGACGATTTGCCAACAGCGGATTCTTGCTGGGGCCGTGTTGTCCTATCTATGGTGTGGGCGGCATAGCCTGCTGGCTTTTGCTGCGCGGGATTCCGGATGCCTCGAGCCAGTTTGTCGCCGCGGCGCTTGTGTGCAGCGTAATTGAGTACAGCGTGGGCCTTCTGTTGGAAAAGACAACAGGCGCACGCTTTTGGGATTACTCACACCTGCCGTTTAACCTGCACGGACGTATCTGCCTGTACTGGGCCTGCGCGTTTGGCTTGGGTGCGTTGTGCATTTGTCGCGTGGTGGAGCCGGCGGTGTTGGGCCTGCTTGCCCATCTGCCGGTCTTGATCGTTCGTTTGGCGGCCGTGGCCGTCGCGAGCGCAATGGTCATCGATGCGGTGTGCTCGTTGGCCAGCTGGCACCGTCTGTCCGATCAGCTAGAGCGTGTGCGCGCCGACCTTGCCGACCGCATCAACGAGTCGCTTGCCGACGCGTCCGACTCCATGCTCGAACATATTCCCGATTCGGCGATCGACTCGGTGACACAGACGCACATCCGTAGCCGTGCCGTTAACGCGTGGCTGGCCGAGCTGGGTGACGCCGCGCTCGATGTCCTGCGCGAGAAGGCTTCGATGCCTACGTTTATCTCGGATGGTGCTCGCGGCCTGGCGCTTGCTGCCCGCCGCGTTGCCGATGCCGCGCCGAGCGTGCCCCGTCCATCGCTCGCCCGTCTCCGTGCCGGCAGGCGCGCGAGCCGTCCGGTGCCGAGCGTGTCGCTCAGCCGTCGCGACCTGCGCTTCTTTAACGCCTTCCCGCGTCTGCGCATCAATCGCTACGAAGGTGTCATTCGAGCAACTAATCTCCGCGACCGCGCCCACGAGCTGTTTCGGCGCTAGCCGGGGCGGGCACGCTCGCGAGCCCCTTGCTCGCGTATTTCCCGTTCGTTTCGCGCCCGTTGCCGCGCCGTTTCTAAGATTGCAGCACCGTTTCCATTCGACAACGCAGCGTTTAACAGCGCCGTATCTGGTCTACACCAGTTGCCCCTCGGCCGCATCATGAGCGCCGACAGCGTTCATGCGACCAAGGGGGAGCGAATGTACGATACGGGATCGACAACGTTTATGCTCATCTG
Source organism: uncultured Collinsella sp. (assembly GCA_900542825.1). Taxonomy (GTDB): domain Bacteria; phylum Actinomycetota; class Coriobacteriia; order Coriobacteriales; family Coriobacteriaceae; genus Collinsella. Next base: position 126,926 of record UQOY01000003.1, on the reverse strand, counting down.
CACCATGCTCGTGTTTTTAATGACACCGGGTCTGGCGTTTTTCTATGGCGGCCTGTCCAGGCGCAAAAATGTCATCAACACCATGCTTATGTGCTTTGGCGCTATTGGCCTGGTTGGTGTGCTGTGGATTGTCGCCGGCTGGTCGCTGGCCTACGGTGGCGACGGCTCGAGCCCGTTTATTGGAGGCCTTGACCAGCTGCTGTGCCTGCCGGTGCTCCACCAGGTGCTGCAGGCGGCCGAGGGCAATGCTGCGGACGGTGCCGTCTACCCTCAGATCATCAACATCGCCTTCCAGATGGCGTTTGCCATGATCACCGCCGCTATCGTCACGGGCAGCCTGGCAGGTCGCGTTAAGTTTGGCGCTATGACGGCCTTCCTGGGCATTTGGCTGCTTGTGGTCTATGCGCCGCTCGTCCACATGGTCTGGGGCGGCGAGGGCTCCTTTATCGGCGACATTATCGGCGCGCTCGACTTTGCCGGCGGCGACGTGGTACACATCTCGTCCGGTCTGACGGGCCTGATTCTTTGCTTAATGCTCGGCCGTCGTCGCGGTTTTGGCATGGTGAGCTACCGTCCGCATAACGTGCCGTTTGTGGCGTTGGGCGCCGGCCTGCTTTGGTTTGGCTGGTTTGGCTTTAACGGCGGCAGCGAGTTTAAGGCCGACGCCGTGGCGGCGCTCGCCATCCTCAACACCGTGACGGCCAGCGCGGCGGGCATGGTCTCGTGGCTTGCCGTCGAGCGCGTGCACACCGGTCGCCCCACGCTGGTGGGTGCCAGCACCGGTCTGGTTGCGGGCCTTGTGGTGGTCACGCCGGGCGCGGGCTTTGTCGAGCCGTGGGCAGCGCTGGTCATGGGTCTGATCGTATCGCCCGTCTGCTACTTGGCCATCAGCCATCTTAAGACCAAGTTCGGCTACGACGACGCGCTCGACGCGTTCGGTTGCCACGGTATTGGTGGCATCTTGGGCGGCGTGCTCACGGGCCTGTTCTGCGTGCCGGAGCTTTCGTGGACCGGTAAGGGTGGCCTGTTCTACACGGGCGACGTGTCGCTGCTCGTCTCGCAGATTCTGGGCATTGTGGTGACGGTCGTTATCGTATTGGTGCTCGATTTGGTGATCGCCGCGGTGGTCAAGGCGCTGTTCCACGGCAGCCTGCGCGTGGACGAGGCCGACGAGGCGCTGGGCTTGGATGCCAGTCAGCACGGCGAGAGCGCGTATCCTTCTTTCTCCGGACTCGATTAGCAGCTTCCCCAAGCACCGCACCTTGCCGTTCAATCGTCGCTCACGTACTTAAGTACGCTTCGCTCCTCTTTCACGGCAATCTGCGGCACTTGGGAAACCTGCTAAGACCAGTCAGTTGAACTTATTGATCTCTGAGATTGGTTTGCGGCACCTGGAAAACCCGTGCCATGTGAAGGACAATTCATTTCTTTTATTGAAGAGAGGAATTTACTATGAAGAAAATTACGGCGATTGTTCGTGCCGAGAAGCTTGAGGTGCTCAAGGACGCGCTGTTTGCTGCTGATGTTCGCGGCATGACTATCAACCAGGTGCAGGGCTGCGGCGCGCAGCATGGCTGGAAGGAATACGTGCGCGGCAACGAGCTGCTCGTCAACACGATCCCCAAGGTGCAGTTTACCCTCATCTGCGCCGACGAGCATGTCGACGGTATCGTTGACATTATCTGCAGCGCCGCTCGCACCGGTGCCGTCGGCGACGGCAAGATTTGGGTCGAGCCGGTCGAGGATGTTATCCGCATCCGTACCGGCGAACACGGCCCCGCCGCGGTGTAGAATCGACCGCCTACCATCCGCAACGTTAAAATGCTGCAATGAGGCACAAGACTTGCGTTGCGGATGGACGGATTATGGGTCGTAATAAATATCCCGAGGAGACGGTCGCGAAGATTCTCGACGCGGCGCTGGAGTTATTCTGCGCACAGGGTTATGAGGGGACGAGCATTCAAGATATCGTCGACCGTCTCGATGGCATGACCAAGGGCGCTGTCTATCATCACTTCAAGAGCAAGGAAGAGATCTTCAACGCCGCGTTTGATCGGGCGATGACTCCGATTGTTGAGCACCGTCGCTCGATGCTTGGCGTCGGTAATATGACCGGCGCCCAAAAGCTAAAAAGGCTTTACGCTCCCGAGTCCGTTGTTCCGCAAATTGAGCTATGGGCACGCATGCGTCCTGCAGCAGATCCGATAAAAAGCTCGCGTCTTCTGGCGATGCAGTACCAGGGCTCGTTTAACGAGTCTGCCGATGGCTATCTCTTGCCGGTGATCGAGGAGGGCATCACCGACGGTTCCATTGCGTGCGAATGCCCGCGTGAAGCGGCGGAGGCCGTATCGTTGTTGGCGAATCTTTGGCTGCTGCCGCTGTTCCGTCCGCTTGAGACCAAGGATCGAATGCTCGCTCGCGCTCAATGTTTGGCGCAGATGGCTGCCGCGGTGGGACTCGATTTGGGGGAAGAAGTGCTTCAGACAACGGCGCAGATTTGGGACGTATGGGACCGCGCCGGGTGGTAATATAGATACCAACGGTATGTAATAGATTTGAACGGGCAGCTCCGGCTGCCCTTTTCAAGTCGATAAATACATACTAGCGGTATGTATAGGGAGCGGACTTATGGCTGGACTGAGAGACGTCAGCGTCTTGTTGGAACCAAAAATAGTGCGGTCAATTAGGCTCACGGAGCTTCTGGTTGCGCAGCTGTGCACGTATTCGATGCTGTCGGCGCTGTGCTTTGCGTATCCGCTTTACTTGTTCGATTGCAGCGGATCGTCAACGTTATATGGCGCCGTCGTGGCGACGGCGTTCATACCCGGCGTACTCGCAACTCCGGCTGGCGGAATCTTGGCGGATAGGGGAAGACATCGCGAGGTCCTCGTGGCCCTCGGCATTGCTCTGATGACTGCATCGCTGCTGTCTATCCCCATGAAGCGCTCGCTGCCTCTTGCGGTCGTCGTAGTAGCGATACTTTGTGTTCAATATGGTGTTCAATCGCTGCTGAAGCCAATGCTCCAAATTGAGACGGTGCGCATGGCGGGTGAAGAGAAGGTTGAGCGGGCCACTGCATTGGTTTCGCAGATGACCATGGTGAGCAATATCTTGGGCCCTGTTGTCGGGACGGCCGTCTATGGGTACTTTGGCATCGATACTCTTTGCACAACCGCGTCGGTGGCGTTTGCGATTTCAGCTCTCTTGTTTGGGAGCGCGCTCAAGCAAAATGCCTCATCTGAAACGATGGGAGACGGCGCGACTCGTACGGCATGCCGAAACGATTTTCGGGAGTCGATTCGGTATCTGTTGAAAAATGCATCATTGGCCGCTGTGATTTTGCTTGCGGCCGTTTTGAACCTTGCGTTGGTTGGGCTAACGATTGGCGCTCCCATTATTGTTACAAAGCATCTCGGCATGCAATCGTCCTGCGTTGGGATAGTTGAGGTTGCTATGGGCTTGGGTGGTCTTGCCGGCAGTGGCTTGGTCGGCATTTGGCCGCATCGCTTTTCTTTCAATGGCATATGTCGATATGTTGCGATGATCTGTTTTGGAGTCGCACCGATTATTGTCGCGCAACTGTTCGGCGCAGATGCATGCGTGTTCACCGTGTTTGCGGTTGGTTCGGCATGGGTCATGGTGTGGGCAAGCATTGCGTCGGTTGAAATCATCGCGTTTGTTCAGCGGGCAGCGCCGACTGAGCTCTGCGGAAAAGTGCTTTCGGTCGTTTACATGGTCCTTTCCTGCGCAATACCTATCGGCCAATTGACGTACGGGGTTGCATATGATCGATGGGCACCGACGATTGTATTCGCAGCCATGTTGGCAGTGCTGACGTTGACGACGGCGCTGTTTTATCGGCTGAGAAATCGCTTGCGGCGATTGTCTTGACGCGCTGGGGCACCGTGAATTTGCGGAGGCAGTGGCCCGCCGCGCCGAGGCGGCATTGTTTGGGCATGCCTCTCCTTCGTCTACAATATCGTGCAGACGAAGGAGAGGCATGCCCATGATCAAGATGTTTGCGAGTGACTTAGATGGAACGCTGCTGAACGCCCTACACGAGGCAGACGGGACCATCCGCCGCGCCATTCGTGAGCTGACCGAGGCTGGCCTGCATGTGGTTCCCGCGACCGGACGCTCGACGCTGCCGATCGGCGAGCATGGCTTCACAGGTCTGACACTCGACGCTTGCTGCTCCAATGGCTCCATCGTGCGCGACAGCCATGGCGAGGTGCTCAAGACCTGGACCATCGATCCACAGATCACCGAGGAGCTGCTCAAGGAGTTTCCGGACATTTGCTTTGATTGCTCCACGCCCGACGGCATGTTCTCGAGCGGTTCGTTCGAGATGCACCAGGCGGGCTTTAAAAAGGACAGCCCCATCAAGCGTATCGTGATGCGTGGCATGCGTGCGCGTGGCGGCTATCACGAGGAACAGTATTTCGACCAGTCGATTAGCGACATCTTGCGCCACGATGTGTGCAAGATCAACTGCCGCGTGACCTCGCCCGAGCTGGAACGCGACCTTAAGGCATATTTGGCCGAGAGATCGGACCGCGTGGTCAACGCGCCGTTCGATCCAGTGATGTTCGAGATCACGGATGTGGCGTGCAACAAGGGCGAGAGTGTGGCGTGGCTGGCGGGTTACTACGGTATTGCCGAGGACGAGGTCGCGGTTTACGGCGACGGCGGCAACGACATCGCCATGCTCAAGCGTTTCCGTCACAGCTATGCCACCAAGAATGGCAGTGACGCGGCCAAGGCCGCCGCGAGCGCGACCATCGGCAGCTGCATGGTCCACGCCGTCCCCAAACACATGCTCGCCACCATGCGCAAGCAAAACTCCCGCACCGTCATCGAATAATGTGACAAAGGGACAGCCCCTTTGTCACATTCTAGAGTTCTCAATAAGCCAGTGCTCGTAGGCGCGCTGCATGACCTCGGTTTTATCGGCTTTTTTGCGGCAGCCCTTCTGCTCCTCGATGGCAAGCTCATAGGCATCGCTCTGCTCAAAAGCGCTGGTGTCCCAAGCACCGTGTTCAATGCGAGCCCATGTGGCATCGATGAGCTGCTCGAGTTCGGCAATGTCATCGGCGTTGGCGGTTGTCGCGAACGGCGGACGAAGCTCGCCCGTCGTCTTGTCGGGTTCTACATAGTAGTCGCCCATGGAAGTGACGGTGTAGCCATAAAACTCGGGTGACGCTTCGACCAGCAGTTTGTAAAACTTGAGCTGGCGATGGTAACCTGCAGGGACTTCTTTGCCAAAGCCAGTCTTGTAGTCGACGATCTGCACCGTTTTAGCTGCATCGTCAACGAGGAGCAGGTCAAGAAAACCAAAGAGTGGAGTTCCACCGGCAGTTAGACACTGCATGTTCGCTTCCGTGATGCAACGGTAGCCGCGTACGTGCTCGACAAGCCAAGGGACAAACGCATGGCAAATCCGCTCGAAGCGCTCCGAATAGCGACGAACGTCCTCGGGGGCAAAATCGAGCCACGAAATCTGCTGGCGATACTTGGTCTCAATTGTCTCAATCGCTGCCTTGCTATCGATTGCCATTCTATTAACGATCTCCTCGAACATCGCGTGAACGATGGTGCCGAATTCGGTTTGTATCGTGGGCGCCGTGGGCAGGCGCACGATCTGCTTCTCAGGGAAGTGCTGGCTGTTTGCGCATCCAGGCTCGTACGTCACAAAGTTGTTGAGCGCCGTGGCAGAAAGAAACTTCACGTCGGTGTGAGGCTCCAAAAGCGCACGGAGCTCGGGCGTATCGAACACGTAGTTGTCGTGCCATTCGGTTTCGATGGCGGCACTGAGCTGGTCCGCTTCAACAGAAACCTCGCAAGAGTCGATAAGCCCCGTGAGCTCCTGCAGCGCCGATCCGCCGGCGCGGTACAGCTCGAGGTGTCGCTTGGCGCGCGTGATGGCTACAAACAGCAGACGGCGCGCATCGTCGTCATCCTTTTCGTCGCGAATAAGCAGGTTGGACGGGTACAAGCTCATGCCGCCAGCACCTTTGTGCCAGGTGGAGTCGTCGGCGTCGAGCAGGTAGACGCATTCGAACTGCAGACCTTTCGAACTGTGGGCGCTAGTAAGGCGAACGGCTCCCGGTGTGCCAAGATCGATCGATGCATCGATGCTCACGCCAAACTTTTGCGCGGCGTCGAGTTTGTCGACAATATCGGGCAGGCGAAGCGTGCGTCCCATGCGGCGCGCGTCGCCCATTTCACCCTCGGCAAAGGCGAGCAGGGCGCGGATGCCGGCATTGAATTCGGCGGCGCCCAGCGGATCCTGTTTTTTATGATCCCGATAATAGTCAAGGCTGCGTTTGGCAATCTTAAAGAGCAATGCTCTGACCGGGGAGGCGCCGGCCTCGGCCGCCCACTGCATAAGATCGTCGTGCAGCTTTTTGACGTGGGCGCTATTACTCTCGCGCATGGCGGCCATCCAGTCGCCGCGATGCTCGCGCTTGGCGCTGAGCGCAAACGTAACGGACGATGGATGGTCGCCGCCCAGCTCGGCGGCACAGACAATCTGCGGAAGATAACTGCTGGCGAGCTCCTTCTGCCCGCGAGCAAGCGCGGTAACGCAGCGCAGCAGTGCCAGCATCGTCTGCATACGCTCGGAAGCAAAGAGATTCTGCCGCTCGCGATAGGAGAACGGCACGTTTTTCTTAACGAGGAAGGGGATAAGCGAGCGCAAGGCGGCGTGTTTGGCAGAGATGACTGCAATTCCTTCGTCGGGATCTTCGCATTCATCGAGATAGTGATTAACAAGCCGCTGCTTAATGCTCGCAGCGACAGCGGCGTATTCCTCGGCTTTGCCGCCGAAGACGTTCTCACTAAAGTCGACCTGATCACCCTGAGGCTTGGAGGCTTCGATTGACTTATTCGAGCTGGCGTCGAGGCGATATTCAATTTGCCGTGCGATGGCTTGACCGAACTCAACGATGGCGGGCGTGGAGCGATAGTTGGTCTTGAGCACGATGCTCCGGGGCGAAAACTCGGCCGCAAACTGGTTGGCACATTCGATCGTGGCGCCCTGAAAACGCATGATGGCCTGATCGTCATCGCCAACGGCCATGATATTGGGCGCATCAACGCCGTCGCAGAGCAGCTCGATGATGCGCATCTGGGCACCATTGGTGTCCTGGAACTCGTCAACTTGGATATAGGTATAGGTGTCCTGGAGCACTTGGCGCAACGCGTCATTGTGTTCGACGGCGTCAACAAAATCGCCGATCATATCGTCGTAATCGTAGAGATGGTGCTGGTCGAGCTCGCTTTGGTAGCGACGCGCGACGTCACAAGCGGTCTTAAGTTGCTCACTCTGCTCGGCAATCTTAAACGTGCGCCCCTGAGAGCTGCTGCCTCCAAAGAAGGCATCGCGCACCTTGGTGTATCCCGAGGATTTACCCTTCTCGTCGATGAGCTTGGTGCGGCGAACGGTATCGCGCAGCGCAAGGATATAGGGCACATACGTGCCGGCGGGACAGTCGATCGGGCGGGTGAGCGCTGTGGGCGCCATGGCGCAGACACGCTCGACCTCTTCCTCAAAGCGTTCTGCCAACGCGGCGCTTGCCCTTTCGCAGGCGAGCGTAAGCAGCTCGGAATGCTCGGTGAGCCAGGCAGCGGCGTCGATATTCTGCTGCGCGATGGCGCCCAGCGTGTCGTAGTCCAGGCCACTGCGTTTGATTTTGGAGACAAAGCCAATCATCTTGCCGATGTTTTGCGCGGGCATATCGGGCGACCCTCCGCCCAAGGGCGACCCAAAGGGCAGCGATTTGAGCAGCCGATCAAAAATCTCTTGCTGGTGCAGGCTGGTAACAAGCGTGTCGGTCGAAGGGCGCATGAAGTACTCGGGATAGCGCGACCTGATGCTGCTTGCAAATCCGTGGAACGTACTGACTTCGATGCCATAGGCGTCGCGCCCAATGAGCTCAATCAGGCGTTTGCGCATGGCTTCCGCGCCCGCCTCGGTATAGGTGAGGCAGAGGATGTTGCGCGGGGCGACATCGCACTTGGCCAGGATGTTCGCCGCGCGCAGGCTCAGTAGCTGCGTCTTGCCGGTGCCGGGACCGGCAATGACGAGCAGCGGGCCATCTAGGCATTCGACGGCCTCGCGCTGTTCGAGGTTCAGAAGCTTAAACGATTCATCGAATTTGTGGGTCGTAGCCATGAAATATTACCTGTCTTCCTGGTAAAGTGCTCGAGTGTCGTCGAGATAGTCGAGATACGTATCGATGGCGCTTTGGGGCTGAACGATCTTAATGAAGGTGCTGAGTTGCAGCAGCCAGCCAAAGAACTGCGGCGACAGCGGGGCTTTGACAGTTGCTAATAAGCGCCCATCCTGGTTCTCAAACACAACGGCGTCCAGTCCGAACTTGTCGATGAGCGGGTTCATTGCACGGTCATCGAGTTCCAGCACCATGGTGGTTTTGTTGGCTGCATATACGCCGAATGATGGAGAGACGTGGTCTTCGAGCACATAGCCCGCGATACGCGGATCTTTGGTCGCGGGCTCCTCAGATACCGCAACGTCGAGCATGCGATCGACGCGGTAGGGCGTGAACGGCTGATGGCCCGAGCCGGCGTTGGCCCATTTATCTCTAAACCCAATCATGTAATAGAGTTCGTCGGAGTAGATAAGACGCACGGGTGTGAGCTCGTAGGTCTTTCCGTCATGGTTGAAGGCCTTTTGCTTGGCGGCGTTGTAGTGGAAGTAACGGAAGCGGATCTTGCGCTTTTCGCGCATGGCTTGCTGGACAAGGTCGATATTGTGCAGAGCATCGGAGTTTTGCATTTTCACGCGCGAAGGCACGTCGACGCGCTTGTGCATCAGCTCGCGTTCGCCCAGGCTGGCGAGGTTCTGCAGCTTGCCGATGAGGTGGTCGGTCAACTCATCGGTCAAAAACGGCGAACTCTGCACGGCGTCAACAAGCATGATGAGTTCTTGGAGGTCGAGCGGGCGTGAGACCAACGTCCATTCCTTGCCACCGCGCTGGTCGATGTTGAGCCCAAAGTCGCGAAGCGTTTGCAGGTCGCGATAGATGGCCTTTCGTTCGGCCTCGAGATCGTGATAGGCGAGCTCCTCGATGATCTGCTGCGTCGTGAGTCCGTGCGTGCTGTCGGTCTTTTCCATCAAGGTTTTAAGCAGGAACAGAAGCCTGAGCTTTTGATTTGGTCTGTTCGCCACGTTGTCTCCTTTCGCCGGCAGCATACCAACCGGAGATCTAAAACAAGACCCGTTATTGGGACTCATTGTAGCCCGCCTGCTCGTAGTATTCGCAGCAATAAGAGCCCGAATAGGGCGAAAGGTGGCTAAACGGAAGTCGGCGGTTTGGCTGGCTGGTGTGACATGCGCTCTGTTGGCTTGGGGCCGGTTCCGGTTTACAAGGATCAGAACAGGAGAAATGCGATGGCAGACATCAAAGTCTTTGCCGAGAATCTTGAGGATTCAACCAAGGAGCAGATTGAGGAGATCTCCAGCTGCCCGGCGTTTGAAGGCGCCAAGATCCGCATCATGCCCGATGCCCATAAGGGCAAGGGCTGCGTGATTGGCTTTACGGCAAACTTGGGCGACAAGGTGATTCCAAACCTGGTGGGCGTCGACATCGGATGCGGTATGTACTGTGTACCGCTTGCGGAGACTGTTGCGCGCGACGACCTCATTCAGTTCAATCGCGATGTGAAGCGCGCGGTGCCTACGGGCTTTAGCCTTCATCGCGATCCTGCCTGCGTACTCGCGGACTTTGGCATGGAGTCGCGTGATTGGCTGCAGGATAAACGCAAGGTTGAGCGCTCCATGGGCACGCTGGGCGGCGGCAACCACTTCATTGAACTCGACGAGGACGAGGATGGGTGCCAATATCTGGTCGTGCACACCGGCTCGCGCAACATGGGCAAGCAGACGGCGGAGCACCATCAGGCGCTGGCGCAGAAGACGTGCGTGGCAGATATCCCCGACGAGCTTAAGTATCTCGTTGGAGATCTTTCTGCCGAGTATCTTGTCGATATGCATAACTGCCAACGCTTCTCGAACCAGAACCGCAAGGCGATTGTCGCGCAGATTGTTGAGCGCACGGGAATTCGACTCGACGGAGACGGCTTTACTACCATGCACAACTACATCTCGGAAGGTGGCATGATTCGCAAGGGCGCTATTAGCGCTCGTGCGGGCGAGATGGTGCTGATTCCGTTTAATATGCGCGACGGTGCCGTTATTGCACGCGGCAAGGGAAACGAGGACTGGAACTGCTCGGCGTCGCATGGGACGGGTCGCGCGATGAGCCGCACCAAAGCGTTCCAAACGCTCGATACTAGGTCGTTCGTTAACGAGATGCGCGATGCCGGCATCTACTGTCCGAGCGCATGCGAGACGACGCTCGATGAGTCGCCCGAAGCGTATAAGCCTGCGGATGATGTACTGAGGCTCATGGACCCGACGGTTGATGTTATTCACCGACTCAAGCCGATTTGGAATTTTAAGGCTACTGGTAAGCGCGGTAGGCGTTAGGAGGGTTGCGATGACGCTAAAGATGGACTCCAGGGACGACCGAATTGGCCGTTCTGTGAGTTTGGGCGAGATGATGGGCTTTTCGGGCGTGATGCCGCCGTCCGCGAATCGGTGCGGCGGGAATCGTGGAGAGCGTGATGACGAGGCTTTTGACCTCAGCGGGTTTCGCAATCGACTGGCTTCTGGACTCGAACGTGGTGTGGAAACGTCACTGTTCGTAGCTCCGCGCTTGTTGAAAGCCGGCACGTCGGTCGATGACGCACTGGGTGGTGGCGTTGGGTTGGGTGGGCTCAGCGTGATTGGCGGTGCGCATGAAGACGTTTCGAACGTGCTGGCACACGCGGTGCTGCGCCTGAGCGAGCAGTGCGCCGTGCTTTACGTGCTGATTCGGGAGCGTGAAGAGGATGCGATTGCCCGGCTTATTCGTGCCGAGATGGGCGCCAAAGTGCCGGAGGATTCTGAGGAGCGTCAAGTCGAGGCGATTCGCGCAACGATGCGTCTCAAGCAGCGCAGCCTGGGCATCTTTGCCGAAGACAACATGACCATGGACCTTTTAACGAGCTGGTTGCTCGGCGACCAAACGTGGAACAGGGCAGTGCTAAAGGACGTCGTAGTCGTAATCGACGGACTCGAAATGCTCGACGACAACCGCCCGGGAAATGAGATCCTGCGCGACTTACGCAACATGCTCAGCCCAACGGCGGCGATCTTAGCAGGCTGCTTTGCGGTGGAGGGCCGAGACAACGATGTGGCATTCACCGAGACCCACTGCAATGCGGATGCTCTGGTTCGCATGAGCACCGATGACATGAAACCTTCCTGCGCAAAAGTCTTCGGTTGAGGGCATAGCCAGTAACAACTGCTCGGCCAGCAGTGCGTCTACCAGCAGAAAATAACCGCTCAACAGTCAAGAAGATGCGTTTAAGTGGGTTAAGAATTACCATCAAATAGAGGACAAAGGCGAGCGAGCTTCTGTCAGATTCAGAAAGGAACGTCCAATGACGACGCGTGCAGATCGGAATGTTAGGCGAATCGTTTCTTCCATTGAGGCCTCCCTTCATCCGGATAAGTATTACGAGTTTGATTTAGACCAGAACGACTTTCCGGTTTTTAGCGATAAGAACATCGCCTTTGTGAACGGTCTCGTGAATAACGATTCGAATTACACATGGATTGACCAGGGCACAATTCACGACAAGTATGTGGACGCCTCTAACGGCGATGCCTGCGCCATTCGGGAGGCTGTTTATTTTACTAATAAAATGAATTCGACACATTTGGCTGCAGTGACGGTAAAGGGTGACCAAGATAAGCTAATGGGCAAGATGAATGCCGAGCTCAAACGGCTTTGCGAAATCAAAGAGGATTCGCAAGGCGGTAGTGGTGAAAAGGGGGATGAGAGCGAAGCCGAGCTTACTGGCGGAACACTTATAACTGCCGCATATCTTGTGAGCCAGTATGCGAATAATAATAAACTGGGGTCTAGCCTGTTGGAAAAAGACCTTGAGTCCCGAGCGAATCTCGTTGCCAGCATCGCGCGCGCTACAACAAATATGACTTATAAACTATTGCCGGAAGAGGACCCTAGCGACCTTAAGTGCAATCGAAGCAATTTTTCCTTTGCAACAAAGTTTTGCCACCATGGTTGTCGCAATCTAAGCAGGCGTGAGGTGAACGGCTCTTATATCTATGATACGGATAACTTTTGCATCTATGACACGGTTGTCGGCACAATGCTTCCTTATTATGCGGATGCTTATATTGATTACGGTAGCAATGAGAGTGAGTGGCTTAACGAATGGTGCAAAAAATACAATGACACTCCATTGAGCCGCTATGGAAACCGATACGCATGGATTAGAGGTACGATTAATAAACTGGTTGCCACGCCCGATGAGGATGTTGAAAACGCTGACGCCCAGGTCGCTCAAGGCTACCTGGGATACCTCGATCTTTACAGCCATATTGTTGATGGTATCAATGAGTGGCGTAAGCAGGAAAACCAGACGGTTGGTTTAAATAACGGCTCCGCCCCAGATATTGGCTTCCATGAAGTCGACCTGATGATTTGGTACTTCTTCAAGGGTAGTCGTCTTGACAAAGCAAAGGAGACGATGAAATAAATCGTCGCTAAGCTTAGCGTCGATTGACAATGGGGGAGCCCCGCCCAAGTTCGACATTATGTGCAGAGCTTGGGCGGCTCAAGATGCTTTTGCATCGCCCAAAGATATTCCGATCCTCGTTCTTGGGCCGTGCCTGGTTTGGGCACGGCCCCTTTCGTGTCTATGAAGATTCGAATGTTGAATTGAGATATGGCCAAGACCTACTGATGGGGATCGCTGCGGTTTTCCGTAGCTTCCGTCATCGAGCGCGATGCCGATATATATCCAGCCAAATAGGCTCTTCCTCTTTGTTGCCGGCGCACTCTTCTAGTAAGTCGTCTATCTGCTCCAGTTCGATCGCTTGCAGGGTCGCGTATTCTTCCGGCAAAGGGTGCGTTACTTTCTTCGCTCTGAACACAGGCGACAACATCAGGTTCGTATGCGCCCATCCGGCAAAGCAGCTGCCGTAGGGGATAGAGCCACATCTGACCTGCCCATCGCCATTGGGATACAGACAGTCCAATTCCGAGTCTGCTACCAGACAATAACAAGGGCCTGGTGCCCATGGCCGGCAGTCGATCTCAAGAATGTCGCCCTTTCTGTACGGCGTGGGCAGGTCGATATATGCCCCCTTGAACCACGGGCCAAAGATTCCACCCACAATGCAGTCGAGCACCTCGCCACATTCGCCCTCTTCCTCCCTGCAGAGGTATTGGATTTCGCCGGAGGCGTTTGCGTAGTAGGTGTAGTCCGGCTGCAAAAAGCCATCGTAGGGATACGAACAGCTCGGGTCGTTAGCAAGGTCGAACAGCTCAATCATCCAATACGAGGCCGACATGTCTGTCATCCCGCTCCACTTTTCTGCATATGCCTTCATTGCCGCCAGAGCGTCTGCCCACGACGCCACGGGGAAGGGGCCATGCGTGATCGCAGATCCAACTTCGCTGTCGATAAAGCTAATTTCGCTGACAAGCAGCATTTTCTTGTTTCCGTCGACGGCCTTTAGCGCGTTTAGACAGCCATCGATATAGTCGATACAAATCTGCCGATAGTGCCAGTAAAGGGTGTCGTCTGACGAGTTGCACCCGTCAGTAACCAGTCTGCCGAGTAGCTCTCGTTTGCGGGTAATTTCAACCGGTGCTCCGCCGACAATCTGCATGTAATGATCGCCACTCAGTAGCTGCGGATTATGCAGCAAATGCTCTCGCAGCTCCGGAGAGTCAATCAAGTTGATTATTTCTTCGTGCATAATGGCCTCCGGTTTGCCGGTGTGGCTTTTCGTAGATTCGGGCATGGCAGCCTCTACTTAAATAGCTGCGGATACTTCTCCTTGAGCGGTGCCTGATCTAGACGTAGCTCTTCCAGGTTGCGCTTTGCCTTGGACTCCATCCTTATGGTGTCGATAAACGCGATGAGTGAGTCGACATACAGGTCGCCGCGCAGGTATGCCTGGGCTGCGATTAAAATCTGTTGTTCGTCTTCGAGTGGCTTGCGGTAGTACTCGAGATTTAGATAGAGCGGCTCCGGTTCGCCGATGTAGAGGGGAAACGTCTCGTTGTAGGTAATCGAGCAACCAGTGGCGCGCATGTTGCTGATATCCCCTGCATGGCGATAGTGCTCGAGGCGTTGCTGCGAATGATCAAGCCATTCGTCAGAACGGTCTGCTTGCCGAAGCTCTGCCTCAAGCTTTGTCCGGTCCCACGTGGACAGATCGAACAACGTGAACGGCTCACGGGCACTGCCTTGCGGCGTCCAGACGATATCGCCCGTGTGGAACGGCGTGGGGATATCGACCCAGATGAACTCGAATGCGATCTCCCAATCGTTCTCAACGGGGCCGGCTGAAGGGCAATAAACGGAAAGGGCCTCACCTTTGCCGTTCACTAGGAGCCAATCTTCCCGGCGATGTTCTTTGCCGGCATCGAGCGGGCACCGGGTGATGCGTACGCGTGCCTCTGGACGGCTCATCAGTTCATCATCACCGCGCAACGCCTCGACACATTTCTCATAACAGCTGAATGGCGCGCCGAAGGCCCCGCAAAGTTGCCCGTCAGGCACAATCTCCTCTTCATACTGATAAACGTAGCCCGTCCCACTCGTAAACGCATCGACGCACCGCTTGTTGTAATCGATTGTCCAGCGCAAGAAGGCATGGAAATCGGGGATGGCCGGCCTTCCAAGACCGGCAAGGGTTGCCTCCAGCGAACAATTGGGCATGGTTTGCACAATCTCCTGCCAGGCTTCGCACTTCTGCTCGAGCGTGGCGGTTTTCGAAAACCAAACAAGATATGCTGCCTCGATGGCGCTGGGCTGGAAGTCGATGCTGCGCAGGTGCTCCCGAATGTCCCGGGAGTCAACAAAATCCAAGATGTCCATGGTTAGCTCCTCTTTGTTTCGAATCGTGCCGGCGGGGCTATCGTGTCATCGAACAGCTCCGGGTAGCGGGTCTTGAGCCCGCGGTCTTCTCCTTCAAACCGCTCGGCTTTTTTCTTGACCAGCGCCTGCAGCTCGAAAAGACTTGATAGCGCAATAAGTGAGTCAAGACCCAGATTGCCGTCGAGATATGCCCGCACGCCGTACAGAATTCTCGCCTCCGGCTTGAGCGGGGTGCGGCAGTATTCCATATCGAGAAGAAAACAACTCGGCTCTCCGATATAGACGGGGTACTCCAGGGGATATTCAATCTGACAGCCGCAGGCGTACATGTCGCTCGTATCGCCATTTTGCCGATGGTGTCTGAGCAGGTCGTCGGCCCCTTTTTTGGCGCATTCCCTGTAGGTGGAAGGCGGAAGCTCATCCATGATCCGCTTCGTGGTCCATGTCTGCATATTGAGAAGCAGCATGGGGTCGTCAGGGTCGCCGTGACGACAAATGATGTCGCCGGCGTGGAATGGCGTCGGGATGTCAAACCACATCAGCTCAAAGGCAAAAGTGGGGTCTTCGCCCTCGCGTTCTTTGTCGATGCAACGCAGCTGGCAATCCATGACCTTGCCATTTGCGTCGAGCATGAGCTTATCGGCGGCATAGTAGTCTTCGTCCGGATCGATCGGGCGGCGTGTTACTTCAATCGAGGTAGGATTCTCCTCCTCAAGCTCATTCCAGATTGCCTCGAAACATTTTTCGTAGCTGGTGTAGGGGCCATAATTGCACCCGCTCTCATGGGGACTTCCCGTCCTGTCCTCAAAGAAAAACATGTGCTTGCCAGGCTGTTTGAACCGGGCGATTTTCTTGCGCTCCCATCTGATGACGTCGCGAAGAAAAACATGGAAGTTGGGGATATTGAACATGCCGTATCGCCTGCTCATCGCACAATTGGGCATGTTTTCGAGGATCTTTTGCCAGGCCTCGATCTTCTGTTGCAGCGTCTTCTCGTTCGAACGGTCGACGATGAACGCCGCCTCGGGCGTGGTAGGCTCGTAGCCGATGTCTCTCAAATGCTCCTTGATGTCAGGCGAGTCGAGAAACTCGAGAATGTCCGAACGTATGGCGTTGACGCCGGCGCCGGCCGATGTGCGATATGGCTGCAGGCAGTCGTGTACGACCGATCCATCCGACCATTGTTTGCCACAGCCGGGGTCATCGTGCAGCTTTTTCGAGAGTTCGAGCATAAAGGAACAATCATCGGGCAAGTCGCCGATATAGCGTTCGGCGGTGTAGAGCGCAGAGGGTGTGAAGTCGTCGAGGAAGCCGTCCGTGAAATCCCTCAAGCGGAGATCGCCTTCTTCAACGCCGTAGATTTTGCTCGGATAGGCGCACCAAACCTGGCCTTTGAACGAACTATCGTAGTCGTCTTCGAGCACGATGGCGAAACGGGGGCCGTGGTCGAAGGGCCGACTATCGATCTTGATGATGTCGCCGGGGACCCAGGGAGTGTAAAAGACCTCACCATTGGCGCAGAACCGCTTGCCTTTGTTCCATAGCACGTGGTCGATGCTTTGGCGTGGGGTCCGTCGATTTCGGCGGTCGCTCAAAAAGACCAAGTTTCCCGTCATGGTCGCGGCGAATATCAGCGAGGCTTGAGCGCGCGGGCGGTCGTGTAAGTCTTCGGCGGTATAGAGCTTAATCTGCCAGAATGATTCGGACCAATCTTCATCGGGGTCGTCATCGACGTATTGCTTCATAAGGGTTTGAGCGGCATCCCAAGAGGCAACGGGGAAGGGACCATCAAAGGTGTCGTGCCCGCACTCCTCTTCACTGTAAAACACGCCGGAGACCAGCAAGATACCGCGGTCACGGTCAACGTTGTAAAGCATATCGAGTGCAGTGTCGAGTTGTTCGAGGCCGGAGTCGATCGCCTCGGCGTAATCCGATGAGATCTTTTTGCGAAGCTGCTCGAGCATGGTCCGCTTTTCGTCGAGGGTTTTGAGGGAGCCGCCGATGATTTTACAGAGGGAGCCATCTGCCATTCCCATGTGTTTGAACATATGAGCACGCAGCTCATCGTCCTTGATGCAACTGCAAACGAGCTCCCTGCCGGCATCGGTGATCACGGTATCTGCTTGGCTGTCCATAGCAACCTCCAATTCGGTCGTTGCCGTTAGCATCCATCAGAGGTTGTGCTTTGTGGTCCCATTAACGGGTCTGATATGAATCTCGCGTCAAACATACTTTTGGAAACGCACTGGTACATGGATATGCGCATACTGAAAGGATTGCCATGCAGAATATGATGTTGGATCTTGTGACGAATAGCGCCGGTATGGCGGAGGCCTGGGAGGACGCTTTTAGGGGCTACAAAGGCATTGCAGTGCATTGCTGTGATTTTAAGGCGTTTATCGGACAGCAGCCTGAAATCGATGCCGTCGTATCGCCGGCGAACTCATATGGCTTGATGGATGGCAATTACGACTTGGCAATAACCGATAAGTTTGGACCGGCGCTTGCCGAACGAGTGAGATCGGTTATTCTTGATCGGTTTTACGGAGAGCAACCGGTCGGTACGAGCTTTTCTGTCCCGATTCCCGGGCACGAGAACATTCTGCTCATACACACTCCGACCATGCGGGTCCCCACTCCCATCGTTGACCCCTTGGTTGTCTATCAATGCATGAGGACAACGCTTATGGAAGCGATGCGAACTTCGCGTCAGCGAATCGTGGTCCCCGCGTTCGGCGGAGCGTGCGGATTTCTTCCGTTCAAGAAAATAGCCATGCTCATGTGGGAGGCCTATCTTCAAATCGCCGAACCTCCCGCAGAAATCACTTGGGAATACGCATGGTCGCGCAATTTGGAGGAATGGTATCGCTGATGTGCCGATGAACAGCGCACCGAAGCGTAGCAGAAGGGGTTGCCGCCGCTAGGGCGTCGACCCCTTAATCCAAGCAACCGGTGCAATCTCCCTCTAAATTAGGCTCAACCGTCGTATCGAACAGCTCCGGGTAGCGGTCCTTGAGCCAACTGTCTGCATCCTCGAAGCCGCGGGCCTTTTTCTCCGCCAGTGCCTGTAGCTCGCATGCGCTGGCCATCGCGGCGAGCGAGTCAACCGCCAGGTCGCCTTTGACATACGCCCTGACGCCGTAGAGGATTCGCTCCGCCGGCTTGAGCGGCTCGCGATAATAGTCAATGTCCAAAAGAAAGCCCTCAGGCTCCCCAATGTAGAAGGGGAAGTGCAGGGCGGATGAGACCTGACACCCGTAGGCGTACATGTCGCTGGTGTCGCCATCATATCGGTGCCAGCGCAATAGCTTGTCTGCCTTTTCAACGAGGCGGTCTTTGTAGGCGGAGGAGGCCAGCTCTTTGTCGACTCGTTCGGATCCCCAAGTTTGCAGGTCAAACAGCACCATCGGCTCGTCGGGGCGTTGGAGGTTACAGACGATGTCTCCGGTATGGAAAGGCGTCGGGATATCAAACCACATGTCCTCAAAATCGCTGACGGCGCCCGCCTCGTCCCACTCGCTTTTGTTGCGGTAATCGCAAGACATTACTTCGCCGTTCGCATTGAGTAAGACCATGTCGTCGACATAGTGGTCTTCGTCTGGGTCGATGGGACGACGAGTGATTCTGATGACTTTGGGATTGTCACCTTCGAGCTCTTTCCAGATGGCATCGAAGCACTTTTGATAACTGCTGTACGGGCCGTAAAGAAGGTCGCATCGGTCACGTCGGTCCCACGAGTAGTCCTCAAAGAAATATAGGCTCAGACCGTCCGTCCTTTTAAAGTGCGCGAGCTTTCGTTTCTCCTGCCTGATGGCATTGCGCAGAAAGGCATGGAAGTCCGGGATGTTGAACGTGTCGTTTCTGCGGCTCATGGCGCAATTGGGCATGTTGTCGATGATCTTTTGCCAGCCTTCGAGCTTTTGCTGCAATGTCGCTTTATGCGAGCGGTCGACGATAAAAGCCGCTACGGGCGTGGTGAGCTCGTAGTCGATTCGTTGAAGATGCTCCTTAATACTGTGCGAGTCTAAAAACTCAAAGACGTCCGGACGAATATCCAGCTCGCTTTGGCTGGCGGGCTTGCGATACGGCTGCAGGCAATCGTGTCCGACCGAGCCTTCGGACCACTGCTTGCCGTAGTCAGGGTTGTCGTGCAGCTTCTGCGAAAGTTCGATCATAAAGGCGCAGTCGTCCGGCAGGTCGCCGGTGTAGCACTCGGCGGTGTAGAGGGCAGAGGGGATGAAGGGGTCCAAGAGACTGTCGCTGAAGGTGCCGGATGAAAGCGAACCTTCCTTAACACCATGATCTCTACTGGGCCCTGCGCACCAGATCTGTCCCCGGAGCGTGTGCTCGTAATCGTTCTCGAGCACAATGGCAAAGCGGGGTCCGTGGTCGAAGGGGCGGCCGTCGATTTTGAGGATGTCGCCCGGTACCCACGGCGTGTAGATAGGCTCGTTGTTCGCGCAGAACCGCCTGCTATCGTTTCGCCAGACGCTTTCGACATGCGATTTGCGAGTGCGGTGATTGCGCAGATCGCGGAGGAATATGAGCTCGCCGTCCTTGGTTGCCGCGAACGACAGGGAGGGCTGCGCCGTTTGGTGCTCGTGCAGGTCTTCCGAGGTGTAGAGATTGATCTTCCAGTACGATTCGGACCAGTCGTCGTCAGGATACTCTTCGATGTAGCGCTTCATGAGCGTTTGCGCGGCGTCCCACGATGCGATGGGGAAGGGGCCGTCAAGGGCGTCGGCGTCGCGCTCCTCCTCGTTGTAGAACATGACGTGCAGTAGGAGGATTCCGCGGTCGCGCTCGACGTTGTTGAGCATGTCGAGCGCGCAGTTGAGCTGGGTGAGATGCGAATCGATATCTTCGATGAGCTCCGGTGTGACCTCTTCGCGAAGTTGTTCGAGCATGGCGCGCTTTTCGTCAAGCGTCTTCAGCGACCCGGCGATGATTGGCGCTGGCCAGTATAGGTATTTGCGCATGTGGTCTCGCAGCTCTTGGCTTTTGATGCAGCTGAGGACGAGGTCTTTGCCGGCATCGGTGATGCCATCGCTTGCCTGATTGTTCATGTCGGCCTCCTTATCGATCGTTACCGGCATGATGCAATGGGTGCGGCGATTGTTGGTCCCATTAACGGGACCAATCGGCGGCTCGATGTGACAAAGGGACTGCCCTTTCGCCACATCCCAAATATTGCCTTTACGTGTTGGTACACACGGTGTGCAATAATACTCGCACTGTGCAATAGCGCACAGGCTGAGTAACAAGGAGGACGCTTGTCCCAGCTCGAGAAATGCGATCGCCGGTCCCTTCGCTCGCAGCGTGCCCTTCGCCAGGCACTTGCCAGCGAGCTTGCCGAAAGCGGCGATCTTTCGCGCATTAACGTCGCGTCGCTCACCGAGCGTGCCGGCCTTACGCGCCGCACGTTCTATTCGCATTACCGCGATATCCCCGACTTTATCAATCAAATCGAGGACGGCTTGCTGGTCGAGATCCGTGAGCGCATTGAGCTTATCACCGCAGCTCAGCTGCCCGATCTCTATCACAACATCGATGAGCTCGAGCCGGCGCCCGGTTCGGTTGAGCTGCTGCGTTATCTTGCGGCCAACCGCGACTTAATCGGCGCGCTGCTGGGTCCGGGCGGCGACCAGGCCTTCATTAAAAGGATTATCGACACCGCGCGTGAGGCTGTGGTGCCGCGTGCGCAGACGGGCATTTTGGGCCTGGCGCTGGGTACGTTTTTTGACTACTACGTCACCTACGTCGTGAGTGCCGAGGTCGGCATGATTCAGCGCTGGTTTGAGCGCGGACTCACCGAATCGCCCGAGGCCATGGCGCGCATTATGACGGTGCTCGCTTTTGTGCGCCCTGGTGACCTGTATGGCCAACCCATCGATATCAACGTGCCGGAATACGGTATGAAGCTATTGAACTTGCAGCTCGAGGACGCGGTCGACACTGCCGCAACCGTCGAGTCCAACAACTAAGAGGAGAGACAATGAGCAAACTCGTCGAGGGCATCAAGGACCGTGTGGTCGCTGCCGCACGCGAGGCCGCGCCCACCGTGGTGGACGCCGCGCAGAAGGCCGCGACCGCGGCTGCCGAGAAAGTTGCCGAGGCAGTTGCCGATGCCAAGAACGCGGCAGGGGAGACGTCCGTTGCTAGCGAGCCCGCCACCGCCGCTGAGCCCGTAGCCGCTGCCCACGCCCCCGAAGGCGCGATCTTCAACCCCGAGGCCGCCCACGGCAACCTGCACCTGGGCATCGACGTCGGCTCCACCACCGTTAAACTCGCCGTGCTCAACGACGACAACCAGATCGTCTACGCCAAGTACCAGCGTCACCACACCGACGTCCGTGCCTGCGCCCGCGACTTGTTCGAGGGTGCTGCGACCGTGCTGCCGACGGCCCAGATGACCTGCGCCATTACCGGCTCGGGCGGCCTGCTGCTGTCCCAGTGGCTCGACCTGGAGTTTGTCCAGGAGGTCATCGCCAGCAAGCGTGCCGTCGAGACCCTCATCCCGGCCACCGATGTCGCCATCGAGCTGGGCGGCGAGGACGCCAAGATCATCTACTTCGATAACGGCATCGAGCAGCGCATGAACGGCACCTGCGCCGGCGGCACGGGCGCGTTCATCGATCAGATGGCAACCCTGCTGCATACCGATGCCAGCGGCCTCAACGAGCTCGCGGCCAACGCCACCACCATCTATCCCATCGCCAGCCGCTGCGGCGTCTTTGCCAAGACCGACGTGCAGCCGCTGCTCAACGAGGGCGCCCGCCCCGAGGACGTGGCTGCCTCCATCTTCCAAGCCGTCGTGACCCAGACCATCTCGGGCCTGGCGTGCGGCCGTCCCATCCGCGGCAACGTCGCCTTCCTGGGCGGCCCGCTGCAGTACCTCTCCGAGCTGCGCCACCGCTTCTACCTCACGCTCAACCTGGACGAGGAACACCGTATCGTGCCCCAAAACGCTCACCTGTTTGTGGCGAGCGGCGCCGCCATGGCGCACGAGTCCAACAAGCTCAGCACGTTCCCGCAGCTCATCGAGGCCATCGACAGCTTAGGCGACACGCAGGGTGCCGAGGTCGAGCGCCTGGATCCGCTCTTTGCCACCGACGAGGATTTTGCCGAGTTCAAAACCCGCCACGACCAGGAAGTCGTCCCCAAGGGCAAGCTCGACGGCTACACTGGCCGCGTGTTCATCGGCATTGACGCCGGTTCCACCACCATGAAGGCCGCGCTCGTGGGCGAGGACGGCCAGCTGCTGCATACCTGGTATGGCAACAACAACGGCGACATCCTGGGCACGGCCAAGGTCATCATGGCCGATTTCTACAACCATATCCCCGCCGGCTGCACCATCGGCCACGTGACCACCACGGGCTACGGCGAGGCGCTGCTCATCGAGGCCCTCAAGGCCGACTCCGGCGAGATCGAGACCGTTGCGCACCTGCGCGGCGCCAAGGCATTCCTGCCCGGCGTCGAGTTTATCCTGGACATCGGCGGCCAGGACATGAAGTGCCTGCGTGTCAAGGACGGCGTTATCGAGCACATCATGCTCAACGAGGCCTGCTCGTCGGGTTGCGGTAGCTTTATCGAGAGCTTCGCCGTCTCTATGAACATGGACGTGCGCGCGTTCGCCGACGCCGCCATCCATGCCAAGGCCCCGGTCGACCTGGGCAGCCGCTGCACGGTCTTTATGAACTCGCGCGTCAAGCAGGCGCAAAAGGAAGGCGCCACGGTGGGCGACATCGCGGCCGGCCTTTCCTATTCCGTCATCAAGAATGCTCTGTTCAAGGTCATTAAGCTGCGCGATCCCAAGGAGATCGGCAGCCAGGTAATCGTTCAGGGCGGCACCTTTATGTCCGATGCCACGCTGCGTGCGTTTGAGCAGCTCACGGGCGTTCACGCCGTACGTCCCGACATCGCCGGCTGCATGGGCGCCTATGGTGCGGCCCTGCTCGCCCGCGATCGCGCCGGCGCCGATGGCATCTCGACCATCCTTTCGGCTGAGGACATCGCGCACCTTACCGTGACGCAAAAGCATGTCCGCTGCGGCCGTTGCTCTAACAACTGCCAGCTTACCGTCAACGACTTTGGCGGCGACAGGCGCTTCATTACCGGCAACCGCTGCGAGAAGGGTGCCGGCCACAAAAAGCAAAAGACCGAGGTCCCCAACCTCTTCAAAAAGAAAAACGAGCTGCTCTTTAACCGCGAGGTCCTGAGTCCCGACGAGGCCCCGCGCGGCACCGTGGGTATCCCGCGCGCACTCAACATGTACGAGAACTACCCCTTCTGGCACGCGTTCTTTACGCGCCTGGGCTTTAGCGTGCAGCTGTCCGACCAGTCGAGTAAGAAGACCTATCAGTCGGGCATTGAGTCCATGCCGTCCGAGAGCGTGTGCTACCCGGCCAAGATGAGCCACGGCCACGTGATGAACCTTATCGACCGTGATGTTGACTTTATCTGGATGCCGTGCGTGCGCTGGGAGCGCAAGGAGGACCCGACGGCCGGCAACTGCTATAACTGCCCCATCGTCATGAGCTACCCCACGGCGCTGGCGCTCAACATCGACGAGATCCGCGAGCAGAACATCGAGTTCCTGTACCCGTTTGTGCCGTATCACGACAAGACCGAGCTCAAGCGCCGCCTGTACCAGGTGCTCGCCGTCGACCGCGTGGCCGATGCACAAGCCGGTCGCGGTCGCGTGCGTGGACCCAAGATCACGCGCTCCGAGGTCGATGCCGCCGTCAACGCTGCCTTTGAGGCCGATGCGCGTTTCCACGAGGACATCCAGACCATGGGCGAGGAGGCTCTTAAGTGGGTCGAGGACCACGGCGGTCACGGCATCGTGCTCGCCGGCCGTCCCTACCATAACGACCCCGAGATCAACCATGCCCTGCCCGAGCTTATCTCGAGCTTTGGCTTTGCGGTTTTTACCGAGGATTCGCTTGCGCATCTGGTAAAGCCCGAGCGTCCGATTCGCGTCGTCGACCAGTGGATGTACCACAGCCGCCTGTACGCCGTCGCCCGTTTTGTGACGATGCGCAACGACCTGGACCTGATTCAGCTCAACTCTTTCGGCTGCGGTCTGGACGCTCTGACCACCGACCAGGTGCAGGAGATCCTTGAGGCCAGCGGCAAGATCTACACCGTGCTCAAGATTGACGAGGTGTCCAACTTGGGCGCCGCGCGTATCCGTATTCGCTCGCTCATGGCAGCGCTCAAGGACCAGGAGGCCGAGCGCGCGGCCGAGGCCACGGCCGCGGGCGAGGCCTACGAGCAGGGCGATGCCGCGCCGGTGGCGCCTTCCACGGATGCCCCCGCGTTCGCGAGCCGTAAGTACACGTTCGAGGCGCAGCGCGAGAGTGCTTCGACCGCGTGGCCCAAGGTGCCCTTTACCGAGCAGATGCGCGAGGAGGGCTACACCATCCTGTGCCCGCAGATGGCGCCGATCCACTTCGACCTGGTCAAAGAGGTGTTCCGCGGTGCTGGCTATAACCTGGAGCTGCTGCCCTCGACCGATCACGATGCCGTCGAGACCGGTCTGCGCTATGTGAACAATGACATTTGCTATCCGTCGATCCTGGTAACGGGCCAGATTATGGAGGCCATCGAGAGCGGTCGGTACGACCTGTCCAAGACGGCCGTGGTTATCAGCCAGACCGGCGGCGGCTGCCGTGCCACCAACTACATCGCGCTCATCCGCAAGGCCCTGCGCGAGAGCGGCCACCCCGAGATCCCGGTGATCTCGCTTTCCGCCGTGGCGCTCGGCGAGGACAACCCCGGCTTTAAGATTACGCCGGCGCTGCTTAAGCAGGCAGTCTACGCGGTGCTCTTTGGCGACGTGATGATGCAGATGCTCTACCGCTGCCGCCCGTACGAGGCCACGCCCGGTGCCGCCAACGCGCTCTATGAGCAGTACATGGCGCGCGCCCGCAAGCTGGCGCCCAAGTTCAACCGCCACAACTACACCAAGCTGTGCCGCGAGGCCATCCGCGCGTTCGACACCATGCCGCTCGTGGGCGAGGGTGCTAAGCCGCGCGTGGGTGTGGTCGGTGAGATCCTGGTCAAGTTCCATCCCACGGCTAACAACCACGTGGTCGATGTCATTGAGCGCGAGGGCTGCGAGGCCGTGGTGCCGGGCCTGCTCGACTTCTTCCTGTACTCCATGAGCAATGCCGAGCTGCAGAAAGACGAGCTGGGAAGCTCTGCTACTACGCGCGCGGGCATGCAAGCGCTCATCAAGCTGGTGGACTGGATGCGCACGCCGGTGGAGGAGATGCTCGAGAAGTCCCGCCGCTTCGAGGCGCCCGAGCGCATCGGCACCATGGCCGACAAGGCCCGTACGGTGCTTTCGGTGTGCAACAACATGGGCGAGGGCTGGTTGCTCACGGCCGAGATGCTCGACCTGATCGACCATGGCGCGCCCAACATCATCTGCACGCAGCCCTTCGCGTGTCTGCCCAATCACGTGGTGGGCAAGGCCGTGATTAAGGAGCTGCGCCGCCAGCATCCCGAGAGCAACATCGTCGCGGTGGACTACGACCCCGGTGCGTCCGAGGTCAACCAGCTCAACCGCATTAAGCTTATGATCAGCGTGGCGAAGGAGAACATGCGCGCCGGCAAGGGCTTTAAGCTCGAGAAGGTGGCGCCGCTCGCGATGGACGAGGTCACCGGCCAGATGCGTGCTCATGACGGCTGCGTGAGCTGCGGGCCGGCCAGCGAGGAAGCCGTTGCATCGGTCGCCGAGCGTCTGGGACGCGGCATTAAGAAGTAACTGGCCTGCTTTGGGCTAGATATGAGGCAAGCGGGTGGTAGCCGTACCGGCTACCACCCGTTTTTTCTGGACATATGTTGCGCAAACGCCCCGACTATCACCTTTTGCGAACTTAGATTTTGGAAGTATGCGGCAAAATCTGAATAGGCCGAGCACACTTGGTATGCCCAAGCTCTATACCTGCTGTTTTATTTACGGAAAACGGGGGTGTGCTCGAGAGTTTCAAAATTTGCCGCATACTTCCGAAAACGAGGTTTCGGTGGCACCGAAAATCGCCCTCGGACCCTGAGATAATGAACATATGTAGCCGTTTGCCGCGAAATACCGTCCGTTTATAGAACCCATCCCCAGCGCGCGTCATCCTTACGGTTGAATAAATACACATCTATGGAATTACGCAAGAGAGGACCGTTCCTATGAGCTACAAGACCGTTTGTGTTGCCGGTGGCGGCGTGTTGGGAAGCCAGATTGCCTTTCAGGCTGCCTACTGCGGCTTTGATGTAACGATTTGGCTGCGCAGCGAGGGCAGCATCGGCCGCACCCAGCCCAAGATCGATCATGTGCGCGAGGAGTACATCGCTGCTATCGAGGGCATGGCGGACGGCACGGGCGAGTGGTGCGCCGGTATCGCCGATAGCGATCAGCCTTTCGACAAGGAGACGGCGCTTGCCGCCGTTGAGCGTGCTTACACCACGCTCAAGCTGGAGCTCGATCTTGCCAAGGCCGTGGCCAATGCCGATCTGGTCATCGAGTCTATGGCCGAGGACACCCAGGCAAAGATCGACTTCTACAAGAAGCTCGCCCCGATCCTTCCGCAAAAGACCGTCATCGTCACCAACTCTTCCACGCTGCTGCCGAGCACCTTTGCCAAGTACACCGGCCGTCCCGAGAAGTACCTGTCGCTGCACTTTGCTAATTCCATCTGGAAGAACAACATGACCGAGGTCATGGCCCAGAGCCAAACCGAAAAGCGCTATTTCGATGAGCTCGTCGACTTTGCCAACGACATCCGTATGCTGGCGCTGCCCGTCAACAAGGAAAAGAACGGCTACCTGCTCAACTCCATGTTGGTGCCATGGTTGCTTTCGGGCCTTGATCTGTATGTCTCGGGTGTGAGTGACCCCAAGAGCATCGACCTCGCATGGACGCGTGGCACTGGCGCCCCCAAGGGCCCGTTCCGCGTGTTCGATACGGTGGGCATCCAGACAGCCTACAACATCGTCATGCAGTATCAGAAGGTGCCGGGCCTGGTGAGCCCGCTGCTCAAAAAGATGATGATGCCCTACAACTTTAAGGCCATGGCCTCCGTCCTCAAGAAAATGCTCGACGAAGGCAAGCTGGGCGAAAGCTCGGGCGAGGGCTTCTTCAAGTACTAAACGATTCTTTGGGGGCAGACCGCGCCCCCCAAAGCCGTGTTTCTGCGCCGCTGCAAGCTTAAACTACCGCTAAGGGGCGATTGTTAAGCTGCGGACATTGGACAGGGCTGGGCAAACGCCATGGTATATGAGGAAAACGACGGTGGCATTCAAAGACGGTAGCGTTTTGTAACATCCCGCGCCGGCATCACTTCACGTCAAACTCCACGCGATCGAGCTCTGGCACGTTGAGATCGATGAGCTTGCGGGCAACGCGGCGGTCGTGTGCCCCGAGCGCCTCACTTGTCGTCACGTGAGCGACAACCTCGCGCTCGACCATGCCCTCTTCCTCGCCTTCGGTAGCCGAGGTCTCGACGGCGACGGTGTAATCCTTAAAGCCCGGCAGCACCGCGGCAAGTTCGCGCGTGGTTTCGGTGACGCCGTAGCCGTCCTGCACGCCGGCCTGCGCCGAGCCAATGGACCCCGCGGTCATAACGATGCAGGGGATGGCAAAGATCACCGTGCCCACGATGATGTGGCGGCGCACCTTGCGCGATAGCTCGTTGACCTCGGCGTTTTCTTCAGCAGTCACAATACCGTCGCCGTTCAGGTCGCGCTTGAGCGGCACGCGCAAAAGAAGCAGCACGGCTTCGGCGGCCAGTGCGATAAAGACCACGTTGATGCCAAACTCGTAAAGCGCCGAGAGAAACAGTGACCCGCTTGCAATGGCGATGCCATAGCCCGCCGCGCACAGGGGCGGCATGAGCGCGGTCGCCACGGCCACGCCGGCGATGAGCGTGGCGGGTTCCTGGTCGCGCGAGTTGCCCAGGCCACCCGCAAAGCCGCCCGCGAGCGCGACGGCAAGGTCCCACACAGTCGGTGTCGAATTGTCGATGATGGCGGCCGTGGTGGTGCCAAGGGGCGAGAGCTTAAAGTACAACGTGGACGTGACCAGGCAAAAGGCCATCTGTAGAGCCAAGCCTGCGACGGCCTCGAGGGTAATCTCGCGGTCGAGCGTGGCGATGCCGTATGCCATGGCAAGCACCGATCCCATAAGCGGGCAGATGAGCATGGCGCCCACGATGGCGATGTCCGAATCGATATCGAGGCCGATGCTCGCGATCAACATGGCGATGATGAGGATGCATAGGTGGGAGCCAGTCAGACGCGCCCCGTTTACAAAACGCTTGCGGATCACGTGATAGGGCGCGCGTCCCTCGCGAATGTTGAACGCGCGCTTGAGGAAGCGGGTGACGTTTTCCATGGCTTCGCTATGAGCAGGGCGGATGCCGTGACGCCGATGATGACGCTCGCGCAGGCGCTTGAGCTGTTGGTTATCGAGTTCCATGTTCACCTCGTTCTGGCACGGGCCGTGTATCCCGCCCGTCGTCCTTACTCTACACCGCGCTGAGCGAGGTGTCAGATAAGGTTTGTTGACCTGGAAGTAAGGCCAATCGGTATGACTAAAAACGCCGTGAGGATCATAAGAGTCAAATAGACAAAAAAGCGCGGGGCCGGTTTGATTCCGACCCCGCGCTCTGCACGGGTACGTTGTTGTTGGGTTTAGCCCAGCAGGCTCAATCCCACCGAGATGAACGCTAGGATAACGCCAACGATGGACTCGCCGCCCAGCAGGCCGCTGGCAACGACCAGGCCCTGCTCCTGGAAGGCGGCATCCTTGGCGGCCTTCTCCTCGTCCGAAAGGCCGGCGGTGGCGTCGCGGTGTGCGGCCCACTTGTCGTAGGCGAGCTTGACGCAGGAGCCCAAGAAGGCCGTGAGCGACATGTAGAACGGCAGGTATACGCCCAGGCCGATCATCATGGCCGGAATGCCGAGCCAGTACATGACGATGCCGGCAATAAAGCCGCCTGCGAACCACGGAACGCTCGGGATGCCCGAGACCATGGTGGCGACCACGCTTGCCTGCGCGGCCACAAAGCTCTTGTCGGGGCCGAAGGCGTCCGGACCATAGGCGGTGACGAGCGCGACCATGACGGCGGCAGCGACCAGGGCGCCCACGATGCCGCCAATGGCCTGGCCGACCCACTGTGCGCGCGGGTTGGTACCCAGTACGGCTCCGGCCTTAAAGTCGTTCATGACGTCGCCCGCAAGGCCGCACGCTACGGCCACGACGCCGGCGATAAAGAACAGCTTGACCTGCGCGAGCTGCGCGAAGGCTGCCACGATAAGCATGACGATGAGGCCAAAGATCTCCATGGGATCGATACCCGTCTGGCCGCAGCTCTGTGCGCTCATGATGGTGGTGACAAAGGTGAACAGCGTGACGATGACGGCCGGAACGGGACCAAGGTCGAGCGCGATGGCGACGATCACGGCGATGGCTGCGGTGCCCAGGCCGATGATGCCGGCGTCGAGCTTAAGCGAGCCCGAGATGAGCGATTGCTCGTCGGTGTCGGTGGAGCTGTCGGCGGCGAGGCCACGGACGATACCGGCGACCTGCGGCAGGATGTCCTTGAGGACGACGGCGACGCCAAAGCCCATCATAAGGCCCATACCGAGGGACTTGACGATGCCCTGCGCGGTCGCAATATCGAACAGGCCGGCAGCGGTGCCGCCAACGATGATGCCAAAGTTGCCCAGCAGCGCGCCGGCAAACCAGAAGGCGACGGGGGCAAAGCCCACCAAAAAGCCGATGGACAGCAGCATGGGCGAGTTGTAGATGGCAAAGGTCACGCCGGGGATATTGAGCGTGCAAAGCATGCTGGGCACCACGCCCAGAGCGTCGCGAAGCACGCTGTAGATGCCTGCGATGGCCATGGAGCCAAAGAGCTGCTTACCGGTCTTGCCGCCAGCCTCGGTGGCACGCAGGGTCTGAGCAGCGGCGTTGCCGGTGGGGAACTCCAGCGCGGCGTCCACGATAAAGTGACGGTGGATGAGCGCTGTCGCCAGAAGACCCAAGATGGTGCCGGCGAGCGCCACAATAAACATGTCGAGCCAGCTGATCTGGTCGGCATAGCCCAGCATCCAGGCGCCCGGGATGGTAAACGCCAGGCCGCCGGCGACCATGGCGCCCGCGGACATGATGGTGTGGGTGACGTTGGCCTCGTTGAGGCTGGCGTTGCCCATGAGCTTCAGGAAGAACAGCGAAATGACGGCAGCGAAAATAATCGGCCAGGGGAGTGCGCCCATCTTGAGAGCGGTATAGGCCGAGCTTGCCGTGATGATCACGCAGCCAAGGACGCCGATGACGACGCCGCGCAGCGTGAGTTGACCGCGCATCGAGGTGCGGTTCGAGGGATTGCTCATATAGAACTCCTTTGCGTATATCCGCTTCCCCCGCAAGCGCCGCTACGGATACGGCGCGGGAAGTCGGGTTACCAAGGGCTGCCGCGTGAGCTCGCGCACAACCGCGCATCAGTATAGCCGCAACCTAGCCATTTTGGGATGACTGGTTTAGGTAGGCGATATACTGCTGGGCAGACGAAAGGAGCGCCGACGATGCTTAATGGGTGCGCATACATATTGACGGTCGACGTGGGCAACACGTTCATTCGCTTTGGCCTGTTTGCCGAGGATTCGGCCGCGGCACAGGAATGCCCGCTTGCGACGTGCGAGATCACGACGCCGTCGAGCATCACAGCCGACGAGGCGCGCATGAGGCTCGCGCAGGTCATGGGCGCGCTGTCAGCTGATGCGGGCATGCCGGGTGTGCTCGTTCCCGCAGCCGCAGTGCTGAGCTGCGTGGTGCCGGCGCTCGAGCGCCCGTGGAAGGCGGCGCTTTCCCGCACCTGCACGGGGCGCGTGCTCACCGTGGGGCCGGGTCTCAAGACCGGTATGCCCGTGCACTACGACGACCCGGCCGAGATCGGTCCCGACCGCATCGCCGACGCCGTGGCGGCCCGTGCCGTCTACGGCTCTCCGTGCATCGTGATTGACCTGGGCACTACGACCAATATCGAGGTCATCGATGTGCGCGGAACCTTTGTCGGCGGCGTCATCGCGCCGGGTCTGGCACTCGGCGCCCGCTCGCTTTCGGCCGCTGCGGCGCGCCTGCCGCAGGTCGAGCCCTCGGCACCCACGCATGTGATCGGTCGCAACACGCGCGAGGCCATGCGCTCGGGCGTGGTCTTGGGCGAGGTGGCCCGCATCGACGGCATGCTCGACATGGTGCTTGCCGAGATGCGCTCGACCAAGGCGGCGGGGGAGGGCAGCGTGCCCATCGTCATCACCGGCGACGATGCCGAGGCGCTCGCGGCGTTGGTCGGCCACAGCCTGACGGTAGACGACGCGCTGACGCTACGGGGTCTCGCCGAACTGTACCGCATCAACCAAAAGCCTCGCCGCGCATAAAGCCGAGGACGTCGGGGGGGGAGGAAACAGCCCCACCTTTCACCTGCTACAATGGGTCAAATTATTGCGATTTCGGAGGTGTCTGCCATGTCGGACGATCTTCATCAAACCACGTCGGGCAAGCGCCGCGACGTTATTAGCTGGGACGAGTTCTTTATGAGCGTGGCCATCGCCGCGCAGCGCCGTAGCAAGGACCCCAACACGCAGGTGGGCGCGTGCATCGCCAGCACCAACCACCGCATCCTTTCGGTGGGCTACAACGGTACGCCCTCGGCACTCAACGATGACTTTTTCCCGTGGGGCACGAGCGATGACCCGCTGCAGGACAAGCATAACTACGTAGTCCATGCCGAGGCCAACGCCGTGCTCAACTACCGCGGCTCGCTCAAAGACCTTGAGGGTTCCACGGTCTACGTCACGCTGTTCCCGTGCCATGACTGCGCCAAGATCCTGGCGCAGGTGGGCGTGGGCGAGGTTGTCTACCTGGACAATAAGTACGCCGACACCGACGACGGCCGCATCAGTCGCCGCATTCTCGACTCCTGCGGCATCAGCTACCGCCAGGTTATCGTCGATGTCCACATCGGCACCGGGGAACAAACTCAGCAGTAGCGGCAGCGTGTGCTAGCGCCGGGCGTCGGCAAAAGCAGCTAAAAAGCCCCGTCCCAAATTGACTGCTCGTGAAAGTCGTGTCCGCGCGCATGGACGGCTCGTGAGCGGGTACATGGCTGTAGTAACATAGCTCTGTCCGCGGGCGCGCCCGCGTTATTGTGAGAAAGGAGCCCCTGTGGCTGTTAACGAAGAGCTGCTTAAGAAGGTTCTTGAGGAGATCCGCCCCAACCTGCAGGCTGACGGCGGCGATATGGAGTATGTGGGCGTCGACGACGAGGGCGTCGTCCAGCTTGAGCTTCAGGGTGCCTGCGCCGGCTGCCCTATGAGCGCACTGACCCTGTCCATGGGTATCGAGCGTATTCTCAAGGAGCACGTACCCGGCGTTACCCGTGTCGAGCAGGTCAATGCCTCCGGCGAGACGGAGGACCTGTACGACGAGTACGCGCCGTTCTAAGATGCGAAAGCTGCGGACGGCGTACTCCGCATAGACGTTACGCCCAAATATGCGGCTGCGAGCGAAAGGCCCGCGGCCGCATTTGTATGTAGGGAGTAGGAGGGTCGACATGCTCAACGACTTCTACCATATGCTTGATCCCGTCGCCATTTCGGCGGGGCCCATCACCATCTACTGGTACGGCTTGGCCTATGTGGTCGGAGCTCTGCTCACGGCGGTCGTCATGTACCGCACGCAGCGTCGCTGGGGTTTCGACATTACGGTCGACGATCTGACGAGCGTCGTGGTCGGTGTGGTCTTTGGCCTTATCATTGGCGCCCGCCTGTTCTACGTCATCTTTTACGGCGACGGCTACTATTGGGCGCATCCGCTCGAGATCTTCGCCACCAACGAAGGCGGCATGAGTTTCCACGGCGGCCTGGTGGGCGGCATCATCGGTGGCGTGCTCGTGTGCCGTATGTACAAGCTCGATGCCTGGACTTTGGCAGACCTTGCGGTCATCGGTGCTCCGCTGGCCCTGTGCCTGGGGCGCTGCGCCAACTTTGTCAACGGCGAGCTGTGGGGCAAGCCGACCGATTTGCCCTGGGGCGTGATCTTCGGCGGCACCGCGGGCGATATGCCGCGCCATCCCTCCCAGCTCTACGAGGCATTCCTAGAGGGCATTGTGCTCTTTTGCATCTTGCAGGTGCTCAGCCGCAAAAAACCGCTGCTGCCCCAGGGCACGTTTATGGGCGTGTTTGTGATGGGTTACGGCATCGTCCGCTTCCTCATTGAGTTTGTGCGCGTGCCCGATGCCCAGCTGGGCTATCTGCTGGGCGGCGTCATCACCATGGGTCAGCTACTGAGTCTGCCACTCGTGATTGCGGGCCTGGCGCTTGTCATCTTTGCCCTCCGCCGCAACCGTCCCCAGCGCATCTACCTCGACGCCTAGCCACCACATACCACCACAAGGGGGACAGGCACCTTTGTGGTGGTTTTGCCGGGCAACGATGACAGAACCGTAACGTTTCCCCAGATAAAACCTGCCAAAATAAACCTGTCCCTTTTTGGCAGGTTTCTAGAAAGGCTATTCGGACTGTGAAGGATTCCGACCTCTCCGCAACGGCTGCGCGCGACGCCGCCCGCATCGTTTGGTTTAAGCGCTATCCCGCCAAGCAGACGCTCATCGCATTTTTGCTCGCCCTGCTGGCGACTACGGCGTTTTCCATCGACCCCGCCCCGGTGTCGAGCAATGCGGTCCTGGCGATCGACCCCAAGGCGACGGGCACGCTCTACGTGTGTTACGAGGTACTTCTCTCGTTTGCCGGCCATACCGACGCAGTGATGCTGCTCGCGCTTGCCTGCTTGCTCACGCTGCCGTTTCGCTATGTGTTCTTTGGCCGCGGTGACGCTTGGCGCCCGTCGGTCGTGCTGCCATCGCTGTTCTTTGCCGTTTGCATGGTGTTCGGCCGTAGCTACGACCTTACCGATTCGGCAGAGATTGTGCTGGGCGACAAGGCACGCGTTATCTGCGCCTGGATTGGCGGCGCGGGCTGGATGCTTCTGGCGATTGTGGCCTTCTATCTGGCTTTTGAGTTTTTGGATTGGTTGAGCTCCCGCCGCATTCCGTTTTCGGAGACCCACTTTGGTCGCGTGTGGCGTGTTGCCCACGCCGTGCTCTCGGTCCATCCCTTTGTCGGGCCGTTTCTTGTGCTCATGATTGTCTGGACGCCCACGCTTATCGCCTCGCTGCCCGGCCTCTTTATGGGAGATACGGGCGCGCAAATCCGCCAATGGTTCAACTACCCCAACGGCACGAGTGACTACCTGCGTCTGCTCAATCCCAATGTGTTGCTCAACGGACATCACCCCGTGGTGCACACGGCTATCATCGGTTCGTGCGTCCAGCTGGGGCTTTCACTGTTCAACAGCGCCAACGCAGGTCTTGCCATCTACACCTGCGCTCAGTTCGTCATTACGGCCGCCTGTATGGCCTATTCCATCTCGTCGCTGCGCAAGCTAGGCGTGAGCCTGCCGGTCCGCGGCGTGATCTTGCTGTTCTTTGTGTTTATGCCCATGTTCTCCAACTACGCGGCCCTGCTTACCAAAGATGTGCTGTTTGCCGACGCGTTTTTGGTGCTGTTGGTGCAGACCGTGAAGCTTGTGGCATGCGGCCTGCCCCGTCGCGATGCCAATGCCGAGCGTGCGGGCGAACAGAGGCCCGTGCTCTTTGCGCGCCATGACTGGCTGCTGCTCGCTATGGGCGCCATGGGTTCCACGTTTCTGCGCAACGGCGGCCTGGTGTTTCCCCTGGCGACATGCGTAATCGCGGCGGCGTTTTGCGCATGGGACGCGCACGTGGCTCGTCGTGCAGCCAAGCAGGCTGGTGCTGCGCCTTCGGGCACCACCCCGCGTTTCCGCTGGGTGGGAGTTCTTGCGGTGCTTGCACTCTGCCTTGCCTCTAATATGTACTTCACCAAGGTCTTTATGCCGGCACATGACATCACGCCTGGTTCCAAGCGCGAAATCCTCTCGATTCCGTTCCAGCAGACGGCTCGTTTTGTCCAAAAGCACGACGGCCTCAACTCGGGCGTCAACCCCACGGTTAAGGAGGACGGCACCATCGTGGAGGCTCCTTGCGACGGCTTGGTGACCGACGAAGAGCGTGCCGTGATCGACCGTGTGCTCAAGTACGAGAATCTGGGCCGCCGTTACAACCCGGATAAGTCGGACGCCGTCAAAAATTGCTTTAACGAGTACGCCTCGCAGGAGGACATCAAGGCCTATTTTGAGGTGTGGGCCCAGATGTTCAAAAAGGACCCCGGGTGCTATATCTCGGCGCTCATCAATAACTACTATGGGTATTTTTATCCGAGCGCTCGCGACGCATGGGTCTACAGCACAGCGCGCAGTGCCGAGATCATGGCGAAGCCCGATAACCTTAAGTACTTCGACTTCCATCCGGTCGACAGCAAAGCCGTGCGCTGGTGCGACCACCTGATTAACCTGTACCGCGTGGCGGTGCAGCGCATTCCGTTTATCTCGCTCACCATGAGCTCGGCCACCTACGTGTGGATCATGATCGTCGTGGTGGTCTACCTGTTGCGCCGCCATTCGTGGCGCGCGCTGGCCATCTGGATACCGCTGCTGGGTGTGCTCGCTGTGTGCCTGATTGGTCCATGTAATGGGTCGACCTACATGCGCTACCTGTACCCGGTCATTGCATGCATGCCTTTCGCCATCGGCGCCACGATCACCCGCAGCGACCGCCTGTGGACCTAACCAAAGATTGGCGCATTGGGGTCAGGCTGCTTTGTGCCAAGGGGCTGCATCATCACGACGCCTTCATTTTTTTGTTTATCTCACAGGCCAGTAGGTATATCATTTATAGCGTTTGTTTATATTGCCCGAGCATTCGCGCTGGGCTTTAGGTCGAAACCGATAGGAGACACGTATGTCCGGACACTCTAAGTGGGCCACAACCAAGCATCGTAAGGGCGCGCAGGACGCCAAGCGTTCCGCCCTCTTCTCCAAGCTCAGCCGCAACATCACCGTTGCTGCCCGTCTCGGCGGCGACCCGCTGCCCGAGAACAACGCCAGCCTCGCCGCTGCCGTTGCCAAGGCCAAGGCTCAGTCCATGCCTAAGGACAAGATCAAGTCCGCTATCGATAAGGCCTTTGGTTCGGGTGCCGATGCCGCCGTCTACGAGAACATCGTGTACGAGGGCTACGGTCCCGCCGGCGTTGCCGTCTACGTCGACTGCCTGACCGACAACCGCAACCGCACCGCCGCCGATGTCCGTTCCGCCTTCTCCCACGCTGGTGGCAACCTGGGCACCTCCGGTTCCGTCGCCTTCCAGTTTGAGCGCAAGGGCCAGATCGTCGTTGCCAAGGAGGTCCTGGACGAGAACGCCAAGAAGGAGACCATGATCGCCAACGGTGCTGCCGGTGACGAGGATGAGTTCATGATGGCGATCGCCGAGGCCGGTGGCGAGGACTACGAGGACGCCGGCGAGGAGTGGATCGTCTGGACTACCGCCAACGAGGTCATGGCTGTCTCCAAGGCGCTCGAGGAGCAGGGCGTCCAGGTCAAGGGCTCCGAGACCACCATGGTCCCGACCACCCCGACCGAGGTCTCCGGCGCCGACGCCAAGAAGGTTCAGCGCCTCATCGACCGTCTTGAGGAGCTCGACGACGTCCAGGATGTTTACAGCACCATGGACATGACCGACGAGGTCATCGCTGCCCTCGAGGAGGAGTAGCGCCCGCACGGATTGAGCCGTGCATATCTGGGCATAATGAAGCGAGCATGCAAGCCTCGTGGAATAGATGAGCCGGATCCGCGTGCATGAGGCACCGGACCCGGCTCTTTTATAATGATGCGAATCGTTTTGCATTCTGTGGATCGAGATTTGAAGGGAGCGCCGCATGCGCGTGCTCAAACGAGCCCTGGCGATCGTGTATCTTGCCGCCGCCGTCGTGGCGCTGGGTACGTTGGTCTGCCAGTTTTGGGGGCCATATACCTATCGCTTTATGCTGCTGATGCGCGATCCGCTGCCTCGCATCGTTGTTACGGCGTGCGGCGGCGTCGTGGCGCTCGGCGTGCTCGTGGGTTTCTTCCGCCTGGTGTTTGCTCGTCGCGAGCCGTCCTGCGTGCATCCGGCGGGGGAGCGTAATATCGAGGTCACGCTCGCTGCCCTCTCCTCGTGTGCTCGCACCGCGGCAGAGCGCGACGACCGAGTGATGATCGAGCATGTCGAGGCGCGCGTGCAGGGCTCCGACGAATCGCACGTCCGTTTTAAGGTCGACGCCATCGCGCTCGACGACCGGGACGTGGCTTCCCTTGCAGCCGCGATGCAGCAACGTATCGAGGAGGCCTGCGACACTATGCTCGGCACGCCGGGCACGACTGCGCGCGTTCGTTTTTTGCCGTCCAAGACTACCGTCCAGACCGTGGAGGTTTCCGGTGAGTGATACCAATCAAGACAAGACCGTCCGCACCCCGCGCCTGACTATCGATCAGAGCGCCGCGCCGGCAGGCGAGGTCGTCGATCCTAAGGTGGAGGGTACCGAGTCACATGACGCGGTCGCCGATGATTTTGATGAGGCCATGGGTCTCATCAAGGGTACGGGGGCAGCCATCTGGAGCTATGCCGTCCGTCATCCCAACACCACGCTTGGAGCCGTCGCTGGTTTTGTGCTCGCCGTGCTGGTGCTCACGCTCGGCCTGTGGGATACGCTCGTCATCGCTTTCTTTGTGCTGATCGGCGCCGTGATTGGCCAGATCCGCGACGGCGAGAACGGGATCGTCAACTTCTTCGGCCGTCTGTTTAGCGGCCGCTAGCATGTATTCGACCGCCGCGTGTGCGGTGGGCATAAGGAGGAACCATGGCTTTTAACACGAAGGTCGATGTGGCCGATACCGAGCTCGAGGTAGACGAGACCGTCACCGCCGAGGCCGAGGACGTAACGCTCGAGGACGAGGCGCTCGTCGAGGCCGAACCCGCCGACGATGCGGATGAGGATGATGGGGAAGCGGACGAGTCCGAGGACTCGCTGACCTATTCCAACGGTGTGATCGAGAAGATCGTCGCCATGGCCACCCGCGAGGTACCGCACGTCCTGGGCATGAAGGGCAACCTCATGCACTTTGTGCAGGAGCAGTTTGGTGCCGAGAATCTGACCAAGGGCGTGACAGTCGAGGTCACCGATGACAACCGCGTGGTCGTTAACATTTCCGTCATTATCGAGTACGGCGCCTATGCGCCCGCGATTTTCGACGACGTTAAGGCGCGTGTGACCGAGCGTCTGGCTGCGATGACCGGCCTTGAGGTGGCAGGCGTCAACCTGCGCATCGAGGATGTCATCACCCCCGAGGAGTACGAGCACCGCACCAACCAGCACGAGTAACCTACCAAAAAGGTAACCTGCCAAAAAGGGACAGGTTTATTTTGGCAGGTTTTATCTGCGAAAACGTCAAACGGCCGGTCGCACGGATGTATGTGCGGCCGGCCGTTATTTGTATGCCCCCGATGTAGGCATACCACTCGTCTAACTAGGGGTTGCAATCGTCGCGTTCCGCGTTACCCTAATGGGCGCATTGTTTCCAAATTGTTAACGAGGGGTTGCCGTAATGGCTGACGAGCGCGAAACAGAAAGCAAGGCATGGGCGATTGAGGCCGCCGCGGCAGAGGCGGCATCGCGAGCTGCCGAGGAGCTACATCGTCCTCCCGTGGTGCCGATGGAGCGCGTGGTCGATCGCACCGATATCGAGCGCGGCGAGCGTGCCGGCCAAAAGCGCAGCCAGGAGCCAGGCTTCCCGCGCTTTTTCGCCGAGCTCAATCTGGGTCTGATTCTTACGGCCTTTGCCATCGTTGCGTTTAAAACCCCTAATCACTTTGCTTTTGGCGGCACCTCGGGCGTGTCGGTCATTCTGTCCACGCTGTTCCCGACCCTGCCCGTCGGTGTCTTTATGTGGATTATCAACGCGGTTCTCGTCGTCTTGGGCTTTATCTTTTTGGAACGCAAGGCAATCCTGTGGAGCGTCTTCGCCTCGTTTGCGCTGTCCGCCTATGTTTCGCTTTTCGAGCTCTTTATCCCGACCAGTGTCTCGATGACGGGCGATATGTGGCTCGACCTGTGCTTTGCCGTCATCTTGCCGGCGCTTGGCAGCGCTATTGTCTTTGACATCGGCGCCTCGACGGGTGGCACGGACATTCTTGCCATGATCCTCAAGCGCCGCACGACGCTCGAGATTGGCCGTGCCCTGCTGCTGGTCGATATCGGCATCGTGACCATCGCGGCCTTTTTGTATGGCCCGCGTGTCGGTCTGTATTGCGTGCTCGGCCTGTTTGCCAAGACACTCGTGGTCGACAAAGCCATTGAGAGCATTCACCTGCGCAAAGTCTGCACGGTCATTTGTTCCGAGCCCCTTAAGGTCGAGGAGTTTATCGTCAAGCATCTCAACCGCACGGCGACCATTAGCCGCGGCTACGGTGCCTTCTCGGGCAAGTGCGTGACGGTGATCATGAGCGTACTGAGCCGTCGCGAGGCCGTGCAACTACGCCGCTATGCGCGCGAAGTCGATCCGGGCGCCTTTATCACGATCGTCGACAGCTCCGAGATCGTCGGCAAGGGTTTCCGCGGCACGAACTAGCGCGGACGTATTCAACGAACCGCCTGCTGGCGCCGTGTACCTTGCAAATCGGTCGTCTTTGAGTATTTGACCCCACATTGGGCAATAATGATGCTAAAGACAACGTTTGCGATCCAAGTGATTCGTTCAAGATGCGAAGGGATGATTCTATGTTCTGCTCGCAGTGTGGCGCCCCCATGGGCGATAACGACAAGTTCTGCGGCGTGTGTGGCGCTCCTAATGCCGGTGCCGCTGGCCCCGCTCCCCAGGGACAGCCTCAGCCCCAGCAGTTTGTTCCGCAACCGCCCGTGGCGAATGCGCCAAAGGGCTGTGTGGCTCAGGCGTTCCAAGATATGACTAAGACTCCGGGCGTGCTTCAGCGTGTATGCCAAATCGCGTTTTTGCCGGCGCTGATTTGCGTTGTGTCGGTGCTCGTGCTGTTTATTCCCGTTATTGGCGGCATTGCGGCTGCCATCGGCTTTTTGGCAGCTTGCATTGCGAGTGTGTGCGGTTCCGGCTTTGGTATCGAGTGGGGCCGTGATCTGTCGCTCAAGGTCGATGACGGCATGGACCGTCCGCTGATGCGTTCCACGTCGTTTGGTCTCGGAGTCTTTTCGAGCGTTATTTCGGTCGTGCTCGAGGTTATCGCTGCCATTCCCGTTATCGGTGTAGTGCTTTCGCTGGCGGAGGGCGCGGTAATTGGCGCCGCAGGCTCGTATTCGTATTACGGCTCTTATGCGCTCGAAGCTGCGCTGTTTGGCTCGCTTGGCCTGCTTGTCCTGGCGCTAATTGCCTCGGCGATTCTGGGTGTCTTCTTTAAGATGTTCGCCGACATTGCCGTGATGCACTTTGCGGTGACCGGGCGCGTCGAGAGCGCGTTTTCGCTCGATAAGGTCTGGGCGGCCTTTAAGCACAACAAGACCAAGCTGTTCTGTGCTTCGTTCCTTCCCGAGTTTTTGACGGGCCTGGTTTCCAACGCCATTACGTGGATCTTGACAGCTGTCTTTGGTGCCATCGCCGGAATTGGCGCGTACGGCTATTACTATCGCCCCACGGGTATCGAGGCGATTGTTACCGCCGGTGGTGTCACGCTCGTATTGTTCCTGGTGCTGATTGCATTCGTCACGGTGTTCCTTACGGTCTTTGGCAAGATGCTCAAGCACCGTGCCGTTGGCTATTGGGCTGCACGTTATGCAAGCGAATGGGCCGATGAGGACAAGGACGACGTTTTGACTTTTGTGCTCCCGGGTGAGAAGAAGCCTGCTCCTGCGGGATTCAATCCCACGGCAGCCACTGGTGCTGCGCCTGCCCCGGCGCCCGCGCCTGCACCTGCCCCGGCACCCGCGCCTGCCCCTGCCCCGGCACCTGCTCCTGTCCCCGCACCGGCGTCCGAGGCGACGCCTGCGGAGCCCGATTGGGATGCCGTTGCCACGCCGGCGGATGAGCCGGGCGATAATCCTGCTGCCGAAAACAATCAAACCGAATAGCCGGTCGAGGCGCCCTGGGCAACTGAGCCCGGGGTGCCTTTTTCTACTGCGAAAGCAAGAAAATGCCTGGGAAAACGGTTGCAGCAAAATTTCTCGGAAATTGGTCAATGTTGCGCAACAACGTCGCGGCTATTGTTGAGAACGTAGACGTGTAAGGTTTGAAGGCGTGCGACGCCTTAGGAAAAGGAGAGGCTCATGTTCTGTCCCACTTGTGGTTCTCCCATTTCGGATGATGCCAAATTCTGCCCTGTTTGCGGATCCGCCGTTGGTGCCGCTTCTGCCGCTGCGGCCCCGCAGCCCCAGCCCGCTCCGGCCCAGGCTATTCAGCCCGCGCCCCAGCCTCAGCAGCAGTACACCGGTCAATACGCCCAACAGTCCGCATCCGCTCCGATGGGCTATGACCCCATTAAGGCTGACCGCAGCCTGATCGGCTGGCTGCTGCTCTCTCTTGTGACCTGCGGTATCTATTCGTTCTACTTCCTGTATTGCTTGGCACGCGACGTCAACACGTTGTGTCAGGATGACGGCGATTACACGCCGGGTCTGGCGGAATTCATCCTTCTATCGTTTGTGACCTGCGGCTTCTACGCGTACTACTGGTATTACAAGATTGGCAACCGCCTGCAGGCCAACGCTCCTCGCTACGGCCTGGTGTTCCAGGAAAACGGCACCACCGTTCTTCTGTGGCAGATCTTCGGCGCGCTCCTGTGCGGCCTTGGTCCCATCTTCGCTATGAACATCGTCATCAATAATACCAATGCCATGGCAACGGCTTACAACACTCGCCTTGGCGCTCGTGCCTAACAATAAGGGCGGCGTGAACAGCTTCCAGGGACATAGGGGCACGGCAGAGCTCCTTCGCCGCGCCCTTTTTTGCACCGGCGCGCTCTTTGTCGCCTGGCTCGCGCTCTACCTGCTCGACATTGGCTGCATTTTTCGATTGATGACGGGCATTCCTTGTCCGGGATGCGGCATGACGAGGGCGTGGCTGGCGGCGCTGCGCCTCGATTATGCGGCTGCCTTTGCCTACCATCCGCTGTTTTGGGTGGTGCCGATTGCGTTTGTGCTCGCGTTCGTGCGCGAGGAGGTGGCATCGAGCAAGCTAAAGCGTGGTATCGACATTGCGGTCACCGTGTTGTGCGTGCTGGTCGTCGTCGTATGGATCGTGCGCCTCATCAATCCGGCAGATGCCGGTCTGCTCTTTGGCGGCTATGCGCCCGCCGGAGTTCCCGACGATATCATCCACCTCGAACCCCCACGCTGGCTCACCATCCTTCGCTCTTACCTGGCGTGACGGAGGACGCGCTAGAAAAACGGTCGACACATAAGCGGGGGCGGACGTTTCGATACGTCCGCCCCCGCTCTGCTTTAGCCAGGCTGTTATGGATGGGTGTGACGACTACTCGTTGTGCTTCTCCTCGTGGCGAGCGGCAGCCCGCGCATCGTGGATGCCCTTGATTGCAGCATGGCGGGCGGTGCGAGCATCGTGCATGGCGTCGCGCGCCTCAGCGGCCGTGGCCTTGGCAGAGCGCAGCTTGGCGGCCAAGTC
This sequence comes from uncultured Collinsella sp., assembly GCA_900542825.1. Lineage (GTDB taxonomy): Bacteria > Actinomycetota > Coriobacteriia > Coriobacteriales > Coriobacteriaceae > Collinsella. The sequence continues at coordinate 84,277 of UQOY01000003.1, read as the reverse complement.
GGGGTTGGTCTCGGCAACCGCGGCGATCGTGGGGCCGTCGAGCTCCTCTTGCGTGGGCTCGGCCAAAAAGTCGATAGCATACTGGGCGGCCACCATGGAGCCCTTTGCCAGCACGGTCTCGTCAATCTTGTAGAAGCAAGAATGTTGGGCGTACGTGGCGCCAATCTGGGGGTTGCGCGTGCCAACAAAGGCGAGCACGCCCGGCACGCGGCGCAGGTACTCCGAGAAGTCCTCGCCCGAAAGCGTGCCGCGATAATGGCCTTCGCCCGCGGGGCCCAAGCACTTGACCACGGCCTGACGACAACGCTCGCTCGAGGCGACGTCGTTTTCGACCTTGTAGTTGGCGATGGTGTAGTCGGTAAGTTCGGCCTCTGCGCCCAGGGCTGCCGCGGTGTGCTCCACGATGCGGCGCATAAGCTCGGGCATTTCCTCGTGCGTCTTGTCGCCATAGGTGCGCACCGTGCCGGCGAGGTAGGCCGTGCCGGCGATAACGTTGCGCGCGGTGCCGCCGTGCAGCTCGCCGACGGTGATGACAGCCGGCTCGTAGGGGCTGATCTCGCGCGAGACGATGGTCTGCAGGGCGTTGACGATCTCGGCAGCCACCATAACGGCGTCGTGGCCGCGCTGGGGCATGGCGCCATGGCACGAGGTGCCGCGGACATCGATGCGGAACCAGTCGGTGTTTGCCATGCGCGGGCCGGGCTCACAGCTCACGGTGCCGGCGTCGACTTCGCTCCAGATATGCGCGGCGTAGGCACCATCGACGCCGTCGAGCACGCCCGTGCCGATCATGAGCTTGGCGCCCTGGCCGTTTTCCTCGCTGGGCTGGAAGACGATGCGGACCTCGCCGTGGATGTCGTCGGTCATATGGCGCAGGATCTGCAGCGTGCCGAGCATCATGGCGATGTGGCAGTCGTGGCCGCAGGCGTGCATGCAGCCCTCGTTGACGCTGGCGAACTCCTCGCCGGTCTGCTCGGTGACGGGCAGGGCGTCGATATCCGCACGCAGCAGGATGCGGCGGCGCGGCGTGCCGTCCTCGCGATAGGCGTCGGGCGCGGTGCCGCGAAGGGTCGCCACCAGACCCGTCTTAAGGGGGCGCTCGTAGGGGATATTCATGGCGTCGAGCTGGTTGGCGATGTCAGAAGTCGTGCGCTCCTCGGCAAGGCTCAGCTCCGGGTGCTTATGGAAGTGCCGGCGCTGCTTGATGATGTAGGGCTCAAACTCGGCGGCGATATCTCGGATGGCCGCGGTGACGTCGTCAGCCGCGCGAACCTCGGTTGCCGCCATTATCTGCTGTGCCTTGGTCTTCGTCATAGTCGATTTGCTCCTTGCTGGGTTGATCGCAAAATCGTACAGGCTCTCTCCAGTATGCCACCTGCCGCTAGGGCTGGTAAAGTTGCCGTTTGCCGCTTGGGGTTTTGTTACAAGGGCGGGGGAGTACACTCGGGGGTGTTGAATTTCCTGCCAGAAATGGGGATGCCCATGCAACATATCGATCGGATTATCCGCTCCAAGAACGTCTTTACCGCGCAAGACGGCATCGATACCGCCCGCGAGCTGGCGATTGCCATCGCAAGCGACCGTATCGTCGCAGTCGGTGCGCCCGATGACGTGATCGCCGCCGCTCCCGCCGCCACGTCGGTTATCGACTACGGCGAGCAGTTTGTCTGCCCCGGTTTCCATGACGCTCATCTGCACTTCTTCCATACCTCGGTTGGCTCCTCGCCGTACATGCTCATGGACATGGGCACGTCCGAGGCGGCGCTGGTGCAACACGCACTCGAGTTTTCCCAGGACCTGCCCGACGACGCTTGGGTTGTGACGCAGGGCTGGCGCGACTACCGTTGGGACCCGCCCGAGCATCCTACCAAGGCGTCGCTCGATGCGGCATTCCCCGATCGTCCCTGCGTTATGTATTCGGGCGATGGGCACACGCTTTGGCTCAACAGCCGTGCACTCGAGGCGCTCGGCGTCACGCGCGACAGCGAGCCGCCAGCGGGCGGTAGCTACGACAAAGACGCAAACGGCGAGCTCACGGGCATTGCTCACGAGGCGGCTGCCATGCAGCTGTTGCCGCGCTGCCTTGAGTGGCTGGGCGAAGATCGCATCGCAAGCGCCTACGCCGATCAAATGAGGCGCATGGCCGAGCAGGGTATTACCTCGATCTGCGATATGTCGCTCATGCCCATGCCGGGCTGCGATTTTATCCGCGACGATGTCTACGACAAGCTGCAGACGACCGGCAAGCTGGGCATTCGTGCCCATCTGTTCCCCACGCTGTTGGATGACCAGTCGCGTCTAGAAGAGCTCCAGGTACGTTACACGAACAACGCGCTGCTTTCGGCGCCGGGTTTTAAGCAGTTCTTCGATGGCGTGTCGAGTGAACACACGGCATATCTCACCGAGCCCTATACCAATCCGCGCTTCCCGGGCGACCAGGGCCGTCTGACAGTCCCGGCTGAGCGCATGCGAAAATTGGTTCTGGCGGCTGCGGAGCGCGGTCACACCGTGCGCATCCACGTTATTGGTGACGGTGCGATTCATGCCGCGCTGGATATCTTCGAGGAAGCAGCCGACCTGTACGGCCTGCCCCAGCACGGCCATAACACGCTCGAGCACCTGGAGAACCTTCTGCCCGAGGACATCGACCGCCTGCGCAAGCTCAACGTGGTTGCTTCGAGCCAGCCCTGCCACATTACACTCGACCCGGGTGGACCGGAGCGCGATCTGGGCTTGGAGCGCAGCCGCATCATGTGGCCGTTCGCAACCTATAAGCAGCGCGGCATTCGCCAAGCCTTCGGTACCGACAGCCCTATCACGCCCGTTACCAGTATGAACGTGCTCTACACGGCTATCACGCGCCAGGACCCCAAAAGCCACTGGCCCGAGGGCGGCTGGTTGCCGAGCGAGCGCATCGATGCAGCAACGGCTCTGCGCAACTACACCCTGGGCAGCGCCTATGCAGCGGGCGACGAGCAAAACCTCGGCAGCTTGGAGCCTGGCAAGTACGCCGACCTGGTAGTCCTGGACCAAAACCCGCTCACCATCGACCCCCAAGAGCTCCAGGCCACCAAGGTTCAGGCCACCTACCTGGCAGGTAACGTAATCTACGAGCGCTAGCCTCATACCTCACTCATAGGGGGCACGTTTCAGCAACGTGCCCCTTTCTTATTCGCACCATCTGCATCGCCATTTTGCTGCACTGACTTTCCTGAATGCCGGGGCCGAATTAGTCAACCTGGCTCCCGGGGCGGACCGGAGGGCATGAAGTTTGTCGCGAGTTCCGCACGCAAAGGAAAGCACTTAATGTGCTTTCCGTCTTGCGCAGGACTGTAGAGCAGCAAACTTCATGCCCTCCGGTCCGCCCCGGGAGCCACTGCTAAGTTATCCCCAGGCATTCAGAAAATCTAAGTGCCAAAAAATAAGATTTTTTGACTCTGTGTTGTATAACCCGCCATTCGTGGGTACCATTCAACGCGTACGCAAACAAAAAAGGGTTAATTCGCGTGGCATAACCACGCGGCCCAAAAAGGAGGAGACAAGCATGTCGTCTTTGAAGCCGCTTGCAGATCGTGTTCTGGTCAAGCCCGACGAGGCCGAGCAGAAGACCGCTTCTGGTCTGTATATCGCCAGCAACGCTCAGGAGAAGCCGCAGCGCGGTACCATCGTTGCCGTTGGCGCCGGCAAGGTCAACGACAAGGGTGAGCGCATCCCCATGGACGTTCAGGTCGGCGACGTTGTCATCTACGGTAAGTTCGGTGGCAACGAGGTCAAGGTCGACGGCGAGAAGTATCTGCTGATGCGTGCCGACGACATCTACGCCGTCGTTGAGGCCTAGTCTCGTCAGACTCTCTGATTCGTCTTTGAGCGCGCCGTCGCATAGGACTCGGAAGCGGCGACGCGAGTCACATTTCTTTTGGAGGATTACCCACTATGGCAAAGAACATTACGTTCAACACCGATGCCCGCGCTAAGCTCGCCAAGGGCGTCAACACCCTGGCCGACGCCGTTACCGTCACCATGGGCCCCAAGGGCCGCTACGTTGCGCTGCAGCGCACGTTCGGTGCCCCGACCATCACCAACGACGGCGTTTCCGTCGCTAAGGAGATCGAACTCGAGGACAACATCGAGAACATGGGCGCCCAGCTGGTGAAGGAGGTCGCCACCAAGACCAACGACACCGTGGGTGACGGCACCACCACCGCAACCCTGCTCGCCCAGGCCATCGTCAACGACGGTCTGCGCAACGTTGCCGCTGGCGCCAATCCGCTGGCCATCCGTCGCGGCATCGACAAGGCCGTCAACGCCGCCGTCGCCGAGATGAAGAAGCAGGCCAAGCCGGTCGAGACCAAGGAGCAGATTGCTTCCGTCGGTACCATCTCCGCCGGTGACCCCGAGGTCGGCGAGAAGATCGCCGAGGCCATGGAGGTCGTGGGCAAGGACGGCGTCATCACCGTCGAGGATTCCCAGACGTTCGACATCACCATCGACACCGTCGAGGGCATGCAGTTCGACAAGGGCTATGTCTCCGCTTACTTCGTCACGGATAACGACCGCATGGAGGCCGTGATGAAGGATCCGTACATCCTCATCACCGACCAGAAGATCTCCAGCGTCCAGGACATCATGCCCGTTCTCGAGGCTGTCCAGCGCGCTGGTCGTGGCCTGCTCATCATCGCTGAGGACATCGACGGCGAGGCTCTGCCCACCCTCGTCCTCAACAAGATCCGTGGCGCTCTCAACGTCTGCGCCGTCAAGGCCCCGGGCTACGGCGATCGCCGCAAGCGCATCCTCGAGGACATCGCCGTCCTCACCGGTGGCCAGGCTGCTCTGGACGAGCTGGGTGTGAAGGTCGCTGACATCACCGCCGATATGCTCGGTACCGCTAAGTCCGTCACCATCTCCAAGGACAACACCGTCGTCGTCGGCGGCGCTGGCTCCAAGGAGGCCATCGACGCCCGTATCGCTCAGATCAAGGGCGAGATGGAGAACACCACCTCTGACTTCGACCGCGAGAAGCTCCAGGAGCGCCTGGCCAAGCTCTCCGGTGGCGTTGCCGTCATCAAGGTTGGCGCTGCTACCGAGTCCGAGCTCAAGGAGATCAAGCATCGCGTCGAGGACGCCCTGCAGGCTACCCGCGCTGCTGTCGAGGAGGGCATTGTCGCTGGTGGCGGCGTCGCCTTCATGGACGCTGCTCCTGCGCTCGACGCTGTCGAGATCGACGACCCCGAGGAGAAGATTGGCGTCGACATCGTCAAGAAGGCTCTGACCGCTCCGGTCGCCACCATCGCCAAGAACGCTGGCTTTGAGGGCGCTGTCGTGGTCGACAAGGTTGCCGAGCTGCCTGCTGGCCAGGGTCTCAACTCTGCCAACGGTGAGTGGGGCGACATGATCGAGATGGGCGTCCTCGACCCCGTCAAGGTCAGCCGCGTCACTCTGCAGAACGCTGCTTCTGTCGCCAGCCTGATCCTCATCACCGAGGCCACCGTCTCCGATGTGCCCAAGAACACTCAGCTTGAGGACGCTATCGCTGCTGCCACCGCTGGTCAGCAGGGCGGCGGTATGTACTAAGGCCGACAAGGTCTAGAACTCCCACCGGGAATCCGGGGGCGGGACGGGGCTTCTCTCCGGAACGTCCTCGGACATGCAAAGAGGCTCCGCATCGCGCTTTGCGCTGCGGAGCCTCTTTGCGTCCTGCGGAATGTTCCGGAGAGAAGCCCCGTCCCGCCCCCGGATTCCCTGCGTTTACGGCCTTGAGGTCGGCTCGCGGAGAAGGATGTGGTTGATAGGGATACGTGTCCCCTTCGCTGTTTCGCGCTTTGCGCGAAAGGCGCGTTACTTTGGGATGGATGGGGAATGTGGTTGTTGCGACAACTGGTCCCCGCCACAAATTACCCTTGGCATACTTGCGTGAAAACCTGCTCGTGCTACACTTGCAATTGCTGTTTCAGGGCGGGGTGAAATTCCCCACTGGTGGTAAATCGGGCGGTGCCAAAGGGGTGCCGTGGCGCAGGCGAGGTGTCTGCGACTGAGCCGATGAGTCCGCGACCCGTGCGTGTGTTGGTTCGCATGCAGGCTGAACTGGTGAAATCCCAGTACCAACGGTTAGAGTCCGGATGAAAGAGGCAGGTGATCTTATGTCTGAACAGTCGCAGCATATCCATTTTGAGAACACGAATAGGTGGAGCACCAAACAGCTCGTTACCATGGCGTTGATGTGCGCCTTGGGCGCCCTGTTTATGTATGTGCAGCTGCCTATCCTTCCTTCGGCGCCGTTTTTGACGTATGACCCGTCGCTGGTGCCGGCGATGGTGTGTGGATTTGCGTATGGCCCTGGTGCCGGCACCGCTGTTGCCGCTATGGCGATTGTTATCCATGCGCTTACCACGGGCGACTGGGTCGGTGCGCTTATGAACCTGGTTGCCACGCTGGGCTACATTCTGCCCGCGGCTATCGTCTATCAGAAGATGCATACCTATAAGGGTGCCGTGATTGGTCTGGTGCTCGGCGTTATTGCCGCTACGGCGTTGTCTATGGTCGCAAACCTTACCATTGGCGTATGGTTCTGGTATGGCTCGGTCGATGTGATCGCCCCGCTTATGATTCCTGCCGTGCTGCCGTTCAACCTTATCAAGACCGTGCTTAACTCGGTATTGACGCTTGCGGTGTATAAGGCGGTCTCCAACCTCATCACGCCTAAAAAGGACCAGGTCAAAGGCCGCGCATGATTGAGTGTCGGGGCGTTTCCTTTAGCTATGACGGTGCCGCACCGGCACTCGACGGCGTCGATCTAAACATCGAGGACGGCGAGTTTTTCTGCATCCTCGGTGGCAATGGGTCGGGTAAGTCGACGTTTGCCAAGCATCTGAATGCGCTGCTGCAGCCCGATGCGGGCACGGTACGCATCAACGGCATGGATGCGTCCGATCCCGAGCTGGTTTACGACATTCGTTCGACCGCAGGCATGGTGTTCCAGAATCCCGACGATCAGCTGGTAGCAACGCTTGTCGAAGATGACGTTGCGTTTGGTCCCGAAAACCTTGGCGTGCCATCGGCGCAAATTGCGCGGCGCGTACGCGAGGCGCTGAAGGGTGTGGGCCTGGTGGGCTTTGAGCGTCACGAGACCCATGCGCTTTCGGGCGGCCAAAAGCAGCGCGTGGCGCTTGCCGGCGTGCTCGCCATGGAGCCGCGCGTGCTCATTTTGGATGAGGCTTCTTCGATGCTCGATCCACGTGGACGCAAGGGCCTCATGAAGGCTTGCCACGCGTTGCACAATCGTGGCATGACCATCGTGATGATTACGCACTTTATGGAAGAGGCCGCCGAGGCCGATCGTGTCGCGGTGTTTCAGGCGGGTCGCGTTGCCATGCTCGGTAAGCCCGAGGAAATCTTGACGCGGGCGGACGAACTTGCGCAGCTCAACCTGGATATGCCGGTGTCGTGCTGCCTAGGTAGGGCACTTCGTGAGAAGGGCGTTTCCGTTTGCGCGCAGGTGCGCGAGGCAGATATGGTCGCCGAGATTGCACAGGCTTATGCCGAGCGGAGCGGGACGGACATCGCAGGGCAGCCTTCCGCATCCGATTCTCATGTGCTTGACAATGGATCCTCTGCGGCCGACGGGATAGCCGCGTCGGAGCCCGTTATCGAGATTTCGCACCTCTCGCATAGTTACTCGCTGAGCGCCCGCGAGCGCCGTCGATGGCGCAAGCGCTCGACCACTGCGGACGCATCGAGCAAACAAGCTCTTTGGGGCAACGATCCAAACAGCCCCTGGGCGCTACGTGATGTTTCGCTGACGGTGCGCCGCGGCGAGTTTCTGGGATTGGCGGGTCATACCGGCTCGGGTAAATCGACGCTGGTTCAGCATCTCAACGGGTTGATTCGTCCGCAGGAGGGAAGCGTTTGCGCGCTGGGGCTCGACCTATCAAGCAAGAAAGACGCCGCCGCGGTTAAGGCCAAGGTCGGCGTGGTGTTTCAGTATCCCGAGCGCCAGCTATTTGCCGAGACCGTGGCGCAGGACGTGGCGTTTGGCCCGCGCAACCTTGGCCTGCCAGAAGACGAGGTTGCACGCCGTGTCGCATCATCGCTTGCGCGCGTGGGCCTCGACCTTGCCGCGATAGGCGACAAGAACCCCTTTGAGCTTTCGGGCGGCCAGCAGCGCCGCGTGGCGTTTGCCGGCGTGCTCGCCATGGAGCCCGAGGTGCTGGTGCTCGACGAGCCCATGGCGGGGCTCGATCCGGCTGCGCGCGGGGATTTCCTGGGGCTCATCGATCGACTCCATCGCGAGGGCCTGACTGTTGTCATGGTTTCGCATAGCATGGATGACCTGGCAAATTGCTGTGGCCGTATCGTTGTGATGAACGAGGGCGCCGTGTTTGCCGAGGGAACGCCCGCGCAGGTGTTTGCGCGCGCGAACGAGCTCAAATCGATCGGCCTGGGCGTTCCTGCCGCCCAGCGCATGGCGCTGGCGCTTGCGCAAGCCGGTGTGCCGCTCCGCTGCGACAAGCTTTATACGGTTGAGGCGCTAGCCGACGAGTTGGCCGGCTTGCTGCTGGGCTGCGCGGACGTGCCTTTGAGGGTTCCGTGTCAGGCTGGTTCCAAGGCGCCCACGCGAGAGGAGGGCTGCTAATGGAGGCGTTCTCATTTGGCAGCTACTATCCTGGGGATAGCGCGGTGCATCGCCTGGATCCGCGTACTAAGTTGCTCCTAGGTTTCGCATTTCTGATCACCGTGCTCACCGTCGGAAGCTTTTGCGGGCTGGTTCCGGTCGCATTTTTTGTCGTGCTGGTCTATCTCGCAGCCCGGGTGCCGTTGCGCCGGGTCCTATCATCGATGGCACCATTGCTGGCGATTGTCGTGGTGGTCGCGGTGCTCAACCTGTTTTCCGACCAGAGTGGCCGCATCCTGTGGCAGCTTGGCTTTTTGCAGGTGAGCGAGGGCTCGCTGCGTTCTGCGGCGTTTGTGGCGTGCCGCCTGACGTTGATGATGGCCGGCATGAGCGCCATTACACTCACCACGCCGACGCTCGACCTCACCGCGGGCTTTGAACGTCTGCTCGCACCATTTGCGCGCGTGGGGCTTCCGGCGCACGAGCTCGGCATGATTATGGGTATCGCGCTGCGGTTTATGCCGCAATTTGCCACCGAGATGAAACAGACGGCCGATGCACAGGCAAGTCGCGGCGCGCGCGTGACGGGCGGTCCGCTCGGCGGTGTGCGCATGCTCGGCAGTGTGGCGATTCCGCTGTTCACCGGCGTGTTCCGTCATGCCGAGACGCTTTCGGCCGCCATGGATGCGCGCTGTTATCACGGCGAGCAGGGACGCACGCGTCTGCATGCGCTTGCGTTTGGCCGGGGGGATGTACTGGCAGCGCTGGCGATGGCGCTGCTGGTGACATGCGTTGTCGTTATCAATCTTCAACTCGTCTAAGCTCGATTCGAGCGCAAGAAAGGGGTCTCTATGACCGACACCGATCGCACGGCTCAGCTCGAGCGCGCCTGCTCGTATCTCAGGCGCATTCCGGCGTGGTATCTTGCCACGACCGATGCGAGCGACGGGCATCAGCCCCGCGTGAGGCCGTTTTCGTTTGCCATGGTCGATGATGGCAAGCTGTGGTTTTGCACGTCGCGCGACAAGGACGTGTGGGCGGAGTTGAGCGCGAATCCCAAGTTTGAGGTATCGGGCTGGAAGCCGGGGGAGTGCTGGATCGTGTTAACTGGCGAGGCCGCGCTCGAGGACGATGCATTCGTGAGCGACAAGGTGCGCCAAGCGGGCTTTAAGCACATGGTGGGCATTGGCGAGCAACACGATAGCGCCAACGATGGCCGCCTTGCATTCTTCTCGGTCCGCAACATCGCCGCACGGTTCTGCGATATCGACGGCAGCGAAGAGCGCCTCGAGCTCTAATTTCCCAAATTGACTACCCATTCCAAAAAGACTGGTCAGGCGACAGGAGGAAACGTGGACGGATTGAATACGGTGCTGGAGTATCTGACGTCGGTGCCGGCGTGGTATCTGGCGACGAGCGTGGGCGGGCAGCCGCATGTGCGTCCGTTCTCGTTTGCACAGATTCAGGACGGCAAGCTGTGGTTTGTAACGGCGCGCACCAAAGATGTGTGGCAGGAGCTGCTGCAAAACCAGCGCTTTGAGGCCACGAGTTGGTGGCCGGGCCATGGCTGGCTCATCTTGCGCGGGCGTGCCGGCTTGGATGACCGGGCTTTAGACGAAATGCGCGAAGCCGGGTGGAAGCATCTAGAGCGCCTGGGCGAGCACTATGAGGGGCCTAACGACCCCACGCTCGTCTTCTTTAGCGTCGAGGATCCCGAGGCTTTTATCTGCAATCACGACGAATGGGTGCCGGTCGAGCTCTAGCCAACCGGCTCATCCTAACAACTTGGTTTTCGCATGGGCGGGCCCCGTATTGCCCGGCGCCGTTAGGAGCGTCGGTCAATACGGGGCCCGCTCTATTTGTCAATTCCTTCAAGCGAATGTGTCGGGAATGTTTCGATGCATGAATATGCAAGCCATTTACGTGTTAATGCATCTTTTGGTGCTAAAGTTTCAACCCACTTCATAACGACCGCTGCGAAATGCGCATCGGTGCATAAATCGCAGACAAGGAGTCTGATATGTCTTTGAAGGTTGGAATCGTCGGCGCGGCTGGATATGCCGGAGCCGAGCTCATTCGCCTCGTGCTCGGCCATCCCGAGTTTGAACTTGTTGCCATTACGTCCAACGCCGATGCCGGCCAGCCGCTGTCCGCGGTATATCCGAGCTTTGCTGGCGTGAGCGATCTGGTTTTCACCACGCATGACGCCCCCGAGCTCAAGAGCTGCGATGCGGTTTTTCTTGCCGTGCCGCACACGGCTGCCATGGCACAGGTGCCCGCGCTGCTTGCATCGGGCGTCTCCTGCTTTGATCTTTCGGCCGATTACCGTCTGAGCGACGCGTCTGTCTTTGAGACATGGTATGCCGCCGAGCATACGAGCCCCGAGTTGCTCAAGACCCGCGCTTTTGGCCTGCCCGAGCTGTTCTGTCAGGACTTAGAGACCGCTGCTTCCAGCCATGCCGCTGGCAGGCCCGTGTTGGTCGCCTGCGCCGGCTGCTATCCCACCGCAACGAGCCTTGCTGCCGCTCCTGCCGTGCGTGCGGGCTGGGTGGCCGAGAACGGCCCCGTGATTGTCGATGCCATTAGCGGCGTGACTGGTGCCGGTAAGTCCTGCAACGCCCGCACCCATTTTTGCAGCGCCGACGAGAACTTGGAGGCCTACGGCGTGGGTAAACATCGTCACACGCCCGAAATCGAGCAAATCCTTGGCCTGACCGATCGCGTCGTCTTTACCCCGCACCTGGCACCGCTCAAGCGTGGTCTGCTCTCCACGGTGACGATGCCGCTCGCGCTGCAGGCCATCGACTCCTTGGCTCTTGAGGACGTTGTCGACTATTACAAGCAGTTCTATGCCGGTTGCACCTTTGTGCGCGTGCTCGATGCCGGCCAGCAGCCCAAGACGGCTTCGGTCGTCGGCACCAACGCTGCCCAGATTGGCCTCGCGCTCAACAAGCGCGCGGGCGTGCTGGTGGCGACGGGCGCCATCGACAATCTGTGCAAGGGCGCTGCGGGCCAAGCGGTCCAGTGCGCCAATATCGTCTTTGGCTTTGAGGAGCGACGAGGCTTGCCCACAGTGGCGTGCCCGGTGTAGCACATTCGATTGTTAACGATTTGGTAGTCGGGCATCGAGTGGGGCGCCACTTTTAAGCTGGTCTCATGATCACGACTGGCATGGCGCACCAACCGATGTCCGTTTTTTGTTTGACATAAGGAGTCATAAAGACGATGAATACCGAGCTGTTTGATATCAAGATTCGCGCCGTCAAGGGTGGCGTTACGGCTGCGGCTGGTTTTAAAGCCGCAGGCATCCACGCTGGGTTCCGCAAGAATCCCGAGCGCCTGGATTACGCGCTCGTCGTGCCCGATAAACCCTGTCCCGGTGCCGGCGTGTTTACCACCAATCGCTTTTGCGCGGCGCCCGTGCAGGTGAGCCGTGCCAACCTGGGCGGTGCCGACAAGGGCTACGGTATCATCGCCGGCGTTTCGGTCAACTCTGGCAATGCCAACGCCGCCACGGGTGAGACCGGCCTTGCATGCGCGCGCGAGACGTGCAGCATCGCATCGCAGGTCATCGGCTGCGAACCTCAGCAGATCCTGGTTGCCTCCACGGGCGTGATCGGCCAGATTCTGCCGATCGACACGTTTGAGACCGCCATTCCTGCTGCCTACGAGGCGCTCTCCGCCCACGGTGGCGCCGATGCCGCTCGCGCCATCATGACGACCGACACGCATTCCAAGGAGTACGCCGTATCCTACGTCAGTGAGGCTGCGGGTCATGCGGGCAATGTCTATACGGTAGGCGGAATGTGCAAGGGCTCGGGCATGATCATGCCCAACATGGCCACCATGATCGCAGTTATCACCACCGATGCCCCCGTCGAGCCTGCGGCACTTCATGCCCTGCTGCTCTCGACTGTCAAGCAGACCTTTAACAAGGTAACGGTCGATTCCGACACCTCGACCAACGACACCTGCATCATGCTTGCCTCGGGCGCCGCTGCCGCAGATGCCGAGCCTATCGTCGAGGGCTCCGATGCCTTCGACGAGTTGGCATATGCCGTGCATGAGGTGTGCGAGAGCCTGGCGCGCAATATCGCCGCCGACGGCGAGGGTGCATCCAAGCTTGTTACGGTCAACGTTACCGGCGCCGTGAACGACGAGGAGGCCGATATCGCCGCCCGTGCCGTTGCCAACTCGCCGCTCGTTAAGACTTGCATCGCCGGCCACGACTGCAACTGGGGCCGCGTTGCTATGGCGCTTGGCAAGTGCGGCGTGAAGTTTAATCAGGAAGACGTTTCCATCGACATGATGGGCATGCCTGTCTGTCGCGATGGTCTGACTGTTCCCTTTGACGAGGACGAGGCTCTACGACGTTTCGAGGCGCCCGAGATCGTGATCTCGGCCGACCTGGGCGCAGGCGACGCGGCAACGACCGTGTGGACCTGCGACCTCACGCATGAGTACATCTCCATCAACGGCGACTACCGTTCCTAGATTCCAGGCACGCTGCGCATCTTGCCGCGATTGCGGACAGCGGAGCACGGCGCGATAACGATATGAAAGACGAGGCAGATTATGAAATTCGCACGCGATTGTCGTTCGAGCGAATCCAACGAAGCAACCGCGCAGCTGCTGTTCGAAGCGCTGCCGTGGATTAAGAACCTGACCGGCAAGACGGTTGTTATCAAATATGGCGGAGCCGCCATGGTTGATGAGCAGCTGCGCCGCGACGTGATGAGCGACATCGTGCTGCTCAAGATCATCGGCATGCGCCCTGTTATCGTGCACGGTGGCGGCAAGGCCATCAACGAGGCGCTTAGCCACTACGACATCCCCGTCGAGTTTAAGAACGGCCAGCGCGTGACCACGCCGGCAACTATGGATATCGTGCGCGAGGTACTGGGCGGCAAGGTCAACCAGGAGCTGGTCGCTGCCATCAACCACCACGGCAACCTGGCCGTAGGCGTGTCGGGCAGCGATGCCGGCACGCTCATCGCCGAGCCGCTCGACCCCGAGCTCGGTCGCGTGGGCAAAGTGACGCACGTCAACACCGACTATATCGAGCGCTTGCTCGATAGCGAGTACATCCCCGTCATCGCTACCGTCGCGGCAGGGGAGGACGGCGGCTTCTTCAACATCAACGCCGATACCGCCGCCGGTGCCGTTGCCGCGGCGTTCCACGCGCATAAGGCGATCTTTTTGACTGACGTCGACGGTCTGTACAAGGACTTTAGCAACAAGGACTCGCTTATCTCCAACCTAACGCTCGACGAGGTTAACGAGATGCTCTATGGCGGGGAGGTCGATAAGGGCATGATTCCCAAGCTGCGCGCGGCCGTCGATGCGCTTGCCGGTGGCGTATTCCGCGCCCACATCATTAACGGTACCACGCCGCATTCGCTGCTGCTTGAGCTGCTGACCGATGCCGGCGTCGGTACCGTGATCCATTCCACCGAGACGGCCTACGAGTTTGATACGCACCCGCACCCGCTTTCGACCTTTGCGGCGCGCCTGACCGAGAACCTCGACGAGGTCGAGAAGCTCCAGACGGTCTAGCCGACCCGCGGTCGTCGCGTCCCTGCACCCATAGCCCTGCGCCGTACGGCGCCCAACGAAAGGCATCTCATGTCACTTGCAACTCAGCAATCGCTCGAATCCCATTACGTTATGCATACCTTTGGTCGCTCGCTGGTAGAGTTTGTCGAAGGTCACGGTATGAAGCTCATCGGTGACGATGGTCGTGAGTATCTCGACTTTCTCGCTGGTATCGGTGTGTGCAGCCTTGGCCACGGCAACCCTGCAGTGCTCTCGGCGCTCGAGGCTCAGACCAAAAAGCTTCTGCATGTGTCTAACTACTTCTACATCGAGCAGCGTGGACAGGTCGCGGCGCTGCTGTCCAAGCTTGCCAACGACGACGTAGATGGTGCGTGCGTGCTGGCCGATGCCATTGCCGCCGGCGATGAGACCACGGCCGCTGCGCTCGGTGCCCCGGCTGCGGACGAGCAGGTGTGGGAGACGTTCTTTGCCAATTCTGGTGCCGAAGCCAACGAGGGCTCGATGAAGCTTGCGCGTCTGTACGCCAAGCGTGCTGGTAACGGCGGCAACACCATCGTATGCATGCGCGGCGGCTTTCACGGTCGTACGCTCGAGACCATTGCCGCGACCATGCAGGATTGGCTGCAGGACAGTTTCCGCCCGCTGCCGGGTGGCTTTGTGGCCTGCGCACCCAACGATGTGGATGAGCTGCGTGCAATCTTTAAGCAGTTGGGCAGTGAAATCTGTGCCGTGATGCTCGAACCAATCCAGGGCGAGAGCGGTGTGCATCCCATGACCGAGGAGTTTATGGCTACGGCGCGCGACTTGGCGCACGAGGTGGGTGCCGTGCTTATTGCCGACGAGGTCCAGTGCGGAATCTTTCGTACGGGTAAGCCGTTTGCGTTCCAGACCTATGGCGTGGAGCCCGACATCATGAGCCTTGCCAAGGGCATTGCCGACGGTGTGCCTATGGGTGCCGTGGTGGCAAAGAAGGAAATCGCCGACGTCTTTAAGCCCGGCGATCATGGTTCGACCTTCGGTGGCAGCTGCTTGGCCATCGCGGCGTGTGCCGCGACGCTCTCCGCGCTTGTGCACGGCGATTATGCCGAGCATGCTGCCAAGGTTGGCGCCTATATGGAGCAGGCGCTGGCTAAGCTTCCGCATGTGGTAGAGGTGCGTGGTCGCGGCCTGATGCTCGGCTGCGATTTGGATGATGCCGCGGGTGATGCACATGACGTCGTGGCCCGTGCATTGGGGGCTGGTGCCGTGATCAACGCTACAGGCGCACATACGCTGCGCTTCCTTCCGCCGCTCGTGTGCGAGGAGACCGATGTGGACAGCCTGATCGAGATCCTGGCGGGTGTTTTGGCCTAACACGGCGCAATAACTTAATTTGGACCGGGTTCCGGACTGCGGACGTGCCATATGCGGCACGATTCAGCGGTCTGGAGCCCGTTTTGCTATCGATTCACCATGGCTGGGATAGGCCGTGTGCAAAAAGTGGCAAATATGAGTACGGGCACTAACTTCGTAACATATAAATTAGTTGTTTTTAGACGAGTTGGGCCACATATGTCCAGTTTTGTAGTTGGCAAATTGGCTTAACTGGACTATCGATCGTCGTTCTAATGCCGGATTTGCCTTTTATGACTTCGAAAACGCTGCTACTAAAAAGGTAGCAGTACTCATATTTGGCATTTTTTGCACACGGGTATTCGCCAAGGGTCCATTTCGCCGCCCGAGCCCCGCTTCGTCGCTCCGCTCCTCGCGTGCTGCGCTGGAAAACGCTTCGCGTTTCCTCAGCTCCGCACCCTGTCGGGTTCGAACCCCTCTGTGATGGGCCCAAAAAAGAAAGGCCCCCATAGCTGGGGGCCTATCAAATCAGTGGTGGGCGATGAGGGATTCGAACCCCCAGCCTTGTGCGTGTAAAGCACCTGCGCTAACCGTTGCGCCAATCGCCCGCAGGGACTGAGTATAGCGGAAACCCTGCGTGGTTCACCGCTAATTCATAACGAAATCTAAGCGGCGACTTCGGTGCTCTTGTTCTCGTCGATAAAGAAGCGCTTGTACCAAATGAGGAACGTCAGCGTGGTATAGATCTTGCGCTGGTTGAGCGCGCGGCCCTTAAAGTGATCGTCGAGCAGTTTCATGAGCGCATCGGTGTCAAAGAAATCGGCGGCCCACGGTGCGGTGAAGTATTCCTTTACGTAGTCGTAGTACTTTTGCTCGCGCAGCCAGAACTTGACCGGTACGGGGAAGCCCACCTTCTTGCGCGTTGCCCACTCGTCGGGCAGCGTGCGGTTGGCAGCGTGACGCAGAACGAGCTTGCAGCCTTCTTCGTTAACACGGTAGTTGGCGGGAATGTGCTCGGCAAACTCCATGACCTTCTTGTCCAGGAACGGGACGCGAAGCTCAAGAGAATGCGCCATGCACATCTTGTCGGCCTTGAGCAGAATGTCGCCCGGTAGCCACATGTTCATATCCAGATACTGTTTCTTGGAAAGCTCGCAGCAGTTGGGAACCTGCTTGTAGTACTCGGCGCACATCTCGGCGGCGTTCTTGCCGGTGTCATAAGCGGGCTTGAGCACCTCGTCGACCTCGGAGGGATCGAACACCTTGGCCTGACCCACATACCAGCGCTCGGGAACCTCGGCGCATTTCGTCAGGAAGTTGTGGCCCTTAAAGTAGGGGAGATGCTGAACGAGTGAGCCCAGGGCGCGACGTACGCCGAGCGGCACGCGCTTCTTAAAAGTGCGCATCTCGGGGGTGTCCTCGTACCACTCATAGCCGGCAAACAGCTCGTCGGCACCCTCGCCCGAAAGGACGACGGTGACCTCCTTGGAAGCCATCTGCGCCAGATAGTACAGCGGCACGCTGGACAGGTTCGATTGCGGCTCGTCCATGTGGTACTGGATATCGGGCAGTGCATCAAAGAACTCGTCGGCGGTAATCATCTTGCGCACGTTCTTGATGCCCAGCTTGTCGGAAAGCTCGGCGGCGTAGTTGGTCTCGTTGAAGTTCTTGTAATCGAAGCCGACAGAATACGTGGTGTCGGGCATGAGACAGGCGGCAATGTAGCTGGAGTCCACACCGCCAGAAAGGAACGAGCCCACCTTAACATCGGCGATTCGGTGCGCAGCGACGCTTTCGTGCACGACCTTGTCGCATTCGTCCACGTACTCCTCGAAGGTCTTGGAGTTGTCGTCGGTGAAGTCACAGCTCCAGTAACGCTTGATGTCCATGGTGTTGGTCGTCAGGTCATACGTAAAGCAATGCGCCGGGGCAAGCTTGAACACGCCCTTAAAGAAGGTCTCCTCCGTGGCGGGGAATTGCAGCGTCAGGTAGGGGCGCAGCGCGTCGTGGTTGACAGCCTTCTCAAACTTGGGATGGTCCAGGAAGCTCTTGATCTCGGAGCCAAACAGCAGCGAGCCATCGGATGCCTGGTAGTAATAGAACGGCTTGATACCAAAGATGTCACGAGCACCAAAGAGTTTGTTCTTGTTCTGGTCGTGAATCACGAACGCGTACATGCCGCGCAGACGGTTGACCAGGTCCTCGCCCCACTCCTCGTAACCGTGTACCAGGACTTCGGTATCAGCGTTGCAGTGGAAGGCGTAGCCGGCCGCCTCCAGCTCGGCGCGAAGCTCCTGGAAGTTGTAGATCTCTCCGTTGAAGACAATCGTGACCTTGCCGTCGTCGCTCGACATGGGCTGGGCTCCAGCTTCGGAAAGATCGAGAATCGAAAGACGACGAAAACCAAGGGCAACGTTGTCGACGATATGCTGGCCGCCCATATCGGGACCACGGTGGATGATGCGATTCATCATGGCCGTGAGAACCAGCTCACTCTGTTCATCTGTACCGGTAAAACCGACAAAACCGCACATGCAAGATCCTTTCTGCTGACGGCTCAGGTGTACTGCCGCAAGGATTGCGGCAGCTGATGTCAAATAATCTTTACTATCATGCCAATCTTTTGTTTCGTGATAGGGCATAAGCGCCGAGCGAACCGAAAAAACCACGTCCCGATCTTCAGGCGAAGCGGCGGGACGTGGTTGCGAACGCTATGTTAAAGAACAGCACCCAGATTTCCTTGGTTTTACACGGGGTGAACACTGTTGCCATTTATTAGACCACGGCACAGTCCATGCAATTTTTTAGAAGGCTGTGATGCGCGCAAGGTCAGGTGGCATATTAGGATGGTTGATAATACAGAATGTTTCATCGTTTCTGCCGCGGGACGTCTTCTGCCCTTTAAGGCTGAATTTAGCGAGAGAGGTCTTTGTATGTCGAGTCCGACACAAGAGAAGCTAACTCTGATGCGCTATATAGAGTTGCTCGAGGAAGATGACCTTGTTGTTTCCAGACCGAGCGCTTCGTGCGACCAGCGCATTGAGTTTGCGACTGATGACTCGCGCCAGGTGCGTCCGGGCACGTTGTTTGTCTGCAAAGGCCGTGCGTTTAAGCGCGAGTACCTGCTTTCGGCAATCGCCGATGGCGCCGTGGCCTACGTTTCCGAGGTCGATTACGATGTTGATCTTCCCGCGGTGATTGTGAGCGATATTCGTCGCACGCTCGCCGTGGTGGCAGATGCCTTTTATGGGCACCCGTCGGGTAAGGTGAAGGTCTGCGCCTTTACAGGCACCAAGGGCAAGTCGACCTGCAGCTTTTATCTGCGCGGCATCCTCGCCAACGAGGCCAAGCTTACGGGCTGTCATCGACCCGCTCTTAATACGGGCATTGAGTTCGACGACGGCATCGAGACGGGCCCTTCCAAGCTGACGACCCCCGAATCCTTCCTGCTGCAGTCCCGCATCGCACATGCTGCGGAGGCGGGTGCCCCGTGGCTGGTTATGGAGGCATCGAGTCAGGGCCTCAAATACGAGCGTACGGGCAAGATTGACTTTGAAGTCGGCGCCTTTACCAATATCGGCGAGGATCACATTTCGCCGATTGAGCATCCGACGCTCGAGGATTACTTTGCCAGCAAGCTCAAAATCTTCTTGCAGAGCCGTTTTGCCGTGGTCAATCTCGATATGGATAAGGTCGATCGCGTGCTCGAGGCGGCATCTCGTTGCGAACGTACGGTGACGTTCTCCCTGACCGACGAGCGTGCCGACGTGCTTGCGCTGGCGATTCGCAATGGCGACTGCGGCGTGGTGGCAACGGTGCGCACGCCCCGTTTTACGCGTGACATTGTGATTCCCACGCCGGTTAAGTTCAATGTGTCCAACGCGCTTGCCGCTATTGCCTGCGCCGAGGCCCTGGGCATTTCCGAAGAGGGTATCGTCCATGGCTTTGAGGGCGTTTTCGTTCCCGGTCGTATGGAGCTCTATCCGTCCGTATCGGGCAAAATCCTGGGCATCGTCGATTTTGCACATAACGGCATGAGCCTCGAGACACTCCTGCGCGACTTGCGCGAGAACTATCCCGAGCGCGAGCTGGCGGTTGTATTTGGCGCTACGGGCGGTAAGGGTGTCGATCGACGCACCACGATGGGCATCGCCGCTGGCAAGTATGCCGACCGAATCGTGATTACCGAGGATGACCCCGGCCCCGAGGATGTCGAGGACATCTGCGCCGAGATCGCGCGCAACGTTCAAGCGCAGGGAAATGATAACTGGCAAATCGTGACTGATCGCGTTGCCGCTATCGAGACTGCCGTGCGCGAAACTGTCCGTCCTGCCGTGGTCATCGTGACCGGTAAGGGCGAGGAAGAGTGTATGCTGCGCAAGAACGGACCCGAGCCTTGTGAGCGCGACGGTTCGATTCTCAAGCGCACCCTTGCGGCGTACGACGCCTAGACCAGCCCCTTCTATGTAAACGGAGTGACCATGTCCCACAACACCCTGCCGACCGTTGCCGAGCTTTCGGGCGAGATGCGCGAGCGTCTTGCCAAGGTCAAGTATGTCTTTACCGATCTGGACGCCACGATGCTCGCCCCCGGCTCGTGCGTGCTGCGCGATAACGACGGCAATCCCTCGACCAAGCTCGTCGAGGCGGTTGTCGCGCTCGCTCGTGCCGGCATCCAGGTGGTCCCCACCTCGGGTCGCAATCGCACCATGATCCATGAGGACGCCCGCGTGCTCGGCCTCAACTCCTACATCGGCGAGATGGGCGGCCTGGTCATGTACGACCTCAAGGCCAACGACTGGGAGTACCTGACGGGCGACATGCCCTACGACCCCGCCTGCGGTCTCACGCCGCACCAGGTGATCGAGCAGACTGGCGTGTGCGAGAAGATCCTTGCCCGCTGGCCGCACAAGATCGAATACCACAACGACATGTCGACCGGCTACAAGTACCGTGAGGTCACCGTCGGCATGCGCGGCGATGTGCCCGACGATGAGGTCCAGGCCATCCTGGACGAGGCCGGCTTCGGTCTGGTCTGGGCTTGCAACGGCCATCTGACTCACCTGTCCAAGCCGACGACGCTCGAGCTTAATCGCGTCGAGGACGGCCGCGCCTTCAACATCAATCCGGCGGGTCTCAACAAAGGCGTTGCCATTGCGCGCTTCTGCGAGCACCTGGGGATCGAGCGCGAGGAGACGCTTGCGCTCGGCGACTCCGAGTCCGACTTCTACATGGCCGACCATGTTGGCATGTTCTGCCTGGTCGAGAACGGTCTGACGAGCGCCGGTGCCCCGGAGTTCTTGGATGCCTGCGACAATGCCTATGTAACGCGCGGCAAGATTGTCGACGGTTGGGCGGCAACGGCCGAGCTGTTGGTCGCGGCCCGTTCGTAGCGCGACGCATCACGCATGGTCGCATTTTTCGAGAGAGAATCTGGTGAGGTAATGTCCGATATCGATAATCTGGCCGGGGACACGCGTCCGATCGGCGTGTTCGACTCGGGCCTGGGCGGCTTAACGGTCGCGCGCGCGATCGCAACGGCGCTTCCGCACGAGTCCGTCTACTATTTCGGTGACACAAAGCGCTGCCCTTATGGCACCCGCACCGAGGACGAGGTTCGCTCGTTTGCGCTGCAGGCGGGCCGCTGGCTATCGAGGCACGACGTTAAGATCATGGTCATCGCCTGTAACACGGCGACCGCCGCGGCCTTGCGTCTGGCTCAGCAAGTGCTCGACGTTCCTGTGATCGGCGTGATCGCCCCGGGCGCACGCGCCGCCATCAACAGCACGCGTACGCGTCGCGTGGGCGTGCTCGCCACCAACCTCACCATTCGCTCGGGCGCCTACACGCGCGCCATCCAGGATTTGGATGCTGGTGTCGATGTGTATGGCTGCCCGGCTTCGAGCTTTGTCGAGGTCGTCGAGCACGAGCTCGCCTCGGGCGCGCATCTGCAGGAGCAGTGGCTCGAGAACGAGGATATTTTTGATACGCCAGCCGTTCGCGCGCTGGTCGGCACCACGGTCGAGCCGCTGCACGATCGTGGCATCGATACCGTGGTACTCGGCTGCACGCATTTCCCGCTGCTGGTGGGTCCCATCCGCCATGCGCTAGGACCCGGGGTGCGCGTGGTGAGCTCCGCCGAGGAGACCACCCGCGAGCTGACCGATATCCTCACGCGCCGTGAGCAGCTGGCGGGCGATGCCGCCGAGCCACAGCATCGCTTTGCCACCACGTCTGACAACATTGCCGAGTTTGCGGTGGCGGGTAGCTTTATCTTTGGCCAGCCGCTTAAAAGCATCGAGCATGTCGATATCGACGAACTCGGTTAGGCTCGCAATGTCGCCGGAGGCTTCGCCACATCTTTTGCCGAAAGGATAGTTCCATGGAATACATGCAGGTTAACCGCGCCAACGGCCGCGCCGCCAACGAGCTGCGCCCCGTTAAGCTCACCCGCGGCGTCATGAAGCACGCCCACGGCTCGTGCCTGGCTGAGTTCGGCGACACGCGCGTACTGTGCGCCGCCACCATCGAGGAGGGTGTGCCTGGTTGGCGCAAGGGCGCCAAGGCCGGCTGGGTAACGGCGGAATATGCGATGCTACCGGCCTCGACCGGTAAACGCTGCAAGCGCGAGCATGCCAACCGCAAGGGCCGCTCCATGGAGATCGAGCGGCTTATCGGCCGCAGCCTGCGTACCGTCGTCAATATGAAGGCGCTCGGCGAGTACACCGTTACCGTCGACTGCGATGTGATCCAGGCCGATGGGGGCACGCGTACGGCGAGCATTACCGGCGCCTGGGTGGCGCTGCACGACGCCCTTGCCATGTGGGTCGAGGCGGGCAAACTCGAGCGCATCCCGCTCACGGGCCAGGTTGCCGCCATTTCCATGGGCGTCGTCGACGGCAACACCCTGCTCGACTTGGATTATTCCGAGGACAGCCACGCCGAGGTCGACATGAACCTCGTCGCCACCGACACCGGTGAGATGATCGAACTCCAGGGTACCGGCGAGCAGGCGCCCTTCGACCGCAAGCGTCTCAACGCCCTGCTCGACCTGGGCGATAAGGGTATCGCCGAGCTCATCGAGCTTCAGCGCCAAGCCCTCGCCTAACCTGCCAAAAAGGGACAGGTTTATTTTGGCAGGTTTTATCTGGGAAAACGTCGAAGTATAAGACTGCCGTTGATTGAGACGGGAGAGAGGCCGAAGTCCTCGTCGTCCTCAACTCGGCATTGCTATAGAGACAAAGGAGACCAGCTATGGCACTTGAGAAGATTGACATCGACACCCTCGACCCGGCGGCGACCATCGTCGTGGCAACCGGCAACGCCCATAAGCTCACCGAGATCGAGGCCATTTTGGGCAAGGTCATGCCCGAGGTGCGCTTTGTGGCGCTCGGCCAGCTGGGCGATTTTGAGGACCCCGAGGAAAACGGCACGACGTTTTTGGAGAACGCCATCATCAAGGCGCAGGCTGCGGTCGAGGAGACGGGCCTTATGGCCATCGCCGACGACTCCGGCTTGGTCGTCGATGCGTTGGACGGCGAGCCGGGCGTGTATAGCGCGCGCTATGCGGGCGTGCATGGCGACGATGCCGCCAACAACGCCAAGCTTCTCGTTAACCTGGAAGGCGTGGCAGACGAGGACCGTACCGCGCGCTTTATGAGCGTCGTCGCGCTTATCGATACGGACGGCCTGGTCACCTATGGCGAGGGCGCCTGCGAAGGCGTTATCGCGCACGAGGGCCGCGGCGAACACGGTTTTGGCTACGACCCGCTGTTCCTGCCGGTCGATACGCCGGGCAAGACCATGGCCGAGCTCACGGCGGACGAGAAGAACGCCATCAGCCATCGTTTCCATGCGCTCGAGCATCTGTCCGCCAAGCTGACGGGCGAGGAGTAGACCGTGCGTGCGGTGGTGCAGCGCGTGCTCAACGCCAGCGTGACAGTCGACGGCGAGTGCGTGGGCCGTATTGGACGCGGCTACTTGGTGCTGCTGGGCGTGGGCCACGGCGACACACGCGCCGAAGCCGACAAGCTGTGGGGCAAGCTCCGCGGGCTGCGTATCAACGAGGACGAGAACGGCAAGACCAACTTGGCGCTGGCGGATGTCGACGGCGAGGTGCTCGTGGTGTCGCAGTTCACGCTGTTTGCCGACTGCCGCCACGGCCGCCGTCCGTCGTTTACGGACGCCGGCGCGCCCGATGTCGCTAACGAACTTTACGAGTACTTTTTGACACTCGTCGCTCAGGACGTTGAGCATGTGGCGCACGGTATCTTTGGCGCCGATATGAAGGTCGACCTGGTCAACGACGGTCCGTTCACCATCGTCCTGGACACCGATAACCTTTAGGTTACGCGGTTTTACCAAACCGCGTAACTACTCGACGCTGCACGGCCACCATTCGACCAATCTGTCGCTCAAACCGTCGCTCGCGTACCAAAGTACGCGTCGCTCCTCTTTCGCGACACCTTGGCTCGAATGGTGGTCGTTCGCTGACGTGAACTGGTCATGCGAGGTTGTCGTCTGGTACGTATTTGGGGCGGGGCTTTTTTAGCTGCTTGCGTATGGCTGCAGCAGGGTGCTATAGTATTAGAGTTTTGTCTATCTTAGGGGTATTATCCCCTTTTTGATTTGCACCCCTGGAGGCCCTGTTCATGGAAGAGATGGAAGTCAATCACGTCGACGACATCCACGAGAAGCTGATCGATATGGTGGGCGATCGCGTCAAGGTTAAGGCCAACATGGGCCGTACCCGCGTCATCGAGCGCATGGGCACCATCAAGAGCGTCCACCCCGCCGTCTTTATCGTTGAGGTTGACGAGCGTCGCGGCCGCAAATCGCGTCAGTCCTACCAGTACATCGATGTCCTTACCGGCCAGGTCGAACTGTTCGACCCCGAGAGCGGCGAGCATATCTTTACCCCGCTCGGCAACCAGCTCGAGGAGCACTAACGGTGACCGATCGGTCCCTCATCCTTACCGCGCCGGCAAAGATTAACCTCTATCTGGGAGTTCATACCGAGCGCGACGCCCGCGGCTATCACAGGGTCGATTCCCTGATGGCAGCCGTCGGTCTTGTCGATACCGTGACGGTCGCGCCGGCGCAGGCGTTGACCGTCCAGACGGTTCCGGCATCCGATTTTCCCATGCAACAAAATACGGCTTATCGGGCGGCAATCGCTATGGCCGAGCGTTACGGTCGCGATGCCAACGTGTGCGTGACGATCGAAAAGCGTATCCCGCTGTGCGCCGGCCTGGGAGGCCCCTCGACGGATGCCGCTGCGGTCATCGTTGCCTTGGCCGAGCTGTGGGGTATCGACCGCGCCGACCCCGCGCTCGATGACATCGCTCGCGGTATCGGCGCCGACGTGCCGTTCTTTTTGCACACGAGTCCCGCATTCTACGTCGGCGGGGGAGATGTGCTGGCCACTGAGTATCCTGTGCTTCCGGCGACACCTGTCGTATTGGTCAAACCGCACGAGACGAGCGTTTCAACGGTTGAAGCGTATCGACGATTTGATGAGAGCCCGGTGCCCGCGGAAAAACCCGATGCGATTGCTTCTGTCTTACGCGCCGGCGATGCCGAGGCGGCATATGCGCTCGTTCATAACAATCTGGGCGTCATATCCGCGCAGATGGAGCCGCGGATCCAGGCAGTTCTCGACTGGCTGCGCGCAC
Source organism: uncultured Collinsella sp. (assembly GCA_900542825.1). Taxonomy (GTDB): domain Bacteria; phylum Actinomycetota; class Coriobacteriia; order Coriobacteriales; family Coriobacteriaceae; genus Collinsella. The sequence continues at coordinate 59,107 of UQOY01000003.1, read as the reverse complement.
AGGAGGGAACCGTTGCCGTGGACGTGTGCGGTTCGGGTGCTTGCTCGTTTGCCATTTGCGATACCGTCGCTGCAGCAGCCCATCTTGCGGGAGCTGCCCAGCAAAATGGCTGGTGGGCCTGCGCGACTGAGCTTATTCCCAACACGGTTCAAATCGACGCGCCAAAGAAATAAAAATTTCTCTAGCACGCGACGAAAATCTTTGTTACTATAGTCGAGCTAACGGGTTGTGGCTCAGTTTGGTAGAGCACTGCGTTCGGGACGCAGGGGTCGCTGGTTCAAATCCAGTCAACCCGACCAGAGCATGAGAAGGGACCGCTTCTTGCGGTCCCTTTTTTTAGCTATTGTTGTGATACCGCGGCACCCGCGGTATACTCATTCGAGCTTGTCTCGCTGTATTGTGGAGGTCTACATGTTTGGACTGAGGGCTCCTGAGCTCATCATTATTCTCGTCGTTGTCTTGATCATCTTCGGGCCTAAGAACCTGCCGAAGCTCGGCAAGTCTCTCGGCTCTACCGTCAAGAATATCCGCGAGGGTATGGAGGGCGACGATAAGGGCGAAACCAAGCAGGCCGAGGACGTTGTGGTCGAGGAGTCCAAGGAGGACAAGGAGATCGCAGAGCTCGAGGCCAAGCTCGCTGCTGCCAAGAAAAAGCAGGCAGAGGACAGCGACGCGGACGCAGAGTAGTCCCATCCCTTTGGGGTGAGCACCTGACCGGCTTGCCCGCAGGCTAGCCGGTCTTTTTCGTTTTGTTGACAGTTGATCGTTACATCATAGTTGGGGAGATATCCGTATGGACGCAAGCCAGATCGTACTGACCGCTGAGGGCCGCCAGAAGCTCGTCGAGGAGCTTGCTTGGCGTGAGGGCGATTACGCCAAGGAGATCGTCGAGGACATCAAGGAAGCCCGCGCGTTCGGCGACCTTTCGGAGAACTCCGAGTACGATGCCGCCAAGGACAAGCAGGCCCAGAATGCTGCTCGCATTGCCGAGATTCAGGCCATCCTCGCCAACGCTCAGGTTGCTGCCACCACGGGCGATCTGACCGTCTCCATCGGTTCCACCGTTTCTCTGATCGATCCCAACGGTGAGGTCATGGAAGTCACGCTCGTCGGTACCACCGAGACCAACTCGCTCGAGCACAAGATCTCCAACGAGTCTCCGGTCGGCCACGCCATTATCGGTCACGGCGAGGGCGACTCCGTCGAGGTCGTTACGCCTTCGGGCAAGACCCGCGTCTACACCATCGCAAAGATCGCACGCTAGACCACGGTCCCGCGTAAAGGTATGTTTTCGCTCCCTGGGACCGAATCCTGGGGAGCGTTTTAGTTTGAGGAGCTAACTTATGGCAGAGAACCAGAACGTCGCCGATCAGGCCTCGACGCTCAACGACGAGCGCGCCACGCGTCTGGCAAAGCGCGCCGCCCTGTTCGAGGCGGGCCAGAACCCCTATCCCGAGCACTCCGAGATCGAGGACTATGTCGTCGACATTGAGGCCAAATATGCCGATCTTGCCGATGGCGAGGATACTGAGGACGTCGTGAAGATCGGCGGCCGCGTGGTCGCCAAGCGCGGTCAGGGCAAGATCATGTTTATCGTCGTGCGCGACGCTACCGCCGAGATTCAGCTGTTCTGCCGCATCAACGACATGGACGAGGCAGCTTGGAATACGCTCAAGGCTCTCGACCTTGGCGATATCCTGGGCGTGACCGGCGTGGTTGTTCGCACCAAGCGCGGCCAGCTCTCCGTTGCCCCCAAGAGCGCGACGCTGCTCTCCAAGGCCGTTCGCCCGCTGCCCGAGAAGTTCCACGGCCTCTCCGACAAGGAGACCCGCTATCGTCAGCGCTATGTCGACCTGATTGCCAACGACGATGTTCGCGAGACCTTCCGCAAGCGCTCGCAGATTCTCTCCACCTTCCGCCGCTTCATGGAATCTGACGGCTACATGGAGGTCGAGACCCCCATCCTGCAGACCATTCAGGGCGGCGCTACGGCCAAGCCGTTCATCACGCACTTCAACGCGCTCGATCAGGAGTGCTACCTGCGCATTGCTACCGAGCTGCACCTCAAGCGCTGCATCGTCGGTGGCTTTGAGCGCGTCTTCGAGATCGGCCGCATCTTCCGCAACGAGGGTATGGACCTCACCCACAACCCCGAGTTCACCACGATGGAGGCCTACCGTGCCTTCTCCGACCTCGAGGGCATGAAGGCGCTCGCCCAGGGTGTCATCAAGGCTGCCAACAAGGCCATCGGCAACCCCGAGGTCATTGAGTACCAGGGTCAGACCATCGATCTTTCCGGTGAGTGGGCAAGCCGTCCCATGACCGACATCGTCTCGAACGTGCTCGGCAAGCAGGTCACCATCGACACGCCGGTCGAGGAGCTTGCCGCCGCCGCACGCGAGAAGGGTCTGGAGATTAAGCCCGAGTGGACTGCTGGCAAGATCATCGCCGAGATTTACGATGAGCTGGGCGAGGACACCATCGTCAACCCGACCTTCGTATGCGATTACCCCATCGAGGTCAGCCCGCTTGCCAAGCGTTTTGAGGACGATCCGCGCCTGACGCACCGCTTTGAGCTGGTCATCGCCGGCCACGAGTACGCCAACGCATTCTCCGAGCTCAACGACCCGGTCGACCAGGCCGAGCGCTTTGCTGCCCAGATGGCTGAGAAGGCCGGCGGCGACGACGAGGCTATGGAGTACGACGAGGACTACGTGCGCGCCCTCGAGTACGGTATGCCTCCCGCGGGCGGCATCGGCATCGGCATCGACCGCGTGGTCATGCTGCTCACCAACCAGGCTTCCATTCGCGACGTCCTGCTGTTCCCGCACATGAAGCCCGAGAAGGGTTTCCAGTCCGGTGCCGCCGCTGCCAAGGCTGCCGAGGCCGGCAACGCCGCAAGCCCGTTCGTCAAGCCGCTCAAGCCCACGCTCGATTACTCCAAGATCGCCGTTGAGCCGCTGTTCGAGGAGTTCGTCGACTTTGATACCTTCTCCAAGAGCGATTTCCGCGCTGTGAAGGTCAAGGCATGCGAGGCCGTCAAGAAGTCCAAGAAGCTGCTGAACTTTACGCTCGACGACGGCACCGGCACCGACCGCACCATCCTCTCCGGCATCCATGGCTACTATGAGCCCGAGGACCTGGTCGGCAAGACCCTGCTCGCCATCACCAACCTGCCTCCGCGCAAGATGATGGGTATTCCCAGCTGCGGCATGCTGATCAGCGCCATCCACGAGGAGGAGGGCGAGGAGCGCCTCAACCTGATCCAGCTCGACGCTTCCATCCCCGCTGGCGCAAAGATGTACTAACTAGTTACGCGGTTCTACGAACCGCGTAACCAGTTGACGCTGCAAACCCGCCAGAGCGGCAATCTGCCTTTCAACTTCGGCGGCATGACCAAAAGGTCAATGCCGCCTCGTTTCAAGGCACCTTGCTCGCTCTGGCGGGCTTTCGCTGTCGTTGCCAGGGCATCGGCGTTGCCTTGGCTGTCAAGCTGGATGTCGCTCGCTGTCCGTCCTCTACCTGCGGCGTTGCCTTGGTTGGCACTTAGGGACGTTCCTCTTGTGCCGGCACTTGGGGACAGTCCTTGTCAAGCCATTGGTGCAAGGGGGACGAATTGCTTTGGGTAGTCATTGTGCACATGGCTCGCATGACAGCCGTCTCTTTTATATTTCCTTTAGCCGTCGCTGCCTAGGATGGGAGTTAGTCGGCAGGAAGGGAGCGTCTATATGGACGACGCGAGCGAGCGTGCAATCGAAGAGGACATGCTCGATCAGTTCAACTACTTTGATGATGAGGACGAGGAGCTGATCGATCGTCGCGAGCCGGCGTCGCTCGATGCCTTCGACCTTGTTGATGAAGAGCCCGACGAGGACGAGGTCGAATCAGCGGAGCCCCCACAGTCTTCGCGCCTGGACTCGCTGCTTTCGAGAGTCCCTATGCACCACGGCGCTCGTGCCGGCGCGCTTCATATGAAAACTGACTGGCGCCAAATCGTGACGGCAGGCGATGAGCTTGCCGTCGATGCGCCGCTCACCGATAAATCATCCATCATCTGTCGCACCGGCATGCTTATGCTGGCAAGTGGAACAGGTGCCTGGCGCGTTCGCGATACCATGAATCGTATTGCCGCCGTGCTCGGGGTCACGATTCACGTCGACCTGAGTCTTCTGTCGTTTGAGTGCACCTGCATCGAAGATGGCCACTGCTTTAACGAGGTTGTCAGCCTGCCCACAACGGGGGTCAATACCCATCGCATTTGGATGATGGAGAGCTTCTTAAAGGAAATCGAGATTTACGGGCGCCGGTTTACCGTGCACGAATACCACGAGATGCTCAAGACCGTTGAGAGCTCAAAGCCCGATTACTCTCCCTGGCAACAGGGCCTTGCGGCAGCCTGTGCTTGCGGCGCCTTCGTCTTTTTGCTCGGCGGCGGCCCTATCGAGATGGCCTGCGCGTTCGTAGGCGCTGGTGTTGGCAACTTTGCTCGCTCCCATATTCTCAAGCAGGGTCTTGGCCAGTTTAGCGCGCTGACGACTGGCGTTGCGCTCGCTTGCGTTTCGTATCTGCTGGCATTGCTCGGCCTTAGCCAGGTCATTCCAGGGGCAATGTCGCACCAAGAAGGCTATATCGGCGCCATGCTCTTTGTGATTCCCGGCTTCCCCCTCATTACGGCAGGCCTCGACATCGCCAAGCTTGACATGCGAAGCGGTATCGAGCGTCTTTCGTATGCTGTGTCGATTATTGTGATGGCGACCCTCGTAGGTTGGATGGTTGCCGAGTGTGTGGGACTGGCGCCAGATGACTTCGCCCCGCTTGGTCTCTCACCGCTGGCTCTTACGCTCTTGCGTATTCTGATGAGCTTTGTCGGCGTTTTTGGCTTCTCGGTTATGTTCAACAGTCCGGTAAAGATGGCGGCGGCGGCAGGGCTCATCGGTGCCGTGTCTAATACCTTGCGCCTTACGCTCGTCGATGCGCCGACGCTGCTTCCCTTCTTGGGCCTGAGTGCGGGCATGCCTCCCGAGGCGGCTGCGTTTACCGGCGCGCTGGTATCGGGGCTGCTCGCGAGCTTAGCCGAAATCAAGCTCACCTACCCACGTATCGCCCTCACGGTGCCATCGATTGTCATTATGGTGCCGGGCTTGTATCTGTATCGCTCGATGTATTACATGTGCACCTTCGACACGGTCAATATGCTCGGCTGGTTTGTGCGTGCAGTGCTCATCGTGGCGTTTTTGCCCGTTGGGCTGGGTGTGGCGCGTACGCTCACCGACCCTCGCTGGCGCCACACCAGCTAATTGGTGCAAGGGGGGTAGGTCACTTTGCACCAAATGAGTTGCGGTGAAATAGGGACTGAATTGCTGCTTAAAAGGTCAAAACAGTCCGTATTCCACCGCAACTTATGGGGTCGGAGATTATTGGTGCCCTGCATCTCCATAAACTCAACGCTTACGAAGCGCGCGCCGTTCGTGTTAGGGTAGTTCCACCACATAAGTAGTCGCAGACGCACGTACCACGGGCGGGCGAGATGAAGTCCCAACAGCTCCATCTCGCCCGTCCGTTTTTGTTGTGCGCCGCGGCGCAACACGGAAAGGACCATGCCCTTTATGCCTATCAACAAACGAGAGAGCCTGCTGTTCACCTTTATCATGTGCTTTTGCATGGTGCTCTGGATGAGCATCTACAACGTCGCCCTGCAGCATGGGGCCATCAACGGCGAGGCCGTTGCCGCCGCGTGGCTCGGCTTCCCCGTTGCCTACGTTTTTGCCATGTGCTGCGACTGGTTTGTTGCCAGCCCCCTTGCCAAGGGTTTCGCCTTTAAATTCCTGGTCACGCCGGGTAAGAGCTCGCCGCTTGCCATGACGCTCGCCGTCAGCTCCTGCATGGTCGTTCCCATGGTCATCATCATGTCGCTGTACGGTGCCTGCGAGGGTCTGACGCACATGCCGGGCGGCATCCTTGCGAACCTGTATTCCGTGCCCACGATCTGGATGATCAACATCCCGCATAATTTTGTGATGGCGCTGCCGTGGAACCTTTTGGTAGCCGGTCCGATTTCCCACTTCCTCTTCCGTCGCGCCTTCCCTGTGGGGACGGTTTTCGAGGAGGAGCATGCCGAGCTCTTGGAGCAGGCTATGGCTCCTGAGTGCGAGTAGCTCGCTTAGGGATCTGCTGAGCGCGGGCGACTTGCTTGGTTGGAGCCCTAAGCGTGGATAGCTCTCTCGGCGACATCGCGGGCGTGAGCGGTGCGCATGACCGGAGGGCCCGTGCTGCTCCGTTGCCCGACGTGCTAGCGCGCAGAACAATCTGTTGGTGCATTCGGCGGCTGCTGAAGCGTTTCGGCAGCCGCTTTTTATACGGAGTTTAAATACAACAGTCTGTTGTATTACGTAGAGTGGTATATCTCTAGCAGGAAAAATGCGAGAGACGGGCATTATGGCGTTGCTAGTAGGACTGGACGTAGGGTCGACGACGACCAAAGTTTACGCGATGCACGAGGATATGACCGAGGCGTGGTGGGGATATCGCCGCCACGGGGCGTGTCAGACAGCGAGCGTGCGCGCCATGCTCGGCGAGCTCGCTGAGCGCTTTCCCCATGAGTCGCTGCGCGTTGCGGTGACCGGCTCGGGTGCGCGCGATATCGCGACCGCGCTGGGCGCCTCGTACGTTCAGGAGGTGGTCGCCAACGCGCTCGCGATCAGCAGGTTCTATCCGCAGACGCGCTGCGCCATCGAGCTGGGCGGCCAAGACGCTAAGATGATCTTCTTCCGCACCAACGATAAGGGAGACATCGAGGTTGCCGACATGCGCATGAACGGCTCGTGCGCAGGCGGTACCGGTGCATTTATCGACGAGATGGCAAAGCTCATGGGGGTCGGCACCGAATCGGGCGAGTTCGAGCAGCTCGCAAGCCGGGGAACGACCGTCCACGAGGTCTCGGGCCGCTGCGGCGTGTACGCAAAGACCGATATCCAGCCGCTGCTCAACGAGGGCATTCCTACCACCGACCTGGCGCTTTCGGCGCTTCACGCGGTCGCCCGCCAAACGATCGGCGGTCTGGCCCAGGGTATCGACATCGAGCCGCCGGTAATCTTCGAGGGCGGTACGCTCGCCTACAACCCCACGCTGGTCCGCGTGTTCCGGGAGCAACTGAATCTATCGGACGATCAGGTTATCGTCCCGCGCGATCCGCAGATCATGATCGCGCGCGGTGCCGCCCTGTCGCTGACCGACATGTTCGCATCGTCCCAACCGATCGACCTTCCCGACGCTTTTGTCCGGCTGGATAAGCTCGAGACGGTCGCGCCCGCAAGCGGGGAGGGACGTCTTGCCCAGCCCTTTTTTGCCACACCTGCCGAGCAGGCGGATTTTACGGCACGCCATGGCAAAGAGACGCCGGCAAAGGGTCTGGATGCGTATGCGCCCGGAGAGACGGTGCGTGTGGCGCTCGGTATCGATTCGGGGAGCACGACGACCAAGTTCGCCCTGGTCGATGAGGCGGGTGAGCTTGTCGATTCGTTCTACGCGTCTAATAACGGCAGACCGCTCGACGTCGCCCAACAGGGTCTTGTCAGCTTGAAGAACCGCTGGGAGACAGCGGGAGTCACGCTTGCGATCGATGCCGTGGGCACCACGGGATACGGCGAGGAGCTTTTCGCGCGCGCGTTCCACGCCGACTACCATACGGTCGAGACGGTCGCGCACGCCCGCGCCGCGTGCGCATGCGTTCCCGATGCGACCTTCGTGCTCGACATCGGCGGACAGGATATGAAGGCCATCTGGCTCAACCACGGCGTGCTGACCGATATCGTCGTCAACGAGGCGTGCTCTGCGGGCTGCGGCTCGTTCCTCGAGGGTTTTGCCAAAAACCTCGGAATAGCCGTTGAGGATATCGCGACCGAGGCATTTTCGTCCAAAGCCCCCGCCGTTCTCGGCAGCCGCTGCACGGTGTTCATGAACAGCAGCGTCGTTTCCGAGCAGCGGCGCGGTAAGGGTCCGGGCGACATCATGGCCGGTCTCTGCCGTTCGATTATCGAGAACGTGTTCACCAAGGTCATTCGCGTTTCAAATCTCAACCGTCTGGGCGACAAAGTCGTCGTCCAGGGCGGCACGTTCCGAAACGACGCGGTGCTGCGCGCATTCGAGCAGTATCTGGGCAAACCCGTCACGCGTGCGCCCCACCCGGGGCTGATGGGCGCTATCGGTATCGCCCTGCTCGCGCGCGAGGAATGCCGCAAGGGCGACGCCGGCACGTCGTTTATCGGGCTCGATGCCGTGGAGCGCTTCGAGCATCGCGAGTTCGGCGGCGTTACCTGCCGTCGGTGCAACAACCGCTGCCAGCGCGCGGTCGTGGCATTTGGCGACGGCTCGCTTTACGTCACGGGCAATCGCTGCCCGCGCGGCGGCGCCATCTCATGGGATGAGCTCGTGCGCGAGGTTCCCGCGGCGGAGGAGCTGCGTCCGCAGGGTGCTTGCGAGGCACAGGCACCCGGCACGGGGCGCGACCGGACCGCGGCTGCCCCCAATCTCTTTGTCGACCGCGAGAAGCTGCTGTTCGAGTCGTACCCCACGGTTCCCGTCTGCGGGGGGCGCGATGTCACGATCGGCATTCCCCGTGTGCTCGAGTTCTGGGACACCATGCCGTTCTGGTCGACGTTCTTCAGCACGCTCGGCTTTAAGGTGCGCGTCTCGGGACGCAGCACCAAGGCGATGTACGAGCGCGGTCTGGCGCACGTCACATCCGACACCGTGTGCTTCCCGGCCAAGCTCGTCCACGGGCACATCCGCAATCTCGTCGACGCCGGCGTCGACCGCATCTTCATGCCCATCATCACGACGGTGCCCACCGAAAACACCGCCTCTACCAGCGAGTGGATGTGCGCCGTCGTAAAGGGATACCCCTACGTGATGCGCAATTCCGATAACCCGGAGGAGCGTTTCGGCGTTCCGTTCGATACGCCGCTGTTCCACTGGTACGACGAGGGCGACCGAAACCGCCAGCTCAAGGCGTGGTGCAAGGAGACCTTCGATATCGATGCCGACCTGGTTGCCAAGGCGACCGAGCAGGCGGACCGCGCGCAGCAGACGTTTGAGAACCAGCTGCAGCTGCGCGGCAGGCAGGTGCTCGAGAACGTGCGCGAGGACGGCGGCTACGCGGTGGTGATCGCTTCGCGCCCGTACCACAACGACCCGCTGGTCAACCACGGGCTGCCCAAGCTCTTCTCTGAGCGCGGCATCCCCGTGCTGACGCCCGATGCGGTGCCGGGGGTCTGCAACGTCGATCTTTCCAACAGCCGCATCGACATCGTGAACAACTACCATGCGCGCATGCTGTCGTGCGCGGTCATCGTCGCATCGACGCCCGAGCTCGAGCTCGTGCAGATGGGCAGCTTCGGCTGCGGCCACGATGCGTATCTCACCGACGAGATCGCGCGCATGATGGGCGAGATGGGCTCCAAGGTTCCGATGATGATCAAGCTCGATGAGAGCGACGTCGCCGGTCCCATGGGCATTCGCGTGCGTTCGTTTATCGAGTCGGTCAACCGTCGTCGCGCGGAGGAGCGTGCCGAGGGCGCCCGGGTGCACGCGGTCCATCCGCTCGACGACCCGTATAAGGTCAAGTACACCAAGCGCGACCGGCACGACAAGATCGCGCTGGTCCCCAACACCTCCCATGCGTTCTGCAGGCTCATGACCGCGGCGATGCGCAATCAGGGCGTGCGCGCCGAGGCCCTTGATATCGGGCGCGAGAATGCCATCCGCCTGGGCAAACGCTATGTGCACAACGACATCTGCTTCCCCGCGCAAATCGTGATCGGCGAGGCGCTCGCGGCACTCGAGAGCGGTAAGTACGACCCGCACGACGTCGCCGTGGTGACTGGCAAGTATATCGGCGACTGCCGCCTGACGCACTACATGCCCCTGCTGCGCCGCGCGCTCGACGACGCGGGATACGACTATGTCCCGGTGCTCACCAACGACGACGTCGATGCCCACAATGCGCATCCGGGCTTCAAGCTCGGCCTTGGCCCGAGCATCCAGATCGCCTACGGTCTTCCCATGATCGATGCCCTCGAGGCCATGCTTAGGCGCATCCGTCCCTACGAGCTCGAGAAGGGCGCGGCGGACGCTGCGTTCGACCGCGCGCTCGATGAGGTTATCGAGGGCATGGAGCGCTCCGGGCTGAGAGGCCAGGCGACGGGCTTCAAACGCGCGCTTGCGATCATGGACGCCGTTCCGTACGACCGCTCGAACCCGCATCCGACCGTTCTCATCGTGGGCGAGTACCTGCTCAATTTCCATCTCGGCGCCAACCACGAGATCGAGCGCTACCTCGAGGACAACGGGCTCGAGGTCATCGAGGCGCGCATGACCGACGTGATCCGCAAAACCTATTTCTACAAGCATGCGCAGTCGCGCGAGTTCCACGTCGACCTGTCGCTGCCCGAAAAGGCCTGGTACGCCACGGCGGACAACCTGTTCGAGCTCGCGCACGACCGTTGCGACCGCCTGGGCGCGGCGAGCCCGCTCTACGAGCCGCCGACGCGCATGCCCGAGCTCGTGCGCGCGAGCGATAAGATCCTGCACCATACGTTCGATGCGGGCGAGGGCGTGCTGATTCCGGCGGAGATCCTCGAGCACGCCAAGCGCGGCTGCCGTAACTTCGTGATCCTGCAGCCGTTCGGGTGTCTGCCCAACCATGTCGTGGGGCGCGGGCTCATCCATGCGCTCAAGGAGCAGTATCCCACGGCGCAGTTTCTGCCGCTCGACTACGATCCCGACGTGAGCTTCGCCAACGTGGAGAACCGTCTTCAGATGCTCATCATGAACGCCAAGGCGCAGGGGTGCGGTGAGGCGCATGGCGAGACCGCGTAAGGACGCCGATGCGCCCGATGCACGCACCCGTATCATCGAGGCGTTTTGGGAGCTCATCGAGAACAACAGCATCTTCGAGCTGTCGGTTGGCGAGGTGACCCGCGCCGCCCAGTGCAATCGCGGAACGTTTTACTACTATTTTCACGATTTCGATGAACTCGTCGCCATCGCCATAGCCCAGCTGCTGCAGGATAACGAGCTTATCACCGATGCCCTCTGGCATTTTTCGAGCGAGGGCGACCTTTCGGCGTTCGACCGGCGCGACGTCCGCTGCCTGCTGCGGCGCATCGTCATCACCATGAGGGCGGGTGCCGCCGAGCAGGTCGTGCAGGGCATCCATACGATCATCATCGACCGCGTGAGAGAGATCGTCCACCCTGACGGAGAAGAGCTCAAGGCAGATTCGAGCTTTGCGGTGGGCTTTCTGGTTTCGGGCATCATGGGCTTTGTGATGGCGGTCGGCTTTGCCCGGGAGGGCGGCGAGGAGATAGACCTCGAGCAGCTGGGGGACAGCGCGTGCGCGTACCTGAGGGCGGTCGCCATGCAGACGGTTGAAACGGTCGCGCAAGTCGAGGGCGCCGATACATCCGAGCTGCTCGAACGCGTCTCCAAGGAGGCCGATGCCTATCGCGCATCGCGTGCGACGAGTCCCGACGTGGTGAAAGACGTCTAGGGTTTCTCTTGCGGGGCGCCCGTCGCGCATCGCGCGGTGAGTCCCGCGATGCGGTCATAACCTGCATTCATGTGAGCCGGGTTTATAGATATTCCTCCAGCTGTTAACATAGACGACCTGTGGGTAAAGAGACAAAAGCGCCGCCGACGGGCGGGCGTTTTGATTTCGATGGACTCATGTAAGGAAACGAGCATGTTAGATAGATTTACCGATCGCGCGCGCAAGGTCATGTCCATGGCCAAGCAAGAGGCGCTCGATCTTCATTCAAATAAGGTGGGTACCGAGCATCTGCTGCTCGCGCTCGCCAAGGAGGACGAGGGCATTGCCGCCGAGGCGCTGCGCTCGCTCGATATCTCCTACGATGACATCATGGACACACTCAAAGAGGTCCAGACTACCGTTCCCGAGCCCAGCGAGGAGACCGAGGCCGCTAAGCTCGCCTTTACGCCGCTCGTCATCAGCGTGATGGAGCGCTCCTTCCGCGTGGCACGTGAGAACAACCAGACCTATGTGTCGACCGAGCACCTGCTCATCGGTATCGTCGAAGAGGGCAACGGCATGGCCATGGACATCCTCATGCGCCTGGGTGTGTCGTCCGCTTCCATTAAAAAAGCCATCGAGAAGCTTACCGCCAAGGATCAGGACAAGAAGCGTCCGCTCGCCGGCGCCGGTGCCGGGCGTCCCGGTGCGGGCCTGCCGTTCTTTAGCGGTTCGGACGCCTCGCAGCAAAAGGGGGGCGGCACCGATACACTCAAGCAGTTCGCCACCAACCTTACGCAGAAAGCACGCGACGGCGAGCTCGACCCCGTGATCGGTCGCGAAAAGGAAGTCCAGCGCATGATGGAGATCCTTTCGCGCCGCACCAAGAACAACCCGCTTATCTTGGGTGACCCCGGTGTGGGCAAGACGGCCATCGTCGAGGGCCTGGCGCAGCAGATCGCTGCCGGCAACGTGCCCGAGAACCTTATGAACCAGAACATCTGGACGCTCGACCTGCCGGGTCTTGTCGCGGGCGCCAAGTATCGCGGCGAGTTTGAGGAGCGCCTCAAGAACGTGATACAGGAGGCAACCGAGGCCGACGACGTCATCCTGTTTATCGACGAGATGCACACCATCATCGGTGCCGGTTCTGCTGAGGGTTCCATCGACGCAAGCTCCATGCTCAAGCCCGTGCTCGCGCGCGGCGCCTTCCAGATTATCGGTGCCACGACGGCAGAGGAGTTCCGCAAGTACCTCACCAAGGATCCGGCCTTTGAGCGTCGCTTCCAGACCATCGATGTCGAGGAGCCGAGCGTCGAGGACACGGTCAAGATCCTGACCGCGCTCAAGCCGCGCTACGAGGAGCACCACCATGTGCGTTACACACAGGGTGCTATCGAGGCCGCCGCGAACCTCTCCAACCGCTACATTCAGGACCGCTTCCTGCCCGATAAGGCCATCGACCTCATCGACGAGGCCGGTGCCCGCGCCCGCATTGCCGCCAATCGCGCGCCCGAGCCGGTGCGCGAGGCCGAGCATCGCGTCGAGGAGCTCAAGGCTGCCGCACAGGAGGCCACCGAGAGCGACGACATGAACAAGGCCGCCGAGATTACCGAGCAGCAGAAGGCTGCCGAGATTGAGCTTGCCGAGGCCAAGGCTGCCTGGACGGCCGAGCTCGACGCGAGCCCGCTCACTATTGATGTGAGCCAGATTGCCGACATCGTGTCCGTGACCTCGGGCGTGCCGGTGTCTTCGCTCACCGAGAGCGAGAGCCGTCGCCTGCTGCAGGCCGAAAGCGTGCTCAAGACCCGCATTATCGGCCAGGACGAGGCCGTCGAGGCCGTTGCCAAGGCCGTGCGCCGCAGTCGCTCGCCGCTCAAGGATCCGCGTCGTCCCGGTGGCAGCTTTATCTTCCTGGGTCCCACCGGCACGGGCAAGACCGAGCTCGCCAAGACGCTCGCTGAGTATCTCTTTGGCAGCAAGGACGCGCTCATCAGCTTCGACATGTCGGAGTTCGGCAGCGAGTTTGAGGTCTCCAAGCTTATCGGTAGCCCCCCGGGCTACGTGGGCCATGACGAGGGCGGTCAGCTCACCAAGGCCGTGCGCCGTCATCCGTACTCGGTTGTACTGTTCGACGAGATCGAGAAGGCGCACCCCGATATCTTCAACATTCTGCTGCAGGTGCTGGAGGAGGGCCGCCTGACCGATAGCCAGGGCAAGACGGTCGACTTCCGTAATACCGTGATTATCATGACGTCCAACGTGGGCGCCCGCGAGATCGCGCAGGATGCAAGCGTGGGCTTTGGCACCACCGGCGAGCAGGGCCTTACCTCGAGCGAGATTAAGGGCCGTGCGATGGGCGAGCTCAAACGCCTGTTCCGCCCCGAGCTGCTCAACCGTATCGACGACATCGTGGTGTTCCAGAAGCTTTCGGGTGAGAACCTGACTAAGATCGCTCACCTGCTGGTGGACGACCTGCGCCAGCGCCTGATTACCAACGGCATGAACATCAAGCTCACCGATGCGGCCTATGACAAGATCGTGGCCGAGGGCACCGACCTCACCAACGGTGCGCGTCCGCTGCGCCGTGCCATCCAAAAGCTCATCGAGGACCCGCTGTCCGAGGAGCTTCTGGCCGGTGAGTGGGGCGAGGGCGATACCGTCCTGTGTGACGTGGCCGATGGCAAGTTTGTCTTTAGCCACGGCACGGGCGAGATCCCGGCACCGCGTCCGGCGGGCACGCTCGGTGGCGATACCGCTCCGGCGGCACCGCACACCGGCAACGCCGCGCCCGTGAGCGGCGGCGTGACCTCGGGCCCCGGCGGCATGATGCAAGCCGGTTCCGGCGCGCTGTAGGGCGTGGCGACAATTTGATATGCGCAATCGAGGCGCTCCGGAAAGGGCGCCTCGAGTTGTAGAGCTGCGGAAGTTGTGACCGTTACGCTATACGGTCCACCGTTAGCCGATGATGCGAGGGCGCTCGGCGTTTTCGACTGGTTTATGCACGCAAAGTCTGGGAATATACAAGTCGCATGTCTTACTGTCTAACCAGTTGCGCCAAGGAGGCACCATGGACTACAAGATTACCGGCTACGAGCCCGCCCAGCTGTTCCATTTCTTTGAGGAGGTCAGCGCGATCCCCCGTGGGTCTGGCAACGAGAAGGGCATCAGCGATTTCCTGGTCGCGTTTGCCAAGGAGCGCGGTCTCGATGTGTATCAGGACGAGGTCTACAACGTCATCATTCGCAAGCCCGCATCTGCCGGCGCCGAGAATGCCCCGACCGTGATGCTGCAGGGCCACATCGACATGGTGTGCGACAAGCTGGGCTCCGTTGAGCACGACTTTACGACTGATGGTATCGACCTGGTCGTCAAGGACGGCGTCCTCACCGCTAACGGCACCACTCTGGGCGCCGACAACGGTATTGCCGTCGCTCTGATGCTCACTGTTCTCGATGACGATTCGATCGCTCACCCCGCCCTCGAGTGCGTGTTCACCACCGACGAGGAGACTGGCCTGGTCGGCGCCGAGACGCTCGACAAGTCCCAGATTAGCGCCCGCACCATGATTAACCTTGACTCCGAGGAAGAGGGCGTTGCCACCGTCAGCTGCGCCGGCGGCGTCGTCGTTACCTACACCTGCCCGATCGCGCGCGAGCACAAGACCGGTAGCACCCTCACGCTCGACATCTCCGGCCTGCTGGGCGGTCACTCCGGCAGCGATATCCACCTGGAGCGCGGCAACGGCAACCTCATCATGGCCCGCATCATCGACCGCCTGATGGTTGCCGGCGAGCCCGCCATCGTCAGCTTCAACGGCGGCACCAAGGACAACGCCATCAACCGTGAGTGCAAGGCTGTTCTGGTCTACGCCGACCACGCTGCCGCCGAGGCCGCGGCCCAGATCGCAAAGGGCATCATCGCCGACGTTACTGCCGAGCTCGAGGTCTTCGACCCCGGCTTTACCTGCACGGTTGAGATTGCCGACAACACTGAGGTCGAGGCCATGGACGAGAAGTCCGCACTTGCCCTTATTCGCGCTCTGCGTCTTGCCCCCAACGGTGTGATCCGCCGCAACGTCGCCACCGACGGCTCCGTCGAGGTTTCCTCCAACATCGGCGTGGTTGCCACCTCTGACGACCAAGTCAAGATCATGCTGTCCCCGCGCTCTTCGATCACCTCGCTGCAGAACGAGTTCAAGGACCGCCTGCAGACGCTGGCCGATGTCCTGGGATTCGACGCCAAGTTTGAGTTCGAGTATCCCGGCTGGAGCTATGCCGAGCATTCGCCGGTCCGCGACGTCTTTGTCGAGAGCTATCGCGAGCTCTTTGGCTCCGAGCTGCGCATCGAGTCCATTCACGCCGGCCTTGAGTGCGGCCTGTTTGCCGAGGCCCTGCACGGCCTGGACGCCATCGCCGTGGGCCCGACGCTCTCCGATGTCCACACCCCGGACGAGAGCATGGAGCTCGCTTCTGCCGAGCGCTTCTACGAGCTGCTCATCGACGTCCTCAAGCGCCTTGCTGCGTAAAGGTCGCGCTAGCAGCAGTTCGAGCCACGTGCTAGCGGATTGCAAATGACATTACGAGAGGGGGCATCTGAGCTTTTGCGACGGGTGCCCCCTCTCTTTTGTTTGATAATTGCGAAATAACGGCCACCTAGTCCATTTCTGCCCTGATGAGGTCGAGGGTGCGCTGGCAGTTTTCGCGGACGGGGCCGAGCATATGCTCGCGCAGGTCCGCCATGCCGGGCAGGTCGGCGTATTCGTCCATGACCTCTTCCATACAAATGGGTACCTCGTAGGCGAGGTCCATCATGGTCGCAAAGCAAAACTTCTCGGATAGCCCGGCATCGGCGAGCGTCGCCTCCAGCGCGGGGTCGCCCATACCGTGGTATCGGCGGATAGCGCCTGGACCGATGCGCCCCACACGATTTTCGCCGCCAACGCTCATGGCAAGGCGCGCCCGGCGGCGCATGCGCTCATACGCCAAACCCGACGCGACATCGTACATACGAGCCATCATGGCTGCGCCGTCGTTTCCAAGGAGCAGGGAATAGTTTTTCGCGTGCGCATCCGGTGCGCCGATAATGGCGTTGAAGAACAGTATCTGCGTAAACAGATACAGGTTAAGTTGATGGTGGCTCGTATTTACGAGGAGCTCTTGAATGTCGCGTGTGGTCGGGCCGCCGTCTGCCGTGTACTTTTGGGCGGGCATCACCCCAAGTGCCTGACAGAGGTCTTCTTGATGTAGGCGCCTGATCGTTCCGTCTTTGACTTTCACGCGGTCATAGCGCTCAACAATGAGGGCAGGTTCGTCCTCAAACATACGATATTCGACGTTTGCCGTTGCGATACCGGCGCGCTGGGCGCTTTTCATGCAGACAAACTCATTGAGAGCCTCGAGTTTAAATCCGATAACGCCATTTTTGAAAATATGCGTCGTGGGCGAGGACCCCATGCATTCGCACCAGCGGCCGTTTGCGAACGCGAGCGCGAACTTGCCCTGGTTGCCTCCAAGTGACCAACTTTCATCTAGACCCATCCACGATGCATCGCGGTCATCTCTGATCGACTTGAGACGAAGCGCAATTTCGTGGTCGTCTATAGGGCGGTATTCGCCGGAGCGATGCAGGACGGCGTCGACGTCTTCTTCGGCACAAAACTGCACTCCGCCCGGACAGTCGAGTCCGATATGGCAGAGCAACGCAACGGGATTGTTGGGCCTAACGTTGAATTCGGCGGCAATCGCTTTTCGTTGGTCCTCGCTGTCGGGTAGAAGGCCAAACAAGTATGGATTCATGACCTGTTGGCCGTATGTGCGATTTGATACGGGTATGTTGGTCGATAGGGCTGGCCCGTCATAGTCATGATCGTAGGTAAAGCTGATAAGACCGTTCTCATCTTGCGTGAGCGTTCCCGCAGGTACGCCGCAAATAATAGTCCGAAGCGTTTTTCTGGCCACTTGCTACCTCCCTTTGGGCCTGGTTTGGGCAGATGGGTTTGCGGCAATCGAGACTCCGAGATTGGACATGGCGAAATCGGCGAAGACCTTGTCGTAGAGCTCGGACGTAAAGGGGACATCTGCGAGAGCCGGAATGGCTGCGCTGCGACGGTTGCGATGGTGAAAACGTTGAGCGTGATGGCGCCTGGGGGTGCTACGAGGTTGCAAATCAGCATGCGGGGCGTCGACTGGTTGCTCGTTTTTCGATTCGTCGATATCCCCTTGAGCGGCGAGCGCCAGTCCAAGAGCACCGAAAACCGCCAGCAGCTTGTCGAGCCGAATGCCCGTGGCATCTCCCAGCTCGAGCGATGCGAGCAGGCGCTCCGAAACACCGGCCTTTTTAGCGAGGGCGGCACGGGTGAGACCCTGAGCCTCGCGTGCCTGGCGCACGTAGATGCCAGCTTGGCGCGGTGTGGTGATGGGAAGGGTATCCACGGTGATCTCCTAACGTGCAGACTTTTGCATATCAGTATGACATGCAAAAGTCTGCACGAAAAGGCCTCATACAAAACTCTGCATGAGGCCTTGTGCTGGCGTTGAGTTTTGAGCGATTGTGTTTGGCACTACAGCGCCAAAATCCCCAGATGCTCAAGCAAGATCTTAAGCCCGATGAGGACGAGTACGACGCCACCCACGATGGCGGCGGGTTTTTCGTAGCGCGCGCCAAAGGTGTGGCCGATCGCTACGCCGGCAACGGAGAAGAGAAAGGTCGTGATGCCAATGAGCGACACGGCAGGAACGATATCGACCGAGAGCGCGGCAAACGAGATACCCACGGCGAGCGCGTCAATCGAGGTGGCGATGGCAAGGATTAGGTACTCGCCCAGGTCGATCTTTTCGGCATCCTTGACGTCGCCTTCGTCCTCATCCTCGTCTTCGGTAAAGGCCTCCCACAGCATTTTGCCGCCGATGAAGGCCAAAAGGATAAAGGCAATCCAATGGTCGATGGGTCCGATGATGCCCATGAATTGACTGCCGAGCGCCCATCCGATTATGGGCATGCCGGCCTGAAAACCGCCAAAGAACAGGCCAAGCACCACGGCGACTTTAAGGTTGATTTTCTTCATGCCAAGGCCTTTGCAGATGGAAACGGCAAAGGCGTCCATCGAAAGGCCAACGGCGAGCAACACGAGCTCTGCGAGTCCCATAGTCTGGCTCCCTCTCTGCGGGCGGGCCCGCGTGTACCTCTTGGGAGAGTAACAAAAAAGACCCGTGGCGTACGCGTTGCGCGCACAGCCACGAGTCTCGTTCATTAAGGCAAGCCAGGCCGCATCGGCCAGTGTGTTGACTTGCCGCGCCACCGGAGGCGAACCCGATCACGCGACTACTCCCTCATTTATGCGAATCCCGATGCTACCACATAAGCAGCTCATTTGGATTGGGGCTCTCAGCTGTGTTCGCTCATTCTGTAAGCATCGGATTTTGCGGGCGTCACAGGGGCAAACCGTGAGAAACTTATTGACGTTTATGGAGCGTATACGATGGGAGCGATGCCTTGGATAAGAACGAGCTGCAAAAGCGTATGGAACAGGCCATCCGCCTGACGGCACCTGGTCAGCCGATCCGCACCGCCCTCGACATGATCATCGCCGGTCACCTGGGCGCCCTTATCTGCGTCGGCGACACCGAAAACGTGCTCGCTGCCGGTAACGACGGCTTCCCGCTCAACATTTCGTTTACCTCGAACCGCCTGTTCGAGCTTTCCAAGATGGACGGCGCCATCGTTATCGATGGCGACCTCACCCAGATCCTGCGCGCCAACTTCCACCTCAATCCCGATCCCTCGCTCGCCACGAGTGAGACGGGCATGCGTCACCGTACTGCCGCTCGCATGTCGGTGCTCACCGATGCCATCGTGATCTCGGTTTCGGCTCGTCGCGCCGTCGTCAACGTGTACGTCCACGGCAAGAGCTACGAGATCCAGCCCGTCACCACCATCATGAGCTCGGTCAACCAGCTCGTCGCCACGCTCCAGACTACCCGTCAGTCGCTCGATCGCTCCCTGCTGCGCCTGACGGCCCTCGAGCTCGACGACTACGTCACGCTCGCCGACATTACCGGTATTTTCTCGAGCTTCGAGATCATGCAGCAGGCAAAGACCGAGCTTAAGGATTGCATTGTCAAGCTGGGTAACCAGGGTAAGCTCGTGCAGATGCAGCTCGAGCAGCTCGCGGGCTCCAGCATGGATACCGAATACGACTTGATGATCCGCGACTACGCAAGCGATTCCTCTGAGGCCAACGCCGAGAAGATTCGCGCCGAGCTGAGCCGCATGACGCCTAAGGACCTGTCCGACCCGCAACACGTGGCGGCGGTTCTGGGCTACGACGACCTGGACGAGGACTCCGTCATGACACCGCTGGGCCTGCGCACGCTTTCGCGCGTGTCCGTCGTGCGCGACGGCGTGGCCGAGAAGATCGTCGACGAGTACGGCTCACTGCAGGAGCTCATGGACGACATCAGCGAGGATCCGGAGCGCCTGGGCGACTTTGGCGTCAACAACCCTGCCATTCTTGCGGACTCGCTGTACCGCATGAAGGGCACCAAACAGGGGAACGCATAATGGCGCCCGTATGCGCCGTGGTCGTTGCCGGTGGCAGCGGCCAGCGCTTTGGAAATCCCGGCGGCAAGCAGCTCGTTAACGTGGCGGGCCGTCCGCTCATGAGCTGGTCAATCCGCGCGTTCGATCGTAGCGATAAGGTCGGCCACATCGTCGTGGTTTGTCCTGCCGAGCGCCGTGCCGAGATGCGCCGCCTGGCCATCGACCCGTTTGACTATGACACGCCCATCAGCTTTGCCGATGCCGGCGATACCCGTCAGGATTCCACCCGTGCCGGCGTGCATGCGGTTCCGGCGGGCTTTGAATACGTCGCCATTCACGATGGCGCTCGTCCGCTCATTACGACCGAGGCCATCGACCACGCTATCGACGTGCTCGTGAGCGACCGCTCGCTCGACGGTGTCGTGTGCGGCCAGCCCGCGATCGACACGCTCAAGATCGTCGATGGCGACAATATCGTCGAGACGCCGCCGCGTGAGCTTTATTGGGCTGCACAGACGCCGCAGATCTTTAGTGTCGACGCCATGAAGCGCGCCCATGCCGCGGCGATTGCCGAGGGCTTTATCGGTACCGACGATTCATCGCTGGTCGAGCGCATGGGTGGGCGCGTCCGCTGCGTCCAGAGCCCGCGCGATAACCTTAAGGTGACGGTGCCCGAGGACTTGCGTCCCGTAACCGCGATTCTGCTTGGCCGCATGGCCGAGGGAGAGGACCTTCCCCATGTTCAGTAACCTGCGCATTGGCCACGGCTACGACGTCCACCGTTTGGTGGAGGGGCGTCGATGTATCATCGGCGGGGTCGACATTCCCTACGAGCGCGGCCTGCTGGGCCACTCAGATGCCGATGTGCTCGCGCACGCCTTGGCCGACGCCATTCTGGGCGCCTGCCGCGGGGGAGACATCGGCAAGCTATTCCCCGATACCGATCCCGCCTACGAGGGTGCCGATTCGATGGTGCTGCTCGCTCGCGTGATGGACTATGCGCGCGAGCTGGGCTTTGAGTTTGTCGATGCCGATTGCACCATTGCCTGCCAGCAGCCTAAGATCACCCCGCACCGCGATGCCATGCGCGCCAACCTTGCCCATGTCCTGGGCGTTGACGTCGAAAACGTGGGCGTCGCCGCCACTACGACCGAAAAGCTCGGTTGGGAAGGCCAGGGCGAGGGAATCGGCGCCTGGGCCGTCTGCCTGCTACAGAAAACCGTTAAGGAGTAACGAATGCGTATCTACAACAGCGCTACCCATAAAAAGGAAGAGTTCCAGCCCATCGAGTCCGGCAAGGTCCGCATGTACGTGTGCGGCCCCACGGTCTACGACAACATCCACATCGGCAATGCCCGCACGTTCATCAGCTTTGACGTGATTCGTCGCTGGCTCATCGCGAGCGGCTACGAGGTCACGTTCGCCCAGAACCTCACCGATGTCGATGACAAGATCATCAAGCGCGCCAACGAGCAGGGCCGTACGGCTGCCGAGGTCGCAACGGAGTTCTCGGATAAGTTCATTGGCGTCATGCGCGCCGCCAACGTGCTCGATCCCGATGTGCGTCCCCGCGCCACCAAGGAGATCGGCCCCATGATCGCCATGATCAAGACGCTTATCGAGCAGGGCCACGCTTACGCAGCCGATAACGGCGATGTGTACTTTGCCGTGCGCAGCGATCCCAACTATGGTCAGGTCTCGGGCCGTAACATCGACGACCTTATGGTTGGCGCGCGCATCGAGGAGAACGAGGACAAGAACGACCCGCTCGACTTTGCCCTGTGGAAGGCCGCCAAGCCCGGCGAGCCCAGCTGGCCGAGCCCCTGGGGCGAGGGCCGTCCCGGTTGGCACACCGAGTGCGCCGCCATGGTGCATCGCTACCTGGGTACCCCGATCGATATCCACGGCGGTGGCTCCGATCTTGCTTTCCCGCATCACGAGAACGAGTGCGCCCAGGCCACCTGCGCCTGGCACCAGGGCTTCTCCAACACCTGGATGCACACGGGCATGCTGCTGGTTGACGGCGAGAAGATGTCCAAGTCACTCGGCAACTTCTTTACGCTGGCCGAGGTCCTCGAGCAGCACTCCGCTGCCGCCCTGCGCCTGCTGATGCTGCAGACGAGCTATCGCTCGCCGCTCGACTTTTCTTGGGAGCGCCTGGAGGGTGCCGAGAACTCGCTCACGCGTATCGCCGGTACGGTCGAGAACCTGCGCTGGGCCGCGAACCATGCGACGGCCGATGCCGATGTGGCTGCCGCCGAGGCATTTGCCGCCAAGGCCGCTGAGACTCGTGCCGCCTTTAAAGAGTGCATGGACGACGACTTTAACACCGCTGGTGCCATGGGTGCCGTCTTTGGCTTTGTGACCGAGTGCAACCAGTACCTGGAGCAGGCGGGCGACGCTGCCGACAAGGCCGCCGCGCTTGCCGCCGCCGACACGCTGGCCGAGCTGCTCTATACGCTTGGTGTTGAGCTTCCCGAGCCCAAGGTCGAGCTGCCGCTGGGTCTGCTAGGCGTTGCCGCCGGCCTGGTCGCCTACACGGGCGACGACGTGGACGAGGCCGCTGTCAAGATTCTCGAGGCCCGCGCCGAGGCCCGCGCCGCCAAGAACTGGGATCTGGCCGACGCCATCCGTGATCAGCTCAAGGACCTGGGCCTGACGATCGAGGATACTGCCGCAGGCACCCGTATTAAGAGTCTCTAGTATTTGTCGACCGTTCGAGGTGCGGCAGATTGCCTTGAAAGAGGAAGGCATAGACCTGGTGGTCATGCCCGACGATTGAAAGGCAAAGTGCCGTGGCTCGGACGGTCGATTCTTGTTCGTTATCTATTTAAGGAGGCCGTCCTATGGCCGACAATCGCAAGCGTGCGCCTCGTGGTGGCAAGCAGGCCGCTTCTGGCTCGCGTCCGATTCGCCGCAACGACCGCGCTGCCGCTCCCAAGGGCCAGCGCGATCGCACCCAGGCCGCACGTCCGCAGCGCGATCGCAACCGCGACGCTGTCCAGGCTCCCAAGGGCGAGTTTATCGAAGGTCGTCGTGCTGCCGCCGAGGCGCTACGCACTGGTTTTCCCATCAAGTGCGCGCTCATTGCCGAGGGCGGGGAGCGCGATGCCGCCTTGTCGCGCCTGGTCGATGACCTCAACGCCGCGGGCGTCCGCATTAAGTTCGTTCCACGCGCGCAGCTCGATGCGCTGTCGAGCCATGGCGCTCACCAGGGCATTGCGCTCGAGGTTGGCAACTTCCCCTATGCCGATGTCGCCGACATCCTCGACCGCGCGGGCGACGGTCCGGCGCTTGTCGTTGTGCTCGACCATGTGACCGACGACGGTAACTTTGGAGCCATCGTGCGCTCTGCCGAGGTTGTGGGCGCAGCGGGCGTCATCATTGCCAACAAGCGCGCCGCCGGTGTAACCGTCGGCAGCTACAAGACTTCTGCCGGCGCCGTCATGCATCTGCCCATCGCGCAGGTGCCCAATATCGCCCGTGCACTCGATGACCTCAAGGCCGCTGGCTTTTGGGTGGGCGGTGCTTCCGAGCACGCCGAGGGCAGCTGCTGGGATGCTCCCTTCGAGGGCCGCGTGGCGCTCGTCATGGGTTCCGAGGGCGACGGCATCTCGCGTCTGGTGCTCGAGAAATGCGACTTCTTGACCAAGCTTCCCCAGCGTGGCATGACCGAGAGTCTCAACGTTGCCCAGGCGACCACCGCGCTGTGCTTTGAGTGGCTGCGCCGCAATGCCGGCGAGCTCATGGGGGAGGAGTAGCGCATGTCCAAGAAGAACCGTGCCAAGTCCAAGGCCAAGCGCTTTGGCGAGGGCTCGGCCAAGCCGATTGTTTCGGCCGCGACCTATGGCGTGGGCGGCAATGCGTTTGCGCAGGCCATCGCCGATCCGGTCTCGACGGTGCACTCCAATAAGCCCGAGCTGCTGGTGGTCGACGGTTACAACGTGATTCACTGCACGCCGCGCTACGAAAAGCTCGTCTACGACCATTCCGACGATCCGTATTCCAGCGACGTTCACGATATGGCGCGCACGGCGCTCATTAATGACGTAGCTGCGTTTGCCCAGGGCCGCTACGAGGCCGTGATCGTATTTGACGGCGCGGGCAATATTTCCAGCGAGCGCCCCAACCTACCGGCCCGCGGCGTGCGCATTGAGTTTTCGCCGACGGGTGTTTCGGCCGATACCGTGGTGCAGAAGCTCTGCATCGAGGCACGCGAGGAAGGCCGCGCGTGCTCCGTGGTATCGAGTGACGGCACAATTCAAGCCGTCGTCATGGGCAAGGGCGTTACGCGCATCTCGAGCCGTATGCTGGTGGACGAGATCAAACAGATCGATAACGACGTTCACGAGGCAGAGGAAGCTCCGCAGATCAAGATGACCCTGGGCAGCCGCCTGAGCCCCGAGGCCCTGGCAAAGCTCAAGGCGTTGCGCGGGAGGTAGGTAGACCTTCAATGGGGGCTGCTTTCTCGATTGACCAACCAACTGGTTTGTAATCAGTGGGTTGCAGGCCGGCCTCGCCAAAACGAATAGTTTTTGGTTCTGGCGAACAGATAAAACTATTCGTTCTGACGAAGGGTTTTGAGATGTGGTCGGTCAAAGGGTCTGTTGCGCCTCGTCCGCAATTCCTTTATTCTTAACTGGCTTCGCGCGAAAGCGCCAAGTGTGCCAGTGTGGCGCAACGGTAGCGCAACTGATTTGTAATCAGTGGGTTGCAGGTTCGATTCCTGTCACTGGCTCCATGAGAGTTTCGGGCTCTGTTCCCTTGTGGGACAGGGCCCGTTTCTTTTAAAAGAAACGCCCGCGCTGGTTGTGAACTGCGTCCCAAATCTTGGACGCCCTTAATAGCGACTGGGACGCGAGGGCCCGGTTATGGAGGGTATCCATGGGAGCTGAGGTTGATGGCGAAGAGACGATCGACGAATTGACTGCATTTGAGTGGACAGTTTCGGGAAAGATACGAGAGGCGGAAGAGCCGTATGCGAGGTTTTCCAAGCGCCCGAGGCATTTCATCGATGCGCTCAAGGTCGGATGGTTGACTTGTGTAATGTCGGCAAACCGAAATACGAGATTATGGTCGAGTGCGATGTCGCCAAGAGTGTGATGGGGTGGCTGGTCAGGTTGTTCGGCGCAGCCGGGCCGCAGCACGCCGTGGACAGTCGCACACTCGAACAGAACAGGCCTCTGGAGCTCG
The DNA here is from genome assembly GCA_900542825.1 of uncultured Collinsella sp. Classification (GTDB taxonomy): domain Bacteria; phylum Actinomycetota; class Coriobacteriia; order Coriobacteriales; family Coriobacteriaceae; genus Collinsella. The sequence goes on along the minus strand of UQOY01000003.1, from coordinate 33,846 downwards.
AACAAAATATCTGGCGCCACGGCGGTGGTGGACGCTGCGGCGGCGCCGAGGTACTTGATGACAGAATAGGCATAAAAAGGCCCCGTCCTTGCGGGCGGGGCCGGAGGCATTATTCGTCGACTTCGATGATCTCGAATTCACAGTCATCCTCTGTGCCGTCTAATGGGTAATCGCCTGGGTTAGACATGTTTAAGATCTCTGCGCCGGAGCTATAGCAGGAAACGCCGTAGCTTGCCACTTCACAGGCTTCGTCCTCGGTGTCGAAGAGGTCGTCTTCTTCGCCGTCGGACCCATCCGGATAATGGTAAATGACTTTATATTTCGTCATGATTCTTCTCCCAACTTTCTTCCATCTTTTCTTCCATTTGCAAATAATTTGACAGGGCCTGTTTTGCTCTGCTTGCTTCTTCTTTTTTGACTTGATAGTCTGCGTAAAATTTTGCAATCGCAGCACAAACCGGCACTGATATCAAGGTGACAATACCAGCGCCCTTTATAAAACCGCTCGCGCATCCTTCGGCGTGGGCGAAGGCTTTGATCGTGTCGATATACTTGTCGGGGCCGCCGTATTCCGCTGCCGTCTTGGTCAATTGTGCATAATCCCACATTATTATCCTCCAATACATTTTGTTCTCTCTTCCTGTGAAAGTTGAAGTATCGCCCCTCTCATCTCATCGATTTTTGCTTTGTCTCGCTCAATCTCCGCCTTTAATTGGGAAGCGATCGTCTCCTTTTGTTCGATGCTTTCCGAGAGTCGTTGGATCTCATCGTTCAGGTAGGCACAGATTTGATATTGAGTTGCCGTCGAGTTTTCGATCGCTTGTTCATTTCTGGATTTAAGGGCGGCAATTCCGCCCGCCGCGCCCAGAAGCGCAGCCGACATCGCTCCGATGGGGGTAGAAGCTGCGCTGGCGACAATTCCAGCGTATTTTGCATTCTCCTGGAGGAATTTCAGAAGGTCATTCGTGCTAATCGAGCTTCCTTCTTTTCTCGAAGCCCCTCGCGTTGCCTTTAGCTTTCCGCTCCTAATCCATCGGCGGACCGTTTCCGGATTTGTTTTCAGCAGATCTGCAATGTCTTTGACGCTGTAGTTTTCCACGATTCGCTCCTCTCAGCTAATACAATACCATAAAATTAGAATTATCAGTAGTAATAGAGCAATCTAACACGATGGACGTAGTACTAAAAGGACGAATGTAGTAATAAATCCGTTTGTGACCGCCCTCGATGATGGTTCCAACGGAAGACGTTAGGAAGTCGTTTGGAATCGATTGTTGTTGTCCTTATTAGTGGTGTCGTCACGCTCGCAGGCGCGCTGTGCTCCAACTCCCGCAACCGCGCGGTGATGGAGATCGAGACCGACATCTTCTCGAAGCGCGTTGAAAAGCACAACACCCTGATTGAACGCACCTACAGGCTTGAGCAGGACATGGCCGTCATGCAGCATGACGTTCAGTCGCTGGCAGAAAGGTCGGAGTAATGGAAGAGTTTCTGAACTCAAACGAATGGCAGTGGCGATTGGCCCGTGCCATCGTCCAGGGCATCCTCGGTGTGATCATCGCCAACGTAGACCTGATTTTTTGGTCAGGTGGTACTGGACCACGCATGGCGTGCATTGGTCGTGGCTCTTATCATGGCTGCGCTCTCCCCGGTGATGGCGGAGCTCGACTCGGGCGGTACGGTTTAGGAGGTGATTCTGTCTGTCCCAGGATCGCTGCAGCTCACGGCCACGGTGCCTTTGTTTTTAGGAGGGCTATGAGGAATTAGAGATCGACTGTGTGGATTGCCGTGCTGGTGGTTGCATTGGCGCTCGCCACGCCGGCTGCGGCCTACGAGAACCGCGAAGCGATCGTGTCACAGGGGCACGGCGCCCGCTCGCCGACGTTTTTGGCAGTCCATGAGGCGGGGAATGCCGACGTGAGCGCTGCCAACCACGTTGCCTACTGGCGGCGTATCGCGAGCTGGGCGCGCATGACGCACTATGTTGTGGAGCTAAACAGCGGTGTCGTATACCGTACGCAACCCGACGACACGGTGGCGTGGATGTGGGCAACGATAACTCACTTTGCGCGAGCATTGAATCCGCGCGCGGCCCCGAGCTTGGCAGGGCGTGTGGTCGGCGCGCCGTGATCCGTGGGGAATACGACGTGGGCGCCGCGTGCCGGAATGTACTGGGCGCACGGTATAAAACTGTGCAACGACGTGTGAACCAGATGCTGAGATGGACGATCTGCTGGCATGGGATAGAAAGTCCGGGCGTTCTTTCATTCGTCTCCCGCACTGTTCCGTTTGCCGAAACGGTCTGGCGGCACTTTCATTTACGCCTATCCTTATCAATGTGTCTGCTGCTATGGGAAGGATTAAAACTATGGGTAAGCGATTCGGTGCAGTTCTCTGCGTTGCTGTTCTCGGGCTTTCGCTAATTGGTTGCGGCGGTGTCAATAATGAAGAAGCCCAACGCCAGGCTTCTTTTGTTGATGCCGTTGAGGCTGGTATTGCTGACTGGTCCGACGTTTCTTCGAAGAGGGCTGGTTCTATCGATGAGCAGATTTCTCTCTTGCAGCAGGGCGTTGATGTTCAAATTGCCGCGGTGAGCAAATTCAAGTCGAAGGATTTTGAGGACGAGTCTTTTGCAGATCTCGTTAAGGACTATAAGTCTGCTTTGGATATGGAAAGCGCTGGCCTCGTTAATTATCCGAACGACCCTGCTACCTACAACGACAACTACGTCAAGGGATGCAAAAAGGCCGCTTCGGTTGTAAAGGAACTTGAAGATAAAGCGGGGCTGAAAATGGATGACGACCATTCCAAGGCGCTTTCCAAATATGTGAAGTCGCCTTCTGAGCTCGTTCCTCTTGGACAGACTATTTCATTTGAAACTGAGGCAGGCGGGATGGAATTATCTGTTGACGGTTTTGTCGTTGACGCCGACTCCAGCCAGCGTGCTCGTGAGTTCGATGGTTGGTCTGAGAATCAGAACTATAGCTATCTCCTTTGCACGGTTACGAATGACTCTATCGATCCCAAGACAACGGACGGCATTTCCTTTGGTGATTTGATTCAAACTAAGGGTCCTGATGGTATCGATCTGACTTGCCCTAACTTCTCTTATGAGTGGCCTGGCTACGAGATTGCAACCGGCGGCTATCTTGGGACGATGCCCGAAGGCAGCACCAAGAAGGTGGCCGTTCCTTATTTGACCGACGCGAGCGTTACGGATTACTGCGTGGTCGTTGGTAATGTTCTGTGCTTCGTAAAAGCACAGTAGAGAGACTGTTCGACCTTATTGGCTGTAGGAGAACGCCGCCGCACCGTTGTTTTTTTCGGTACGGCGGCGTTTTGTCTCCTGCCTTTTCTTTTTTTCGGTTTGTCTCAACCTGTAACAGTTAGGAAGATAATATCTGCTCAGTTGTTACAGGTCGAGACGATGCAAAGAGGGGGGGCTAACAGACCTACTCGTCTACCCCTACGATGTCGTAACTGTAACCATTGTCATCGGGAGGGGATTATCGCCTGGGTTTAACAGATAGTCTTCCTCTGAGCCCGTTCGATAATTGGAAAGCCTTCACGTGCGGCGTCGTGAGCCTCAGATTCTGAATAAAAGAGCTCATCCTCCTCTTCGTCGGCTCCGCTCGGTAAATGATAAACGACCTTGCATCTCATAAGAAGTTCCTATTGCGAGTTGCGATAGTCCTCTTCGGATTCATAAATATTGGTTGCGGAGATGCTGTTCTTGTAACCACATTCAGTGCAAACCCACGTGTACTTATGGTCGTCAAAACCCGGTTGATCATTGAGGTAGGCGTTACAACGATCGCACCACCAATCAACATCGGGGAATCTATCGCTCATATCTACACTCCTTAATCGCTAGCTGATATGACGAATCAAAAACTTACTTGTCGAGCCTAATGAGTGCCTGCTCAATGTTGCTTGTCATGTTGTTTTGCTGCGATGCGGCAAGATGGCAGGAGGTGCGAACCACGCAGGTGCCAACAACCTTGTGCGAACCGGGGTCTAAGATCGAATTGCCGTCAAAGCTGCTCAAGTACTCATCGCGTTTTTTGGCATCTTTGGCGTTTGCGTACACCTCGACGGCTCCGCCGGCATCACATCCGCCGTCTACGACGGGGGTGTAATCTCCGCTAAGATACACGTCGGAAGGGTCGACCAAATCGGAATTAAAGTAGACGCATGCGGTGTAACCACCCTGTTTGCCTAGCTTATTATTTGGATCGTTGCCCTCCGAAACAGCTTCCAGTGCCGTGATGTTGGCAATGCCCGTGAGCCGTTGCAGGATGAATTGCTCTGAGGGGTTGGTCACCTGCTTGAGCTGGTCGATGCTGTCTTGAAGGTTGGACTTGGCGGTGGAAAGATCGGCGATGACGGAATCGTATTTTCCCATCTTGTTGATCTTCTTTGCCATAGCGTTTATCTCGTCGGTATTTCCTGGCATTGCGGGGATATCTTCTTTGGCGGCCTGAGCTTGGGCTACCGCATTGGTCGCGGAATCAGACGTCGACGAATCATAGGGCTTATCCTTCGATTTGTTCAGTTCCTGAAGCTCTTTGATTGCGGCGTCTAAGTCATCGTTGCGGCTTTGAAGTCCGTCGGCAGCGGTGTTGAAGGCCTCAACCGCCTCATTGTGCGGTATCTGGTAATTGACGTACCAGTACGCTCCGATAGCAACGATTAAGGCCGCGACGGCAGAGACGATGGCTGTCCTTTTCTTTTTGTCCATAATTGGTGCTCTTCTTTCCCGATATGAAAATGCTAGCGCTTTCTGACTATTCCGCAGATGCCATGGCTTTCTATTCGGTAAACGGATTCCTCTCTTGCTGCGACATCAGTCGAATAGCTGCGCGCTTGAACTGAGGCCGCCCGAAATGACGGTGGATGCGATGGGGGGTGGCGGAACAATGCGTGACCGAGTGGGTCTACTTGCACGTATGGGCATGGTGGACGAATGGTAAGACTAAGCTGGCGAAAAGTGAACCTGGTTCTTGCTGCAGCCAAATTTCTCTGTCCGATGGTGTTAATGCGCTAATGCTGTGCGTTGGTGGCGAGTCTGAGCATAGGTGTTCCTCGAGACGCTCATTGCGCTCACCGATTAATGGACAACCCGTTGGGACTAATTACGTAGCCCAATTTAAACTGCTGGCTTGGGTACTGCATACATTTCGCATGGTCGCGGAAGACTGCGCAACCGCCTGACGCTATTTAGGAGTCAGAACTGCTTCGGTTATGCAAGATATCGAAAGGAATTCTAGGATGGCTGTAAAACTGGAAACCGTAATAAATGCGATGGATCTTGCGGCGGAGGTTCTGGCCGCGGCAGCTGGTGTCATTGAGGGTGCAAAGCAACTCGGTGTCGATGTTGATGCCGTCGGTGGTGCCGTAAAGGGTGCTGCTGATGGCGCCGCTAATGGCGTGCGCGCCGTTGCCGATGGTATTGGTATGGGGCTTGGTGTCGCGGCCGATGGCGTTGGCGCGGCGGTTGGCGCGCTGGGCGGCGCTGCGAAAGCGTTCCAGGACTCAAGAGAAGCCGCCGAGGCTCGCAAGAAGATCAGCGCCGCCAGGCAGTCGATTTTCGAAAGTGCGTCGACGGTGATGCCCCTGCACAAGTTTGTCTGCCAGCAGGAAAAGGCTTCCGATGCCGCGTTTAACGGCTTTGATATGCCTGGTTGCTACCTTATCGCAAAGTATCAAAAGGGCGATCACGATAAGAACTACAGTGACTATCTGGGAATTTATGTGGGCTCAAGTGAGCGTATGTCGGATGGTATCGTGTCCACGCCCACACGCTTGGGCGATCCGGATGTCTATGCCGATTACAAGTATCATCAAAACGTGATGCTGTTCGTGTTCCCCTGCGAACTGAAAGACCTCGATGAACGTCGCGAACTTTTGATGCGATCGTTTGAAGGCAGCAGGCTGTACAACGGATCTGAGGTACTGGCTTAAGGGCTTGGTTGGGGTTAGTCGACAATCTCGATCTATAACACGAGGACGAGCATTCAACTCCCAGCTGTTACAGATTTAGACAATCTGGGGGCGAGCTGAGAAGTGTCTCAATCTGTAACAACTAGGGAAGGAAAACCGTTCTTATTGTTACAGATTTAGATAAATGGGAGACCGCTAGGGAAACATCTCGATCTGTAACAGATGGGGGAGGAATAACCCTCTTACTGTTACAGATCGAGACAAAGGCCGGGCCGGTCCCAGTCATCCTGGTCGAGCGAGGATTTTCGGACGAACGGGTGTGGAAAATCTTCCGCTTAGTGAATGAGCGTGGATAATCTGCCACTTTGGACTCGATGGCACGGCAAAAGTGGGAGATTATCCACGCTCGATTTTGCCTGGGAAGAGCAATCTTCTGTCTGGGAAGCCCGATTTCGACCTATATATAGGTGCAGATGAGTCGTTATCGAAGCAATATTCTGCAGGCTCACTCCACTACGACAAAGTGTTCCCTCGGGAAATGTCACCGCCACATACAAATCCACCTCCCTTCATATCCAAACTCAGCAAAACCGCAGGTTAAAGTTATATAGATACGCCCGGCACCGTGTATCTAGAGGTTTTCGTTGACAGCTCCCAAGGTGGCATCGTATTATCTTCTTCGTTCGCGGGGGCGGCGGTCCAAAAGACCAAAGGACCTGCGGATACTTGAACGATTGGGAGTTTGCCCGAGTGGTTAATGGGGACGGGCTGTAAACCCGTTGGCTCTGCCTACATAGGTTCGAATCCTATAGCTCCCACCCGTCAAGTGCCTGTATAGCTCAGTCGGTAGAGCACTTCGTTGGTAACGAAGAGGTCACCAGTTCAAGTCTGGTTGCAGGCTCCATCCGGCGGTGTAGCTCAGTTGGTTAGAGCACACGGTTCATACCCGTGGCGTCACTGGTTCGAATCCAGTCACCGCTACCATAGGTAACACGGTGGCTTCTCAATAGTATGTTGAGAGGCCACTATGGTATAAAGGCAAAGTCCCGTCCGGGGACGACCTGTTAAGAGGAGGGCTTTATGGCCAAAGAGAAGTTTGAGCGCACTAAGCCGCATGTTAACATCGGCACCATTGGTCACGTCGACCACGGCAAGACCACGCTGACCGCCGCCATCACCAAGGTTCTCTCCGAGACCGAGGGCTGCAAGGCTGACTTCACTGCGTTCGAGAACATCGACAAGGCTCCCGAGGAGCGCGAGCGCGGCATTACGATCTCCGTCTCCCACGTCGAGTACGAGACTGCTGCCCGTCACTACGCTCACGTTGACTGCCCGGGCCACGCTGACTACGTCAAGAACATGATCTCCGGTGCTGCTCAGATGGACGGCGCTATCCTGGTCATCGCCGCTACCGACGGCCCCATGGCTCAGACCCGCGAGCACATCCTGCTCGCCCGTCAGGTCGGCGTTCCTTACATCGTCGTCTTCCTGAACAAGTGCGACATGGTCGACGATGACGAGCTTATCGACCTCGTCGAGATGGAGACCCGTGAGCTCCTCTCCGAGTACGATTTCCCCGGCGACGACATCCCCGTCATCCGTGGTTCCGCTCTGGGCGCTCTCGAGGGCGACGCCAAGTGGATGGACGCTATCCGCGAGCTCATGAAGGCCGTCGACGAGTACATCCCGACGCCTGCTCGTAACAACGACCTCCCCTTCCTGATGGCCGTTGAGGACGTTATGACCATCTCCGGCCGTGGTACCGTTGCTACCGGCCGTGTCGAGCGCGGTGAGCTCAAGCTCAACGAGCCCGTCGAGATTGTCGGCATCAAGGATACCCAGAACACCGTCGTTACCGGTATCGAGATGTTCCGTAAGTCCATGGACTTCTGCGAGGCTGGCGACAACGTCGGTCTGCTGCTCCGCGGCATCAAGCGCGAGGACATCGAGCGCGGCCAGGTTCTCTGCAAGCCCGGTTCGGTTACCCCGCACACCAAGTTCACCGGTGAGATCTACGTTCTGACCAAGGAGGAGGGCGGCCGTCACACCCCGTTCTTCGATGGTTATCGTCCTCAGTTCTACTTCCGTACCACCGACGTTACCGGTACGGTCAAGCTCCCCGAGGGCACCGAGATGGCTATGCCTGGTGACCACATCACCATCGAGGGCGACCTCATCCACCCGATCGCCATGGAGGAGGGCCTGCGCTTCGCTATCCGCGAGGGTGGCCACACCGTCGGTTCGGGCATCGTCTCCACGATCATTGAGTAAATTAGCTCTTTGATATAGCTGACTTAGAGAACCCGGCACTTATATGGGTGCCGGGTTCTTTTCTGCAATGGATATTGAGCCGTTGCTGGTGTCGAGAGGATCGACAATGGTCCTGGGCGCACCGTCGATTAGCTCTCGTTGGCTTCATTGATGTGTTCCAAATATGAATGGATCCACCGAGAACCAATTGATTCGAGGTTTTCATTGACAGCACTTACATAGAGCTGATAAAGTACCAACTCGTGCCCGTACGGGGCGGAAATGAAAGGTTCAGGATACATGCGTACTCTAGTTACTCTTGCGTGCACTGAGTGCAAGCGCCGCAACTATACGACCACCAAGAACAAGTCGACCATGCCTGATCGTATGGAGATTAAGAAGTATTGCCCCTGGTGCCGTCACCACACGCTGCACAAAGAGACTCGCTAGTCTCTAGTCACATACGCCAGTAGTTCAATTGGTAGAGCATCGGTCTCCAAAACCGAGTGTTGAGGGTTCGAGTCCTTCCTGGCGTGCCAGTCATTATTCCGTAAGCTCCCAATTGGGGGCTTACGGTTTACTCATGTATAAGCGCATTGCGCGGAGGTAACCCAAATGGCCAACAAGAAGAACAAGAAGAAGGCTCAGCAGCAGGCGTCTGCCAACAACGCTGCCGCCAACTCCAAGGTTGAGGCCAAGAAGGCCGTTGCCAAGAAGAACGAGAAGGCTGCGAAGTCCAAGAAGAACGAGAAGCCTGGTTTCTTCGCCCGCACCAAGAAGTATTTCGCCTCGGTCAAGTCCGAGATGAAGCGTGTCACGTGGCCCGATAAGAAGGAGCTCGTGAACTACTCGGTCGTCGTTTGCGCTTCTCTGATCGTCGTCGGCGTCGTCATCGCTCTGCTCGATGCTGGCTTTGGCGAGGCTCTTGCTCTGTTCTCTGGATTGAGGGGCTAAACCATGTCTAAGCGTTGGTACGTCGTTCACACTTACTCTGGATACGAGAACCGCGTTAAGTCCGATCTCGAGCATCGCATCGAGACTATGGGCATGCAGGACCGTATCTTTGATATCGAGATTCCTATGGAGCGCGTCACCGAGATTAAAGAGGGTGGCAAGCGCGAGACCAAGGATTCCAAGATCTTCCCGGGTTATGTCCTGGTCCGCATGGAGATGGATGACGATGCTTGGACGTGTGTTCGTAACACGCCTGGCGTCACCGGTTTCCTGGGCGGCAACGGCAAGCCCGCTCCGCTTTCCCGCGACGAGTACAACAAGATGACTCGTCGTCCCGGTAAGGGCGATTCGCCCAAGCGCACCTCGGTTGATATTCAGGTCGGCACGTCCGTCCGCGTCACCGATGGCCCGCTTACCGACTTTGATGGCAAGGTCTCCGAGGTTAACACCGAGGCTGGTAAGCTCAAGGTCACGCTGATGATCTTTGGCCGCGAGACGCCGGTCGAGCTCGACTTTAACCAGGTCGCTGTCATCGCTTAAGTTTTCGTCCGTTCGCGCGAGCGTGCTTCTTCTGTGACTGCTCATCTCAGGAGTGCTTCTAACACGTGCGTGCTTACGATATAGCAAGTACTTCACACTCGTGATTCGAAAGGAATGACCATGGCTGAGAAGAAGGTTGCCAACGTCATTAAGCTCCAGATTCCTGCTGGTGCAGCTAACCCCGCTCCTCCCGTCGGCCCCGCCCTGGGCGCTGCTGGCGTGAACATCATGCAGTTCTGCCAGGCCTTTAACGCCGAGACGCAGGACAAGAAGGGCGACATCATCCCCGTTGAGATCTCTGTCTACGAGGATAAGTCCTTCTCCTTCATCACCAAGACCCCGCCGGCGGCTCACCTCATCAAGAAGGAGCTGAACCTCAAGTCTGGTTCCGCTAAGCCCCAGGCCGATAAGGTTGGTCAGCTCTCCCAGGAGCAGCTCACCAAGATCGCCGAGATCAAGATGCCGGACCTCAATGCCAACGACATTGACGCCGCCAAGAAGATCATCGCCGGTACCGCCCGTTCCATGGGCGTCACCATCGCTGAGTAGCGATTTCTTATGGTAACGACGGGTGCTCCGACCGGTGCGCCCGTTAAATGTGTGCAATAGGGCACACGATACGATGTGGGAGGGCTCACGCCCGTTTAACCACAGGAGGTAATGCACATGGCTAAGCATGGTAAGAGCTATAACGCCGCTGCCGAGAAGATCGACCGCGCCACGCTCTACACCCCCCTTCAGGCTGCCAAGCTCATCAAGGAGCTCGACACCGCCAAGTTCGACGAGACCGTCGAGGCCCACTTCCGTCTGGGCATCGATACTCGTAAGGCTGACCAGAACATCCGTGGTTCCATCTCCCTGCCCCACGGCACCGGCAAGACCGTTCGTGTTGCCGTCTTCGCCGAGGGCGAGAAGGCCCGCGAGGCCGAGGCTGCCGGCGCTGACATCATCGGTTCCGACGAGCTCGTCGCCCAGATCCAGAAGGGCGAGATCAACTTCGACGCCGCTATCGCTACGCCGAACATGATGGCCAAGGTTGGCCGCATCGGTAAGATCCTTGGTCCCCGTGGCCTCATGCCGAACCCCAAGCTCGGCACCGTGACCATGGACGTCGCCAAGATGGTCTCCGAGCTTAAGGCTGGCCGCGTTGAGTACCGCGCCGACCGCTACGGCATCTGCCACGTGCCCCTGGGCAAGAAGTCCTTCTCTGAGCAGCAGCTCGTCGAGAACTATGCTGCCCTGTACACTGAGATCCTGCGCGTCAAGCCCTCTTCTGCTAAGGGCAAGTACGTCAAGTCCATCTCCGTGTCTTCCACCATGGGCCCTGGCGTCAAGGTCGATCCCGCTGTCCAGCGTGACTTCCTGGCTGAGTAACTGCTAGTTACTGTCTGAGCAAAGCAAGCATTGCTAAAGAAACCCGGTTCTGCCTCGTGTAGGACCGGGTTTCTTGCTATCGCGTCAAAAGCACCACAAAGGGGACGGTCTCCCCTTTGTGGTGGTTACCAGGGTGTTCTGGCCGTTGAGGACTCGATGGCATCGTGGCGTTTGAGCTCGCGGCGCATGGTTTGCGAATTGAGCCAGGCTGCCTGCCAGCCACGGATGGGGTAGCGCGTCTGGTCGAGCTCAAACTGCGTATAGCCGCAGGCGTTGATGATTGTCGTTCCACACACATGCTGCCGCTCGCGCTGAAAATCGTAACCGTAGCTTTGGTGTACATGCCCATGTACCATGTAGTCGGCCCCCCAGGACTCAAGCGCCGTGTTAAAGCACTCAAACCCTCGATGCGGCAGATCGTCCAGATCACCCATACCGGCCGCGGGTGCATGGGTAAGCAGGATGTCGCACCCGCCGACCATCCTAACCTTACGCGACAGCTTACGCATGCGCTTGGACATCTCGCGTTCGGTGTACATGTTGGCGCCGTCGCGATAACGCATGGACCCGCCAAGGCCCGCAATGCGAATCCCTCGGTATGTGTACACGCTGTCTTCCACGCAGATACATCCACCCGGTGCATGACGTGCGTAGCGGTCATCGTGATTGCCGCGTACGTAGATGAGCGGTTTGTTGATGACTGTGACCAAAAACTCAAGATAGTCCGGGTCCAGATCGCCGGCGGACAAAATCAGGTCGACACCCTCAAAGCGTTCCTTGCGAAAGCACTCCCAAAGGCATCGTTCTTCGGTATCGGCTATGGCAAGGATCTTCATAGGGCGGTAACTCCCGGCTCATCGTCGAGCTGCGGAATGGTGCCCACCACGTTGTCCGCCAGCCAATTCATCTCGACAATCTGCGTGCTCGGCAACGGAGGGAAGCCCTCGATCTGTACCACGCCGTTCTGGCTGTGGAGCTCGCCGCCAAAGGGGTTGATGGATCCCTCGACAATGCCGTTGCGGAGCAACTGCACGAGTTTGCGCGTCTGGTAGGGTAGGCCCGGAGCGTAACGGATATCGATAACGCCGGAGCTCATGCCGTACCAGTAGTTGACGGCGCGCACTTGGTTGTCATCGCTGGTCTCGTCCCACGTGCCGTGCAGAAGGCTGCGAACGATGAGCTCGTAGTAACGGCCCCAGTTCCATACCGGCATGGCGATGCCGGAAACCTTGCCATCGACCAGGCGGTGGAGTCCGTAGGCCGTGGGGTCTTCGAGCGACTTTGACATGTCAGCGCCGGTCATGACGCTCACGCCTTCGCGGCACATGGCCTCGGCAAGACCGCCGGCGGGCACATCGCCCCAGGTGAGGATAATTTGCGCGCGGGGGTCGAGCAGCGAGGCGCCGATGGCAAAGGCATTGATCTCGCTGAGCGCGCCGGATGCGAAGACCGACGCGTGGTAGCCGATGCGATGGTTGTCCGCCATGCTGGCGGCAAGGGCGCCCAGGAGGAACTTGGCCTCGTACATCTTGCCAAAGTACGAACGAACGCTTTGGTGGGGAAGGCCGATAGAGCAGTTAAGGAACCGAACCTGGGGATACTCAACGGCAGCTCTGAGCGTGTATTCCATCAGGCGGTGCGAGGTCGAGAAGATGACGCTGTCTCCATGTTTGACAGCCGTTTCCACGGCGGCGTAGAACACGTCCGGATCGTGACAGTCCTCGAACGCCTCGGTGCGCACGATACCGTCAAAGTGCTCATCGAGATACTGACGTCCTTGGTCGTGCAGACTGTCCCAGCTCGACGCCGCACAGGGGAACTCATGGATAAAGGCGATACGCAGGGGGTTGGCCGCCGAATAGACAGTCTTGCCCATAAAGAAGTTGAGCACGCCGGAGGTGGACTTGGCGGGCGACTCCTCCTCATCGACGCTCGGCGCTTCGACAAGATCGACCTTGTCCTCGTCATTTTTGCCGGCAATGACCAGCTCGCGCCAAATCTTGCATAGGCGGTTTACGACGATATCCGTCGGCGTATCCAGTAGGCGGTCCTGGTTGTACACATTGAGGTAGACGAGCATGGCGTCGGCGGGCGTAATGTCCAGGTGGTCGCCGCCTGCGCGAAGGTAGGCGCGCTTAAAGAGCAGGAAGGTGTGGCGCAGGTAGTCGACCTTTTTCTGCGGCCATTTTTCGATAAGGTTCTGACCGAGCATCTTGGCGAGCGTCTCGTAGCTTCCCTCACGCGAGAACTCGATCTCGTATAGGGGGCAGACGCGCCAAAACGCGCAGAATTCACCGTACAGGCGGCTTTCGACGGAATCCCATGTGCCGGGGTAGAGACGGGTGACCCTGGCCGAAACCGTTGGAGCGTCCAGGAATTTGAGGACACTGACGCGTTTGTTGCCTTCCTGGACATAGAACCGATGCATGAACTCGGTGACGATGATGGGGTCGCGATAGCCCTCGGTTACCTGGATGTCGTAGAGGTTGGACCACTTGCGGGCGAACTCGGTGTTAAACGGCAGCAGGGGCATAAAGTTGCATGAAAAGGCGGACTGACGGCCTTTGGTGACCGTGCCGACGACCATTTCGAGCGGAATATCCCGCAGGCCGACGCTCACTCGCTGACCTAAGGGGAGCTGAGCAACCAAGCTATCGAGGTCCGTAAGGTATGGATGCTCGCTTTGGCTAATGGCGCGACGGCGTCCCTGCTCGCCGCGCTTGCGTGCTTGACGATAGGCCTCTTCCATGGTGTCTACTCCCTTAGTCGTTTAAACAACGATATGAACCATGGTACCACGAATGAAAACCACTACAAAGATGCCTGTCCCCTTTGCGGTGGTTTAGGCGATGATGGGGGCGATGGCGCGGATGCAGGCGTCGGCTGCCGTGAAAGTAGTGCTGTCGTCGCTGACGATAAAGATGATCTTTCCTTTGATGCCAAAGTCGCCGATTTCGCTAAAGAGTACGTAGGGCTCCTTGTCAAAGCCCGAGATGGGCGAGACGGCCGTTTTGGTTGCGCTCGTGAGCTCGTCTGCCAGCACGTCAAGGGAAGCCCACTTGGACGTGTCCTTTACGGCAACGGGCACAGCCACACGCCCAAAGGGCATGAGGTGCACGAGCGTGTTCTTGGAGATATTTGAGTTGGGGACGATGATGGTCTGCCCACAGGCATCCTCAATCGTTGTATGGCGCCAAGTGATGTCTTGGACAACGCCGGATACGCCGCCGACCTCGATATTGTCGCCGGGTTTGATGATGCCCATAAAGGTCACCTGCATGCCGCCGATAAGGTTTGATAACGTGTCCTGAAAGCCGAGCGAGATGGCGATGCCGCCGACGCCAAGAGCGGCGACGAGCGCGTTTGCGTTAATGCCAAAACAGTTGTCGAGGATAAAGCTGCCGCCAATCATCCAGATGACGGCGCGCGCGATGTTGATAAAGATACTCGATGCCGGAAGCGGGTTATCGTCTCGGTTAAGCAGATGGTTCAGGGTCTTGGATACGACCTTGGCGGCGACGGCGGTGCCTATCGCCAAGATGACGGCCCAGATGATGTTGTGGACCCACCGTTGCTCAAAGAAATGAAGAATCGGCTCAAACAATTCCATGTAGGGAAAACCTCCTAATGATCGTTCAACCATGATACCCACCAAGAAGCCCGTCCGATCAAATTCGGACGGGCTTCTGTGCTCGATATAAGGTTTACGCGGCGGGGCTGTAAGGCCCGGCAGTGTAGCTTAGCGTCGACGCTTCCAAATAATACCGAGCATGATGACGATGATGCCGCCGATAAGGCACGCGCCAACTACTGCCAGCGTGTGGTCTCCCGTTGCGGCGAGCTTACCGGTCGTCTTCTTGGTGATGACCTTCGTGGTCGTCGTGTCCGTCTTAGGCGAGGGCTTAGGCGTCGGGGCCGGTGTGGGCGTGGGGTCCACGGCTGCGGAGCCGAAGCCGATGGTGCCGGCGAGCCCGGCCATCTTGCTCTCCCAGCCGTTCTGCCCAATCAGCGCCCTCAGCGCCGCCTCGCACGTGCCCCACTCGGTGTACTTGGTGGCGTGTGCAAAGGTGGGAAAGTCGGTTGTGTTGGTGATGATGTAGTTGTTGGTGGCGACGGTATAGGTCTTGGTGGGATCGAGCGTGCTGCCGTCTTTGGTGAGCGTGGCACTCACAATGCGCTTGCCTTCGGGCTGCGTCCAATCAATCGTCACGTTGATGCCGCCAAAGGAGAGAACGCTGCCAGAGTCATCGCGCCACTTGTACTTGTCTTGCGCCTCCTGCTCGGTGTGACCGGCCGCCACATAAGCCTTCTGAAGCTCGTAGCTGTCGTTGCAATCGTCGCTGATTTGTAGCGAGTGCTCGAGCGCTGCGAGGAAGTCCGCGCCGGTCATGGTCCAGGTCTCCACGGTGTTGCCGTAGGGCGAGATGGCGATGACGTTGCCGGCGGTCACGTTGCCCGCCGCGATGCCGCCGCGGATGCCGCCAGCGTTTTCGATAGCGAGGTCTGCGCCCGTCAAGGCAAGATAGGAGCCGCAAATCACGTGGCCGATGGTCTGGGCTTTGGTGGTGTCGCCCGGGTTGCTGGGGCGGAAATCGGTGGTGCGCACCATTTCCCAACCATGCGTGCCTGCGGCGTCCTCGCCGTAGAAATAGTTGGTGGTGGATGTGCCGAGCACCTTGTTCGATTCGTTTTCAAAGGCCTCGTCGAGCGGCTTGATCTTGTTGCGGACGGCTTCAAGGCAGCTTTGGTAGTCGGAGCCCTTGTCGGGGTCTGCCAAAAGGTCGTTGACGTTCTTGGCGGTGTAGAGCTTCTCGTCGCTGCCGTCTGCAGGGACCGTGACCGTGTCATCGTCGGTCGTCTCGGTGCCATTGGTGTCGTACTTGTACGGAATGGAAAGCAGCCCCACCTCGGCAAAGGCGCTGCCTGCCTCGACAACGTGGATCGTCTTGCCGTCGGCTCCCGTCACCTTCTCGTTAAGGTTGATGTGCTCGTGGCCTGCGATAAGGGCATCGACGCCACGGAGCCGCGTGGCAAAGGTCTTGGCGTTGAGTGTATGCGCGATACACACAACAACATCGCAGCCCTCCCTGCGCAGCTGCTCTGCCTCGGCATTGATGGCGTTCGCGGCACTCGAGAACGACGTGCCCGCGACCAGGTCCGCGCGCAGCGAGGATCCCAGCGACTCATCCATGGCACCCACGACGCCGACCTTGATTTTGTAGTCGAATGTGGAATGATCCTCGCTATCCTCCCAGGTGCGATCGAGCGTCTTCGTGATGCTCGAGCTCCATACGCCGCTCGTAGACTTTGCGTTCGCGCAGAGCATGGCGAAGGGCGTGCCGGTGGTGCTGTAGCCGGTCATGGTGCGGAGCTTGTCTGCGCCGTAGCTCCAGTCGTGGTTGCCCGGCGTGGTCGCGTCGTAGCCGTCTACATAGAAGGTGTCCATGAGCTCGGCGATGCTCTTGCCCTCGCTCATGGTGGCGAAGGACTGCCCGTGGAAGGTGTCGCCCGCATCGAGCAAAAGATCGGGGGCGCTGTTTTGGGCGCTATAGAGAACCGCCAGCCCATCAAAGCCCACAGTGCCGGTGCCCTTGCTTGCGTTGTAGCTGTACTTGTAGCTGCCGTGGATGTCGTTGGTGTGCATGACGGCCACGGAGCCGTCAATGGCGGCGGGCAGGTTCCCCGCGAAAGCGAGGCTTGGGATGCCTGCGAGCGCGCCGGCAAACAACGCGGCGGCTAACGCAAGGCGGGGGAGTCTTTTCATGGCAGTTTCCTTAGTCCTTAGCCAGAATGTCTGGTTGAATATCGGATTATCGACATAATATGCGAAAACCGCCGCAAGGGCGCCTGTCCCTTAGCGGCGGTTTTGACGTTTGCGCAGATAAAACCTGCCAAAATAAACCTGTCCCTTTTTGGCAGGTTTTAGCTCAGCAGCATGCGGTCGTTGGCGAGCTCGCCGCCCGAGACCTCCTCGAACTTCTGCAGCAGGTCGGCTACGGTGAGCGACTTCTTCTCATCGCCCGCCACGTCGTAGATCACGTGGCCTTCGTGCATCATGATCAGACGGTTGCCCAGACGGATGGCGTCATTCATGTTGTGCGTGACCATGAGCGTGGTCAGGTGGTTCTCGTCGACGATCTCCTCGGTCAGGTTAAGCACCTTAGAGGCCGTCTTGGGGTCGAGGGCCGCGGTGTGCTCGTCGAGCAGCAGCAGGCGCGGCCTGGTGAGCGTGGCCATCAGCAGGGTGAGTGCCTGGCGCTGGCCACCCGAGAGCAGGCCGACCTTGGCGTTGAGACGCGTGTCCAGACCAAGGTCCAGGCGCTTGAGCAACTCAACGTACTCATCTTTCTCGGCCTTGGTGACGCCCCACGAAAGGCCGCGACGCTGGCCGCGACGCTTGGCGAGGGCCAAGTTCTCGGCAATCTGCATGTCGGCAGCGGTACCGCGCATGGGGTCCTGAAACACGCGGCCCAGGTACTTGGCGCGCTGAGACTCGCTCAGGCGCGAGATGTCGGTGCCGTCGAGCTCAATAACGCCCGAATCGAGCGGGTACACGCCGGCGATCATGTTGAGCAGCGTGGACTTGCCGGCGCCGTTGCCGCCGATCACGGTTACAAAGTCGCCGTCATTTAGGGTAAGGTCGACGCCGGTGAGCGCGCGCTTCTCGGTGACGGTGCCCTTGTTAAAGGTCTTCTTGACGTGCGAGAGCTTAAGCATCTGCCTCATCCCCCTTCGTGTAGGAGCTGCGGAGCTTATAGCGCTCCCAAACCACGGGCACGCACAGGGCCACAGCAACGATCACGGCGGAGAGCAGCTTCATGTCGTTGGCGTCCATGCCCAACTGCAGCACGATGGCGCGGATAAGGAAGTACACCACGGAGCCAAAGACGGCAGAGGCCAGGCGGACGCTAAACTGCGTGAGGCCGCCGGGCAGCAGACGGCCGAGCACCTCACCGATAACAATGGCGGCAAGACCGATAACGATGGCACCGGTGCCCATGCCAATGTCGGCGTACTTCTGGCTCTGGCAGATGAGTGCGCCCGAAAGGCCGATAAGGGCGTTGGAGAGCACGAGGGCGATCATCTTGGTGGAGTTGGTGTTGACGCCCAGGGCGCGGATCATGTACTCGTTGTTGCCGGTGGCGCGCAGTGCTGAGCCAATCTCGGTGCCAAAGAACCAATACAGGATGGCAACGATAGCCACGGCGAGCAAGATGCCCAGGATGATGGCGACGGTGGACTGCGGCAGGCCGGTCATGTTGCTGACGGCCGAGAACACGGTGCCTTTGGCAAGGATGGGCGTATTGGATTTGCCCATGATGCGCAGGTTGATGGACCACAGACTGATCTGCGTCAGGATTCCGGCGAGGATCGCGGGAATCTCAAAGACAGTGGTCAAAATGCCCGTGACGGCGCCCGCGATGGCACCGGCACACATGCCGGCCAGCACGGCGAACAGCGGGTCGACGTTGTTATTGACGATGAGCACGGCGCAGACGCAGCCGCCGAGGGCAAAGCTGCCGTCGCAGGTCATATCGGGAATGTCGAGCAGGCGGAACGTGATAAACACGCCAAGCACCATAATGCCCCAGAGGACGCCCTGCGAAACGGCGCCCTGCAATGCAATAAGCATGCTTCATACCTCCTAGGATAGGGTGGACACGTGAGTCACCATGATAGCGGTAACAATGCATAAAAGAGCTGCGGCCGGATGTTTTGTCTCATCCGTAACAAGCAGGGCGAACGCCGGTCTTTGGCGTTCGCCCCTGTGGCTCAGATATTGAATAACACGGCAACGGCGCAAGTGCGTGCCCTAGCTGCGTTACCGCACATGGTGCTACTCGTCCAGAGCGGAAAGGTCGATGCCTAGAGCCTCGGCCATCTCGTCGTTCTTGACGACGACCAGGTCCTTGCTCGAGAGGTGCTTGATCGGCATATCTTCGGGCTTGGCCTCGCCCTTCAGAATCTTAACTGCCATCTCGCCCGCGGCGTAGCCCAGATCCTCGTAGTTGATGGAGAGGGTGAACAGGCCGCCGGCCATGCACATACCCTCCTCGCCAGTCACGAAGGGAAGCTTGTTTTCCTTGCAGATCTGGCCGACCTGCGAGGCACCCGCGGCGATGGTGTTGTCGGTGGGGGAGTACAGCGCGTCGACCTTGCCCACGGCAGACTCGACGACGGACTGAATCTCGTTGGAGCTCGAGACGGTGAAGTCAGTGTACTCGAGGCCCAGCTTGTCGAGCTCCTTCTTGGCGGCCTTGATCTGGACGTCGGAGTTGGACTCGGCGGTGCAGTAGAGCAGGCCGACCTTTTTAACGCCGGGCAGGACCTTCTGCATCATCTCGAGCTGCTCGGCGACCGGGGTGAGGTCGGAGGCGCCGGTGACGTTGGTGCCAGGCTTGTCGTTGTCCTGGACCAGGCCGGAGGCGGCGTAGTCGGTGATGGCGCAGCCCACGATGGGGATATCGGCCGTGGCGCCGGCGGCAGCCTGCGCGGCGGGCGTGGCGATGGCATAAATCAGGTTGACGTTGTCGCCCACAAACTTGTCGGCAATGGACTTACACGTGGACTGGTCGTTCTGGGCGTTCTTCTGGTCGATCTTGACCTTAAGGCCGCTCTTCTTGATGGCCTTGACGAAGCCGTCGTTGGCGGCATCGAGCGCGGAGTGCTCGGTGAGCTGCAGAACGCCGATGGTGTAGTCGGAACCGGCGGCGGCAGAGCCGGAACCAGAGTTGCCGCCGCATCCGGCGAGCGGGGCGAGCGCGAGCAGGCCGGCGGAGACCAGAAGGCTCCTGCGGCTGATGGTGATGTCCTTCATATCATTACCCCCAGTATAAAAATGGCTGGAAACACTGCACTGGGACAAAGTGCAAGTGGAACTATAGTAGCGCTGATGTCCATTTTTACAACAGCCTGGCGGGTTTTTTAATACAGAATCGGATGGGCGGTACGGGTAGTCGAATGGGCAGCGGAGGGTCTTATGCGGCGGAGGAGGCGTCGTCCTCGTCTAGGGCGGCGAAGAGCTTCTTGCCGTCGAGGAGACGTGTGGTGACGTTTCTCATTCGGCCAATCTCTACGGTACGCAACGTGTCATCGGCGCCTCGGGCGTCGTAGACCGTTCCCAGCAGATACGAGATGCCATCGCGCTGCCTGATGGCAAAGGGACGGAGTGTCATTCGTGCTGCTTCGGTTTCACCACGCGTCGTGACGCTCGAAATATCAAAACTCACCGTGGTTCCGTGGTCGATGGCCTGCTCGACGAGCTCGCACGTGTCGATGCGCTTGATGGGCGTGCGTGTTGCCTTGGTGGCCTTGCTGCCTGCGCTTGGAACGGGTTCGGGTATATCGAGGTAGCCGCGAACGTCGGCACTCGCCATGGCAACTAAGTGCTGCGCCATGCTCTTGCGGATAGCGATAGGCGTGGAGCGGTTGCGCATGACCATACCGTGGAGCCTGATGATCTCTTCGTCGGTGAGCGGACGGGGTCGTCGGGATGGGCGAGGCGCCGGATCAACTCATCGGAAAGCATGGCCTTGTCCTCGCCGGTGTTTTCGCTTAATAGTTGCAGGATGCGAACGGCGCGATAGGCTGCCATCGAGGCGGCGCCCCTCGTCGTGGTGTCGTAGGTTTCAACAGCGGCTTCGGTCATCGTGCCCACGTCCTTTCCGTTTTGGGTGGCGACGGTATGGAGCCTAGGACGTGGGGCTTTCCCAGGGGCGCAGGGCGCTCTGGGCGGTCGGTAGTCGTCGGCAAACGGTGGGTCGAGTTTTCAACAGCCCTGCTCAACTGACCAAAAACTTGCCAAAAGCTTGACGGATGCTGTTGAAAAAAAGCGTCTCTCGACCGATGTCGAGAGACGCTTATGCGATGAGCGTTGGCGTGTGGCGACGCGAGCTAGCGTCCGACGATTAGAAGTCGGCGTTGCCCACGGTGCGCGGGTGCGGCAGGACGTCGCGGATGTTGCCCACGCCGGTCAGATACATGACCAAGCGCTCGAAGCCCAGACCGTAGCCGGCGTGCTTGCAGGAACCGTAGCGGCGCAGGTCAAGGTAGTACTTGTACTGCTCGGGATTCATGCCCAGGTCCTTGATGCGGGCCTCGAGCAGATCCAGGCGCTCCTCGCGCTGGGAGCCGCCGATAATCTCGCCAATACCGGGAACCAGGCAGTCGGCGGCGGCGACGGTCTTGCCGTCCTCGTTCATGCGCATGTAGAACGCCTTGATCTCGGCCGGGTAGTCGGTTACGAAGGTCGGGCGCTTAAAGTGCTCCTCGGTCAGGAAGCGCTCGTGCTCGGTCTGCAGGTCGATGCCCCAGCTGACGGGATAGTCAAACTTGTGACCGGCGGCGACGGCCTGCTCCAGGATTTCGACGGCCTCGGTATAGGTGACGCGGGCGAAGTCGGAGTTGGCGACATGGTCCAGGCGCTCGAGCAGACCCTTGTCCACAAACTTGTTGAGCATATTGAGCTCGTCGGGGCAGGTTGCCATGACGTCCTTGAGGACATACTTGAGCATGGCCTCGGCGTTATCCATGTAGTCGTTAAGATCGGCAAAGGCCATCTCGGGCTCGATCATCCAAAACTCGGCGGCGTGGCGCGTGGTGTTGGAGTTCTCGGCGCGGAAGGTGGGGCCAAAGGTGTACACGTCGCCAAAGGCCATGGCAAAGTTCTCGGCATTGAGCTGGCCGGACACGGTGAGGCTCGCATGCTTGCCAAAGAAGTCCTGGCTCCAGTCGACCTCGCCGGACTCGGTGAGGGGCGGATTTTTGGGGTCGAGCGTGGTCACGCGGAACATCTCGCCGGCGCCCTCGCAGTCACTCGTGGTGATGATGGGGGTGTTGACGTAGACAAAGCCCTGCTCCTGGAAGAAGCGGTGGATGGCGGCAGCCGCGACAGAGCGGATGCGGAACACGGCGCGGAACAGGTTGGTGCGCGGGCGCAGGTGCTGCTGGGTGCGCAGGAACTCGACGGTTGCGCGCTTCTTCTGCAGCGGGTAATCCGGGGCGCTCGTGCCCTCGACCTCGATGGAGGTGGCAGAAAGCTCGAAAGGCTGGGGCGCATCGGGGGTCAGCTTGACGGTGCCGGTGCAAATGAGTGCGGCCGAGACGTTTTGATGGGCGATCTCGTCGTAGTTGTCGAGTGCCTCGCGGTTCATGACGACCTGCAGGTCGCGGAAGCAGCTGCCGTCGTTGAGCGTAACAAAGCCAAAGTTCTTCATGTCGCGGACGGACTTGACCCAGCCGGCGACGGTGACGGTCTGGCCGCCGAGCGACTCGGCATCAGCATAGAGCTGCGCGATTTTGGTGCGGTTCACGTATCCTCCCATAACGGTTGAATGATAGTTATCCATACAGTTCGATATTCTAGCAGCTCGGCTCATTTGGGCTATACAGATAAGGCATTGGCGGGATGGTTTTTCAAACGAAAAGCGCCCGCGGCCAAATGGTCGCGGGCGCTTGACGAGGTGCCTTTTGGCTGTGTGGCGCGGGGCCTGGCTACTTGGTCTTGGCTACCAGCAGCGGGTCGCCAAGCTTGACGAGCGGGTTGCCGCCGATAAGCGTTCCAGACTCGCCGACATGGTCGATGCTCTTAAGACGATCGAGCTCGGAGACGATGACGGTCACGATGTCCTCGTGACCAGCGGCCTTAATAGCCTCGCGGTCGAAGCTGATGAGCGGCTGGCCTGCCTTGACCACATCGCCCATCTCGACAAAGCGGGCAAAACCCTTGCCGTTCATTTCCACGGTGCCCAGGCCAACATGGATGAACACGCGAAGACCGTCCTCGGTGATCATGCCAATGGAGTGGTTGGTGACAGTGGTGGCGCCGATGCGGCCGTTGGCGGGCGCATAGATGGTGCCGGTAATGGGCTCGATGCCATAGCCCTGGCCAAGCATGCCCGAGGCGATCGTCTCGTCGGGGACCTCGTCCAGGTTGACGAGCACGCCGTTGACGGGGGCATAGATGACGCCTTCGCGGGTGGCGAAGCTTGCTGCGGGCGGAACGGACGCCTCGCCCGTCGAGGTGAAGGTGGACTTAAGCGAATCGAGCAGACCCATAGTTGCCTCCAACTTAAATAGGCGCATATCGCGCGTTTGGTTTGCCGGAAACGTTTCACATGTGTTTCGCGGCTTGGTCAACGCCCCTATTCTACGCTGCTCAGCGATACCTCTGAGCTGGGATTATGTGATATATCAGTTGAAGGGAAACTTATTGCTGGTGTGTTTCTGCGCCACGGGTTCAAGTGGGGTACGCTTGAAGGCGAAAAACAAGGGCGCATAATTTGCGCGAAGGGAGCACATATGATTGTCGAGAACCATGCGCTGTGGGGCGAGGAGCCGACCGAGGAATATCCGGCGACGTTTACGTATTTGGGTGCCGAGCCGCTCCCCTACAAGCCCAATGGCCGCCGCCCTGCGGTGATTATCTGCGGCGGAGGTGCGTTTACGCATATCGCTCCGCACGAGCAGGACCCGGTGGCGTTTGCATTTTTGGACCGCGGCTACCAGGCCTTTGTGCTCAACTATGTCACGAGTTCTACGGGTGACGTGAGCTTTCCGCACCCCCAGGCAGATCTTGCCAAGATGGTCGCCACGGTGCGCGCGAATGCCGACGAGTGGCATGTCGACCCCAAGCGCGTGTGCGTCGTGGGCTTTTCTGCTGGCGGCATGATTTGCGCCTCGCTGGCAACACAGTGGAAGACCGGCCCCTTCGCGGCACTTGCCGGGGCGCGTCCGGACGACATTCGTCCCGATGCCGTGGTGTTGGGCTATCCGCTGCTCGACTTTGCCTATGTGCGCGACATGCAGACGCGCGACCCGCGCATCGACCTGCGCGTGCCAAAGACGGGCGGCAAGACGGGGCGCGATTTGCTCAACGACTACCTGTCGATGGTGACGGGCGGCGAGGCAACTGACGAGCATCTGGCCGACATCTGCCCCACCACGCATGTTTCGCGTCAGATGCCCCCGACCTTTGTGTGGGGCGTGTCCGACGACAAGACGGCGCCGATCGCGCAGGTCTACCCGTTTGCGCAGCGCATGGCCGAGGAGGGCGTTGCATGCGAGATGCACGTCTTTGACCAGGGTGGTCACGGCCTTTCGCTCGGCAACGCCAACACCGCGGTCGACAACGAGGACAAGCAGGTGGCGGTCCGCCCTTGGATTCGCCTAGCCTTCCGCTTCCTGGAGCGCCACGGGTTTTAGTTACGGCGTTTTACCAAACGCCGTAACCACTTGACGCTGCAAGCCCGCCAGGGCGGCAATTTGCCTTTCAACTTCGGCGGCATGACCAAAAGGTCAATGCCGCCTCGCTTCAAGGCACCTTGCTCGCTCCGGCGGGCTTTCGCTGTTGGTTCCAAGACATCGGCATCGTTCTAGCTGTCAAGGGCTTGGTGCAAAGTAATCCGTCCCCCTGCACCAATCTGCCGATTGAACGTTGCTGTATGTTCGCGCTATCATGCATGGATAAATTGGTTAGCCATGGCAAACGGTTAGCCATGGTGAACATAAATACAACGCCCTGTGGGCGCCGGGGGAGGAACACGGACGTGAAGCTCGATACACTCGAGATTGGAAAGGACGCCGTTGTCGCATCGGTGGCATCGGACGATCAGGCACTCCGACAGCATATTTTGGACATGGGTCTAACGCCGGGCACCGAAGTCACCATGATGAAGTACGCCCCCATGGGCGATCCGCTCGAGATCCGCCTGCGTGGCTACGAGTTGACACTGCGCAAGGACGATGCCGCTCGCATCGAGCTCGTGGGTATTCACGACACCGATACGGGTCCGCGCGCTAACGCCGCAATCGGCACGACGGAGCATCCGGCCCTGGGCGAGGGGACATATTCGCCCCGTGCGGCAAAGACGGCCGTGCCCGAGGGCGCGCCGTTGCACTTTGCCCTCGCCGGCAACCAAAACTGCGGCAAGACCACGTTATTCAACCAGCTGACGGGCTCCAACCAACACGTCGGTAACTTTCCCGGCGTGACGGTCGACCGCAAAGATGGCACCATCCGTAACCATCCCGAGGCGAGCGTTACCGACCTGCCTGGCATTTACTCCCTGTCGCCGTACACAGGCGAAGAGGTCGTGAGCCGTCAGTTCATCCTCGACGAGCGCCCGGACGCCATCATCGACATCATTGACGCTACCAACATCGAGCGTAACCTGTACCTGACACTGCAGCTCATGGAGCTCGACCGCCCCATGGTCATCGCGCTCAACATGATGGACGAGGTGACCGCCAACGGCGGCGCCGTGGACGTCAACCTGCTCGAGAGCCTGTTGGGCGTGCCCGTTGTTCCCATTAGCGCTGCCCGCAACGAGGGTATCGGCGAGTTGGTGGATCATGCCTTGCACGTGGCGCGGTTCCGCGAGCGCCCCGGTCGCCTGGACTTTTGCGCGCCCGACGGTCCGGACGGCGGTGCGCTGCATCGCTGCATCCACGGTATTGCTAACCTGATTGAGGACCATGCCGTGACGGCGCACATCCCGGTGCGCTTTGCGGCGACCAAGCTGGTTGAGGGCGACGAGCTGGTGACCGAGGCGCTTCACCTGGATCGCAATGAGCTCGACGCTATCGAGCACATCATCACCCAGATGGAGGGCGAGGCCGGCACCGACCGCCTATCTGCGCTGGCCGATATGCGTTTTAGCTTTATCGGCGACGTGTGCGGGCGTTGCGTCGTCAAGCCGCACGAGAGCCGCGAGCACGTGCGCTCCGTCAAGATTGACCGCATCCTGACAGGTCGTTACACAGCCATTCCGGCGTTTCTGGTGATCATGGGCCTCGTCTTTTGGCTGACGTTTGGCGTGATCGGCGCGGCGTTGCAGGGACTCATGGAGGACGGTATCGCTACCATCATCGCCTCGGCCGATGCGGGCCTCAAGGCGTTCGGTACCAACGACGTGGTGCGCTCGCTGGCTGTCGATGGCGTGCTTACGGGTGTGGGCAGCGTGCTGACCTTCCTGCCGATTATCGTCGTGCTCTTCTTGTTCCTCTCCATTCTGGAAGACTCCGGCTACATGGCACGCGTGGCCTTTGTCATGGATAAGGTGTTGCGTCGCTTTGGCCTGTCGGGCCGCAGCTTCGTGCCCATGCTCGTCGGTTTTGGCTGCACCGTGCCGGCTATCATGTCGACCCGTACGCTCCCATCCGAGCACGACCGCAAGATGACGGTCATGCTCACGCCGTTTATGAGCTGTTCAGCCAAGTTGCCGGTTTACGGCTTGCTGTGCGGGGCGTTTTTCCCGCGGGCGACGGTTCCCGCCATGGTCTCGCTCTATCTGATTGGTATTGCGGTTGGTTGCATTGCGGCTTTGGTGCTCAACCGTACGGCCTTTAAGGGTGACCCGGTGCCGTTTATCATGGAGCTTCCCAATTACCGCCTGCCGAGCGTCAAGACGACGGTGATGCTGGCATGGGATAAGGCCAAGGACTTCATCACCAAGGCCTTTACCATTATCTTTGCCGCTACGGTGGTCATCTGGTTCCTGCAGACGTTCGATATCCGCTTTAACGTGGTCGCTGACCAGTCGCAAAGCCTGCTTGCCGGTCTGGGTAGCATCATCGCGCCGGTGTTGGCCCCGCTCGGTTTTGGCGACTGGCGCGCATCCACGGCGCTCGTCACCGGACTTATCGCCAAGGAGAGCGTCATCTCGACGCTCACGGTGCTTTTGGGCGCAACCTCTCCCGCGGTGCTGTCGACCATGTTTTCGCCGTTTACCGCCTACGTGTTCTTGGTCTTTACGTTGCTGTACCCGCCCTGCGTGGCGTCCATCGGCGCCGTCAAGAGTGAGTTGGGCGCGCGCTATGCCGTGGCTGTATTCGCGTTTCAGGTGACGGTCGCCTGGATCGTGGCGTTTGTCGTGCATTCGGCGGGCATATTGCTGGGGCTGGCTTAGTTATTTATTGACGGCGCAACCTCTGTGTATCGAATTGTTTTCGGCCCTGTATCTGTTGCTGACGGATGCGGGGCCGTTGCTATATAATCGCCTCCACTCAAAATGATTGGAGACGTTATATATGAGTCAGGCAAGGCAAGACGGCATCACGCTCAGGCAGTGGCTCCCGCTCGTCGGGCTCACCTGCTGTGCGTTCGTGTTCAACACGTCGGAGTTTATGCCCATCGGCCTTTTGACTGATATCGCCGCGTCGTTCTCGCTCACCGAGGCCCAGGCGGGCATCATGATCTCGGTCTATGCCTGGGGCGTCATGCTGCTGTCGTTGCCGCTCATGGTGTTTGCCTCGCGCTTCGAGTTCAAGCGGATGCTGCTGGGCGTGCTCGCCGTGTTCTCGCTGGGCCAGTTTCTGTCGGCTGTGGCGCCGACTTATCCCATCCTGGTCTGCGCGCGCCTGGTGGTCGCTTGCGCACATGCCGTGTTCTGGTCGGTCGCCTCGATTATGGCCTCGCGCCTGGTTGACACGCGCCATGGGGCGCTCGCCATCAGCATGATCGCCACGGGCTCTTCCATCGCACAGATCTTCGGCCTGCCGCTCGGCCGCGCCATTGGCCTGGCCGTGGGCTGGCGCATGACGTTTGCTGTGGTCGGAGCGCTGTCTGCTGTCGCGGTCGTCTACCAGGCCACGGTGTTCCCTGCCATGCCAGCGGGCGAGCGTTTTACGCTCAAGCAGCTGCCCGAGCTGCTCAAGAACCCGTTCCTCATCGCGCTCTATGCGGTCACGGTGTTCATGGCAACTGGCTATTACGCGAGCTATAGCTATATCGAGCCTTTCCTGGCTCAGGTCGCGCATGTCGACGCAAGCGCTATCACTATGACGCTGACGGCGCTTGGCTGCTCTGGTCTGCTCGGAAGCTGGCTGTTTGGCCGCCTGTTCGATGGGCATCGCTTCCCGTTCTTGGCTATCACGCTCTCCGGCGTGCCGGTGGCTCTGCTGCTTATGGGTCCGGCCGCATCGTCGCTCGTGGCAGTGCTTGCCGTCTGCGCACTGTGGGGTTGCTGCGCCACGGCCTTTAACGTGGCGTTTCAGGCCGAGCTCATCAAGTACACGCCGGCGGACTCGTCGGCCGTCGCCATGTCGATCTTCTCGGGCCTGTTCAACCTCGGTATCGGCACGGGTACCGCGATCGGCGGAGCCGTGGTTTCGGGTCCCGGTATCGCCTGGATCGGCTGCGCAGGTGGCGCAATCGCCGTCGTGGGCGTCATCCTCGCCATCACGGTGCTATTCCCAGCCATACGCCGCGCAAAGCCCGTCGCCTAGCCACGTCTCTCACCGCAAATTAGCTACCCTGCCGGGCATACAATGGATGTCGTTGTGTTGAGCTTACCGGGAGGTTGCTATGTGGGCATACGAGACGACGTTCTATCAGATCTATCCGCTGGGCTTTTGCGGAGCTCCGCGCGAAAACGCCGCGCCCGTTGCCGAGGATGAGCTCGCCCAGGCTGTCAACGCCGCGCCAAACCCCGATGCGCCCATCATGAAGATCGCCCAATGGGCCGACTACCTGCAGGAACTCGGCGTTGGCGCCGTGCTCATCAACCCGCCGCTCGAATCTGATAGCCACGGTTACGATACACGCAGCCTGCGCCACATCGACCGCCGCCTGGGTGGGGACGCCGACTTTGCCGCCGTATGCGACACGCTGCATGCCCATGGCATCCGCGTGGTGCTCGATGCCGTCTTCAACCACGTCGGCCGCGGTTTTTGGGCCTTCCGCGACGTGCAGGAGCGCAAGTGGGACTCGCCGTACAAGGACTGGTTCCACATCAGCTTTGACGGTGACTCGTGCTACGGCGACGGCTTTTGGTACGAGGGCTGGGAAGGCCATTTTGAGCTCGTGAAGCTCAACCTGCAAAACCCCGCCGTGGTCAATTACCTGCTCGAGTCCGTGCGCCGCTGGGCCGAGGTCTTTGGCGTCGACGGCCTGCGCCTGGACGTCGCCTACATGCTCGACCGCGATTTCATGCGTCGTTTGCATAGCTTTGCCCGTGAGCTCAAGCCCGGCTTTGTGCTCATTGGCGAGACGCTCCACGGCGACTACAACCAGATCGTCAACGACGAGATGCTCGACTCTTGCACCAACTACGAGTGCTACAAGGGCCTGTACTCCAGCTTTAACTCGGTCAACATGTTCGAGATCGCCCATTCGCTGCACCGTCAGTTTGGCGGCGACCCCTGGTGCATCTACCGCGGCAAACATCTGCTGTCGTTTGTCGACAACCACGATGTGCCGCGCCTGGCGAGCATCCTCACCGACAAGTCCTGTCTGCGTCCCGCCTACGGCATGCTCTTTGGCATGCCAGGCATCCCGTGCGTCTACTATGGCAGCGAGTGGGGAATTGCTGGCGAAAAGGGCGGCCCCGATGGCGACTGGGCGCTGCGCCCTGCGCTCGATGAGCCTGCGCCCAATGAGCTGACGGCGTTCATCACGCAACTCGCACACCTTCGCTCGGCCGACGACGCGGCTGCCCGTGCTCTCAACTACGGTGCCTATCGCAACGTGGTGATCCAGAACAAGCAGCTGCTGTTCGAGCGCGCCTGCGACGGCGCGACGGTACTCGTGGCGGTGAATGCCGTGGGTGAGCCTTACACCTTTGGCGCCGGCGAACTCAACGGCTCCTTCGTCGACCTGCTTGCCGACGATGCGCCCACGGTCGAGCTGACGGGTACCCTTGAGCTTGCACCCTACGAGGTGCGCTATCTGTTGAGAGCCTAGCCCATGGCCGTGTCTGACGAGGGCTATCAACATATTGAGCATGGGTTTGAGCCCGTGTTCGACCAGCACTCGCGCGTTTTGGTGCTCGGGTCGTTTCCCTCGGTGCTTTCGCGCACCAATGCCTTTTATTACGGCAACCCTCAGAATCGCTTTTGGCGTGTGATGGCCACGTGCCTCGGTATGCCTGTGCCGCCCAACGAGGGCGATCCTTTGGCAAGCGGTGAGCCCGCGACGCTCGATGCCTCCATTGCCGCCAAGCGATCCGTGCTGTTGAACGGTGGCGTGGCCCTGTGGGATGTGATTGAGAGCTGCGACATTAAGGGCTCGAGCGACGCGAGCATTCGCAACGTTGTGCCGGCACATATCGAGTGCATTACCGATGCCGCGCCGATCGAGGTCGTTGTCTGTAACGGTGGTACGGCAGGGCGACTCTACAAACGCTACTTGCAAGATCGGACGGGGCTACCCGCCATCGTCCTGCCCTCGACAAGTCCCGCCAATGCCGCCTGGCATCTTGAACGTCTTGTTGAGCGTTGGCACGAAGCCGTTGACTGGGCTGTTATTTAATTTAGATTTTTGTTTGAGCGTGGGCGCCCAGACGTTTCAGAACGCCTCGCCAGATCGGCGCGGGCACGGCTGGCTCGGCGCAAACCATGCCGTCGGCGTCGACGTTGGCGGCATTGCCGCCGCCAAGTCGCTGTGCATGCTCGACGGAGCAGCCCATGCGCACAGCGCCCACAAGCTTATCTATCGCTTCCGAAAATGGTCGGCGCAAGAGGCCCATGCGTGGGGAATGGCGAAGCGCTGCGATGCCGCTGCCGGCGCAGATGGCAACGCCGCCACACCACAATTGGTCATGGCGCTCACATGCCTTGTGCAGGCGAACGGCGGTCCCACGCGCCTGCTCAGCGCCCCGTTGTGCGGCTCGAATCACGGCATAGACACGCGCTCCCGTACTGCCAAAGCGCTCAAGCGCCTGCTCGATAGCTGTCAACGTCTCATCGTCAGCCACATCTTCAATGGCCAGCACGATGCCATCGGCAACGCTGCCGGCGTCATTTGCCTTCAAGTCGACTGGGCGGGGGAGCGCGGTGCCAGAAAGCTGAGCATAGGCGGCGATGGCATCCTGCAAGTCCCAGAGCAAAAACTCAAGATCGGCGCTCTTGGGAATACTGATATACGCAATGGTTTGTAGTGTTTTTGGTACGTCGCCACGCGCGATTGTCTCCATGCCATCTCCTTTCCGGCTCGTTTCCGTTTAGGTTACACCGTCTGGTGGCGCCCCGCCGCGCTATCCTAGTGCAACCCTTACGAAAGGAACGCCATGCGTCTGCCCATGAATACCTCGCTTGCCATGCTCAAGCCCTCCGGTATCCGCCGGATTAACGCGCTCGCCGCCCAGCACCCGGGGTGCATCGCGCTTGCGCTTGGCGAGCCCGATTTTCCCACGCCCGATGTGATTAGTGCCGAGGTGATCGCCGCACTGGACCGCGGTGACACGCACTATCCGCCCAACAACGGTCGCCCCGCCTTGCGTGAGGCGTTATCTGCCTACATGGGGGACGCGGGCCTTACGTTTTCGGCCGACGAGGTCATCCTAACCGACGGCGCGACCGAGGCCCTGTCGGCAACATTCATGGCTATGCTCAACCCCGGCGACGAGGTCATCATCCCCACGCCGGCCTTTGGCCTGTACGAGAGCATCGTCGTGGCCAATCACGCCAAAGCGGTCTTTTTGGATACGGAGCCTGCGCAATTTCAGATTGATGAGGAGGCGCTTCGTGCCTGCGTGACGCCGGCGACCAAGGCCATCGTCATCTGCACGCCCAACAATCCTACGGGTTGCATCCTCAACGCGGCTTCGCTCGACGCCGTGGCGCGCGTGGCAGAGCAGGCGGGCATCTACGTGGTCTGCGACGACGTATACAACCGCCTGGTTTATGTGGATGGCTACGAGCGCTTTGCCCAGCGTCACCCGGAGCTGCGTGAACAGACGGTCATCATCGAGAGCTTCTCCAAGCCCTGGTCCATGACCGGCTGGCGCCTGGGCTGGCTCGCGGCAGCGGCACCCGTCATCGCCGAGATCGCCAAGGCTCACCAATACTTAGTATCGAGTGCCGTCTCCTTCGAAATGGACGCCGCAGCCCGAGCCCTGACCGTCGACCCAACCCCCATGCTCAAAGTCTACCGAGCCCGCCGCGAACGCGTACTCGCAGCCTTAAACGCCATGGGTCTCGACGTAGTGGAACCGGCAGGCGCCTTCTACGCCTTCCCGAGCATCAAACAATTCGGCCTAACCAGCGAAGACTTCTGCATCAAAGCCATCAAAGAGGCAAACGTAGCCCTAGTCCCGGGCGACTGTTTCGGAACCGAAGGCCACATCCGTCTTAGCTACTGCGTCTCCGACAAGGATTTGGACGAAGGTCTCCGCCGCCTGTCCAACTTCGTGTCAACCCTATAGCCCACCGGGGCCCAAAACCATCAGCCCACCGACCCAAGCATTATGAGTGGGGCGCGCCGGCCAACGGAAAACCGGGCTGCCCCATAGTTGACGCAGGCCGCGCCGCCGAAGGCCAGGCGCAAGGTTTTCGTAGATTCCGCACGAGCCGAAGGCCACTTAATGTGGCCTTCGTGCGAGCCCAGGACTTGACCGAGCGAAAACCTTGCGCCTGGCCTTCGGCGGAGCGTGCCGGATGGCGGAATTGTGTGCAGCCCGGTTTTCCGTTGACCGACGCCGGGGTCCCCGCCATAATACTTTCGGTTCACGCACGAATCCGCTGCCAGAGACAGCCGGCGCTAACGGGCTTTGCCCGCGAGCTTAATGGGATATCCCGCCAGCCGAGGTGGTCGAGTAGATATGTCTTCTCGCCCCCGTCGCTCATGCAGCGCGGGGGCTTTCTTTTTGGACATGCCCCCGTCACGTCCTTGTGGCGGACCGTGCCCGGAAAGAATTCGAGGAGGTGTAATTCATGCCCCAGCAGTACAAAATCGACAAGGTTGCAGAGATCGAGTCCCGTATCGCCGAGAACGCCGGTCTGTTCGTCGTCAACTACAACGGTCTGACGGTTAAGCAGGCTCAGGAGCTGCGTCATCAGCTTCGCGAGTGCGGCGCCGAGATGAAGGTCTACAAGAACAACCTGGTCAAGATCGCCCTCAAGAACCAGGAGCAGCCCGAGCTCGACGAGATTCTCGCCGGCCCCGTCGCTTATGTGTTCTACGAGTCCGAGCCGGTCGAGGCCGCTAAGGCCCTTAAGGACTTCTCCGCTAAGTCCAAGGGCGTCCTTGAGATCAAGGGCGGTATCTCCGACGGCAAGGCCGTTTCCGCTGATGATGTTAAGGCTATCGCCGAGCTGCCCACCAAGGATCAGCTTCTCGGCCAGATCGCCGGTCTCATCTCCGGTTTCGCTCGCGACATCGCTGTCTGCGTCAACGGCGTTTCCTCTGGTCTCGCTCGTTCGATCCAGCAGGTCTCCGAGCAGAAGGCAGCCTAGTTGCTGTTTTCACCCGCGGCGGCAACGCCGCACCCCTGGCGCATTCGCGTCGTGTTTTAACTGATCTCCGTGCATCCGCACGGAAACCGAAAGGACTTAGAAATGGCTAAGCTTACCACCGATGAGATCATCGATGCTCTTAAGGAAATGACCCTTCTCGAGGCTTCCGAGCTCGTCAAGGCTATCGAGGACACCTTCGGCGTTTCCGCCGCTGCTCCTGCCGCTGTTGTCGCCGCTCCCGCTGCTGGCGCTGCTGAGGCCGAGGAGAAGACCGAGTTTGACGTCGTGCTCGAGGGCTTCGGCGACAACAAGATCCAGGTCATCAAGGCCGTCCGTGAGCTCACCAACCTTGGCCTGAAGGAGGCCAAGGAGGTCGTCGAGGGCGCTCCCAAGGCTGTTCTCGAGGGTGCCAAGAAGGAGGACGCCGAGGCTGCCAAGGAGAAGCTCGAGGCTGCTGGCGCTGCTGTCACCCTCAAGTAATCAGGCTTTCTCGCCAGATTTCTTTGCAGACGGGGTTCGCATTGCGAGCCCCGTCTTTTTTGTTCAAGACTTTAGTCCGCTGGCCGCGCAGCGGCCAGCTTTAAACCACCCGCTACGCGGGTGGAGACAAAC
>UQOY01000002.1 GCA_900542825.1 uncultured Collinsella sp. | reverse complement strand
GGACACATAACCCAGTTCAAGTGTAACTACCGTGTGTACAACTAAAGCAACCGGCCGGGACGAGGGGTGACGCAAAAGCGTCGCCCCTCGTTTTTAACCATGTCAACTGAACCTAGTTCAGTTTGGTTGATTTCCGATCTCAGCCGAACACATTGAGCGGAAAGGCCGTTCCCGCAGTCAGTCGAACGTCCCCGGGGCCCTTCTCAGGCCCCGGGGACGGCATTTTCCCAGTTGAAGGAACGGTGGAGATGTGTTTCGATGGGTCAGATTCGTGTCGTTCCGAAAAGACCGTGAACCTTTTGTGGGACGCCCGGCGCCGTGGTACCATAGCCGAGTTTGTTGTCTTGGTCGGAAACCAAGACGCCTTATGCGCTGATCGGTAACCAGCGCCTGACCAATAAGGAGTCCTACCATGAAGCAGGGTATCCATCCCCAGTATGTCGAGTGCACGGTGACGTGCTCCTGCGGCAACACCTTCAAGACGCACGCTACCGTGTCCGAGATGAAGGTCGAGCTTTGCAACGAGTGCCACCCGTTCTACACCGGCCAGCAGAAGTTCGTCGACACCGGTGGACGCGTCCAGCGCTTCGCCGACAAGTTCGGTGGCGCCGCTGCCGCTCAGCTCAAGAAGGCCGAGGAGGCCAAGGCTGCCAAGGCCGCCAAGGCTGCTGAGGCCGAGGCTGCTCGCAAGGCCGCCGCTGAGGCTAAGGCTGCCGAGAAGGCTAAGCGTGCCGCTAAGTTTGCCGAGGAGGCTGCCAAGCAGGCCGCCGAGGCTCCCGCAGAGGCTCCCGTCGAGGAGGCCGCTGCCGAGGCCGAGACCACCGAGGCTGCTGAGTAAATAGCTCGCCGCGGAAACACTCGCATTCATGGCATAAGGGCCGCGCATCCGTTTGGGTGCGCGGCCCTTTTCAATTTATTGGTGCAAATCAACCCGTCCCCATTGCACCAGATTGGTGCGAAGGGGACGGGTTGATTTGCACCAAATGGCAGAGAGACAGCGTTTTCCCAGATAAAAGCTGCCAAAATAAACCAGTCCCTTTTTGGCGGGCTGTCGTAGTTATTACGTGGTCGAGTGTGTCGACCGCATAGGCGGCGCCTTGTTTGGCTAAAGTACAAATATCTGTGTTTAACTCGTCCAAGGTTTCATGCCGCGGGCGATGGCCAAAAGGAAAACTACATGGGATTCATGTCAAAGCTGCTGTCCTTTGGATCCGATAAGGACCTGAAGCGCTACTACAAGATCGTCGACAAGATCAACGGTCTTGAGCCCCAGTTTGAGAAGATGACCGAGGAGGAGCTCCGCGCCCAGACCGATAAGTTCCGTGAGCGCTACGCCAACGGCGAGTCGCTCGACGACATGCTCCCCGAGGCCTTTGCCACCGTGCGCGAAGCTTCCAAGCGCACCATGGGCATGCGTCACTTTGATGTGCAGCTCATCGGCGCCATGGCGCTGCACGAGGGCCACATCGCCGAGATGAAGACCGGCGAAGGCAAGACCCTCGTCTCCACGCTGGCCGGCTATCTCAACGCTATCGCCGGTAAGGGCGTGCACGTCGTCACCGTCAACGACTACCTGGCCAAGCGCGACTCCGAGTGGATGGGCCGCATCTATAAGTATTTGGGTATGACCGTCGGTCTGCTGCAGAACAACATGCCGCTCGAGCTTAAGCGCCCAGCCTACCAGGCCGATGTCACCTATGGCACCAACTCCGAGTTCGGTTTCGATTACCTGCGCGACAACATGGTTACCCGCCCCGAGCAGCGTGTGCAGCGCGGCCACAACTATGCCATCGTCGACGAGGTCGACTCCATCCTGATCGACGAGGCCAGAACGCCGCTTATCATCTCGGGCGCCGGCACCAAGTCGGCTAGCACCTATAAGGATTTTGCGCGTGCCGTGCGCGGTCTGGAGCGCGGCGAGGACGTGTCGCATGACATGCTCACCGCCACCGAGGACGTGGAGCCCACGGGCGACTTCGTCATGGACGAGGCCAAGCACACCATCGCCGCCACCGAGCGCGGCCTTAAAAAGATCGAGCGCCGCCTGGGTATCGATGACATCTATGCCGATCTCTCCGGCCAGCTGGTCAACCACCTGCAGCAGGCGCTGAAGGCCCAGTACATGTTCCACCGCGACAAGCAGTACGTGGTCACCAACGGCGAAGTCAAGATCGTCGACGAGTTCACCGGCCGCATCATGGAGGGCCGCCGCTACTCCGAGGGCCTGCATCAGGCCATCGAGGCCAAAGAGGGCGTGCTCGTGCGTGAGGAGAACCAGACTCTTGCCACCATCACCCTGCAGAACTACTTCCGCCTGTATGACAAGCTCTCCGGCATGACCGGTACGGCGCTCACCGAAGACGCCGAGTTCCGCGAGATCTACAAGCTGCCCGTCGAGGTCATTCCCCCCAACAAGCCCGTGCAGCGTGTTGACCACGAGGACCTGGTGTACCGCACCATCCAGGCCAAGTACAACGCCGTTGCCGACGACGTTGAACGTCGTCACGCCAAGGGTCAGCCGGTCCTGGTGGGCACCGTCTCCATCGAGAGCTCCGAGAAACTGTCCGCCGCCCTCACTAAGCGCGGTATCGCGCACGAGGTCCTCAACGCCAAGCACCACGAGCGCGAGGCCCATATCGTGGCCCAGGCTGGTCGCTATGGCGCCGTGACCATCGCTACCAATATGGCCGGCCGTGGTACCGACATCTTGCTGGGCGGCAATCCCGACGAGCTGGTGCGCGAGCGCCTGGAGTACGAGGGTCTGACCATGGAGGACGTGACGCCCGAGCAGCTCGAGCAGTTTAACGCCGAGGCCAAGGAGACCTGCAAGGCCGAGCGCGAGCGCGTGCTTGCCGCCGGCGGCCTGACCGTCATCGGCACCGAGCGCCATGAGTCCCGTCGTATCGACAACCAGCTGCGCGGCCGCTCCGGTCGTCAGGGCGATCCGGGCGAGACTCAGTTCTACCTGTCGCTCGAGGACGATCTGATGCGCCTGTTTGGCGGCGACAAGATGGACCGTGTCTCCAAGATGATGGTGACCGCCGACATGGGCGACGACATGCCCATCCAGCACAAGATCATCTCCAAGGCCGTCGAGAGCGCCCAGCACAAGGTCGAGAGCATCAACTTCTCCATGCGCAAGAGCGTCCTTGAGTATGACGACGTCATGAACAAGCAGCGCCAGGTCATCTATGCCGAGCGCAACAAGATTCTGGACGGCAAGGATCTGACCGACCACATCACCGAGGTCATGCACGACACCGTGTACCGCTGCGTGCAGGAGTTCTGCACCAAGGACAGCCACGAGGGCGAGCGCGATCTTGAGGGTCTGCGTAAGTGGGTCGTCGAGCTGACCGGGCATATCGATACCCCTCAGTTCCCCGACGAGGATTTTGAGGCCCTGGCTGCCGATGTCCTGGCCTACGTTGAGAAGTGCTACACCATGAAGGCCGAGCGCCTGGGTGAGGACCTCATGCGCGAGCTCAACACCCAGGTCATGCTGCGCGTCATCGATACCCGCTGGATGAACTACCTGCAGGAGATGGACTACCTCAAGACCGGTATCGGCCTGCGCGGCTTTGGCCAGCGCGACCCGCTGGTTGAGTACAAGACCGAGGCCTACAGCGCGTTCCAGATACTCGTCGATACCATGTACGAGGATTACCTGCGCACTGTTCTGCGCATTGAGATCAAGGCTGCCCCGCAGGCTGTGGAGCACAAGGAGGAGCCCGCCCTTAAGGGTGCGCGCTTCTCTGGTCCCGCCGAGGTCGATGGTGACAACAGCGATTCGGTGCTGCGCAAGCAGGCTCAGGTGCAGGCTCGCACCGCCGTCCAGGGTGGTCCGGCTGCTGTTAACAACGGTGGCAAGGTGACGACCTACCGCAAGTCCGAGAGCGATGACCCCTATGTCAACGTGGGCCGCAACGACCTGTGCCCTTGCGGTAGCGGTAAGAAGTTTAAGTACTGCCACGGCAGGAATCGTTAATGGCCGAGGCTCTAGAGGTAACGCCCGCCGAGTTGGACGCGTTTGCGGACCGACTCGGCGAGGTCGAGTCATATCTCCATTTGGATGAGAAGCGCACCCGCGTAGCGGAGCTTGAGGCCAAAAGCGTCGCCCCGGGTTTTTGGGACGACGCCGATGCCGCTCGCGCCACGATGGAGGAGATTGCACGCGCCAAGGAGGACATCGCCGCCGTGGATACCGCGCGCGGTGAGCTCTCCGATGCTCGCGCCGCGTTAGAGCTTGCCGAGGAAATGGGCGATGACCCCGATGCCGCCGCGCTGCGTGGGGAGGCTGCCGCCACGGCGGAGCGCCTATCCCGCGCCATCGACGAGCTTGAGCTTGCGAGCTGGTTTACCGGCGAGTTCGATCACGGCGACGCGATTGTGACCATCAAGCCCGGACAGGGTGGTCTGGAGGCCCAGGACTGGACCTTCATGCTCTTTAAGATGTACATGAAGTACTGCCAGCGTCGCGGTTGGAAGGTCACCATCAACGATTGCCCCGCGGCCGAGGTTATCGGCATCGATCGCGCGACCTTTACCGTCGAAGGCAAGGATGCCTTTGGCATGCTTCGTGCCGAGGCCGGAGTTCACCGCTTGGTGCGCATTAGCCCCACCGACGACAAGAAGCGCCGCCAGACTACGTTTGCCGGCATCGAGGTCATTCCGGTACTGCCCGACGATATCGATATCGAGATTAGTCCCGATGACATTCGCGTCGACGTGTACCATGCAAGCGGCCCGGGCGGCCAGGGTGTCAACACCACCGACTCCGCCGTACGCGTGACGCATTTCCCCAGCGGTATCGTGGTTACGTGTCAAAACGAGCGCAGCCAGATTCAAAACAAGGCCGCGTGCATGCAGATCCTCAAGGCCCGTCTGTATGAGATTGAGCTCGAAAAGCGCGCCGAGGCCTTGGATGAGATTCGCGGGCCCAAGACCACAATCGGCTTTGGCAACCAGATCCGCAGCTACGTGCTCTACCCGTACCAGATGGTTAAGGACCTGCGCACGGGCGTGGAGACCAGCAACGTCGAGGCAGTTCTTGACGACGGCGACCTGGATCCGTTTGTGATTGGCTATCACCGTTGGGCTACCGGCAACGCTGACGCGGAGACCCCGTCTGCCTAAACCGCTCGGTTTATGTGGAAATGGATAAAACTCTCCGAGCAGGGTGGTTTTGTATCCAGAACATACCCTGCGCGGGGGTGGTATTTGTTGGGCGAATCGGTAGAATCGAATACAAGAAGAAGTTCAAGGCGCATCCGATGAGGTGCGCTTTTTTGAGGGAGGCAGCATGGCATATCGTCTGGACATCAAGCGCATTCTTTCGATGAACTTCTTTCACGATCTACCCCAGATCATGTTGGGGTGTGCCTTGGCCGCCATCGCGACCGACCTGTTCTTGATTCCCAACGGTCTTGCGGCCGGTGGCGTTACGGGCCTTGCGACGATTATCCAGGCAGTCGGCGCAGCGCGAGGCGTGTCGCTTCCCGTCGGTATCCAGACCATCGTGATGAATGCCTTGCTGCTGCTGCTCGTTATGCGCGAGGGCGGCATGTTCTACGTGGTGCAGACGGCGACGGGCTTTATCCTGCTTGGCTTTTTTACCGATCTGTTTGCCCCGTTTGTAGCGCCTCTGGCACATGCGGACCTGATGCTCCCCGCTATGTGGGGCGGCATTATCACGGGCATCAGTTACGGCATGGTGTTGCGCGCCGGCGCCAACACCGGCGGCTCGGACACGATTGGCCAAATCATCTCGCGTAACACCTCGCTGCCGGTGGGCTCGACCGTCATGGCAATCGACGTTGCCGTATGTGCGGCATCGGCTCCGGTCTTCTCGCTCGAAAATGCTCTGTACGCAGGACTTTCGATGGTGATCAGCGGCTATGTGATCGATGCCGTGGTCGATGGCGGCAATAAGCGTCGTATGGTGCTCATCATCTCGGATAACTTCCCCGATATCGCGGCCGACATCATGTATGGTCTGGGCCGCGGCTGCACCAAATTAAAGGCGACCGGTATGTATTCGGGCGTCGAGAAGCCGGTGATCATGGTGATCGTAAGCCGCCGAGAGCTCAACACCCTCAAAACGATCGTGCGCGAGCGCGATCCTCACGCCATTGTGACGGTCGCCGACGTTACGGAAGCCTTTGGTGAGGGATTCAAGGACATTAACGCGTAGGCTGAATTTCGGTTTGCGGATCATTTTTGTGCCGGGGCGAGAGGCAGCCACCGCATCCAAAAGACGTTCACATTGATAAACCGTTTCATCAGCGGTTCTGCCTGCTAAATTGCTCAAATACTGATAAAAACTCTGGTAAAGACATCAGTTTCCAGCATAATGAATGACGTACGTGCATTGCGGCTGTGTTGGGATTACCTTCGGTGCCGTGCGCATCTTGTCTTAAGAGGATGAAAGGAAGGCACAATGAGCGACGAAGAGCTCAAAAAGGTTGCCAACGAGGTAAGGAAGGGCATCGTCACCGGCGTGCACGCTGCCAAGTCTGGCCATCCGGGCGGTTCGCTCGGCGCTGCCGACATCATGACCTATCTGTACTTTGAGGAAATGAACGTCGACCCGGCCGATCCCCGCAAGGCCGACCGCGACCGCTTTGTGCTCTCCAAGGGTCATTGCGCTCCGGGCCTGTACGCCGTGCTCGCTGAGCGCGGGTTCTTCCCCAAGGAGGACCTCGAGACGCTGCGCCATATCGGGAGCCACCTGCAGGGCCACCCCAACATGAACGACACCCCGGGCGTCGACATGTCCACCGGTTCGCTCGGCCAGGGCATCTCCGCCGCCGTGGGCATGGCCGTTGCCGCTAAGCACTGGGGCGATACTTACCGCACGTACGCCCTGTTGGGCGATGGCGAGAGCGAGGAAGGCCAGGTCTGGGAGGCCGCCATGTTTGCCGGCAACCAGCAGCTCGACAACCTCTGCGTGATCGTTGACCACAACGGCCTGCAGATCGACGGCCCCGTCGAGGAAGTCAACGACCCCATGCCGCTCGCCGACAAGTTCCGCGCCTTCAAGTTCCATGTGGTGGAGCTCGCCGACGGCAACGACTTCGACCAGATTCGCGCCGCCTTTGCCGAGGCTCGCGCCACCAAGGGGCAGCCGACCGCCATTATCGCCGAGACCATGAAGGGCAAGGGCGTCTCCTTTATGGAGAACCAGGTGGGTTGGCACGGTAAGGCCCCCAACGATGAACAGTTTGAGCAGGCCATGGCAGAGCTCACGGCCGCCGGAGAGGAGCTCTAGGATGGCAGACGTCAAGAAAATCGCCACGCGCGTAAGCTACGGCGAGGCCCTCGTCGAGCTCGCCAACGAGCACGATGACTTTGTGGTCCTCGACGCCGACCTGGCCGCCGCCACGCAGACCGGCAAGTTTAAGGCCGCCTGCCCCGACCGCTTCTTCGATGTGGGCATCGCCGAGAGCAACCTGATGGGTGTTGCCGCTGGCATTGCGACCACCGGCCGCGTTGCCTTCGCGAGCAGCTTTGCTATGTTTGCCGCCGGCCGCGCCTTTGAGCAGGTCCGCAACTCCATCGGCTATCCGCACCTCAACGTCAAGATCGGCGCCACGCACGCCGGTATTTCGGTGGGCGAGGATGGTGCCACGCACCAGTGCTGCGAGGATATCGCCCTTATGCGCGTCATTCCCGGCATGACCGTCATCGTTCCCGCCGACGACGTCGAGGCCCGCGCCGTGACGCGCGCCGCCTACGAGTGCGACGGCCCCGTGTACATGCGCTTTGCCCGTCTGGCCTCGCCGGTCATCAACGACCCCGAGACCTACAAGTTTGAACTGGGTCGCGGCATCGTTATGCGCGAGGGCGCCGACGTTACCATCATTGCCTGCGGTCTGATGGTCGGCGAGGCCCTCGAGGCCGCCGAGCAGCTTGCTGCCGAGGGCATCGACGCCGAGGTCATCAACATGCACACCATCAAGCCCATCGACGCCGACCTGATCGTCAAGAGCGCCACCAAGACCGGCCACGTCGTGACCGTCGAGGAGCACTCCGTGATCGGCGGCCTGGGCAGCGCCGTTGCCGATGTTCTGTGCGAGCAGTGCCCGACGCCGCTCAAGAAGATCGGCGTCAACGACACGTTCGGCGAGTCCGGTCCGGGCGCCGAGCTCCTGCACAAGTACGGCCTGGACGCCGCCAACATCGTGGCGACCACCAAGGAGTTCTTGGCCTAAGGCAAGGCGGATCTCAAGGACTGTTTCGCCAGTACTATGGAAACCCGGCAGGGGCGCTCTCTTGGAGAGCGCCCCTGTTTCAGTTGCGGTGAAATAAGGACTGTTTTGCCAGCCTAAAGGCTCAATTAATCTGTATTTCACCGCAACTTTCGAAGGCGTTCTCGCTTGTGCTGGCGCCGTCACGTCGATCGATTGCCGCTTGGCACAGTGCGGCAACATCGGGGGCGTCGTCGCCTTTATATGTCATGGCGAGCAAAGTGGCATCATAGATTTCATCATTCGTCACATCGGCGGCATCGATGGGGCAGAAGGTGAGAATCGAATCCTGTTCTGCAAGCTCGGCCAGATCGATCGTTTCACCCATGGCAAAGGCATCATCGAGGACGAGTGTGGCACTCGTGCATGGAATTTGATAGACCGTGCCATCCGCAGCAATAGGGGAACCTGCTGCCTCGAGCGTGTAGACACCTTGCATGAGATTGATGCCAGAGCCATCGGAGGCGATGAACTCAATCCTGTCGACCGTTATTCCGTCGATGGTCTTGCCCGTAATATGTATCGGAACGTGCGATGCTCCGTTATCGGTGTCCCAGCCCGTAGCCGCGACATTCAGCACAATGGCGTGCTTCGAATGGGCGGATACAAAGTGCGACAACACCTGCCGCAGATGAAGACCCATACAGCTACCGCCGATAATGCCAATTACCAGCATGCAGGCAAGGATGACCGCAACGTGGTTCCGAGGCTTTACTCGAAGCCCAGAATCAGCAGAGATGCCATTGACGGCAGCCCCGCACGCCGTGCAGTACCTCACGCCATCGCGCAACTTAGCTCCACAATAAGGACAATTCATACTGGCCCCCACAACCATAGACGTTCCTATCGAGGCCACTGTAAATCGACAATCCAAATCCGAGTTGCGCAACAATCAAATCAAGCCCATATCAAGTAAAAGCCTCCTTTGGGATAAGGGCCCATCCCAGCAATGTGCAATTCAGACCCTCCCAAGCATGCATTTGCTGCACCTAATAGAAACGCGGCGACTCCTTAGTAGCCGCAGGCCGCGCGTAGGGCTACCTTCCAAATCTTTCCGCAGGACGGAGGAGCCCCCGCCGCACGTAGTGCGCAGCGGGGGCTCCGACATGTCCGAGGACGATTTGGGAGGTAGCCCTGCGCGCGGCCGGTGGGACCAAAACCCCGCCATGCTTCTTATGTGCAGCAAAGCTAATGCTGCTAAAATACAAAGCGCTCATGTAGTTTAAACGCACGACGATAAGGAGCACCAGTGGGTAACCACTTCCGTACCTCCGGTGCGGGCGATGACGCCCCCAAGACGCAGCCAGGCGCCGCGGGCACTCGTTTCGCCACCCCGGATTCAGAGGATCAGCTGTTTAGCCCGATCCCCGCACAGCCGGCAAATCAGGCACAGCCGGCATCAGATCCCTTTGCCTACAATCCCACCAATGATGTCGAGCTTTCCGAGGCCGCGGGTTTTGAGCCCGTGCAGAAGGTGACCGCTCGCGTGGATCAGCCCCAGGCGGACGCTGTCGCGCCGCAGCCTGTCATGGCCGGCATTCCCGATCCCATGGCTCCTGCGACTCCGGCGCCACAGCCTGCGCAGTCCGGCCTTTTTGCCGGTATTCCCGATCCTACGCAGCCCGCGGCTCCCGTAGTCGAGAGCGATCAGGCCGCCGAGGTCGCAAGCCTCGACAATGCGCTCAACAACCCCGACTTTACGTCGGTGTTTGCGCCCATCGATCCGCAGGCCAGCCGCAAGAAGATGGCCAAGCAGGCCGGTGTCGAGCCCGTCATCCTTATGGAGCACGTCACTAAGATCTACCCGGCACAGCCCAACAAGCCCGCGCTCGACGACATCAACATCGAGATCTATCCTGGCGAGTTTGTCTTCTTGGTCGGTCACTCCGGCTCGGGTAAGACCACGCTGCTGTCGACGCTCAATCGCGATGTCAAGCCGACGAGCGGCCGCATTTTGGTCGCCGGCCAGGACCTCATGAAGATCAAGAATCGCAAGGTTCCGTTCTTGCGTCGCCAGATTGGTGCCGTGTTCCAGGACTTTAAGCTCCTACCGCAGAAGACCGCCTACGAAAACGTGGCGTTTGCCCTGCAGTGCATCGGCAAGCCCAAGGGCGTCATTCGCAGCCAGGTGCCCGAGGTGCTTCGCCTGGTCGGTCTGGCCGATCAGATGGACTCTCTGCCCGACCAGCTGTCCGGTGGCGAGCAGCAGCGCGTCGCCGTTGCCCGCGCTATGGTCAACCGTCCGCCGCTGCTTATTTGCGACGAGCCCACGGGCAATCTCGACCCCGCGATTTCGCTGGGCATCATGAAGCTGCTCGAGCGCATTAACCGTACCGGCACCACCGTGATCGTCGCCACGCACGACCGCGAGATGGTCGATAGCATGCACCGTCGCGTGATCGCCCTCGAGGGCGGCCA
Source organism: uncultured Collinsella sp. (assembly GCA_900542825.1). Taxonomy (GTDB): domain Bacteria; phylum Actinomycetota; class Coriobacteriia; order Coriobacteriales; family Coriobacteriaceae; genus Collinsella. Next base: position 194,604 of record UQOY01000002.1, on the reverse strand, counting down.
CGTAATCCGAGACCAGGAGAGGGGAGGTTACGGCAACTATGGCACCAACTAACGTGGGCTATTCGCTCAAAGAGGCTATCAGCCACTTCTTCCGTAACTGGACCACCTCGCTCGGCGCCGTCATCACGATTTTCCTTTCGCTGTTTATCATCGGCCTGTTCATTATGGGTTCCGCGATGCTGAACTCCGTGATCGGTACCGTCGAGGATCAGGTTGTCATCAATGCCTTTATTAGCGATGACGCCGATCAGGCAGACGTCCAGGCCTTTGAGGCCGAGCTCAAGACGTGGAGCAACGTCAAGTCCGTGACCTATAAGGATAAGGACGACGCGCTGGCCGAGTACACGAGCAAGATGTCGGGCAACGCCGACGCCACCATGAGCGCGCTCGACGGCCAGAACCCGCTGCCCGCCTCGTTCGCGATTGAGATGGACGACCCGTCTCAGGTTGAGAGCACGGCCAAGAAGCTCAAGAAGAATTCCGACTTCCAAAAGATCGCGGACGACGGCGACGTCAACGCGAGCGTGCTGTATGGCCAGGAGGAAGTGAGCCGCCTGTTCCAGGTGACCAACTACATCCGTATCGCCGCCGTGGTGCTCGTCGGCCTGCTGACCTTTATCGCGTTCATCTTTATCAACAACACGATTCGCCTGTCCATTACGGCGCGTCGTCGCGAGATTGCGATTATGCGCCTGGTGGGCGCCAGCAACGGTTTCATTCGCGGACCGTTCATTACCGAGGGCGTGCTTCAGGCCATTCTGGGCTCGCTGCTTTCCATCGGTGTTTTGGAGTTGCTGCGCAACCTGCTGGTTCCGCGCCTGCAGGAGAGTGTCGGCTGGATGTCGTTTACGCTGCCGATGCAGTACTATCTGGTGACCTACGCCGCACTGATTCTTGTCGGCGTGCTCATCGGCCTCTTTGGCTCTGCCATCGCCATGCGCCGTTATCTGCGCGTGTAGGCGCTGCGGATATGCCGTCTGCAACGGGTCGTCCCTTTTCAGGGACGGCCCGTTTTTTGATCCCAAGGGGACGGAGGAAAACGGGTCACTTAGGGGGTCGGTCGATTCGAGTGATCCGTTTTCCTCCGTCCCCAAGGGATCATTTGGGTAGACTCTTGGGGTGTAAACGGCTATCGATAGTAAGGAGGCGCCATGGGGCGCAATAACAAACATAAGCGTGGCGCACGCAATAAACGCGGGCCGGTGCGCAGCGAGCGTCGTCCGAGCATGACTGGCCGCGTGCAGCTCCATGAGCACAGCGCTTATGTCGTGACCGACAACGGCGATTACAAGGTCATGGGTCGCGGTAAGCGTGAGATTATGGACGGCGATACCGTGGCCGTAAGCATCAAGGCGGGGCCGCGCGGCGATCGTCGTGCCGTGATCGAGGGCGTCATCGAGCGTGCCGCTATCAGCGTGGTGGGTACGTATCAGACGGCCGGCCCGCTTGGCGTGATCGAGCCGCTCGATTCGCGTCTCAAAGCCGATTTCTTTATTTTGCCTGAGGACACTTCGGCGGAGCGCCTGGGCGTGCATCCTGGCGATGCCGTCGTCGCGCGCATTCTGACCTACCCAACGCGCTTGGAGTCGGGCACGGTGACTCTTGAGCGCCGTATCGGCGGCGACGATGCGCCCGATCTGGGCGTCCAATATGTTATGGCTCGCTATGGCTATACCGACAGCTATCCCGAGGCGGCGTTAGCAGAGGCAGAGGCGCTTTCGCTCGATGTGACCGCAGCGCTTAAAGACCCGCTTCGTCGTGACCTGCGCGATCGCTTTGTCATCACCATCGACCCGGTTGATGCGCGCGACTTTGACGATGCCATCTCGCTCGAGCGCACGCCCGAGGGCGGCTATAAGTTGGGCGTGCATATCGCCGACGTTTCGCACTATGTTGCCTGGGACGGACATATCGACCTAGAGGCCCGCCGTCGCACGACGTCGGTCTACCTTGCCGATCGCGTGCTTCCCATGCTGCCCGAGCGCCTGTCCTGTGACCTGTGTTCCCTGCGCCCCGATGAGGATCGCCTGGCGTTTACCGTCGACATCGAGCTTGACGCGCAGGGTCGCGTGCGCCATTACGACCCCTATCCTAGTGTGATTCGTTCGCGTGTGCGTATGGACTACGACGGCGCCGAGGCGCTGCTGGTGCGTGCCGGTGCAGTTGAGTATTCCGTGTTGGAGGGCGCGGCGGAGGATGTCGCTGCGGCCGAAGCCTCGCGCGAGGAAGCGCTTGAGCGCGGGCTTGCGTGCGAGGATGCCGCTCGCGGCTATAACGTTGACCTGGCCGATTTCCTGGTCGCCGCAAACGAACTTGCAGAGCGCCGGCGTCGCATACGTCGCGCACGCGGTTCGGTCGACTTTGATACGGCCGAGATTCGCGCGCTGCTGGACGAGAACGGCGTGCCTGTGCAGATCGTGGCACGCGAGCGTTCCTGCGCAACCTCGCTTATCGAGGAGGCAATGCTGCTGGCTAACGAGTGCGTTGCCGAGTGGCTGGCCGACCGCGATATCGAAGCATGCTATCGTGTGCACGATGACCCCAGCCCCGACAGCCTACATGGTGCTGCCGTGGCGCTGGCGCAGCTCGGCATCATCGATGAACGCCGTGCGGCGGGCATTGCCCTGGGAAGTCCCGACGAATTGCAGGCGACGGTTGACGCCGCTGCCGGCACAGCCAACGCGCCACTCGTCAACACGCTTCTTCTGCGCAGCATGCAGCGTGCGTTGTATAAGCCTCGCAACGAGGGCCACTTTGCGCTCGCTGCGCCATGCTACTGCCACTTTACAAGCCCCATTCGCCGTTATCCCGATCTGGTGGTGCATCGCGTGCTCAAGCTGCAGCTGGTATACGAGCAGCTGGGTGGAAAAGACGCCTTGGTGCGTACGCCGCGGCTGATCGGTAAGGGTCGCGAGTCCCTGCCGCGCATCCTGCCGCAAATCTGCCGCGCGTGCAGCGATGCCGAGCGTGCGGCTGACGCTGCCAGCCATGCGACGCAAAAAATCAAGATTGCGCAGTACTACGAGGATCGCCTGGGCGAGCGCTACGCCGGAACGATCTCGTGGGTCAGCAACATGGGACTATTCGTGCGTCTCGATCTAACGCAGGTTGAGGGACTGGTTTCCATTAAGAGCTTGGGTAACGAGTGGTTTGAGTTTGACGAGGACGCGCTCACGTTGACGGGTGCCGACACGGGGACTCGCTATGAGCTGGGGCAGCGCGTGATCATCGAGGTCTCGCGCGTCAACACCACGCGCGGACATTTGGACTTTAAGCTCATTCATTAACCGGCACGGAGTGAGTATCGGCAAGGCAAAGAGGGTGGTCTTTCGGGGCCGCCCTCTTTGCATGTCTCTTGATTGCCCTGCCATGAGCTCGGCTGCTTCTTCATATGCTTTTGGGAGATAGGACCTACCAAAACAAACCTGTCCCTTTTTGGCAGGTTTACGAGAAAGCGGGGATGAGATGACAACGGTGTACGGGTATGCGCGGGTGAGCTCGCGTGATCAAAATCTGAATCGGCAGCTGGATGCGCTGGGCGCCTATGGCGTGGAACCGGCGAATATCTTTGCCGATCACGCGAGCGGCAAGGACTTCGATCGCCCGCGGTATCGGGAGCTGCTTCATGCCTTGGCTTCCGGCGACGTGTTGGTGGTACTCTCCATTGATCGGCTGGGTCGAAACTACAGCGAGATACTCGAGGAGTGGCGTCGTATAACCAAGGAGCTTGGTGCGGCCATCGTTGTGCTGGACATGCCGTTGCTCGATACGCGTGCGAGAGATTGCGGCGGATCGGATGTGACCAGCACGCTGATCGCCGATATCGTTTTGCAGCTGTTGAGCTATGTGGCGCAGGTGGAACGAGAGAACATCCACCGTCGCCAGGCGGAGGGAATCGCGGCGGCGCGGGCGCGGGGCGTGCGTTTTGGTCGACCCCGCAAGCCGTGCCCTCCGCAATTTGAACGAGTGCGCGATATCTATGAGGCGGGCAATATTACCCGGAGCCAGGCGGCAAAGCGTTTAGGTGTGTGCGTGGGGACCTTCGATCGCTGGATGCGTGAGACGGAGTAGGGGCCGCAGTCGTCTGGCGCCTTGTTTTGAACATTTGGGATTCCGCTGTGGCGGCGGCGACATTTGGGGGTACACTCGCTGCTGCTCAATAACAGACGGAGGTTAGCCCTTGGCGAGCGCGAAGTATATAGTCGGATGGATATCGGTTGTCCTGCTGGTCGTGACGCTGACAAGTATTTGGATGCTGACGGAGCAGAGCGTGGAGCAAACATCGTCGCTCAGCGAGTCTACCGCGCACGTGGTGGAGGGGCAAAGCGCCAGCGTTCAGCCCGAGACTGCGGGGGAGACCCGGGCGGGAGATGCTGCCGGGGACGTGGGTTCAGCGGCAACCGTTGCCCACCCCGACCCGCTTGCCCCCGTTCGCATGTGGATGGGCACCAACATCCGTCGTGTCGCCCATACCGTAGAGTTCTTCTTTGTTGGGCTGTTTGCCTCGTCGGCGGTGGTGTGCTTGGATAAGCGTGTGTCGCCCACCCGATTGCGGTGCATGCCCGTCCTGGCCTTTTGCGCCGTTTGCTCCGTCGGCGATCAGGTGCATAAGATTTTTGTTCCCGGAAGGCATTTCGACGTAGTCGATCTGGGCTTTGACGCCGCGGGCTACGTTACCGCCATGCTGTTGGTGCTGCTGGCGGCCGTGCTGATTCAGCGCGCGACCTGTCCCGTTGGCGCCCACGCGAGACGCTGTTAACAACCCTGTTACAAATAATGCGACCTCGATGAATCATTTTGTGTCGCGCGTATTTCCGAGCGGTCGGATTTGAGGGGCGAGCGGTAGAACGCCCGCCCTTTGTGCGCCATGATGCGGCACAATGTACCGTAAAAGCTGTTTATATCCGGTACGAATCGTTCGTTGGTCTTTAATTCTTCTCAACGGAGGTGTTTGAGATGGCAAACGGATTGCTTTTAAGGCTTCGCGAGCGTGAGCTCAGCGCGAGTCCGGCGGAGCGCAATGTCATCGCATACGTGAGTGCTCATCCGCATGAGGTGGTCGGGCTGTCCGTCCGCGGTCTTGCCGACGCCACGTTCTCCTCGCCCTCGAGCATTTTGCGCTTTTGCAAGCGCTTGGGTTTTGTGGGCTACAAGGAGTTCCAGCGCGAACTGATTGCCGAACTGGCGCTCTTGGGTGACAAGAAAGACGTTGCCCTCGAGGACATCTCCATGGATGACAGCGTCGAACGCATCGTGGGGAAGGTGATGAAGAGCAACGTGCGCACGATCGAGGCGACGGCGCGAACACTCGATTACACCGTTTTGGAACGATGTGCAGCCTATCTTAAGCGGGCGCGCATGGTCAATCTGTTCGGTATTGGTGCTTCTCGCTTGGTTGCGCACGATTTGGCACAAAAGCTCATGCGTGTCGACAAAGAGTGCCATCTGTACGATGACTGGCACGACCAACTCTTGTGCGCCAAGAACATGCACGAAGGCGATATCGGCATTGCTTTTAGCTACTCGGGCTTAACGCAAGAAGTGCTGGACTGCACCGCCGAGGCCCAACGCCACAACTGTCCCGTTGTGGCCGTGACCAAAGTAGATGGATCGTCCAAGCTTGCCACCATGGCCGATGCCGTGCTCGGCGTTGCTGCAAGCGAGCCCTTGGTCCGCAGCGGTGCCATGGCCTCGCGTATGGCTCAGCTTATGGTCGTCGATGCCCTCTACGCTGCTTACGTTGCGAGCGATTACGAGCGGGCGACGCATGCCATCAAGCAAAACTACATCGAGAAACAGGAAAGATGAGGTGAATGAAATGCTCGATTTAACAAAATTCACGACAGAACAGCGAAATCAAAAGTCAATGGACCTCGACACGATGACATCGCTGCAAATCGTCACGACGATGAACGATGAGGACCTTCGCGCCGTCCAGTCGGTCACGAAAGTGTTGCCACAGGTTGCCACGGCAATCGACTGGGCTGCCGAGGCGCTCGAGCGCGGCGGACGCGTCTTTTACATGGGCGCGGGCACGAGCGGTCGTTTGGGCGTGCTCGACGCTTCGGAGTGCCCGCCCACGTTTGGCGTATCGCCCGATCTGATTGTCGGGCTCATTGCCGGAGGCGAGAGGGCGTTTATCAAGGCTGTCGAAGGTGCCGAGGATAGCGAGGAGCTTGGCGCGAGTGACCTGCGGGAACATAGACTCTCCGCCAAGGATCTCGTCGTTGGTTTGGCGGCAAGCGGTCGTACCCCCTATGTGGTGGGCGGCCTCGCGTACGCCAAGGCAACCGGGTGCAGGACCATTGCAATCGCTTGCAACCAGGGGTCGAGGATCGGGGAGGACGCTGATCTTGCCATAGAGCCCGTGCCCGGCCCTGAGGTGCTGACCGGCTCAACGAGGCTCAAGGCGGGAACGGTTCAAAAGCTCATTCTCAACATGATTTCGACCGGTGCCATGGTCAAGATCGGCAAGGTATACCAAAACCTGATGGTCGATGTGCAGCAAACGAACGAAAAGCTGGTGGTGCGCGGCCAGAACATCGTGATGGAGGCGACCGGCTGCACGCGCGAGCGCGCTATTCAGGCGCTTGCAGATGCCGGCGGCCACGTTAAAACCGCTATTGTCTCGGTGCTGCTGGGCTGCGATGCCGAGCAGGCTGCGGTGGCTCTTGAGCGGGCGCGCGGGCATGTTCGCGCTGCAGTGCGTGGCGATAAGAAGGACGATGCAAATGCGCGGTAGGCGCACATCGTGAGGCTAAATGACATCCAGACGAGATTTTCAATACAAGGAGGAGTTATGACGAACAAGGAGCTTGCCCAAAAGCTGCTGGACCTTTTGGGCGGTAAAAGCAATGTGCTGGCAAATGCGGCGTGCATGACGCGCCTGCGCGTGACCGTCAAAGATACGGGCAACGTCGACACGGAGGGCATTAAGGCGCTCGATGGCGTAATGGGCCTGGTCGAGGACGACACGATGCAGATTGTGCTGGGTCCGGGCAAGGTGAATAAGGTACTTGAAGAGTTCTCCGGGCTTACCGGCCTTGCGAAGGGCGTTGCTGACGAGAGCGTGGTTGACGCTGCGGCCACAAACAAGGCCGCGCAGAAGGCCAAGTACGAGTCCAAGCCGGTTCAGGCCTTCCTCAAGAAGATTTCCAATGTCTTCGTCGCCCTGCTTCCCGGCATCATTGCGGCTGGCCTTATCAACGGTATCTGCAACGTCATTAATGTCTCGACGGCAGGCGCGCTTGCAGATGAGTGGTGGTACCAGGGCATTCGTTCCATGGGCTGGGCCCTGTTTGCCTATCTGCCCATCTTGGTGGGCTATAACGCGGCGCGCGAGTTTGGTGGCTCCGCTGCGCTGGGCGGTATCGCCGGCATGATGTGCATCGCTAACAGCGCTATGCCCCTGCTTGCGCCTGGCGCCGCCGATCCCAGCACCGCTATTCTGCTGCCGCTCACCAATGCACAGTACAATCCCGCTGCGGGCGGTATGATCGCGGCTCTCATCGCTGGCGCATTTTTCGCCTGGATGGAGCGTCAGATTCGCAAGGTCATGCCCAACGCGCTCGATACGTTCCTGTCTCCGCTGCTGGTACTCATCATCGGTGCCTTTGCCCTGATGCTCGTCATCCAGCCGGTTGGTGCATGGTTGACGGCAGCCATCTTTAGCGTCCTTACCTTTATCTTTGAGAAGCTGGGCGTTCTGGGCGGCTATATCCTGTCGGCAGGCTTCTTGCCGCTGGTGTCCGTTGGCCTGCATCAGGCACTTACGCCGATCCACGCTATGCTCAACGATCCCGAGGGCGCTACCAAGGGCATCAACTACCTGCTGCCCATCCTTATGATGGCTGGCGGCGGTCAGGTCGGTGCCGGTCTGGCGCTGTACTTTAAGACCAAGAACGCCAAGCTTAAGAAGTATGTCGCAGAGTCCATTCCCGTTGGCATCCTGGGCGTTGGCGAGCCTCTGATGTATGCCGTTACGCTGCCGCTTGTCCGCCCGTTTGTGACGGCCTGCCTAGGTGCCGGATTTGGCGGTGCGCTCGCGGCGCTGCTTCACATCGGCACGGTTTCTCAGGGCGTTTCCGGTCTGTTTGGTCTGCTGATTGTCGTTCCCGGCCAGCAGCTCGGCTATGTTGCCGCCATGCTGCTTGCCTATGCCGCCGGCTTTGTCCTGACGTGGTTCTTCGGCGTCGACGAGCAGAAGATCAACGAGTTCTTTGGCGAGTAGCCTGATGTTGCGCGCTATGTCATTCGAGCGTCATGACGTGCCGCAGATCTTTTGATGCTATGGTTGTGCCGGCGGGGCTAACTGCTCCGCCGGCCTTTTTTAAAGGAGAATCGAAGCGTGAGAACGGGTATTTCTGTCTATCTTTCCAGTCCTGCGCAGGATATCGAGCGGACGATTGAACATGGTGCCGCGGCGGGTGCGCGCTATGCGTTTACCTCGCTGCATATTCCCGAGGATGGGGGAGCGGCATATGCCGATAAGGTTCGCCAGGTGCTGTCGCTGCTTTCCGCTCGCGGTATTGCGCTCATTGCCGATGTGGGGCCGCGCACGTGCGATTTGCTGGGCCTTGAACGCATGGAGGATTTGCGCGATCTGGGACTGGAATACCTGCGCCTGGATTACGGCTTTAGTGCCCAGCGGGTCGCGGAACTGTCCGGTGTATTTCGCATTGTGGTCAATGCATCGACGGTGAGTCCTGATGAAATCGCATCGTGGCGAGAAGCCGGCGCCGATGTGACTCGTTTCGCCGCCTGCCACAATTTTTACCCCAAGCCTTATACCGGTTTAGCTCTTGAAGATGTTGCTCGGACGAATCTTCGTCTTGCGGCGCTCGGCTTTGAAATCATGGCTTTTGTGCCGGGCGATGCCAACGTTCGCGGGCCGGTATTCGAGGGCTTGCCGACGGTTGAGGCACAGCGCGGTCGCGCGTCAAAGGTTGCCCTCAACATGCTTGAGCTCGCACATGGCGCCGATTGCGACATTGTTTTGGTCGGCGACCCCGATCTTTCCGATGCAGGTTGGGCGCAGTTTGCTCAAGTTTCTGCTGGGCATGTTGACATGCCGTGCCAGCTCGACCCCGGGTACTCCTATTTGTTGGGGCAAGTCCATCACGATCGGCCTGACTCGAGCGCCCTTATTTTTAGGTCTCAGGAGTCGCGTACGTCGCTTAAGCCGGATTCCGTGCCGACGAATGTCGGTGCAGGCCTGCCGCGAAAAGCGGGGTCGATTGCCGTCAGCAATAGCGGATATGGGCGCTACGAAGGCGAGCTGGAGATCGCACGAGTCGACCTTCCCGGCGACGAGCGCATGAACGTTGTAGGTCATATTGCGCCCGAGGCGATGGAGTTACTGCCGTTTGTTAAGCGAGGCTTTGGGGTACGGTTCGTTTAGCGTGTGGCGCATGGACTACAATTGCTCAATCGTGCGTGTATTCCTTGTTTGGTATGCGCCCATCCACGTTGTCTGATCTGTATCTGGAGGGTTTCCATGGCAGTGCTGTTTGTTGAATATCCCAAATGCTCGACGTGTAAAAAGGCCAAGGCCTGGTTGGACGAGCATGGGGTTGAGTATGTCGATCGCGATATTGTTACAGACAATCCTTCGGCTGAGGAACTTGCGACCTGGATTGCTCGTTCGGGGTTGCCGGTGCGACGCTTCTTTAACTCGTCGGGTATGAAGTATCGAGAGCTTGGCCTGAAGGCGCGCCTGGACGCGGGGATGACGGATCAGGAATGTTACGAGCTGTTGGCGACCGACGGCATGCTGGTTAAGCGTCCGCTGCTGGTGGGCGATGACTTTGCGATTCCTGGCTTTAGGGAAGCGGCCTGGGCCGAGGCGCTGCTGTAACAACTGCGGAAAGTGCGTCCCGTTTCGAGCACTGATTCTGGGACACGGTTTCCGGTTGGAGGCTCTACGGGAAACTGCGCCCCGGAATTCGCTTCCAGAACGGGATGCACTTTCCCAAAGTGGCCGGTTGCGGAAAGCACGTCCCATTCTGAGCTTCGATTGTGGGACACGGTTTCCGGTTGAGGGCTCGACGGGAAAGTGGGGACCAGTTTGAGCTTGAAATCTGGGACGCACTTTCCGCCGGCGGGCCTGCCCCAGTCAGCCCTCCAGCTGCGCCCATTCGTGTGGGTCGTAGATCTTTACCTGTTTGTTGGGCGTGCCGCTCCAGCACTCTTCGTCCATAAAGGGCAGATATGCCTGAATGCCGGGGCAGATGAACGGAATCCGCTGTCGCTGCAGGCGTTCGCGCTGTCGTCGCCCCAGATGCGTCTCGGATATGATGGTCGGCATGCCGGATAGCTCGACGAGGCTCGCCTGGATGCGTTTGAGGTCGGGGAGCGCCGCGTGCCATGACGTCCGCATCATTAAAAACGAGGCGTGACGGTATTCCGCTTGCATCACCGTGATGGCGGGACGTAGCGTGGGGTGGATTTTGTCCCGGTCGGGCCAAGGTCTGGCGGATATCTCGAGCCCCAAGGTCTCCCATAGGTAATCTAGCTCTTCGTCCATGGCGCCTCGATGTCTACGCGATTATTGTCGCTTCGATTGTGTTACCTGGTGCTATCGTTTTCGCGATAGAATCTGCCAACGGTCGACGGCTACCGTTCGCGGCGTTCTGTCCTTCGTGTGTGGCGGCTAGCTCCACAGGTCCTTCACGGGTCGGGCTAAATCGGGCCAAATTGGCCGATTTTCAAAAAAGTTAAAAATGGGGCTTGCGCCACCGTAGAACTTCCCGTATATTTCTTTCTTGCGCAAAGGCACAGCCGAGCGCAGCGATGCAGTCATTGGGATGTCGTCTAATGGCAGGACAGCGGATTCTGGTTCCGTCAATGGGGGTTCGACTCCCTCCATCCCAGCCATTGCATTTGCTACATATGGCCCGTTCGTCTAGCGGTTTAGGACGCCGCCCTCTCAAGGCGGAGATCACCAGTTCGAATCTGGTACGGGCTACCACAAAATGAACGCCCGGGCCTCGAAAGAGACCCGGGTTTTGTGTATTGACCGTATATGCGGCGTCTGCCGTGTTTCGCTCAGATCGAGGAGTAGCCATGGATCTGCCCATCAGCTTGCAAGACATCACGTATGCCGAGAACTATCTGACGCAGGGCGACCTGGCCACGGCGACGCCGCTGCTGGAGCGTCTGGTTGAGCTCGCCGAGGAGTATATCGATGCCGAGTGCAAGACGGAGGAGAAGCGCCAATACTTTAGCTTCGATAGCAAGTTTGAGCGCTTGGCCTATCGCCGCGTGGAAAAGGATCCGCGCGAGCTCGTGCAGGTCGAGGTGCCCTTTGATCGCCTGTATTCCGACATGGCGTATGCCTACATTCGCCAGCAGGATTATGTGAGTGCTCGTAACGCCTTGATGCAGGCCGTGCGCTGGGACCCCATGAACTGCAACTACCGCCTGGATCTGGCCGAGCTGTTCCGTGCGCTCGAGGACAAGCAGGAATGGGCATCGCTCTCGTTCTCGGTGCTAGAGCGTGCGAGCGACGGCAAGTGTGCCGCCCGCGCCTATGCCAACTTGGGCCATTATTTCCTTGAGCCCGAGACCGAGAACGTCTCGGCGGCCGTGGGTTGCGCGCGTCTGGCGCTGCGCTTGGCCCCTGGCGATGCGCATACGACGCGCCTGCTCAACAAGATCCATACTGCCTATCCGGATGCCGCCGATGAGAGCGACGACCACGTGATGGGCGAGCTGAGCCTGCAAGGCGTGCCGACCTCGCCTTCGGCCGAGATTGCCATCTGCCTGATTATGTGCGCGACCGATGCTGCAAGCGACGGCGACAAGCAGGAGGCGACGCGCCTGACGGTGCGTGCTCGCGACTTGGTGGGCGAGGAGGCCTGCGCGGCGATTATCAAACTGGTGCGCGAGAGCGACGCCGAGCTCAATGCTGAGCGCAAGGCAAAGCGCGACGCCGCGGGCTCAAACGCCGATGGCGCCAAGGAGGCCGGCGATGCCCAGTAAGCGCGAGCGCAAGCTCATCTCCAAGAATCGCTCGGCACACCACGAGTACTTTATCGATGAGACCTTTGAGTGTGGCATTGAGCTGAGTGGCACCGAGGTCAAGTCGATTCGCGAGCGCGCGTGCCAGATTACCGATACCTTTGCACTGATTCGTGGCGGCGAGTGCTGGCTCGTGGGTCTGCATATTCACCCTTATAGCCATGGTGGCGTGTGGAACCGCGACCCGGATCGCCGTCGTCGTCTGCTGCTGCACCGCAAGGAGATTGACTTTCTCGACGGCAAACTTCGTAACCGTGGTTATGCGCTGGTACCGTTGGAGCTCTACTTTAATACCGACGGCCGCGTAAAGCTGCTGCTGGGCCTAGGCCGCGGCAAGAAGCTTTACGACAAGCGCGAGGATATGGCCAAGCGCGATGTTCAGCGCGAGATTGACCGCGCACTTAAGGAGCGTAATCGCTAGGCGCTCTGTGTAAGTTGCGGTGGAATACGGACTGTTTTGCCTGTTTGAGGGGCTATTCAGTCCCTATTTCACCGCAACTGCGGGCGTCTCATCTTGCTTATACTGTTTTGACACATATGTCTCAAAGGCGGCGTCCGTTATGGGCGCCGCCTTTTTTGTGGGTACATACATCCATGAGGTTCCAACCCGGGTTAGGGGAGTGATTGTTATGGACAAAACTGCGTTCTTTACCATGCCGAGCGGTCTGTACGTGGTGAGCGCCGCGGCAGACGGGCTGCGCGCCGGCTGCGTCATCAACACTGCGGTGCAGGTGACGTCCATGCCGCCGTGCATTTCGGTTGCCGTGAACAAGGACAACGTCACCTCGGGCGTCATCGCTTCGGCCAAAGCGTTCGCGCTGACCGTGATCGATCAGACGGCCGATATGCTCTACATCGGTAACTTTGGGTTCCGCACCAGCAGCGACTATGACAAGTTTGCCAAGTACGAGACTCGCGAGACTGCTCTCGCCATGCCTTATGTGCCCGAGCACGCGGCGGCGCTGTTTAGCTGCCGTTTGATCGACACTGTGGATGTGGGCACGCATCTACTGTTTATCGGCGAGGTCGAGGATGCCGAGCGCCTAAGCGACGAGACGCCGCTCACCTACGATTACTACCATAAGGTCCTGAAGGGCAAGACGCCTCCGAAGGCGTCCTCGTATCAAGGCTAGAAATGTTTTAAAAATACTTGCATTATATTATTGAGAATCTATACTGATAAATGAAGTACATCACCAGTCGCGTTCGAGAGGAGAACATCATGGCTGAGGAGAAGAAGACGTATAAGTTCGTGTGCGTCGTTTGCGGTTACGAGGTTGAGGTCGATACGCCCGAGCTGCCCGAGGATTATGTGTGCCCGGTGTGCGGCGTCGGTCCCGATCAGTTTGAGCTCGTCGAGGAGTAGCTCGCAGACACACGGCGAAAGCCGAACATAGCTCTGTCCAAGGGCCCGGTCGAATTCTCGGCCGGGGCTCTTTTCCTCCGTCCCCAAGGGAACACGGTTGCTGTTGGCCGATCCTGTCTGTTGTGAGTCCGGCCGACCGTTTGTCTCAATCTGTAACGTCTAGCAGTGAAAACGGGGTCTACGTGTTACAGATCGAGACAAACGGAGCTGTCCCTCGGAATGATCTCGATCTGTAACATCTAGACACCAAAAGCGGGTCTAGATGTTACAGATCGAGACGTTTGCCTGGGTAAGTGCCCCGCCCCATTACATCCCTGTCAGCAACACGACATCGAGAATCGTCACGATGGCACCGATTCCTACGAGCAGCGCGTTGAGCGGGCGCGAGTTGGCGTATTTGCCCATGACGCGGGGCGAACTGGTGAGTCGTATGAGCACAAAGACCGTGATCGGCAGCTGGAGCGACAGTAGTGCCTGACTCCAAATGAGACCCTCAAAAGGATTCGGGACGACCAGGCACGCCGCCACTGCGCCGGCAAAGCAGAGTGCCACGCCAATCGATGAGTGTCGGTCGTGGATGTCGTATTCCTCGTCGAACATGCCCGCGGTGATGGTGCCCGCCGCCATGCCCGCCGTCACGCTACTCGATAGTCCCGCGAACAGCAGCGCTACCGCAAAGATGGTCGAGCTCGCCGGACCCAAGATGGGGGAGAGCGTGGCTGCTGCGACGGCGAGGTCGTCTACGACCATGCCGTGCGCAAAGAAGGTCGTTGCGGCCAGGATGACCATGGCCGAGTTGATTGCCCAGCCCACGCCCATCGAAAAGAGCGTGTCGAAGAGCTCGTAGTGCAGACGCTCTTCGATAACCTGCTCGCCTTGGCCTTCGAAGTGCATGGATTGGATGACCTCGGAGTGCAGAAAGAGATTGTGGGGCATAACGACTGCGCCCAGGACGCTCACGATAATCGTGGCAGAGCCAGTGGGCATGCTGGGCGTGATCCAGCTTGCGGCGGCCTGCGGCCAGTCGACCTTGACCAGCGCAAGCTCGGCCAAAAACGAGAGTCCTACCACGCCTACGAAGGCGATGATCCATCGCTCGGCGCGCTTGTAGGAGCTCGTCATGAGCATCGTCATCGATGCTGCCGCCACGATGACACAGCCCGCACGCACGGGCAGCCCAAAGAGCATTTGAAGGGCAATCGCGCCACCCAGGACTTCGGCCATGGCGGTGGCGATCGTAGCGAGATAGGCGCTGCCGAGTACAGCACGTCCCACGATACGGGGGAGAAAGCGGGTCGTGGCCTCGGCAAGACAGGCGCCCGTGGCGATGCCCAAGTGCGCCGCGTTGTGCTGCAAGACGATGAGCATGATCGTGGACAGCGTGACAATCCACAGCAGCGTGTAGCCAAACTGCGAGCCCGCGGCCATATTTGAGGCCCAGTTGCCCGGGTCGATAAAGCCGACGGTCACGAGCAGCCCGGGGCCGATATGCCGCGCAATGTCGAGCCCGCCATGACCGCCAGTGCGCGGGGAGCCAAAGTGTTGTTTGAGATGGTTGAGCATGGTGCGCTCCTGTGTATGGGCGGCGTGACGTCGCATCTGGGCCGTGCGGCGCCACGCGTCGGTTTTGGGTTGGGGCTACTTGTGTGCTTTGCCCTGATTGGCCACGGCGTCGATCTTGGCGGCGATGGTCGCCGGGTCGCCGATGTAGCGCTTGTCGAGGACGTTGAAATCGGTGTCGAAGGTGTAGACGAGCGGCACGCCGGTGGGGATGTTGACCTTGAGGATCTCCTCGGGCGTGAGGTGCTCGAGCTTCATGACGAGTGAGCGCAGGGAGTTGCCGTGTGCGGCGATGAGTACGCGCTTGCCGGCGAGCATCTGGGGGCGAATCTCGTCTTCGAAATAAGGCCAGGCGCGGGCGATCGTGTCCTTGAGGCACTCGGTATAGGGCAGCTGATCGGGCGCGACATCACGGTATTGCTCCTGGGTGTGGGGATCGCGCGCGTCGTCCGGTTCGAGTGCCGGCGGGCAGACATCGAAGGAGCGGCGCCAGATGAGCACCTGCTCGTCGCCGTGCTCCGCTGCGGCATCGGCCTTGTTGAGACCCTGCAACGCTCCGTAGTGGCGCTCGTTGAGCTTCCAGGATTTGATGACGGGCAACCACTCGCGATCCATTTGGCCGAGCACGATGTCGAGGGTGTGAATTGCGCGCTTGAGACGCGAGGTGTGGCAGACGTCGAAGTCGAAGCCCGCTTCTTTGAGGGCTCGACCGCCTGCTGCGGCTTCTTCGCGGCCCGTGTCGGTGAGTTCTACGTCGGTCCAGCCGGTGAACAGGTTGAGTTTGTTCCACTCGGATTCTCCGTGACGGATAAGGACAAGTTGCATTGTCTGTCGGTCTGCTCGGTGCGCCATAGGGGCCTCCTTGATCTGGCACGGTGTGCGTGCCGTTTGCTTGACGCCGCAAAGGATACCCGTTTTAAGCTTAAAAGTTAACCAAGACTAACAAAATTGTTGTATTTGAATAGGATGGTGAAAGGGGGCTGCCGAAATGTCTCGATCTGTAACAACTAGGGATGGAAATTGGGCCTAGGTGTTACAGATCGAGACAGGAAGAAATGGTCCTATGGAATGTCTCGATTTGTAACAGCTGACCGCCAAAACCGGCCCGTCGTGTTACAGATCGAGACAAACCAAAACCGTCCCGCAGAAAATCTCAATCTGTAACATCTAGGCGCCAAAATCGGCTCCTCCTGTTACAGATTGAGATGTTTGAAGCGGTGAGCTTAGAAGCCGAACTTGGGGGCTGACGTACATGTTTGATAGCAAGGCGTTGATGGCCGGTGTGCGTTACGCGATTGTTTCGAAACGGGTGGGAAACACAACGGGCCGGCGATGCTCCTAGTATGCCTATTCAACTGACTGTCTAATATCTAGGGGAGGATCGCGATGCAGGCAGATTCCGCTCAGCAGCAGGGCCTTTATCGCCCCGAATTCGACCATGATGCATGTGGCATCGGCGCGCTTGCCGATATCAACGGTGAGCGCCATCACCAGATTTTGGACGATGCGCTGTCCATTCTGGTCAACTTGGAGCACCGCGGTGGCACGGGACTCGAGAAGAACACCGGCGACGGCGCTGGCATCCTGTTCCAGGTTCCGCATCACTTTTTCCGTAAAGAGGCTCAAAAGTGCGGCCAGATTCTGCCGGCAGAGGGCGACTATGGCGTGGCCATGCTGTTCTTCCCGCAGGACGACAAGGGCGTAGAGGATGCCCGCCGCGTGTTTGAGGAGGGCTGCGCCGAGGCCGGCGTGCCGCTGCTCTTTTGGCGCGAGGTGCCGGTCGATCCGCACGACCTGGGCGAGACGGCTCGCGCCTGCATGCCTACTATCCTGCAGGCCTTCCTGGGCCGTCCGGACGACACGCCGGCGGGCGACGCCTTCGAGCGCCGTCTGTACGTGTGCCGCCGCACCATCGAAAAGAAGGCCGACGCCGAGTTTGCCCTGCGCGACAAGATCTTCTACGTGTGCTCTATGAGCTCGCGCACCATCGTGTACAAGGGCATGCTCGTCGCCACGCAGATGCGCCGCTTCTTCATCGATCTCAACGACGCCGCCGTCAAAACGGCCGTGGCGCTCGTCCACTCGCGCTACTCCACCAACACCACGCCCAGTTGGGAGCGTGCGCACCCCAACCGCTTTATCATCCACAACGGCGAGATCAACACCCTCAAGGGCAACGTCAACTGGATTCGCGCTCGCGAGCCCAATCTGTACAGCCCCGTGCTGCAGCACGATCTTGAGCGTGTGATGCCCATCATCAACCGCGAGGGCTCCGACTCCGCGATTCTGGACAACGTGCTCGAGTTCTTGGTCATGAACGGCCGTCCGCTCACGCGTGCCGCGTCCATGTTGCTGCCCGAGCCGTGGGACCACAACGACAACCTGAGTGAGGAGCGCCGCGCCTACGACGCTTACCAGTCCATGCTCATGGAGCCGTGGGATGGTCCTGCCGCTATCGCCTTTACCGATGGCCGTACCCTGGGCGCCGCCCTCGACCGTAACGGCCTGCGTCCCGCCCGCTATTATGTGACGCGCGACGGTCGCTTTATGCTGGCAAGCGAGGTGGGCACCATCGAGGTGAGCCCCGAGAACATCCTGACGAGCGGCTGTCTGGGGCCGGGCCAGATGCTCGAGGTCGATTTTGCCCGCGGGCGCGTCATCTACAACGACGAGCTGCGCGCCCGTTACGCCAAGGAAAAGCCCTACCGTGATTGGATTGCCGAGGAGACGCTGACCGTCGACGTGCTCGATAGGCCTGCCGCGGCAACGCCCGCCGAGGACGCCGAGGTACCCGCCGCCGTGCGCATGGCTAAGCTCGGGTATCACTGGGATGACGTCGACGAGGTCGTGCGTCCCATGGCCCAGCAGGGCAAGGCCCCGCTCGCCTCGATGGGCATCGACGCGCCGCTGGCTTGTCTGTCCAAGAAGACGCGTTCGTTCTTCGACTATTTCTATCAGCTGTTCGCTCAGGTCACGAACCCGCCCATCGATGCCCTTCGCGAGCATATGGTCACCTCGACCACGCTCTACCTGGGCAACCACGGCAACCTGCTCGAGGATTCCCGTACGGCCTGCCAGCTGGTTCGCCTGGAGCGTCCGCTGCTGAGCGAGGAGGAGTTCGACCGCATTTGCGCCATCGACCGTGTTGGCTTTAAGACCCGTCGTTTCCGTGCCGTGTACCGCCGCGATGCCGGCGAGGGCGCGCTGCAGGCTGCGCTCAAGCAGCTTGCAGAGGACGTTGAGGCTGCGGTCCGCGACGGCGTAAACATCGTGGTGTTGAGCGATCGTGCCGCTGCGGGCGAGGTGCCCGTGCCGTCGCTGCTCGCCGTGGGCTGCGTGCACAATCACCTGATCCGCGCCGGCGTGCGTACCTTTGCCGACATCGTGGTGGAGTGCGGCGACGCCGTGTCCCCGCACGACTTTGCGGCACTGGTGGGCTACTCCGCGAGCGGCATCTATCCGTACAACGCGCATGCGTGCATCCGCGATCTGGCGGCACGCGGCGACCTGGAAGTGACGGCCGAGCAGGGCATCGTCAACTACAACAAGGCTGCGACCGCCGGCATCGTCTCCATCATGTCCAAGATGGGCATCTCCACGGTGCAGAGCTACCATTCGGCGCAGATCTTCGAGGCTGTGGGCTTTACGCCGGAGTTCGTCAACGCGTATTTCGCCGGCACGGTGAGCCGTGTGGGCGGTATGGGTGTCGAGGACGTCGAGCGCGAGCAAAACGAGCGCTACGACGCCGCGCTCGCTATCCTTAAGAGCCCGGCTCCCGATCAGCTGCCCACGTTGGGTCTGACCAAGTGGCGCCCGCTCGGCGGCGAGGATCACCTCATCGATCCGCAGACTGTTTACCTGCTTCAGACCGCCTGCCGTGAGGACAGCTACGACACCTTTAAGGAGTACAGCAGCCGCCTGCACCGCACCGGCCGTGCCGTGCGCCTGCGCGACTTGCTCGACTTTGATGCTAGCGGTCGCACGCCGGTTTCGCTCGACGAGGTGGAACCCGCGCTCAATATCGTCCGCCGCTTTAACACCGGCGCCATGTCGTACGGTTCCATCAGCAAAGAGGCGCACGAGTGCATGGCCATCGCCATGAATCGCCTGCATGGACGCTCCAACTCGGGCGAGGGCGGCGAGGACCCGCGTCGCGAGACCCCGCTGGCCAACGGCGACTCCAAGAACTCTGCCATCAAGCAGGTAGCGAGCGCGCGCTTTGGCGTGACGAGCCGCTACCTGTGCAGCGCCTTCGAGATTCAGATCAAGATGGCCCAGGGCGCCAAGCCCGGCGAGGGCGGCCACCTGCCCGGCAAGAAGGTCTACCCCTGGATCGCCGAGGTCCGTCAGTCCACGCCCGGCATCGGCCTGATCTCGCCTCCGCCGCATCACGACATCTACTCCATCGAGGACCTGGCGGAGCTTATCTTCGACCTTAAGAACGCCAACCCCGGTGCGCGCGTGTCGGTCAAGCTGGTCAGCGAGGCCGGCGTCGGCACCATTGCTACCGGCGTGGCCAAGGGCGCTGCCGACAAGATCTTGATCAGCGGCCACAATGGCGGCTCGGGTGCCGCTGCGCGCGACTCTATCTGGCATGCGGGTCTGCCGCTGGAGCTTGGCCTTGCCGAGGCTCAGCAGACGTTGCTGCAAAACGGCCTGCGCTCCCGCGTGGTGCTCGAGGCCGACGGCAAGCTCATGGACGGCACCGACGTCGCCGTCGCCTGCTTGCTGGGCGCCGAGGAGTTTGGCTTTGCGACCATGCCGCTCATCTCCATGGGCTGCCTCATGCAGCGCGACTGCCAGCAGGACACCTGCCCGGCCGGCATCGCTACGCAAAATTGCCGCCTGCGTCGCGGCTTCCGCGGCAAGCCCGAGCTCGTTGAGCACTTTATGCTCTTTGTTGCCGAGCAGCTGCGCGAGGTCATGGCGAGCCTGGGCTTCCGCACCGTCGACGAGATGGTCGGCCATCCCGAGTGCTTGCGCCAGATCGAGGTCCCGGGCAATCGCAAGGCCAACCTGCTCGATCTGTCACCCGTGCTGGCGAGCGCGACCTGCGAGTTCGGTGCCCATATCCCGGGTGCCGACGGTCGCCACTTCCTGTCGCAGATGGCCGCGGACAGCGAGCTCGACAAGACGCTCGACTCCACGTTGTTCGTGCCCTATACGGCCGACGCCCGTGCGCACCTGCGTCCGATTCGCTTCCGCGCCGATATCGCCAACGTCAACCGCTGCGTGGGCACCATCCTGGGCAACGCGGTGACCAGGGCGCATCCCGAGGGCCTGCCCGCCGGCTCCATCACCATCGATTGCGATGGCTCGGCTGGTCAGAGCTTTGGCGCGTTCCTGCCGCGCGGCATTACGCTCAACGTGTGCGGCGACGCCAACGACTACTTTGGCAAGGGCCTTTCGGGCGGCGAGGTGTCGGTGCGCCCCAACCCGCATGCGACCTACAAGTTCGACGAGAACATCATCGTGGGCAACGTTGCGTTCTTTGGCGCCACGAGCGGCCGCGGCTTCATTAACGGTCTGGCCGGCCAGCGCTTTGGCGTGCGCAACTCCGGTGCCACCGTGGTGGTCGAGGGCTGCGGCAACCATGGCTGCGAGTACATGACGGGCGGTCTGGCGCTCATCCTGGGCGAGGTCGGGCAGAACTTCGCCGCCGGTATGACGGGTGGCGTGGCCTATGTCTTTGACCAGTACGGCACGCTCGATGCCCGTGTGAACCACGAGAGCGTTGAGCTCAAGGCCCCGACGGCCGGCGAGCTGGCGCAGATTCGCGCACTCATCCAGGAGCATGTGGATGCGACGCAGAGCCCGCGCGGCATTAAGCTGCTCTACAGCTTTGAGACGATGAGCAGACACTTTGTGAAGGTCATTCCGACTGAGTACGAACGCGTGCTGGCGATTGTCGCTGCGGCCGAGGCCGTGGGCAAGACGCATGCGCAGGCTGAGGAGCTGGCGTTTGACATTGTGACCGGTCGCGCGAGCGCCGCGGATGTCGCTCGCTTCGATGTCGCGGGCGGTGCTGCGAACACTGCGTCCGTGGCTGCCAGCTCTGTTGCTTCGACCATGAAGGAGGCGTAAGTGCCATGGGTAAGCCCGGTGCTTTTCTTGATATCGATCGCGTGACCCACGAGCTGCGCCCCGTGGAGGAGCGCAGCCGCGATTTCGATCCGCTGTACGTGGAGCTCGACGACGACGCGCGCCGTGCCCAGGCGAGCCGCTGCATGATGTGCGGTGTGGCGTTTTGCCAGATGGGCGCGAGCTTTGGCAAGGCACGTCCGAGCGGTTGTCCGCTGCACAACCTGATTCCCGAGTGGAATGAACTGGTGTACCGCGGCCGTTGGGACGAGGCGGCCGAGCGTCTGTCGCTCACCTCGCCCATGCCCGAGTTTACGAGCCGCGTGTGCCCGGCGCTGTGCGAGGCCGCGTGCAACCTGGGTTCGGTCGATGGCCAGCCCACGACGATCCATGACAACGAGCGTGCGATTAGCGACCATGAGTGGGCAAATGGCGGCCCGCGTCGCTTTGAGCCGGCGGGGGAGGGCGCGCCCACGGTTGCCGTGGTGGGCTCCGGTCCTGCTGGTCTGGTGGCGGCATGGGAGCTCGCCCGTCGCGGCGCTCGCGTGACGGTGTTTGAGCGTGACGACCGCCCGGGCGGCCTGCTCATGTACGGCATTCCCAACATGAAGCTCGAGAAGTCTGTGGTCGAGCGTCGCGTGGCACTTATGCGCGAGCTGGGTATCGTCTTTGAGCTGGGCGCTGACGTTACGAACCCTGCAGTGGCGGCCAAGCTCAATGGCTTTGACGCCGTTGTGGTGGCTGCCGGTGCCCGTGCGCCCCGCGGTCTTTCGGCTGCGCATGTGGATGCCCCGGGCGTGGTGTATGCCGTGGACTACCTGACGGCCTCGACCGTCTCGGTGCTCGATGGCGGTGAGCCCGCGGTGAACGCGCGCGGCCTGGACGTTGTGGTCATTGGCGGCGGCGATACCGGCAACGACTGCGTGGGTACCGCGGTGCGCCAGGGTGCGCGCAGCGTGCGCCAGTTTGAGTTCTTGCCGGCGGCGCCCGATAAGCGTACGGCGAGCAACCCCTGGCCGCAGTGGCCCAATGTGAAGAAGACCGACTATGGCCAGCAGGAGGCCATTGCCGCCATGGGTGGCGAGATACGCGCCTGGGGCGTGGACACCCTCGAGGTGCTGCTGGACAAGAAGGGCGCGGCAGCGGGCCTGCGCGTGGTCGATCTGGATTGGTCGGCCGGCAAGCCCGAACGCATTGCGGGCTCCGAGCATGAGGTGCCGGCGCAGCTGGTGCTCATCGCCTGTGGCTTTACGGGTCCGGAGCATAGCGTGTTCGAAGCTGTCGGCGTGCCTGTCGCCACGGCGGGCCGCCCACTGCCCGTGATGGCCACCGAAGGCTCGCACCTTGCGGCACGCGTGGATGGCGTTGCTGCGGATGCCGCGCCGGTGTATGTGGCCGGCGACGCCCGCAACGGCAGCTCGCTCGTGGTGAGCGCCATGGCCGATGCCCTCGCCTGCGCTGCCGAGGTTGCTGAGACCTTGGGGCTGTAAGATAGTCATTCAAGAGCGTTCCCAACGACTAGTCATTGGGAACGCTCTTTTTTGTCTAGTCGTCGGGGACACTCTAAACGTCTGACTGCTCATTTGCTGACGTGCGGGCTCACGGTGCCTTGCTGTTTTCGTGATGGCTGCGGCTGGCAAGCTCAAAATCTCTGTTTATTTGCCTATGTTTAACTGGGGTTTTGTTTCGGTATAACGTATCAGTCAAGCGTTCCGTCAAGTATTCGGTCAGCATCTGGTTTGCAGCCCGATGCTCATTTCGCCCGCGCTGGCGGCGACCACCAGCCCTCCTCGTAAGCTCAAATTGAGGTTCATCAGTTTGAGGAGGATGTCATGGCTGATCATGTTTTGGACCGGGGACGTCTGGCCGAGGCCGTCGGTAACGATATTGCCGACATGGCCCAGTTTTGGATGCTGCGCAAGTTTCAGTTTTTGGAGTCGGCGCGCACACAGTTCGAAGTGATAGTCGATCCATGGCTCAGCTATTGCGAAGAACCATCGCAAAGCGAAATCATGGCCTATAACATGGCATTTACCGATTGGCTGCTGTTCGAGCGTCCCTATTACCATGACAAGACGCTGCTTGAGCTGTATGTGGACGAGCCGCCGGCGTCGCTTTCGCCTGCTTCGCTCAGGCGGCTCGAACAGGTGCGCGACACGCAGTATTTCTCGCGCTTTGGCATTTTGGACAAGGATCCTGCGACTGGTATGGTCGCGCTGCGCGACACACGCACCGACCGCCGTTTTGATGTCTACGACCCACATATCGTGCAAAAAGAGCACTGGCGCGATGGTGCGATTGCGGTGCGCATCGCGTGCGTTGACGATATTTGGCTAACGGCGGGGCAGCTCTACCTCTACGACATTGCACGCCTGAGCGATACGGCGGTCGACGGGCCTGGTGCCGTTCATCCGGAAGACCTGGAAGATGGCTTCGATACCTCGTGTATTAGCTTCTTTCTGAGGCTGGTCCGCGACATCATGGGCGCCCAGGGGCGCTACGTAAAGTCCCTCAACATCTACGAACAGGAATGGGAGTAGGGGATGGGCAGTTGTTGCCTGTTTTTGCCTTCTGCCTTTTTGTCTCGATCTGTAACGTTCAGGGACAAAAAACCGGTCTACCTGTTACAGATCGAGACGAATGCTTGGGCGCCGCTGGTTTGTCTAAATCTGTAACGTTTGGGGGTCTGGAGAACGTCTAACTGTTATAGATCGAGACGTTTGGAACCTGCCTGGGGGAATGTCTCAATCTGTAACATCTACAGGCCAAAATTCGACCTAACTGTTACAGATTGAGACAAAAGTTGGACGCGGTACCGAAAGATCTTGATCTGTAACATCTAGCGGCTCAAAGACTGTCTTCCTGTTACAGATCAAGACATTTGTCAACGGAGGCAACGGTGACGATGGCCCATTTGTCTGATGTGGTGGTGATGGAAGTGTCTAATACCGTTTTTAAACACAAGCATGCAGCACGTAACACCTTGGCGCGGAATAGGATGCTTGCCAGGCTCAGGGAGGCGGCTAAACAAGGTGTGCTGCTTGTGACGCACGACAATGCCGAGCTCATGTGGCTGCGGCGCCATGTGGGCACAGACGATATTGCGGAGCCCGAATCGCACCTATTCTGTTTTCAGCATGAATGGGATGCGTTGACGCCTCCGGAGCGGGCGCGGTGGACCATCAAGGGGCTTGCGGAGTTTCACCCCGATTGGTCGTTTTGGGGATATGACGCCGCGCTGATATGGGGTCTGGAGGTGCCGAATGATCTGCTTGGGCCGCGTTACTTGGTCAAGACAGGTTGTTCGGTGGCGTTGAGTACGGGATGTAGGCTGCTGCGTCCGCAGACGGCGGGTGCGCTTGAGCGCGTCGACGGCGTGCAAGTGACGCCGTTTTGGCGCACGGTGGAGGATTGTCTACTACGTGCGCCGTTCTCCTACGGGTTGGCGATTGCCGAT
Source organism: uncultured Collinsella sp. (assembly GCA_900542825.1). Taxonomy (GTDB): domain Bacteria; phylum Actinomycetota; class Coriobacteriia; order Coriobacteriales; family Coriobacteriaceae; genus Collinsella. The sequence continues at coordinate 170,119 of UQOY01000002.1, read as the reverse complement.
TCTGCGTTGCGGGCGAAGAGCATGTCGCGAGACGACCTCTGCGAACGGCTCCAGGCCGATTGTGAGGGCAGGCGCGGGTATCGCAGAGCTCAGGTGATTGCGTCGCATGCAGATGGCCTGTCCGAAAACGGTGGCGAGTCTCGGTTCCGAGCGTTCTTTATTGCATACGGTTTTCCGGTGCCAGAGTTGCAGGTGGAGTTTCGCGATCCGCTCGATTCGAGCCAGGTGTTTCGGGTCGATTATTTCTGGAGGCTCGAGGACGGGACATGTGTTATCGGCGAGCTCGACGGAAAGGGGAAGTATACCTTGCAGAACGGCGAGGGTCGGGAGTCGGTCGACCCGTTCGTGGCAGAGCGTCAGCGGGAATCTCATCTGACAATGCTCGGGCACAAGGTGCTTCGGTTCACGTTTGATGAACTCAAGAACCCGGGGAAGCTGGTTGAAAAGATGAGGCTAGCGGGCATTTCGCAGCGGGCCGATTTGGCTGAGGAATGGAAGCGTCAGTGGTATGGGCACTGAAGCGGACTGTCTCAATCTGTAACAACAAGGGGACGTTTGGCCTCGTAACTGTTACAGATTGAGACAGAAGGTTGGCTGCCGCTAAAAGATCTCAATCTGTAACATCTAGAGGCCGAAAACCTGTCTACCTGTTACAGATTTAGACGTTTGACGATGGGGCTGGAGAATGTCTCGATCTGTAACATCTAACGGCCAAAAATCTGTCTAACTGTTACAGATTGAGACAAAGGCTAGAGGCACGACCGAAAATCTCGATCTGTAACATTTGGAAGGGTAAAGACGGTCTATCTGTTACAGATCAAGACATTTTGCTGGAACGACCGAAGCGTCGCTGCACTGGTCTGTTCGTCCTCACGCCCTTCTCTTCCTCCCGTTAGCCGATATGTCCGTAGTAACCCTGTCGCGCTGGGTGATAATGGACAAATGTTCAAGTTAATCGTGAGGGAGGAGCTCGATATGGCGTCTGCCGATCGTTCCACGTTGTTTATCAATGCGACCGTCCTGGATGGTTCGGAACATATGGAGCCGCAGCCCGACATGGCCGTGGCCGTTGAGCGCGGTCTCATCACGTGGATGGGGCCGAGTGCTGTGGCACAGGCGCCTGCAGGTGCCGAGGTTATCGACCTGGCAGGGGCGTATCTCATGCCAGGCCTCATCAATATGCATGTGCATCTGTGCGGCTCGGGCAAGCCGGTTTCGGCGGGCGATGCGGGCGCGCTGATGAAAAAGCTCGATAATCCCGTGGGGCGCGCCATCGTGCGACACATTCTTAAGGGCAGCGCCCAACAGCAGCTGGCAAGTGGCGTGACTACGGTGCGCGGCGCGGGCGACCCGCTGTTTGCCGATCTTGCCGTGCGCGATGCTATCGATGCCGGCAAGTATCAGGGTCCTCGCCTGGTGGCGCCGGGAACGGGCGTCACGGTGTCGGGTGGCCATGGTGCAGGCTTGTTCGCCCAGGTGGCAAACGGTCCCGCCGAAGCGGCCGAGCAGGTGCGCGACCTGTATGCTCGCGGTGCCGACGTCATTAAACTGTTCGTGACAGGTGGCGTGTTCGACGCGACTGAGGTGGGCGAGCCGGGCGTGCTGCGTATGCCGGTGGAGGTTGCCGCAGCGGCGTGCAAGGCGGCGCACGAGGTTGGCCTTCCGGTCATGGCTCATGTCGAGAGTACCGAGGGCGTGAAGTCCGCGCTTGAGGCCGGCGTTGACACGATTGAGCACGGCGCTCCGTTGACGCCCGAGATCCTGGAGCTGTACCGCGGCGCCGCGGGTACGCAGCTCGAGGGGCGTGCGCCGAGTGCGACCTGCACCATCAGCCCGGCGCTGCCGTTTGTATTGCTCGATCCGGAAAAGACTCATTCGACTGACACGCAAAAGAAGAACGGCGACATCGTGTGCTCGGGCATTATCGAAAGTGCTCGTGCGGCGCTGGAAGCCGGTATCAAGGTGGGCCTGGGCACGGACTCGAGCTGCCCGTTCGTGACGCAGTACGACATGTGGCGCGAGGTGGCCTACTTTGCCAAGTACGTCAAAGTGAGCAATGCCTTTGCACTGCACACGGCCACGCAGGTCAATGCCGAGCTGCTGGGGCTGGGCGGCGAGACCGGCACAATCGAGTGCGGTAAGGCCGCTGATATCCTGGTGACGCGCGAGAACCCGCTCGATGATCTGTGCGCTCTGCGTGAGCCGATGCACGTGATGTGTCGCGGTGATCTGGTGCGCAAGCTCAAGGTGAAACATATTCCCGAGGTGGACGCCGAGCTCGACACGATTATGGCCATGCCGGCCGAGGCGCTGGCCGAGGAACTCGCCCGCGACGGCGTGGCGTAAGCGCGCGATATGGCGATGCGACAAAGGGGCAATCCCTTTGTCATAATCAAAAAAGCCGAGGTCCCAGTGCGAGGCCTCGGCTTTTATTTTGTCCTATGGTGTAGCGGCTAGGAGCGCGTTTCCATCTTGGCGTGGCACTTGGGGCAGGTGACGCGGATCTTGCCCTTGCCCTTGGGGACGGAGAGCATCTGGCCGCAGTTGGGGCACTTGAGGTAGGCCGTGGTCTTGCGGCCCTTCCACATCTTCTTGGCCGTTCGCTTGGCGCGCTCAAAGTCTTCCTTGCTGGTGCCGGCTGCACGCGAGGCGTTGGCAGCTGCAGTCCCGCCGCCCAAGCTGGCGACGAACTTGCCTAGGCCGGGGACGTTTGCGGTCGCGGCGACAAAGGCCGTGTTCTCCTTACGACGCGCGTCGATGTTTTTTGACAGACCGCGCAGCACGCCGAGTACGATTACGGCGATGGCGATCCAGCTGAGCCACTGGATGCGGGCTATCGATCCGATCATCGCGATGACGATGCCGGCAAAACCCATCACGATGGTGAGTTCATCGGCGCCATTGCGACCCTTCATAAAGTCATTCATGCAAATTGCCTTTCGTTCGATATGCTGCACGCCTTTATACCCCTTTTGGTGCAAGGGGGACAGGTAAATCTGCACCAAGGTGGCGCAACGTACCTGTCCCCAATGCACCAATTACTTGGCGAGCTTGTCGACGACGCGTTCGATCTCGGCGAGCTTGGCGGCCTTGAGTTCCTCGTCGCCCGATTCGATGGCCGAGGCGACGCAGCCCTCGATGTGAGCCTTGAGCACATCGGCGTTAATTCGCGCGAGGAGCGCCTGCGTTGCCATGAGCTGCGTGGAAATATCGACGCAGTAGCGGTCCTCCTCGACCATCCGCAGGATGCCGTCGATCTGACCGCGTGCCGTCTTGAGCATACGGGTCACCGATTTATGGTCTGCCATCATAGCGGGTCCTCGTTTCTGGTCGATCTTCCGGATGCCCCCGTCAGTTGCGGTGAAATAGTTCTTGATTGAGGGCTTGGAGCGCTAAAACAGGAACTATTTCACCGCAACTTCTGAGGATTGAGTAGGCAGCGTCTGCTACGCGGCGGTCACGGACAGGGCGTGGAACTTCTCGCCCGCGGCCTCGACGGCGGCGGCGAGCTGCTCGGCGGTCACGGTGTCGGCGCACTCCACCTGGACGGTCTGGGTCTCGTGGTCGGCATCGGCATCGGTCACGCCGGCAACGTTGAGCAGTGCCGTCTCGACAGTAGCGTCGCAGTGGCCGCACATAAGGCCGGAAGTCTTAATTGTGTAACGCATGGGTATTCCTCTCTGTTGTGTCGGCTTTCCCAGGCACCCGACCTTGACCTTCAAACCGTCGCTCGCGTACCAAAGTACGCGTCGCTCCTCTTTCAGGTCAATCTCGGGCACCTGGAAAACCCGTTCTAAATGGACTTAATGGTGAGCCCATTTTGCCACTTTAGGCTTAAAGGATTTTAGGCGCAGTGCATTGGACACGACGCAGACGCTCGACAGGCTCATGGCCGCGGCGCCAAACATCGGCGAGAGCTGCCATCCGGTGAGCGGGAAGAACACGCCCGCGGCGAGCGGAATGCCGATGCCGTTGTAGAACAGTGCCCAGAACAGGTCCTGCTTGATGTTGCGGATCGTGGCGCGCGAAAGCTCGATGGCCCGGGCGACGTCCATGAGGTCGCTGCGCATGAGCACTATATCTGCCCCTTCTTTGGCGATATCGGCGCCGGTGCCGATCGCAAGGCCCACGTCGGCGCGCGCCAGGGCGGGGGAGTCGTTAATGCCGTCGCCCACCATGGCGACCTTGCCGTCCGCATCCTGCAGTTCGCGCACGTGGCGTTCCTTGTCGGCGGGGAGGACGTCGGCGATGACCTGCTTGCTGTTCAGCCCCACGCGGCGGGCGATGGCCTCGGCCGTCACGCGGTTGTCGCCGGTGAGCATGCGCACGTCGACGCCGAGCTTGCGGAGCGCGGCGATTGCCTCGGCACTCGTTTCTTTGACCTCGTCAGCCACGGCGATGGTACCGACGAGCTCGCCGTTCTTGGCAAAGAACAGTGGCGTCTTGCCCTCGGCGGCGAACTGTTCGGCAAGGTCGGCGGGCACCTTCGCGCCTAGCTCGTCCATCAGGCGTGCGTTGCCGGCTGCAATGACGTTTTGCCCCTCGCGCGCCGTAACGCCACGACCGGGCACGGCGGCAAAGTCCTCGACCATGCGCGCGACAATTCCGCGCGCCTCGCACTCGGCCATAATCGCCTCGGCCAGCGGGTGCTCGCTTGAGCGCTCCAACGCGGCGGCCAGCTTGAGCAGCGCCTTTTCGCTCATGGCGGGCGAGCCGTCAGCGCGCGTGGTTGCCACGATATCGGTCACGGCAGGCTTGCCGCGGGTGACCGTGCCCGTCTTATCGAGCACCACGGTGCCCACGCTGCGCAGGTTCTCCAGCGCCTCGGCGCTCTTAAACAGAATACCCATCTCGGCGCCCTTGCCGGTGCCCACCATAATGGCGACGGGCGTTGCCAGGCCCAATGCGCACGGACAGCTGATCACCAGCACGGCCACGGCGGAGGTGAGCGCCTCGTTGATGCTGCCAGTCAGTGCCATCCACACCGCAAAGGTCACGACCGAGATCACAAACACCACGGGCACAAACACACCGGCGACCTTGTCGGCCAGGCGGGCGATAGGCGCCTTGGTGGCGTTGGCGTCCTCGACGAGCTGGATAATCTTGGCGAGCGATGTCTCGGCACCCACACGCGTGGCGCGGAAGGTAAACGAGCCGGTGCGGTTGACGGTGGCGGCGTTGACGGTGTCGCCGGCGGTCTTTTCCACGGGGATGGACTCGCCGGTGAGCGCACTCTCGTCCACGGCCGAGCTGCCTTCGAGCACCACGCCATCGACGGGGATGGACTCGCCGGGGCGCACGCGCAAGACCTGGCCGGGAAGGATGCTGTCGACGTCGACGGTGGTCTCGGTGCCGTCCTCTGCCACGACGGTCGCAGTCTTGGGCGCCAGGTCGATCAGCGCCTCGATGGCGCCGCCGGTTTTGGACTTGCTGCGCGTCTCGAGGTATTTGCCCACGGTGACGAGCGACAGGATCGTGCCTGCGCTCTCAAAATACAGATTGTCCATGCCTGTCATCATGGCCTCGTGTACCTGACCCGCGGCTAACTGGTCGGCCATGATGAACATGGCGTAGAGCGACCAGGCGATGGAGGCGGTGGCGCCCACGGCAATAAGGGCGTCCATGGTAGGCGCGCCGTGCGCGAGCGATTTAAACCCGTTGATAAAGTAGGCGTCGTTGACATAGACGATGGGGATGAGCAGGACGAGCTCGGTGAGGGCGAGTGTCATGCTGTGGGTGTGGTCGGTGAAGACGCCGGGCAGCGGCCAGCCGAGCATGTGCCCCATGCCTATGTAGAACAATGGGATGAGGAATACGATCGAGACGATGAGACGGGTGCGCATAGCGGAGGCAGGGGCCTCTAGCTTTTTGGTGGGCGACTCCATATGGGTGGCGCCGGACCTAGCTTGCGCGCTGCTGTTTGAGCCGGCGGCACCGGTGCCCGCACCGACGGGTGAGGCCGAGTAGCCCGCGCGGTCGACGGCGGTGCAGATATCGTCGGGGGAGACCTGCGCAGGGTCATAGTCGACCATCATGGAACCGGCGAGCAGGTTGACCGCGACGCTTTGGACGCCGTCGAGTTTGCTCACGGCGCGGTCTACGTGCGCCTGGCAGGCGGCGCATGTCATGCCGCCCACGTCGAACTTATCTTGAGCCATGGCTCCTCCTTTCTGTAGTTCGGTGTTGGAATTGTTAACCTGCTGATACTATACACCCATACCCCCTGGGGGTGTCTAGTACAGAATAAATGTATGACATCTCGCTACAGATGAGGGTAGTTGGTTGGCCGATGGACCATCCCAACCAATCATCTCAATCTGTAACATCTGGACCGGTTTTTGAACCATAGCTGTTACAGATTTAGACAAATATTTCAGCCGAAAACTAACGTCTCGATCTGTAACAACTAGACCCCGTTTTACCGAGTATTTGTTACAGATCAAGACAAACAGTTGGCAGGAAACTCAATGTCTCAATCTGTAACATCTGGCAGGGAAAATGACCTCTAACTGTTACAGATCGAGACAGACTGCCCGCGGTCAACTCAAATGTCTTGATCTGTAACATCTAGAGAGGTTTTTAACCCCTTACTGTTACAGATTGAGATGTTGTCTCGCGGGGCTGGGGTTTTGTCTCGTTCTGTAACATCTAGACCTGTATCTGCCGAGCTAGTGTTACAGATCGAGACAATTGCCGGGGAGGGGTCCCGTCACGGCAAGATGCCCGCTGCCTAGATGCAGAATCCGGGGATCACGCAGGTTCGCTTGTTTGGCTTTTCCGCAGGCGTTGCGTACGTAAAGACGTCGCCGTCGTGCCCCACGCGGTTCATATAGAGTGCGCCTTCGCTCTCCGATGTGTCGGGACTCGCCGTTCGTTCCCACCAACAGGTGTCCTTGCCCTTCCACCGGCGAACCAACGTCTCGTTCGTGGTATACGGACTTACCTTGAGCTCGCGGAACAGCTGGTACTCCTTGCCTTCGCCGTTGTAGATGTCGGCCAGGTAGTGAAAGCCCTCGGCAAATGACTCGGGCGGCTGCACTCCGCACAGCTCGACCATGGCGGGCAGCCAAAGGGTTGCGGGCAACTCGCTCAGACACGATGCGCTTCTGGCGGCGCCAACGTTATTCGAGATCTTTTTGACAGATTTAATGAGTGCGCGCAACTCGTTGGGCAGCAGCTTAAGGCCGTCGCCGTCGAGCCATTCCCGCAGCTCGCAATCTGCCCAGCCGGCGCTCAACGGTTGGGCCGCGGCATCGCGCTCGGCAATGCCGGCATCGAACATAAACGTCAGTCCGGCCTTGCCCGTCCCGTCTAGAAGCTCGTCGTGGCGGATGCCCACAAGCTGCGCGCCAACCTGCAGCCCGTTGGTGAGCGTGACACGCTTGGTACATGGATAGGGAATATGCCCGTTGTTATCGAGCAGATGGTAGCGCTTGGCAATCTCGCGCGCCTCGCTACGGGTCTCGGCGGCCTTAATCTTGAGCGAAATCTCCTGCAGCTGATCCCAGGTGTAGTCGTCAAGCGAACCGCGGATGCCGTCCAGGTAGTCGGGGATGCCAAAGCCATGGGTTGCCGCCCCGATAACGCCGAGCCCCGCAACGGCCGCGACAACGCCACCGATAATAAAGCGGCGGCGGGTCATGGCATCGTGCCGGGCCTGCTCCAGGATCTCTCGCGCGCGCTCGCCGGCGACGTCGACCTTAAGGTGCGTGCCAGAATCGATATCAATCGCGGCCTCGTCTCCTGCGCCTTCGCGGCCCTCGGATTCGGCATCGGTGAGGTATGCCGAGAGCACCTCGAGCATCTGCTGCTCGGTAGGGCGATCGCACTGCTCGACTGAAATGCCTTTCATGATGATCTGGACGAGTGCCTCGTCGTCATTGCATCGCGGCTCGAGCGGTGCCGGCTTGGTCTTGGTCTTTATGAGGTAGAACGAGCCGGTTGCCGCGGCGCCCGTCGACTCCACATCGAACGGCTTGCGACCGCTGTAGAGCTGGTACAGAATGCTCGAAAGCGCATAGACGTCGATGGCGGGCGAGCGGCGAAGGGCCGCGATGCCTTCGATATCCTGCGTGAGCATCTCGGGCGCGGCGTATGCGGGCGTGGCAAAGCGCCAGATGTCGGCGCGCCGGGTGATCGTGTCGTCGCCGAGGGCCATGGTCGCGGAGCCCATGTCGATGAGGCAGGGGTCAAAGGAGCAATCGACGATCTGCTGCTCGAGCGTTCGACTGGTGGTACGGAACATGATATTGGCGGGCGACAGGTCGCGATGGACGACCGGATTTACGAGTCCCTGGGTCATCAGGAGTGCGCGAAGCACGGCGTTTCCAACGGCGGCCACCATCTGGGTGGTTAGCCCGCCCGAGGCGTCGTGCGGAAGCAAGGGCAGCGCCTGCTTGAGCGAGGTGCCCTCGACCCACTCCATGAGGATGAGCGGGTCGTCCTCGCACGATCCATAGCCATAGACGCGCGGAAATCCGCGCAGGTGCGAGACGGTGCACAGATGACGGTACTCCTCGAACAGCGCGGCGGTGTTGGCCAGGTGCGCAGCCGCTTGCTCGGCGGAGCGATCGGGGGCTTGGCCGGAAAGGATGGCGTTGTCCTTGAGCAGCTTGACGGCAAAGACCTCGCCGCTCGTGTTGGTCGCTCGAAGCACGTGTCCGATATTGCCGCCGTCGCGGTGTGTCGTCTGAAGAATAAGCGTCATAAACCGGCGCTTGGCATCATCCTCGGCACTGGGGTCGACCGCCACGGCGGTATCGAACGTGTCGAGACGGATGAGTTTGTCGCCAGGCGCGGTGTTGGTGGTATCCAAGGCGTTCCTTCGTTTGGTGGGGCCGCGTGCTCACACCGAGAACGCGATTATCGATTAAAGCCCATGATAGACGTGTTTGCCGATAAACTGACTCGTATTGCTATTTATAGTGCAGCATGCAACGTAAATGATATAAGACGAGTGGCACCTGTTCCCACGTCTCTACGCGCTAGTCCACAATAACGAGAAACGTTGTATAGAGACCCAAATGAAGTCTGTCGCTGTTGGCGATTTCCACGGGGGGATAGACTTTGCCGGGCTCTCGTTGGTCACGGGGCGGCTCGATTACGATATCGCCGTCGCCTGCACCCGATTCGAGCACTGTGCCGTTGGTCGATCCAAGGCCCTGGGCGTACCAGTGCTCACCCTCGAGCCAAATGCGAAGATGCTCGCGCGATGCGTCGGCGCCCACATCGGTGATGCTGGGCGAGGTTTTGGGCAAAGAACCAATCACGGTGCCGCGCGGATCGCGTGTGAGGGGATGGATTTGCATGTCGACGCAGTTGTCGGCATGTGTCCTGAGCAGACCGAGGTTGGGGGCAACGGTGCGCGGCTGCTCCAGGCTGCCCATAAAGCCACGTCCGACGGTAGTTTCGGTGGTGCCAAAGTGCCCGCCCGTCTTGCTGTCGCAAAAGCGCTCGACGGTGGCCACGCCTTGAACGGGATCGGCAAGTGCACCCGTTGCCACAAAGAGCATCAAGAAGAGCGTACTTTTTTCGCGGGGGCTGTGGTCATCGGAGCTGTTGATACGCCCCAAGGCATTGGCGTAGAGGCGGTCGTCAAGGTCATACTCGGCGAGAATCGACATCATGCCTTGGGCCGCCGGGCCGCTGTAATGCTCGGATATTTCCCGATAGGCGCGTTCGCCTCCGCCGAGTTTGTTACTAATGGCGGCGGCAAGGTTAAGCGTGGAGACGGTAAGGTCATTGTAGATGCCTGGCGCACACTGATCGGGCTCGCGGTGGACGATGTAGCGAGTGAGGTACGAGCGGTTGGTAGAGCATTTGTCGAGCAGGGTGCTGCCTGCATACGAATTGCCGTTAATGAGCATTCGCGCAATCTCGAGATGCTTGAGACCGCCGAACGATCGGATGTCGTTGTAGAGGACCGAGCACGGTGTTTCCGCCGTCATGGCTGCCTCCCCAGATAACTTTAATGACGTGCTGCAAACATGATCAAACATGATAGAAATGGCTACGCTCAAAGCGTACCGACTCGAAAAATGTTGCGCAACGCCTTGCATAACTATTGAGACATTATAGGGCATATACACCAAGTTACAGGATGGCTGCAAACGACACATTTTGAGAGGTTGTGCCCTATGGAATGCCCTTATTGCGGTGCATTATTGCCCGATGACGCTAGTTTTTGCTCTGAGTGTGGATCGCCTCTTGCCGCATCCTCGCCGACTGCGTCCGTTCCCGAAGATCCCTATACTACGCCCCAGACCGTGTCACAGAGCCCTGCTTTTTCTTGGCGCGACGGTGAGGCCGCTACGGCGGCAACGGTGGAGTTGCCTAAGGCGGATGATGCCTCGGAAACAGACGAGCAGCCGGTGGCGGCACCCGGCGCGTCTGAGCCCGCTGCGTCCGAATCCGATTCGGACGCCACGCGTGTAGTCGATCCCTTGTCAGACTTTGGCACTACGATCGAGGACGTGGAAACTGAGCCTGCCTGCCATGCCGATTTTGGTTCTACGCCGCTCAGCGAGGAAGAGCAGCTCGAGCAGGACCGCGAGAGCCTCAAGACGGCCAAGGCCGAGTACAAGCTGGCACGCAAGCGCCTGGGCAAGTCGTATGCACCCGCCATCGCCGCCGGCGTTATTGTCGTTGCCGCCTTGTGCGCGGGAACCGGCTGGGCGGGCTACTCATATGGTTTGGCTCATCCGCAAAATACGGAGCAGATTCAAAAGCTCAAGAAGCAGCTTGAATCTTCCAAGGACGAACTCACAAAAACGCAAGACGAGCTCGATCAGACAAAGTCCGACCTTAAGGATGCTAAGGCGGAGCTCAAGACCGCAAGCAAGAACGGCGAGGACGCTAGCTCCGATGCCGAGGACTTCTCCACGACGGGCAATGCGACCTCGTCGACCACCACGACCTCTGGTAGCACAGCGAAGCTCAACATCGATAAGCCCACGAGCTTCGTCAACACCACGTGGCGCGGGGCACTTAAGGAGACGGGCAACTCTTGGGGCCATACTTGCTACGGTGCGAGCAAAAACGACCTTGTGATCGTTTTTAAGAGCATCAGCGATTCTGGCGAAGCGGTCGCGGATATTTCCGCCACGCTGCATGCCCACGATACCTACAACGCCGAAAAAACCGTCGCCCAATCCGATGGTGACGACTATCGCACCTACACGGACGTCACCGGTACGTTTGTTAGAAACAAGGGCTTTGAGTTCTCGCTTCCCGTCGAGGAGGAGGACTGCGACCTTACGGTTTCGGGTGTTCCTAAAAAGAAGAACGGCAAGTACTACCTGAATACCACGGTCGAATCGGGAGACGGCGCCGTTACCATGGGAACGCGCATCACGGATTCCTTTGAGCTTTTGATTTCCTAGTACCTCGTATTGTCAGTGTGCGATGCATGGGGGCGGTGGCGGGCGCGGCTTTATTGAGAGTTGCGCCTGCCACCGCTTTTTGCAAATGGGCCTATTTGCTGACTTTGGTTTTACTGCCGGCTAAAGCATGCCGGCAGATGCGAGGACGAGTATAACCACGATTGCTACCAAGGCGGCAATCACCATCGTGAGTGCCATCGTGCGTTGACGTTTGACGGCAAGGCGCGCGCGACGCATGGACTCGGCGCTGCGGACGGTCTCGGTGGACGGGGTTGGCCGAGACGCGAGCTGCGCCTGTGCAGCCGTGCGGGTGGGGACGGTGGCGTCCATCAAGGTGGTAGCGCTGCCGCGGTCCGCCACGGGCCGGCGCTTTCGCGGGGCACCCGTACGGGCGAAAGGCTCAAGGCGGGCCGCGAGTTCATTTGCCGAAGGGCGTGCGTCTTGCGAGACTGCCAAACAAGCCATAATCGCGTTGGCCAAGCCCTGCTCGCGGGGAGTTGCGGGTACAAGGGGTTGCGGCTGCACGGTGCGCTTGAGGAGCGCGTGATCTCCAGAGCGCCTGAGCTCTGCCTCAAAGGGGGCATGTCCGCAATAAAGCTCGTAGAGGATGCTTCCCAGCGCATAGATGTCGACGGCGGGGTTGTCGCGCGCAACGGGGTCGGCCTTAAACCGCTCCAGCATTTCGGGTGCCGCGTATGCCGGCGTGGCACCGCGAAAAGCGTTGACGTCGACGGTAAAGGAAAAATCGGGCTTAACGAGTTTTGCACTGCCCATATCGATCAGGCAGATGTCGAAATAGCCACTCGAGACCTGTTCCTCGAGCGGGATGCGATCGTGACGCAGCATGATGTTGCGCATGGAGAGGTCGCGGTGAACAAAGGGCGTGTCGAGCGATTGCGTGGACAAGATGATCTTGAGTACGCTTAGGCCCAGCGCAGCGACGATATCGCCGGGGCAGGTTACAGCGCCATCACATAGAGCGGACCGTGCATCAAGAAGCGAGACGCCGTCAACCCATTCCATAAGCAGCGCCGGGGTTCCGTCTGCCGTATAGCCAAAACCGTAGACATCGGGAAAACCCCTTAGATTGGATACGACGGAGAGGGTGCGATATTCCTCTTCTAGGGTTTCCCGGTTGAGCTGTTCTTGCTCGGGTTGGGCATCGGGGCGCGGCATCTTAAGCGCGAGCTCAAAAGCTCGATCGCCGCTCTGGACGCGGCGGACATAGGCGTTGCCGCCAAAGCCGCCCTTTTGCGGCGGAACGAGAAGCGTGCAGAAGCGACGCCGTGCCGCAGCCTGCTCACGCTCGGAGAGCAGCGCTGGCGTATGAAATTTGACGAGTCGAACTTCTTCGTAGGATCCGGTCATGGCGCGCTTTCATCCTTTCTTCCATTAGCAGGATATGCGCTAGCCGCTGCCTTCTGTTGCGCAACATCGACAAATCTGCCGCTCGCCAATGTTGCGCAACAGAATCGCGCAAGACGGCGGTAGAAATGAGGCAATAAAACGATTGGTGACTGGGGAAGCCCTGTTATTCATGGAGAAGGGAACTAATAATGAGCGGCTCGGTGGGAGATTATTTATTAGTCGCTGCTGGAGTAGTCGCCGCGCCCGTGGCGGCAGCTGGACTGCTCCGCATGGAGGCGGAGCGTGCCGAGGCTGAAAGCGCCGTCAAGGACTACAGACATGGGCTTTTGGATATCAAATCGCAGATACTCCTCGAGTTTCCCGATATGGATGAGTCGACACGCGCCGCGTTGGATAGCGTGATTGACGAATATTCGAGGAAAAACGTGACGGGGCCGCTTGTGGGCGAAGAGATCGTCATGGGTCGAGGCACGGTGACGCGGATTCGAACTGAGTCGGCGTTGGCTCAGCTGGCGGCGACGCTTCACACTCTGATTCCGACGTTAACTTTCGATGCCCATACCCATCGCAGGGCAGAGATGGGCCAGAGCCGTATCGATGCCGCGCAGACGTCCGAAAAGCTCAGGGCTCAGGGTCTCCTAAAGGCAATCGATTACGACGTTGCCCGCGACGGTTCCATCGACCTCGAGAAAGCGCTCTTGCATATTGCGGACACCGCCGCAAGCTCCTCGGCGGGTTCCTTTGAGGATGCAGCGCGCGCGTTTGAAGAGTGGGCGGCGCGCATTATCCCGCTTATGCAGGATGAGGTGCTCGATATGACGTTGCGAAATCGCCTAAGTGCAAAATTCGAGACCGCCCGTGCTTCGTTTAGCGCGCTTGGTCCGGATTCGAGCGAGGAGCAGCGCCTTGCCGCCATGAAGATTCTCAAGGACTTCGAGCATGTGATGAAAAGCGCTCAGCATGAGTCGAATGAGCTTCATGAGCAGTATGAGGAATACAGGCTGCGCGTTGATCTTCTTAATGAACGCTATCATCGTCCGACGGTGCTCAGGCGGCCTCATGAGATTGAGGATTTGTACGCTGCCGTGGATGCCGCAGACGCCGCGCTTGCTTCGGCGGCTAAAGACGAATACATCGAGCGCTGCGTTAACGAGGTTATGGCCGAACACGGGGCTGACGTTGTCCGTTATGCGGTTATGGATGGGTCTGGCAAGCCGTGGCGCCTTATCTTCGACACGAACAAGCGCAAGGCGGTTGCCGTCCTTAAGGGATCGCACGAACAGCAGCTTGTGATGCGAGTTGTCGAGGCCGATCCATCCGAGTTTTCGGAAGATCCGGTTAATCCCACCGTCATCAAAGATATGAAAGCCCAAGATCAAGCGACGGTCGACAAAGTCGTTCAGGACCAAGTTGAGTTCTGCGATTTTTACCAGCAGTTTAAGGAAGACCTTAAAGAACGCGGCGTTGTTGTCGCGTCCGACGCCCCTGGTCATTTTGTTCGACCCGCTGATCCTCAGACCGCCGTCGAGATTCACCCGCACGATTACGTGCCGCCCACGCCTTCCGCAGATGCGGAGCGTCGCCTGCGTAATCGCCGTCAAGCAAGTCAGCTCAAGCAAAGGGAAATGAGGTAAACCATGACATGGGAATGCCCTATCTGTGGTCTTATGAACGATGATGCCCGCGATATGTGCGAGGACTGTGGGACGCCGCGTCCTGCTGGTGCGGTTTCCGCGCCTTCGGCCCCTGCGCCTGCGGTCTCGGCACCCGAGGCGCCAGCCGCCTCAGCGTCCGGCTTCGCCGCCGCGGTCGCTGAGCGTCCGGCTCCCGCCGTCTATCCTGCAACATCATCGATGGGCGGTGCTTCGCGACCTCAGCGTCCCGCGTCCCAGCAGGCATATCAGGCTGCTCCTGCTCCCGCGCCGCAGCCTACCCCCATGCCCGTTCCGCAACCTGCTCTGGTTCCTGCGCCACAGCCGACGCCTGCGCCAATGCCACAGCCGACGCCTGCGCCAATGCCGCAGCCCGCGCCGCAACCCATGGCGAATGCTACAGCTACTCCTGCGCTTACCCTTGCCGATCCAGTTATGGGTGAGCAGCTTCGTCTCACGGACGCCGCCGTGCTTGGACGCAACGTGTTTCCTTCTATGGCTTCGAACTTTGCCATGTCCCGGCAGCATGCCAGCGTTCGTTTTGAGCGGGGCACATGGATGGTTGCCGATGAGGGATCCAATAACGGAACGGCCCTTATGCGTGGCGGCCAGATCCTCAACTTGGTTCCCGGCGTGGCCCAGCCGATTCATACCGGCGATACGCTGCTCATTCCGGCTGCGTCTGGCGAATTTGCCCAATTGCGTCTGACGGCTACTGTGGAGGAACCGCCTGCAGCGCAACCCGTGCAGACCCAGGCTTGGTCTGTGCCACAGCCCGCGCCTGCTGCGGCACCGGTTGTTTCTGCCGCTGGTGAGTCTGCGGGTGTCGAGGGCTGGTTTGTCGAGTGTCCCGAGTGCGGTCGTTTGCATCTCGTTGCTGATGAACGTGCAAAGGTTGGGGATGGCTGTGAGGAATGCGGTTGCTCGCTTGCACGTACCTCGGCCGTGTACCGTACACTTGATCCGGGCGAGGATTACGCCGATGTTCGTTAGCCATGTGCTTGCTCCCGTCGTCTCGCTGGGTCCGGGAGAACGTATTGTTGTCTGGACCGCTGGTTGTTCAAAGCGTTGCGCCGGATGTATTTCGCCCCAATGGCGCAACCAGCTGCCCGAGCAGGATGTCGACGTTGATGAGCTTGCGCAGATGTTGCTCGATGCGGCGCGCGAACATGGCGTGCATCGGCTGACAGTTTCGGGTGGAGATCCGCTCGAGCAGGCATCGGAGCTCGTGAAGCTGCTGGCAACGATCCGCTGCACTTACGACGACATTCTCGTTTACACCGGATTTACGCTCGAAGAGCTGCCGCGAGTGATCGGCGCGGACGTGTGGGAGGCGCTCAAGCCCCTCATCGATGTGCTGATCGACGGTCCGTACGTAGACGAGCTCAACGTGCCCGATTGTGCGCTGCGCGGCTCGACTAACCAGCGCGTAATCTACCTGAGCGACCGCCCGCACGATGATTACGACCAGTATCTTCAACAGCCTCGTCAGCTTCAAAACTATGTCCAGGACGGCACGGTTATCACCGTTGGTATTGCCGACCGTTACCACCATGAATTTTCTGCCAAGGAGGTATAACACATGGCAACTGATTTCGAGCGCCAATCCTGGCAGCGCGAGATGCTCAACTTTAAAGGAGTGAAGAGCCTCTTTATCCTTGAGGGCAACGTTAACGACAAGTATCCCGATGTGGTCGACGGCGGCCTTCAGTTTTCGGAGCTTGCCGAGGTCGTGCGCGGCCTTTTTGAAGACGCCAATGGCTCAGTTGAGTACAACGTGACATATTTCGATCCTATCCAACTGTTCTCGAGCAGCATGGGCAACGTCGATTGCAAGCGTCTGGTGTCGCTGGCACACGACGAGGCTTCTAAGAGCGACGACCGCATGATGGAGGCGAACGCCTGCATCGCCGATGGCCGCCAAGCATATGCCACCGAGCAGTCGAGCCTGCCATCATACGGCGAGGTTATCCGCTCAATGTTGCGCCTTAAATACAATGACAATCCCGATGGCGGCACCGAGGCTAAGCCGCTTTGCGTGATCGTCAACATGGCATCGCGTCTGCTTGCCTCCTCGACCGGTCTTATGCCCGACGAGACGCAGTTCTTCCTTAACCTGTACCTTGGTGCCAGCAAGGCGCGCCTCATTAACCGTACGGCCGTTAACACGCTCATTCTGGTAACGGATAACGTGCGCAACCTGCCTGTGTGGTTTATCGAGGAGAATCCCTTCCTGCGCACCATCACGCTGCCGCATCCCGATCGTGACATGCGCGAGGCCTACATCCAAAGCAAGTTTGGCTTTGGTGAGGCGCTGTCCGATTCCGATGACCGTGCGGTGCGTCGCTTTATCGATACCACCGACGGCATGAGCGTTAAGGAGCTCGAGGGGCTGCAGCGTATGTACCAGCGCGACATGCAAAACCCCGAGGCTTCCATCGAGGCCATCCTTCCCAAGCTCGTCGACGTCTACAAGTACGGCTTTCGCGAGAACAAATGGCAGCAGATGTTCGAGAAGCTCGAAGAGGATCCCGAGGCAAAGATCAAACGCCGTGTGAAGGGCCAGGACGAGGCCGTCGAGAAGGCCGTCACCGTGCTCAAGCGCTCCGTCATGGGTCTTTCGGGTGCCACCCATTCATCTGGTTCCAAGCCCAAAGGCGTCCTGTTTTTGAGCGGCCCCACTGGTACCGGTAAGACCGAGATTGTTAAGGCCATTACGGAGCTCCTCTTCGGCGATGAGCGCAGCATGCTGCGTTTTGATATGTCCGAGTACGGTGCCGAGAACTCCGATCAAAAGCTCTTTGGCGCTCCTCCGGGATACGTGGGCTATGCCGAGGGCGGTCAGCTGACCAATGCGGTCAAGGCCAATCCGTTCTCGGTGGTTCTTTTCGACGAGATCGAGAAGGCCGCGCCCAGCATTATGGACAAGTTCCTGCAGATCCTCGAAGATGGCCGCCTGACCGATGGCCAGGGTAATACCGTGTACTTCTCTGAGACGGTCATCTTCTTTACGAGCAATATCGGCTTTTCCAAGATTGAGATCGATGCCCAGGGCAACGAAGTGCGTAATACCATCGCGCCCAACACGCCCTATAACGAGATTTGCGAGCGCGTACGCACCGAGATGGATCGCGAGTTTAAGCCCGAGTTCTTGGGCCGTATCGGCGACAACGTGGTGATCTTCAACTTTATCGACGACGCCGTGGCACTTCAGATCCTTAATTCCAAGATCGATGCCGTTAACCGCAACGTGCATAAGGCACAGCCCGATATTACGGTTGAGGCGACCGATGCCGCCCGCGAGCTGCTGCACTCCATTGCCATGACGGACGCCGTCAAAGCCAAAGGCGGCCGTGGTATTGGCAACCTGGTGGAGAGCGGTTACCTTAACGGGCTTTCCGATTTTCTGTTTGAACACCGCGCCGAGTGGCGCGGTCGCCCCGGCATGGTGGCACGCGCCGTGCCGCAGGGCGAGGGCGATGATGCGCACATCGCATTTGAGCTCGTGCCCGGATCGATGGGAGGCGATTGGCGATGACGAAGTTTATCGCTGCAGCAAAAACTCAAGCGGGAACCAATCACCCGGTCAACGAGGACCGTTTGCTTCTTGACGGTAACGTCCTTTGCTATGGCCTGGTAGGCGATTGCGAGCGCGAGATGGGCTGCATGGCAGTCTTTGACGGCGTGAGCGAAGGCGGGCACGGAGCGGCTGCCTCGACGCTCGCTGCTCAGGCGTTTGCGCAGGCCGTGCGCGTCTTTGATACCGATGCTGTCAACGCGTTACAGGAGCGCCTACGCATGGCGGGCGAGCGAGCCGAGAACGATGTTGAGACGTATGCGGCTCGCTATGGACTGTCTGTTGCCGCGTCCACGGTTGCCGGCCTCGTGGTTGCTCCTGACGGGCACGGTGCTGTTTTTAATGCCGGCGATTCTCGCGTGTACCGACTGCGTGGCGGTGTGCTTGCCGTGCTTAGCTGTGACCACACGCCTGAGCGGCGCGTGGGCGGCGTTGGCGCTGAATACAGAGACGACGCCGTTTCGCATTGTATTGAGCTCGCGATTGGACTCAATCAGGGCGGTCGCAATCTTGAGGTCAAGACGACTGTGATGCTTCCGGGCGATCGCTATCTGATCTGTTCCGATGGTATCGATGGACAGATTGCGCAGGAGCGTTTGCAGCAGATGCTTGCGAGCGATTCGACATGTGCGCAGTTGTGCGAAGAGCTATATGCCGAGGCTCGGGTGAACGGCTCGACGGACGATGCAACGCTGATTGTAATTGAGGTAGGGGAGTAGCCATGTCAGATGAGACGATTACGGTACACCGAGATGGTGACAATGGCAATGATGAGACCGTAACGGTGCGCCGCGGGAATGCGCCTGTAGGGGGAGAGACAGTTACCGTGAACCGCGGTGGCCAGACTTCTGCACCTGGAGAGACCGCGACGGTGCGTCGCGCCGACGCTCCGGCATCTGGTGAAACGGTCACCGTCCGCCGTGACGACGCGCCATCGACAAACGAAACCGTAACGGTGCATCGTCCGATGACTGAATCGAATGGTGAAACAGTAACGGTTGCGAGGCCGTCTGTCGGTGCTTCCGCCGGCGGCAAGACCGTTACTGTTTCACGCCCTGGTACTCCTGCGACGGGCGAAACTGTCACGGTGCCGCGCGCTGCGAGTCCCGACGGCCAGACGGTAACTGTCTCGCGCGGCGCCACGGCCAGTCCCAACGGTGAAACGGTGACCGTTTCTCGTGGGGGCGCACATGCTGCCGCTGCATCTGCCTCGCCTTTTGTTGCAGAGGATGCGACGGTTGTCTCGAATGACGGGCAGCAGTTTATTATTCATTTGGGACAGGTCATTGGCCATGGCGGTCAATCTACCATTGTTGCCGCCGAGCGGGTGAGCGATGGTTTGGCATGCGTTGCCAAGGTCTTTAAGCCTCTTGTGGGCGCCGAGCGTTCGGCATATCAAAAGGTGGTAAGCGCCGTAATGGGGCTTAATGGCCGTCCCGTGTCTCAGACGCATCTGCTGCCCATCTTTGCCTATCTGCACCAGGGCCTGAGCGCGACCGAAGTGGGGACTGCGGCTCCTCAGCTGTGGGATGTTTCCATTACGCCGCTGGCCACATGCCTTTTTGATCGTCCCCGTAGCAAGAATATGGTTAAGAGCCGCGTGATTCCCGAGCTCAGCCAGGCAATCGAGTTGCTCCATACCGAGCTTGGCATTGTTCATCGTGACATTAAGCCGCAGAACGTCTACCTGTACGACAAGCAGATCGTGCTGGGAGATTATGGCTCCGCCCGCTCACTTGCCGGATTTGACAGCCGGCTGACGAACACCATGACGCGCTCCGACGGCTACACGCCCGGTCGTGGTGGTATGGTCGACCCTCGAAACGACTGGTATTCGTTTGGCTACACGATCTGGACGCTCTACGAAAACAATGTCCATCCGCTGCAGGAGTTCATAAACGACAATACGCTTTCCGATCGCCAAGAGACGGGCGAGCCTGCAGACTTCAATCATCCGGAAGATGCGACCTTGGGAAACCTGCTCAAGGGTTTGACGTTTGAGCTATCGGGCGAGCGTTTTGGCTACGAAGAGGTCAAAGACTGGATGGCCGACCCAGATCATTTCTATCGCAAACTTCCCACCATGGATGCCGGTAGCGCGCGCAAACCTTACGAGTTTGCCGGCAAGCTGTATAGCGATCCGGTGTTGCTCGCTCGCGCGCTGTCCTCCAATTGGGACGAGGCCAAGCTTCGCATGAGCCAGCAACAGCTCGAAAACCTGATGGGCGACTGGGGTGAAAATGACCTACAGACCAGGATTCACCTGTTGGTCGAAGAGGATATCCAGACAGCGTCCAATCCCGACTTGGCGCTCGCTTGCGTAATCTATGAGATGTCCAACGGCAAGATTATGTCGTGGCGCGGCGAGGATGTCTCGCTCACCGATGCGAGCGATGCCCTCCCGGCACGTATCGCCAAGATGGATGTCGCCGAAATTGATCGCTATGCCGTTCTGTCCGGTCTCGACGGGTCAAAATCGTCAGGCGTGCTGCCTTCGGGATTTTTATCCCGCATTCTTTCTCGAGACAACGATCTCAACGATGAACGCGCAAAGCTTGCTGCCGATATTCATGAACTCGAGAAGTTGGCGCTGCATTCGAGTGATCCTCATTTCGCTGCTTGTTTATTCAAGGGGTTGCTGACGCGCAAGGAGGAGAAAAGTTCTGCTGCTCAGACGGCGCTTATGTCGGTTGTTAATCGTCCGGCGGCGTTTTTTGGCGTTTGCTCGTCGGCTCACAAGCTGGATGAATTCTTGCTCAATTTTGCGGGCGTTTCTGAGATGGCGGCAATTATCTCGACTCGAAATGCGGCAACTTCGCACGGAGCCATCGATATAGATGTCGTGATCGATTATATGGATAAGGTCGCGGTCAATAAGAAAGCGGTACGCGCGTTTTATCGTAAGTTTGGTAGCTATGCTGCTTGGCTGTGGCTTGCCGCCCACACCGACCTCTACGACTCGGCCCAAGGCTCCGCAGGCGAGGCGGTCAAAATTGCCCTGCTCGGATTGAATCCGCCGGCAAACACTGCCGTTTCCATGCTCATCCAGGCTGGTTCCAACGCGCGTCTTGAGGGAATCAAGCTTCGGGAAGATATGGAGCTCACGCCTGTTCCGTATGTGAACGGCTGGGAAGTCGACGGAAAGCACGGAACGCGCCCCTGTACGCGCAATGCACTGTTTTGCGCTCAGGTCGGCGACGATGCCGTGCCACGCGGCTATGTTGCCGAGCTTATATCTCAGGGCGTTGACGAGCGGTTGCTCGCGGCTCGCGGCGTAAGGCTTCTTGCAGATGAAAGCTTGATCTCCTCTGCCGAATATGCTGAGTTCCTCGAGGATAGCCGCGGTGTTGCAGACGGCTCATTAAAGGCCGCTATCGAGCAGGATACACGCGATTACGGTGTTGTTGAGGGTATTGCCGATAGCGATGCTCGCGCCGCTGCCATAAAGAAGGAGCAGCGGGGTGTTTTGATGTATACCGTTCTTGTGGCGCTTCTTTACTGCATCCTTATCATGTGCTCCCGTGGTGCCTTTGGTCAGCTGATTGTT
This sequence comes from uncultured Collinsella sp., assembly GCA_900542825.1. Taxonomy (GTDB): domain Bacteria; phylum Actinomycetota; class Coriobacteriia; order Coriobacteriales; family Coriobacteriaceae; genus Collinsella. Next base: position 148,594 of record UQOY01000002.1, on the reverse strand, counting down.
TCTTGGGGTTCGTTTGGTCCGCTTGCGGGCATTTTTCTGGCGGTTGCGTTTATTGGCTGCTTTGGTTTTCTCGCTCTCAATCTTCTGCGCTCTTATTCGGCCGCCGATCGTGTTAGCGCGCTTAGGAACGATATCGATGCCAATTCGGATGCGCTTGAACGATATTTGCTCCAGCTCGTTGAGTTTGCCGATCGTAAGGGGCAAGTTTTTGAGGAGCTTGCGATGTCGGCAGACGACAAGCCGCTTGCTCAGGTCGGTTCGCTTGCATTTTCAAGTGGTCGTGCGCCAGCGGCGTTTTACATGGATCCGCAGCTGATGGACAGACTGGGACGCTATGCTGGCCGCTTGGTCGTTTTCGTTCCGCTTGTCACCAGCGCCTTTGGGTTTATGGGAACGATGTTTGTTGATGGCGACACGTTTACCAAGCTTGACGTAGTAATGGCGATTCTCATTGGCGGCATGGCGGTCATGCTTCTCTTTGGAGACGATGCTCACCCCGGTAGTGCAAAGTCGATTCGCACCTGGCTTTTCTCTTGGATCTTGCCGATCGTCATCGAGTTTTTCCTCTGGGGCATCGTGACCATTGCGCAGCTGCTTAGTATCTTCGGATTTATTGTGATGCTGATTGGCTTTGGTATCTGCGCATTCTTTTTCTACCTTTTCCTTTCCGCCTAATAGAGCGGGTCACTCTTTTCATGAACCGTATTGGGTCGCCAAGGAGGGTTTCTGACTCCTTGGTGACCTGTTAATTTTGATAAACGATAGGAGCAGGGTATGCCCACGCTACGACTGGGGAATCTTTTTTCGGATTCCAATAATGATCGCCAACAGCGACCGGTGGTGCCTCGACCGCAGGTTCCCAATACACCGCAACGCAATGACGGTCTCCATGGCACCGAGCGACGCGCCATGGCTGCCTTTGATGATATGTTGGGTATTGAGAACGTGGCGTCCCAGCGCGGCTCTCAAGCCAATGCGCACTCTCGTTCGAACATGGCACAACGCGAAATCCGAAACGACGTGGTGATTAATGAAGGTTTGGGTTCGTACGATGGACGTCCGTGTTCCATTAGAATCTACGAGTACCACCTTGAGATTATCGCCAAGCGTGAGGGGTCAACGCTCGATAACCATTCTGTGGTCAAGTCGCTCGTTCCAGGCCTGGGTCATAGCAAGGCAGTGGCGGGTAGGCTTTTCGCTCCGGGCAATTCCAATCCGCCGATTATCATCCCCTTTAATTCGCTGAGCGGGTTTCAAGAAGTGAGCGGCTTTATGCCCACGTTCGTCTTTAACCGGCGTAATCCTCAGACCAGAAAGATGGAGACGCACACTATCAAGACGGTGACCAGGGAGTTTGGATATGCGCTTAACCGCTATGCCCAGACGCACTTCCATTACTAATAGGTAGAGGCAAAACATAAGGCAAACGATAAACAGCAAGAAGGCCTGTCGGCGCAAGAGCGTCTCGCGCGTCTTTATAGCGCTCGTGCTGAGGGACAGCAGGAGGACGCGACATCGTTCGCGGGTGAGACTGCGGGGGCGTCCATTTCGTCAGAAGTACCGCAGGCTCAAACGGTTTCCACTCAGGAGCGTCTCGACCGCCTGCGTGCGCGACGCGCCGGCGTGCCTCTTCCGGGCGATCCGGAGGCGGCTACTCCGGTAAACAACGAGGGCGCGAATCGTCCTCGCTTTAACATCAATCTTTCGCGCATCGTGGACGCGATTCCCACCATTGTTCGGTTTTTCCCACTGCGTATTTTTACGGTTTGGGGGCTCTGCTCGGTCTGGTACCGCATGTACTTGAACGTTGGCGGAGACGATGTATTGCATACGGGGCTTCCGGCGCCGGGGTATAGCGCGTTCAATCCATTCGCTCTGGGTGCTGTTGTATTCATTGGTCTTCTCGTAGTTGTGACGGAAATCATTGCCGGCCCTTTGAGCATGATCATTAAGCAACTGATCATCGGCGCCACGTATTTCTTCCGCGGTTCCGCCGCCACCCGCGAGGCCCGCGACCGCGCCCACGCCAACTTCAGCCTGCGCCGGCTCGTCACCGAGACGGTCCGCGGCTACCACAGCGGCTACTCGGTCTTCGGCTCCATGGCCCGCGCCGCCCGCGGCGTCCGCAACAGCGCCTCCACGCTCGATTACGGCGTCGGGGCCTTCACGGGGGAGGACCCCAGCGCTCCCGTCTACGATGACGGCCTGGGCGACCGCCCCTCGCAGATGGAGCTCACCGATGAGGCGGCGTCGAGGATCTGGGGCCTGTACTACCCGGCCTACGGCGCCGAGGGCCCCATGTCCAACCTGCACGAGGCGCTCGCCGCGGGCGACCCGCAGGACTACACGGCGCTGATGAGCCTCGCCCTCAACGTGGCGGAGTGGTGCGAGCAAAACGGCACGCCCGACACGCACGGCTGGTTCGACGACCCCGCCTACCCGGGCGACTACGTCGACGCCGGCACGTTCTACCTCATGGCGTACTCGTTCTGGGAGCGGGCGGCCGAGGCGCGGCGCGTGGGGCCGATCGAGCCGCTCGCGGACGACATGAGCCGCTTCATCCTGCGCCACCTGAGCGACTGGTCGCGCGAGAACGCCCACGCCTACCGCTGGCGCGGCGACTGGCGCGACGCTGAGTACTTCGACAAGGATCGCCTGTAGGCGGCGGAAAGGGAAATACGGATGGCAATTAATCAGAACGGGTCTGGCCGCGGGGGCGCCGGGTCCAACGGATCGGATATCAACGATATCGTGAACCGCTTGGGCGGTCCGCGTGTAGTGGTTGTCCTTGCCGTGGTGGTAATCATTGCCATTGTGGCGGTCACGTCCATCACAAGCGGCATTTCCGACACCAATCGGCAGACCGAGCAGCGCGCCGAGGCCAAACAGCAGCAAGAAGACGAGGCGGCGCGCGCTCAGCGTAAAAAGGAAAAAGAGGAGCGCCATCAGGAAGAAGCGAAAAAGGCCACAGTGCTCACGCTCGATGAAATTACAGACGAGACGCTGCGCTCGGACTTAGCGCTCGATGCAGATGAGGACGGTAATATTTCGCAAGAGACTGCGGATGAAGCTAGCTCAATCGACGTCGAGTCATTTGATTCGCTTCCGCTGTTGGCCAACTTCCACAACATCACGACGTTTGGCATCGGCGACTACGACAGCGAAAGCTACGACATAAGCTCTATTAGCAATATCACTCATCTGTCCATCGGCGACTGCTCGGTGCCCCAGGTTGATCTCACACGTTTTCCTCAGCTACAGCGCGTTACTGTAAACAGGCTCCAGAGCCCCGTCGATGCCTTGCATGCCAAAAACATGTCCTCGTTGACGAACGTCCAGATCGAAGGCCTTGATGGCAGTATTGGGACACTTGACCTGTCGGGTGATGTGAACCTCGAGGTCCTGAAGATCAGGAGCAGAGTCGAAACGCTCAATTTGTGCGGCGCAGGCAGGGAAGATGCCTTCGATATTACGTTTACGCCCAATCGCGTTGGCAAGATCTTGTATGACAGCGACACAAGCAGCAGCATGGTCGAGTTTTTGCAAAAAATGAGCAGTGACTATGGCTACACCATGGAGCAGCAGTAACGATGCGCTCAAGTGAGGAGAAGCGATATGGCGAATTTTAAGCCCGACATGTCTTGGCGGGATAACGAACGGGTTCAGCGTGTGACCGAGCAGCCTTCGGGCGGGGCTCATGAGCACGCTGCCGAGACGTCGGATGTGCGGGTGAATATGCGTTCGAACGGGCAGGCAACCGAACAGTCTGCTGGGCAGGCGCAGCAGACGCCGGGGCGTTCGACAAGTCGGATCCCTCGCCCTGCCGGCCAGCCGAATGGACAGGCGGCTGAACGTGCAAATGAAGCCGTCTCTCGCTTGGGCGGCGTTCGCGCCCTGGTAGTGCTTGCGGCGGTTGTGGTCATAGGCGTGGTTGCCGCTTTTGCCGTGATTGGCGGCGTCGGCGATGTGCAGGGCGGCGGGGGAGCCTCGTCGAGCGCCTCTAAAGAGTCGAGCTCAACTGACGCCTCTGGCTCCGAGACCAAGAAAGAAAAAGGTCTCGTCGATGTTGATGCGATCACGGATGATACCCTGCACGGGCTGCTTGCCGACTACGATAACGATGACGATGGCCAGCTGACCGCCAAGGAGACCCAGCGCATCACGAGGCTGGTCGTGACCGACGAGGTGACGGACTTCACGCCCATTAGCAAGCTGGACAAGCTCGACACGCTCGGCATCAATACCCTGAGCGCCAAGAGTGCAGACTTTAGCGAGCTCGAGGCACTCGAGGTGCTCAAGTTTGGTGACATGACGACCCAGGACCTCGACCTGAGCGTCTGCCCCAAGCTCAATTCCTTTTGCATTGAAGGCCTTAAGGGTGCTGTCAATTCCATCAACGCTTCGGGTCTTAAGAACCTGATGTTCTTTACCGTTGACCAAGGCCTTCAGGGTGACGTCGAGAAGATTGATCTTTCGAACGATGACATTCTTGGCGCACTCGAGATTACCTGTAACGTCGGCGAGCTCAACCTGTCGGGTTGCAGCCACTCGTTCCCCAAACTCAACATTGCCGCTGATCACATCGACAAGATCGTGGTCGACAGCAACACCAATGCCGACCTGGTGGCTACCCTGCGCGATCTTTGCGCCCAGAAGGGCTGGACGCTGGAGGAACGGTAGGGCCCCTTGGAGCGGCAGAGTACTTTTGCTGCAAGTCCATAGACGCACAAAAAGAAGCGGAGCTCGGCCATTTACGAGCCCCGCTTCTTTTTGTTCATTATTACTGGATGGTTTTTCTTTCCAGTCCATTTTCCTCTTACGACTGTTTTCCCATCCTGTATTCCTCCTCAAGATCGTTGATGGTTTTATTTTCATCGGTCGTCCACATAGTTTTACCGTTGGAGCTTCGGCCTGCTACGAATCCCGCTGCCGCCGAGGGGCTCGAAAACGCAATGTCACCGGTGAGCACGCAATCCTCTATGAGGTCTGCATGCATGTTGCGTTGCTTGATGACGGAGACCGGGCAGCTTGCCGTAAGATCCCTGGCAATTTTTGTGCCTTTTTCGACGATAAAAACGCCATCGGACACATGAGCGGTCCCTTCGGAGCTCTTTGTCGAGAGATGAAACACATGGTCGGAAAGTGCGGCGGCAAGCTCGTCGTCTAATGGCTTGACCGTCTTCGCTTCCGCAATCGTAGAATCCTCTTCCTCAACTATTTGTTTGCTCTTAATGATTGAATCTGCAACGATGAAAATCTTGTTAGCAAGCCAGCGAACGATACAGTCTTTCACGAAATCGTAATCAGATCCCTGCGCATCGTCCTTAAGAAGCTCAATGAACTTAGGGAGGACCGCCTCTAGGCCATTGAACTCTTTGATTGAATCCCAAGTGCTACGGGCGTTATTTGCTGAGTTCTTATCTTTTGAGGGATTGTCGGAGACGCTTTTGTCGCCGCTTTCCTTATCGCGGATTTCGCGGGTCTGTTCTTTAGCGAGTGACTCGTCATGATCGTTTTTGTCGTCATGGCTGTCCGAGCTAGTTTGACTGGATTTTTCTTTTGCAGCGGGTTCTCCGTCGGGGCTTTCGCCATATTTCTTTTTTATATTCGCTTCAATTTTATCTTGGCTTGTCCAAAAAACGGGAATGCAGCGGCGAGGCCTATCATCCTTGTCAGTTTTTTCCTCATTTTCTCCTTCAGCGTTTTCAAGGAAATGGTTGTATTCGTGACAGCAGTTCTTGCTTTCGATATAGCCAGGCGTTATGAAAGCAAGCAGGATGTCCGAGTCTTCGAGAGCTTCATTCATCTTCTGTTCCCAGCGCTGCCCGTAATCGATGGAGACGATATCGGTGAACTTGTCAATTCGATAGTCGGTCAAAGCAAGCATATCTTTGCTTGTGTTGAGCATATCTAGGGTTCTGTCAACGATATCGAGCATGTGGTTGAATATGTTGTCCGCGCGTCGGTAGCTTACGAATATCTGCAGAAGGGTGTGGCCCTCGCTATCTTGCTTTATATTTGCGGTGGATGGCTTTCCCATGTTGCAATCCTCTCGATTGAAATCGTTATTTATCTATGTCCTTCTTGGGCTTGACAACATTTCCCTTGGCGATGCGAGCTGAGAGGGCGACGATGATTCGGTCGTAGGCGTAGACGTCTTTGCCTAGCAAGAATCCACGGGCGCCGAGTATGTCGTTGTCGGGTGTCATGTAGGCGTGACGCATGAGGATGTCGGACTTGCGAACACCTTCGGCCCCACTCTTGTTGGCCTTGCCGCTCAGGAACGCATCGACGGCTGCTGCACGCATACGCTGCTCGCGTTCTTGTTCGATGGTGCCGTGTCCCAGTTCGGTCATGCCCGTTGCCTGGCAATAGGCAAGCCAACGATCGTGCTCCATGTCACCTAAACGACAGATAAGGGCGAATTCCTCGCGGTTCTTCTGCTCGCTGGCATCGAACTCGGCTTTGGTAGCTGCGTCGGGAACGACGGAGCTTAATATCGCATTGGCAATGTTGTCGTTATTCGAAGCCGGCTTGACCTTGCCCTGCAGCTTCTCCCTCCAAGCATGCTCGAAGGATTCCTGCTCCACGTCGGCGTCGCTAAAGCCAAGCGCCCAGAAGCGGTAGGGGATATGTGCTGCCGAAGCTCGGCTGCTGCTCTTGTTGGATTCTTTGCCGTTGTAACTATTAACTGCCTTCTCAACGGCGAGTGTTGCGTCAAAATCATTCTCAATAGAGCCATTAAAGCAAAGGTCGTATGCTGCATTGAGCTGCACGGCCAGGCGCTCGCGCTCGTCATTGATGATGTTGCTGTAGGTGTAGAACGCCTTGCGGGCACCAAACGGATGCATGATATTGGCGGCGTTTTCGCCAGTCGTCTGAGTCTTATCGAGGCTTTTAAGGGCGCCTAGGATTTCTTCGCTCTCGATATGGGGACAGATGACGGGTTGCTGTTTGGTGTAGTCCGGGGAGCCCTGGTCGATAAAGCGATTGAAGATCTGACGTTGAAGCATGAGCGAATAGGAGAGGTTTTGTCCACAATCTCCCATGGTTACGAAAGCGTAAAGACGAGCGTCATCGGGAATTAGCGCGCTGTCAGCCTTGGACGATACGCACTTGTTTTGAGCGTCGTAGTGCAGCGTAGTGACGGTGCCGCCTGCAATCAGACGATCGGTTGTAACCGAGGGCGCCTCAGCTTCTACAAAGCGAATTGTCGACATGCCGTTGCAGCTTTCGCCAAACATCTCAGGGTAGCGGGCTGCTTCGCGTTCTAGTATCGTTCGGGCGTTGGGGTCGACAACAACAATGTTCAGACGAACGCCCGGCATGCGGCCCATCCAGAAGGAAGTGCGTGTTGCCTGCATGCCGAAATCGCCTGCGCCGAAAACGAGAACGGTGAGATTCTGAGGCTTGGGATTTGGGTTGACGGAAATATCGATGGGCTCGAGCACGCTGTAAAGCGGAGCTTCTTCAAGTACATCGTATATTTCGTCTTGTACGCGTGAGAGCAAGTGAAGACAAGTCGGTTCATTGTCGGCTTTGATGGCATCGAAGATCTGGGCATCATCGGGGTTCTTGTGGGTGCAATGGAGCGTAATCTTGGGCGCGCAGTCGGCCTGAGGATCCTTGTGCGTCGCTTCGAGCATGTCGATCGTTGCGCTGACATTGTGTTCGGTTTCTTCACTCGTTGCGACGACGTCAACTGCGAGCAGATGCTTAACTGCATCGCGCAGCGATGTAATCGTTGTGAGCACATCGGCTGCTTCGGAGTCGGTGAACACATAGCGCACATAGCCCTGGCACAGATTGCGCAGTACGCGCTGACGTTCGCTGTCCTCGTCGCTGCCTAGACAAAAGATGAGGGCGATGTCGCCGTTGCCATTCGCGTTATTGAGCGTTCCGTCCTTGATGTTGTTTACGATATCACGCGCGAGCAACTCGGTGTTGGCATCGACGCTCTCAAAGATAATTGCATGGTCGGCATACTTGAGATGACGCTTGATAACGCTGCCCGAGAGACGCGTGGCAACAGCGTTGAAGGCAAACAGGCCAATTTCAACGGGAAGGGCAATGATGTATGCAAGTGTGAGCAGCGAATAGAGCAGGTTGAATACCTGGCCGGCAATGCTGCCGCCAAGGGGAATAGCGCTATAGACGGTTGACGTCACATCGGTGAGGCCGGTCTGGATGGTCGTTGTCCATCCCACGGCAAAGAAGTTGGTGATGACCCAGCTAATAAAGTTGAAGGCTCCCGGCTCCCAGCCCTCGCCAAGATCCGAGGAAAAGCACTGCGCCCAGGTAACGGGGGCGAATAGGCAAAAAGCGCCAAGAGCAAGAATTCCAAAGGCAACGATGCGACGGTTGGAGTTGATCTCGAAGCCAAAGAGTTTGTGCTGATAGTTGTGCCGTTCCAAGTGTATGGAATAGCAGAGCGCAACGAGAGCGACGAGGAATGCCACGAACCAACAGATTGGAGAAATCAAAGTAGGTACCTCCTGTGAGTATAGAGATGAACGGATAACGTGAAATGGGCCTGTTGCCGCCTACGTGAACATGCGGTCTCTCAGCTCGGCCGCCTCGTTAATCTCGACATTGGTGCGGCCTTGGAGATCTTCGGTGCGCTTGCTGGTGAGCTTGCCGTCCTTTAGTCCGTAGGTGGTGTACTGAACGATTGCGCCGGCGGTTTCGGCTGCCTGACGTAGGGGCTCGTAGGTGTCGGTTTGCTCGCACCATGCATAGAAATCATCAACGGTGGCGTTGGGATTGCCGCTAAAGAGTCGATACCATTCGCGTCCAAAGCTGCCAAGGACCGAGAACGTCTTTTTCTCGACAAGCTTGTCGCCCTTGTATTTGTAGTCCAGCGTGAGGTCCACCAGATAGGCAGCTCCCGTTTCAAAGGCGTTCTCATTGCCCTGATGACCGATGACCTCGGCCTCCGGATAGTACTTACCAATAAACTCGGCGGCATCGCCTTCGTAATCGGCAACGATGCGCACACTCTGCACTTTGCCCCGCTTGTACGTGTAGTGCAGGATGCGCAGCAGTCGCTCCTGCCAAAACGCATGGGAAAACAGGTGGTCGACAAAGTGCGGGTTCTCAAGCCGGTTGGCCCGATCCATCCAAACGGTTTGGAACAGTTGGTAGTCGGCCTGCGGCTCGCCCGTGACCTCGCGGAACCACTGTACGGCGACATCGGCGGGGATATAGAATGATAGTCGCTCCTGCGGAGTACCGCTCTTGGTCGTTTTGGCGCGCAGGGGAATCTCGACCTCGTAGCCAGAACCGTCGTCCGTTCCGCAGTTTAAAACGGGCGGCAGCATAAACTGGCAGGGACCCTCGTCGCATACGCGCATCGGCTGGGGGCTAACAGGTTGCCCTTCAAACTCCATCTCGATGTCTGTGTCGTCTTCTTCGTCCTCGTCATCATCTTCGATGCCAAGGTCGTAGCCGGTGTAGTAGTCATCCAGGTGTCGCTCGTTTACATTTCGCCCGTTTACGACGTCAAAGACGGTAACACCCGTCATGCGGTCGCAATACTTTGCGACTTCAAAGAGGTTGCAGCTTTCCTCGGGCGTAAAGTTATCCATGCGGTGCTGGAACTCGGTAGCGCATTCTTCGGGATCATAGCCGTCCATGTCGCTGTCACCGATCCAAAAGTTGGGATCACGATTGCTTTTGAAGTACCACCAGTACCAGACGGGGCAGAATACCGCATTTACGCCAAAAAAGACTTTCTGGATGATGTTGCCGTTGCCGTCGAACTTGTAATCGAGCGGCAAGTTAACAACCGGATCGTTTGATGTGTCCCGCGCCATGGTGTGCTCCCTGCGATGATTTGTGTTGCGCGCGCAGGTCAGATTCGATGCGTCTGACCTGCGCGCGCCTGTTACTTCGCATACTAGGCCGCCTGCGCTGCATTCTGTTGCGCAACATCGTGGACGGCGCGGTTCGACGTCCAGGGCCGATGCCGCGCAACAGATACATGGCCTGGCCGTGCCAATCGCTCTCTAGTAGCGCGCCGAGCGCTGGGCGTTGCCCGGGTTGTAGCCCGCCCAGGCGGCGATGACGTCCGACTCAACGACGCTCGTTGCAATGTTGATAAAGCTGCCGGCACGGGGCAGGTCGGTATGGAAGTCTTCGAGCAGGGTGGGCTGGAACCTAAAGTCCTCAAAGTTGACGGTGTTGGGGTTGTAGAGCTGACAAGTACCATCCTCGGTAGAGATCGGGCCAACCATGTAAACGGCCTTGTGCTCTACGACCTCGGTATCGTCGACGTCGATCACCTCTCCGCGATCGTGCGCGGCAGCGGCGTGCTCCATGAGCTCGAGGAATCGGTCGGCTTCGGCGCTGCAGAGTACGCAGCGCGAGAAGAGCACCGTAAGGGCATAACCCGTTTTACGCCCCAGTTTTTCTCGTAGCTCGCTAAATCGTTGCGACTGCTCCGGGGTCATGTGCGTCTTGGACGGCGCGGTCTGCTTGAGTCCGCACGTCTTAAGGAACATCGCGTTGGCCTTGCGCAGGGCGCTCATAGCGGCAGAGTCGCTCTTTGCCGCGGAGACGTCGATGCGTCCTCCCTCGGGAATCTGCTTATAGCGAGAGAAGCCCTTTTCGCCCTCGACGGGCATCCAGTACGTAATGACGTCATTTTCCACTACGCTAAAGCGGCACGTAAAGGGCACGCCGATTGCCGGCGCCTCGCCGTAGAACTTTACACGTACGGCTTGGTCGGTGTCCGCCATCCACATCATAAAGCGATGGCTATTGTCGCCGTCATGGCTCCGGAGCTTTGCAATAAGGTAGCAAACCGAGTCGCAGCGGCTTTCGAGCGCGGCGCCTCTTCCGGTGGCGATGGCGCTTATGCCTTGGGACTTGAGCTCGATGTCGCGGTGCAGCGCGTTGAGCTCTTCGGATGTCAACAGGTCTTGGCCGAGAAGCCCCGCGACAAGCGCGCCGACTTCCATGTCGGTAGTAAGGGCGGCGTCGATAACCTTGCGGTTCGCCTGGTGGCTTGCATAAGCCGGCATAGGTTTGCGGCCTGTGGCAAATCCAAATGGGTCGCGGATTTGGTCGTCGCCGCGATAGAGCGGCTCCAAAAAGAACATGTTCATGTCATTTTGCTTGCCCTGCTTTTGACCGTAGGCATCGAGGGAGTTCCAGACATGCTTCTCTGCAATGGGGTTCATCCACAGGCTGATTTTCGATTTTTCTGCCGAGGAGGTCGAGGTGTTCTTTTTGGAGCTTGCGGCGGGACGAGAAGCCGGTTTCTGATATCCAGCGGGGAGAACTTGCTCAAGATCGAATTTTTTAAGCAGCCTAACGTAGACTCCGACCGATGCTTCTTCTGCCATTTCCGCCATGACCGACTGCGAAGGGTCGTCGACAAAGGAGATGCGCGTTTTGCCATCATCGGAGACCGCCTGGCAATAGCCGCATCGAAGTGCAACGTAGCCTTCGTTGTCGCTGCCGCGGTCAAAGTACATCTGCTCTTTGCATCCGAGTGTGCCAGGGACGAATGCGGTCGGGTTCGCTATGTCGGGGATCGTAATGGCAGCGCCGGTCGCGCGTTTAAGCTCATCGAAATACTCGACGTACAGCGGAATGTTGTAGTGCTGGACGAGCGCCTCGAGAACGATGGCGTTGGGCACGGAGTGCGCCACGCGATAACGCATGGAGTTATAGCCCCATTCGACATCGGTTGCATCATCGGGGATTCCGTGGCCTGCCATGGTCCTCAGGACCTCATCGGGTGAGTCAAACGTGCTATCGGGCGTACCGCAAATCGCCTGGAGCGAGAACCCGCCAAAGCACTTTTCGAGATCATTGCGGATATACTCGCAGCAGTCATGATTGGGAAAGACGATGCGAAACGTCATCGCACCCATGGCTTGGGACATGTAGACGTTGCCCGACGCCTGGGTATCGGACTCTGCCTGGGGCTCGTCGTCCTCGTCTTCGTCGTCATCGTCCGACGGGTCTGCAAACGAGCTGTAGTTTGCATTGATCAGGTCGAGATACATAGAGACGGTCCCGCGGGTTGCCAGCTTTTGCATGATGGGATTGAACGTGTCCGCAAACGAGACCTCGCGGTCCTGGGGCACGCCATTTTGGGTCACGGAAAGCGTGACGGTCGCCACGCCGCAACGAACTGCCGTGGCATCTCGGTACTGGCTGTTGTCGGGGAAGAACGTCCACTGGCTTTTAGTGAGGCTTGCCGCAAACGAGACGTCGTCGTCATCGGGATCGGCTAGCCATGCTCCGGCCTTGTAGCCGTCGGTCACTACGTACTCGTAATAAACGGGCGCCCCGAGCAGGCCGGCGAGCGCCTTTGCAGCTCGCAGCAGCGGGATGCCGTCGTATTCGTATTGAAGCGAGTTGTAGCCCCACATCTCGTTGAATGTCTGTCCGCCTAGGGCGCCACAGATGTGGATGCACATGGCGGCGTTTTGCGGCTGGCTCAAATCGCCAAGGTCGGAGATTGCGGGTATCAGCGTGGCGAGCGAAAAGCCGCCAAGTTCCTGTTCCAGGGTCTCCTTTACCTGCATGCAAGCATTGTGTCCGGGAAAGACGATGCGGTTGATGACCCTTTGGGGCTGGATCTGACCGCCTGTCTCTTCGATTAGATGGCTAAAGAGCACGTCAACGTCCGATGCGTCCATGGTGGCGGTTGCGACCTTCTGCGTCTTGGTCGACTTCTTTTTGCGTTTGCTAGCCGCAGAAGACGATTTTTTGCGCGAGGGCGCCGGCTGGGGCTCCTCTTGGGCGCCAAACTGGTCCTTGAGAAAGTCGAAGTACAGGGACACGTTTCCGCGCTGCGCATACGAACGCATGATGGGGTCGGTGGTGTCCTCAAAGTACTTTTGGCTTCCGTCGGGCATGGACATGGTTCCCATGCCACAGCGGAACAGGGTGTCGGTGGCACCGTCGAACCCCTCCGGGAAATACACCCAGCAGCTCTTGTCGACCACGTTTGCAAACGAGACGCTATCGCCCTGCGCATCGGCGATCACGGCGCCGGCGGCGATCTCATCGGCATCGGTGTACTCGTAGTAGACGGGAACGCCGATCATCTTGGAGATAGTCTTGGCAACCTCCAGCGAGGGGATGCCGTTGTATTCGTACTGGAGCGAGTTGTAGCCCCAGACGACGTTGGTGACCTCTTCGCCGTCGGACCCGCAGGTTTCCAGAGCGGCATTGATGGCGTCGGTCGGATCCATGTGCTGGAAGTCCTCGTAATCGGGGATCACGGCAGCAAAGCAGAACTCTCCATAGTCTCGCTCCAGGGCAGCTTTGGCCTGCATGCAGATATCGTGGTTGGGAAACACGATACGATTGACAATCTGGTTGATCGAGATTCCTCGGTCGGTATCTTGAAGCAGATGCTCAAAAATCTCGTCCATCGTTCCTTCTTTCGTATGCGGTGGAAGCCCACGATCCCGGGTTTAGGGCTCGTGGCTTTGCTAGCTCGAACGCTACCGCCCCGATGGGCAAGAACGTTGCGCAACATCCGCGAGTGCACAAATTGCAATGCGGAACGGTTTTGCTGAGGCGTTTTGAGAGCGGATCCGTCTCGATCTCGGCAATGTTGCGCAACGTCTGCTCGGTATGGATTTCTACACTTGAGTTGTCCAAAAGGGATTCGGTTCTTGAATGAGGGATGAACGATGAGCAGGAACTCCTATTACGATGACGATATGTCCGAAGAAGATTACGAGCGGGTCATGGAGCATATGTACGAGCTTGAGTGCGAGCTCGAGGAGCCTCATGACGCTCGCACCGACCAGTTGATTCGCGAGGAGCTCGAGGATCTTTCGAGTGCCATGTTGTTTGAGCCGGTTGTCAAAAACGGTGAGTACCTTGGCGAGCGCGACCATGTGCCCGGGTATTGGACGGATCGTCGCGATTTGGAGTCCGAGTCTTCAGGCACTTCGAGCGATGCCGACGAGGTGGAAAAGGATGAGCCGTTTGATTTGATTGGCTATCAGGGCTCTTCTTCGGGTGGCTCGGTGCTCGACATGTTTACTCCCATTTTAAGGAGTCGCGTGTTCTGGATCTTCATTGCGTTTCTGGTGTTTATCGGCCTGCTCGACATGTTCTACGACAGTTTTATCGTTCCTTCGGGCTTCGCTATTAGCCGCATCAATTTCCAGGGCTTGGTGCTACTGGCGATTGTCGTTGCATGCATTGCCCTGAGGCGTCGTCGCCGTTAGCGACGGTATTGGCGCAACGGCCGATGTTGCGCAACAGAGTGTTGGGACAGCGCCGTATGCTTGGGTTGTCCTGAAAGCGAGAGAAAGGACAGGACAATGGCTGAAGTTGAAGTAAGGGCTTTGGGTCCCGACGACGTCGACGATATGGTCGATCTGGACGAGCAGTCGGGCTACGAGGTCTATGACGAGTACGCGGACTGCGTTGAGGACGAGGACGAGGAGAACTGTTACCTCTGGGGCGTCTTTGCCGATGATGAGCTGGTCGGTTTTTGCGTAACGGGCGGTTCAGATGACCCCGACCTGCCGGATGCCGTTACGGAGCACCCGCTCAACAAGTGCCTGGGGACGTTTTTGAGCCATGTGTATGTTGACCCCGACTACCGCGGTAACGGCTATGGCGCGCGCCTGGTGCACGACGCCCTGTTGGGATACTGGGAGAGCGAGGGCCACCAGGAGCCTGCATTCCTGGAGCTCGGCGGATATCTCTTTGACGATGAGGATGCGGATCCGATTAAGCTCGCGCATCTGCTCATCGACTTCTTTGGCAAGAACGGGTTTGAACCCATTCCCGACGACGAACACGACATCACCTACACCTGCATGGTCTTGGATCCCAAGAACTTTAAGGACCCGGACGCAGAGTAGAGGCTGCGATCTGTTGGTTCAGCTTCCCTAGTTGGTGCTTGACGGGGCCGGACGTTCCAGTCGCAATGACTGGGCGTCCGGTCCTTTTTGTTGCCTGTCGGGTTTGGTGCTCGGCACATTTGTCTTGATCTGTAACATCTGGCGGGGGATACGGGGCCTAGTTGTTACAGATTGAGATTGTTCCTCGGCAGACAACTCAACTGTCTCGTTCTGTAACATTTGGGGCCGGTTTTGCTCCGCAACTGTTACAGATCGAGATGTTGTCTTCAGACGGATTGGTTTGTCTTGATCTGTAACAGTTACGGGTCGATTTACTCGGTAACTGTTACAGATCGAGATGTTAGCCAAGGGGCTGACTGAATGTCTCGATCTGTAACGTGTAGACCCGGTTTTGCCCCGTAACTGTTACAGATTGAGACGAACAGCCCAGACCCGCTGCGTCCGCCTCGTCATCTGTGGTTTACGTGGGGGCATACGGAGTACGGGTATACTAACCGGCGGCGAATCTGCTCCATCGCTTAGAGCTGCTGCGTCTGGACGGCGCGTGATAGGGCTGCCAAAGCGATCGCCAGCGTGCTGAGCAACGTCCTCTCTGTGCGCACCCGTTTTTGTATGTATTAGCGCACTACCAAGCACGCCCGCGCGGCCGCATGCCGTGCCCATAACGCGTGCAGATAAGGAACAACAACATATGCGTAATTCTGTATCCGACGTCACGGACGCCGAGATTCTGGACGAGACCCGCGAGGCCATGACCCAGGCTGCCTTCGATGCCGCCGATGAGGCCAGCGCCGCCCAGGCCGTCGAGTCCGCTACCGAGAGCCTGCCCGCCTTTGACGAGCTGGGACTTTCCGACGAGATGCTTCGTGCTATCGAGAACCTGGGCTACACGGCGCCGACGCCCGTGCAGGCCGGCTCGATCCCCGTGGTGCTCGAGGGTCGTGACCTGCTTGCCGCCGCTCAGACCGGCACCGGCAAGACGGCCGCCTTTTTGCTGCCGACCATGAACAATCTGGAGCACATCGCTCCTCCCAAACCCGTGCGCGAGCGCGGCGGCCGCAACCGCCGTCGCGGTGCCAAAAAGCCCGAGGGCAACGGCCGCGGCCCCGTGATGCTCGTCATCACCCCCACGCGCGAGCTTGCCCAGCAGATCGATGAGGTCGCGAGCAAGATCGCCGACGTCACCGGCCATGTCGCCGTGACCGTCGTGGGCGGCGTGAGCTACAAGCCCCAGACCGCGGCGCTCAAGTACGGCTGCGACATTCTGGTCGCCACGCCGGGCCGTCTGGTCGATCTGATCGAGCAGGGCGCTTGCCACCTGGACGAGGTCAAGGTGCTGGTGCTGGACGAGGCCGACCGCATGCTCGACATGGGCTTTTTGCCCGCCGTTCGCCGTATTGTGCGCGAGACGCCGGCTGAGCGCCAGACGCTGCTGTTCTCGGCGACCCTCGACGAGGAGGCCGTGGGCGAGATCACCGACCTGGTGAGCGACCCGGCCCGCGTGGAGATTGCACCGGCCACGTCGACCGCCGACACCGTCGACCAGTTTGTGTTCCCGGTGTCCATCGAGGCCAAGAACAACCTGCTGCCCGAGTTCCTCAAGAAGGAGGGCCCGGAGCGCACTATTGTCTTTATGCGCACCAAGCACCGTGCCGACAGCTGCTGCCGTCGTCTGGAGCGCAAGGGCATCAAGGCCGCCGCGATTCACGGCAACCGCAGCCAGGCGCAGCGCGAGCGCGCGCTTTCGGCCTTCCGCGACGGTACCGTCGACGTGCTGGTGGCAACCGACGTGCTTGCCCGCGGCATCGACATTAGCGACGTGCGCTACGTCGTGAACTTTGACGTGCCGGCCGAGCCGACTGACTATATCCACCGTATTGGCCGTACGGGCCGCGCCGGCGAGCTGGGCTGGGCCATCACGTTTGTGACCGAGCAGGACGTGGACGAGTTCTACGAGATCGAGAAGCTTATGGACAAGACCGCCGACATCTACGAGGCCGGCGACCTGAATGTGGGTCCCAATCCGCCCGCGGTTGACCCCGAGCGCGACCCTGCGGCCTTTAAGGTGAAGAAGAAGACCAAGCGCGGCAAGTCCAAGAGCAAGAAGAAGCTTGAGCAGGCACGTCGCGACGGCAAACGCAACGGCGATGACTACGGCGATGTGGCCGGTCGTTCCAACCGCGGTCGCGACGAGCGTCGCGGCGACGGCGAGCGTCCGAGCCGTCCCAAGCGCGGCGGCAAGACCCGCGTGCGCGAGGGCGTTCAGGCTCGCGTGGACGAGGCCGTGGAGAGCGTTGCCCGCGAGGTGGCTGTCGAGGAGCGCGGCGGTGCTGGTGCCGTCGAGCAGGCCCCGCGCGGCAACCGTGCCGAGCGCCGTGCCAAGCAGTTCCAGGGCGAGGCGCATCGCCGTCGCCGCGAGGACGAGGACCGCGGTGGTCGTCGCCGTGTTGAGCGCGAGGACGAGGCCCGTGGCTCGCGTGGCGGCAAGCGTGGCTCGGGCGATCGTCGTCGTTCCGGTCGTAATGACGAACACGGTGGCCGTGACGAGCGTCGCGGCGGCGAGGGTCGCGGTGAGCGTGGCACCCGCGGCGGTGAGTCCCGTGGCGGCAAGCGCTTTGAAGAGCGCGGTGGCCGCGGTGGCGAGCGTCGCGAGGGTGCTCGCGGTAATGGCGGGCGCAGCGGCGCCGGCCGTTCTGGTGAGTCGCGCGATCGCCGTGATCCGCGTGCCAGCCGCGATCGTCGCGATGATTGGCGCAACTACGACGATACCCGCGAGGAGCGTCGCGGCGGCTACCGTGGCGGCCGCGGCGGCAACCAGGCCGGTTCCCGTGGCGGTCGTGCCGGCGGTCGCGATAACCGTGGCAGCTATAGCAACAGCCGTGGCGGCAAGCGCGGCGGCAGCTCCCGTCGCCCCGGTGACGGCGGCGGCAAGCGCAAGTAACATACGCGTCGCGCTCTAAGTCGAGGCGACCAGAGGGCTCCGGGCATGTTTTTGCTCGGAGCCCTTTTTGGTGCAAGGGGGACAGGTTCATATGCGCCAACGTCTTGAAGTTGCGGTGGAATACGAACTGTTTTGGCCTTTTGAGCGGCTTTTCAGTCCCTATTTCACCGCAACTCATGATTGGTGCATGGTGGCCTGACTCCTTTGTTCCAAAAATGATCCGTTTTCCTCCGTCCCCAAGGGATCATGTGATCCGAAGAGGACGGAGGAAAACGGATCAAAAGGAAAAAAGTAAGGCGTTCCTTTCCACATTGGATATTGCTATTTGGTAACGCGTTTTATCAAATATGGCATTTATCTGCGGTGATGTTCTTTTTCACCGCTGAGGACGACGTTTCATACCGCCTGCCGAACTGTGTCGCTGCCAAACAACTTTTTAGGTCAGTGTTGTGCGTGTAGCAACTTCGTCCGGCCTCGCCTCCGGGCTGCCGCATGAGAGGGGATCTTATGGCACGACTGCACGTAATGGAACGCAGCCACGCTCAGGCCGTCATGGACGACCTGCACGATGCACTTGGACGCCGTCTGGCGGTGAGCTCGCTCGCTCCGTGCCCCGTCGAGTTTACGGCAGCGCTCGTCAACCTGTGCTCGACGCAGAGCTGCGGCAAGTGCACGCCCTGCCGTGTGGGCCTGAACGCGCTGAGCGACCTGCTCGCCGATGTGCTCGAGGGTCGCGCCGACGAGTCCACGCTCAATCTGATTGAGCGCACCGCCCGCACCATCTATCTTTCGAGCGACTGCGCCATCGGTTACGAGGCCGGCGCTATGGCGCTTACGGCTATCCGCGGTTTCCGCGACGATTTTGAGCACCACATCCGCGAACACTCCTGTGGCTTTGACCGCGAGGCCCGCGTCCCGTGCGTCTCGGGCTGCCCAGCGCACGTCGACATTCCCGGGTACATTTCGCTGGTCGAGGCCGGCCGCTATGCCGATGCCGTCAAGGTCATCCGCAAGAACAACCCGCTGCCGCTCGTTTGCGGCCTGGTGTGCGAGCATCCCTGCGAGATGCACTGCCGTCGCGGCATGGTCGACGATCCCATGAACATCCTCGCCCTCAAGCGTTTTGCCGTTGAGCACAGCGACCTCAACGATTACAAGCCCAGCGTGGCCGATAACACCGGCAAGCGCATCGCCGTGATTGGCGGCGGCCCGGCCGGCCTTTCCTGTGCCTACTACCTGGCCGTGATGGGCCATAAGGTGACGATCTTTGAGCAGCGTCACCACTTGGGCGGCATGTTGCGCTACGGCATCCCCAGCTACCGCCTGCCGCGCGAGCGCCTGCAGGCCGAGATCGACTGGATCTTGAGCGCCGGCATCGACGTGGAACTCGACCACTCCGTCAACGGCGAGGAGCTTGCCCGCCAGCGCGACGAGTTTGATGCCGTCTACCTGGCCATTGGCGCCCACAGCGATAAGAAGCTCGGCCTTCCGGGCGAAGAGGCGCCCGGCGTGGAGTCGGCCGTCAAGATGCTGCGTGCCATCGGCGACGACGAGCTGCCCGACCTGAGCGGCCAGCGCGTGTGCGTCATCGGCGGCGGCAATGTGGCCATGGACGTGGCGCGCTCTGCCGTGCGCTGCGGTGCCGAAAAGGTGAGCATCGTCTACCGCCGTCGCATCTGCGACATGACGGCCCAGGATGCCGAGATTGCCGGCGCCCAGGCCGAGGGCTGCGAGGTTCTGGAGCTCACGGCCCCGCTCGCTATCGAGACGGGCGAGGACGGTCGCGTGAGCGGCCTGCGCGTGCAGCCGCAGATTATCGGTGAGCCCCGTCGTGGGCGTCCGGCCCCGCGTGCCGCCGCCACGCCCGAGCGCGTCATTCCCTGCGAGCGCGTGTTTGTGGCCATTGGCCAGGACATCGATTCCAAGCCGTTTGAGGACATGGGTATCGCCTGCAAGTGGGGTCGCGTTGTCACCGATTCGGACGGCGCCGTGCCCAACTTCGATGGCCTCTTTAGCGGCGGCGACTGCCAGACCGGTCCCGCCACCGTCATCCGAGCCATCAACGCCGGCCGCGTGGCTTCGGCAAATATCGACCGCTACCTGGGCTTTGACCACAAGATCAAGCTCGACGTTGAGCTGCCGACCGTCCAGTTTAAGGGCAAGCATGAGTGCGGCCGCTGCGAGCTGGGCGAGCGGGAGGCCGGCGAGCGTATTCACGATTGGGATCTGGTCGAGCAGGACCTTACCGAGGAGGAGGCACGCCAGGAGGCAAGCCGCTGCCTGCGTTGCGATCACTTTGGCTTTGGCGCGTTCCGCGGAGGGAGGAACCTGGAATGGTAGAGCCCACCAACACCACTGTCAGCGACAACACCGAAAGCGGAGCGCATAACATGGTCAAGCTTACTATCGATAATTGCGAGGTCGTGGTTCCCGAGCACACCACGATTCTGGACGCAGCCAAGTCCGTCGGCATCCAGATTCCCACCCTGTGCTATCTGCGCGATCTGAACGAGATCGGCGGCTGTCGCGTATGCGTGGTCGAGGTTGAGGGCTGCGACCAGCTGGTCGCCGCCTGCAACAACTACGTGCTCGACGGCATGGTGGTCCGCACCAACAGCCCCAAGGCCCGCGAGGCCCGTCGCACCAACGTGCAGCTGCTGCTGTCCCAGCACGATTCGCAGTGCACGAGCTGCGTGCGCAGCGGCAACTGCAACCTGCAGACCATCGCCAACGACCTGGGCATTTTCTATCTGCCGTATCAAAGGCATTTGGCGGGCGAGGGCTGGGATTTCGATTTTCCCATCATCCGCGAAAACGATAAGTGCATTAAATGCATGCGCTGTATCAAGGTGTGCGAGAGCGTTCAGGGCCTAGGGATTTGGGACCTGACCAACCGCGCCACGCATACCGCCGTGGGTACCCGCGGGCGCGCGCCGATCGGCAAGACCGATTGCGTCGCGTGCGGCCAGTGCATTACGCATTGCCCGACGGGCGCACTACGCGAGCGCGACGATACCGAGACCGTGTTCGATGCTCTCGCCGATCCCGATAAGATCGTGCTGGTGCAGATCGCGCCGGCCGTGCGTAGCGCTTGGGGCGAGGAGCTTGGCATTCCGCGCGAGGAGACCACCGTTGAGCGTCTGGCTTGCGCGCTGCGCCGCGTGGGCTTTGAGTACGTGTTCGATACCGATTTCTCGGCCGACCTCACCATTATGGAGGAGGGCTCCGAGCTGCTCGAGCGCTTGGGTGTCGCCGCCAAGGGCGAAGGTGACAGCCGCGGCTGGCCCATGTTTACGAGTTGCTGCCCGGGTTGGGTACGCTTTGTGAAAGCCCGCTATCCGGAGTTTGTCGACAGCCTGTCCACGTCCAAGTCGCCGCAGCAGATGTTCGGCGCCATTGCTAAGACGTACTACGCCAAGGTGCTGGGCGTGGAGCCCGAGCGCCTGTTCGTGGTGTCCGTGATGCCGTGCACGGCCAAGAAGGCCGAGTGCGCGCTGCCGAGCATGGTGGGCGAGGGCGGCGCGCCCGATGTGGACGTTGCACTGACAGTGCGCGAGATGGTGCGCATGATCCGCGCGAGCCACGTGAGCGTCGACACGCTTACCGAGGAGCCGCTCGATACGCCGCTGGGCTTCGGTACGGGCGCGGGTGTGATCTTTGGCGCCACGGGCGGCGTGATGGAGGCCGCCGTGCGCTCGGCATATTACCTGGTGACGGGCAAGAACCCGGATGCCGATTTCTTTACCGACGTGCGTGGCCTGGACGGCTGGAAGGAAGCCGTCGCCGATATCGATGGCACCAAGGTGCGCGTCGCCGTGGCGCACGGGCTGGGCAACGCCGCCCGCCTGCTCGACGCGATTCGCGACGGCCGTGTGAACTATGACTTCGTCGAGGTCATGGCGTGCCCGGGCGGCTGCGTCGGCGGCGGCGGTCAGCCCATCCACGACGGCTGCGAGCTGGCAGCCGAGCGTGGCCAGGTACTCTGGGGCCTGGATGCGAAGGCGGGCATTCGCTTCTCGCACGAGAACCCCGATGTCCAGGCGTGCTACCGCGAGTTCTTGGGCGAGCCGCTTTCGCCGCTGGCTGAGGAGCTGCTGCATACCGACCATCACGCCTGGACGATGCCCAACGAGGGGGCGTGCTAGCGATGCGCGCGTTTGATGTTGAGATGACGCGCCGGGGGTTTGCCTCGGCGCTTGCCGCGGGCGCGTTGTCGCTTGCACTGGTTGGTTGTGGCGGCGGGTCTGCCGGGACCGGGTCTGCTGCGGGCTCGGCTGCCACGGACGGCGCCGGTGCTGCTGCGGAGCCGGTCGAGGTGCACATCGCCTCGCTCAAGGGTCCGACGTCGATTGGTCTGGTGCAGTTTATGGACCAGGCGGCCGACGGTGCCACGGACAACGATTTCGACTTTGCGATCAGCGCCGCGGCCGACGAGGTCGTGCCCAAGATCATTCAGGGCGATATCGACATTGCCCTGGTGCCCGCCAACGTGGCGAGCGTGCTCTACAACAAGACCGAGGGCGCGGTGCAGGTCATCGACATCAACACGCTGGGCGTGCTGAATGTGGTGACAGGCGATGCGAGTGTGGCCTCGTTTGGCGATCTGGCGGGCCATACCGTCTATATGACGGGCAAGGGCACCACGCCGGAGTACGTCATGAACTACCTGCTGGAGCGCGCGGGCCTGACCGGCCAGGTGACGCTCGAGTTTAAGAGCGAGCCCACCGAAGTGCTGTCGGCCCTGCTTGCCGACCCGTCCGCCGTGGGCGTGCTGCCGGAGCCGTTCAAGACGGCGGCCATCGCCAAGAGCGAGGGCAAGCTGTCGGCGCCGGTGAGCCTGACCGATGCGTGGGACGAGCTGGCGGGTGACACGGGATCGCGCCTGCTGACGGGTGTGACCGTGGTGCGCCGTGCCTTTGCCGAGGAGCATCCCGAGGCCGTGGCGGAATTCTTGCGCTGCCATGAGGCGAGCGTGAAGGCCGTCAATGCGGCGCCGGCAGACTGGGCACAGGCCGTGGTCGATGCGGGCATCGTGGACAACGCCACGATTGCCGAAAAGGCGATTCCCGGGTGCATGCTTGTGTGCCAGACGGGGAAGGATATGAAGGCGGCGCTCGGTGGGTACCTGCAGGTGCTGGCCGATGCGGACGCGAGCGCCGTGGGCGGCAAGCTCCCGGCTGACGATTTCTACTACATGGAGTAGTCCGTGCGTGCGTTTGCTCAACAAATGACAGAGCGTATGAAGGCGGTGGCGGCAGCAGGTGCCGTCGCCGCCTTTTGGCTTGCCGTGTGGGTGCTGGTGGCGGCGCTGGTGGCGCAGCCGTTGATTTTGCCGGGGCCGGGCGCTGTTGCGGTGGCGTTGCTGCGGCTGGTATGGGATGCTGGCACGTGGGCGATTCTGGCGGGCTCGGGTGCGCGGATACTGGGCGGGCTGGCGCTTGCCGCGGTGTGCGGCGGCGTGCTGACGGGAGTCTCGGTGCGGTCGCGGACGTTTTCCCGCCTGGTGGCGCCGGCGCTGTCGTTTGTTAAGGCGACGCCGGTTGCCTGCGTGGTGGTCCTGCTGCTCATTTGGTTGGGGTCGGCGCGCGTGAGCATCGCCGCTGTCTTTTTGATGGCGCTGCCGGGCGTGTATTTTTCGCTGGCCGAGGGCTTGGCACAGGCGAATAAACCGCTGGAGCAGATGTTTCGCCTGCATGGCGTGCGGGGCTGGCGACTGTTTTGTGCCCACACCTGGCGCGAAGTCCTGCCATTTGTGCTTTCGTGCGCCCGTGCCGTGATTGGCATGAGCTGGAAGGCCGGCGTGGCGGCGGAGCTGATCGGCATGGCGGCGGGCACCGTGGGTGAGCGCATCTATCAGGCAAAGCTTTTGATCGAGACGGCTGATCTGCTGGCGTGGACCGTGCTGGTCGTTGCCGCCTCGTGGGCGTGTGAGCGCGTGCTGGTGTGGCTGCTGCGGGTTTCGGGACCCGTGGCGTGGGGTGCGGCCGTGCGGTCGCATGGGCGTGCGGGCGGCCCTGCTGGCGGCGGGGTTGCGGCGGAGCTTGCGCTCGCCGTGGGTGATCGCGCTCCCTGGGCTCCGGCGCTCGACGGGCTGGTGCTTCGTGTGCCCGCCGGTGGGTGCGCCTGCGTGATGGGCGCCTCGGGCGTGGGCAAGTCGACGTTGCTTGCGCTGGCGGCGGGGGAGTGCGCGCCGTGCTCCATGGTGTTTCAGGATGTGCGCCTGGTCGAGGACGCTTCTGCCTTGGATAACGTACTGGTGTGTGCCGACGCGTGCGTGGATGCCTCGAGTGCCACAGCCCTGCTGCGCCTGCTGGTACCGGGGGTCGATGTACATGCTCGTGTGGCCGAGCTCTCGGGCGGGCAGCGCCGTCGCGTCGAGATCGCCCGAGCCCTGCTGTGCCCAGGTGACGCGGTGATTCTGGACGAGCCCTTTACCGGTCTAGATGCCGCTGCGCGCGACGTATGCGCCGAGGTCGTGCTCGACTTGCTCGACGGCCGCATGTTGTTGCTTGCCACGCACGATACAGCCGACGCTCGGGTCCTCAATATCTCGGACATCATTACGCTCTAAATACTTACCCAGCAACATAATAATCCGTTTTTTCTCCGTCCCCATAGGGTCGGGTATGGTATTCTATCTGCGGGGTAATACTTAGGATTACCAAGTAATACCAACGCCGTAGAAACATACTCCAGATGCGGGCCAATCGGGTTGCCTTCACAGCCCGTCGCCCAGCCGCGCGGCCCGCATCTATCCGCACCACCGTCGTTTCAAAAAGGAAGCGCCATGGCAGAACACATGACCCCGGTTGTTGCGAAGGTCTTGCCCGAGGAAAAGGCGGCCTTCGCGGCGGCAACCCAGCTCGTGGGCACCACGCCGTCCAACGCCATCCGCATGTTTATCGCCGCATTCAATCGCTGCGGCACCTTCCCGTTCGACATTTCGCCCAACGGGGCCTTTGGCACTACACCCGATTCTCATCAATAAGTGATCCGTTTTCCTCCGTCCCCATGGAATCAGCTCTCTGCCGAGTTGTGGTAGAACTAGGGAACGGTTTTGAGGAGGTTGGCATGCTCAATGCGATGATTTGGGCGCTTGCCTGTTTTGGCGTTGTCGCTGCCGATATAACCCTGAGCGTGGTTCTGTTTTCAGTTCTCGATGCCGTATCGGTGCTGACGGGCTATCCGATCGACAATCTCGATATCCAATGGTTCCAGGCCGCCGCTCAGACGGCGTCGTTTTTGATGGCGCTGCTGTGGTGGCGCTATCTGTGGCCGCGCTCCTTCCTGGCGCGCCGGCAAGGTGAGCGCCAGCTCGGTGGGGGAGCAAGTGCTGCATGGAAGCGCATTGTCTGCGTTGTCGTGATCGGTCTATCCATGCAGGTGGTCATTAGCTACCTGTGCGATGGCGTGCTGTCGCTGCTGCCCGAGGTCGCGGCAGACTATAGTGAGCTCGTCGAGGAAACGGGCATGGGCGATACCAACCTTCTTGCCGTCCTGACCACGGTGCTCGGTGCGCCGTTTTGCGAAGAGCTCCTGGTGCGCGGCGTTATCTTTGAATTTTCGCTGCGTGCGTTTAATCCACAGTGCCGTCCGCTCTGGAAGCGCCGGCGCCGTGCGCGGGCGCAAGACGGCGCCATAGTGCCCTGGGCAGCTCCGAGTACCTGGGGCGTCGCCGCGGCAATCGTGTTGCAGGCGGTGGTCTTCGGCTTTATGCACATGAATTGGGTACAGGGCTGCTATGCGGGCGCTGCCGGCCTCATTTTTGGCTGGGTGCTCGTGACCACCGGAAAGCTCCGCTACACGATCCTGCTGCACTTTGCCTTTAACGCCGGGTCATACCTCATGGCCCTGCTGTGGTTTGTGAACACGCCGCTCGACGTGACAATTACGGTCGCTATCGCCGGCGTCATCCTCGTTGAGGCGATGCGCTCACTGCGCCACGCGTGCGGGATGGACGCAGCGAGCGCACCGCTGCCCTAGTTGCGACGCCCGCCTCCGTTAGCGCCCTGACGCCCCTGAGCTGCACGGTTGCGGCCTGCGGTGTTCTGCGCGCGCGACATGCCGCCGTGGCCCTTGCTGCCCTTGGGTCCCTTGCCGGCGGCGCCACCGTGCGGCTTGCCGCCCTTCTTGCCGGTGCCGTGTCCGCCGCTGGCCGATGTCTCGCCCGGGCGCGGCGGCACGGGACGAATCAGGCAATGCTTGGTGTAGCCGATCAGATCGCGGCGGCCGGCCTTTTCCAGCGCCTCGCGCACCAGCTTGTAGTTCTCGGGCTTGCGATACTGAATGAGCGCGCGCTGCATGGCCTTCTCGTGCGGGTCGCGCGCTACATAGATCGGCTCCATGGTGCGCGGGTCCACGCCGGTGTAGTACATGCACGTCGACATGGTGGACGGCGTGGGGTAGAAGTCCTGCACCTGCTCGGGCATGTAGCCCATGTCTCGAACGGCCTCGGCAAGGTCCACGGCTTCCTTCATGGTCGAGCCGGGATGGCTCGAGATCAGATACGGCACCACATACTGCTTGAGTCCGTATTCGCGGTTCAGGCGTTCAAATTTACGGCAGAACGCGTCGTAGACAGCTCGGCTCGGCTTGCCCATTACGGAGAGCACCGCGTCGCTCACGTGCTCGGGTGCTACGCGTAGCTGGCCCGAGACATGGTGCTCCAGCAGCTCGCGCAAAAACTCGTCCGAGGCGTCGGCCATGGTGTAGTCAAAGCGGATGCCGCTGCGGACGAAGACCTTCTTGACGCCCGGCAGCTGGCGCAGGTCGCGCAGCAGCTGCGTGTAGCCGCTCTCGTCGACCACCATGTTCTTGCACACGCTCGGCCACAGGCAGCGCTTGTTCTTGCACACGCCGTGCTTGAGCTGCTTGTCGCAGGCCGGGCGGCTAAAGTTGGCCGTCGGTCCGCCCACGTCGTTGATATAGCCCTTAAACTCGGGATCGCGTGTGAGCAGCTCGGCCTCGCGCATGATCGAGTCGTGGCTTCGCATCTGCAACACGCGGCCCTGGTGAAAGGTGAGGGCGCAAAACGAGCACTCGCCAAAACAGCCGCGGTTGGAGCTAATGGAAAACTTGATTTCGGCAAAGGCCGGCACGCCGCCTGCTGCGTCGTAGTCGGGATGCCAATCGCGTGCGTAGGGGAGTTCGGCCACCTCGTCCATCTCGTCGGTGGTGAGTGTCGCCGACGGCGGGTTTTGCACCACATAGACGCTGTTGGGGTAGGGCTCTACCAGACGATGCCCGGTGATGGGGTCCATATTCTGCTGCTGCACGTTAAAGCTGCGCGCGTAGTTGAGCTTGTCGGCGGCAAGATCGTCCCAGCTGGGCAGCAGATCGTAGTCGTAGACCTCGTCGAGCGAGCTGGTGCGGTAGACGGTGCCGTTGATATAGGTGATCTGGTCGACGGGCAGCCCCGCGTCGAGCGCGTCGGCGATCTCGACGATCGCGTGCTCGCCCATGCCGTAGATGAGGATGTCGGCGCCCGAGTCGAGCAGTACCGAGCGCTTGAGCTTGTCCTGCCAGTAGTCGTAGTGGGCCAGACGGCGCAGGCTCGCCTCGATGCCGCCGATGATGATGGGAACGTCCTTGAACGTCTGGCGGATGAGGTTGCCGTAGACCGTGACGGCACGATTGGGACGGCGCCCCTCCTCGCCACCAGGGGTATAGGCGTCGGTGTGGCGGCGGTGCTTGGTCACCGAATAGTGGTTGACCATGGAGTCCATGTTGCCGGCGCTGACGAGAAAGCCCAGGCGCGGCTCGCCGAGCACGGTGATGCTGGCGGGGTCGGTCCAGTCGGGCTGGCAGATGATACCCACCTTGTAGCCGTGCGCATCGAGCACGCGGCTGATGATGGCCATGCCAAAGCTCGGATGGTCCACGTAGGCGTCACCGCAGATGTAGACAAAGTCGCACTGGTCCCAGCCGCGCGCATCCATATCGGAGCGGCTGACGGGGAGGAACTTATCGCGGCCTGGACGCCAGGGACGGACAGGTGCTGCCGGGGTATGAGTGGCGTGGCCGCCCTGGGCCTTGCCGCCACGCTTTTGCTGCTGGCCCTGTTTGCCCTGCTGACTGCGCTGGTTGTTCTGAGCGTGCTGAGGCTTTTTTGCCACGATCCCTCCCGGTGTTTGTATGCTGCACGTAATTGTAACCAGTCTTTTTGGGACGGGGCTAAAAAGACTGGTGGAGTACATGAGCTGGCGGATCGGCGCGTCGATGCGGGTGTCGGCGCCGCGTCCGCTGTTTGTTTCCAGACTGTGTATCCGCGCGTTGGGGAACTCGTCTCGCGCGCACGCCATGTTGTCAATGGGTTACAGTATGAACGGCGGCTATGTTTCCGCCAACGCACGAGAGGGTCGTCAACAAGGAGGATGCACGACGATGCAGCGTGCCAAACAGATATCGGAATCTATTGAGCTGGGCATCATCTTGGCGCTCGCCGGTGGCTTTATGGATGTGTATTCGTACATTGGGCGCGACCATGTTTTCGCCAACGCGCAGACGGGCAACATCCTGCTCGTGGGCGTGAGCATCTCGGAGGGCAACTGGGCGCTGGCGGGGCGCTACTTCTTCCCTGTGGTGTCGTTTGCCGTGGGCATTATGCTTGCCGACCTGGTTCACGAGCGGTTTGGCAGTGTGATTCACTGGCGCCAGGTGACGGTGTTCTTTGAAGCCGTCATCTTGCTGGGCGTGAGCTTTATCCCGGGCGGCGATTTCAACCTGCTTGCCAACTGCCTTACCTCATTTGCCTGCGGTATGCAGGTCGAGAGCTTCCGCAAGATCCACGGTCACGGCATCGCCACGACCATGTGCATCGGTAACCTGCGCAATGCGCTGCAAAACGTGGACGACTACATCATCACCCACAAGCGCGGCTTTTTGGAAAACGGCGTGCTGTACTTTGGCGTGATCTTTACCTTTGTGTTTGGCGCCGTGCTGGGCAACTGGTGTATTGAGCGCATGGGGCTGCACGCTATCGTCGTGGCGAGCGCGCTGCTGTTTGTCGCGTTTGCCATCATGTTTATCGACCGCGAGCGCGATTTGCGCTTTCGCTGGAAGCGCGCCTGCGAAGATTGGAAAGACGCCTGCCAAAAATAGTGGCAGGATGCGGCAAGGGGGCAGTCGCTTTGTCAGATAGATCGATAATGGGGAGGGGGCGGCCATCTCGGCCGCCCCTTTTTTGTTTAGTGGCCAGGCGGTTTCGATACCAGTTGTTGAAACGCTTTAACACTTTTGATGTTCTCGCGTGTTTTTTTGTTTCAAAAGCGTTAGGATGGGAGTCATAGCGTGGGGCGTAATGGGTGCCCCGCACACGATGGGAGGCTATCAATGGCTAATCGTTTCGTTCTCAACACTATTTCTTATCATGGTTCCGGCGCCATCAAGGAGATCCCCGGCGAGCTCCAGCGTCGCGGCTACAAGAAGATCTTCGTCTGCTCCGACCCCGATCTGGTCAAGTTTGGCGTTACCGCTAAGGTGACCGACGAGCTCGACGCTGCCGGCATTGCTTGGAGCCTCTACTCCGAGATCAAGCCCAACCCCACTATCCAGAACGTCAAGGACGGCGTCGAGGCCTTCAAGGCCGCCGAGGCTGACGCTATCGTGACCATCGGTGGTGGCTCCTCCATGGACACCGCCAAGGCTATCGGCATCATCATCAACAACCCCGAGTTCGCCGATGTCCGCAGCCTCGAGGGCGTTGCTCCCACTAAGAACCACGCCGTGTTCACCATCGCCGTGCCGACGACCGCCGGTACCGCTGCTGAGGTGACCATCAACTACGTCATCACCGACCCCGAGAAGGTCCGCAAGTTCGTGTGCGTCGACACCAACGACGCTCCCGAGGTCGCCGTCGTCGACCCCGACATGATGGCTTCCATGCCCGCCGGCCTGACCGCTTCCACCGGCATGGACGCTCTGACCCACGCCATCGAGGGCTACACCACCAAGGGCGCTTGGGAGCTCTCCGACATGTTCCACTTTGAGGCTATCAAGCTGATCAGCGAGAACCTGCGCGACTCTGTCGCCGAGGCCAAGTCCGGTCAGCCCGGCTCTGGCCGCGAGGGCATGGCTCTTGGCCAGTATGTCGCCGGCATGGGCTTCTCCAACGTCGGCCTGGGCATCGACCACGCCATGGCTCATACCCTGTCCGCTCACTACGACACCCCGCACGGCGTCGCCTGCGCCATGCTGCTGCCGATCGCCATGGAGTTCAACAAGCCGGTTTGCACCGAGCGCCTGGCCAAGGTCGCCGTCGCCATGGGCGTTGACACCACGGGCATGAGCACCGACGAGGCTGCCGACGCCGCTATCGCCGCCGTCAAGCAGCTCTCTGCCGACGTGAACATCCCGCACGTCTGCGAGGCCATGAAGGCCGACGAGATCGAGGTCCTGGCCAAGGACGCCATGGCCGACGCCTGCTTCCCGGGCAACCCGCGCGAGGCGACGCTCGACGACGTCATCGAGCTCTTCAAGAAGATCTGCCCGGCTGCCTAACTTGGTTCGGCGGGCTCCCTGCCCGTTAGCCCCGCAATCGTCCTCGGACATGTCGGAAGCCCCCGCTGCGCACTTCGTGTGGCGGGGGCTTCCTCCGTCCTGCGGAAAGATTGCGGGGCTAACGGGCAGGGGGCCCGCCGGCTCGTTATCGTGGCTGGCGCAGTTCTGGGGAGCTCGATGGGTCATCTCGCAAGGTAAAAAGATGATTCGCGGTGGTATTGTTGCTGTGGGTTTAATTCGATATGAAAGGGTGACTTTGGTGTCCAAGATGGATTCTACGCTCTCCTATATTACTGACCAGTTGAAGGCGCTTACCTCGATTGCTTCGCCTACGGGCTATACCCGTGCGGCGACTGATTATCTAATGGAAACGTTGCGTGATATGGGCTTTGGCCCCGAGCGTTCCAATAAGGGCAACGTGCTGGTTGAGCTTGGCGGCGAGGGCGAGCCGCTGGTGTTGGCCAGCCATGTCGACACCCTGGGCGCCATGGTGCGTTCCATTAAGGACAATGGCCGCCTGCGTCCCACGACGCTTGGTGGGCACCAGTGGTCTACGGCCGATGGCGAGAACTGCACCGTTTATACGCGCGATGGCAATGTGTACACGGGTGTGGTCCTCAACACCGAGCCTTCGGCGCACGTGGCCGACGAGCCGGTCAAGACCATCGAGAAGAACATGGAAATCCTGCTCGACGAGAACGTTGACAGCAAGGACGACGTGCTTGAGCTGGGCATTCAGACGGGCGATATCATCGCTATGGATCCGCGTACCACGGTGACGGAAAGCGGCTACATCAAGAGTCGCTTCCTGGATGACAAACTGTCGGCGTCGATTCTGCTGGGTCTGGCCCGCGCCGTTGCTGACGGCGAGGTGACCCTTTCGCGCAAGGTTTCGCTGCTCTTTACGGTGTACGAGGAGGTTGGCCACGGCGGTGCCTTTGTGCCGGCTGATACGCGCGAGATGATCAGCGTGGACATGGGCTGCGTGGGTGACGACCTGGGCTGCACCGAGCGCATGGTGTCGATTTGCGCCAAGGATTCGGGTGGCCCCTATAACTACGATCTGGTGACCACACTGTCCAATATCGCGCGCGAGCTGGAGCTCGATTACGCCATCGACGTGTACCCGCATTACGGCTCGGACGTCGAGGCCACACTCTCTGCCGGCTACGACATCCGTCACGGCCTGATCGGTCCCGGCGTGTACGCGAGCCACAACTACGAGCGCAGCCACATCGACGGTGTGCGCAATACCTACGAGCTGGTTCGCGCCTACGTGCAGCGCTAGGCGCATTTATAGCGCGTGGCAAGTTAAGAGCGTCCTAGCCGGTATAACGTTGCCGGCGGGGGTGCTCTTGTGCGTTGCGGTGAAATAGGGACTGTTTGGCGGTTTTAAACGCTTAAACAGTCCCTATTTCACCGCAACTTATGAAGGGGATGGGGCTACTTGATGGTGCCGGTCACGGTACCGCCGCCCAAGACGACGTCGCCGTGGTAGACGACGACGGCCTGGCCGGGGGCGATGGCTCGCTGTGGCTCGTCAAAAGTTAGCAGCATTTGCCCGTCTTCGCCACGTGTAAGGGTCGCTGCCTGGTCTTTCTGACGATAGCGGTACTTGGCGCCCACGCGAATGCCGCCAGATGCGAGCTCCGCCTCCATGCGGTCGGCAGGGGCGCTCCAGATCCAGTCGTTGGCCGTGAGCGCCGTGGCGGTTAGGTCCTCGGCCTCGCCCAGATGCACAATGTTGTTGGCGGCATCGATGCCCGTTACGTACACGGGATGCGCCATCGCGACGCCCAGGCCCTTGCGCTGGCCGATGGTGTAGCGCAGCGCGCCGTTGTGGCGTCCGACCACGTTGCCGTCGCGCCATACGATATCGCCTGGTGTCGCGGGATGCCCGCAGCGGCGCTCGATATAGCCCGCGTAGTCGCCGTCCGCGATAAAGCAGATATCCTCGCTCTCGGCCTTCTTGGCGTTTATGAAGCCCTGCTCGGCGGCAATGCGGCGCACGTCGCGCTCTTTGTCCAGCCCAGCCAGCGGAAAGATTGTGCGTGCCAGACGCTCTTGCGTGAGCGAATACAAAAAGTAGCTTTGGTCCTTCTTGGAGTCCTCGCCGCGGTGCAGCTGCCAGGTTCCGTCGGACGCCTGGCTCGTCTTTGCGTAGTGGCCTGTGGCGATGTAGTCGCAGCCCATGTCCAGCGCCGCATCGAGCAGCGCGCCAAACTTAATATGACGGTTGCAGATGATGCACGGGTTGGGCGTCAACCCCTTCTGGTAGGCGGTCACGAAGCGCTCGATAACGTTGCGGTCGAAGGTCTGCTGCAGGTCGAGCACATGGTGGGGTATCCCCAGGCGCTCGGCGACGGCCTTTGCATCGGCGATGTCGCGGTCGACTTTGCTCATGCCCGTGGCGGGGTCGGGTGCGGGGCAGGTGAGGCGCATGGTGGCGCCGACGCATTCGTAGCCCTGGCGCTTGAGCATATAGGCAGTCACGCTGGAATCAACGCCGCCGCTCATGGCGACGAGTGCGCGCTTGTTGTGCATGGGGAGGTTCTCCTTGGTGGCATGTGGCCAAAAAAGAAAAGCGGCGCGGGAGGCTGGTTCCGCGCCGCAGACATTGTAGCAAGTTCGGACGTCTCGTGGGACACCCTGATGGGATGGGCTCAGACTGCCGGGAGAGGAGACCGGTTCGTCCTGGGCTCAACCTATGGGCGACAGGCCTTAGTCCTGGAAGAGTGCCGTGGACAGGTAGCGCTCACCGGTATCGGCGAGCAGCGCTACGATGGTCTTGCCCTCGTTCTCGGGGCGCTTGGCCAGCTGCAGTGCGGCCCACACGGCGGCGCCGGACGAAATGCCCACGAGCACGCCCTCCTTGTGGCCCACGGCGCGGCCGGTGGCAAAGGCGTCGTCGTTCTCGACGGGGATGATCTCGTCATAGATCTGGGTGTCGAGGACGTCGGGCACAAAGCCGGCACCGATACCCTGGATCTTGTGCGGGCCGGCCTGGCCCTTGGAGAGCACCGGGGAGGTAGCGGGCTCGACGGCGACGACCTGAATCTCGGGGTTCTGTTCCTTGAGGAACTCGCCCACGCCGGTCACGGTGCCGCCGGTGCCAACGCCGGCGACGAAGATGTCGACCTTGCCGTCGGTGTCATCCCAGATCTCGGGGCCGGTCGTGGCCTTGTGGATGGCGGGGTTGGCGGGGTTCACGAACTGGCCGGCGATAATGCTGTTGGGCGTCTCCTTCTGCAGCTCCTCGGCCTTGGCGATGGCGCCCTTCATGCCCTTGGAGCCGTCGGTGAGCACAAGCTGTGCGCCGTATGCCTGCATAAGTTTGCGGCGCTCGACGGACATGGTCTCGGGCATGGTGATGATCACCTTGTAGCCGCGAGCCGCCGCCACCGAGGCGATGCCGACGCCGGTGTTGCCGCTCGTGGGCTCGATGATGGTGTAGTCGCCGCCGCGCACGAGCTTGCCGGCCTTCTCGGCCTCGTCGATCATGTTCTTGGCGACGCGGTCTTTGACGGAGCCGGCGGGGTTGAAGTATTCCAGTTTGACGAGCACGCGGGCCTTGAGGCCCTCATCGGCCTCAAAGTGAGTGAGCTCCAGAAGCGGAGTGTGGCCGATAAGCTGATCGATGGACGTGTAAACATTGCTCATGGTGAACCTCCAAAGTGTTCAAATGACTGGATACCGTGTGGTTTTACGGCGTGTGTAACAGCGAAACCCACAAACCTTATGGGTTGTTCGTTTTGCTGTTGGCAAGCATAGTAGGCACTAAAGCCTAGTAATGCAATAGGAAATAGAAGATTATTACGAGTCGATTAACCATCTTGACGGGAATAGGTATTTTCAAAACCAATATTTCGGCTAGAATTTCTACGAATTAAAAGACCGAAAGGCAGCAATATATATGTTGGTTTCCACAAAGGGCAGATATGCCCTGCGCGTTATGGTCGACCTGGCCGAGCATCAGGCGGCAGGCCGTATTCCCCTCAAAGAGATCGCCGCGCGTCAGGGGATTTCGGAGAAGTATCTGGAGAACATTTTGGCCACGCTCGTCCGCGCCAATATGCTCTCGGGCATGCGCGGCAAGGGCGGCGGCTACGTGCTCACACGCCCGCCCGAGCAGTACACGGTGGGCGAGATCCTGCGCCTGACCGAGGGTAGCCTAGCACCGGTCGCATGCCTGGACGGCGACTGCAAAGGTTGCTCGCGATCTGATGAGTGTCCCACGCTCGATGTGTGGAAAAACCTGGACAAGCTCATCAACGACTACCTCGACGGCGTGACACTCGATACGCTCGTCGCCCCCAACGAGGGCTACGACTACGTCATCTAGCCCCACCTGCCATTGGGGGACGGGGTAGAAATGGTAGATTTTCCTGCCCTCTGAGGCTCGACAAATGACAAGGCCGCCCATCGTTGCGATGGGCGGCCTTCTTTTGGCGTGTTGTGGCGGTCCGTATCCGGTCGCTTAGTTTCCGGCGACGCTGTCGAGAATGCTGCGCATGATGGATACCAGGATGCTGCCCATAAAGGCCGATCCAAAGCTGGCGATGGAGATGCCCGCGCCCAGCAGATTGACCGACAGGTAGCTGGCTAGCTCGAGCATAAAGCTGTTGACTACGAGCTGAAAAATACCAAGTGTGATAATAGTGAGTGGCAGCGAGATGACCGTCAGGAACGGCTTGACGAGCGAGTCGACGATGTTGAGGAACAGTCCCACGAAGGCAAAGCAGACCCAGGCGTCGGCCATGCCGAAGGGCTGAATGCCGGGGACGAGAAACGTTGCGATCGCGATGGCGATTGAGGTAAAGAGCCAGTTGAGCAAAAAGCGCATGGTGGAGATCCTTTCTTGCGCATGGCGTGGTGAGGGGGCGTGAGGGGCATATACCTTTGCAACTCGGATAGATGCGCAGGCTCGGCCCTGTTTGGGCGCCCATTGTCTCAGATATTCGTGGAGCTTGCGTGCGCATTCGGTTTCAAAATGGCGCTCGTCCTAGAAAACGCGCCGCTGGCAGAGAGTTTTGTCGCTTTAGTTTGGTGGTGTGCTAAACTGCTACGGGCAAAAGCCACAGGCGTTGCCCTATTGCATAGAACGGGCGAACGATGCCCGATGTCAGTATCAACTTCGATGCCTTTTGGCGGGTTTGGCGGTGATCGATGAATATCGAGAACATGTTTGACAAGCCTGATGTCAAGCAGCTGGTCCACGCATTTAGCCTTTTGGACGACGAGAAGGATATCCAAGCGTTTTTGACCGATATCTGCACGCCGCGCGAGATTTGCGATCTATCGCAGCGTCTGCAGGTCGCGCGTTACCTAGACGAGGGCGAGCCCTATGTCGAGGTTCAGGCGCGCACCGGCGCTTCGTCCACCACGGTGAGCCGTGTGTCCAAGGCGCTCAACGGCGAGTACGGTGGCTACCGCAAAATCCTCATTAAGCTGGAGGATGGCGAGTAGGCCGCGCCAAAACCAATTGTTCAAAACCGCTCCTCCGGGGGCGGTTTTTTGATCCCTTGGGGACGGAGGAAAACGGATCACCGAAGGGGTCAGTCTAACCCGGTGATCCGTTTTCCTCCGTCCCCAAGGGATCAAATCTGTTGGCGTGGGGCAAATCTGTCCGCTTGGGCGGGTAGGATGGATGCATTGATTATTGCGAACAGTTTGAGCGGAGGACCATGCCTGTTCGAATCTATACCACCAATGCCGGCACGGATTTGAGCGATGCCGAGTCGGCGTTGCTTGCCGACCTTATTGCCCGCCACGGGCGTGCCGTGTTGCTGGCACCTACGTTTGCCGAGCTCGACCTGTGCCGTCATGATGCGGCGGAAGCCGGCGTTTCGCTGGGCATTGACTACAAGACGCCTACATCGTGGCTTCGCTCGCTTTGGGAGCTTTTGGGCGACGGGCGCGGTTTCGTCGACAACCTGCAGCGCCAGATGCTGTTCTCGGACATGGTCACGCGTCTCGACGATGCCGACCTGCAGCCGCTTTCGCGCAGTCAGGGCACGGTGCGCATGCTTGCGCGCATGGCCCGCGATGTGCTTCCGGGTGTGGCGGGGACGACGGCCGAGCGATGCGGTGGCAACCATTGCCAGCCTGAGCCAAAAAGCGATGCCGAGGCTCGTGTGTTCGAGCTTTTGCGCGCCTACGCGGGCGGTTTGGACCGTCGAGATATGGTCGAGCCCTGCGAGGCTGCTGACACTATGGCCGGTGCCCTGGCCGATAACCTGCCGGCGTGCACCCGCGCCGTATGCGTGCGCGGTGTCACGTCGTTTACACACGGTCTGCTCGAGCTGCTGTCGGCCGTGGCGAACAATGGGGGAGAGGTCGTCGTGCTACTTGCCCGCGAGCAGGCGGCGATGCGCGAGGAGCTTGCCGCGGCATTTGATGCCCGCGGTGTGCTGTTTGAGATCGCGCCGCTGGGGGAGGACGCCGTCGCGTCTGATGTCGCTTGCGGGACTGCCGCTCAGCCTGTCTTTATTGAGGTCGCCGGTCCCCATGCCCGTGCTCATGTCTATGCGGACGCCATCGATAAGTTGGTGAAAGTGCACAAGGAGTCCAAGGCCGATAAAACTACTGCAACGCCCGCCGACCCCGTGCGCGTGCTCGTTGTTTCTGCCCGGGCATCCCAGCTGTTCGGTGAGCTCGCCTCTCGTCTGGCGGCTCGTCATATCGCTGCCGAGACAATTGAGTTCACGGCGTTTTCCCAATCCATTGCGGGCAGGCAGTTTGCGGCGCTTGCCGGCCTGATCGAGCGCATGAAGGCCGCCGATGAGGGTGCGGCGTCAAAGACTGAGTGGTGGCCCGCGCCGGAGCTTACCGACTGGATCTACAGTCCGCTTTCAGGCGCAGATGCCGTCAATGCCCGTACCTTCGATAAGAATATGCGTCTCTCGCGCAGCAAGACTACCGCGGGCGTTAAGAGCCTGCTTCAAAGCGTCCAAGGCCAGGTGAGGGGCGCGCGCAAGGCGGCGAGCGACGAGAACTGGTTTAAGAACGTGCCGTGTGTGGTTTCGGACGTGTTCCAGGCGCTGTGGCGTGACAAACCCGTGACGGCGCTCAAGGCCATGCTTGCCGTTGCCGAGGCGTTGCCCGATCGCTCGCTGGGCAGCTTGGATGG
The DNA here is from genome assembly GCA_900542825.1 of uncultured Collinsella sp. Taxonomy (GTDB): domain Bacteria; phylum Actinomycetota; class Coriobacteriia; order Coriobacteriales; family Coriobacteriaceae; genus Collinsella. The sequence continues at coordinate 111,174 of UQOY01000002.1, read as the reverse complement.
CCAAGCCCGTCGCCAGGCGGAGGTGGCCCTGCTGCGCCACGTCATCGACATCCTTATGAATGGCGCCCGCGCGCTCGACGTGTCGCAGGCCGCGACCGTGCCCGTGCTCGATGGCATTCGCACCAAGGTGGACAAGCGTAGTACCGCCTACGATTACGAGACCTACGAGGTTGACCGTGCGCCACGTGCTCAGGTTCGTTTTGCTTCGCTTGCCGATGCGGCGGCTCTGCGCTCTGGCAGCTACGATGCCGTGCTGTTTGCCGATGTCGATCTGGACAGCTATCCGCTCTCGCACGAGGAGGGACCGCTGGCTACGCTGACGGCGAGCCTTGGTCGCGAGGGCGTGACGCTTGAGCCTGCGGCCCTGCTGCGCGTGCGCTTTGGCCGTGCGATGCAAGCGTCGCGTGGTCCGGTTACGCTTGCGCGCGTGACGCACGATCGCCAGGCACGCGAGTGCTATCCGGCTGCCGTGTGGACCGAGTTGCGGGCGCACGCCGAGGCCGCTGACGCTGCTAAGGCCGCAGACGCCGACAGGGCAGCTGACGACGCTAAGGCCACTGACGACGACAAGGCCGCTGGCGCCGACAAGGCGAAGTGCGTGGGTGAGGGCGATATCGTAAGGGACTTCGATCCCGCGGCAGGCGAAGGTCTCAAGCGCGAGCGCGTGACCTGTGAAGCTCCACAGCATCTGAGTGCCGAGGCCGTGCCGTATTTGGTCTTGCGCCGTCGCGATGGCGAGGGCGAGGACGCGCCGCTCGTGCCGCGCCTGACGTCCGCCTCGCAGATCGAGGCCTATTCCACCTGCCCGCTGTGCTGGTTCGTGTCGTATCGCGTCAAACCTCAGTCCATCGATGCGGGCTTTGGCAACATGGAGAAGGGTAACTTCGTCCACGACGTGCTGGAACACCTGCACGCCCGTCTGCCCCAAGAGGGCATGGAGCGTGTGACGCCCGAGAGCCTGCCGCGTGCACAGGAGCTGCTGCGTGAGGTCTTTGCCGAGACCTTGGCCGAGCATGCCGGCAAGCGCGGTACCGAGGGCCCGCTGGTGCCGCTCTCCCCGGTGGAGGAGCGTCAGGTGGCCGAGATTCTGCCGCAGCTGGAAGGTGTGCTCGCCTACGAGTCCGAGGCACTCGCGCCCTTCGCGCCGCGCTATCTGGAGTTTGCGTTCAACGAGCTCCAGGTCGAGTATGCCGGTTGGCCGCTCGGCGGGCGCATCGACCGCGTTGACGTGGATGCCGAGAATCGTGCCGTGGTGATCGACTACAAGCATCGTTCGGGTGTCGAGGAGTTTAAACTCGCCGACCCCACGGTGCGCGACGAGGAGTCGGGCGAGGCCTCCATCGACGACCCGCGCTGGCTGCCGCCCCATACCCAGACACTCATCTACGCGCAGGCCATGCGTCGGGCGCTGGGCCTAGATACCCGCGCAGCGCTCTACTTTTCCACCAAGGGCGGCAAGCCCGCGCTGCGTGGCGCCGCAAGTGCCGAGCTGCTCGAGGAAGAGCGCGGCGACGGTCGCATCCCGGGCCTTAAGAAGGGCTTTCCGGGCGAGGGCGGCAGCATGGACTTCGATGCGCTGCTCGACCGCGTGGAGACCGGCATTGCCGAGCGCCTGCGCGAGCTCGAGGCGGGCGACGTTGCCGCCGTCGACCCGACGTCGGCGCAGGCCGCGCATGCGCGCTGCTCGTATAACCACGAAGGAACGTTTGTAAGGAGGGACGTGTAGACCATGGATCTTTCGACCTTGATGCCGCAACAGCTGCAGATCGTCAAGACGCTCGACCGTCCGCTGTTTGTCTCGGCGGGCGCCGGCTCGGGCAAGACCTTTACCCTCACGCGCCGCATCGTCTATGCGCTCTCGCCCGAATCCGGTCCGTTCGTCGAGCATCTGGACCAGGTGCTCGCCATCACCTTTACCAAGGATGCTGCGGCCGAGATTCGCGACCGCGTGCGCCGTGCGCTTATCGACGAGGGCATGGACGAGGAAGCGCTGACCGTCGACGACGCGTGGATTTCGACCATTCACGGCATGTGCTCGCGTATCCTGCGCGCGCACGCGTTGGAGTTGGGCATCGACCCCGAGTTCACGGTGCTTACCGATACCGATGAGCTTATGGATCAGGCTGTCGAGCATGTGCTGGGGCGCGCGACGGCGCCCGATGCCGCGCCTGAGCTCGCCGCCTCGCTTAAGGCCCTCTACGCTTGGTATCCCATGGCGGGCGAGGGCGGGCCGTTTGGCGCCGGTACCACCATCAAAGGCCTGGTGCGCGACCTGCTGGAGCTATCGAGCCAGCTGCCGGGCGGCATGGACGATGTGCGCGTGGCACGCGGCCAGGCCGACACCTCGGCGCTTGCCGATGCCTATCGTGCGGCGCTGGGTGCGAGCAAGGCCACGACCGAGAAAGCACAGGTGGCACTCGACGCCATTGACGCGTTCGAGGCGAGCGGCAAAACCATGGAGGATGCGGCGCGACTCATGATGTCGTGCAGCATGCCTCGGGCGAGCAAGGCGTTTCCTAAGGAGCAGGTGGAGCTGCTCAAGGCCGAAGCAGCCGATGCGTTTATCAATATCGTGCTTGCCTGCGGCGGCCCGGCGCTCGATGCGCTGGTGGGGCTAGCCCGTGCCGTAGAGGCGGAGTACCGTGCGCTTAAGGCCGACCAGTCCGCGCTCGACAATAACGACCTGTTGCGCATGGCATACGAGGCGCTGCGCGATTATCCCGCCATCCGAGCTGCCTATGAGGGCCGCTTTAAGATGGTCATGATCGATGAGTTCCAGGATACCGACCAGATGCAGGTCGATTTGATTCGCTATCTGACGGGCGCGGGGGAGCGCGCGCTGTGCACCGTGGGCGATGCGCAGCAGTCGATCTACCGCTTCCGTGGCGCCGAGGTCGAGGTATTCCGTCGCCAGGAGCGCAAGGTGGGCTCCTCTGCTGCGCCCGAGACGGCTGCCGCATCCGATGCCCCCGCCGGCGAGCTCGTCAAACTCGTGCGCAACTTCCGTAGCCACGACGAGGTGCTGCGCTACGTAGCACGCGTCTTTGACGGCGACACCGGTGGTTTGATGCAGGGGTTCTTGGATCTTGAACCGAGCGACAAACGCAAGGACAAGCTCAAGGCAAAGGCTTCGCGCCGCCAGGCGCTGTTCGTTGCCGGCGGCAGCACGCAGGAGCGAACGCAGGCGAAAGCTCGCGCGATTGCCGAGCGGTTCCAAGCGCTCGTCAAAGCGGGGCAGCCCCAGGGCGATATGGTGTTGCTGCTGGGTCGCATGACCAACGCCGATGTCTATGCGCAAGCTTTCCGTGACCAAGGGCTCGACTGTGTGATCGCAGGCGGCTCGGTCTTTGCCCAGGCAGCCGAGGTGCAGACGGTGCGTGCCCTGGTCTGCGCGCTCGCCAATCCGGCTGATACGGCCCAAGGCCTTATGCCGTTGCTGGCCTCGCCGATGTTTGCACTCGGCGCCCAGGAGTTCCTGGCGCTGGCGACCAAGCTCGACGAGCAGACGGGCGAGACGTCGCGCCGCAACATCGATGCGGGCATCATGAGCGATTCCGATGTGCCGGGCTTGCAAAACCTGCCGCTCGTGACGCGTGCCCGCGAGGTGCTGCGCTACGCGCTTCGTCGCGTGGGACGCGACTCGTTCGCCGCCATCGCGCGCGACGTGGTCAACGCCTCCGGCTGGTTCGTGCGTCTGGCGCAGCGCGGCCCCGAGGGCAAGGCCATTGCCGCCAACGTGCTCAAGGCGCTCGACGCCGTGGCCGAGGCAGAGGCCGAGTTCGGCAACTCGCCGCGCTCCATTGCGCTCGCCTTCGACCGCTTCTTGGCGGGCAAGGAGGCCCCGGGCGCCCTCAACGAGGAGGGTGACGGCGCGGTGCGCATCATGACGGTGCATGCCTCCAAGGGTCTGGAATATCCGGTCGTGGCGGTCGCCGAGTGCTTTGGCGTGCGTAAATCCTCGGGTGCGGCACAGATGGGTCGCGTCGAGAGCGGAGCGCAGGTCGTGGCACTGCCGGCACGCTTCGACGGCGTTAAGCTCGCCGACGGCACGTTCGTAAAGGGCGATGACGTCAAAAAGCAGTTTGAACACTCGTTTAAGGGCAAGGGCACGTCACTGTGGTTGCCGCCAGAGCTTATGGAGGACGTCTGCGCGACGGGCTCTCCCGCCGAGGCATTTGCTCGCCTGCGCAACGACGACCTGCAACTTTCGCTCGAGGAGCGGGCTCGTCTGTTCTATGTCGCCATGACGCGAGCGCGCGAGCTGGTGATCTTGGCGATGGATGCCGGCGTGAGCCGTGGCAAGGTGACGGCGCCGACCTTCGATGTCGAGACCGATCTGACCTACGACGTGCTGCGCCGCATCCTGCCAACCGACAGTCTGGACATGCCGCAGCTCGATAGCGACCGTTTGGTGTTCGACAACTCCAAGCCGGGCGACTACGAGCTCATCTCGCTGGCGGGCTTTACGTCTGGTGAGCAGGCGTTTGAGGCTAACGCTTCGCTGGATGCCGAGGGCAGGCTTGTTCGCGGCGATGTCGATGTCGCTGATAATGCTGCGCACTCAACTGTGCCCGGTCCTGCCGACCCCGAGCCCGATGCGTTTGAGCTTGTGTATCCCCAGGCAGTGGGCGTGCGCATGGGCACCTGTCCGTTCCCGGCGCGTGACTCGTATAGCTACTCATCAATCGCCGCGGCACTGCATGCCGAGGCCGAGGACCGTGCCGCCGAGACGCGCGTGCCCATGGACGAGTCCGGCGATGATGCAGAGTCGGATGGCTCGGAGATGACGGATGCAGACGTGGCCGCCGTTGAGCCCGCCGGCAACCCCATGGCGCTGGGCTCGGCGTTCCATGCCGCCTGCCAGTGGCTGATCGAGATGGGTGCCGATGCGCTGCCCGCTGAGCGTGCCGATGCTCTGACGCGCCTGTGGTGCCTGACGCCGGAGCAGCGCGAACGCTTCGACGTTGCCCTGGACCGCTGGCTCAAGTCGGCTGTTCGTGCCGACCTGCTCGCGTGGCCGTGCGTTCGCGCCGAGGTGCCGTTCTTTTCGCTGGGCTGCGAGGACGAGGACATCGCCCGCTACGGTGCATATGCCGAGGGCGCCATCGACGCTTTGGCGACGAACCCGGCGGATTCGTCATGCGCGCTGGTCATCGACTACAAGACGGGCGGCACACCGGACGAGACGCCGGAACAGCTGCGGGAGAAGCACGCCCTGCAGGCGCGCGTCTACGCTGATGTTTTGCACAAGGCGGGATTTGAGGCCGTGACCGTCAAGTTCGTCCGCGTGGAGCAGTCGGATCCAACCATCTTCGTCGAACCCGCCGAACCTCAAGTGGTCACCTACAACCTCTAGCCCTCAATAACTTGCGGTGGAATACGGACTGTTTTGGCCAAAAAAGCCGCCAAACAGTCCGCATTTCACCGTAACTGCAAGAGGAGCCGTGTGGGTTTGGGCTAGGTTCGGGTGCCGTCCGCGCCGTGCGGTAGAATCGTAACCCTAATATCACGAACCCGCATCGGAGCTCATTACATGGCATTCGTCCATCTGCACAATCACACTGTTTTCTCCATGCTCGACGGCGCAACCCGTATCCAGGATATGGTCAATCGTGCCGTTGAGCTTGGCATGCCCGCCGTGGCCATTACCGACCACGGCTACATGTACGGCGTGCCCGACCTGGCGCTGGCCTGCGACGCCGTTAACCACAACACGCCCGAGTACAAAACCTGGAGTCACGACAAGGCCTTCTTGGAAAAGGACCGCCGCGACGAGCTGGTGGAGCCCGATCCCGAGGAAAACCCGCGCGAGCATGCCCAGTATGTGAAGGACATGGCCATGTGGGACGAGAAGGGCAACATCGACGAGCTCAAGCCGCCTCTGGTCATCAAGCCCATCTTTGGCTGCGAGGTTTACTTTACGCCGGACGAGACCCTTGCCCGCGACCATAAGCCCGAGCTCTACCACATGATTCTTCTGGCCAAGGACCAGGAGGGATACGTCAACCTGATGCAGACGGTTTCCGAGGCAGCCGTGCAGGGCTTTTACTACAAGCCGCGCGTGACGCTCGACAACCTGCGCCGCCACGCCAAGGGCATGATCTGCACGAGCGCCTGCATCGCGGGCATCATTCCCAAATACATCGACCGCGGTGACATGGAGGGCGCCATCAAGTGGGCCGAGACCTTCCGCGACACCTTCGATCCCGGCGACTTCTACATCGAGATCCAGGAACACGGCATCACCACCGACAACGGCCTTACCGACGAGCAGATGGACCGCACGCTCATCGATATCGCCAAGCAGGTGGGCGTCAAGGTCATCGCCACCAACGACTTCCATTACCTGCGCCGCGAGGACGCGCCCGTGCAGGACGTCATCATGTGCATCGGCATGAACGCCAAGGTCGACGACCCCAACCGCATGCGCATGACCGGCTCGGAGTTTTACATGAAGACCGAGGAGGAGATGCGGGCGATGTTCCCGTATTGCCCCGAGGCATGCGACAACACGCTCGAGATCGCCGACAAGTGCTACGTTGAGCTGGACTGGGACTCCATCATCCTGCCGCGCTTCCCGTTGCTCGATCCCGGAGAGACGCACGAGAGCCAGTTCCGCCGCGAGTGCGAGAAGGGCCTGCGCCAGCACTACGGTGACGACTGGGCCACGCGCGAGATCGGTGGCGTCAACATCAAAGAGCGCTTTGAGTACGAATACAAGGTCATTTGCGACAAGGGCTTTGCCGCCTACTTTTTGATCGTTGCCGAGTACGTGCAATGGGCCAAGGACAACGGCATCGGCGTCGGCCCCGGCCGTGGTTCGGCCGCCGGCGCTATCGTCGCCTACGCTATGAACATCACCGCGTTCGACCCGCTCGAGAACGGCCTGATGTTCGAGAGGTTCCTGTCCCCGCAGCGTACCGAGATGCCCGATATCGATATGGACTTCGACGATGAGCGACGCCTCGAGGTCGTGGAGCACGTTCGCCAGCTCTACGGCCCCGAGAAGGTCACCCACGTCATCACCTACTCGACCATCAAGGCCAAGCAGGCCATCAACGACGCCGCACGTGTTCTGGACTACCCGGTCTACATGGGCCAGCGCCTGTCCAAGATGGTCTCGAGCGACCCCAAGGTCAAGCTCAAGCAGGTGCTCGAAAAGCAACCCGGCAAAGAGGATCTGTTTAACCCCGATTTTGCCGAGGCATATAAAAAGGACGACGACGCCCGCCGCATCATCGACACGGCACTCTCGATCGAGGGCCTCACCCGTGGCGAGGGCGTGCACGCGTGCGCCGTTCTGATCTGCCGCGACCCCGTCAACGAGCACGTGCCCACCAAGCTCGACACCAAGGGCGGCGTCGAGATTACCCAGTACGAGGGCCATACCGTTGCCGACATGGGCCTGCTCAAGATGGACTTCCTGGGCCTGCGCACGCTGACGGTTATCTCCAAGGCCAAGGCCAACATCAAAAAGAACTTTGGCATCGACATCAAAGAGGAAGAGATCCCCTTTGACGACCCCGAGATCTTTAAGCTCATGGGCTCCGGCCACACCGCCGGCGTCTTCCAGGTCGAGTCCGCCGGCATGACGGCCACGATCAAGAACATGAAGCCCACCGAGTACAAACACGTCGTGGCATTGATTGCTCTGTACCGCCCGGGCCCGCTGGGCGCCGGCATGGTTTCGTCCTACATCAACCGTATGAACGGCAAGGAACCGGCCGTCTCCTACGACGACCGCCTGGACGACATCCTGGGCGAAACCTACGGCACCATGGTCTATCAGGAGCAGGTTATGCTCATCTCCGTCGAGATGTGCGGCTTCTCCAAGGGCGAATCGGACTCGCGTATCCGTAAGCCCGTGGCTAAGAAAAAGATCAAGCTGCTCACGTCGACGGTGCTCCACTGGGAGGATGGCTCGGACGAGACCACCTACGACCACTGGATGAACGGCGCCATCAAGAACAACTACACGCGCGAGGTCGCCCAGAAGATTTGGGACGATGTTCTCGAGTTCGCGTCCTACGCCTTCAACAAGTCGCACTCCGCCGGCTACGCCATCTTGGTTATGCAGACGGCGTGGCTCAAGGCGCACTATCCACACGAGTACATGGCGGCCGTTCTGACGTCCTATACGGGCAAGACCGACAAGATCGTTCACTACGTCTCGGCGTGCCGTCACGACGGCATTCCCGTGCTGTCGCCAGATGTCAACGAGTCCGGTACCGAGTTCACGGCTACCAAGGAGGGCGTGCGCTTTGGTCTGGCCGGCATCCGCGGCGTGGGCACCGGCGTGGCGCAGGCGATTATCGCCGAGCGCGAGGCGGGCGGCCCGTTTAAGACGCTGCACGACTTTGTCGAGCGCGTGGACTCGAGCCAGGCCAACCGCCGCGTGATCGAATCGCTCATCAAGGCAGGCGCCTTCGACTCCACGGGATATCCGCGTCGCCAGATGATGCACTTTGTGGATAAGAACAACCCCGAGAACATCATCGATGCCGCGGTAAAGCGCCAGAAAGATCGCGCGAGCGGCCAGACGTCGTTCTTCGATATGTTTGGCGACGTTGAGGGCTCGGGCTTTGAGGTGAGCGTACCCGATCCGGACGGCCAGGAGTGGGACCGCCATCTTAAGCTGAGCCAGGAGAAGGAGGTTCTGGGCATCTATGTCTCGGACCACCCGCTGCGCCCGTTTGAGTATGCGCTAGCCAAGGCGCGCGACTTCTCGTTCTCGCAGATCGACACCGGCTACGAGGTGCAAAACCCCACGGGCGGTACCATCAACCAGGAGATTCCCGAGGGTAAGGCGCTGTGGTGGGCCGGTATGGTCTCGAGCGTGTCCAAGCGCGTGACCAAAAACGGCGACCCCATGGGCATCGTGCAGCTCGAGGACATGGAAGGCGAGGCCACCGTCGTAGTGTTCCCCAAGACCTACAAGGAGGCCGAGGGGTACCTGTACGGCGAGGTCGATCCCGAGACCGGCGCGCAGCTGTCCGATGCGTTTGTGCGCATTAAGGGCAAGCTCGAGCGCTCGGACCGCGGCGACCAGATCATCGCGCAGGAGATCGTGCCGCTGGAGCTCAACGAGGAGAGCAACAAGCCCAAGGTGTTTGAGGTCATGGTGCCCAACAGCCGCTTTAGCCAGGGCAATATGGCGCGTCTTGCCACGGTGCTTACCGCCAACCCGGGCGGCGACCGCGTGGAGATCTTTATCGAGCAGGTGGACGGGCGCGTGCTGCGTGCCGAGGTGCCGGCCAAGGTCAACGCACGCTCGATTCCGCTGTTGGCAGAGGCAAAGGCCATCGTCGGCAACCAGGGCAGAGTGACGGTGATCTAAGGGCGACCTTGCTGGTCCGCGCGAGATTGGAGGAAGTGATGACGCAGGGGACGTTTGTGCAGGCGCTTCGTAAAGAGGCGGCGCTCAGCAGTACCTTTATGAAAGGGCGCTCGCTCATGCTCAACGGCGCCGTTCTGTCGTTTGAGGACTCCGGCTCGCGCTTCTCCAAAAACGTGACGGTTGAGGGCTCGGTGCGCGGCTCGCGCGGCGACCTGTACAAGACGCACGTGGCGCTCGACATGGACGAGCACGAGGTAATCGACTACGACTGCGATTGCCCCGCCGCCTTCCGCTATTCCGGCATGTGCAAACACGCCATCGCCACAGCGTTGGCGTACCTGGACGCCAGCGGCGCCGAGCCCGTCGAGGGCCTGCGCACGCCGGTCCGCACGTTTACGGTACCGCCCGCACAGTCCAAGCAGCCCACACGTCCCGCGTCCACCGCGCCGGCGGTCAACCCTAACTTTCCCTTCCCAGCGCCCGTCCCCACGAGCCCGAGCCTTGTGGCGGCGCTTTCCGATCTTTCGGACGCGCGCATGGATGAGTTGGCGGGCATGCGTCGCAAGCTCGCCGGCACCATTGACCCCGATGCGCCCAAAGCGGTGCTGGAGCCCTCGCTGGTGCCGTACTACAATCCGCTGTTTGCCGATCGCTTTAACTGGGCGCTCGAGTTTCGCATTCGCTGCGGTTCGGTGTCCTACGTGGTTAAGGATATCGACGGCATGGCCGATGCCTATGTCCGAGGAGGCACCTTCTCTTACGGCAAGAAGCTCACGTTTGTCCATGTGCCCGAGGCTTTCGATGACGTGTCGACAAAGCTGCTCGACTTTATCGCAATGACGGTCGCCTACCTAGGCGATATTACGAGCTCGCGCTCGGCGTCGTATGACTTTGTCCGCAACGGTTTTGTCGCCGAGCGTCAGTTGCCGGTATCCGAGTATTCCATCGTGTCCGTGCTGGACCTGCTGCGCGGCAGGACCATGTCCTTTGAGCCTGCTTGGTCACGGGGGACGACGACGCATCGCTCCTACGAGGTGGCAGTAGAGCCGTCGCCGCAGGGGGAGGACGAAGTCCCGGCTAAGCGCCCGCCGCTCCTTGCCGCCAAGATTGCACCGGCGGCGGGAGGCAGCTACGACTTGCGCCTCCCGGCCGATGCGTACTGCTTTGTCGCGGGCGATGCAGCCTATCTGGTCGATACGCGCCGCGCGCGCCGTACCGACACGGCGTTTGCCCAACATGCGGCACCGTTCCTATCGCACTTGTTGCCCTGCCGCACGCCGGTCCATATCGCCGCCGACCAGGTGGGCGAGTTCTGCCGCATGGCGCTGCCTATCTTGCGCGACTACACCGACCTGACCGCTCCCGCCGTACTTGACGCTGTGGCGCCCGAGCCGAGTTTTGCCATGGCGATTGGCGTCGACGATGGTCTCGTGACCTGCAAGATTACGGTGGCCTACGGCGATTGGTCGGCAGATCTCTTTAGCCTGGGTGCTCCGGGCAGCCTCTTCGAAGAGCAGCGCCCGGGCGTGCCGCCGCGCGACGAGGTGGCAGAGTTTCGCGTTATGGACACGGCGGCTCTGTATTTCAACTTTTACGAGGGCGGCCTGGCGTTTGAGGAGCGCGATGACGCTCGCCTGTTCTGCTTGCTGACCGAGGGCCTGTCTGCCCTGTCCGAGCTGGGCGAGGTCATGCTCAGCGATCGTCTGCGCCAGGTCTCGGTGCGCCCTGCGCCCAAGCTTTCGGTGCGTGCGACCGTCAAGAGTAACCTGCTCGACGTCGAACTGGGCGCAAGTGGCCTTTCGGCGGCAGACCTTGCCATCTACCTCGACTCCTACAAGCGTCACCAGACGTTCGCGCGACTTACGTCCGGGGATATCGTGCGCCTGGACGAGGGCGCCCGTGCCGCGTTTGGCCTTGCCGAGGACCTGGGCGTCGATGCCGTCGACCTGCTCGACGGCGTGTCGCTTCCCGCGTCGAGCACCCTTTTTGTCGACAGCATGCTCGCGCGCACGCCGGCGCTCGAGGCCGATCGCGACGCGGCGTTTCGCCGCACTGTCGAGCGCCTGGACACGCTCGGCAAGATGGACTTTACGGTACCCGCCTCGCTCAAGGCCACGCTGCGTGGCTATCAGGTCGACGGCTATCAGTGGCTCGGCTCGCTTGAGCACCTGGGCCTTGGTGGCATCTTGGCCGACGATATGGGCTTGGGCAAAACGCTGCAGATGATCGCGCACATTCTGGCGCGCGTGGAGGCGGGGGACGCCAAGCCCACGCTCGTGGTGTGCCCTGCGTCGCTCGTGTATAACTGGACTGCCGAGCTGGAGCGCTTTGCCCCCTCGCTTAATGTGTGCGCCATTGTGGGCGCCAAGGCGCAGCGCCGCGTGCAGATTGCCGGTGTGGCCGAGCATAACGTGGTCGTGACGTCGTATGACCTCATGCGCCGCGACATCGACGAATACATCGAGCAGGACTTTGCCCGTGTGGTGCTCGACGAGGCCCAGTACATTAAAAACCCGCTCACCCAGGTGGCTCGCGCTGCCAAGCGTCTGCCGGCAGGCGTGCGCTTTGCCTTGACGGGAACGCCCATCGAAAATCGCCTGTCCGAGCTCTGGAGCATCTTCGACTTTTTGATGCCGGGCCTTCTGGGCACGCGCGACTCATTTGCCAAGCGCTTTGAGAGTCCCGTCGAGCATGCCGAGGGCGACAGCGCCGCTCGTCTGCAGGCGCTCGTGTCGCCGTTTGTGCTGCGTCGCGTTAAGGAAGACGTGGTGGCCGACCTGCCCGAGAAGATCGAAGACACGGTGATGGCGCAGCTTGCCGGCGAGCAGCGCAAGCTCTACCTGGCCAACCAGGACCGCATCGCCCAGCAGGTGCAGCACCGCGAGGCCGGGGAGTTTAAGAAAGATAAGCTCAAGGTGCTTGCCGAGCTCACCAAGTTGCGTCAGATCTGCTGCGACCCGCATCTACACTACGCAGACTACAAGGCGGGAAGCGCCAAGCTCGATACGTGCATGGAACTCGTCCATGGCGCACTTGACGGTGGTCACCGCATCTTGCTGTTCAGCCAATTTACGGGCATGCTCGATATCATCGGCAAGCGCCTGGCCAAGGAGGACATCGCCTTTCTTAAGCTTACGGGTGCATCGTCCAAGGAGAGCCGCGCCAAGATGGTTGCACGGTTCCAAGCGGGCGAGGTGCCAGTGTTCTTGATTTCGCTCAAGGCGGGCGGCGTGGGCCTTAATTTGACGGCTGCCGACGTGGTCATCCACTACGACCCGTGGTGGAACGTGGCGGCACAAGACCAGGCGACCGACCGCGCCCACCGCATTGGCCAGCAGCACGCCGTGACCGTGTACAAGCTCATCGCTAAGGACACGATCGAGGAACGCATCATGCAGATGCAGGAATCCAAGCGCGATCTTGTCAACAGCGTGCTCGGCGGCGACGGCATCTCGTCGGCACTGTTCACGCGCGAGGATGTTCTGGCGCTGCTCGGTGGCGACGGTCGCTAACCCGCTCGGGTGGGGCCGCCAGGGCGGATAGTACGCGCCGCCCCACCGTTCCCGCCCGTTATGTGTTCATTTGCCATGCCGTGGATGGTTCGCCTGCCTTTGGGCATAAGAAGCATCAGGAATATTGGCACATCAGCAAAGGAGAACATCATGGCGAAATTCTTTAAGGACTCCGATGGCAAGCTCGTTGCCGCCCTTGGCGACGGCGTTGCGACCCCTGCCGGCTGCACGGAGCTGACGGCGAACACCGAGGATGCAGCGCACGAGAAGCACGTGCCTGTTGTCGAAATCGAGCGCGACGGCCACGTCATTCGCGCACGCGTGGGCTCGACGGAGCACCCCATGCTGCCCGAGCACTACATCGAGTGGATCGCGCTTGAGGCCGAGGGCCGCCTGGAGGTCCATTACCTTGAGCCCGGCATGAAGCCCACGACGTTTTTCGCTGGCGGCTCCAAGACCGGTACCGTCTATGCCTACTGCAACCTGCATGGGCTGTGGTCCGCGACGTTCTAGGAGCGCGCCCCCGCTCGGGGTATCATAGCTAGCATATGCACATGCGAGCGCCGGCTGCATTATGCGGCCGGCGCTTTTACTACGACAACGACAGTTACGATGGGAAGGGCTTGGCCATGAAGCTCGCACTTGCACAGATCGATATGCGCTTGGGTGATATTGAAGGCATTTGCGGCCGCATCGAGGACCAGGCTCGCCTGGCTCATGAGCGCGGCGCGCGCGTGCTGTGCGTTCCGGCCCCGCTCTTCATGGGCGCCATGCCGGGCAGCCTGGTGGGCGCTGCCGATTTTGAGCACGATATGCTGACGGGCCTGACGGGCGTTGCCGAGCGCATCCAAGAGCTCGACATGATCTGCATCGTGCCCTCTGCGGTTTCGTTTGAGGGCCAGCCCCTGCTTGACTATATGATGCTTAAAGACGGTCGCGTGGTGCCCGCGCGCACAAGCATCGCCCTACAGCGTGGCGAGAGCAACGACGCGCGTTGGGCGCCTCCGGTGTTTGACGTGGACGGAGTACGCATCGCTGTGGTGTTTGACCTGGACCGCGAGCTCGAGATGCTGCCGACCGGCGTCGACCTCATTGCCTATTTCCAGTTTAACGCGTTTGATATGACCGATCGCGAGACGGCCGCCATTGCTGCCGTTCGCAGCGGTGCCTACCGCAAGATCGCGTCCAAGCGCAGCGTATGGTTTGCCTGCATGGCGCCGATCGGTGCGTACGACGAGTCGGTGTATACCGGCGGGTCGTTTGTGCTCGACGATTGCGGCCGCGTGGTGGCCCAGGCGCCGTGTTTTGAGGAGAGCCTGCTGGTTCAGGAAATTCAGCGCGGCGTGATGCTCGATGCCCTGGAGGACCATGAGCTGCCCGAGTTTCGTTCCGAGGAGTGGCTATGGCAGGCGCTGGTGCTTGCCGTGCGCGACAATGCCCGCGCCCGCGGTGCATCGCGTGCCGTGGTGGCGCTCGAGGGCGATTTGCCGTCGTCCCTGTTGGCGGCGCTTGCCGTCGATGCCTTGGGTTCGCGTAACGTAATTGGTCTGGTGCTGGGGCGCAATCGCGTCTTTACGCCGGCGCAGGAGGAGGCGGAGGCCGCCCGCTGTTCCGCTGTGCGCTCAATCGCCGAGCGCTTGCACATTCGCACCGTCGAGCGCGATGCGCCGGATGCGGCGCGCGTGCTTGACCGCGACGTGTCGGCGGGCGATGCCGAACGCCTGCGTTCGCGTGCGCTGGGTCTGATGCTCGAGGACACGGCGCTCGAGCTGGGTGCCATGGCGTTGAGCCCGCTTTCCAAGACTGAGTACGCACTGGCGGCGCCCGCGCTGTCCGGCGGCTACCAGGGCGACTTTGCGCCCTTTGGCGATGTGTATCTGTCGACGCTCGAGTTTGTGGCACGCGTGCGCAACCGCGCCTCGGCCGTGGTGCCCCAAGAGCTCGTGACGCTCAACGCGGTAGAGGATTGCATGGATCGCGTGCTGGCGCAGGCACTCTCGACGCTCGCCGGTCCGGTTGATATGCTCGATCGCGCGGCGCAGCTGCTGGGCGGGCTTGAGCCGGGTGAGGTCGATGGTGCGCTCGAGTCGCACGTGGACCGCAACCGTCCCTTTGACGACACCCCGATGGCCGCCGCCAAGCCCGAGGCCTGCTCACTGCTGCTGATGCTCGTGCGCCAGGGTGAGGCTGCCCGTCGCATGCTGCCGACGGCGCCGATCGTTTCGGCCCGTTCGTTTGCCGAGCGCGCCTGGCCGTACATGCTTGCGTGGTCCGATCTGGGGCTCAACGGCAAGGAGCGCGTGACGGTTGATTCGCTGGCGCGCGCCGAGGTGCGTCGCTTTGCCGACGACGATACGAGTGACCGTATGCGCGGCGAGATGATGGGCCTGCTGGGCGAGCTGTTGGGTATTTCACCCGAGCAGATGGAAGAGCTGCGCTCCGAGGACGGTCAGCGTCGTTTGCACGAGGGCATGAAGCGGTTTGAGGGCGAGGTCCAGGACGCCATCGACAAGATGATGGGCGGCCAGGGCGGACCGCAGGGTGGGCCCCAGGGAGGTCCGATGCCGCATCCGCCGGTGGACCCGAGGCAGTTCCCATTCTTCAGCCAAAACTAACTATGGGATAGGGCCAAGGTTACGCGGCTTTACCAAACCGCGTAACGAGTCGACGCTGCGCGAGCCCCTGCCGGGCAATCTGCCGCTCAAACCGTCGCTTGCGTACAGAAGTACGCGGCGCTCCTCTTTCGCGACACCTTGCCACGGCAGGGACTCGCTCGCTGACTTATGCTCAACCTATGGTTCAACCTTGCCTGCTTGATACGGTCGCCGTTGTGTTATTCTAGAACAGACGTTCGTGAATAGTGCGCGGGGCGTTGCCTTGCGCTGTGCTGGTGACGAGGGGAGGTCGGCTTGGTCATTTTGGGTATCGACCCTGGTTTGGCCCATACGGGCTGGGGGATTATCGAGGAGCGGCGTGGCGAGGTCCGCTGCCGTGCCTACGGTTGTATCGAGACCAGTGCGGGCAGCCCGCTCGCGGTGCGCCTGTCGCATATCGCCCGCGACCTCAAGGGCGTCGTCGAACGCTACCGTCCCGATACCGCGGCCATCGAGAGCATCTACTTTGGCGCTAACGTTCGCTCGGCCATCCCCACGGCGCATGCCCGCGGTGCCGCGCTCGTAGCGCTTTCGGAATGCGCGCTCGAGATCGGCGAGTATACGCCCATGCAGATTAAGCAGGCTGTCGTGGGCACCGGCGCCGCGGACAAACGGCAGGTTGCCTACATGGTGCGCACGCTCACGCAGCTCGATCACGACCCTCGCCCAGACCATGCCGCAGATGCCCTGGCCTGCGCTATCTGCCACGTCAACTTAAGCCGCACCCGGGCGCTTACCGGCGGCGAGTTCTATCAACAGAGAGGAACCGGATACTGATGATCTCCCAGCTCCATGGAACGCTTGTCGAGGCCACGATGAGCTCGGCCGTCGTCGATGTATCGGGCGTGGGCTTTGAGCTCGGTATTTCGGGCAGCACTGCCGTCACGCTGCCTACGCCCGGCGGCGAGGTGCGCCTTTATACCCGTATGCAGGTGCGCGAGGACGCCATGACGCTCTTTGGCTTTGCCTCCAAGGACGAGCGCACGATGTTCGATCGACTCGTGTCCGTCTCGGGCGTCGGTCCGCGACTGGCGCTTGCCGTGCTTTCCACCTATACCGTGGGACAGCTGTATTCCCTGGTGATGGCCGAGGACGACAAGGGCATGGCCAAGGTGCCCGGTGTGGGCAAAAAGACCGCCCAGCGCCTCATTCTGGAGCTCAAGAGCACCTTTGCCAAGGATAAGGGCTTTGTTCCGGTCGACATAATCCCCGGTCAGGTTGCGATGCCGGTCCCCGCCGCCGCTCCCTCGGCAATCGATGACGCCCGCGCGGCGCTCCTCTCCATGGGCTTTAGCCCGCAGGAGACCGAGGTTGCCCTGAGCGGGTATGATGGGCAGGATATGCGTGTCGAGGATCTGCTCGGCGCGGCGCTTAAGCGACTCGGAATGGATGCGTGATGTGGGAAGCCGATGACTCTCAGGACCTGTGGGCGACGCCCGGCAATTCGCCGGCGGCATCCATGGCGCACGGTGAGCGCATGGTGGGCTCGGAGCTGACGCCCGAAGACCTCGATGTCGACCGTACCCTGCGTCCCCAGCGCCTGGACGACTATTGTGGCCAGGAGCACATTAAGCAGAGCCTGCGCGTGCTGATCGAGGCGGCACAGAGCCGTGGCGAGACGCTCGACCACGTGATCTTTTCGGGCCCTCCGGGTCTGGGTAAGACCACGCTGGCCACCGTTATCGCCAACGAGCTGGGCGCTCAGATCAAGACGACGAGCGGCCCGGCCATCGCGCGTACCGGCGACCTGGCGGCTATCCTTACCAACTTGCAGCCGGGTGACGTGCTGTTTATCGACGAGATCCACCGCCTTAACCGTTCGGTCGAGGAAGTCCTGTATCCCGCTATGGAGGACTTTGCGCTCGATATCGTGATCGGTAAAGGCCCGGCCGCACGTTCGATTCGCCTGGATATCCCTAAGTTTACGCTGGTGGCGGCAACGACTCGCTCGGGTATGCTGACCGGCCCGCTGCGCGACCGCTTTGGCATTTCGTATCGCCTGGATTACTACACGGTCGAGGAGCTTGCCCAGATCGTGACGCGCTCGGCAACCATTCTGGGCGTGACGATCGACCATCCGAGTGCGCTCGAGATCGGCTCACGTTCGCGTGGCACGCCGCGCTTGGCCAACCGTCTGCTCAAGCGTGTGCGCGACTATGCGCAGGTACGCGGCAACGGTCCTATTGAGCTTGACATTTGCCGTCAGGCACTCGAGTTCTTCGAGATTGATGAGCTTGGTCTGGACTGGATGGATATTCGCATCTTGGAGACGCTTGCCAAGACGTTCTCCGGCCGTGCCGTGGGCCTGACGACCCTTGCCAGCGCGGTGGGCGAGGACCCAGGTACGCTCGAGGATGTCTATGAGCCCTATCTGCTGCAGTGCGGCTTGATGATTCGTACGCCCCAGGGCCGCCAGGCAACGCTTCGCACCTTTGAGCACTTAGGAATTGAGCCGACCGTTTAGGACGGGTTTGTTTTGGCTGGTCTGTAGGCTATCGCTGAGCATTGGATAAACATATCGCCATTCATCGGTTACGGGTGTTTTACTATTGCGCGCCCGTGCTATGCTGAATTGGTCTTTTTCTCATCTGGTAACGAAAGGACCGCCCATGCCTACTGACATCGAAA
The DNA here is from genome assembly GCA_900542825.1 of uncultured Collinsella sp. GTDB lineage: Bacteria > Actinomycetota > Coriobacteriia > Coriobacteriales > Coriobacteriaceae > Collinsella. The sequence goes on along the minus strand of UQOY01000002.1, from coordinate 93,043 downwards.
TCGCACGTTCCGTCACGCCGCTGCCCATTACCGAGGTGGCTAAGAACGCCGGCGTCGACGTAAAGCACCTGATTCCGTACGGCTTCGACAAGGCTAAGGTTGACTATTCGCTGCTCAACGAGCCGACCGATCACCAGGCCAAGCTCGTCCTCGTGACCGCCATCAACCCCACGCCCGCCGGCGAGGGCAAGACCACTACGACCATCGGTCTGGCCGACGGTCTGCGTCGTCGCGGCGTCAAGAGCGCCGTGGCCCTGCGCGAGCCTTCGCTCGGCCCCGTCTTTGGCGTAAAGGGCGGTGCCGCGGGCGGCGGCTGGGCGCAGGTCATCCCCATGGAGGACATCAATCTGCACTTTACCGGCGACTTCCACGCTATCGGTGCCGCCAATAACCTGCTGGCTGCCATGCTCGACAACCATATTCAGCAGGGCAACCAGCTCGGAATCGATGTTAAACGCATCACCTGGAAGCGCGTTGTCGACATGAACGACCGCCAGCTGCGCCACGTTATCGACGGCATTGGCGGCAAGGCTCAGGGCGTGCCGCGCGAGGACGGCTTCGATATCACCGTTGCCTCCGAGGTCATGGCAATCCTGTGCCTGTCTACGAGCATCAACGACCTCAAGGAGCGCCTGGGCGAGATCGTCGTCGGCTACAACTTTGCCGGCGAGCCCGTCCGCGCCCGCGACCTCAAGGCTCAGGGCGCCATGGCGGCCCTGCTTAAGGATGCGCTCAAGCCCAACCTGGTGCAGACGCTCGAGGGTACGCCCGCGTTTGTCCACGGCGGCCCCTTCGCCAACATCGCCCACGGCTGCAACTCCATCATGGCTACGCGCATGGCTATGCGCTTTGGCGATGTCGCCATTACCGAGGCAGGCTTTGGCGCCGATCTGGGTGCCGAGAAGTTCCTCGACATCAAGTGCCGCATGACGGGCGTTCGCCCCAGCGCCGTCGTGATTGTCGCCACCGCCCGCGCGCTTAAGTACAACGGCGGCGTTGCCAAGGCCGACCTTAACGACGAGAACCTCGAGGCCCTCAAGGCCGGCATGCCCAACCTGCTGCGCCACGTCGAGAACATTCAGAATGTCTACGGTCTTCCCTGCGTGGTCGCCATCAATCGCTTCCCGACGGACACCGAGGCCGAACTCGAGCTCATCGAGTCCGAGTGTCAGAAGCTCGGCGTTAACGTTAAGCTGTCCGAGGTTTGGGCCAAGGGCGGCGAGGGCGCGCTCGACCTGGCCGATGAGGTCATGCGCCTGATTGAGCAGCCGAGCGAGCTCAAGTTTGCCTACGAAGACGGTGCCGATGTCGCCGATGCCCTCGAGGCCGTCGCCACCAAGGTCTACCGCGCCGATGGCGTTGACTTTACCCCGGCTGCCAAGCGCCAGCTCGCCGAGCTGCGCGAGAACGGCTTTGGTAACCTGCCGGTGTGCGTCGCCAAGACCCAGTACAGCTTTAGCGATAACGCCAAGGCCCTGGGCGCTCCCGAGAATTTCCGCATCACCGTGCGCGAGCTCAAGGTTTCTGCCGGTGCCCACTTTGTGGTCGCGCTGACCGGCAGCGTTTTGACCATGCCGGGCCTGCCCAAGGTTCCCGCGGCAGAGAACATCGACGTCGATAACGACGGCAACATCACCGGCCTGTTCTAAGCCTGCTGCTTATAGTCGCTTGCCCGCCCCGCCGCGCCTACCAAGGCCCGGCGGGGCTTTTTGATCCCAAGGGGACGGAGGAAAACGGATCACCGCACAGGGTCAACCCCCTAAGTGATCCGTTTTCCTCCGTCCCCTTGGGATCATTAGCCGCGCTGGAGGCCGAAAAGTTTGGCGTTGCGTTCGGCGACCATCATGTTGATATCGGCGATTTCCATCTCGCCGTCAATGTAGGGCTGGTAGGTGCCATATGGATCGCCGGCTCCCAAGCTGCAGCTTCCACAGTTATCGCAACTGCCGTTGCCGCAGCCCGCGAGTGCCAGCTTAATGATCTCCTCGCGTTCGGCGCGCGTTGTGTCTTTGATGAGCTTGCTTTTTGCCATGACGTTTCTCGATTCGCTTGTAACCGTCGGCCGCGCATGTCTTGTAGATACCGACGGCCTTTGCCCATCATAGGCTTTTGCGCGGGTAGAATGCATTGATAACTTGATGCTTACAGGCGACGGAAAGGAAACGTTGCATGGACCAGGACAAGACGACCGTGATGGGCGGATATGGCTCCGCACAGGCTGGCGGCAGCGCCGATGCGACCCGTATAGTGCCGAATCCCGGCAATGCTGCTCCCGATGCGACGCAGGTGTCTGCCGAACCCACACGGGTTATGGGTTATGGCGATGCACCACGGGATCCGTTTGATTATGCACCGCAGGACCCGTATGGCAATGCGGCGCCGGACCCGTATGGCAATGCGGCGACAGATGCTTATAACAACCTGCCGCAAAATCCTATTCCGCAGCCTCAGCAGACGACGTATATGCCGCGCACGGCACAGGCCCAACCTCGATATGAGTCGCGCGATCCGTATGCGCGCCAGCCCTATCGCGAGTATCCCAAATCGATTCCGCAGTATGGTGAGGACGAGGAAGAGACGCCGTCGCGTTCGTCGAGTGTGATCAAGAAGATCCTCATTGTGTTGGCGATTTTCTTTGCCCTCTCGATTGTGTTCGCCATCGTGTCGGGCATGCTCAACAAGCGAGGGAGTTCAACGGCCGATACCACTGCCGAGCAAACCGAGTCCGCCTCGTCTAGCACCGTCGATCTGAGCGATATCCCGGGGCAGTACTGGTCCAACGCCAAGAAGCTCCTCAAGTCGCGCGGCGCCGATCTTTCGAATGCTGTGATTCTGACTGACGACGGCTCGACGCCTGTTGTCGATGCCAACTGGGTTGTTACTTCTGCCTACTATAACGACAACGGTAACCTCGAAATTCAACTCACGCACAAGAACGGCTCGGGCAACTCGCCCGACGGCCAAAGCGGTACCGACAGCTCGAGCTCCAATACGCTGGAGGACTTGAGCAACAAGGCACAGGAGTTGGGAGACAAGGCGCAAGAGCTGGGTGATACGGCTCAGAACCTCGGCGATACTGCTCAGAATCTGGGCGATATGGCTACCAATGCCTGGGACGCGCTGCAAAACGGCATTTCGGGCGCACAGGGAAACTAGCGGTCGAGCGGCTAGGGCCTTAGCGGTGCAAACAAAAACGGGACGCAGGATCGCGTGACCGGGCGCATAGGCGCGTTGGTCGGCGGTCCTGCGTCCCGTTTTGCTGTCGATTACAGCTGCTCTGCCGGACGCTCGGGCGAGCTAAAGCCCGAATCGAACGTGACGACGCATGATGCATCGGGCCGGCGCTCGTGCACGATGCGCGTGACGAGCTCCAGCAGCTCCTCGTCGGATATGTCAAAGCCGTCGGGACGCACCAGGTCAAACGAAACGAACCTGTCGTGCTCGTGCAGGTCGTGGATGGAGAGCGCGGGGTCGATCTGCATGATGCCGCGCTTGACCCAGCCGCGTAGGTCGTCGCCGGTGGTGGCGATGGGGTCGCAGTGTAGCGTGATGTCGATGCCCATCTGCCGTTTGATATCGTGCTCGATGGTGTCCAGGATCTCGTGATGTTCAAACGCGTCGCCCTCGCCGGGCATCTCCACGTGGGCGCTGGCAAACTGGCGGCCGGGGCCGTAGTCGTGCACCATGAGGTCGTGCGTGCCTAGGACCTGCGGATACGACATGATCTTGTCGCGGATTTCTTGGACGAGCTTGGGGTCGGGCGCTTGCCCCAGCAACGGGCTGATGGCGTCGCGCACCAGGCCCAGGCCGCTGATGCAGATGAAGATGCCCACGCCCAGGCCCGCCCAGCCATCGAGGTCAAAGCCGGTCGTCTGCGAAATAAGCGCCGCCACCAAGACCGAGCCAGAGGTAATGACGTCGTTTTTGGAGTCCTGCGCCGTGGCGACGAGCGTCTCCGAGTCGATGCGATCGCCCAGCGTGCGGTTGAACGCGGCCATCCAGAGCTTAACGAGCATGGACAGGACAAGGGCTGCCATGGAGAGCGCCGAATACGCGGTGGGGGAGGGCTTGATGATCTTGGTAACGGACTCGAGCACCAGGTTGATGCCGACGGCACAAACGAGGACGGCGACAAACAGCCCGGCGAGGTATTCGTAGCGGCCGTGGCCATAGGGGTGACCTTCGTCGGCCGGGCGGCTGGCAAGTCGGAACCCGAGCAGGCTCACAATGTTGCTCGACGCATCGGAGAGGTTGTTGAAGGCGTCGGCGATAAGCGAGACGGAGCCGGCGAGCAGACCCGCGATGCCCTTGGCTAGGCACAGGGCAATGTTGAGGCCAATGCAAATGAGGCCTGCGGCAAAGCCCGCGTTGGTGCGACAAGTTGCATCGACCGGCTCGCCCTCGCTGCCGGGAACAAGTTTATGTACCAGCCGATTTACAAATAGCATGGCAATCGTCCTCACAATCATGGTTAAGGGGATAGTGTAGCTCGCATGGACGCACCGTGTACCGATGCTCAGAAAATGCAGCAATGGTCTGCTGGAGCTAACGAGCGGCCCTTCTTGTCCGACCAGGTGCTCCATTTTGGGCCACATGGGTATGGGCATGTGCCTGCCTGCCCGACATACTTAATGTCGACAGCCCCTGTGCAAAGGAGGACGTATCCATGGACGAGATGTTTGCCATTAAATGCCAAAACTGCGGCGGCCCTATGTACTCACACCAGGCTAAACGCAGCTTTGAGTGCGCCTATTGCGGCACGGTCGTTCCGTGGCAGGCCGATGCGGGGGAGCCCAAGAGCGCCCTGGGTATTCGCCATACGCCGCTGACGGTTGTCGATGGGCTGCTTAAGCTCACCCATGTGTCGCAACTCGAGCGCCCGGAGGACCCGGACTGGTATTTCTTTAATTCATACTGGCGCAATCAGTCGGTTCTGGAGCATCTGCTGTGGGAGGACCGCGGCACGGCTCAGGAGTTCCAAGAAGCCACGCACGTGAGCATTCCGTGCCCCTTCTGCGGTGCGTCCTTTGAGGGGTTATCGACCCAGAGCGTGTTTGAGTGCCCGTCCTGCGGTAATAAGATCGGCGTTGCCGACTTGCTCAAGCCCGGTACCTTTAGCAAGCGTCTGACCATGGGCGTTGGTGCGGAGTATGTACCTGAGCAGGGCATTCCCTGTGAAATCTCGCCGCAACAGGCGCGTGCCAACGCGCTGCAGCTGGTGCGCCAGTACCCCGACGCCTTTGCCGGGCATGACGTGGAAGACGCGATCCAAAACGACATGATGCTCTTCTATTTCCCCATGGCGCTGGCGGACCTGCGCATGATGGCGTCCTTCCCGGGCAAGGGCCTGAGCAAGGAGACCCTGGTGTACTACGAGGTGCTCGACTGGGCATATCCCAGGGCCAACTACCTGGATGTTCGCCTTATGGGCATATTGGAGCCGTGGGACTTTGCCAAGGTTGGGCCGTTTGACCCGGCCATGCAGGAAGGCGACTTCCGCGTTGTCTCCGTCGATGCGTCTACCAAGGACCAGGTGGTCATTGATAAGCTGGCGCTCGACATTGCCGGCAACGATGCCGAGGCGGTGCTGGGGCTCAATAAAAAGAGCATCCGCACGTGGGCGCGCAAGGCCCGCAAGCACAAGGACGGCCTGGTGATGGTGCCGGTCTACTTTGTCGATCGCCCGGCGTCGGATAGCCGCGACGGCGAGCAAGTGCGCATCGCCGTGAACGGCCAGACGGGTCGTGCGGCCGCGGTGGTGTTTAGCGACAAGCGCGAAACGCATGTGGTGGCGTCACTCAATCCGAGTCTGCATCTGTCCGGCGAAAGTACCGTGCATGCCGCGCCCATCGAGGTCAAATACGTTAAATCGCCCTTCCTGTACCAGATCGTGCGTAAGGGATGCGGCGAACAGCCGCGCCAGGTGGCAGCGGTTGCCGAGGGTTCCTGCCGAGAGGAGAAGCCCAAGCGCCGCGGTCTGCTGGGTGCGCTATTTGGGAAGTAGGGGAACGGTGCCGGTTAGCCTTATGACGCGATAGCTAGGGGCACGGGGCGGCTCGCAGGGGTGCGAGTCGCCCCGTTTTTGTGCGGCGATAAGGTTCGCAGGCACTCCATTAAACACACATGCTCACAGCGCAAACGTTGAGCAACATTACGTTTGCCGATAGCTATTAAAAAATGTCCGTCCGCGGTAGTAGTCTAATCGTAAGGCGTTTCCCAGCCTCTCGGGTTCTAGGAAGAAGCGGATGGGAGAGTAATGCAAAAGACCATGATGGACTCTATTCCCATAAGCTCACGGGCCCGTGCACTATGGGCAAAAACGGGCGGCGCGGAAGAGCGTAACCTGTGGTCGCCTCTTTATGTTCATATGGCCGATTCTGCGGGTGTTGCGCGCAAGCTTTGGAACGAATGGCTGGCGGAATCTATCAAGCACCAAATCGTGAACGCATTTGGCTGTGACGATTCTGCAACGGCGGCACTCGTTACCTGGCTTGCTGGTATCCACGACATTGGCAAGGCGACGCCAGGCTTCCAGTACAAGGTCTCGGAGCGGGCAGAACTTGTTGAACAAGCGGGGCTTCAGGTTCCGAGCCCCCGCATGATGAACCACCCTCCATCGCACGCCTTCATGAGCGAGGTGATCCTCGAAGATTGGCTCGATGGACGCGGTTGGGACTGCTCGTGGACATTCGGGTGCATTCTGGGGGCGCATCATGGAACCACACCTTCGTCCGATAGCGTGCTCGACGGCATAACGAGCGCATCGCGTAATTTTCCCAACGAGAACTTGGGTGATGACGATTGGCGTGCCGTCCAAGAGGAGCTTCTTGACTGGATGTTTGAGGAGTCGGGGATGGCGAAGTTCGAGAGTGTCTTTAGCTCGTCACCCGTTCCTCAGCCAGAACAAGCACTCGTCTCTGCGCTGGTTATCGTTGCCGATTGGATTGCCTCAAATTCAGATCTGTTCCCTCTTGACTCTTGCATCGGCTCCTACGACGAATTTATCAAGCGCACCGATGCCGCATGGGCTTCGCTGGCGTTGCCCCCGGCGTGGCAGGCGATGCCGGTAAAGGAGGGGGGACAAGAGCTGTTTCATCACCGCTTTACTGGTCTTCCTGAGGATGCGAGCTTGCGTCCAGCGCAGGAGCAGGCGATGCAGGCGGCATCCGACATGGACGGCGCAGGGCTACTCATTATCGAAGCGCCCATGGGCAACGGCAAAACAGAGGCTGCACTGATGTGCTCAGAGATTATGGCTCCGAAAACCGGGGCAGGGGGAATCGCTTATCTTTTGCCGACAATGGCAACTTCCAACGCGATGTTCAAGCGTGTTAAAGATTGGCTCGAGTGCGTTCCCGATTCGCGGGGCCGCAGTACGCAGTCGATGCAACTTTTGCATAGCAAGGCGGCTTTGAACCCGGACTACGACAGCCTGCGAAGTTGGGGACGCACTTGGATGGGGGATGACGCGAAAAAAAGCGTTGAGGAAGATGTGACAGCGCACCAGTGGTTTGGCGGAAGGAAGCGTGGTCTTCTGTCGTCATTTGTTGTGGGCACGGTCGACCAGCTGCTTATGGCGGCGCTTAAGGCGCGCCACGTGCAGCTTAGGCACTTGGGCCTTGCCGGCAAGGTTGTCATAATCGATGAAGTTCATGCCTACGATGCCTACATGAATGTCTATCTTGACCGTGTGCTCACGTGGCTTGGCGCTTACGGCGTGCCGACCATACTGCTTTCGGCAACGCTTCCCGCTGAGCGCCGCAACGAGCTTATCCACGCCTATCGGGGTAGGGATAGAAAATCCACTCGTCGCGCATCAAAGCGGAAAGATATTCCGGAAGCTCCTCGTAAAGCATCGGGGTTGCCGTCGTACCCGCTCGTTACAACGGCAACCCGAAATGGAGCGCTAGACGATAGCATGTACCGAGTATGCGATGACCCTTCGATCGGAACAAACGTTATTGTCGAACGATTAGAAGACGACGATGCTACGCTGGTTGCGCAATTGGGGGACTTATTGTCCGATGGTGGTTGCGCGTGCGTGTTACGAGACACTGTTTCCCGTGCCCAAAGCTCCTACGAGCAGTTGAAGACTGTCTTTGGCGATTCGTGCGTAAAGCTCGTCCATTCGCGCTTTATTGCCGTCGACCGCATGGAAAATGATGTGGAACTGCTGCGACTGCTTGGTCCCGACTCTGCCGACAGGCCCAGTAAGCTCATCGTGGTGGGTACGCAGGTGATCGAGCAATCCCTCGACATTGATTTCGACGTAATGATCACCGATGTAGCCCCTATCGACCTTTTGCTGCAGCGAATGGGGCGCCTACACCGCCATGAACGCGGGGAAAATCAGGGGCAGCGTCCGGAAAAGCTCAGGCAAGCACGTTGTTTTATCACGGGCGTCGAGGACTGGACGACCGCTCCGCCTAAGGTGAATAGGGGTATAGAGAAGGTCTATCACTCTGCGATGCTTTTGCGCAGCTTGCTTTCGTTGAGGGCAAAGAGCACTGATGAGGGGACGGCTATGGTCAATCTGCCTCATGATATTGCGGGCCTTGTCGAGCAGACGTATTCGCGAAGCATTGCAGCGGAAGAGCTGTGTGATGCGGGTGCGGCACCGGAATGGGTCCATGCTTTACGAGATGCGGAAGAAGAACTGGAGAAGACAAAAGAGAACAAGCAGCTCAAGGCAAATGCCTGGCTTCTGAGCAAGCCGCAGAAGGGGACGCAAAGTCTTATTGGCTGGCTGAATGAAACCTTCTCGCTTACAGACGAGACAAAAGCACGCGCTGCCGTTCGCGATTCTTGTGACACGGTTGAGGTTATTGCGGTCCAAGCAAGCAGCGACGGTTTCACGCTGCTTCCCTGGGTCACCGACATAAAGGGGGGCCGTCCATGTCAGGGCTATTTGGGGGATGGAAGTGAAGCGCCTGACGTTGAGGTTGCCCGCCTTGCGGCGAGTTGCACCGTGAGTCTGCCGTTCTGGCTATCGTCTGAGCAGGTAATTGATGTCCTGGAGACCAAATCTCAGGCGCTCAGATGGCAAGAGTCAAGATGGCTTCAAGGCCAACTGGTCTTGGCATTTGATTCAAACCTAGATACGGTGATAGAAACGAAAGATGCTATCTATCGCATGCATTATTCGCGTAAGGCTGGGCTTGAACTTGTTGAAACAGTGAGGAAGAAAGGAGATGCGCAATGAGCCAGAATGTGAGTTTTAACCTCGTGGACGAACCATGGATCTGCGTTCGCGATTTGGACGGGACGACGCGCGAGGTGTCACTGCTCGAGCTATTTGAGCAAGCGTCAAGCATCAAGTGCTTGGCTAACGATCTACCCACACAGGATTTTGCGATTCTGCGCGTTTTGCTGGCGGTGCTGCAAAGGGCAATTTCTCCGGCGCTCGACGATGACGACGTTCCAGCGGAGGTTTGGGGGCGCCTATGGCGTGCGCACGAACTGCCCATCGACCAGATTCACGAATACCTCGACGAGTGGCGCCATCGTTTCGATTTGTTTGACGAGGAACAGCCTTTTATGCAGGTCGCTGGTCTGCATACGGCAAAGAACGAGTTCTCTGAAATAAGAAAGGTGATCGCTGACATACCGGATGGGGATACGCTCTTTTCGCTTCGATCAGGTGAGGGGGCGGATCGTCTGACTTTCTCGGAATCCGCGCGCTGGCTTATTCACGTTCACGCTTTCGATACTGCTGGAATTAAAAGCGGAACGGTTGGCGATACGCGCGTTAAGAAAGGGAAGAGCTATCCAATTGGTACCGGATGGTCGGGCTGTTTAGGAGGGTTGTGCTTTGAGGGCCCTTCGCTTAAAGAAACCCTCTTGCTTAATACTATTCTCTGCGGCGATGAGATAAATGAGCTGTTTTCGGACAATGATTTGCCTTGTTGGGAGAAGACGACAACACCCGCTGGAGTTGATGACCTTACTCCGACTGGTAGGCTTGATCTTTACACGTGGCAAGCTCGAAGAGTTCGTTTGATTCCTGAGAGCGGCTACGTGGTTGCCGTGGTTTTGACGAACGGCGACAAGCTGGCGCAGATTAACCGTCAGGGCTATGAACCCATGACGGCATGGAGACGTAGTCCGAACCAGGAAAGACAGTTGAAATTGCCTCTCGTTTACCTGCCCAAGATGCATCAGCCCAGAAGAGCCCTCTGGCGAGGTCTCGATTCCGTGTTTGGCGTAAGTTCGCCAGAAGCGGACTCAACCGTTCTTGGGTCCGGGCTGAAAGGTTGGGTCTCTTATCTTGCGAGCAGAGATGCGAGATGTCAGCTCGATAATGCGCTTATTCAAGTCCACGCGATTGGAATGGAGTATGGTACACAAAGCTCAGTCGTCTCCAATGTCATCAATGACACGGTTGAGTTGAGTGCATTTCTCCTGTCAAGCGAAGGGAAAGACCTGGCTGCTCTTGCCAAAAGCCTTGCTTCTTCAACGTCGGACGCGGTTTTTGCCTTGGGTACCCTTGCCGCAAACCTCTGTGTAGCGTCTGGCGGAAATGGGGCAGATGAGCTCAAGGGCGCGAAAGAGAAAGCGGAGACGCGTACTTTCTTTGAGATTGATATGCCGTTTCGCCAGTGGCTCGCCGGTCTTAACGAAAGCAGCAACGCGGTGGCCGAGCGGATGCGGTGGCACTGCACGGCCCGCGCGATTATCGAAGCAAACGCCAGGGCCCTTCTTCGCGAGGCTGGTCCAGAGGCAATCGTTGGAGCTCCTATGAAAGCAGGCAAGATAAACGGGTGGATGACGGCATCGCGAGCCAAGGCGATGCTCAACACTGCCCTAAAAAAGTATCTGCCGCTTGAAGAAGACGAACCAAGAGATAAGGAGGTTTAGATATGACGGATAACAGCGCGCAAAAGCCAGAGCAGCTTATGCTCGCGTTCGTGCACGGGCGCATATGCTCTATCCAAAACGACTATCTGTCTGCCAGCGGAAAACCACGAGGAGCACGAAAGCTGGCAACATTGCGCCATGCGCTTCTTATGCCCATAGGCTCAAACGCAGATGCATGGCCGCTTGAGTTCGAGGGCCTGCCTGCTGAGCTTGTGGGGAGAGGTATCGAACCATCGTGGGCCGAGACGGCGGTTCATGCCGCGCTCACGCTCTATGCGGTTCATCAACAGGGCAAAACCAAGCCAATGTATGTGCCTGGCGATGAGCATTCGTTTGGTGCAGCCCTGCGACGGCTCGTGTGGAGTGATAAGGGACGTTACTCGAATCTCGAAGAGGGCGAAATGCCTCGAAGGTTTAGGGCCTTTATAACGGCCGATTCCATGGAAGAGGCACTTCACCATGCAAGGCAGCTTATACAGCAGCTGCGAGTTGCCGAGATTCCCGTTGATTACGCCCGTTTTGCAGCACAGCTATACAAACTGCAAAGTCCCTATACAGCAGATAAGGTGCGCCTTGCATGGGGACGTGAATATAGTCGAATACCAAAGGCCGAGTCCGGCATCGATGCCAGCCCTTCGGAAGAATAGTTGATGAGGGAAATCACCAAGAAAGGACCTGTCATGAAAAAGCCCCAGTTCATCGATATCCATATCCTTCAGACCGTCCCCCCGAGCAACATCAATCGAGATGACACGGGTAGTCCAAAAACGGCATATTTCGGCGGAGTCAAGCGCTCAAGGGTTTCAAGCCAAGCGTGGAAGAAGGCCACGCGCGATAGTTTCTCCGATCTGTTGGATGAGTTCGGTCTTGGTTGGCGTACGAAGCGCGCAGCAAGCTTGATCGCGGAAGCCGTGACCGCTATTTTGCCGGACATTGAAGACGGTCAGGCCGAAGTTGCTGCCGAGAAGGCTTTGGCGGCAACGGGCGTCAAAGTCAAAGGTGGCGAAACGGGCTACTTGCTGTTTCTTTCTTCAGGGCAGATCAAGGCCCTAGCATCGTTGGCGGCGCAGGCTTTTGAAGCGGGCACGGCTGTTGACAAGAAGCTCGCTAAGGAAATTCTTGACATCAAGAAGAAGCCGACGCTTAACAGCATCGATGTGGCTATGTTCGGGCGTATGGTGGCGGATGCACCTGATTTGAACGTCGATGCCTCTGTTCAAGTCGCCCATGCCATTGGCATCGGGAAGATGAACCCAGAGTTCGATTACTTCACTGCTCTTGATGATTGCTCGCCCGAAGATAATGCGGGCGCAGCAATGATTGAGACAACAGAGTTCACGTCATCGACGATGTATCGGTATGCAACTATTGATGTGCTGCATCTGTGTGAAAATCTCGGTTCAGCTGCGGTTGCTTGCCGCGGCATTGAGGCGTTTTTGAAGGCGTTCATTACCTCCATGCCCACGGGAAAGCAGAATTCGTTTGCAAATCGCACGCTCCCCGGAGCGGTTGTTCTTCAGCTGAGGGGTACGCAACCGGTGAGCTTGGTGAATGCTTTTGAAAAACCTGTTGAGGCATCGCACGGGAAAAGTCAGATTGAAATTGGCTGTGAGCGTTTGGCCAAGCAGGAAGAGGCGATTGACAAGGCGTTTGGAACGACCCCGCAAAAGACGTTCGTTATAACCGCATCTCCGGATGCGCAGTCTCTTCCCGGTGCCATGGGCGTCGAAGGGGCATGTGGCCTTGACGCCGCAATTGCGCAAATCTCGCAAGCGTGCGCTGCTTATCTGGCCGAAAATGGCTACCAAACCGAAGAGGTGGACTAGCTATGGCGGTCCTGCTGCTCAAATTGGCGGGTCCGCTACAATCGTGGGGGTCGTCGAGTAGGTTCACCGAGCGCGGGACAGAGCACGAGCCGACGAAGAGCGGCGTTGTGGGCCTGCTTGCCGCAGCTTTGGGTCGTTACCGCACAGATCCCGTTGATGACCTTGCGGCACTACGCTTTGGCGTGCGTATCGATCAGCCAGGAACGTTTCTAAGTGACTTTCAAACCGAACACAAGCGAAAGTGGGACTCGCAGGGCGCTCGATGGGTGTCGGGCGATGCCCTGCCTTTAACTCGTCGGCATTATCTGGCCGATGCTGTGTTTGTTGCGGCCCTTGAGGGCGATTTGAGGCTCTTGCAAAGGTGCGCCGAGGCGCTTGACGCTCCGGCGTTTCCCCTGTTTCTAGGTCGCCGTTCCTGTCCACCCGCATGCAGAGTGCATATTGGGCTGTTTGAGGATGTGACGTTGCTCGAAGCCCTGCGCAACCATCCCTGGGAAGCAAGCGAGAGACATCAGGGCAACTGGAAGTTCCGCGACAAGGAAAGCGTTGACCTGGAGATTCTCTACGATAAACAGGGTTCTGACGAAGGCGAGGGCTACGATGTTCCGCTGCGTGACGTGCCCATCAGCTTTTCGCAGGAGCAACGCCAATACAGCTTTCGTACTGTTGCCCATACAACAGCAACGGTTAGGAACCCGAAATATGCTGGCGCGCAGGCCGACCATGACCCTTGGTCTGCTCTAGGAAAGGAGGTATAGCCGATGTTCTTTACCCAGTTTCCCATCAATATGACGCGGAGGGAGTCGCGTGCGATGCTCGCCTCGCCCTATCGCATGCATGCGGCGATTGCTGGCAGCTTTCCCCCTTCGCAGGCGAGCGGGGACGGCCGCGTGCTTTGGCGCGTGGATAGAATGCCTGGTGGGGGTTCTCGCCTTTATATCGTGAGTCCCGGCAAGCCGAGCCTGGTAGGGCTTGATGAACAAATCGGGTGGCCCGACTGCGAACCGCAGTGGGGCACGCGCGGATACGATCCGTTTTTGGGGCGCATCTCGAACGGACAGACATATTCGTTTCGCTTGGTAGCGAATCCGTCGCTCAACAGAAGCACGCGTGGCGGCAGAAGTGACCTGCTAAACAGCGAGGGCGAACCTAAGAGAAATAGAATTGGCCACCTGACCATTCTGGAGCAAACTGCCTGGCTCGTTGGAGCTCAAGCATATAAGGGCACCGACAAGGAAGTGCCAAGCATTTTTGCGCCCGAGCGGGGATCACGTGCCCAAAGGAATGGTTTCGAGGTTTTGAGCGACGATGAGGGCTGCCCGAGCTTGATTGTTAGTAATTCCAACAGAATCTCGTTTACCAAGGGTGTCCAAGGAAACAAAGTCACCTTTGCGCGCGCCCAGTACGATGGTGTGTTGCGTGTGACCGATGCTGACGCTTTGCGCCATGCGCTTGCATATGGCATCGGGCATGCCAAAGGATTCGGATGCGGCCTTCTCACGCTGGTTCCACTGGATAGGTGAGCGGCATGGGCGATAATCCTGGCATGATCAAGCCTGATTTGCGCGCACTGCCCACGATAAAGGAGCGAATGACGTTTCTTTATGTCGAGCGATGTCTTGTGAGCAGGCAAGATAGCGCAGTGAGCATAACCGATGCGCGCGGAACGGCGTATGTTCCCGCGGCTTCTCTTGGGGTGCTTATGCTGGGACCCGGGACCAATATCTCTCATCGCGCGGTTGAGCTGCTCGGCGATTCGGGGACAAGCGTGATTTGGGTGGGCGAGCACGGCGTTCGCTACTATGCGCACGGCCGCCCGCTCACCCATTCTTCTCGACTGGTTGTTGCGCAGGCTGAGCTTGTGTCGAACACTCGAAGGCGTCTTGCCGTGGCGCGAGCGATGTACGGCATGCGCTTTCCCGGCGAGGACGTATCGGGCTACACGATGCAGCAGCTTCGTGGCCGCGAGGGAGCCCGGATTCGAACGCTCTACCGGCGGCTATCGAAGCAATATGACGTTCCGTGGGCGGGGAGGGAATACAACCCTGACGATTTTCTCGATGCAAGTCCAATCAATCAGGCATTGTCGGCTGCCCATGTATGCCTTTACGGAGTTGTTCACAGCGTGATTGTGGCACTCGGGTGCTCTCCGGCATTGGGATTCGTCCATGTTGGCCATGAGCGCTCGTTTGTGTATGACATTGCCGATTTGTATAAAGCTGAGGTGACGATCCCCATCGCTTTCGAAGTGGCCTCCGATCCCCCAGAGGATATCGGGGCGGAAACACGTCGGCGCACTCGTGATGCGTTTCTTGACGGGAAGATAATGGAGCGCTGCGCTCGCGATATCAGGGGTCTGCTGCTGGGCGACTTCGAGGCAGAGGACGAGCCTGATATCGATACGATGTTCCTCTGGGATGAGAGTCGCCCTGCCGTTGCTTTTGGAGTGTCCTATGGCAAGGAAAACGACATCCAGGTGGATGCCACCGAAGAGAATAACGGAGTGCTTGTGGAAGGATAACGGGTGATTGTTGTTGTTTTGGAAAAATGCCCCCTTGCACTTCGCGGCGACCTAACGAAATGGTTGCAGGAGATTAGCCTAGGCGTGTATGTCGGCAGGGTGAGCGCGCGTGTAAGGGACGAGCTTTGGAGCCGTATTTGCAAAGAATGCAAAACAGGGCGTGCCACGATGGTTTTTTCTGCACGCAACGAGCAACACCTCAACTATCGAGTGCACAACACCGCGTGGGAACCTATCGATTTTGATGGCATCAAGCTGATGATGCGGCCTTCGCCTTCGCGCATGAAGGCCCTTGGCACGAAGAGAGTGGGCTGGAGCTACGCGGCGATGCGATCGAAGACACGTCGCGGGAGCGTGGCAGCCGAAACGGACGAGCCGCGCGAATACGTTGTACTTGATGTTGAGACCACGGGGCTGGACCCAGACAAAGATGCGATTATCGAGATTGCCGCCATCAAAGTTGAGCAGGGTGTTGAGGCGGACAGGTTCCATGAGCTTATTCGATACGAGAAAGGCATCCCAAAGAAGATAGTCGAGCTAACAGGCATTACCGATGAGATGCTTGCCGAAAAGGGGATCGAGCTTGAGCGAGCGGTGAGCAGCCTGCTTTCCTTTGTCGGGAGCCGCATAGTGGTTGCGCATAACGCTTCGTTCGATACCGGCTTCGTGCAGGCAGCGTGCGAAGAATGCGACCTAGACGATTTTGACAATGAGTGCATCGACACCATTACACTGGCAAAGAAGAAGATGCCCGATGCGCCGAACTATCGCTTGAAGACCCTGCTCGGCCTTTTGAACCTTGACAATCAAATACCTCATCGTGCCGAGCCTGATTGCGAGGCGACCTTGAGCTTGTTTAGAAAACTGATTAAAATGGGGCCCAAATCAAAGGGATAGGGTGTTTTTAGCTGGGATTTTTAAGTCTGCTCCCCGCACGCGCGGGGATGATCCCGGATCTGGATGATGCTTTGAAGCGCAACAAACCTGCTCCCCGCACGCGCGGGGATGATCCCGCCTCGAATGCGGCCTGTTCTTCGGATGGCACCTGCTCCCCGCACGCGCGGGGATGATCCCGAGACGTATGACGGGGAGAATTTCTGGACGATCTGCTCCCCGCACGCGCGGGGATGATCCCTTCACGTATTTCGCCGATTCAAGCAGCTCGACCTGCTCCCCGCACGCGCGGGGATGATCCCGAGCGCGTGGACTCCCGCGCGCAGGAGGGCGCCTGCTCCCCGCACGCGCGGGGATGATCCCGAGACGAAGTCGCCGAGATTGCAGACGTCCGGCTGCTCCCCGCACGCGCGGGGATGATCCCGAGAAGCACCACACGGCGGTATGCGTGTCGCCCTGCTCCCCGCACGCGCGGGGATGATCCTACAGGCTGGAGCGGACGGCCTTCATCGGATGCCTGCTCCCCGCACGCGCGGGGATGATCCCTTGAGCGACAGCTCGCCGCCCTCGCGCAGCAGCTGCTCCCCGCACGCGCGGGGATGATCCCGGTCTTCTGGGTCTACTTTGGCGATGGCATATCTGCTCCCCGCACGCGCGGGGATGATCCCTTTAGGGTTGACCATGAAAGACGGATAGTCTCCTGCTCCCCGCACGCGCGGGGATGATCCCTAGGCACAACACACACAACACGGAACAACACGCTGCTCCCCGCACGCGCGGGGATGATCCCGCTTGCGCGTTGATTTTTCCATGGAAAAGGGGCTGCTCCCCGCACGCGCGGGGATGATCCCGATGGTCTTTGTAAGCTCGCTGCATAGCTTTACTGCTCCCCGCACGCGCGGGGATGATCCCTCGTGCGAGTGGCAGAAGTGGAGGGCTGATACCTGCTCCCCGCACGCGCGGGGATGATCCCAGCGCATCGTATGCGATGAACGGTAATCACCTCTGCTCCCCGCACGCGCGGGGATGATCCCTAGATAGCGAAGCGCGGGAAGAGAAGCGACCCCTGCTCCCCGCACGCGCGGGGATGATCCCGACAGAGTATCCCGTGCCGCTCGATATCGTGGCTGCTCCCCGCACGCGCGGGGATGATCCCCTGGATACCAACTACGAGACGGGCAAGGTCAGCTGCTCCCCGCACGCGCGGGGATGATCCCGACCAGCAATCCGCGAACACGACGGCGCAAAACTGCTCCCCGCACGCGCGGGGATGATCCCGAAAAAAGAAAGGGCGGATATTTTTCCGCCCACTGCTCCCCGCACGCGCGGGGATGATCCCGTTTGGGGTTTTTTGGGTACCCGTAGATTGGCCTGCTCCCCGCACGCGCGGGGATGATCCCATGCGCTGCGCTAACAAAAACCATCGTAACCACTGCTCCCCGCACGCGCGGGGATGATCCCTACAATCGTTAACGTTCACGTTTTTAATGCACCTGCTCCCCGCACGCGCGGGGATGATCCCGTCGGTATCCCGGGCGGGTCGAACATCCGAGGCTGCTCCCCGCACGCGCGGGGATGATCCCATTCGTTGCCCCTTTCTGGGTGCCGTCGGCGGCTGCTCCCCGCACGCGCGGGGATGATCCCCGGCGGGATGGCCGTTGTCCAAGGTGTAATTGCTGCTCCCCGCACGCGCGGGGATGATCCCAAGGCTGGTCGACTGCCGTTCAAGACGGTCGGCTGCTCCCCGCACGCGCGGGGATGATCCCAACTTGCACACCCCGCCGACAAAGCTCAATCACTGCTCCCCGCACGCGCGGGGATGATCCCGGACTCGTCACACTTCTTTCCGTCAAAGCGGACTGCTCCCCGCACGCGCGGGGATGATCCCCCTCGCCCTTGGTGTAGTCGACGGTCACGGGACTGCTCCCCGCACGCGCGGGGATGATCCCAGGTCTGTGCCCTCACGGGAGCAGGGCAGGAGCTGCTCCCCGCACGCGCGGGGATGATCCCGCCATCGTCTCGACCGTCCTCATCGCGGGGCTCTGCTCCCCGCACGCGCGGGGATGATCCCATGGACATTCTTCGAAGTGCCGACGGGCTTCCCTGCTCCCCGCACGCGCGGGGATGATCCCAGCGAGGTGGCCGCGCGCATCTGGTAAGGCAGCTGCTCCCCGCACGCGCGGGGATGATCCCCCTCGCGGCACGCGCGACAGATGTATTGGGCGCTGCTCCCCGCACGCGCGGGGATGATCCCTTGAACAATTCTAAGACGTGGAGCACCGTCGACTGCTCCCCGCACGCGCGGGGATGATCCCAAGAAGTACGTATCATGGATTATCTTATGAAGCTGCTCCCCGCACACGCGGGGATGATCCCGAATATGCCGACGGCTCCGGTTTCGTAGGCTACTGCTCCCCGCACACGCGGGGATGATCCCGCCGTGGTCAGGATATTCGACTTCGGCCTCAGCTGCTCCCCGCACACGCGGGGATGATCCCATCGTCGGGAAATTCTCCTGAAGCCACGTAACCTGCTCCCCGCACACGCGGGGATGATCCCGGATTCGGTTTTATCGTCTCCGGTGCCATGGCCTGCTCCCCGCACACGCGGGGATGATCCCCTGTTGGTGCCGCGCTCGCAGCGGTCGAGCTGCTGCTCCCCGCACACGCGGGGATGATCCCGCTGACCACGGACCCCCTGTCGCACATGCTGACTGCTCCCCGCACACGCGGGGATGATCCCTATATATACTATTAGGCAAGGAAAGAGAAAGCCTGCTCCCCGCACACGCGGGGATGACCCCAGGTATGGGACATGCAAGATACCAATAGTCGGCTGCTCCCCGCACACGCGGGGATGATCCCAAGGCCCTCATCATCGAGGGTCAGATTCAGCACTGCTCCCCGCACACGCGGGGATGATCCCTGCTTGAGCTTAGAGCGCTGCTCGTTGATTTTCTGCTCCCCGCACACGCGGGGATGATCCCTGCGGCGTCGTCATCCAAGGGTTGGGCTTCCACTGCTCCCCGCACACGCGGGGATGATCCCGTTCCAGCAGATGGCCGACGAGCTTGGCATCACTGCTCCCCGCACGCGCGGGGATGATCCCCCCTGCTCCGCAGCAGGCTCTACGACATTCACGCTGCTCCCCGCACACGCGGGGATGATCCCACGCCCAAGACTCCAAAACAAGGCTCGAAGAGCTGCTCCCCGCACACGCGGGGATGATCCCTGGTTTCCGGCGTTGACCTTGGACTTGATAAGCTGCTCCTCGCACACGCGGGGATGATCCCGTATCCGTCCTCGTTGATTACGGCTCTTATACCTGCTCCCCGCACACGCGGGGATGATCCCCACCCGGACGGCACGGCACAGACCGCGGCACACTGCTCCCCGCATACGCGGGGATGATCCCTCGCCCTTCGTGACGATTCTGCAGCAGACAAGCTGCTCCCCGCACGCGCGGGGATGATCCCGGAAAAGATTGACGATACGTTTACCAAGATTGCTGCTCCCCGCACACGCGGGGATGATTCCAAGTACAACCTGTCCGTCTCCACCTGGGTCGACTGTTCCCCGCGGGGGGGGGTGATTCCAAGCGCTGCCACACGGCCGTGTGCATCTCGCCCTGTTCCCCGCACATGCGGGGATGATCTCGCGTGGCCAGCGGTGAGCTCGTCCCGCTTGGCGCTCTCCGCGGGGTCGACGGCGACCACTGCGGGTTTTTCGAGGGGCATCCGCCGCCTCCTGTTGGCATAAAAAGCCGCCCCGAAGGACGGCTTGCGCGGCGGTAGGATTTGCACCTACGTCTCCTCGATCAAGGGCACTCCTCGTACTGTGCTACTTTCCGCGATTTCTATTTTCCCTTACGCTGGCAACCTTATCAAGTTTTGGATCAGTGTCGATCTAGCTGGTAATTTAGCCGATGCATACAAGCGGTTTAATCGCGGCGGGCTTTGGATCAGTGTCAATCTAACCGGTAATTAAACTGAATGTAGGTCCAAAGAGAGCCGGGAGCGATACGATGGGTTTAGCGAATACATAATCGATTCCGTTGACCTGGTCAATGCTCAGCTTGAGCGTAGCGGGAAGCGCTTCTTCTTCGATACGGCCGATGTTGATCAGACGATTATCCGAGGCAAGCACTGTTGGGATATGTTTGGCTGGGCAGTCCCGAATGAGCTTGTGCATGAGTTCAAGCCCGCATGGATTGACGACGATGGCGTAGAGCTCGAAAAATACGACTACGTCTGCGCGAGCTGGGAGGACCTCGGCGTCAACCGTTGGGTTTGCTCCTTAGGGCGAGCGGGCCGTGCAGGAGTTTTCAATGTCGCGGCAGGATATTGTTGCGAATGAGGAATTGTTGGGTGCTACGGTATAGCAAACTCATCGGTGACCTATCTGTGAGATGGTCCGTATCTTGAGGCAACTTATTACTCTTGTTAGCGCCTGCGTGTGTATCCCCGAGATGCGCGCCTGCCGTTTAGTTCGTCCCAATGTGCTAGGCTGAGACCGAGCCGGAGGAGCCAAGATTTTCAAGTCTACATCTAACCCTCCGGCTTTTTTATCCCGATGTTGGTAGATGTAAATAAACAGTGGAACGGCTGTAAAAGAGCCTTCCCGCTGGGTAAAATCAGGTTGTGCCGCGGAACCCGCTCCTCAGCTAGTCACACTTCGGAAGCGCGGGCAACGCAGGTATTATCGTCTAAAGGGCCGGCTGCAACCGGCCCTTTTCATGACTCCCTTCGCTATCCGTTACTGCTTATATTCCCGCCAGATCGCGTAGAGGTTCCGGGCAATGCCGTGGGAGACATCCTGCCCATCCCATGGTTTGGAACAGTGTCGGTCTAACGGGCAATCAAACCTCTAGCGCTCTTTGAATTGAGCAAGCATCTGCCCGAAGAAGCTTAGTTCGGATGGCTCATAAATGATCGAACCACCATCTCCGGTCCTGTAGACCCCGCAGGGGAGGTAACGCCCGTCGGGGAGGACGTAAAGGTTTTCTTCCTCCCTCAGTTCCGTTGGGAGTATCGGGGTCTCGTTTCCGTCCATTTCGAACTCATCGATATTCGCGATCTTCCTCTCCATGGTGCCTCCGGCCTTATTTCTTGTATGGCGCCCTAAAACAGGCAGCTCTCAATCAGATCCTTCCCTCGTAGAGCATCGATCCATTCCTGCGGAATTGCGTCGATACCGTATGCCGTGCCTGCGAGGGCGCCGGCGACGGCTGCGGTGGTGTCGGTGTCGTCGCCTAGGTTGACGGCGGCAAGCACGCAATCTTCGTAGCTGTTAGTGTTGACGAAGGACCAGATGGCTGCCTTAAGGGTGTCACGTACGAAGCCGCCTGACCTAATCTCCTGTTCAGGTACGCCTTTCAGCTGCAGCGCCCACGAGGGGAGCGCGTCGTTCATCACGCCCCTCATCAGCTCGACAAATATGACGCATGCATCGGTCGACGTTCTGTGGGCGTGCGTTATCGCGGAGACCTCGCAGATCTCGTCGTCAGTCGCGTCGACAAACGCCAGGGGCGCGATGCGCATGAGTGAACCGTTGCCGTTGTCGCGTTCGCCGGAGCCGCCTTTGCCGGTGTGCAGGGCGCGGGCGGTCGTGCCGCCATAATCGAAAACGCCGTCGATTGTATACTCGTCACGGGCAATCCAGCCGACGAACTTGTCGCGCATGTCCGCGGTGTCGATGTGCCCGAGCTCCCTAATCGAGTCACAGGTAGCAAGCGTCATGGACGTGTCGTCGCTCCAGGTGCCGTCGGGCTGCCCATGCGTGCCGTAGCCGATCATGTCCGTGCATTTGAACGTGCCGCGGGGCCTAAACTCGTAAGGAACGCCCAGCGCGTCACCGACGGCAAGCCCATAGATGCAGTCGCGCAGTGTCGTTTTCGGTCTGTCTGTCATGGAGCGCTCCTCTTATGTCGGGGGATATGAAACGCCGTCGGGGGTATCGGTCGCAACGTGCTGCTACCCTTGCGCTTCGCCATTAGTCGCTTCGTTGATGGCGCGGTACTCGGCACTCAGCTCGCGCGCCAGCTCTTCCTTGCTTGGAAGATACGGCAAGTATTTGGCGGCAAACACTTGGTCGTTGTCTTCGGGCAGCGTGTACTCGACAATCGAGTCGCTTTTGTCCGCGCAGAGCACGATGCCTATAGGCGGATTGTCGCCTTCGTTCATGAGCTCGCGCGTGTAGTAGTTCACGTACATTTGCATCTGGCCCAGGTCCTGATGCGTAAGGTCATCGGTCTTAAGGTCGATGAGCACGAAGCAGCGCATCAGATAGTTGTAAAACACAAGGTCAATATAGAAATGGCGCCCATCAAAGGTGATGCGCTTTTGGCGCGCCTCGAAAGCGAAACCACGGCCAAGCTCCAGCAGGAACTTCTGAAGATGCGTGATGAGCGCCTGCTCTAGATCGCTCTCGCGAAACGCAGTATCGTCCGAGAAACCTAAAAACTCCAGTACATATGGGTCACGGATGATATCCTCGGGGCGACGAGCCGGGGCGCTCTTTTGGATTTCCTGGGTGACGGCCTCCTTGTCCTTGCTGGCAAGCAGGCGCTCGCGGAACATGGTGTTGATCTGGCGTTCGAGCTGACGCGTGCTCCAGCGAGAATCGGCGCATTCGTTCATGTACCATGTTCGAGCATCAGGGTCGGTTATACGCGATAACCTGCGGTAATGTGTCCAATTCAATTCGGAACGCAGCGCGTTCCGAATTGGGAACGCAAGATAAAACTGACGCATGTATCTTAAGCTTCTGGCGTTGAAGCCTCTGCCAAAATCCTTAGTCAATCTAACGGCAAGTTCGTCGATCAGTGCATCGCCGTACTTGGCGCGCTCCTCTCCGCCCTGCTCATCAACAATGCTCTTGCCGATCTCCCAATACGCCTCAACCATCGCAAAGTTAACGGCGGTATAGGCCTTGTCGCGAGCGGCGTTGAGAATCGAGGAAACCTGCTTGTAAAAAACTTCTGGCACGATTGCCGATTCTCCACGGTTTACCAGTTCGTCCATCACTGTCGCCCCACTTTCCTCTTGTGGAATGCATCTTTATCGCATTTAGTTTAAAGCCTCGCGCGGACACGAATTGCTGTGCTGTCTGGCACCTTCGCATGGGAGCCTTGCGGTGACTAAAATGTGGCCATAGAAGCAGCTTTAGCGAACCCCGCGGGAGTGACACGCATGGATAACAACACCTTGCTGTTCCAGGACAAAGGTTCGGGCAGCTTTAAAGACGTCAGGATCTACCCCAACCGTATCGAGGTGCTCAAGAAGGGCACTTTTGGCGGCAAGCACACCGAGATTGTCTACCTTAAGGACATCACGGGGGTCAACAGGATCAAGGGCCGCAATGTTTTTCTGCGCAACAGGCTGTTAACTGCCTGTGTCTTTTGCCTGAGCAGCCGCTCCCGGGCTCAGGAATTCGTCAATGTGCTCAATATGGTGATGTGACCGGGCGCTTTCGAACACAAAAAACCGGGATGCAAGGAGTCGCACCTTGCATTCCGGTTGAGCTAAAACGGCGCTGCTGCATGCCGTTGGAGCTTTAGCGCTTGATCTCGATATCGTCGAGCTTAACATCCATGGCCTCGGTCTTTGCCTCGGCGATGTCGTCGGCAAATTCCAGGGACTTCATCATGGTTTCGACGGCATCCTTGTGCTCCTCGACGTTGTCGATGCGCACGTAGACGCTGCCGCCGCCTGCTTCGGTGAAGTACTCAGTCGTCACGCCGCCCGAGTGTGTATAGGAAGCGTTGCGCCAAGTCTTGCCGTTGTACTTGACGGGGTCATTCTCGGTCCACTCAAAGCTGGCATTCCACTTTGCCTCGTAGTCGAACAACTCGTCAGCGTTCTTGTCGGGGTCGAAGACGGGGATAAAGCGGTCGCTGGCGTGCTCGCTCTCGGTGAACTTAAACTGGGCCCTGTCGGCGGTATCGCCTGCGACGTCGGTGACCTCGACGCCCTCGGGGACCTCGACCTTAAACCAAATGAAGTCGGTCCTCATATCCACGGCTGGCTTTTCTGCTCCGCCGCCACCGCCACTGCCGGTAGCGCCGCCGCTTCCGCCACAGCCCACCAGGGCAACCGCGGCAAAGAGACTGATGCAGAGGGTGAGAATCGCAAAGGCCTTCTTTTTCATGGTCGTGTCCTCCTCGATCTGTAACCGCCCATGGATTACCTGCTTTTACTGTACGCGTTGACGGCTCGCTAGGGTGGGCCATGTGTCCCATTCTGAGGACCGGATTTGCGCCGTTAAGTGGCAATATGTTCGGGCGCAAAAGAGGGGAGGGCCGATGTTGTCGGCCCTCCCCGGGGTTGGGTGCCCGTTGTTTTAATGGGGCGCGCGTACGTGGGCGTGTGCGGGGTCCCGTTACTTGATCTCGATGCTCGAAATCTCAACTTCGCGTGCCTCGGCAACTGCCTTCGCCATGTCATCGGGGAACTCGATGGAGTTGAGGAGCGTCTCGGCTTCTTTCGTGTGAAGGTCGACGTTCCTAATCATGATATAGACGCTTCCCGTGTCGACGTCGGTAAAGAGGTAGGTATAAGTGCCGCCGTTGTCCTTGCACGTTCCGGTGAGCCATGTTCTGCCGTTGTACTCGACGGGGTCGCCATCCTCCCACTGGAACGTTCCGGTGTGCCTTTCGGCCTGCTCTGCAAAGGACTCTTCGGCCGTCATCTTCTCTTGCCAAACGGGGATGAAACGGTCGACTGTGGTGTTCTCGTTCTCGGGGAAGGTGAGCTGGACCCTGTCGGCATTCTTGCCGGCAGAGTCGCTTACGCCGACGCCCTCGGGCATCTCGACCTTAAACCAGATGAAGTCGGTCTTCTTGGCGACGGCGGCCTTTTCCTTGCTCTCGCTCTTGGGGGCGCTGCCGCCGCCCGATGCGCTCCCGCCGCAGCCGACAAGGGCAAACGCGGCAAAGAGGGCGATGCAGAGGGAAAGGATCGATAGGGTCTTTTTCTTCATGATGGTGTCCTCCTTGTCTGTCGGTGACATCACGGCGCCGCATGCTGTTGGGGTACTAATTGCGCTGGCGGCGGATGTCTCTGTGTACTGTGCGGCTTATGCCTCCGTTCATCGCTTGTGGCCGTTGCGCGGCCGTGCCCCAACGGGTTCCTTACTTATAGATATGCCCCAGTTTGTGACGTCCGGAAGTCTCGAAAGGCGGGCCATGTGTCCCATGTTTGCGGCGCCGACGCCTATCGTTCGTCATAGAAATCCGCGATGGCCAGGTGTGCTGACGCTCATGTGCTTATGGGCTAGACTTAGCATCATTACGTGTTTGATGCGGTTGGTCGACGGTTGCCGCCCGACCGATCTATATGACTTGAAGGTGCATACATATGAGCCAAGAGATGATGGATAAGACTTGTCGCGGTTTTGCCGAGGCGCTTGCCGCGCGCGAGCCGGTTCCCGGCGGCGGTAGCGCGAGCGCCTTTGTGGGCGCGCTGGGCGCCTCGCTTTGCGGGATGGTCGCTCGCTACGGGGCGACCAATCCCGCGCTTGTCGATCGCGCAGACGATTTGACGCGTGCGTTTGCCCAGGCAGACGAGTTGGCGCAGGAGCTAGTGGGCCTGGTTGCCGAGGACGTTCGTGCGTACGGCAAGGTGTCTGCGGCATACGGTATTCCGCGTGAGGACCCGGCTCGACCCGCGGCGATTCAGGACGCGTTGCGCGTGGCGGCCATGCCACCGTATCGGATCATGGACACCTGTGGGCGCGCGCTGGCGCTGCTCGAGGACATGGCAGACAAAGGCTCGCGCCAACTGCTGTCCGACGTGGCGTGCGGCGCCGTGTTCTGCCGCGCCGCCATGCAGGGTGCGAGCCTGACGCTCTTTGCCAACACCACATCTATGAAAGACCGGGCGCGCGCCGAGGAACTCGAGGCGGCGTGCGATGAACTACTAGATACGTGGCTGCCGCGCGCCGATGCGCTGGCGCGCCGTGCTGCCGACGCCGCAAGGAAGAGGGGATAGCCATGGCAGAGCTGCTCAAGGGCGCTCCCGTTGCCCGCGCGTTGACCGAGGAACTTGCCGCTCGTTGCGTCGCCCTGCGCGAACAGGGGATCGTGCCGACGCTGGCCATCGTGCGTGTGGGCGAGCGCGAGGACGATCTATCCTACGAGCGTGGCGCCCTCAAGCGCTGCGAGAAGGTTGGCATTGAGACTCGCCGCGTTTTGCTCCCTGCCGATGTTTCGCAGGATGAGCTGCTGGCGGCTATCGAGGGCATCAATGTCGACCCCGCTGTTCACGGCTGCCTGATGTTTCGTCCGCTGCCCGCCGGCCTTGACGAGGATACGGCTGCCGCGGCACTCGATCCCGCCAAGGACGTTGACTCCATGACGCCGGTCTCGCTGCTCACCACGCTTTCGGGGCGAGGCGAGGGCTTTGCTCCCTGCACGGCCGAGGCCGTGTTGGCATTGCTGGACCATTACGGTGTTGAGCTGGATGGGGCCAAGGTTGCGGTTGTCGGTCGGTCGCTGGTGATTGGTCGTCCCGTTGCCGCCATGCTTACGGCTCGCAATGCCACGGTGACGACGTGCCATACGCATACGCGTGACTTGGCTGCTGAGTGCCGTGCGGCTGATATCGTGGTTGCGGCCGTTGGACGCGCGCGCACGATTGGCGCGGATGCGGTTCGCGAGGGCCAGACGATCATCGATGTTGGCATTAATTGGGACGAGGCCGCTGGTAAGCTGGTCGGGGACGTCGATTTTGATGCTGCGGAGCCGATTGTTGACGCAATTACTCCCGTGCCGGGTGGCGTGGGCGCTGTAACGACGGCGATTCTCGCCAAACATGTGATCGAGGCGGCGGAGTGCGCATCGAAATAGGCGTTTTGGGCTGTTTGAGGGTTAGCCAAATACCATGTGGTCAAAAAACGCCAAGTATGAGTACTGTTGCCAAGATAGTCACATATGTTTTATGGCATTTGAGCTTCCTAATGATATCCATTATCGTTAGGAAGCTCATTTTATTGAACCTATGGGGAATAACGTAGTCTTGCTTTTGGACAAATGGGGATTTTTGGCACTCGTTACAAGGAAAATTGCTGCTACTAAATTGGTGACAGTACTCATATTTGGCATTTTTTGACCACAGGGGTTCCGAGGTGCCCCGAGGTGCCGCGATTTCGCCCTTTTTGCGCCGAAGCGATACACTGTTGCCGTTTGATTTCTTCGCTCAAGGAGGATGCGCATGCCGTGCACAACGATTTTGGTTGGTAAGAACGCGAGCTACGATGGGTCGACGCTTGTCGCCCGCAACGAGGACTCGTCCAACGGGGTGTTTGAGCCCAAGCGCATGCGCGTAGTGCATCCCGACGAGCAGCCGCGTGTCTACACGAGTGTCCTGAGCCACCTGACCGTTGAGCTGCCCGACAATCCCATGCGTTACACAAGCGTCCCCGACGTTGTCCCAGGTCATGGCATTTGGGCCGAGGCCGGTTTCAACGAGCTCAATGTTGGCATGTCCGCAACCGAGACGCTCACCACCAACGAGCGCGTCCGCGGCGCCGATCCGCTCGTGGACTACGTGCCCGCCAAGGGCAACGAGGGCGAGGACGGCTATGTGCCGGCGCAGCCCGGCGGTCTGGGCGAGGAGGACATGGTGACCCTGGTGCTGCCGTACGCCAAGTCCGCCCGCGACGGTGTGCGCATTCTGGGCGAGCTGCTCGAGCGCTACGGCACCTACGAGAACAACGGCATCGCCTTTAGTGACGTTGACGAGATCTGGTGGCTCGAGACCATCGGCGGCCACCACTGGATCGCCAAGCGCGTGCCCGACGACGCCTATGTGACCATGCCCAACCAGCTGGGTATCGACAGCTTTGACCTGGACGACGCCGAGGGTGCCCAGGCAGACCACATGTGCTCGGCCGACCTGCGCTCCTGGATGGCCGAGTGGCATCTGGACCTGACGCTAGGCGTCGAGGGCGACGGTCCCGCCGCGGTCTTTAACCCGCGCGAGGCCTTTGGCTCGCACAGCGACAGCGACCACGTCTACAACACGCCGCGCGCCTGGTACATGCAGCGCTGCCTCAACCCCAGCGATGTGTGGGACGGTCCCGACGCTGACTACACGCCCGAGAGCGACGACATCCCCTGGAGCCGCGTGCCCGAGCGCAAAGTGACCATCGAGGACATTAAGTACGTGCTTTCGAGCCACTACCAGGGCACGGAGTACGACTGCTACGGCAGCAAGGGCACGCCCTCCACGCGCGGCGCCTATCGTCCCATCGGCATCAACCGCAACAGCCAGCTTGCCGTGCTACAGCTGCGCCCCTATGCGCAGCCGGCGTATCGCGCCGTGCAGTGGATGGCGTTTGGCTCTAACTCGTTTAACGCGCTCGTGCCGCTGTACGCCAATGTCGAGACCATGCCTGAGTACTATGCCGACACGCAGGCTCGCGTGACGTCCGAGAATTTCTATTGGGCAAATCGCCTGATCGGTGCCTTGGCCGATGTTCGCTTCCACGAGTGCGGTCGCGCAGTCGAGGATTATCAGGAGAAGGTCGGCGGCATGGGCCACAAGCAGATTCACGACGTTGACGCTGTCGTAGCCGCGCTCCCAGAGGCCGAGGTGCCTGCCGAGCTCGCTCGCGCCAACGAGGCCTTTGCCGAGCTCGTGCGCGTGGAGACCGATGCCCTGTTGGGCAAGGTGCTCTATACCACGAGCTGTGCCATGAAGAACTCCTTCGCGATGAACGATAACATTAGGTAGAAGCCACATTGCAGCAAACGAGCGGGGCAAACGCCGTCAAAGGCTTTGCCCCGCTCGATTTCCATCTTGGCGGTAAAACGATTTTGTGTCGTTCGCCCAATCTTGGGTACAAGAAGGCCAATGCAGTTGTTCATGATTGGAGCCAACCATGGTTATGAAACTCGATCAGCTTGTTAACGGTGCCATCAACGTGGGCTTCGGCGCCGCCGCCGTTGCCGTTGAGGGCGGCAAGAAGGTCCTCGACGACCTCAATACCAAGGGCGAGCAGGTCCGCAAGGACGCCGGCACCCCTGATATCGCCCGCAGCGTGTCCGATATGTTCGAGCAGGCGGGTGGCACCATCTCCGACCTGACTGAGCGCCTGGGCATGCAGGGCGAGACTGCGGCACAGCGCGTGCTCGACGAGCTCATCCTGGCCCGCGTCCGCGTTATGACCGCCTCCGAGCGCACGGCCTTTTTAGCCCATGTGCGCGATATCGTCGATTCGGTCGAGGACAACGTGACCTCGGTGCCCGTCGAGTCCGTTGAGCCCGACGATGCAGAGGACACCGAAGAGGCCGAGTAGCAGCGCAGATGGCAGATTCCACCACCGATTACAACAATCTAGATCCCTTGGGTGACGAGGCGGCGGTTGTCGACGAGGTCGATGCCGCCGTCTCGGGCGCTCGCAAGAAGCCGCGCGCTGTCGATATGGTCCCCGAAGAGCCCGACGCGATGGCGCCGGACGAGGAATACCAGCTCACGCCGGCAGGTCGTCGTGAGCGCATTGGGCAGATCGTTCGCCTGGTCAAAAAGTACCGCGTATGGGATAACCTCACGCCGGTGCGCCTGCGTCGTCTGCTCGAAGAGCTCGGCCCCATGTTCGTCAAGATGGGGCAGATTCTGGCTAACCGCTCCGAGATCTTGCCGCAGCGGTTTTGCGACGAGTTGCGTCGCCTACGCTCCGACGTAGAGCCGGTGCCGTATGAGGTGGTGCTCCGCTGTCTGGAAGAGGAGTACGGCCAGCGCTTGGGGCAGATGTTCGACGCGATCGACCCCAACCCGCTCGGAAGCGCGTCGCTCGCACAGGTACACCGTGCCCGCCTGGTGACGGGCGAGGACGTGGCCGTTAAGGTGCAGCGCCCCGGCGCGCAGCAGGTGATGGCTCAGGACATCGACATCATTCGCTCGGTGGTGCGCATCGTCTCCAAGTTCGTCAACACCGACCAGTTTGTTGACCTGCACGGCGTGGTCGAAGAGCTGTGGACCTCGTTTCGCGAGGAAACCAACTTTTTGGCCGAGGCCAAAAACCTCAACGATTTCTATGAGTTCCATAAGAGCGTCCATGGCGTGTCGTGTCCCAAATCCTACTTGGACCTTTGCACCGAGCACGTCGTGGTCATGGACTACATTGACGGCATCTCGATTGCCGATCCCGAGCGCCTGGTGGCCGAGGGCTATGACCTGGAAAAGATCGGCTCGGCGATTGTCGAGGACTATTCGACGCAGGTGCTCGACGACGGTTTTTTCCATGCCGACCCGCATGCGGGAAACATCATTCTCAAGGACGGCATCGTCTACTTTATCGACCTGGGCATGGTCGGGCGCATGTCGAGCCACGACCGCGGTATCGTCAAGGACATGATTTTCGCCGTGGCTGAGGGCGACGTGCCCAAGCTCAAGGATTCGCTTATGCGTTTTGCCGTGACGCGCGGCGACTCTGCTGAGCTCGACCATTCGGCCTTTTTGTCCGACTTGGACTTTATCGTCGCCGACTTTGCGGGTCTTGACCTTAAAGACCTGGATATCGGCGAGTTTTTGACCTCGCTGCTAAACTTGGCACGCAAGAACGACGTTGAGCTGCCGAGCGTGGTGACAATGTTCGCGCGCGGCATGGTGACGCTTGAGGGCTTGCTGACCGAGTACATGCCCAACGTCAACATGATCCAGATTATCCAGACGCACATCAAAAACGAGAAGAGCACCTATGCGCGCGTGCGCGAAATGGGGCGCGATCTTGCCGCGAGCAGCTATCGCGCGGCAAAAGGCTCGCTCGAGGCGGCCGAGTATCTGGGCTTGGCGTCGCGCATGCTCACGCGCGGCCAGCTTAAGGTGAACACGCAGATCATGAGCAGCGATAAAGCGCTGCGACAGCTGGGTGGAATTATCGACCGCATGTCGATGGCAATTGTGATCGCCGGTCTGTTTATCGGTTCGTCGGTGGTGTACTACGCGCGCATCGAGCCGGTTGTGTTTGGTATCCCGGTCATTGGCTTTATGGGCTACGTGAGCGCGTTGGTGCTGGCGCTGATGCTGGGCCGCGAGATCTGGCGCAACAGCCACGGCGGCAAGCATTAACGATTTCCCGGGGTCAGAGAAAGGCGGATCCTTTTGCTCGGCACTCCATTCTCACCCTTTTCTATCGCAAACCATAGCTTTTACCTTGGGCTTCGCCTGTGTGCGGGGCCCTTTTGCGTGCTACCATATCGACAGTAATAATCGATGGCCTAGATGGTGGTGCGGAGACGCACGAATGCGCAGTTTTCCTGCGCGTTTGGGAGAATCGGGGTGCAAGTCCCCGGCTGTACCAGTAACCGTAATTCCTCTTGGCCCGGGATGGTCGCGTCGCAGATCGGACGGCGCGCCCGGGTCGGTAAGGTTAAGTCGGATCGCCTCCCATCTTGTACACGGCCGCGGCGCATGCCGCCGGTACGCGTTGGGCTCTGGAGGGAAGGGGGACCCCGATGGGGGTACTCAAGCGCGATATGCGCGATGACGTGGGGCAGCCGCTGGGCAATGTCCCAAGTTTAGACAATAGGAGACAAATGGATATGTTTGAGGATGAGTGCCAACGCGCCTCGTGGCGTCGTCATGGAGCGATTGCCCGCGGCGTAGCCAAGCGCGGTCTGGTGGCGTTCCTGGCTTTTGCCATGGCTTTTGGCACCACGCCGGCGCAACTTTGGGCCGAGGGCGCCGAGGGCATTGCCGAGGCCGTGGCGCAGGCTGCGACGGGCGGCGAGGGCGCGGCGGCCGACGATGGCACCGCTGCCGACACCGGCGCGAACAGTGCGGCGGCGAGCGCTGCTGACGATGGCGCCGACGCAGATCAGGGCGCAAATGCGAGTGCCGCGAATGGTGCTGGCACCGCCGCAGACAACGCGACTGAGTCCGAGAGCTCTCCCGCGGTGTCTGCTGCTTCGGAGCAGAAGAACGCCGTTGCCGCCGCGTCCGCCACGACGCTTTCCAGCGAGGCCAAGGTCTATATCCAGGACTCAAAGGATATGGACAACTCGTATTCCTCGAAGTATGGCGCGCTCAGCGTGGGCGATACGCTCTGGGCAAATATGTACGACGAGGTCGAGGACGACTGGTACGGCACTTCGACTGAGTCCGTTGCCAATCCTGGCACCTGGACCTACACCTGGCTTGCCGGCACGGTTAGGGCTAGCAGCAATGTCGCCGACTACACCGAGGTCGTAGGCTACGAGCAGTCCCTCACCATCACCGATGCGATGGTGGGCAAGTACTTCATCTGCAAGGTGACTGTGGATGGCAAGGATTACTTCGGCCCCTCGGTTTCGTACGGCTCGGGTATCAATGCCAACAACATCCCCGGTCCCGTGCTGGGTGCCGGGCAGATGGAGCTTAACAGCGTCAAGCTGAATAGTGACACGCCGAGCATAGGCGATACCCTGACGGCGACTCCGTACATAAGCTATTATCAGCAAGCCCCCGCCGACGCCAAGGTTACCTACGCGTGGTCCGCATCCACTTCGCAGTACTCGGGCTTTACCAAGATCGAGGGCGAGACGGGTGCTTCGCTCGTGGTGGGCGACGACCTTGAGGGCAAGTACATCAGGGTCGAGGCCACTGCCGGCGTCAACACGGTGAGCAAGACCACTTCCAGTAAGGTCAAACAGGCCGGTGCGGTTGAGCTTTCGGCCGTGTCCATCATCAACACCAAGGACGGCACGAGTGTCTTTACGGTGGGGGATACCGCTAAGGCTCGCGCCAGGGAGAAGGGCGGTGCGTCCGGCGCGTTCGTCGACGCGAGCAAGCTCAACTATCAGTGGCAGTGCTCTGACACCAAGAGTGGCACGTATGCCGATATCGCGGGTGCCACGGGTGAGACCCTCGAGCTAACCGATGCTTTGGGCGGCAAGTACCTCAAGTGCAAGGTGTCCTCGAAGATCGGCTCTTCGAGCATGGCCAACAACACGGGCGCTCTCGTTGCGGCTACCGGTTCAATTAATGTCACGAGCGTGACTATGAGCCCGACTTCGGGCAAAGTCGAGGTTGGTTCCACGATTACGGCGACCGCCAAGGCGGGTTCCACCGACGTTACCACCGATTCGCATGTCACGTGGCAGTGGTATAAGGGCACCTCGAGCTACGCGAGTTCGTGCAACACGCCTATCGAGAACGCGACCGGTAACACCCTGACGGTGACCGCCGCCCTCAAGGGCTACTACGTCGTGGCCAAGGCCAACGGCGGCTATGGCGAGCAGAAGCCGTACTATGCGGCGGGTCCTGTCTCCGTCGCTGGCCAAGTTGAGCTTTACGACGTGCAGTTCGAGGGCTCTCCCGCCACCAACGGCGTACGTGTGGGTGATACGCTCAAGACTAAGGTGCGCAAAAAGGACGGCTCCAACTATCACTATATCGACCGCACCGATAATGTGACCTATCAGTGGCAGTATGCAAACAGCAGCTCGAGCTACGACTCTGCCTATACCGATATCCCCGGTGCTACCGAGGCCACCTATACCGTTGACGCCGCCTATGCCGGCAAGTATCTGCGCGTGAAGGTGACGAGCGAAAATACCGTTTCCAGCACGCAGAAGAAGAGCTCCTACGGCGGCGCGCAGTCCGTAGCTCCGCTCGGCCCCGTGACGCTTAAGGGTCAGTACAAGCTGGCGGGCATTGAGCTTGCCGATAAGAACGTTACGCTCAGCGTGGGCTCAAAGATCACGCCGAGCGTGCAGGTTCCGGACAGCTGGTCGGGCTCGACGAAGGACGTGCCCGACGATGCCGAGTTGACCATGGCGTGGTATGCCAAGGGCGAGGGCGATGCCGATTGGACCGAGCTCACCGACGGCATCGATAAGACCGATGGCAGCCTGACTCTTACGGATGCGCTTGTCGGCAAGAAGATCAAGGTTACGGCGAGCGCTCTCGACAACACGGTTGAGTGGGTTTCGTCGGATAGCGTTACCGCGGCGGGGGAGTATAGCCTGCTGCGCGTAACCACTACGCCGCAGATCAATAGCGAATCGACTCATCTCGTCTCGGGTGATAGCGTCAAGGCGACGGCGCAGGCTAAGCGTGCCGACGGTTCGGCCACCAACGGTATCGACGTCACCGGTCAGGCGACTGTTGCCTGGTATGCGGCCGACGACGCGAAGGCTCCCGCGGCCGACTGGACGCTGCTGTCCGATATGTCGGGCGCCGAGGCGACGGTCTCGGCATCTGCCGCGGGCAAGTATCTGAAGGCTGTCGCCACGAGCGGTAGCTCGACGGTCGAGCTCGTCTCCACCAACAAGGTTATCGCCGCGGGCTCGCTTGAGGCTGCAGTCCAAAAGCTCAACAATGCTAACAAGCAGATCGCTGTTGATTACAGCGCCAAGGGCGGCAACGTTAACGATGTCCTGAAGGCGCAGCTTGCCGATCTGGGATTTACCGACGTTGACGTTAAGGTCTCTAAGGGCGGCGTGCTCTTTAAGGCAAAGGATGCCAAGGCCACGGTCGGTATCTCCGACGCCCAGGATAAGACCAACGGCGATGTGACGTTCTTCTTCATTGACCCCAACGATTACACTGGTTACAACATCGACGGTCTGCGTAGTGCCGATGTGGTGTTTGAGCTGTCGCGTGACGGCGAGAAGACCGAGTATTACCAGCCCAACAAGACGGTTCAGGTGGCTTGGGATGAGGCTCGTGTGCAGCAGATGCTCGATGATGCCGCCGAGCAGGTTGCCATCGGTTACGCTGCGGGCGATTCGGCCGAGTCCGTTACGTCCAACCTCACGCTTCCGTACCGCGCAGGCTCCAAGAGCAAGTTCGAGGTTAGCTGGAAGAGCTCCGACGGCGATGTCATTTGGCCGTCCGGTTATGGCTGGGACGACTACACCGGCAAGGTTACGCGCGTTTCGAGCGATCGCACCGTAACGCTGACCGCGACCGTTTCGTTTGTGACCGGTGGCCCGTCTGACGTAAAGGGCGCGCACGACTTCACCGTGACCGTCAAGGGCGATCCCGAGAAGGTTGCTGCCGACAAGAAGGCGCTGCAGGAGAAGGTCGACGCGGCGTTTACTTACGACAACATCAAGTACTCCGGCACCGACGCGGTCGCCAACAAGGACGGCTTGACCGCCGACCTGCAGATGCCGCGCACGAGCACGCTCAATATCGACGGCAAGTACTACAAGGTCGAGTACTCCGCCAGCACCGATGACATTACGTTCAACGGTTACAAGGGCACGGTCTACCAGCCGCTGCCTGGCACCGAGACGGCGAAGATCAAGATTACTCTTACGGTGACCGATAAGTCCAACGCCGAGGTCACGGCAAGCAAGACCCTCGACTTTGCGATTGCCCCGCAGAATAAGGACGAGCTCGATGCCGAGCTGTTCCACTTGAGCCTTGCAAAGTCAACATTCTCTCAGGGTATTCTTGACGGCCAGGATGCCTCCAATGTAACGGGAAGCCTGCATGCACCGCTTAAGGTGTATGGTCAAGGACTCGGCGTTAACTGGTGCTATTCCGACGAAGAGGCTGCGGGCCTTTACGGTTTCGTGTTCAGTGAGCTTCCCGGTGGCACGGAGAACACCTATCGTTTGCTCAAGTCGAGCAAGCCTGGGGTTATCGCGCATGAGAACCTTATCCTCACTCAGCCCGAATACAACACGAAAGTTACGATTAGCGGCCGTCTGAAGAGTGAGCGCTTTGCCCGTTATGCCGAGCGCTATCCCGACAATTCGGACTACGCGGTGCTTGCCGGCTTGGATGTTTCTGCGACGGTGACCGTGCTTGGAACGAGCGGTCAAGTCGCTCCTGAGGTTACAGCAACATGCTCGGTTATCGGCATCGATGCCGATGGCAACCAGCAGACCTGGACCGCCGCCGAGCCGTATACGCTCAAAACGGGGTCTACCGCCGCCGACCTCTCTGAGGCGCTCTTCAAGAAGCACGGCCTCACCGCCGATTACGGCATGGGAACCTGGGGTTGGTACCTCAATTCCATCACCTCGCCTGTCGACGCGGGCCGAACGCTTGGCTATGATTCGCAGACCGGAGCGTACTGGCAGCTCTTTATCAACGGCACAGCCGCATCGGTTGGCGCAGGTGGCTACACGCTCGAGGCCGGCGACTCGGTCGTCTGGTGCTACTCCAAGTACGGCGACCCGGCGCCCACCGACCAGCTTTCGGTAAGCTGCACCGTTATCGGCCAGGACGCCTCGGGTGCTCAGCAGACGTGGGCGCAACCAACGACCTCGCTGGTGGAAGAGGGCGCAACTGCCGCCGATCTTTCCGAGCAGGTCTTTAAGCAGGCCGGTATTGGCGCCGACACCGGGGTGGGCTCCTTCGGCTGGTACCTCAACTCGCTCACCTCTCCGTTTGATGAGGACGTAAAGCTCTCGACCGAACAGGTTGACGCTTCCACTTGGAATTACTGGCAGTTCTTTGTCAACGGCAAGCTCGCAAATGTGGGTGCCGGTAACTACACGCTCGAGGCCGGTGACAAGGTTTCCTGGGTCTACGGCTCTGACGGTACTATGCCTGGGCAGGCAAAGGCTTCCCTGCAGATTATCGGTGTTGACAGCGGCGGTAATGTTCAGACGTGGGCGCCTGCAGCTGACTACACCATGGTTGATACCGCGACCGTGGCTGATGCGACTGAACTTGCCTTCAAGCAGAGCGGCATCTCTGCGGATTATGGTACGGGCACATGGGGCTGGTTCCTCAACTCAATTACATCGCCGTTTGATGGGCGAACGCTCGCATGGGACTCTACGACTGGGGCTTACTGGAAGCTCTTTATCGATGACAAGCCTTCCGATTTGGGCGCGGGCAGCGTCAAGCTGAAGGACGCGAAGTCTATCGCCTGGGTCTATACGGCTGGCGACAAGCTGCCTGACCCCGATGCCCTCACGACCGACCCCAACGCGCCTAAGTCTAACTTCGACTCTGCCTGGCCTGCGTTTGCCGGCGGCAAAGCCAATGGCTCGGTTGCCGAAGTGCCGACTCCGTCTGGTGCAGCTGAATCTGCGTGGGATGAGCCCGCAGATATCAAGGGCGATGCAAAAGGCGTTTCGGACTTGCTCATTATCGACGGTAATATTTGCGCGGTTAAGGGCGACCGCATTGTGCTCATAGATTCTGAAACCGGAAAGAAGGAGCTTGCGAGCTGCTCTATTGGTGCGAACATTGGCTACTTCTGCCGTCCCGCCTATAAAGACGGCTATCTGGTTGTTCCTTTTGAGGACGGCTCGCTCGGCATTTTTGTTCTGGACAAGAAGGATGGGCAGTACTCGATAGCCTGTCGATACAAGACCCCTTCGCTCGGGATCAAAGATACCCAAGCTCTCACGTCCGTGACCATCTCCGGCGGCAAGGCCTACGCAGGCTTCACTGTTGTCGACGGTTCAGAAGGTGCGCTCGTGTGCGTTGACCTGGCTTCCGGCAAAGTGGACTGGACAACAGACAAAAAGAAGTCCGAGACCAACGAGAACGAGGGCTACTACTGGGCGGGCGCTGCGGCCTCCGGTGACGACATCATCATCGGTAACGAGTCCGGTAAGGTTGCCCTCATTGATGGCTCCAACGGCAAAGAGCTCTCGAGCGTAAGCGTAGGCACGCCCGTTCGCTCCGGCATCATTGCCGTCGAGGTTGGCGAGAACGGCGACGGCACGTATCTCGCGGTCTCCCGCGATAACGGAACGCTCTACAAGATTCGTCGCAGCGGGGACAAGCTGACCCTCGAGGGCAAGCCCGTTGCCTTCGCGGCCATCTCCACCTCTACGCCGGCAGTGAGCAACGGCCTGGCGTATGTCTGCGGCATGGACATCGAGGGTTACGGAACGCTCTCTGTCATCGATCTGAGCACTATGAGCGTTAAAAAGAGCATCCGCGCAGACAAGGGCGAGTCCAAGAGTACCCCGCTCGTCTCGGTTCAAGGTAACGACACGTACGTGTACTTCACCTGCAACGCTCTGCCCGGTGGCGTTTACGCTTATAAACTGGGCGACAATGCGGCGCAAATGATATTCACGCCCGATGCAAAGTATCGTGAATACTGCACCGCTTCTATCATCTGTGATGAGAAGGGCAACCTGTACTACGCCAATGACTCGGGACGCCTCTTTAAGCTAGCGGGTGCCGAGTCCTGGAGAGTTGCGTTCGATGCACAGGGAGGTTCGTACGTTGCACCGCGTTATGTTGCCAAGAACAAGATGGTTTCAGAGCCAGCCGCCCCTACCCGCGACGGGTATACGTTCCTCGGCTGGTACACTGCCGAAGGCGAGAAGTGGGACTTCGCCAAGGACGTCGTGACGGCCGATATGACGCTCTACGCCAAGTGGATCAAGAACGCCGTTAACCCTGGCGGTAACGGTGGCTCCAATGGCAATGCGGGTGGCTCTGGCAATGGCGCCGGCTCCGGCAGCGGAACGAGTGGCCAGCAGAGCGGCGGTGCCGTTTCGCCTGGGCAGAAGCCTGTGTCGTCGACCACGACCAAGACCAAAACCAAGGACGGCAAGGATTCCAAGAAGGATTCCGACAAGTCCGACAAGAAGGACAGCAAGAAGTCTGATAAGAAGTCCGCTGAGGCTCCTGTGCAGCAGTCTGGCTTCAATCCGCTCGCCATCGCTGGCGTGGCGGCCGGCGTGATCGGTCTCGCCGTCATCGGTGTGTTCGTATTCACCAAGCGTCGGTAGGTGAGGGCTGTGTCCAATAAGTCTCAGGACGCCGAGTCCAAGCAGCCCGACTCATCGTTCATTCAACTCGACGATGCAAAGCAAAAGGGCGCCGCTTCGGCGGCGTCCGTCCCGCGGCGCAAGGCGCTTGTTGGTGCCCTGACGGCCGTCTGCATCGTTTTGATCGTTGTGTCGCTAGGCTTTATCCAACCTTCTTCCAGCGGTGCATGGTCCATCGATTGGATCGCTCAGGCTGTGACAGGGGAGAGCGTCGCTGCCAAGGACGCATCGGTTTCCGGCTCGACTACCGTTTCGGGCAAGGTTGCGTCCAAGGACTCCAAATCTTCGGACAATGCGAAGGACGGGTCGAAGGACTCAAAAAAGGATTCGAAGGAGAAGAAGTCCGAAAGCAAGGACGGCAAGACGTCCAACAACGCGTCTGTTGGACAGGGCTCTGAATCCACCGGTGGATCGAGTTCTTCTGACGGCTCTTCTTCGAGCGCTGGCTCGGCGACCGGCGGTGGGTCTGCATCCAACAGTGGCGGCGCCTCTGCGGGCAATCAGGGCGGCTCGCAGGAGTCCGGCTACGTTACGGTGACGGTTTCGGTCACATCGAGCGCTGTGGGCAATCCTGTGTCTTCTAGTGGCACCTTCACCTTTAACGAGGGCGCTACGGTCTACGATGCCCTGTGCGCTCTGGGCCTTTCCGTGAATGCGCATGGCTCATCGTTCGGCACGTATGTCGCCGCCATTGGCGGTTTGGCCGAGAAGGAGCATGGCGGAACGAGTGGCTGGATGTACTCCGTTAACGGCGCTACACCCGACAAAGCGTGCAGCAACTACGTCCTATCCAACGGCGACAGTGTCGTCTGGTATTACGTAACGGGCTAAATGCCTCGACATAACACGCCAAGCGGGCGGTTCGGACAAGCATCCGAGCCGCCCATCTTTATGCGAATGGGACGCCGTTTCCCAATCGAGGCTCTACTGGAAATCGCATCCCACTCTGAAGGCGAATTCCGGGACACAGTTTCCGCATCAGCATCCATTGGGAAAGCGCATCCCGTTCTGGACATCGATAATGGGATGCGCTTTCCGTTTCGGCGTTCGCGGGAAATTGCGTCCCGTTCTGTTGACTGATTCCGGGATGCACTTTCCGCCGGGGCGGCGTTTCGGAAACTGTGTCCCGCTCTGAGGCTGCGATCTGGGATGCACTTTCCGGAACGGCGCCCGTAGGGAAACTGTGTCCCATCCCGATGCCGTAGCCCGCCTCGTACGCCTTTCTCGGCAAACTCTGTAAACAAAAAACCGGTTGGAACGAGAATTCCAACCGGTTATACCTTCAAGCAAATGCCGAACAAACTACGACTGTGCGCCCTCGAGGAATAAGCGACGGCTAAAGTAGTTGTACCAAGTGACCAAGAACGTTGCGATTGCCTTCATGGCCTGGTAGCCGATGCTCAAAAACGTGACGCCCACAAACATGTACAGGTCGTTGAGGCCCAAACCAATCACCGACAGGATGGTGAAGATCGTGAACTCGCGCTTGCGGCTCATGCCCTCACGGTGGTCGAACACGTACTTCATGCTGAGCCAGTAGTTGACCACGACGGACGTGGTAAACGAGATCGTGGTGCTCATCAAAAAGTCGAGGTGGAACAGCTCGACGAGCGCAATGAGCATACCCCAGTCGATGCCAAAGGAGATAAGACCCACGACAGCGAACTTGAGGAATTGCTTGGTATGAGGTTGTGCCAGTGCCTTGCGCACGTAATCACATCCAATGCGTTGACGAATCGAGCAACGAGATACTTTAGAGCTTTTGCATGGGAAACGTAAGGTCTTTGGCAAGAACTATACGAACTCGCCAAATATTCAAGAGGCAATCCGCAAACGTTGCAAATCTTGCCGTAAACGAGCAAGGCCCACGAACAACGCAGCGCTCGACGCGCGTCGTCCGTGGGCCCCGTAGTGCAACGAGGAGGCCGGGCTACTTGGTCTGCTCGCCCTCCAGGAAGATCTTGCGCGTTACAAAGTTGTAGACCATAACAAGCGCGGTGGCGCAAATCTTGGCGATATTGGCCTCGAGCTCCAGGCCGGCGTTGAGCGCCAGCACGATACCGTCGTTGAGAGCCAAGCCGATTACGGACAGCACGACAAAGATAATGAACTCGCGGCGGCGGCTCATGCCCTCCTTGTGTGCAAACACGTACTTCATGCTCGCGACGTAGTTAAAGATGAGCGAGACGATAAAGCCGCTGGTGTTGGCAATCAGGATATTGAGGCCCAGACCGTAGTGGAGCAGATTCATGATGCCAAAGTCGATGACAGTGGCAATGACGCCGACGACGCCAAACTTCATGATCTGCGCAAGGAGCTTTTGCATGGTACCTGCCTTAGGGTGGCGCCGCAGCGCCGCGGGGATGACAAACTCAGCCAGTTTAGCCAATCCCCGCAGGCGGGGCTAGGCGCGCTCCTCGATAGCACCGTTTCTATATGCATCGAGCAGTTGGCGCAGGTCCTGGATCTGGCTGCGAATCTTGACGCCGGTGTCGGTGTCGCTCACCATGCGACGACGGTCGGCCTCGTCAAAGCGGTTGGTCTCGCTTTCGATGTCGATGTTGCGGGTGAGTGCCTCGGCAACGGTGGTAAAGGCCTGGTGCGACTTGAGGCGACATCCGCGCGAGCTGGAGATAAGCGTGTATCCGGCGATGCCCGTTTTGGGGTGGTAGGCGCGACAGAAACCGCCGTCGATGACCAGTAGCTTACCGTTGGCGCGGATGGGCTGCTCGCCCTTGGTGGTCTTGACGGGCGTGTGGCCGTTGATGATGTGACCGGTCGGTGAACATGCC
The DNA here is from genome assembly GCA_900542825.1 of uncultured Collinsella sp. Lineage (GTDB taxonomy): Bacteria > Actinomycetota > Coriobacteriia > Coriobacteriales > Coriobacteriaceae > Collinsella. The sequence continues at coordinate 51,467 of UQOY01000002.1, read as the reverse complement.
ATGGGCGCGACGCCAAACTCGCGCATGATGTCGTCGCAGACCGAGGGCGACTTGGTAAGTGTAAAGTACGGGTCCATCGGCTCGACCCAGGTGCTCTTATCGGCGATATAGGCGCGCTCAAAGGTACGCACCAGGCGTCCGCTGGCGGGTGAGTTAAAGCCAATCCACAGGTACCACATCCAGTCGAGGGCGTCGCGGTCGCCCACGCGCCAGGCGCGGCGGGCGATGTGGTCGCAAAAATCGAGATAATCGCGGCCAGCATGCCAGGTGCCCAGGCAGTTCATGCTGCTAAAGGTGCCGTCTTCGTTGAGCGACACGCAGCCATGGAAGAGCAGATTGCCGTTGGCGACCTTATACATCGAGCCGTGGGAATAGAGGAAATCGATGTGGCGATGCAGGTGATCGGCGGTGACAAACTCGGACACGAGCTTATCGATGATGTGCTGTTCCTCGGGCGTGAGCGTGTAGGGGTCCGCCGGATCGACGGTGGGGAAGTCGTTGGTCGTGAGCGGCCATACGCTGCCGTCAGCAAGCGTGACTGTGCCGGCGTCGTGATCGATCTTGTCGAGCAGCAGGCGGTCGGCCATGTCGAACTCGGGGTGGCGCTGGATAATCTGGCCCTCGAGCTTAAAAAGCAGGACATTGATCGCTTTGATCAGCGGGCTGATGCACTCGCCGGCGGTATAGGTGGCGTCGGCGAAGGCGACAAGCTCGCGCAGTGAGATGCCGTAGTCGTTCTCGAGAATCTCATAGTTGTCGTAGCGCAGGTTGTTGCGCAGTACCGTGGCGATGCAGGCGGGCTCGCCGGCAGCGGCGCCCATCCACAGCAGGTCGTGGTTGCCCCACTGAATGTCGAGCGAATGATAGGTGAGCAGGCGGTCCATAATCTTGGCCGCGCCGCCACCGCGGTCGAAGATGTCGCCCACCAAGTGCAGGTGGTCGACGGCGAGGCGCTTGATGAGTGAGGCGAGCGACTCGATAAAGTCGTCGGCGCTGGCGGTCTCCAAGATGGATTCGATAATGCGCTCGTGATAACGCACGCGGTAGTTGTTCTCGTCTGGATGCGTGTGCAGCAGCTCGTCGATGATGTAGGCGTAATCGCGCGGGATGGCCTTACGCACCTTGGAGCGGGTATAGCGGCTCGAAAGCGAACGGGCAACCACAATGAGCTGGTCGAGCATGGTCTTGTACCAGGTGGGGGAGTCCTCGTGCTGGTTGCGGACCAGCTCGATCTTCTCACGCGGATAGTAGATGAGTGTGCACAGCTCGCCCTTTTCGTCAAAGGTGAGCGTGTCGCCAAAGATCTCGTCGACATGCTCGCGCACGACGCCCGAACAGTTGTTGAGGATGTGCATAAAGGCTTCGTACTCGCCATGCACATCGCTCATAAAATGCTCGGTGCCTTTGGGCAGGTTGAGGATGGCCGAGAGATTGATGATCTCGGTAAACGCGGATTGTTCGGTGGGGAATTGTCTCGACAGCAGGCGCAGATACTTGAAATCTTGCGGATTGCGATCGAATGCGACCATGAAGCACCTTCCGATGTGGTTGGTAAAACTGATAAAACAGCGTCAAACGTTTATCAGTATGCGCCGCTTTTGTTTCGATTGGAGATGGGAGGTTAAATTGTTGGCCGAGCGGTCTGGTAAATCGATTTAGTTGAGGTAGATATGGCGGTTGAATGGAGACGTAGGGTCGTTTTTTTGCAGACGCATACCTCCGGGATCGATAGAGATGATGACGGTAAAGATGTTCGCTACCTTTGGTTCAATTTGGTAAATAGTGGACATTTGTACCGTATTCACGCTTGCTGTGCGATAATTTGCGCAGCAATGAGTAAGGAGCCTCATATGAGTGATTTTGTCCTGACCTGTGAATCCGCCGCCGATCGAACCCGTGAGTTCTTTGCATCGCGCAATATCCCTGTCGTGTGTTTTCATTACGAGATCGACGATGTTGTCTATACGGACGATCTGTATCAGTCGATTACGTCGGACGAGTTTTTTGCCCAGATTGCCGCGGGCGCCATGCCCAAGACGTCTCAGGTGAGCGTGGGTGAGTACGAGGAGTTTTGGGAGCCGTTTGTTGCCGGGGGTAAAGACGTGCTGCACCTGACGTTGTCGTCGGGTATTTCGGGCACGTATGGATCGGCCTGCGTTGCGGCGCAGATGCTCGCGGATCGCTATCCCCAGGGCGGCAAGGTGCGCGTCATCGATTCGCTGGCGGCGTCTTCGGGCTTTGGCCTGCTGGCGGAATGTGCCGCCGACGTTCGCGATAGCGGCGCTTCGCTCGACGAGACGGCCGCTTGGATTGAGGAGCATAAACTCAACCTGCACCACTGGTTCTTCTCGACCGATCTGTCGAGCTACCTGCGCGGCGGTCGTATTTCGGCCGCGAGCGCGATCATCGGCACGGCGCTCAAGATTTGCCCGCTCATGACGGTCGATTGCGAAGGTGAGCTGGCGCCGCGTGAGAAGATTCGCACCAAGAAGCGCGCGATCTCCGAGATGGCCAAGACCGTGATGGCGCATCTGCAGGACGGCGCGAACTATTCGGGCAAGTGCATCATGTCGCACTCGGCGTGCCGCGAGGACGCCGAAGCCGTTGCGGCACTGATAGAGGAACAGGTTCCGCAGCTCAAAGGCAAGATTGAGATCAATAGCATCGGTGCTCTGATTGGCTCGCATACCGGCCCTGGCACGGTGGCCGTCTTCTTTATGGGCGACAAGCGCATGGACTAACGTTTGTGGGCTGGCTGACGGTTTTAACGGCTGCGCCTGTCCCTCCTGACATTCGATAACAGAAAAAGGCCCGTCCCGTTGTTTGCGGGGCGGGCCTTGCTGTTGCGGCTAGCGTTTCTTTCCGCGGAAGAAGAAGCCGTGCAGCGAGGGCTTGAGGCCGCGGTTGGCGCGACGCTCCTCGATATGATCGTGGATCGATGCGACGCGTTCGATGACTTCGTCGGGGATCGGCACATCGGGATTCATGTTCTCGACCTGGCTGACTTCGGCGGCGGCGACCTGGTCGATGATGGGCACATCGTCGCGCGAGATGACGGGCGTGGCGTCTTCCTTCATCTTGCGGTAGCGCTGCATCATGTCGGTCTGCAGCTGCTGGGCCGATGGCGGCGTCCAGATGATGGCGTTGGCGCCGGCGGCGATGGTCTCACGGATGCTCTCGGGCGTTTTGCCGCCCGGTGCGATGAGCGGCAGGTTGGGATAGTGCTCGCGCAGCTCGCGCAGGACCTGGGGCGTGTTTTTGCCGGCGGCGATGTTGAGGATCTTGGCTCCGGCGCGCACTTTGGCATGCGCATCATCGTCGCAACGTACGACCGTGGCGATGACGGGGATGTCGGCGATGTTGGTGATGTGCTCGATCATCTCGGCAGTAGCGGGGGAGTTGACCACGCAGCCCGCCGCGCCCTGCATCTCGGAGACGGCCGCCATCTGCACGGAGCGCTTACCGGTGGTGGTGCCGCCGCCAACGCCCACAAAGACCGGGCACTCGGCAACGGTCAGCAGCGCCTGCGTAATGGCGGGCTGCGGCGTGAAGGGGTAGACGGCAAACACGGCGTCGGCATTGGAGTTGCGGATGACCGCCACGTCGGTGGTGTAGATGAGCGATTTGATGCGGCGGCCAAAGAGCGTAAAGCCGCTGGCCTCCTCGATTTCATCGGGCATGCGGAGGGCCGCCTTGCGTAGGCGCCCGTCAATGGGCAGCGGCTCCATGGGCAAGAGGCCGTTGGGAGTTACGGCCACCTGGGGCTCGGTAAATTCGTCTGCAAGCTCTACCTCGGAGAAGTCGACCGAGGCGACGATGTCCTCGTGAACCTCGGCGGGAACATCGATGGGAGCCTGGTCGTTCGTCGCGGCAGGCGTGTCGAAGGAGCTGGTGCCGACAAAGGCGTCGACGCGCTCGTTTAGGTCGTTGAGAGAATCCATAGCGGTCCGTTTCTATGTTGTGCGGTCGGCAGTGTACGACCGGCGTTGCGAGTGCTAAATCGTTTGACGAGTTGATTTTTCCCCGCTGTGCCATCCGTTAGACTGAAGGGCCGGTGAACGTGAAGGAGCTGTGGTGGCGGGAATCGAGGTGCTATCTTGAATGTCCCGTATGCAAAAAGAGAGGTGACGCGGCATGGAATTTTCGGCAATGTTGGGCTCGATTGGCCTATGCGTGGGCGCAATCGTTGCCGCCGCGGTCATCTACTTTGTGGTCACGGCCATTAAGGGCAAAAAGGCCGAGCGCAAAGAACGCGAGGCACTTAAACAGCACCGTGATCAGCAGGACAAGTGCGCACGGCGATAGCTTGTTGAGTTTTGAATCCGTGCGCTAGCTGCGTTTTCGGACCAGGGCGATATAGAAGCCCTCAAAGTCGCAACTGGGCGGAATGGTCAGCGTGCCGGGCATGCCGTTGGCAATGGCCGAGACGTGGCCCGCGGCAATGGCTTCGGTAAGGGCGTTGCACTCGATATGCGGCTCGTCGCCGGCATCCTGGGCGCGGCGTGCTTCGCTTTCGCTCGGCGTGCCGTTGAGGGGGATGAGCTCGCAGTCCATGTGCTTGTCGAGGGCCTCGTGCAGGGCATCCTCGTTTTCCTGCGGCAAGATCGAACATGTCGAATAGACGAGCGTGCCGCCCGGTTTGAGGGCCCCCATGGCGCGGTCCAGAAGCGCGCGCTGCGAGCGGGCGCACTTGACGAGCAACTGCTCGGTGAGGCCGCGCAAGCTCTTTTCGTTGCCGCTGATGACGGTGCCCGTGCCGGTGCAGGGGGCGTCGAGCAGGATGCGGTCAAAGCGGAAGAACTCGTCAAGCTCGCGCGCGTCAACACGCATGACGGGCACGTTTTTGGCGCCCTGGCGGCCCAGGTTGGCCTCGAGCTTTTCGGCGCGGGGAATGCTCATCTCGCAGGCGGTGAGGTGCGCCTGTCCCTGGGTGAGGGCGGCGATTTGCGTCGTCTTGCCGCCGGGGGCCGCACACATGTCCAGGATGTCCTCGCCGGCACGTGCGCCCAGCACGAGCGGTGGCATCATCGACGATAGGCTCTGCAGGTAGATCTTGCCGTCACGGTAGATGTCGAGGTCCCATAGGTCGGAAACTTGGGCCTCGGGCAGGATGAAGGCATCCGGGTACCAGGCAACGGAGCGGTGGGCAATCCCGGCGGCGTCGAGTGCCGCGGCGATGTCCTCGGCGGTCGCCTTGAGCGTGTTGGCGCGCAGCGTGACCGGGCGCGCTGCCGCGGCGCCAAAGCCTTCGATCACAAGCTCGGCATCGGCAGGCGTGTAGGCGCCGGCAACCGAGTCGACCATAAAGCGCGGCAGGTCGGCGGCGCAGGAAAGGGCGGCAAGCTGGTCGGAAAGTTCGGTAGCGGCAAACTGCCTGAGCTTGAGCTCGGGCTTAACCTGCTTTTTTTGCTTACGACGACGCGGCTTGGACATCCGTCTTTCCTTCCCGTCCCAAATTGACTACTTTCGGGCACGCCGCTGCTGGCGTGCTTTAGTATTGGCTCTCGTGCTTGCTAAAGAAGTCGAAGCGCGGGGGCAGCGGCTTCACGCGGTGCTCGCCGGGCTTCTCGCCCAGGCTCTCCATAAACTCGTCCGTGGAGGCAAAGATGTTGTCCCAGCTAAAGAAGGCGACCGGGTCGACGTCGAAGTACTCGCAGATGAGCTCGCAGCCGGCCGGGACGATGCCGTGCATCAGGACGGTCGCCACGCGCAGCTCGGTAAAGGCGTCGACCAGGGCCTGCTTCATGGCGGCGTTGGCTGGCTCGCCCTCGAGCTTGTTGGCGGCCTTGGAGGCATCGCTCCAACGCTTGTTGGCGGCGCGCAGGTAGTCGTCGCACACGGCGAGCGCGCGGTGCGTCTCGAACTTGTACATGGCCTGCTCAAAGGCAAGGGCGGCCTGCTCGGCATCCTCGGTCACGGCAGCAGAGGCGGCACCGGCGGGAATGCAACCGTTGCGATAGGGGCTCTCGTCGCCCTCCTTGACGGCGACGCCGTAGAAGCAGCTGCGGGCCAGACGGTTGAACACGCCGGTCAAAAGGGCGCTCTCCTTAAGGGCCGGATCGATGACGCGCTTGTCATCGCAGGCGCGCACCTCGTTGCCGTCCTTGTCCTTGCCGGTCACGCGGGTGTCGTATGCCTTGGGGCTAAAGCTCACCGGCTTCTCGGACAGGCCGAGCGACAGCCAGTGCGCGCGCATCTGCTCGCAGGTGTAGTGGTTGAGCAGGTCGTCTGCCGGCGGGGGAGGCGTCTGCGAGGACGAGCTGGCCTTTTTGCCCATGTAGAGCAGGTGGTAGCAGGCGCTGACGGTGCTCTGCGTGAGGTCCCAGCCCAGGGCCTCCCACATGGCGGTCTGCGCGATGCAGTAGAAGTAGATGTTGTCCTGACCGATAAACTGGTAGATCTGTGCGTCGTCCGAGCACCACCAGTCGCGCCAGTCGAGCGAGCTGTGCTGGTAGGTGGGCGCGGGCACCTGCGTGGAGTCGGCAGCGGGCTCGCCCATGAGGGCGGCATCCTGGGCGGCGACGCCCTCGGTCACGCCGGCGGCCTTGGCATCGCGGGCGAGTACGGTACGCGTATAGCTGATGGGCGCCCACAGGCTCTCGGGCCAGCACCAGCAGGTGACGTCGTTCACGCCGTCGACCTCGGGCACCGGAACGCCCCAGTCGATGTTACCGGTGATGCGGAAGGGCACGAGCGCCTTGCCGCTGCGGAAGCGCACGCCGCCGTTGGCGAGCACCGCGTGGGCGTCGTCGCGCTCCTTCCAGCTGGGGAAGGTGACGGTAAAGCTGCTCTTGTTGCCCTCGGGCTCCAGCACGGTGTGCTCGGGCAGCTGGTCCTCGACGGCGTCGAAGGCCTCGCGGAACTTGTTCTGGATGTAGAGCTGTGCCGGCAGCAGCCACTCCTCCATGGTCTTGGAGACCACGGAGCGAACCTGCGGGTTTTGGGCGAGCTTGGCGGTGTAGGTCTTCATAAAGTCGAGGTAGGCCGGCAGGTCGAAGTAGAGGTTGTCGACCGGGCGCAGCTCGGGCACCTCGCCGGTGAGCTGGCTCTTGGGCGCGATGAGCTCCTCGGGCTCAAACTGGTGACCCAGGTCGCACTCGTCGGCGTACGCCTTCTCGGACTTGCAGCCCTGGATGGGGCAGCGGCCGATCACCTGGCGGCCGTTGAGGAACGTGCCGGCCTTGGCATCGTAGAACTGCAGCGTGGAGCGCTTGGAGATGGTGCCCTGCTCGTGCAGGCGCTCGATAATCTCGGCGGTAACCTCGTTGTGAATCTGCGCAGCCGGCTCAAGGCCCGAGCCGCCGTAGATATCGCAGCTGATGTTGTAGTTGTTGAGGGTCGCGGCCTGGCGGGAGTGATTGGACTCGACATACTCGCCGATGGACTTGTCGTAGCCTTCGTTCTCCTTGAGCTTGCGGTAGCTCTCCATGATGGGCGAGCCGTAGCAGTCGGTGCCCGAGGTGAAGATGACGTTCTCGCGGCCCAGACGGTCGCGCAGGAAGCGGGCGAAGAAGTCGGCCGGGACAAAGACGCCGCCGACGTGGCCAAAGTGAAGGCCCTTGTTGCCGTAGGGCTCGCCGGCGGTAACGATGGCGCGGCGAGGCCAGCTGGGACGGTCGTTCATGGAGTATTTGGATGCCATGGGACTCCTTCGCATATGGTGAGAGCGCGGCCGGGCACAAGGCCTGGCGACGCAGTGGTCAATTCGTGCATATCGTTCGACATTATCGCACATGCGGACGGGTACGTGGCAGGGGCGCTATCCTAAGATGCTATGAATGAGATTTCCAACATACATGCGTTTGAGGACGAGGATTTCCTGCACGCCTGCTTTGTGTGGGGGATGGCTGTGCTTGGCGCATTTGCCGTGTGCTTGGTGCCGGTGTTTATGCTGCTGGGCGGGCCTGCGGACTTGGATGCGGCGGACGCGGGCGGCTGGACGGCGGTCTTGGGCTGGCTAGTCGGCTTGGCTGCGGTTTCGGCGTCGTCATTTGCCGTGCACGAGTTGGTGCACGGTGTGTTTTTTAAGCTGCTGGCGCCTGCGGGCGCGCAGGTGACCTTTGGGGCGAATCGCGAGACGGCGATGATCTATGCCTGCGCCGAGGGCGTCGTGTATTCGCGCCGGCGGTACGTGGCGGTTTGCCTGGCGCCGACGGTTGTTTTGACGGCGGCGTTTGCCTTGGGCTTTGCGTTTTCGGGCTATCCACTGCTGTGTTACCTGGCGGCAGGCTTGCATTTGTCGGGTTGTGTGGGCGATTGGTATTACGTGCGGACCATCCTGCGCGACCGTCGCATTGCCGCCTGCGAGGACACGTCCTTTGGCGTGCGCTTTTTCGCAAGGTAGTCTTTTGGGATGATTTTTCTGGGACGGGGATTAAAAAATCATTGCGGGGGAGGAGATGTCCATGAAGTCGTTGTTGTTGCACGCTTGCTGTGCGCCGTGCTCGCTGGAGCCGGTTCGCCTGCTGCGCGAGGAGGGGTTTGAGCCCACGATTTGTTGGACCAACCCTAATATTCAACCGCACGATGAATGGCAGCGGCGTTTGGACGAGCTGCGCCGGTGGTGTGCCAATGGCGACATCGAGCTTATCGAGGCGGGGGAGGACCGCGAGCGCTGGGAGACCGGCGTGGCCCCGCTGGGCGCCGATCGAGCCCGTCGCTGTCGCGCGTGCTATGCCCTGCGCCTGGCCGAGGCGTGCCGTGTGGCCCAGGAGCGTGGGTTTGAGTTTGTGGGTACGACGCTCGCGGTCTCGCCGTATCAGCTGTTCGATACCTGTAATGACGTGTTGGAGCGTCTGGCTGCCGCCCGCGGTCTCACCCCGGTCATTCGCGATTTTCGCCCGTATTACCCCGAGGCGACACGCCGTTCGCGCGAGCTTGGCATGTATCGACAGAATTACTGCGGCTGCCGATTCTCGGCCGTCGAGGCGGCCATGGACCGCGCCCGCATCCGCGACGAGCGCAAAGCGTCCAAAAAGTAGTTCTTTTGGGCTGGCAGCCTGCTAGGATGTAGAGCGGACTTTAGCTATATAAGGAGTATCAGACGTGTCTATGCGTACCGATGATTTTGACTATAACCTTCCTGAGGAACTGATTGCCCAGGCGCCTGCCGAGCCGCGTGACTCCTGCCGCCTGCTGGTGGTGGATCGCAAGGGCTCCGAGGCAGGAACGCCGCTGAAGCATGGCGGCACCGTTGAGCACCGCATCTTCCGCGACATCATCGACTATATCGAGCCGGGCGACGTGCTCGTCATCAACAAGACGCGCGTGATGCCGGCCCGCCTGATCGGTCGCAAATCGGGCTCGGGTGGCGTGGTCGAGACGCTGCTGCTCAAGCGCCGCGAGGATGTTGACCCGCTGGGCCATGTTTGGGAGTGCTTGGTCAAGCCGGGCAAGCGCCTGAAGCCTGGTGCCCAGATTGAGTATCGCGCCGGTGGCGCCCATGCGCCCGAGGGGGCTCCCGTGGTGCTGACGGCCGAGGTCATCGACTTTGTCACCGATAGCCGTGGTGGCCGTCTGGTGCGCTTTGAGCCAGCCGGTTGCAATGCCGCCGGCGACCCATGCACGCTCGACGAGGCCATTCACGCCGCCGGTCACGTGCCGCTGCCGCCCTACATCACCGATTACGAGGGCGATCCCGAGAAGTACCAGACCGTCTACGCCATGAAGGAGGAGCACTCGGCTGCCGCTCCTACGGCGGGTCTGCACTTTACTCCTGAGCTCATGGCCGCTATCGAGGCCAAGGGTGCGAAGTTTGCCGCCGTCGAGCTCGAGGTGGGCATCGATACCTTCCGCTTGGTGGAGGAGGACGACCCTACGCAGCACGTCATGCACACCGAGCGCTACCACGTGTCGCAGGAGGTTGTCGATGCCGTGCATAAGGCGAAGGCCGAGGGGCACCGCGTGATCGCCGTCGGCACCACCGCAGTACGCTCGCTCGAAAGCGCGTTTGACGCGGACGCGCCGGTGTCCGATCCGGCCGTGACGGCGCGCTATTTTGAGGGCCGCGAGGACGGGGCCGATACGCTCGGCCGCGGCGACATCGTGGTGCGCGAGAACGCGACAACGCAGCTCTACCTTATGCCCGGCTCAACCTATCACGTGGTCGACGCACTGATTACCAACTTCCATGTGCCGCGTTCCACGCTCATGATGCTCGTGAGCGCGCTTGCCACCCGCGACCAGATCATGGATGCCTACGCTGCCGCCATCGAGGAGCGCTACCGCTTCTTCAGCTTCGGCGACGCCATGCTCATTTGTTAGTTACGCGGTTCTACGAACCGCGTAACCGCTCGACGCTGCAAACGCCCCTAAGCGGTAATCTGACGTTCAATCGTCGGGCATGACTTTTGTAGTTACGCGGTTTTACCAAACCGCGTAACCAGTTGACGCTGCAAACCCACCAGAGCGGCAATCTGCCTTTCAACTTTGGCGGCATGACCAGAAGGTCAATGCCGCCTTGTTTCAAGGCACCTTGCTCGCTCTGGCGGGTTTTCGCTGTCGGTGCCAAAACACCGGCGTTGCCTTGGCTGTCAATGTGGCACTTGGGGACGTTCCTTTTGTGCCGGCACCTGGGGACGTTCCTTATGTCAAGAGATTGGTACAAGAGGGATAGGTTGCCTTGCACCAATCAAAAAGTTGCGGTGAGATAGTTCTTGAATTGGCTTTTTTGATGGCTAAACAGGAACTATCTCACCGCAACTGCGTTGAGCTTTTTTTGGCAGCTGGTTTACTTGCTTGCGAACAGCCAGATGAGGATGATCACGAGGACTACGGCGACAATGCAGACGATGGCGCCGGTGAATTTGATGCGTGAGTCGCGGGTGCGCTCGCGCACGTCGTCCTCGGCGGCTTCGAGTTGAGCCACTTCGCGCTCGGTTTCGGCGTACTCGGCCTTATCGCGCGCCAAGGATCCGGCGAGCGACTCGGTGATCTCGGGATGGTCATGCACCTCGGTCGCCTGCTCGATGATCGACTGTGCGTGCGCGACGTTCGCCTGGGCATTGGCGATAGCCTGTTCTTGCTCTCGACGTGCCTTGTCCTCGGCGGCGATCTTCTCGCGTAGTTCGCGCTGGCGCGTTGCGGCGGCGGCTTTTGCGGTCTGCAGCTCATCGCGTGCGGCATCGGCCTCGGCCGTCACGGCCTGATGGGCTCGCTTGGCGTCGGCGATGGGGGCTTGCGCCTGCTCGACGGCGTGCTCGGCGGCCGCGAGCGAGTGCTCAAGATCGGCGGTGATGTTCGGGACATCTTCCTCGGCTTTGCGCAGGGCATCGGCCGTGTCGGAGATCTGCATCGAAAGCTCGCTGGTGCGCACCGTGTAATTGGCGGGATTCGCCGAAGGATTGCGCTGCAGCTCGGCATACTCGCGGCGCAGCGTTTCGAGTTGAGCGCGCGTGGCGTCGACGGTTTGCTGTGCTGCGGCAACGCCGGCGTCGCGCTCGGCCTGCACCTTGTCGCGGATGCGCTTGGAATCCTCGAGGCGTCGAACGAGGCGGTTACCGGTCTCGCGCGAGCTGGCTTCGCGTGCCTCCACCGCGTCGAGCGCGGCTTTGAGACGCCGCTCGGTGGCATCGTCCTCTTCCTTCATTTGTTCGAGCTGCGCCTTGAACTCTGTTGCCTTGACAGCATGGGTATCGCGGCCGATTTCTGCCGCCGCGGCGGCCTTTTGTGCCGTGTCGATAGTCTGACGCTGCTCGGCGACGATTTGGTCGTAGCGACCTGCGATGTCCTGGCGCGTCTCGAGCTCCTCGCCTTGATTGGCGATGCGCTGTCCAAGTTCGGCCAGGTGAGCGCGGGCGTCCGCGAGTGCCTTCTTTGCGGCATTCATCTCGCGCATGGCCGAGGCACCCTGGGCGATAAAAGTGCCTACGGCGTTGGCGGTGTTTGAGACGGCGCCTCCCAGATCGCGGCTGGCTGCGGGGGTGTGTGGTGCGGTCGGGTGAGCGGCGTTTGCCGTGCCCGCATCGGGCGTCTGTGACGTGGCGATGCTGCCGGTGCCGCCCTCGACTACGGAAAAGCCGGCGGCGTGCGGGTCAACTGCATCGGCGCCAATGGTGGGGTGCTCAAGCTGCAGGAACGAGGGCAGGGTGCTGCCTTGGTCGGCAACGGGGGTCTCGCCGGGCACGAAGGTCGAGGCGGCCTCGGCGGCCTCCTCTTCTTCGGCGTCAACATCGGCGTCGGCCACGGCGTTTTTCATCGCTTTGACGGCATCCATCATGGAGTCCATGACGGCATCGAGCTCTTCTTCCGAAGATACCTCGATAGGGCCTTCTGCTTGCGGGGCGGCGTCCTTTTCGGGAGCGTCGTCCTGAGCGGCCGAATCGTCGTTTTGCTCGCTGGCATCTTCGGCCGCAGGGATTTCCGTCGCAGCGCCGTTATCCAGAGTGGCGTCGTCGACGTCGGTATCATTGCAGGTCGCAGCGTCAGTATCTGCGGCGACGTCTGCTGAATCATCAATATGCTGTTGAGTCTGGGGGTCCAGCTCGTCTGTCATAGGCATGTGCTCCTCATCGTTGTTTGTCACCCTATGATAAAGTCTCGCGCCGACATCCCGCGCGCCGCAGCAAAGTTTCAAAACGTGTTCGATGGCTCGCTTGGATAGCAAAAATTCGTCCTCTATATTCAGTTTGCGCTTGACATTCCCTTCGCCGAATGACGTTGTGCCGTTCGCCTGCTGCAGCCTTTATTTTTCACTTGAACCCGCTAAAGTTGCATTTCAGCTTTTGGCGCGTGAAGTTGGATGCGCGCAGTCGGCGGGTGGGCCCGTCGCGATTTGAAAGGACTTCGTATGGGACTTTTCACTGGTAAGACCGTAATCGTCACCGGCGGCGGCAAGGCCACGCTTAAGGACGGCTCCGCTGGCTCCATCGGCTACGGCATCGATATCGCTTTTGCCAAGGAGGGCGCAAACCTCGTCATTACCGGCCGCAACGTTGCCAAGCTCGAGGCTGCCAAGGAGTCTCTCGAAGCCGAGTACGGCATCAAGGTTCTGCCTGTTCAGGCCGATGTCTCGGCTGGTCAGGACAACGAGGCCGTCGTCCAGAACGTCATCGACAAGGCCATCGAGGAGTTCGGCCGCATCGACGCCGTCGTCAACAATGCCCAGGCCAGCGCCTCGGGCGTGACCATCGCCGACCACACCATGGATCAGTTTAACCTGGCCATTTATTCCGGCCTGTATGCTACCTATCTGTACATGCAGAAGGCCTATCCGCACCTGAAGGAGACCAAGGGCTCCGTGGTCAACTTTGCTTCGGGCGCCGGCCTGTTTGGCAACTATGGTCAGTGCAGCTATGCCGCTGCCAAGGAGGGCATCCGCGGTCTGACTCGCGTTGCCGCTAACGAGTGGGGCAAGGACGGCATCAACGTCAACATCGTCTGCCCGCTTGCTTGGACCGCCGCGCTCGAGAACTTCCAGGATGCCTACCCCGAGGCTTTCAAGGCCAACGTCCACATGCCGCCGGCGGGCCACTACGGCGACGTCGAGAAGGAGATCGGCCGCGTGGTCGTTCAGCTCTGCGGTCCCGACTTTAAGTACATGAACGGCGAGACTGTCACCCTCGAGGGTGGCATGGGCCAGCGTCCCTAATGGTTACGCGGTTTTACCAAACCGCGTAACGGCTCGACGCTGCGCGAGCCGCATTTGGACAATCTGACGTTCAACTTCAAGGGCGCGACCAGAAGGTCAGCGCCCTTTCGTTTCACGTCACCTTGCCTCAAATGCGGCCCGCTCGCTGACTTATGCTCAACCTACGGCGCCATTTTGCTTGATGGCACCTTGCTCGCTCTGGCGGGTTTTCGCTGTCGGTGCCATAACATCGGCGTTGCTGTGGCTGTTGGAAATGATCCGTTGGGGACGGAGGAAAACGGATCATTTTTATCCTGGTGCATTGGTGCAAGGGGGCAGGTTTCCTTTGCGCCAGTTTCTGTCGAGTCGGTGCTTCTTGCGGGTTGCCCGTATAATGATTTGCGTATGAACCGCAACCAAGGAGTTCCAGTTTATGGACCAGAGCCTTTTTAAATTCGATCTGATCGCAGAGGATCCGACCACGCACGCGCGTGCCGGCGTACTGCACACCCCGCACGGCGACATCGAGACGCCGATCTTTATGCCTGTGGGCACCAAGGCAAACGTCAAGGGTATTCCTACCGAGACCGTCAAGCAGCTCGGCGCCCAGATCGTGCTTGCCAACACCTATCACCTTTCTATGCGTCCCGGCGAGGACACCATCGCCGAGTTGGGCGGACTGCACAAGTTTATGAACTGGCACGGCCCTATCCTCACCGATTCGGGCGGCTTCCAGGTGTTCAGCCACAACGATGCCGTCAAGCTCACCGACGAGGGCGTGCGCTTTATCGTCAACGACTACGACGGCCGCCACGTGTTCTGGACGCCCGAGGACAACATGGAAATCGCCATGAAGCTCGGCTCCGATATCTGTATGCAGCTCGACCAGTGCCCGGGCTATCCCGCCACGCGCGCCTACGTTGAGCGCGCCGTTGAACTGTCGAGCATGTGGGCCGAGCGCTGCTATAAGGCGCATACCCGCGACGATCAGGCGCTCTTTGGCATCGTCCAGGGCGGCATGCACCTGGATCTGCGCCTGCGCTCGCTGCGCCATCTGGAGGAGTGCGGCGACTTCCCGGGCTACGGTATCGGTGGCTATTCGGTGGGCGAGGATCACGAGACCATGTTCGAGACCCTGGCGCCGCTCGTGAGCGAGTACATGCCCAAGCATAAGCCGCGCTACCTGATGGGCGTCGGCAACCCCACCACCCTCGTGCGCGGTGTGGGTGTGGGCATCGACATGTTCGATTGCGTGCTGCCGACGCGCACCGGCCGCATGGGCACGGCGTTTTCGAGCGAGGGTCGCCTCAACTTCCGCAACGCGCGTTTTGCGCACGACGACGGTCCCATCGATCCCACTTGCACCTGCCCGGTGTGCACGGGCGGCTACAGCCGCGCACTCATTCGCCACATGGTCACGCAGAAGGAGATGCTCGGCGGCATTCTGCTGTCGATGCACAACATCTACTACCTGCTCAACCTTATGCAGCGTGCCCGCCAGGCCATTATCGAGGGCCGCTATGGCGCGTTCGTGAGCGACTGGATGAACAGCCCTGCGGCGGTGGATTACTAAGAGCCGCGACCGCTGACCGATGCCTTGCAAGCGCTTGATGCATCGTGGGTACCATACCGATTAGTTGATGTTCGGGCGGGTGTTTGACGCATGGCGTCGACCCCGCCCGTTTCTATTTTCGATAGGAGTACCCATGATTAAGAATGAGAACGTCGAGGGTGAGCCGGCCTACGACGAGACGTACCGACGCGGCCCCGTGGTCATGCGCGGCCCCATGATTCCCAAGGACAACACCTACGCCAACCTGCTGGCGCCCGAGGACTCGACCGACTGGTTGCACACCGACCCCTGGCGCGTGCTGCGCATTCAGGCAGAGTTTGTCGATGGCTTTGGCGCGCTTGCCGAGCTTGGTCCTGCAGTGACCATCTTCGGCAGTGCCCGCACGCCCAAGACCGATCCGCTCTACAAGGCGGCGCGCACAGTCGGTCGCAAGATCGCCCAGCGCGGCGTGGCGGTTATCACCGGCGGCGGCCCCGGCGTCATGGAGGCGGCCAACAGGGGAGCGGCGAGCGCCAACGGCAAGTCGGTCGGCTTGGGTATCGAGCTTCCGCACGAGCATGGGCTCAACAAATACGTGAACCTTGGCATGGACTTCCGTTACTTCTTTGTGCGCAAGACCATGTTCGTCAAATACAGCTCGGGCGCCATCGTGTTTCCCGGTGGTTTTGGTACGCTCGACGAGATGTTCGAGGTGCTCACGCTGGTACAGACGCACAAGGTTAAGCGCATGCCGCTCGTTTTGGTGGGCACCGAGTACTGGCAGGGCCTGTTCGACTGGCTCAACGGTCCGGTGATGGATGCCGGTATGATTAGCCCGCTCGATCCGGAGCTGGTGCATATCACCGATGACCTCAACGAGGCCGTCGACATCGCCCTGAGCGGGCTGATGTAGGGCGAGCGTGCCTGTCGTTGTAGTGATGAGAAGGCAGATTGATGCTATTTAACATCAGTCTGCCTTCTAAACTGGGTATACTGATGCAAAAGACGAGGCGAGGAGGTCGCGTATGTCTACCGCAACGGTTAAGCCTACGACGGTTCGCATCGAAGAGGGGCTCAAGGAACAGGCGACTGAGTTCTTGGATACGGTTGGTCTGAGTCTCAATTCGTATCTCAACCTTGCTGTTCGGCAGCTGGTAAACCAGCAGAAGATTCCGTTTGAGATTGTGGGTCGGCCCGAAGTTCCCAACGAGGCGACGAGGCGCGCCATGGTGATTGCCGAGGCTCATGAGTTGGGGATTCTGCCAGACGACAGCCCGTCATTCAATAACGCTGATGAGCTTATATCATTCCTCGATGAGGACTAGCGATGTTTGAGATTAAAGTCGAGGCTCAGTTTAAGGCGGATTACAAACGGACGATGCGCATCCATCCGCAGCTAAAAACCGAGTTTAAGGCGGCGGTTGCAGAACTTGCGGCTCACGGCTCGCTTCCCGCGGAATATGGTGCCCACGAGCTTTCAAACCCGGGCGGCAATTACAACGGCCACATCGATTTCCATCTATCCGATGGCTTGGTCGATGTGGTCGTTCTGTACTTGCCGCATAAGACTAATCCTGTGATCCGACTGGTCAGAATGGGCTCGCATGAGGAACTGTTCCGGGGCCCGCAGGGCTGATTGCCGATTTCTAAATTGCGGTGGAATAGGGATTGATTTGCGGCTGGTAAGCCAAAAAACAGTCCCTATTCCACCGCAAGTGGTAAAGGTGCCCCTAGTGGATGGGCTGGTAGCGGGGGCAGTAGCTGATGGCGATGGCGTCCACGCCTACGTGGGTGGCGATGGTGCAGCCGATGGGGCCGGTGCCGGCGTCTACGTAGTTCTGGCCTGCGAGCGCTTGGTTGACGAGCTCCTGCTCCTCGGCGGCGCCGGTCGTGAGCACGCGCACGCTGGAGCCTGGATGTTCGGCCAAAAATGCGAGGCAGTCAGCCATGGTGTTGGCGACGATGCGCTTGGCGCCGCGGCCCTTCTTGATGGCCTTGATCTCGCCCGATTTCCACTCCGGCGAAACGGCCAGGCGAATGTTGAGCATTTGGGTGAGCTGGCCGGCGAGTTTAGGTGCGCGGCCGTTCTTGACCAGGTTCTCGAGCGTGCGGGGAATCAGCAGTAGGTGGGCGTCGGGCAGCGTCGCGCGAATCTGCGCCTCGGTCTCGTCCAGGCTGCGGCCGTCCTCGCGCATGGCCAGTGCGTACTCCACCAGCAAACCCTCGGCACCCGAGCCGGTGCGCGAGTCGATGCAGCGCACGTCGAGCTCGTGCGTTTCAGCCGTCAGGTTGGCATTGGCATAGCAGGCGGACCACTCGCTGCACAGCGAGATAAAGATGGCGCTGTCGTGGCCGTCGGCGAGCACACGATCAAAGAGCGCCTTGAACTCGCCGGCGCTCGGCTGCGAGGTATGCGGCAGCTGCTCGGAGCCGGCCATGCGCGCGACGTATTCCTCGGCGGTAATTTGCACCTGGTCGAGCAGGTCCTCGCCCTCGATAATCACATGCAGCGGAATCACGTAAATGCCGAGCTCTTGGGCGCGGGCGGGGGAGATGTCCGACGTGGAGTCGGTTATGATGGCAAAAGACATAATTGCACCTTTCGTTGGGGCGCTTGCGCGCCGCCTTCTGAGAGCAAAGTGCGACAAGTATAGTAGAGTCGTTCCACATTGATAGGTTCAATTGTTGAATAGTCAACAGTTTGAAGTGTCGGTGTGGAAATCGTCAACTGGGGAAGAGGAATGCCGATGGGGGCGTTGGAGATAGGCAAACGGCCGGTCGTGCTGTTCGATTTCGATGGCACGGTGGCAGATACGGGCCGGGCGGTGATGACCTCGACGCGCAAGACGCTGGCTGCGCGCGGGTTTTCGGAGGCGCAGATGGGTGATCTGCGCCGCATGATCGGGCCGCCCCTGTGGAAGAGCTTTCACGATTTTTATGGCTTTTCCCGCGAGGAGTCGCTTGTGGTGGCCGATGAGTACCGCGCCTTTTTTGATGAGCTGGGGCCGGAAGAGTACCCTGTGTTCGATGGGATCCCCGAGCTGCTGGATGGGTTAGCCGCCCGGGGCAAGCGTATGGCCGTGGCGACGTCGCGCATGGAGGCAAAGTGCATCGACATGGTGCGTGAGCTCGGGCTTTCTCAGTTTGAGGCGGTGGTTGGCATGAATCCGCCGCAGGGGCGCGAGACCAAGGCCGATTCGGTCCGCGACGCTCTGGCGGCCCTGGGTGCGACCGCGGACGAGGCCGTGATGATCGGCGATCGCTTCAACGATGTGGAGGGCGCGCACGCGATGCGCGTGCCGTGCATTGGCATCTATTCGGGCGCGGCGGCGCCGGGCGAGCACGAGGCGGCGGGTGCCGATGCGGTGGTGCACTCGGTGGCCGAGCTTGCTAAACTTTTCGCTATCTAATGACGTAATGTGAGGGGCGGGCGTGCCCGTTGCTCATTGCTAAGGAGGTCGTCCATGAATCAGGTGGAGCAGAGCGTTACCGAGTATGTCGACGAGGTCTGGGAAGATGTCGTCGCCGATATCGAGCAGCTGGTGAGCTATCCGTCCGTGGCCGTTGCTGCCGATGCGGAGCCCGACGCGCCGTTTGGCCGCCCGGTCCGTGATGCGCTCGATTGCGCACTCGGCATCGCGCAAAAGCTCGGCTACCAGACGAGCGATGACGAGGGCTATGTGGGCATTGCCGATATCCCGGGCCGCGGCGATAAGCAGCTCGCGACCATCTGCCATGTGGACGTGGTGCCCGCCGGTCCTGGTTGGAACACCGACCCGTTTGCGATGGAGCGTCGCGAGGGCTGGCTGCTCGGCCGCGGTGTGATCGACGACAAGGGCCCGGCCGTGCTGTCGCTCTACGCCGGCGCCTACCTGCTCAAGCACGGCATTGTGCCGCGCTATACCTTCCGCGCGCTGCTGGGTTGCGATGAGGAAGTGGGCATGTCCGACGTTCACCATTATCTGGAAAACCACGCAGACCCCGACTTTCTGTTTACGCCCGATGCCGAGTTCCCGGTCTGTAACGCCGAGAAGGGCCAGTTTGGGGCGACATTTGTGAGCCCCAAGATCGACGGCGGCCGTATTGTGTCCTGGAGCGGTGCCGAGGCGAGCAACGCCATTCCGTCGCAGTCTATCTGCGAGCTTGCGATTGCCGCCGATGAGCTGCCGGCTCCCGTTGAGAACGCCGACCGTCTGGAGATCACGACGCTCGATAACGGGCATGCGCAGATTTTCGCCCACGGCATTGGCGGCCATGCCTCGATGCCCGAGGGAACGATCAATGCCGTAGGCCTCATCGTGGCGTATCTGCGCGAGGCTGAGGACGCGTTTGGTGCCCGTGACGAGCGCCTGCTGACGCCTGCCGAGCACGAGTTTGTCAAGTTCTTGGCCTTTGTGCATGCGGACGCCTATGGCCGCGGTCTGGGAATCGATGCGACGAACCCCGCGTTTGGCCCGCTCACGTGCAACCCCGGTGTCATCCGTGTGGTGGATGGCCATATCGAGCAGGTCATCGACGTGCGCTTCCCCGATAGCACCAGTGCCGATACCATCTGCGAGCAGCTCGAGCCACTCGTGGGCCGCTTTGGTGTGACGTATCGCGTGGGTCGTGCCAAGGTGCCGTTCTCGGTCTCTGCCGACGACCCGGCCGTGAAGGCGCTTATCGATACCTATAACGAGTTTACGGGCAAGCATGCCGAGCCCTTTGCCATGGGCGGCGGCACGTACGCGCGCAACTTTGCCCGCGCCGTATCGTTTGGCCCCGAGGAGACCGGCCTGGAGCTGCCCGCATGGGGCGGTCAAATGCACGGCCCCAACGAGTGCGCCAACGAGGAACAGCTCAAGCAGGCGCTCAAGATTTATATCGTGGCAATCCTGCGCCTCAACGAGCTCGAACTTTAAAGTTACGCGGTTTTACCAAACCGCGTAACAGCTCGACGCTGCGCCTTTGGTTCCGTCGTTCTAACGAACGGCGGACCGGTCGACGCTGCAAACGCCCCTAAGCGGCAATCTGACGTTCAATCGTCGGTCGCGTACCAAAGTACGCTTCCCTCCTCTTTCACGTCACCTTGCTCGCCTGGGGACGTTTTCGCCGTTTTTGCCAAAACACCGATGTAGCCGTTGGGGCGTTCTTGTTTGACTAGTCGTTTAAGAACGTCCCCAATGACTAGTCGACCGTCGCCGGTACTGTCACCATTAGTAACTCCGAGGTCTTTGCCGAGATCAAACTCGGGGGCATCGAGCCCAAGAGTGCAAACGTCACCGACGATTCCTTCAAGATCTGGGCGACTGATTGGAGAGGCGGGTCATCTCTTGCGTGAGATGACCCGCCTTTTTGCTCTGCGACCGAAACGACCACCACAAAGGGGACAGGCACCTTCGTGGTGGTTTGGGGCGGGGCTCGCTGCTATCATGGACAACGTTGAATTTCTACGAAGGAGCAGGGCATATGGCGATTCTTTTGGGATGCGATTCCGTCAGCCTAGAGTTTCCCACCAAACATATTTTCGATAACGTGACGCTCGGCGTGGACGAGGGCGACCGCATTGGCATTGTCGGTAAAAACGGCGACGGCAAGTCGACGCTGCTGAGCGTGCTCGCCGGCACTTTGGAGCCCGACGACGGCCGCGTGACGCACCGCCGCGACACCACGATCGGATTACTCGGCCAAAAGGACAACCTGGTCGATACCGATACCGTGCATCATGCCGTCGTCGGTGACACGCCCGAGTACGAGTGGGCCTCGAGCCCGCGTACGCGCCAGATTCTGGCCGGTCTTATTAGCGATGTGCCCTGGGAGGGCACGGTGGGCGAGCTCTCGGGCGGCCAGCGCCGTCGCGTGGACCTTGCGCGCCTGCTGATCGGCGACTACGACGTGCTCATGCTCGACGAGCCCACCAACCACCTGGACATGCGTACCATCAACTGGCTCGCGCGTCACTTAAAGGCCCGCTGGCAGCGCGGTCAGGGCGCGATGCTCGTGGTCACGCATGACCGCTGGTTCTTGGACGAGGTCTGCACCAGCATGTGGGAGGTCCACGACGGCCAGGTCGACCCCTTCGAGGGCGGCTATTCGGCATATATCCTACAGCGCGTGGAGCGCGACCGCATGGCCGCCGTCACCGAGGAGCGTCGTCGCAACATGGCGCGCAAGGAGCTCGCGTGGCTCTCCCGCGGCGCCCAGGCTCGTTCCACCAAGCCCAAGTTTCGCGTGGAGGCCGCCCGCGAGCTCATCGCCGACGTTCCGCCCGTGCGTGACGAGCTGGAGCTCAAGCGCCTGGCCGTGAGCCGCCTGGGCAAGCAGGTTATCGACGTGGTCGACGTGGACGCCGGCTATGCGGATGCCGATGGCGCGCCCAAGCAGGTGCTCTCCGACGTGACCTGGCTCATCGGCGCGGGCGACCGCTATGGTCTTTTGGGCGAGAACGGCGCCGGCAAGTCGACCTTGCTCGACGTGATCCAGGGCAAGATTGCGCCCACGCGCGGCCGTGTGAAGATTGGCCAGACGGTGCGCTTTGGCGTGCTGTCGCAGCAGCTCGAGGAGCTTGAACCCTACATGGGCGACACGATCCGCGAGGTGCTCGGCAACTATAAGAAGTATTACGTCATCGACGGCAAGGAGACTTCGCCCGAGAAGCTCTGCGAGCGTCTGGGCTTTACGACGCAGCAGCTCTGGAGCCGCATCGGCGATCTTTCGGGCGGCCAGCGCCGTCGCCTGTCACTGTTACTGACGATTCTGGACGAGCCCAACGTGCTTATCCTGGACGAGCCCGGTAACGACCTGGATACCGACATGCTTGCGATTGTTGAGGACCTGCTTGACGGCTGGCCCGGCACGCTGATCCTGGTGACGCACGACCGCTTCTTGATGGAGCGCGTGACCGACCAGCAGTGGGCGCTGCTCGACGGCCACCTGACGCATATGCCCGGCGGCGTCGACCAGTACCTGCGCCTGTGCAACGCCACCGCCGAGGGCGAGCCCGTGGGTGCGCCGAGCGCCAAGACCGGCACGTTTGACACCGGTGCCGCGGCGGCTGCGGCCGAAAAGCCCAAGTCGAGCGGCCAGCCCAATGGCCTTTCCAACGCCGAGCGCCAGAAGCTCCGCCGCGAGGTGAGCTCGCTTGAGCGCAAGATGGAGACGCAGCGCGCTCGCGTGGAGGAGGCCGAGGCCGCGATGGCCCAGGTCGACCCCACCAATTACACGGCGCTCGGCGAGCAGCAGGCAAAGATCGACGAGGCCCACGCCGCCATGGACGAGCTGGAGATGGCGTGGCTCGAGGCGAGCGAGAAGCTCGAGGGCGAGGAGTAGGCGAGGATGATCAAGGCTGCGTTTTTCGATATCGACGGCACGCTGCTGAGCTTTAAGACCCACCAGATTCCGGCGTCGGCGCAGCAGGTACTCGACAGCTTTCGCGAGCAGGGGATTGCGTGCGTGATCGCCACGGGTCGCCCGACCTACCAGATGCCGGATTGGCTGTTCGACTTGGGTTGGGATGCGTACATTACGCTTTCGGGCCAGCACTGTTTTGATGCCAAGGGCGTTTACCGTAGCCGCCCGATCGATCCGGACGATGTTGCGGTGATTGTGGACCAGGTGGCGCAGGGGCGCTACGACTCGCTGTGCATGCAGGGCGAGAACTCGTTTGTGAACCGCCTGTCCGAGCGCGTGGTGACGGCCGGCAACAACGCGGGGATCGTCTACCACGAGGAGCCGTTTGAGCACGCCTTTGACGCACCGGTCTACCAGTTTTGCGCCTTTGTGGATCCGGCCGACGAGCATATCGTGACCGACGCGGTGTCACATTCGCTTACCACGCGCTGGTGCGATCTGTTCTGCGACATTATCCCTGCTAACGGCGGCAAGGACCTGGGCGTGGCAGCGACGTTGGAGCGCCTGGGTGTCGATGCGAGCGAGGCGATTGCCTTTGGTGACGGCGAGAACGACCTGTCGATGTTTTCCGCCGTGGGCACGAGCGTGGCCATGGGTAACGCGCAGGACACGGTGAAAGCTGCAGCGACTTATGTGACGACCGCCGTGGACGACGACGGGATCTACAACGCCGCGAAGCACTTTGGGCTGCTATAGCTGCGGCTCGGCACTTGGGGACGTTCCTTTTCTGCCGGCAGTTGGGGACACTCCTTGCGCCCTGCGTGCCGTGCCGCCTTGCTTGCCCGCGCATTTTGTGAAACACGGTTAACTTTTTAAATAACGTAGTAAGACATGGGCAACTTTTGCGGTAAAGTAAATCAGGCAAAAGTATCCAAAGGCTAACTAGAAGCCATCGCGAAAGGCGGCCCATGGCCCTGCGTGAATCCGGAGAAGACTATCTCGAATCTATTTATGTGCTCTCGGAGCGCCAGGGCATCGTTCGATCGATTGACGTCGCCGAATACCTGGGCGTAACCAAGGCGAGCGTCTCTAAAGCCATGGCGGCCCTGGAGAGCACCGGCTACGTGGAGATGGGCAAACGCGACGTACATCTGACGGAACGCGGTCTTGAGGTTGCCCGCCAAATGTGGGAGCGCCATTGCTTTTTTGTAGGGCTGCTCGAGGACGCAGGCGTAGCGCCCGATGTTGCCTCGCAAGAGGGATGCCACATGGAGCATTGCCTGAGCGAGGAGAGCTTTGAGAAGCTAAGGGCAATGCTGGGACGGGGCGAGACGACGGATTCAACACCGGAATCCTAACAGCTCCTCAGTATCGCGGAGTTCGCGTAAAGCGCGAACCAGCGGAAAGGGGATAGAGACTTCTAACAGAAGAGGTCTTCTCCGAGTCCAAAGTAAACCTGTTGGGATGTAGCATCCTTTCAACTGTGCCGCCCTTCCATCCCAAAGAGACGCGCCTCCCGCGCCCAAGGCGCGGGACAGCGACCGGGACCAGTAGCCCCACCAACTAAGTCCAACTCAGACAAGGAACCCCGCCAACAAGCGATGCCCAAGAACCGCCAGCAACGTCACCGCAGGCCGGGGCCGGGTTTGGTTTTGAAAACATTCCGCAGACCAGAAGTGCCCCCGTTCGTAGCTCCGAAGGAGCAGAACGGGGGCACTTCATTGGTCGAGGACGTTTTCAAAACCAAACCCGGCCCCGGCCGGAGGGACCATGAGTGCTACAGGTTCTTGACACCCATCGCGCGCATGGCGTTCAGGATGGCGATGATCGCCACGCCCACGTCGCCAAAGACAGCAAGCCACATATTGGCAATGCCGAGCGCCGCGAGCACCAGAATCAGCAACTTAATGCCCAGTGCAAAGATGATGTTTTGCCAAACAATCGTCATGGTCTTGCGCGCCACGCGGATAGCGCGGGAAATGTTGGAAGGCTTGTCGTCCATGAGCACGACGTCCGCCGCCTCGATTGCGGCGTCCGAACCCATGGCGCCCATGGCAATGCCAACGTCTGCGCGGGTGAGCACGGGCGCATCGTTGATGCCGTCACCGACAAAGGCGAGCTTGCCCTTGCCCGATTCGGCCGTCAGCAATGCCTCGACGCGCTCGACCTTGTCGCCTGGCAGGAGCTGCGCGTGGAACTCGTCGAGCCCCAGCTGTTCGGCAACAGACGCCGCAACCTCCTCACGGTCGCCCGTGAGCATGACGGTGCGGTTGATGCCAGCGGTGTGCAGGTCTCGGATCGTTTGCTCCGCATCGGCCTTGACGGTGTCGGCAATTACGATATGGCCGGCGTACGTGTCATCGACCAGTACATGGAGGATCGTACCGGCGACCTCGCAATTGGGAGCGTCGATACCGGCCGCAGCAAGCATCTTGGCATTGCCGACGACGACGTGCTTGCCGTCGATGGTTGCCGTGAAACCGTGACCCGCGACATTGGCGGAGTCGCTCACGCGATTCTGGTCGAGCTCACCCTGGTAGGCGGCACGTATGGACCGTGCGATGGGGTGATCGGAAAACGACTCGGCAAGGGCCGCGACTTCGAGCAGTGACTGCTCGGTATAGCCGGCCTCGGGGTGCACCGCGACCACCGAGAACGTGCCGTTGGTGAGTGTGCCGGTTTTGTCGAAGACGACGGTGTCCACATCGGCGAGCGTCTCGAGGTAGTTGGAGCCCTTGATGAGGACGCCCAGCTTGGACGCGCCACCGATGCCGCCAAAGAAGCTCAGCGGCACGCTGATCACGAGCGCGCACGGGCAGCTGACGACCAGGAAGGTCAGGCCGCGCAGGATCCAGTCGGACCAAGCGCCGGTGACCAGGCCGCCGCCGAGTGCGAGCACCGCGGCCGCGCCGGTGACAGCGGGCGTGTAGACGCGGGCGAAGCGCGTGATGAAGTTCTCGGTGCGTGCCTTTTTCTCGCTGGCGTTTTCCACAAGCTCTAGGACGCGTGCGACGGTGGACTCGCCAAAGGGCTTGGTGGTGCGCACGTGGATGAGGCCCGTCATGTTGATGCAGCCGCTGATGATATCGTCTCCGGTTTTGGCCGGGCGGGGGACCGACTCGCCGGTAAGGGCGGCGGTATCGAGCTGTGTCTCGCCTTCGACGATGACGCCGTCGATGGGCACGCGCTCGCCAGGCTTGACGACGATGACGGTGCCGACGGCGATGTCATCGGGGAAGATCTGCTCGAGTGTGCCGTCGGGTTGCTCGACGTTGGCGTAGTCGGGCGCGATGTCCATCATAGCGCTGATCGACTTGCGGCTTTTGCCCACGGCATATGCCTGGAACAGCTCGCCGACCTGATAGAACAGCATGACAGCGGCGCCTTCGGCCATGTGCGGATCGGTGTCGGGGAAGAGCACCATGGCAAACGCGCCGATGGTCGCGACGGCCATGAGGAAGCTCTCGTCGAAGGCCTTGCCGCGGCGGATGTTGTTGAATGCCTTTTGCAGTACGTCGTAGCCGGCAATCAAAAACGGCACGAGGAACAGCACAAAGCTGGCGTAGATGTCGCCCGGGGTGCCGAATGCGGCAGCGAGGGTGCCGAGCTCATCGAGGGCGTACACCACCGTAAAAGTGCCCAGCGCCACCAGGATACGGTTGCGCTTATGCTCAAGGGACTCTTTCTTCTTGCGCTTTTTCTTTTTCTTCTTGGGTTCGGCGGCTGCCATGATTCAAACCTCCCATTTGAATGTATGAACACTCGCTCATATAATTTCGCGAGCAAAGGCCGCGGCAAGCGCGGCCTTGCAGGTTGGCGTAAACCTGGACTAGAGAATGATCTCGCAGTCGGGCTCGGCGTCGGCCGTAAACTCTACAACGCGGTTGAGTACCTCGTCGAACTCGGCGTCATCGGCCTCGAGCGTCAGCTTCTGGGTCATAAAATTGACCGAAACGGACTTGACGCCCTCGAGCTTGGCAAGTTCGTCCTGAAGCTCGCGCGCGCAGTTGGCGCAGTCGATCTCGTCGAGCTTGAACTGCTTTTTCATGGTGGGTTCCTTTCCCTGTTTTTGCAGCTTGGGTGCAGGCGGCGCTGGTACCGTGGTTGGTCGCTATTCGCAGATGTGGCTCATGCCTTGGTTGAGCATGGTGTAGACATGGTCGTCGGCAAGCGAGTAGAGGATATTGCGCCCGTCGCGCCGGAATTTAACCAGGTGCGACTGCTTGAGCGTGCGCAGCTGGTGCGACACCGCGGACTGCGAGGTCGCAGTTGCTTCGGCGATGTCTGCCACGCAGAGCTCGCGGCCCATGAGGGCGTAGAGGATCTTGATGCGCGTGGTGTCGCTGAAGACCTTGAACAGGTCGGCAAGGTCGTACAGCAGCTCCTCGTCGGGAAGGTCCTCGGGCGAGCAGGTGGTGGGGACGTCGGGCACGATGGTGGTTTCGATGCCGGACTTTATTTCATCAGCGTGATCGCTCATTGCAATATCCTTTCATATGAACATGCGCTCATATAACTTACTTCCGAGTATATGAGCGCATGTTCATATGTCAATATAATTCGCGAAATATTTTGCTATCAAATGGTCCTAGAAGCGGCTAAGGGCATCGATGGGCGAGGATAAGGCCGCCGATGCCAACGTGGGTACCTTAGCGACGTGCAAAAACGGGCCGATATCCGTTTGGATATCGGCCCGCATTGCGTCGCTTGAGAGGGACGCCTCGGCGTGTCGCTTTTGCACAGGGTACTATGGTCCGGCAGGTATTACTCGCGAATGGCGCCTCTGCTTGGCAATCTACTTGGCAAACAGGTTCTTGAGGTTGAACTCGGCCTGGACGGTACGGAGCATGAGGTCGGTGTCGTCGAGGCCCAGGTGCTGCTCGTTGGCGTCGGCGGCGAGGGTACCACGGCGGCGCGCCCAGTTCTCGAGCGCAGCGGGCGCGGACTCGCGGGGGAGCGAGCGCACATCGGCGTCCAGACTGCGGCAGATCTGGCGCGAGTCGATGACGATAATCTTACCCGCGCGGCGTGCCTCGGCGTAACCGTCCAGGTGGATCTTGAACCAGCTGTCCTCAAAGGCGGCGTTGTGCGCCATGTACGGGTACTTCTTCATAAGCTTGAGCAGCTGCTTTTGCAGCTCCTTGTTCTCGCGGAAGGGCGTTTTGCCGTCGATGTCGTCCCAGGTGATGTGGTGGATATTCGACAGCGGCACATCCTCGCCGCGGTAGATATCGGGCAGGCCGCAGTAGTGTGCCTCGGCGTCGTGCGGGATGGCGTCGCTGGTGAGCTCCATGATCTCCCAGCCCACGTTGATGATGTAGCCGCGCTCGGGTGCGCGGCCGGTGGTCTCGATGTCGATACCGAGCACCGTGCCCTGGATGGGCTTGCGGGCGTAGGCGACACCGAGCGCGTCGCGGTCGCCGCGAATCTCGCGCATGACGGATGCGGCGGTGCGCTTTTGCATCTTGCCGATGGCGGCGCAGGTGTCAGCGTCGGACAGGCCACGCGAAAGCGTCGCGGGCGTCACGTTGCGCAGGCGCGCCTCGCCAATCTGGTCGCATAGGTCGCGGTTGCGGTCGGCCAGGTCGCGCACGGTGGCAAAGTCGAAGCCGGGGTCGCCCTCGGCGGTAAAGTACTTGGTCTCGAGCACCTTGAGGGCCTCTTCGCCTTTCTGGCGCTCGGATTCCATGGCACCGTGATCGCCATAGATGAACATGGGGATAAACGGCTGGCGCTCGTATTCGAGTGCTTGTGAAACGTTCATATAACTGCTCCTTGGACGGGCCGTGTCGCACGGCTCGGGGTCATTGAGATGTGGCGAGATGATAGTTTACCATGGGCAACTATTGGCATCGCGCCTAGGACAACTACAATACCCTAGTTGACCGCTAGGACTTTTACAATGCTGCCGAAAGACACGAAAGGTTCCATCCGTCATGGATTTGCTGATTGATATTCTGCTCGACGCCGGCAAGGACACGCTCTCGCTGGTGCCGTTCTTATTGGTGACATATCTGACCCTCGAGACGCTTGAGCATGTTGCGGGCGACCGCGTTAACGGCGCCATCAAGCGTGCCGGCTCCGCTGGTCCCGTGGTTGGCTCGTTGTTGGGCATGGTGCCGCAGTGCGGCTTTTCGGCCATGGCGGCAACGTTGTACGCCGGTCGCGTCGTGACGCTGGGCACCCTGGTGGCTGTGTTTCTCTCGACTTCCGACGAGATGCTGCCGCTGCTACTTGCCGAGCAGGTTCCCGTGCAGACTATGGCGATGCTTCTGGCTTCGAAAGCGTTGATTGCGCTGACCACGGGCTTTATCGTGGATGCCGCCATTCGCGGTCTGCGTCGCAACGCCCGTGCGCATGCGGCGATTCGTCGTACCGTGTTGGGGACCACTGTCAATCCGGCGCACGTTAACTGCGCGCATGACGACCACAGCGGCGGTGACATCATCGACGAGGTGGCCGAGGCGGGCGTGAGTGCCGACCACATCCATGAACTGTGTGAGCGCGACCATTGCGGCTGCGATGAAGACGAGGACGAGCACGATCACGGACATGGCCACGATCACGGTCATGAAGGCGAGCATGAACACCATCATGATCACGGTCACTCCCACTCACACGAAGGTGCGCCCGTCCTGTCGATTATCCGTAGCGCGATCTCTCACACCGTGCAGGTCTCGGTATTCATTTTCCTGGTGACGCTGATTCTGGTCGCCGTGCTCGAGACCTTCGGCGAGTCCGCAATCGAGCAGTTCCTGCGTGGCAACGAGACGCTCGCCGTCCTGGGTTCGGCGCTTGTCGGCCTGATCCCCAACTGCTCGGCGAGTGTGGTCATTACGCAGCTGTATCTGGAAGGCGCACTGCAACTGGCGCCGATGCTCGCCGGCACGCTCATTTCCGCCGGCGTGGGTTATCTGGTGCTGTTCCGCACCAACCGCAGCGCCCGCGAAAACGCCGTATTCCTGGTCATGATGTACGTCATAGGCGCTGGCTGGGGCCTCGTCCTATCTGCCTTTGGCCTCTAAGTAGGCCTAACAAAACGGGCTTCAAAATAGCCATGCACGGCGCCTGCACAATGCGGAGGCGCATGGCATTTTGAAGCCCGTTTTTTGTTGAGCCATGGATCCTGAGCGCTCACACCGCCCAAAACAAAAAGGTAGATTTTAAGGCATGCCCCAAAAATCTGCCTTGGTTAGCGTAACAGCTCGGTGAGGTTGCGCTTAAAGCGGGCGCGGTCTTCGCTGGTGAAGGCTGCCGGCCCGCGGGTGCGACCGCCAGCACGGCGCACCTTCTTTTCCTCGTGGCGAATAAACAGCTGCATGTCGATGGTGGCTTTGTCGTAGATGCGCCCGCGCACGCCGATGGCGGCAGCATCGCGGCCGAGCGCCATGCTCGCCAGGCCAATGTCCTGCGTCACGACCACATCGCCTGTCTGCAGGCGCTCGACAATGGCGAAGTCGGCGCTATCGGCGCCCACGCTCACGTCGAGTGTCGTGACCCAAAAGCCGCGTCGCGCGTGCTCGGCATCGCGCGGATCGTCGCGGCGAATGTGGCGTTCCAGATTTTGCGTGCTGTTGCCGGCGATAACGACGGCGACGCCCGCCCGCCGCGCGCAGTCGATCGACTCACGCGTGACCGGGCATGCGTCGGCATCAATAAACAGCGTTCGTGGCATCTAGCGCACCAGTTTGCCAAATTGAATAGCGCGAACAATCAGCGTCACGCCAAACACCAGGAGCGCGGCGCCGCTAAAGATGACGAGCATCTTGGCCGACCACAGCGGATAGATGAACACGAACATGCCGGCGATGATGGAGAGTGCGCCGCTCAGGATGGCGAGGGCGCGGTTGGCGGAAAGTTCGGATTCCAGAATGGACATGACACCTTCGACGATCCAGCCAAAGCCGGCCACGACCACTACAAGCGTGGTGAGCGTCGCGGTCGAGAAGGCCTGGTTGCGCAGGATTATGACGCCGCCCAGAATGATGAGCAGGTTGGAGATGATGCTCGTGACGCGCCAGCCGGCGGGCAGCAGCGGCTCAAAAATGGCGGTGAACAGCCTAATGGCTGCCGTGATTATAAAGTAGAAACCCAGGACGGTCGTCAGGAAGACGAGGGACTTGGCGGGCGCAAACAGCAACGCGATGCCGGCAAGCAGCGCGATGACGCCCGTGACGGCGTAGATCCAGCGCACAGCTTTGATCGCCTTGCCTGCCATGCTTTTCTCGTCAAATCCAAACAGATTCGACTGCTGGTCGTCGTTCTTAAAGATGTCCATGAGGTCTCCTTTCCGCGTGGCGTAAGCCGTCATTGTTGTTTTTGCGGCGTATGCCGCAGTTGCTACAACAAGTATCGCCTAAAGGCACCAGCGTATGGGTCGGGGAGGGCGAAGTGTAACCCAAAGGTCCCGATTTGTTCTCGTTGTTCCCCATGTCGCGTTTTTCTATTCAACAGGTGTAGAACATTGCGGCTTTGTTCGTTATTGCCTGCGTTTTAGGTTAGATTTTCCTAAGAACAATTGCCTTGTATTGGGGGTCTCTATGAACGAAGCTGTTCCCGCGGCGCCGTCGAGCGTGGAGTTGATGGCAAAGCAAGGTTGCGAAAAGCTCGGGTTGGAATCGTTTGACGCGCTGGTCCGTCGTGCCCGCACATGCCGCCGCTTTGACGAGTCCATGCGCGTGCCGCGCGAGTTTTTGCTTGAGCTGGCAGAGCTGGCGCACCTGGCTCCCTGCGGCGCTAATGCTCAGCGCCTACGCCTTCATGTGGTGAGCGACGCCGAGGAGTGTTCGAGCTTATTTGAAAAGCTCACATGGGCTGGTGCGCTCAAGGATTGGTCGGGTCCTGTCGAGGGCGAGCGCCCGACCGGCTATATCGCGATCCTTGCCGAGCGTCCCGCTCCGGGCAAGCCTGCCGCGCCAATCACCGAGGCAGACGCTGGTATCGCCGCGCAAACGATGATGCTCGCCGCCCGCAGCGCTACGCCCGAGGTGGCGGCGTGCATGTTCAAGGCCTTTCCGCCTCGTGCGATTGATGTCATGGGACTTGACGGCGACAAGTACGAGGTCAAGCTGATCATGGTCTTTGGCGTTCCCGCCGAGACACAGGTGATCGATGCAATTGATTCGAACCCCGACGGTTCTATTAATTACTGGCGCGACGAGGAGCAGGTGCATCACGTGCCCAAGCGCTCGCTTGCCGACGTACTGGTGTAACTGCGCATCGTTACGGCGCGATTCGGCAGCAAACCACCACAAAGGTGCCTGTCTCCTTTGCGGTGGTGCGAGGGGAGGGCGTGTGGCCGATCTGTATTTGGTGCGGCATGGGCAGACTGAGCTCAATGTGCAGAACATTTTGCAGGGTTGGCATGACTCGCCGCTCACGGAGCGCGGGCGCGAGCAGGCACTGGCGACGCGCGCGGCGTTTGAGGCGCGCGGCATCTCCTTTGACCATGCGTATTCGTCTCCGTTGGGTCGGGCGCGCCACACGGCCGAGCTGATCGTTGGCGAGGATCTTCCCATAGAGCCGGTCGACGACCTGCGCGAGTGGCGGCTGGGCTCGCTGGAAGGCACATCAAATCGCGATATGCCGCCGCAGCCCTGGGGTGATTATCCGGCGGCCTTTGGTGGCGAATCTGAAGGCGAGCTACGGGTGCGTATGGTCGCGGCGCTGTCCCGCATTATGGCCCGCCCGCAGCACGATTGTGTGCTTGCGGTCTCCCACGGCTCTGCCTGCCAGGAGTTTCTTAGATGCGTGGCCGGCGGGGGAGAGCAGCCCGACAACGGTGCCGTGCTTCATTTTGGCTATTGCGACGGGGCGTTTTCGCTCCTTGACTGGTAACGAACGAAAGGACCCCCTATGAATAAAGACCTGTATCTGGTCCGTCATGGGCAGACGATATTCAACCTTAAGCGCATCATCCAGGGTTGGAGCGATTCGCCGCTTACGCAGTTGGGTTGCGAGCAGGCGGCGCGCGCCGGTATGTTCTTGCGTGCGCGCGGCATCGAACCCGACCACGCCTACACCTCTACGCTGCACCGCACCGAGCAGACTATCGCCAACTTGTGGCCGGGCTTGGCGTACGAGCGCCTGGACGGCCTGCGCGAGTGGTTCTTTGGCGACTTTGAGGCCGAGCGCGTGATGCTCATGCCCGAGCGTCCGTGGCGTGACTTTTATCGTCAGTTTGGCGGCGAGGGGCAGATGCAGGTGCGTGAGCGCATAGTGGCGACGTTGACCGATCTTATGCGACGCCCGGACCATTCGTGCGCGCTCGCGGTGAGCCACGGATCGGCCATCAAGGAGTTTTTGGACCACGTGAGGGGAGCGGCGGCCGACGAGCGCGAGCGCGTGCCGGGCAACTGTTCTGTGCTGCATTTTGCGTTTGACGATGCGACCGATACGTTTGAACTGGTCGAAGTCTTTACGCAGGAAGATTATGCGCGCGAGCTGGGTCTTGAGCCGCTGGTGGCTGCCGCGGGTCCGCAGCGCGGGTAGCTTGGGCGTGGCGCTGTGGATCGCCGACATCATTGCTCGATGTGAAAGGGGCGGGGATGCATGCGCATGTATCCCCGCCCCTTGTTTGTTGAGCTGCCGAGTCTTTGTACTAGGCGTTTAGGCCCTGTTAGAACCGTGCGATCTGGTGGGTGAACAAACCCGTCGGAACCTGCGGTGCGCCGCTGGCGACCTGCGCGGCGGGGAATAGCGCGGCAACGGTAAAGTTGAACGGCTCTTTACCCGTGTAGGTGCCGGCTGTGCGGGCCTCGTCTGCCAGGAGCTGCGCCGCCCCTGCCAGCGCGGCGGCGTAGGCGGGATCGTCTGCCGGCGTCGGCTCCGGTGCCTGATCGAGCATGGCTCGGATGGCGGCAACGGCGTCCTCGCGTTTGACCTCCCACACACGGTGCGTAATGCCGGCGGGGTCGGTGACGGCATAGAGCGACGCGCCCTCTTTAGCGGCGCCGAGGATGATATCCATGACTGGGGAGGCTTCGTAGACGAGCGTTACAGGGCGGGGCTGCACCTTAAGCTCGGCGATTGTACGGGCGGCTGCGGCCGCATCTGCGGGAGTCGCGCCGTCGCCCGCCAGTACGCCGACCGGGCAAATTGCCACAACGCCCGTCACACGCCCCGGCTCTCCGGAGCATTCGTACACGTAATACGCCGCGCCCGGATCTTTGAGCATGAGCCCGTCGGCGATGGCGTCGCGCAGGGCGTCGTTGCCGCGCAAAATGCCGCCCATCTGCGGCAGCGCTTCGAGCACGCGGTCCTGAGCTGGGCGGATGCAGGGAAACGGAAGTGCTTTCATGGGCGGTCCTAACGTGCGAGTCGGTTTGTTCGCGGCTTATTATGCCCCAACTTGGCCGCTTGCGTCCCAGAGCGTGTTGTCGACAAGCGCGATGAGCACGTTCTGGCAGCGAACGATATCGGCATGGGGCACATACTCGTTGGGCTTGTGCGCGAGCGCCAACGAGCCGGGGCCGTAGCTCATGCAATTGTGGTTACCTGTCTTGCCGGCAATGACGGCGGTATCGGTGTAGCCGGTAAAGAAGCCGACGGTCGTGTCCGCGTCCGTCACGTCATCGGCGGCACGCTTGAGCGCGGCAAGAAGGGGAGAGCTCGGGTTGCGCTCGATGGCGGGGCGATCGCCCGTCACGGTGTAGCTGCCATGGCAGCCGGGAACCGCGGCCTCGGCGCCGGCGATGGCCTGCTCTACCATGCGCGTCGCGGCAGCCGTATCAGTCGGCGGGGTCAGGCGCATATCGACCCAGACTTTGGCGCGGTCGGGTACGACGTAGGGGCGATATCCGCCCTCGATTTGGCCAAACGTGATGGTCGAAGGCCCCAGTTCATCGTGCGCGGGCAGCGCCGCAAACGCGCGACGGAGCGAACACACGACCTCGGCCATGGCGGCGACGGCATCCGCGCCCTTCCAAGGCTGGCTCGCATGCGCCGTGACACCGGCCATTTCGATCTCGAACCACGTGCGCCCCTTGTGCGCCACCTGAATCTGTCCGTCGGTGGGCTCGGTGTCCAGCACCCATTCGCGCGAGCCGATCCAGCCGGCATCGATGGCCGCCTCGGAGCCGCGCATAAAGTCCTCTTCGTCAACCGAGCAAATGAGCGAAAAGCCGCGGTGGGGAAGTGCGCCCTTCGCCGCAATGCGCTCGAGCGTATGGACCAGAGCGGCAATGGCGCAGGCCAGGCCACCTTTCATATCGCAGGCGCCGCGGCCATAGAGCTTATCGTCCCGCACAGTCGCCCCGAGCGGCGGCGTGTCTGCGTCCCAGCCATCGCCCAGGGTGACGGTATCCATGTGGCAGATGTAGACGAGTCGCGGCTCGTCGCTCACGCCCGGCACGGTAATCATAAGGTTGCGGCGCCCGGAGAGCACTTCGAGCTCGCGTACCTCTGCGGCGTCCAATGCGGGCGAATCGAGTTTGGCAATATACGCCTCGACCAGGCCTTTGATGTGTTGTTCGATCTCGCCCTCATATGCGCCGGGGTCCGAGCTGTCAATCTTCACAAGGTCCTGCGCAAGCCGCCAGGCAAAGTCCTCATCAATCATATGCAACCTCACAATCAGTCTGCTTCCCAAACCGATTGTAAGCCTCCTGAGAGATCCGCGACGTGCGCGTGGCGGTATTTACCGTTCGCAGGCCGCGCCATCGCGCTTGCCGTCTGAGCGGGTTTACAAACGACGCAGCGGGTACGTACCCTTCATGGACGACATGCTGTGCGACATATCTGCCTTTCGGTATCACCGGATACCTCCACAGGTCTTGGCAATAATGCCGGACCTGCCCGATTCTGCGGACGATCCGCGCAGGGAACATCTTTGTGAGCATCCGCTTGTCAAGCATTTCCTGGACACCCCGTTACACGTGTTGGCACAGGGCAGCTGCGGACGTAAGGGCGATCGCATTGTCAGACATGTTTGGAACGGGGAGAGACCGTTTGGCCCCGTGCGGCAGACAGAGTTTGGCTTTGATGCCGCGTCCCCGCTCTTTACCCTGCTGACCCTTGCTTCCTCGGTCTCAAACGAGCGTCTGATCATGTGCATGTATGAGATGTGCGGCACCTTTGCCGTGTGCAAGATTGCGCCCCAGGTAAAGTTGGCGCTTGAACAGGCATATGGGGGCCGGTGGGGTGACGCACGGTCGGGCTGGGAAAACGTAAAGGATACCTTGGGGAATCCAACGGACTTGTGGAAACGACCTCCCTTGATCGAGCTCTCTGAACTTATGGAGTTCGCCAATAAGATCCAGGGACTCCGCGGCGCTAAATCGTTCACGCGTGCCGCGAAATGCATTACGGGGGTGGTGGCATCGCCGCTCGAGGTCCAGGCTTCGATGCTGTTTGGCCTTACGAGGTTGCGCGGCGGCGAAGGTTTGCGCCTTACCAATAATGTTGAGATTCGTATGACGCGCAGCGCCCGCCTGATTTCGGGGCTTGATAGGCGCTACGCCGATATCCTGCTATCAAATAAGGACGGCAGCCGAGAGTGCCTGGTTGAATGTCAAGGTAAAGCCATTCACGGATCCATCGAATCCAAGATCTCGGACTCCGATCGAACGACGGCCCTGCAAGCCATGGGATATCCTGTCGTTCTGATGACCTATGGTCAGCTGGTCGACTCCGACGCCTTCCGCGTGGTGATGGAACTTATCATGTCCTATCTCGATGTGCCGCTGAAAGACAAGACGCCGCGGCAGCAGGAGCTCGAACGGCGGCTTCGTGAGGAGATTTTTATCGATTGGGCGGGAATGTAGCCGCGCGGGTGGAAAAAAGTCGCGTGAGTTAGAGTTTTGGCCGCGAAAAGGCTTCAATTGCTCCTTGGAAGGGCTTTAAAAGTGCTACCCAGAACAAGTTATTTCGGAAAATGGACAGTCAACTTTAATTTGGCATATAGAGATCGATTTTACCTACTAAAACCCCTGATAAAGCTCTTTATAAAAGCAAGTGCGCTCAGTGATTTGAGTATGACTGTCGATTATCCGAAAGAACTTGAACAGAGTAGCATTTTCAAAACCAGCCGGAGCAACGAAATCGGCCCCCGTTTCGTGAAAACGGGGGCCGAATGGACTTCGTGGTCTGTCTGGCAGGCTTGACGCGGGCGCTACTTGATCACGCGCACGCGATACATCGACGGAATCTGCTTGAGCGCCTCGATGGTGCTGCTGTCCAGGTGCTCGTCCGTGTCGAACATGGTGTAGGCGTTCTCGCCGGCGGACTCGTTGGTCATACGCTGCACGTTGGCGTTGTCCTTGGCCAGGATCGCCGTGATCTGGCCGATCATGTTGGGCACGTTGGCGTGCAGGCAGGCGATGCGGCTCGCGGCGCGCGCCTTGCCCATGCTGCAGGCGGGGTAGTTGACACTGTGCGCGATGTTGCCGTTCTCCAGGTAATCCTTGAGCTCGCTGATGGCCATGTCGGCGCAGTTGGCCTCGGCCTCTCCGGTGCCGGCGCCCGAGTGCGTGGTGATAAACGTATTGGGCATCTTGACGGTCTTGGGCGTGGCAAAGTCGCAGCTAAACCAGCTCAACTTGCCCGCGCGCAGGGCCGCGTCGACGGCGTCCTCGTCAATGATGGTCTCGCGTGCGTAGTTGATCAGCACGGCGTCGGGTGCCAGCAGGTTGATCTGCTCGGTGCTGATCATGTCGATGGTGTCGGCCTTGCTGGGCACATGCACGGTGAGGTAATCGCAGCCGCGGCACAGATCCTCGAGCGTGCCCACGCGCTGCACCTCGCGGCTCAGCACCCATGCGTGCTCGACGGAAATGAACGGATCGTAGCCGTAGACATCCATGCCCAGATCGACGCAGGCGTTGGCGACCTTGGAGCCCACGTTGCCCAGACCGATGACGCCGATGCGCTTACCCTTGAGCTCGCGGCCCACAAAGGCCTTCTTGGCCTTTTCGGCGTCGACCTGAATGTCAGGGTCGTCGGCGTTGTCGCGCACCCAGTTCATCGACTGCACCACGCCGCGGCTCGAGAGCACCAGCATGCCCAGGACGAGCTCCTTGACGGCATTGCTGTTGGCACCGGGGGAGTTAAAGACGACGACGCCCCTCTTGGCGTACTCCTCGACGGGGATATTGTTGACACCGGCGCCGCAGCGGGCGATGGCGCGAATGCCCTCGGGCAGCTCGTAGCCGTGCAGGTCGGTGGAGCGCATCAGGATGGCGTCGGCCTCCTCGGCGGTGCCCACAAACTCGTAGCCCTCGCCAAACTCGACCTTACCGTCCTTGGTGATGTCGTCGATGGTCTTAATCTTGCGCATAGAAAACTCCTTAGCAGGTTTTGATCTAAACAGGGTGGTTTGAAGTGGCTGGTCGGCCCGCGGGTTGCGGGCTAGTTAGATCGCGGACTCAAACTATGCTGCGCTTCGAAGCCCTTCATGTAGGAGGCCAGTGCCTGCACGTCTTCCATGGTTACGGCGTTGTAGACGCTCGCGCGCATGCCGCCCACCAGGCGATGGCCCTTGACGTTTTGAATCTGGTGCTCGGCCGCGCCTGCGACAAAGGCCGCATCGAGCTCGGCGTCGCCGGTGCGGAAGGTGACGTTGGCGATGGAACGGCTGTCGGCCCGCGTGGTGCTATGGAACAGCTCACTGTGCTCGAGCAGGTCGTAGAGCAGGTTGGCTTTGGCCCAGTTTCGTTCGGCCATGGCGGCAAGTCCGCCGGTCTCCTCGACCCAGTGGAACACCTTGCCGCACACGTAGATGCCAAAGGTGTTGGGCGTGTTGAGCATGGAGCCCTTGGCGGCCTGGGCCTTGAGGTCCATGTACTGCGGCGTCTGCGCAAAGGCGGGGCCATCGGCGATGAGGTCGTCGCGCACGATGACCATGGTCACGCCCGCGGCACCGGCGTTTTTCTGCGCGCCGGCGTAAATGAGCCCATAGCGCTCAACCTCGAGCGGCTGCGACAGAAAGCAGCTCGAGACATCGGCGACCAGCGGCACATCGCCGCAAGCGGGAAGCTCATGGTACATGGTGCCAAAGATGGTGTTGTTCTGGCAGATGTAGACGTAGTCGAGTCCGTCGCCCGCGGCCTCGGCGGCAATGCGCGCGTTGACGTCGGCCATGGTGGGTATGCGGTCGAAGTTGGTGTCCTCAGAGCTCGCGAGCAGCACGGCCTCGCCGTACTTGGCGGCCTCCTTGTACGCCTTTTTGGCGAAGCTACCGGTCACGACGTAGCCGGCGCGGCCGCGGCGCATGAGGTTCATGGGGATGCCCGCAAACTGCAGCGTGGCGCCGCCCTGCAAAAACAGGACACGGTAGTTGTCGGGGATGCTCAGCAGGCGGCGCAGGGTTGCCTCGGCGTCGTCGATGATCTGCTGGTACATGCTAGATCGATGGCTCATCTCGAGCACGGACATGCCGCAACCGCGGTAGTCCATCATCTCGTCGGCGATCTCGGCGAGCACGCTTGTAGGCAGCGCGGCCGGGCCAGCTGAGAAGTTGTGCACACGTGCCATCTTCTAGTTCCCCCTCGTAGTCGTTTGAACGTTCGGGATACTTTAGCACAGTGGAGCGCCGGGCGCGACCGCATCACGGTAAAACTCGAGTGCGCCGCTATGATTTACAGGATGGTTACATGGAAGACATGACGCTAGCCTATATCACTGGGATATACCGTGACAAATACTCCTTGAGCGCCGGATCGCATACATAAAGAAACGTTCCCAGCATGCCGCGCGTCATGAGAACGTAGTAGGCGTTGACGATGATCTTTCGCAGGTCATCGTCGCTTGCTTTTTTCTTTGCGACGGCATCTTTGAAGTTCGCTTTGTTAACGCAGACAGCTTCATTATCGGTGTCGTAGTAAATGTCTGGTCCCAGAATTACGAAGCCGTAGTTGAGGTCGTAGCCCTGCACCGTGTGGATACATCCGACTTCGTTGACGGCATTGACAGAATTAACCCAATCTTTTTGGGTTGAGTTCCAGCGTTTGGGGATACCCTCGATGACGATGTCAAACGCGTCTTTGTGTTTCTTCGTTTCCCACTTCCACGCAAAACCTGCCGTCATGCGGGATAGACCAACTTCTTCTTCCTTGGCTTGCTGTAGGGAACAGAAATCCTCAAATTGGTCGACGATTCCAAACTGGTATCTGGGGGTATCGCTGTTCGGGTCCCCGGCTCGCGAATCGTAAGGCTCCGATGAAAAGAGTTCTTCGAACTTCATGCCGGCATGCATATACGCTTTGTTATCGAGTAGATCATATACAAAGTCGAGATACTCATCGCCGCCGCGTACTCGCATTTGGGTGCTCAAGTTGAACTCTTCAGTTTCAATACCCGCTTCTTCGAGTTGGTTAAGTCGCCGCTCAAGACCGTCTCGATTGAGTCCGGATGCCCTGACTTGCTGCTT
Source organism: uncultured Collinsella sp. (assembly GCA_900542825.1). Lineage (GTDB taxonomy): Bacteria > Actinomycetota > Coriobacteriia > Coriobacteriales > Coriobacteriaceae > Collinsella. The sequence goes on along the minus strand of UQOY01000002.1, from coordinate 11,654 downwards.
GGGGTCATAAAACAGATATGCCTTGTCGCAACATTTGAATATCCAGTCAACTTGGTTGCTCGTATGTGGAAGGCCGAGACGATCGCAGGTGTTATAGAAGGCCTTGATGCCGGAGCCCATGCTTAGATAATTACCCAGTCGATGTGCTTCGTCGACAAGTAGGATGTCATAGCGATCATTTTTGGTTACGTCACTGGGGCTCAAGATATCGCAAGGCTTTAACCCCGGAAGGAAGTGTGTGAGTTTCCTGAGGGTCTTCTTCAGGGAATCCATGGGGGTGACAAAACCGACTCGCAGGTCGGAAAGGTTGGGTTCATTTTTGATTTTGAACATGAGACTGATGGCGAGGATCGTTTTACCTGTTCCCGGCGCGCCACTCACGACGGTTATACGTTCTCTTTTTGAGCCGCCATGTTTTGCGTCTTCATGCTCCTGTTCGAGACGTTTATAAATCGTCTCGATCGTTTCGTATTGGTCAGGCGTAAGCGTCTTGAAAGGCGAGAACTTGAACAGATCGGAGTTCTCGAGCTCTTCAATCGGATGAATCGCGTAGTTTTCTTCGCGAAGCTTTGTCCAGAGGTCTCGGAACTTCTGGCGATACTGAGGCCGCTCAAAATAATCGAATTGGGCATAGCCGTTGTTGGCATTGGTGACCTGGTATTTTTCGTCAGCACAGAACAGCTCAATAAGTCGATTCTCGAACTCGAACGTTGCGGATTGGTTGAAGGTGGGATTGTCGATTAGAAGGGTCCGGTCGAAGTCCTTGTCCACGTTTGCGGCGTGTTGTTTCATACGGCGCTGGTAGTTGGTTGTTTGGCCGATGTATGCCGTCTTGTTTCTGCTGTTGGTCAGGATGTAGAGAACAGGCCAACTCTCGTCATGATGGGCTCCAGGCTTTGGCGTGCCAAAGTCCTGAAGCGATTCGCTTGTCTCAAAGGGCTGGGGCAGGGGAAGCGTGTATTGTCGAAGGGCGAACTCATTACTCACGGTGATCCGCTTTTCTGTATTCGACAGATGATGCGTTGGTGGAGTAGCGCTCGCCATTGCGCACGAGTTTGGACGAGAGTGCAGCTGGCAGGTCAATTCCATTTAAATCTGCGAAACGCAGAAGGAAAAGGAGCGTGTCGGCGACTTCGTCTTCGATGGCTTGGCGTTGCTCGGTGTCTTCGAACATTTCCGCAATGCGCTCGTCGCTCATAAAACGAAAGAGCTGAAGGAGCTCAGAGGACTCAGTTGCCATGCCGATGGCAAGCTCTTTTGGCGTGTGATACTTGCGCCAGTCGCGTGCATCACAAAAGTTCCTGACTTGTTCCGTCATGGCATCGAGCTTATCCATCGTCCGCAACCTCCCTGATATTCATTGTTTTATTATGGCGGTATCTGGGATTTATTGCACCTCATTTGGGCGTGCGGTTTATTCGGTCGCGATTGCCCGGTAGGAGGTTTCACCATGAAGATCGAAGTCGACGTTGACCAGCTGCGCGAGAGCCTGCTCGATCGCGCGGGGAGTGCGGCGGGCGTGGGTTTTCCGGCCGCCATGCTCGACGTAGTGGATATCGAGGATGAGTCGCCCCAAGAACTCCTAGCCCGAGCCGAACGAGGACGCCTCGACCTCCGAGACTTTGCCGTCGACGACTAGGGGGCGGGGGTGGCTAATTTGGGACGGCGCGTCTGCACCCGCGGCTGCGCGAAAATGCGCGATAAGCCGTCGCAATGGAGCCTAATGACTTCGCGGCTGCTCTATTTTGACTGCCCGCTGGCTAAGTGAGTAGGCTTTATTGGAAATCCTGAGCACACGACAAATTTGCTTCAACAAACCCGCAGGTCACTGAGTTGTGCTTTGGTGACGTGGTCGGCGATTCGGCAAAAGTCTACTCACTTAGTTTTGCCAGACGCAAATTGTCCGCAACGAGACCCCAACTGGGGCGATTGATGCACAAATGTAGCCAATTTGGGACGGCTGCCCCCTGGCCGCTACGACGCTAGCGTGGCAATGACGGCTTCGTCGCCGGCGTATATGAGGGTGTTGCCGTCGGGGATGATCGTTTGGCCGTCGCGCTTGAGCATCACGACGATAAACGGGTGCTTGCCTTGCGGCACATCGCGCAGGCGCCGTCCTGCCAGGCGACCGTGGGGTGTCACGGTGACCTCGCGCAGCGTAGCCTCGGCACGTTCTTCAAACGTTGGAGCGGCCATCACTAGCAGGTCACCTTCCTCGATGACGGTATCGCCGTTGGGCAGCACCGGGTGCGCGCCGTCGCGCAGCACCAGGACCACGAGCATGTCCGTTGCGCTGCCAATATCGGCGAGCGAGCGTCCGGCAAATGGATGACCCCCACCTACCTTGAGCTTAACGAACGACATGCCGTCTTCGTCGCGGTAATCGTTAAACGTACGGCGCACGTCGCCTTCTGCGTCAATCATGTCGAGCTTTTTCGCCACCGCCGGTAGCAGCGAGCCCTGCACCACAATGCTCGACACGGCAATCACAAAGACTAGGTCAAATAGGTCGTGCCCACCGGGAACACCGGCCACCACGGCAAAGAGGCTAAACACGACCGAGGCCGCGCCGCGCAGGCCCGCCCAGCTTACGAGTGCAACCTGGCGAGGGTTGGTCCTAAACGGCGCCAACAGCAGGCCGACGGCTATGGGGCGGCTCACAAAGAGCATAAACGCCATGAGTGCTAGGCCCGGAAGCAGCATTTGCGGCAGGCGCGCGGGCGTGACGAGCAGGCCGAGCAAAAAGAAGATGGTCATCTCGGCCATCTCGGTAAGGGTGTCAAAAAAGTGCGCCATCTCGACCTTGCCGGTGATGTCGCTCGCACCCAGCACAATGCCCGCCAGGTATACAGCCAAAAAGCCGTTGCCGCCCAGGTAGCTCGGCAGCGCGTAGGCGACAATCGCCACGGCGAACAAAAAGATAGTCTGTGCGCCCTCGGCCGTTGCGTGCGTGCGCTCAATCAGGCGGCTGGATGTCCAGCCGATGGCAAGGCCTAGCCCCACACCCAAGATGATCTGCTTGGCCAGTAGCACGGGAATGTCGATGTTGCCGCCCGCCGCAAGGGTCGCGAGCACTGCGGTGAGCATGTAGGCGACGGGGTCGTTGGAGCCCGATTCGACCTCGAGCAGCGAGTCGGTGCCGTCCCTCAGCGACAGGTTGTGCTCGCGCAGCACGCTAAAGACGCTCGCCGCGTCGGTGGACGCCACGACCGAGCCCAGCAGCAGACCGCCGATCCAGTCGAAGCCCAGCACGAAATGTGCGAACACGCCGGTGACGCCGGCGGTGATGACGACGCCGAGCGTGCTTAGCAGCACCGCGGGCGCGGCGACGGGTTTGGCGCGGTCGATGTTGGTGTTAAAGCCGCCGTAGAACATGATGAATAGCAGCGCCGTGCTGCAGACGGTTTCGGTAAGCGCGTAGTCGCTAAAGTCGATGTGCGCAGGCCCGTTGACGCCCAACAGCATGCCCAGCGCGATAAAGATGAGCAGGGTAGGGAAGGGGAGCTTTTTGCCGACGGGTTTGATGGTCAGGCACAAAATGATGACGAGGCCGATAAAGAGAAGGATCTGATTCATGAATAGTGTCCGCTCCTGGGTGGTTGGCGTGGCACGGTCAGTTGTCTGCGGTTATTTGTACCCAAAGATGGTGGGTTTATGGGGTTGGGCCGTGGGCGTTCGCATTATCGACACGAGGCTGGGGCGCGGGCGGCGCCGGCTGGGGCGTTGATGCTGGCGGCGTGGTGTTTCCGGGGCGTGCGGGCGGCCGCTTGTGACCGTTGGCTGCGGTGACACTTTCCAGTGTTATTGCATCGGAGTACAATGGGTAACGTTTAAGTTCAACTTGAAGTTTTAGTCGTAACATCGGGCTTCGGCCGTAATGCAGGGAAAGGCGTTCCATGGCGATCTATGTGACATCTGATGCTCACGGGCACGTGCGCGCGCTGGACGAGGCCCTTTCCAAGATCTCGCTGACGTCCGACGACACGCTGTATGTGCTGGGCGACATGATCGACCGCGGCCCCGATCCGGTCGGCGTCATCAACTTGGTGCGGTCGCTGCCCAACGCTCGCGTGCTTAAGGGCAACCACGAGCAGATTATGCTCGACGCGATCATTGGCCAGGACCCGCTCGATGCCGAGACCTGGGATATCAACGGCGGCTGGACCACGCGTCAGCAGCTCAATGAAATGGAATTTGAGGCATACGAGGAGCTGGTGCGTTGGGCTGCCGCCCTGCCGCTCTATGCCGTGGCCGAGACTGCTGAGCGGCCGTACCTGCTGGTGCACGCCGGCATTCAGGCCGAGGCGGCGCGTGCGTTTTTGCTTGAGCATGGCGTCGATTGCTGCGACGGCAGGGGAGCGGTCGATGCCGATAGCGAGCTGCTGCAGCAAATGCTCGCCGTGCAGTCGTCCGATGACTTGCTCTGGATTCGTCACGGCTATTGGGATGCTCCGACGGGGCTGCTTTCTGCCGAGGGCAAGGGGCCGGTCGTGGTGAGCGGCCACACGCCCACGGTATCGCTGGGGCGCTATTGCGAGGTTGGCGGCCTGGCGGGACTCGATGAGGAGTCGGGCCGCGGGCAGATGGTGCGCCTGGGCGGCGAGGATACCGCCGGCGTTCCCGACCGCATCGACATCGACTGCGCCGCCGCCACCGGCTCCGAGTTCGGCCGCGTGGGTATCCTGCGCCTGGACGACGGGGCGGAGTTCTACGCAAATATCAACCCTGGAGAATAACTTTGTTCCGCCGTTCTACCGAACGGCGGTCACGTTGACGCTGCGCAGCCCCGAAGCACCCCATCTTGTCGCTCAAACCGTCGCTCGCGTACAGAAGTACGCATCGCTCCTCTTTCGCGCCAACCTGGGGCACTTCGAGACTGCTCGCTGTCGGTGCCTAAACATCGACGTTTCTTTTCTTCAAATTGATTCGAATTAGGCGCCGTACGGGTTGCGGTCGCGTTCGATGCGCTGGCGGATGTGGGCATACTCGACAATCAACAGCACCAGCAGTAGGGCCATGATAGCCAGGTAGCTCACGACGGCACCTATCAGACCCATCAGGTTGATCAGGATTACCGGGAGCACCACGCTCACGGCAAAGCAGATCAGGTAGATCTTGGTGACGTCTCCAGCGTGGCGCAGCACCGTGATGATGGCGTAGATAAAGTCGATGGCCGCGGTTACGCCGCCGGCGACAACCATCAGCAGCGCCAATGTGCGGTAGCGCTCAAAGTTGAGGCCGTACATAAAGCTCATGAGGGGAATGCCGGGGCCGGCCATAAATGCGGCGCACACGCCGGTGATGGCTACGATCAGCGCCATAACGGCAATAATAATCAAGTCAAAACGGCGGCGCTTGCGCGGGTTCGCCCAAATGCTCGACAGACGCAAAAGCTGCGGTTTATAGATAAAACCAATGCTCAGCAAAATAGCCTGCGCCGGAAAGAACAGGGCATTAAAGTACAGCTGATATTTGTAGGCCAGCGTGCCTTCCATTACAAACTTGGGCATGCTCTCGATGAGGTTGAACAGGAACAGTGCACCAAAGAGCGGGGCGCATTGCGCAAAGAGGCGGCCGACTTCGCGCAGGCTTACGCGGCGCGATTTTTCGGTCTCGAGCAGAGCGAGCGGCGCGGTGACCAGCACGAGCGAGGCGATGGCGGTGACACCCATGGCCATGGCCGCGATGGGCATGCTGCGCGTAAGGAACAGCGCCACGCCAAACACCACGATGACGCCGGCGGAGCGCAGCGTTTGGCTCATGCCGGCCAGGTAGAGTTTATCGGCCTGCTGCAGACGGCCCTCGTACACGTCCGCCACGCCGTCGATCGCCTTATACAGGTAGACGCCCAGGCCGATCGTCGCCATATGCGCGTCATAGCCGCGGGCGCTGCTGTACATGAGGCCGCAGACAAGCGCAATCGCTCCGCAAAGCCAGCGGTTGAGCTGGTAGGAGGCAAAGGACGTCCTCTCGTCGATATTCGAGACCTGGAAATTGCGCACGCCGTAGTTGCTCGCGATCATGATGAGTGTGCCGGTGACAAAGGCGATGGAGAACTTACCGGCTTCCTCGGCGCCCACAAGCTGCGTGGACACGATGGTGAGCAGGGGAAACGCGAATCCCCACACGGCGGTGCCGAGGGTGTTCCAAAGATAGTCGCGGCTGGTGGCGTGCTCCTCGTATTCCGCTTCCTGCATGGAGAAGCCGCCGCCGTAGACAGCGCCGAGCAGGCGGTTCCACCAGGCGTTGACCATGCGGTGGATGGGGCCGGGCTCGCGATCGCGCTCGCGCCGGCGACGTGTGGCTTGGCCGCTATCGGGCCCGCCGGCGTTGTGCTGGCTCAGCTCCTGGATGCGTGCGAGCTCCTCGGCGGTGTGCGAGGCGGGGAACAGGCCGTTCTCGATGCGTCCGCCCTGGGCCTTTGCGGTACCGCTGCTCGCTACGGCGGGGCCGGGGACGCCATTGCGGCGGGCGATGGCGCGGCGGATGCTATCGAGGGGCGTGATACTCAAGGAGGAGTCCTTTCTCTTGCTGCGCTCTAGTATAGACGCGACGGCGTTTGCTCGTGTTTTTGAACAAGTTGTTCAATAATTTCGGCGGTGCCATTCAGTAGTCGGTACTTGGGGACGTTCCTTATGTGCCGGCACTTTGGGAACGTCCCTAAGTGCCGGTATCCGGGGACACTCCTTGGTTGTTGCCTGTTCAAGGGTGTCCCCAACTGCTAGTCGTTTAAGAACGTTCCCAATGACTAGGCCGCTTGCCTGTGATTTTTGACCGTTGGGCGGGCGCTTCGCCGTTGCCGCAAAAACGTTTTTGCATATCGGGTACAACGGGCTTTACGTGAGTAAAGTGCGCGCCGCGTCCACGTGCCGCGTTTTTAAAGGAGGCCCCATGCCTGGTGTTACCCCTGCAGAAGTTTTGTCCAACTTTGGCATTACGCTGGTCGAAGATCCCGCCGAGAATCAGCCCCGCCTGTTGGTCGATCTACCCGCCGCGGAGCTCGTCGAGCACGCTATTCGCCGCGAAGAAGGTCGCATGGCATCCAACGGCGCGCTGGTGATCGAGACGGGGGAGCGCACTGGTCGTTCTCCCAACGATCGCTTTATCGTTGACACCCCCGATGTCCACGACAAGATTGCCTGGGGCGCTGTCAACCGCTCGCTTTCGATCGAGAGCTACGAGGCCATCAAGGCCGGTATCGTCAACTACCTCAACGAGCGCGATGTGTTCGTCACCCGCGGCATGGCCGGCGCCGACCGCAACCACACGCGTCGCCTGCTCGTCGCCTGCGAGCGTGCCAGTCAGGCGCTCTTCATTAAGCAAATGCTCGCCCGTCCGCTCGCCCGCGAAATTGCGCGCACCGGCGAGCCGGACTTCTGCGTGTTCGCGGCACCTGGCTACCAGTGCGACCCCGCCATCAAGGGCCTCAACTCCAGCGCCGCCGTGGTCATCAACTTCCAGGAGCGCGTGATTCTGGTTGCCGGCACCGGTTACTCCGGCGAAATCAAGAAGTCCATCTTCAGCGTCATGAATTACCTGCTGCCCGTCGAGGACGACGTACTGCCCATGCATTGCTCGGCCAGCATGGATCCCGTCACGCATGAGACCGCGGTGTTCTTTGGCCTCTCCGGCACGGGTAAGACCACGCTTTCGGCCAACCCCACGCGCCTGCTGATCGGCGACGACGAGCACGGCTGGTCCGACATGGGCATCTTTAACGTCGAGGGCGGCTGCTACGCCAAGTGCGAGGGCTTGGATGCGTTCCACGAGCCCGAGATCTTCAACGCCGTTCGCTTTGGCGCCATCTGCGAAAACGTAGTGCTCGACGAGAATCGCAAGCCCAACTATGACGACGTCTCGATCACGCACAATACGCGTGTGGCCTATCCCGTCGAGCATATCCCCAACGCGTGGACCAAGGGCATGGGCACCACCCCGAGCGTCGTGCTGTTTTTGACCTGCGATGCCTTTGGCGTGCTGCCGCCCATCTCGCGTCTGACGGCCGACGCCGCCATGTATCACTTTGTGACGGGCTTTACGGCCAAGATCCCCGGCACCGAGGTCGGCGTCACCGAGCCCACGCCCACGTTCTCTTCGCTGTTTGGCGAGCCGTTTATGCCGCTCGACCCCATGGTCTATGCCAAGATGCTCGGTGAGCGCATCGCCGACGGCCGCACGCGTGTGTACCTGGTCAACACCGGCTGGATTGGCGGCGGCTATGGCGTGGGTCATCGCATCGAGCTTGCCTACACGCGCGCCCTGGTGGCCCGCGCTCTCGACGGTACCATCGAGGACAGCGAGTTCGTGCACGACGACATCTTTAACGTCGACATTCCCACCACGTGCCATGGCGTGCCCGACGGCATTCTGGTGCCGCGCCAGTACTGGCAGAGCACCGCTCGCTACGACGAGGCCGCACACAACCTGGCTGTGATGTTCGAGGAGAACTTCGAGAAGAAGTACTCGCACCTGCCCGAGTCCGTCAAGGCCGCCGGTCCGCACGCTCAGGTGCACGCCGACGCCCGTCATCGCGGCCGCGGCCTGCTGGGACTCCGCCACTAGCGTCGCCTCAGGTCCAAAACCGCCACAAAGGGGACAGGCACCTTTGTGGTGGTTTTGCTCGCGCAGATGACTCAGGTTACAATACGCCTGACATATCGTCCCCTTCTCCGGATGGGGACAGCGTAAGCGCTCTTGTGACGGCACCGTAGGACTTTGAAGGTGGCCGTTGTAAGGGCGCTTTTTGTTTAGGCGTTTGCGTGGGGCGAATCGTGAAGGGAGCACGTATGAAGAGCTTTATTGCCGAGGATTCATTTTGGGAGCTGTTTCCGCAGGCGGCAATCGGTGTTGTGGTCGTAAAGGGCATGAAGCCCGCGGCTCAGATTCCCCAGGAGGACGTGGATGCGATCGCCGCGCTGCTCGACCGCGCCAATATCGATGCGGAGCGTCATCTGACCAGCGATACTATCAGCGAGAATGCGCCGGTCAAGGCATGGCGCGAGGCCTATCGTCTGTTCAAGACCAAAAAGGGCGCGCGTTGCTCAATCGAGAACCTGCTCAAGCGCGTGCTCAAGGGCAAGCCGGTCGGTCATATCACACCGGCGGTGGATATTTACAACACGGTATCGCTGTCCTACGCGCTGCCCGTTGGCGGCGAGGACCTACATGCTATCGAGGGCGATCTGCGCCTGGTGGTCACTGATGGTGGGGATGCGTTCTTGCCGCTTGGCGAGGAAGCGGATGACCCGACGCTGCCCGGCGAGCTCGCCTACATCGACGATGCGGGCGCCGTGTGCCGCTGCTGGAACTGGCGCGACGGTGTTCGAACGCCCCTGTCCGACGATTCGGCCGACGCGTTCCTGGCGATTGAATGTGTAGAGCCCGAGCGTATGGGGGACTGTCAGGCTGCGATCGATCGCTTAGCCGATTTGCTCGAGCGGTATTTGGGAGCGACGGTTGTCGTTAAGACGCTTGTGACCCGCGACAATCCCTGCGTGGAACTGTAACAACTTCTGCAAATCATACTCGCCGGTCAAAACCACCACAAAGGTGCCTGTCCCCTTTGTGGTGGTTTTTATGTTGATGAGTTAACAAATAGGACGTGCGGGGCTTGTGATCGCTGGGTACGGCTAAGATGTTTACCCGTTAGCATTATGCAAGCGAAAGGCGGTCGTCTCCCATGCAGCAGAACGACGAGACACGTTTCGAGGACTTTGTCGGACTGATCAGCGGACTCTACAAGGAGATCCAGCGCATTAAGACATCTGAGGGCGCAAGGCTGGGCCTTAAGGGCTCCGACATCATGTGCCTGTACTATCTTGAGCGCAGCAAGGATGGCCTGACTGGTGCCGACCTCGCCCGCATGGCTGGCGTGACCCGCGCTGCCGTCTCGCGCACGTTGGCGCATCTGGAGGAGGGCGGCTACGTCGAAGTCGACGATTCGGGCGATGCCGCCGTTAAGTATCGCGCCCCGGTTCGCCTGACCACGTTGGGCGGCGAGAGCATGAACGAGGCCGATCGCATTATTCGCGAGGTGCTCGACACCACCGGCAAGGCCATGGGCGTGGAGCAGCGTGAGCAGATGTATGCGTCGCTGCGCACGATTCTCAACACCTTGCGCGAGCTGTAGGGCCGCCTAGGCATTTGCTTCCCATTAACAACTGCATCGTCCCGTTTGGGCACGTGTACCGTGTCGGGACATTGCTGTCAAAATTCCCTGCGCGGGACCTGCGCAAGAAAGGATTCGCTATGTCCGTCCGCATTATTACCGATTCCGCAAGCGATATGTCGCCGGCCGAGCACCCGGCACTGAACGTTTTGCCGTTGTCCGTCACCTTTGGCACCGATGTGTACATGGATGGCATCGACATCGATCACCAGCGCTTTTACGAGATGCTCGTGGAGCGCGATGAGCTGCCCAAGACCGGCCAGGTCAACCCGTATGCGTTTTCGCAGGCGATTGCCGAGGTTCGCGAGGCCGGCGATGAGGCTGTGATTATTACCGTGGGCGCTAAGCTATCAGGCACCAATCAGAGCGCCCGTACCGCACTTGCCGAGGCACCGGGCGGCGACGTGTTCGTGGTTGATAGCAACAACGTCACACTGGGCGAGCGCGTGCTGGTCGAGTATGCGCTGCGCTTGGTGGACGAGGGCCGTAGTGCGGCCCAGATCGCGGCGGCGGTCGAGGCCGTGCGCGACCGCGTGGTGGTTATCGGCCTGCTCGAGACGCTTGAGTATCTGGTGCGCGGCGGTCGTCTGTCTGCTGCGGCCGGCGCCGTGGGTACGCTGCTCAACGTAAAGCCCGTGGTAGCTGTCGAGGACGGTCTGATCGTGCAGCTGGGAAAGGCGCGCGGTTCCAAGAACGGCCGCAACCTGCTGAACCAAAAGGTCGAAAAGGCAGGCGGCATCGACTTTTCCATGCCGCTGGCGCTTGGCTATACGGGCCTTTCGGATGCGGTGCTCAAGAAGTATATCGAGGACAGCGCGGCACTGTGGGCTGGCCACACCGAGGGCGAGCTGCCCGTCCACACCATCGGCGCCACCATCGGCACCCACGTAGGTCCCGGCGCCGTAGCCGTAGCCTTCTTCCAGTCCGCCAACTAACCGACCCGCCAACAAATGATCCCTTGGGGACGGAGGAAAACGGATCATCGACCGCACGGAGGTCGCGAATGATCCGTTTTCCTCCGTCCCCAAGGGATCATTTCTTTATGCTGTTAATGCGGAGAAGGGAGCGAGCGATGGCGCCTGAGGGCTTTTTTGAACGGGTGTACGAGGTAGTCGAGCAGATCCCCGAGGGGATGGTCGCCACGTACGGTCAGGTGGCGCTGCTCGCCGGTCGCCCGCGAAGTGCGCGCTATGTGGGGTATGCGCTGCATAGCAATCCGCGCCCCGGCGAGATTCCCTGTCATCGCGTGGTGTTTGCCGATGGTCGCATTTGTGAGGGCTTTGCCTTTGGCGGTCCCGATGCTCAGCGTGAGCTTTTGTTAGGGGAGGGTGTGGCGTTTAAGGACGACATGCACGTCGACCTGGCCGCCTGTCGCTGGCCTGCCGGACTCTAACAGCTCTGCCGTGGCCAAAACCACCACAAAGGTGCCTGTGAACTGCGCCCCGAAACTTGGACTGAACAAATAGCGACTACGCCGCAAGGGCCC
>UQOY01000001.1 GCA_900542825.1 uncultured Collinsella sp. | reverse complement strand
GGGGTCAGCCCGTGGGAGGCCAGGGCGCCGCTGACCGGTGGACGGCACCGAGCCGCCATCGAACTTAGAAGGGGGAGGCCTCGCGGCCTCCCCCTTTTTTGCGTTTATATCGAGAGCTGTAGTACAAGAATTCGCCTTCGTCTAGCTTGTCTTACTGTTTGGCTGTATTTTGAGTCCTTCTTTTGTATTTGCGCGATAATAACTCCCATTGGCGTTAGGGAGGACTTGATGTTTACCGTATTTGTCTTGGGCAATATTGCTTCGGGTAAATCGACTGCCTGCCGCTATCTCGAATCTCATGGCGCCATGCTTATCGATCTTGATGAGCTTGCCAAATCGCTGTATGTGCCAGGCTCCGACATCGTCAATGCCCTCGCGGAAGAATTCGGTTGGGACATTCTGGACGGGGAGGGCGGCGTTCGCCGCAATGTACTCGCTGCTCGAGCTTTCGCCTCTCCTGATACTGTTGCGCGGCTCAATGGCATCGTTCATCCAGTCCTCATCGAACAACTGTCACTGAGGATTCTTGATCCGGTTTGCTGCACGGTTTCGTCCCCCCGTTATCCCTTTGCGGTTGTCGAGGTTTCTGCTCCGACTGGTTTTGAGGATGCTTTTGGCCTGGCTGATGAAATTCTGGTTATCAGCGCTCCTTTAGCAATTCGTCGCGAGCGTGCCATTCGCCGTGGTATGGAGTCTTCTGATTTTGATGCTCGCTCTGCATGCCAACCTGATGAGGCTTCGCTTTGCAATCTCGCTACGACGATAATCGATAATGCGGCAGGTGATAATTTGCTCTTTGAACAACTGGACGCATGGCTTGCGCGCCATGGCTTCGGGGATGTAGCGGATAAGGAGGAGGCCGATGTCTAAGACACGTTTCTTTACGTGGTATCGCGTGGCGTCATTTGCCGTTGTGTTCGTCTTCGGCCTTATTTCGCTCGTCTACTCGTATGCTCCTGCCGCCTTCTTTAAGCCTTTGTATCCGATTGACTACGAGGCGTACGTAAAACAATCTAGCGTTTCGCACGGTTTGGATCCATATCTGGTGTGTGCTGTCATCAAGTCGGAGTCCAATTGGGATTCCAATGCCGAATCGAATCAGGGTGCTCAGGGATTGATGCAGCTGATGCCCGAGACTGCCCAGGATATGATTGCCTTGGGTCTTGTCGATGGTAGTGAGTATTCAGCCGACAACCTTAACGATCCCGCTACGAACATTGAGTTTGGCTGTGCGTATCTTTCGTATCTTCTAACGTATTTTAACGGGTCGACGGACAGCGCTATTGCCGCATATAACGCCGGCATGGGCAATGTGGACGGCTGGGCGCAGCAGGACACGTCGCTTCACAACGCGATTACCTTTCCCGAGACGCAGGCTTATCTGATTCGCGTCAATAATGCATGGGTTCGCTATAAGACGCTCTATCCCGATCGGTTCGTATAGGACTAAGCCCACCGCCTGCGTATACTGCAGATGTATGAGTTAGGAGTATCCATGGCGGAATTTGAAGTAGAACGCGTTGGCGGTGAACTTAAACGCTTTGGCGTTGAGGGCTCTGAGGTGCCGTTTGAAGTCGTTTCTCCCTATGAGCCTGCCGGTTCCCAGCCCAAGGCCATTGAGTCGCTTGTGCAGGGCGTGAGGGACGGAGACCGTTATCAGGTTTTGCTGGGTGTAACTGGTTCGGGTAAGACTTTTACGATGGCCAAAACCATTGAGGCCTTGGGTAAGCCGACGCTCGTCATGGCTCCCAATAAGACCCTTGCCGCTCAGCTTGCAAGCGAGCTCAAGGAGTTTTTCCCCAATAACTCCGTTGTCTATTTCGTATCGTATTACGATTACTATCAGCCCGAGGCGTATGTGCCGCAAAGCGACACCTATATTGAGAAGGATTCTTCGATCAACGAAGAAGTCGAGATGCTGCGCCATCAGGCGACCGCCTCGCTGCTCTCTCGACGCGATGTGATCGTCGTTGCATCGGTGTCCTGTATCTATGGCATTGGCTCTCCTGAGGACTATGCGGGGCTGGCGCCGAATGTCGACAAGAAGGTGCCGCTCGAGCGTGATGACTTCATCCACGCGCTCGTCGACATTCAATATGATCGCAATGACTATGATTTGGCGCGCGGTACGTTTCGCGTGCGTGGCGATGTCGTCGACGTGTATCCGCCCTATGCCGAGCATCCGTTGCGGTTTGAGTTCTTTGGCGATGAGGTCGAGCTTATCGCCGAAATCGATGAGGTCACCGGCGAGATGCTTCGTGAGTACGAGGCCATTCCCGTGTGGCCGGCATCGCATTACGTAACCGAGAAGCCCAAGGTTAAGGCAGCCCTTAAATCGATTAGCGAAGAGTGTGAGAAGCGTGTGGCAGAGCTCAAGGCGACCGACAAGTTGCTCGAGGCGCAGCGTCTACAGCAGCGCACCGATTATGATCTTGAGATGCTCGAGACAATGGGATTTTGTAACGGCATCGAGAATTACTCGCGCCATCTGGATGGCCGCAAGCCGGGCGAGCCACCCTTTACTTTGATTGATTACTTTCCCAAGGATATGCTCTGCATCATCGATGAGAGCCATGTGACGGTGCCACAGATTCGCGGTATGCATGAGGGCGATCGTTCGCGTAAGGTGACCTTGGTGGAGCACGGTTTTCGCCTGCCCTCGGCGCTCGATAACCGGCCGCTCCGATTTGATGAGTTTGAGGCGAGGATTCCGCAGTTTATCTACGTCTCGGCCACGCCGGGCGACTATGAGTTGCGCGTGAGCCAAAACGATGTTGAACAGATTATTCGACCGACCGGCCTGCTCGATCCCAAGATCGACGTTCGTCCGGTTCGCGGCCAAATCGATGATCTCGAGGATGAGATTCGCGAGCGTGTGGCCCGCAAGGAACGCGTGTTGGTGACCACACTGACCAAACGCATGGCAGAGGACCTTACCGACCACCTGCTCGACGCTGGCATTAAGGTCAACTACATGCACTCCGATACGGCGACGATGGACCGTGTCGAAATCCTGCGAACGCTGCGCGAGGGCAAAATTGATGTTCTGGTGGGCATCAATTTGCTGCGCGAGGGCCTGGACCTCCCAGAGGTCTCGCTGGTGGCGATTCTCGATGCCGACAAGGAAGGCTTTTTGCGCAACCGCCGTTCGCTGATTCAAACGATTGGTCGTGCGGCCCGTAATGCCGACGGCGAAGTCATTATGTATGCAGACGTCGTGACCGATTCGATGAGAGAGGCAATCGACGAGACACAGCGCCGACGCGAGATTCAGATGGCATATAACGAAGAGCATGGCATTGTGCCCAAGACAGTGCACAAGGCCATCAACGACATCTCAAGTTTTATTGCCGAGGCCGAAAAAACCGTGGGTTCCAAGGGGCGCTCGAAAGGCGATTCTCTTGGCCATGGCGCATTCTATACGCCCGATGAAAACGGCGAGGGTGCTGCGCCGGAGACGGCGTCGTCCGAGCAGACACTTGCGGAGCAGTTGGAAGAACTGCCGCATGACGAGCTTGTGCGGATCGTTGAGACCATGGAGGAAGATATGCGCAGTGCTTCTGCTGCCATGGACTTCGAGGAGGCAGCGCGTCTGCGCGATGCAGTCGTTCAGATTAGAGCGATGCTTGAGGGTGCGACTGAGGACGAGACGATTGAGCGCTTGCGCTCGCAGGCCCGCAAAGGCTCTACGTTCGCTTCGGGCAGAAAACGCCAGGGCGCGCGGTTTAAGAAATAAAGCACTGCCCCCGGCTTCTCGCGCAGTTCGGGGGCAGTGCTATTTAGTGGACTAGAGATCAGCAATGAGGGCTTTGGCGCAACGGATGCCATCGGTAGCGGCGCTCATGATGCCGCCGGCATATCCGGCCCCCTCGCCGCAAGGGTAGAGCCCCGGGGTCGATACAGCGTGGCATTGCCGGTCTCGAGTAACGGTGACCGGAGAGCTCGAGCGTGTCTCAACACCGGTGAGGACCGCATCGGGGCGGTCATAGCCACGCAGTTTCTTACCGAGCAGGGGAATTCCCAAACGAAGCGATTCGACGATATGCTGCGGGAGGGCATCGTCAATCGCCGTCCAAGTCACGCCAAGTGGATAGGTTGGTTTTACCTTTCCGGGTGCCGTGCTGGCGCGTCTAGCAAGGAAATCTCCGACGAGCTGTGCCGGCGCGTTCCAGTTAGAGCCACCCAGGCGATAGGCGGTTCGCTCGCAGGCGCGCTGGAGCTCAATGCCTGCGAGCGGATCGTCGCTGGGAAGGTCGTCAGGTGTGACGTTAACGAGGAGAGCGGCATTTGCGTTGCGCCCGTCGCGAGCATTGAGGCTGGCACCGTTGACGCACAGATGGCCCTGCTCGGAAGAGGCAGCGACAACCTGTCCGCCGGGGCACATACAAAACGAGAACACGCTGCGGCCGTTGGGGAGATGGGCGACAAGCTTGTAGGGGGCTGCTCCGAGTGCCGGGTGCCCCGCCGAGGGGCCATATTGGGCACGGTCGATGTCGCGCTGTGGATGCTCGATGCGCACACCCATGGCAAAGGTCTTTTGCGCGAGGGCAACGTCATGGGTTTTGAGAACCTCGAATACGTCGCGGGCAGAATGACCGCAAGCGAGAATGAGATGCTTTGTGTTGATTGACTCGCTTGTCGTGTCCTGAGACGATCGGACGTCGATACCGACAATGGCGCCAGATGTGTCAGTGTGAATGTCAACGAGTTTCGTTCGATAGCGAACGGTTCCACCGAGCTGCTCGATGCGCTGAGAAATGTTGGTGACGACGGCGGGGAGGATGTCGGAGCCAATGTGCGGCTTGGCGTCCCACAGGATGTCGCGAGGTGAGCCCGCTTCGACGAAGGTCTCAAGAATCAGTCGATGGGCAGGATTCTTGGTTCCCGTGTTGAGCTTGCCGTCCGAGAAGGTCCCCGCGCCACCCAGGCCAAATTGGATATTGCTTTCGGGGTCGAGGATACGCTCCTTAAGAAAGAGGTCAATCGCTTCCGAGCGGCGAAATGCGGGGTCGCCGCGCTCGATGAGCAGGGGTTTAAGGCCCGCTTCGGCAAGGGTCAGGGCGGCGAAGAGACCGGCGCAACCGGCGCCGACAACGACGGGACGCCCCTTGGGTGTATTCGGGACAGGGTTGGGGAATGAAGGGGCCTCGCCGTCAACCATGCGGATGCGCGAGCGGTTGCGCTCAGCGACGCGGTCGACCACCTCCTGCTCGAGTCGGGAGCTTGTCAGCTCAACTCGAAAGCTCAATATAAAATGAACATCTCGCTTTTTACGGGCGTCGATTGACTTGCGATGGAGCTCAATGGCTTTAATCTGGGAATCATCGCATCGCAGGGCTCGTTTGACGGCACGTCTGCCAATAGCAAGGCAGGCGGCTTCGTCGCCGGCTTCATCGAGCGACGCGTTGACTTGGGTGATTTCGATCATCGAGGTCTCCTTAGAGGCAAGAAAGAGGCCGTCCGGTATCCCAGACGGCCCGAATTCGTTTTTGATTATAGACTGCGCGGCTACAGGCTGCTTGAAGCGCGAATACCCGAGATCCAGGCCCACGCAAGGTTAAAGCCTCCGCAATCAGCGTCGATGCCGAGCGCTTCGCCGCAGACGTAAAGCGGGGCGCCTGCGGTGCTGTTCACGCAAAGACCAGGTGCCGAGACGCATTCGATAGATATGCCGCCACGCGTGACCTGTGCCGAGCGTTCCTCTGCCGTCCCTTCGACGGACAGTTTAAAGTGCTTGAGGATTGAGACCAGGTGGATGACATCGTGCGAGCCGGGGTGGCACCGCTCGAATGCCGTACAGACGACGTGTGAGAGCTGCGGGGCGAGCATGCCATCAAGCCAGTGGGAGTTTCGGGGCGAAAAATCGCCGAGCACGTTGACACGCTGCTCGAGCGTATTGAGCAGCTCATCTTTGGAGAAATCTGGAAAGAAGTCGATCAGAACAGTGTCGCCCTGGTTGATACGGCGAGAAAGATTGAAGGCGGCGACGCCTGAGATGCCGAAGGCACGGAACAGCACTTCGCCATCTTCTCGCCAGAGCTCTTCGTGGCTGCGCGAGAGCGTTAAGCGGGCTCGGACGCGCAGACCATCCAGAGTTTCGAGTGCCGTCTGGTCGCCGACGACTGATGTTGATACGGGGCACAGGACGGGGCGCAGGGGCGTCAAGGGAAGGCTAAACACCTCGGCGATGCCGGTGGGGTTGCCGCCCGTAGCGATAACCACTGCCCTTGCCTGCAGGGTATCGCTCGTGCGAGGAGTATCGGCTAGCGCCTTTCGAAGCGAACGGAGTTCCGTCTTTCGGTTGCCGTGCTTTTTGGGTTTGAGTACATAAGCGGGACGGTCGATCTGAAGCGTCCAGCCTTCGGAAGCCTTATGAGCCGCAATGACGTTAGTCCCGCAGAGTAGGGTGATGCCCAGGCGCTCGCATGCATTGAGAAGCGCGTCGCGCACCGATTCGGCGCGAAGGGAACGCGGGTATAGACGGCCTTCCTCACGGATTGTCATGATGCCCAGCGAGGAGAAGAAGCCCGTAAGCTCTTGTTCGGGCCGGGGGCCCATGACGGATTCGACGAAAGCAGGGTGGTTGTACCGCCGAGGATCAATCGATTCGTTTGAGAGATTGCAGCGGCCGTTACCGGTCGCAAGGAGCTTAAGGCCACAGGCGACATCGCGCTCAACGATGCAGACGCTTTTGCCAGCGCGTGCGGCCGTAATGGCGGCGGCGAGGCCTGAAGCCCCGCCGCCGATTACCAGGACGTCATAGAAGGCGCTCGCGTTCACTTAGGCCTCGTCGGTCTCGTGCGGGGCAATGGCCTCGACGGCAGAGACTGCCTTAGGCAACATGCCATCGGGCAGCGCGGTCTCGACCTCGCCCTTATCGCAGGCCTCGGCGAGTGCCGGATTAATGGGAAGCTGACCCAAGATGTCGAGGTTATAGCGATCTGCGACCTCGGGGAGCTTGCTCTTGCCAAAGACCTCGATTTTCTTGCCGCAGTCGGGGCACTCAATATAGCTCATGTTCTCGACAATGCCCAGAATGGGGACGTTCATCTTCTCGGCCATGTTGACCGCCTTGGCGACGATCATCGAGACCAGATCCTGCGGGCTCGTGACGATGACGATGCCGTCGACGGGCAGCGACTGGAAGACGGTTAGCGCGACGTCGCCTGTTCCCGGAGGCATGTCGACCAGTAGGTAGTCGATGGGGCCCCACGAGGTCTCGCTCCAGAACTGCCTAATGGCGCCGGCGATGACCGGACCGCGCCAAAGGACGGGATCGGTCTCGTTTTGGAGCAGCAGGTTGGAGCTCATGACCTTGACGCCGTGCTCGGAGATTTCGGGCAGCATAAGGTTGCCAAGGGCATGGACGTGGCGTCCGCTCATACCGAACATCTTGGGGATGGAGGGACCGGTGATGTCGGCATCGAGGACGCCGACCTTGTGGCCGTGGCGGGCAAGCTCGGTGGCGATGGCACCGGTGACAAACGACTTGCCGACGCCGCCCTTGCCGGAAAGCACGGCGATGACGCGCTTGACCTCGGACAGCGTATTCTCCTCAAATTGCGACGGCGACGTTTGTCCGCCGGCTGCTTGTGCGTGCTCGCAACCCATGTATGACTCCTTTGTATATGTTGGGGCCGGGACCCCGCGATGTGACACGAGCGTCATTGTACCCTCGTTTGCGAGCGGGAGTCATTTGCGATGCATTTGGGCCGAGCGTGCTTGCAATACGATGGGCCCAAGCGAATGGGCGGGCTTACTGAACTTTGCTGGCGAACTCGAGGTATTGCATGCGCTGCAGCTTGTCGATCGTCGAGGCATATGGGCTGTCTTCAGATTCCAAGTCGTAGCGCAGCCCGTCGGCACCAAGATAGCCGGCGACATTGATGGTGGGCACATCTGACCTTGTTGCAAGCAGGGCCTTTTGATAGTCGGTGAGCGGGGCGCCGATCTTATTAAGGGTAATGGCTGCAATCTCATTTGCCCCGACGGTGTCGTAGACGTTGAGCTCGGTATTTCCGGCGATTTCATAGTTAGCCCAGACGAAATAGGTCGACTGATAGGTACGGAAAGCGTGGCTTGCCGTATCTTCCTGAGGGTACAGCTCGTCGTTGAGAGTCGTTGCGGCGCTCGGCTGATGGTCGCCAAAAAAGACAAGAACAACCGGTCTGCCGATATTGCGGAGCTCGTTGATAAAGTACTCGAGGTCCCGGTCGGATGCGTTGATGCAGGTGAGATAGGTATTGAGCGCGCTATTGGCACCCTCGCTGGCTCCCTCGACCCAATAGTTTGTCAGCTCTTCGGCGGGAACGGTGCCATAGTCGTAGCCGCCGTGATTTTGCATCGTGACGTCAAAGATGAACTGCGGGGCTTCGTCGGTTCTGAGCAGGTCGAGCATCTTGTCGTAGGTGGCGTAGTCGCATACGCCGGCATGGTAACAGGGCGCACCTTCGAAATCGCCGATTGAAAGAAAGTCTTCAAAGCCCAGCTGCTGATAGATTTTATCTCGATGGTAGTTGACGGGGTTTTGCGGGTGCATGGCGGTAGTGGTATACCCAAGCGCTTTAAGGTCCTTTGCCAGGCTGTTGACGCCATTCATCTGATACAGCTGATAGGGGATTTTGCCTAATCCGACAAAGGCCGTTGTCGCGCCGGTCAAAAATTCGAATTCGGAGTTCGCCGTTCCGCCACCGGTGACCGAAGCGAGCATGGTGCCGCGAACAAGTGTGTCGGGAAGCGAGTTGTAGAATGCGGGGCCGGCGTACCCGGCCGCCTGGAGCTGCTCAAAGCACGAAAGGTCGCTAAAACTCTCGTTCATGACGGCAACAATCGTCGGTTTGATTTCATTGAACTGGGCAACGGCCGCCGCGCGCTGCTCGCTCGAGCCATACGTACTGTCGTAGGCGGCGGCGAGCTCCTGCTCGATGCTCTGCGCCTCATCGGGCGTATAGTCTTCGGGCTTCTCAATGGGCAACTCGTTGACCATTTCGGTGAACGAAGTGATAAAACCCTGAGACGCATACGTGGTGATGGGCTGCCAACGGTCAAATCCAAAATCCAGCGCCTGCTCCAAGTCGATGTTGGAAAAGTCCGAGAGCCCCACAACGGTCACTAGCAGAAAAGCGCAGAGGTTAGCGGCGATTGCGGGGAAGACATGGGTGGGCGTACGGAGCTTTCGCGGTCGGATAAGCGAAAGAAGCCCCAGGGAAATCTCCAGCAGGGCGAGTGAGGTTACGATTCCGGCGGTAAAGGTAAACTCGTATCCCTCGCTCACTTCCATTGCGGTGCCAAGGGCCAAGATATCGCTTGGCAGGATGGCTTCGCCTTTAAACGTTATGACGAAGTGCTCGGCAATGCCAAGGATGCAACAGACGACGGGCACGAGGGCCATGACGCCTCCATGACGCTGTCCCAGCAAATAAAGGGAGAGCAGAACCGTCGCGAGCAGCCCGACGGAAAACCCGAATGAGTTGGCGGGAATGCGATAGAACGTTTCGTTGCAGGCAATTTCGAGTGAAACGAACGAGAGCGCTGAAACAGCGGCGCCGACAAGGATGTCACGGCAAATACAGGCAACCGTTCCCGTCGCAAGATCGGTTTGGTCGATAAGTCCCGAAACCAAGGGCTCGACAAGAAGTATGACGGCGGCAGCACCGAGCGCCGAATAAGAAAGGACCCATAGGGAACAGTCCTCATTTACGAGCAACTGATTCGTAATCCATGCAGCTACCATACCGAGCGGGATGAGGAGCGTCGCGCACCAAAAGACGCGGGCAATGGGCGGCTTTTCATTGTGTTTGATTGAAAAATACACGCGCACGACGACGGCGGCCACGATAAGGACGGCGATGAATATGGGCAGATTGGCCATGTCACTCGAAGTGATTTCAAGGGGGATATCTTCGACCATGGACGTTCCTCTGTTACAGCAAATAAAGTTCAGTTTTAGATTACTCTAACCTTTCTACGGCATTTCGAGAAACAAAGCACCCGATACGCAAAGCAAAAGGTCTGCGAATCTTGTATTACGAACATCTGTGCGCGTTGGGTGCGCTAAACTCATCGACAGTGTGATTTGAGGTTATAGGAGGCAAGGAGCTTCCATGTCTGATTCTTCTATCGTTATCCGTGGTGCGCGCGAACACAACCTGCGCAATATCGATGTTTCCATCCCGCGCGACCAGCTCGTGGTCATTACCGGTCTTTCCGGCTCGGGCAAGAGCTCACTGGCGTTTGACACGATCTATGCCGAGGGCCAGCGCCGTTATGTTGAGAGTCTGTCGAGCTATGCTCGCCAATTCTTGGGCCAGATGGACAAGCCCGATCTGGACTCGATCGACGGCCTTTCGCCAGCTGTTTCGATCGATCAGAAAACGACGTCCAAGAATCCGCGCTCGACGGTGGGTACTGTAACTGAGATTTATGACTACCTTCGCTTGCTTTTTGCACGCGTGGGCACGCCGCACTGTCCCGAGTGCGGTCGCGTTATCGAGCGCCAGACCACCGACCAGGTCGCCGATAAGGTCCTGGCGGCGGGGGAGGGTCGTCGTGCGTTTGTGCTGGCACCGGTGGTGCGCGGGCGCAAAGGCGAATACGCAAAATTGTTCGAGGATCTTCGAGCTGAGGGCTTTAGCCGCGTGCGTGTCGACGGCGAAGTACGCTCGCTCGACGACCCCATCGATCTGGACAAAAAGCTCAAGCACGATATCGAGGTCGTAGTCGACCGCATCGTGATTCGGGAAAACTCTCTGGGCCGTATCGCCGAGTCGGTTGAACAGGCGACTGCCTTGGCACACGGCAATGTGAACGTGTACATGCTACCCGATCGCGATGCTCCCGAGGGAACCGAGGGCGAGCTGCTGGAGTATTCGTTGGCTCTGGCGTGTCCGGAGCACGGGCACTCCATCGACGACCTACAACCCCGCGACTTTTCGTTCAACGCGCCCTATGGTGCGTGTCCCGAGTGCGATGGTCTGGGCTTTAAGAAAACGGTCGATGCCGAGGCGCTAATTGAGGACCCGTCGAAGTCGATTGCCGATGGGGTCTTTGGAAGCCTGTTCGGCAATTCGAACTACTACCCCCAGATCTTCGCCGCGGTCTGCAAGCACTTTAAGGTGAGTGCGGATACACCGTGGGAAGACCTACCTCCTCGGGTGCGCCGTGCGTTTTTGGATGGCATGGGCGACAAGAAGATTTCGGTTGACTATCAAAAGCTCGACGGTCGTCGCAGCCAGTGGGACACCAAGTTTTCGGGCGTGCGCAATATCCTGTACGAGCGCTATACCGAGACGACCAACGAGAACACTAGGGCGCGCCTGGAGAAGTACATTCGCGAGGAGCCGTGCTCGAGCTGCCATGGCGCTCGCCTGCGCCCCGAGATGCTCGCCGTCACCGTGGGCGGCAAGTCTATTTATGAGGTTTGCTGCCTGTCGTGCCGCGAGTCGCTCGAGTTTTTTGAGGGTCTTGAGCTCACCGAGCGTCAACAATTCATCGGCGGTCGTATCGTCAAGGAAATCCTGGAACGCCTGCGTTTTCTGGTTGATGTCGGCCTTGATTATCTGACGCTCGATCGTGCCTCGGCGACGCTTTCCGGCGGTGAGGCGCAGCGCATTCGCCTGGCTACGCAGATCGGTGCTGGCCTCATGGGCGTTCTCTATATTCTGGACGAGCCTTCGATTGGTCTTCACCAGCGCGACAACGAGCGGCTGATTAAGACGCTCGAGCGCCTGCGCGATATCGGCAACACCGTTATCGTCGTTGAGCACGACGAAGATACAATTCGCGCTGCCGACTATGTGATCGATATGGGGCCGGGCGCGGGCGTCAACGGCGGGCACGTAGTCGCCGCGGGAACGCCCGCTGACATCATGGCGTGCCCCGAATCAATGACGGGTGCCTATCTGACTGGCAAGCGAATGATTCGAGTTCCCGATGAACGTCGTAACCCCGGACGTGGCTGTCTTAAGATTACGGGCGCATGTGCCAACAACCTCAAAAACGTTACCGCCAAGATTGAATTTGGCACGCTTACCGTCGTTACCGGTGTTTCGGGATCGGGTAAGAGCTCCCTGGTCACCGATACGATTGCGCCCGCGCTTACGAATGCCATCCATCGTTCGACGCGTCCCGTGGGACCGTACAAGAAGATTGAGGGTATCGAGTGCATCGATAAGGTAATCGATATCGACCAGTCACCGATCGGTCGCACGCCGCGTTCGAACCCTGCGACCTATATTGGCCTGTGGGATGATCTGCGTGCGCTATTTGCAAGCACGCCGGAGTCGAAGGCGCGCGGCTACTCGCCGGGACGTTTCTCCTTTAACGTAAGCGGCGGTCGCTGTGAGGCGTGCAAGGGCGATGGTCAGATTAAGATCGAGATGCACTTTCTTCCCGATATCTATGTCCCCTGTGAGGTATGTGGCGGCAAGCGTTATAACCGCGAGACGCTCGAGGTTACCTACCGCGGCAAGACAATCTCGGACGTGCTCGACATGAGTGTTACCGAAGCACTGGCTTTCTTTGGGAATATCCCGCAGATTAAGCGCAAGCTGCAGACCCTATATGACGTGGGTCTGGGCTACGTGAGCTTGGGTCAGCCCGCTACGACGCTTTCGGGAGGCGAGGCGCAGCGCGTGAAGCTCGCCAAGGAGCTTCATCGTCGTCAGACAGGCAAGACGTTCTACATTTTGGACGAGCCCACAACCGGCCTTCATTTTGAGGATGTTCGCCAGCTGCTCGACGTGTTGCAGCGCCTAGTCGATGCGGGCAACACGGTTCTGGTGATCGAGCACAACCTTGATGTCATCAAGGTTGCCGACCGCCTGATCGATATGGGCCCTGAGGGCGGCAATGGCGGCGGAACCGTCGTGGTCTCAGGCACGCCGGAGCAAGTCGCGGCATGTCCGCAGAGCTACACGGGCAAGTTCTTGGCGCCGCTGCTCAAGCGTGACCGTGAGCGTCAGGCGCAGCTCGACGCGCAGTAAAGAGACGTTGTAGTACCGACGCGCCACCGATTCCTTCTGATTCGGTGGCGCTTCTGCGTGTCGAGATGGCATATGCGGCGGAATTGGCCCTATACTTAATCTTTGTGTCGCTCTGCGAGGGAAAGGATGTGCCATGGCAAAGGCTGTTAAGACGTCAAAAACCAATGCGATGCGCGAGCTGGAAAGCGCCGGCATCTCCTATGTTCTCCATACGTACGAAGACGATGGCGATGAATCGTCAGGTCTGGGCGTCGCGATTTCCGAGCAGCTTGGCGAGGAGCCCGGTCAGGGATTTAAGACCCTGGTCTGCACGACGCCGTCCAACGACCATGTCGTGTGCTGCATTCCCGTTGCCGATGAACTCGACCTCAAGGCCGCCGCGCGCGCCGCAGGCGAAAAGTCGCTGACCATGATGCATGTCAAAGATTTGCTTGCTTCGACGGGGTATGTCCGCGGCGGTTGCAGCCCGGTCGGTATGAAAAAACGCTTCCGGACGCTGATTGATGAGACATGCGTCCTTTGGGATACCATTTTTATCTCGGGTGGCAAGCGCGGCTATCAGCTTGAGCTTGCTCCCGATGACTTAGTTGCATTTTGCGGGGCGACGGTTGCCCCGATCACGAGAGAGGACTGAGCGATGCCGCAGGAAGAATCAAAGCGCGGGGCTCATTTTGCAAAGGGGCCGACCCCCTCGGCGTCTTCGCCTGAGTTGGCTTCGGTCGAACATGAGATTCGTAAAGCCTGGTCGGCTGCCGCCGATCCGGGTGAGACAGCGGTGTATCTGCGTGCCGCCGGTGCCGGTCCGGCGCCTTCTCGTTCGCCTCTTTCCTCGACTCGACCCGACGAGACGGCAGTGTTTTTGGCCGCTGCTCGTGCAGGCGTGGATCGGACGTCCAGCACTTTGGATACGCCTCATGCCCCGCGTCCCGATGAGACTGCGGTGTTTTTGATGGCCGCACAAGGGAAAAGTTCACATCGGGGTGCGACCGTCGTTAGCCCTGCAACGCAGGATGCTCCCGATGACGGCGAACCGTTGCTTTCTGATGATGAATGGTCACCGCTCGGTTCAGTTGGTCTTGTCGAAGGCGTGACAGTCGACGATGATGACGATTGGGATCCCTTGTCGTTTTCTGGTCGAGGTGCTGCCACGCAGGAAGTCGATACGGTGTTTGGGGATTATGCCGCGTCTGGCGACAATGCGATCTTAGTCGATGATTCCTTTGTGGCGGATGGCCCTCTTTCCTCTGAGGATGAGATTGAGCCGCAGCCCGAGTCGCACATGGAATCTCAGGACGACGTAGACGATATGGGCTCGTCCGACTATTCCACGGTGGGTCGATCTGCTGGCCTTATGACCGTGCTGACCATTGTGTCGCGTGTCACCGGTTTTATCCGCACGTGGGCTATGGCTGCCGCTATCGGCATGTCGCTGCTCTCGTCTTCCTATCAGGTCGCCAACAACCTGCCCAACATGCTCTACGAGCTCGTGATGGGCGGTATGTTGGTTACCGCCTTTTTGCCGGTGTACATGGGCGTCCGCCGCGAGCAGGGACGCGAAGCCTCAAATGAATATGTGGGCAACCTGCTTGGCATCCTGCTCTTGCTACTGGGCGGCATTTCGGTCTTGGGCACCGTGTTCGCTCCGGGCTTTATTTGGACGCAGTCTTTCCTTTCGGGTGACGGCGGGAGCATGGATACCGCCGCATTCATGTTCCGTTTCTTTGCCATCCAGATATTGTTTTATGGTTTGGGCTCAGTGTTCTCGGGCGTTCTCAATGCACATCGCGATTACTTTTGGTCGACGTTTGCCCCCGTTTTGAATAACGTGATCGTCATCGCCAGCTTTATGGGGTTCGATCCCGTCTCCGCGCAGTTCGGCGAGCATGCTGGCGTTATCTTGATTTCGCTGGGAACGACCCTTGGCGTCTTTGTTCAGATGGCGTGCCAGATTCCCGCACTGGGCAAGCACGGCGTGCATCCCCATATCCATATCGACTTTAAGGACCCCGCACTGCGCCAGACGATTAAGCTGGGCATTCCGACGTTGCTCGCCACGGTGTGCATGTTTGTCTCGACCTCTATCACTAATGCCGCCGCACTGGTGGTACAGCCCGAGACCGGGCCTTCCGTCATTGCGTATGCACGCCTGTGGTATACGCTGCCCTATGCGCTGATCGCCGCCTCGCTTTCGACGGCGCTCTATACTGAGCTATCGCATGATGCCCAGGAACAGGACTACGATAGCGTTCGCACTGGCATCTCGAGTGGCGTTGCCCAAATGCTCTTCTTCCTGATTCCGTTCGCGTTGTATCTGATTGTCTTCGCCCGCCCGCTCAATATGATTTACTGCGCCGGCAAGTTCGATGAGTCCGGCGTGGCGTTGGTGTCGGAGTTCCTTATTTACCTGGCGCTTTCGCTGCCGCTCTACGGCGTGGTCGTGCTCATGCAGAAGAGCTTCTCGGCCTTGCTCGACATGAAGCCCTACGGTCGTTATTGCCTTTACTCTGCCATCGGACAGGCCGGTTCGGTGCTGTTGTTTGGTGTGGTGCTGGGCTACGGCATGCCTGCGATTGCGCTTTCGTATGTTGTCGACTATGTGATTTTGGTCGGCTGTTCGCTGTGGTGGCTGCGTCGTCGTCTGCAGGGTCTTCAGGTTAAATCTATTCTGCACGGCTGTTTCTTTGGCCTTTTGCTCGGCGGCCTGGGTGCCGCAGCGGGTGCCGGCGTTTTGTGGGCGCTCGAAAACCTTGTCGGTGCGCTCGGCGGGTCAATTCTGATTACGTTGGGTTATGTATGCATCGCGGGCATGGCTTCGCTTGCCGTGACCTTTGGGCTCGCTCTTGTCTTTAGGATGCCCGAGGTCTCTGCGCTGCTTCGCCGCAAGTAGGTGCGTGTGGCCGGCCACGACAACATACCAACGCTCGCCGAGCAGGTTTCGCGCGTTCCCACGCAGCCCGGATGTTACCTTTGGAAAGATGCCAAGGGCGATGTCATCTACGTTGGCAAGGCGAAAAACTTGCGTTCCCGCATGCGCCAGTACGTGACGCTGCAGGATGAGCGCCAAAAAATACCGCTCATGATGCAATTGGTTGCGAGCTTTGACTACATCGTTGTCGAAACCGAGCATGAGGCGCTTGTGCTCGAGCGCAACCTGATTGGTCAGTACCATCCGTACTTTAATGTGGACCTTAAGGACGACAAGAGCTATCCCTTTATCGCTATCACCAAGAGCGACCTGTTTCCGGCTATCAAATATACGCGTGAGCGCCATAAGCCGGGAACGCGCTATTTTGGTCCCTATACTGACAGCCGTGCGGCGCGTGAGACCATTGATACGCTGCGCAAGGTGATCCCGATCTGCTCGGCTTCTTGTGCGGAGTGGCGTCGATGCCGCCGTATTGTCGAGTCCCACAAGGGCGAAGAAGATATCGTCAATATGATTTGCGCGCAAAACGGGCGGCCTTGCTTTGACTATCATGTCGGCCGTGGACCGGGGGCGTGTGTCGGTGCGATTTCTCCCGCCGACTATGCCAAGAACGTTAAGCGCGTCGAGCGCTTTTTGTCTGGCCATCGCAAGGATGTCGTCGACGAGCTCACGGCCGAGATGACAGAGGCTGCCGAGGCGCTCGATTTTGAGCGTGCGGCACGCGTCAAGCGTCGTCTGGATGTCATCAGGGGCCTGGATGATCGCCAACAGGTCGTATTTCCGTCCAGTGTCGATATCGATGTCATTGGCTTTTATCGCGAGGAGACCATCTCGGCTGCCTGCGTCTTTGTCGTACGCGAGGGTCGAACGGTTCGAACCTGTGAGTTTATTCTCGATAAGGGCCTCGATGTCGACGAGGAAGAACTCCAGTCGGGTTTTCTTAAGCGCTATTACGACGAGACGGCTGATATTCCAGCTGAGATCAACCTTTCTGTTGAGCTTGAGGACGCAGAGACGCTGGGGGAGTGGCTTGCGGCCAAGCGCGAACGCTCCTGCCATCTCCATAGACCTCAGCGCGGCGAAAAGCATCGATTACTCGATATGGCATCCAAAAATGCCCGTCATGCCCTTATGCGCTACATGATGCGCACAGGTTATGCCGACGATCGCACCAATCAGGCACTTTTGGAGCTCGAGAGTGCTCTGGCGCTGCCCGAGCCTCCGATGCGTATCGAGTGCTTCGATATTTCCACGCTGCATGGCACCTTTACGGTTGCGTCGATGGTGGTGTTTACCAACGGCCGTGCCGACAAGAGCCAGTACCGACGCTTTAAAATCCAGGCCGAGCTGGACGAGGCGAACGACTTCGTGTCGATGTCCGAGGTCCTTGGTCGGCGCTACGCTCCTGAGCGCATGGCCGATGAGCGCTTTGGCTCGCGCCCCGATTTACTTGTTGTCGACGGCGGTAAGCCGCAATTGACGGCCGCGATCAAACAACTTGAGGCCCTTGGACTCGATATACCAGTTTGCGGCTTGGCGAAGGCCGATGAGGAGGTTTTTGTGCCTTGGGACGAGACACCTGTCGTGCTGCCGACAGGGTCCGCTTCGCTCTATCTGATCAAACAGGTGCGAGACGAATCGCACCGTTTTGCCATTACATTCCATCGCGAGCTGCGCGATAAGGCAATGACGGTCTCGGTGCTCGACGATGTACCAGGCGTGGGACCCACCAGAAAACGTGCTATTATGCGCCATTTTGGCTCGATGAAACGGTTGCGCGCGGCGAGCGAGAAAGAGATTGCAGAGGTTCGAGGCGTTCCTGCCGATGTCGCAAGATCGGTCCATGAGGCCCTTGCTGCCTGGAATGAAGAGCGAGACAAGGCCGCCACAAGCCGATCCGAAAACTAAACACACCTTAAACAACTGATATATATGATTGCGTGAATTTCAACCTTTTATTTCACTGTGATTACCTGCTGATTTCGCGGTTTATTAACGCTAAAACGTTTGACTACGCCGAAGGGAAAGCGCTGCTATCCTGCGGATTGACGATGACTGATATCTCACCTCGTCGATGCATACTGTCTGTCGTTTTGTTTGTCAACGATTTCGGTGAACGGTAGTAAATACCGTTCAAGCGGATGTGCGTATCGGTCGCCGAGCGCGGCACCCAAGTTGGGTTTGTCGGTAGGTAAGGTATATATCGTCCGCAAGTTGCGCGGGGGCAAGTCTAGGTGCTCCCGGGTAAGATTCTCTATTGATAGGAGAAGACATGGCCATCATCAACAAGGGTATGTCCAGGCGTTCGTTCCTCGGCCTCACCGGCAGCGTCGCTGCTGTCGCCGGCCTTGGTCTCACCGGCTGCGGTGGCAGCTCCGATTCTGGCTCCGCTGCCAGCTCCACCGATTCCGCTAACCGTGGCGGCGGCGTGATTACCGCTGGTTCCGCTTACGCTCCGTCCAGCTTCGACCCCGCCAGCACCGGCTCCGCTGTTGGCCTGGGCGCTAACTGGCATGTCGTCGAGGGCCTTTACGGCATCGATTACCACGACTACAGCACCTTCAACGAGCTCGCCACCGACGATCCCAAGTCTGTGGACGACACCACTTTCGAGGTCACCATCCGCAAGGGCGCCAAGTTCTCCGATGGTACCGAGGTCACCGCTGACGACGTCGTCGCTTCCTACACCGCTTGCGCCGCTTCCGCTACCTATGCTCCGTTCTTCCAGCCCTTTGAGTCCATCGAGGCTAAGGACGCCAGCACCGTGACGGTCAAGACTAAGGTCCCCAACTTCTCCCTGCTCAAGGATCGTCTTGCCATCATCCGCGTTACCCCGGCCACCCAGACCGAGGAGGATCGCGCCAAGCAGCCGATCGGCTCCGGCCCCTGGATGTACGACTCTATCTCCGATACCGAGATCACCCTGGTTCCCAACCCCGAGTACAACGGTGAGTATGCAGCCGAGGATAAGAAGATCCAGTACAGCATCCTGACCGACCCCACCGCTCGCGTTACCGCTCAGCAGGAGGGCTCCACGCTCGTTATGGAGCTCGTTACCGCTGACGCTGTCGACCAGCTCGAGAGCGCCGGCTGCAAGATTGATAACGTTCAGGGTTTCGGCACCCGCTTCATCATGTTCAACGTCGCCAAGGAGCCTTGGAACGACGTCAAGGTCCGTCAGGCCGTCATGTATGCGCTCGACACCGAGAAGATGGTCAGCAACACCTTCGCCGGCCTTGCCACCGCTGCCAGCTGCTACCTGCCCAAGAGCTTCACCAACTATCATGAGGCTTCCACGGTGTACAAGACCGATACCAAGAAGGCCAAGAAGCTCATCGAGGAGTCCGGTATCACCCCGGGCGCTATCACCCTGCGCACCACCGACAACGAGCAGATTAAGGGCATGGCCGCCCAGGTCAAGAACGACCTCGACGCTCTCGGCTTCGAGGTGACCATCCAGACCGATACCTCGCCGGCCACCTACGCTGCCATCGACGGCGGCGAGGCCTACGATATCCTCCTTGCCC
Source organism: uncultured Collinsella sp. (assembly GCA_900542825.1). Lineage (GTDB taxonomy): Bacteria > Actinomycetota > Coriobacteriia > Coriobacteriales > Coriobacteriaceae > Collinsella. Next base: position 356,057 of record UQOY01000001.1, on the reverse strand, counting down.
CTGGCGATCCTTCCTGCTTCGGCGCCGACCCCGACCTGCTGCTCAACTGGTGGTACGGCGACAACGTCTGGATGCAGACCCGTTGCCCGTGGAAGGAGTCCGCTGAGTGGCAGAAGCTCCACAGTCTCATGGACGAGGCTCTTGCCGCCGAGGGCGACGAGCAGCAGAAGAAGTGGAACGAGTGCTTCGACATCATTGCCGACAACGCCGTTCTGTACCCCGTTGTCCACGTCAAGACTGTCTCCGCTTCCTGGGACGATCCGTCCACTGCGCCCAACGGCGAGGCCCTCGATGGCTTCAAGGGCATCGGCACGACGAGCATGTCCTTCAGGGGCGTTGCGACCGTCAAGGCGTAAGACTCGCTTGAGTCTGTATGCAGGATGTCGGTCGTTGGGACCGTATCCTCATAGTTGAAACAAAGACCCGGGCGGCAACGATGTCGCTCGGGTCTTGTAATGAGTATCCGTACTCATATACCAGTTGGTCCTACCGACAAAAGAAAGGGGAGAGAACGTGAACAACTTGCTACGTTTGATTGGAAGGCGTCTTGTGGCGCTGCCGATCATGGCATTGGGCGTCACCGTCCTGGTGTTTTTCCTTATGTCGTTCTCCAAGACCGACCCCGCCTACACGGCGTTGGGTGACGGTGCCTCGCCCGAGGCGGTTGCCGAGTACCATGAGAAGTATGGTCTGGACGACCCCTGGCCCGTGCGCTACGTGCGCTATATGGGCGATTTGATCCATGGCGACATGGGCACCTATGGTGCTGCTCGCAACTCCGTTGCCAAGCGCATCTCCACGGCCCTGCCCGTCACGATGCAGCTGACCTTCATTGGTCTTGCCATCGGTGCGGTCGTTTCGTTTTTGCTCGGCGTCATCGCGGCACTGTATCGCGACAAATGGCCGGACCAAGTGATCCGCGTCTTTTCCATCGCCGGCTTGGCAACCCCGTCGTTCTGGCTTGCCGTTCTGTTGATCCTGCTGTTCTCTTCCTACCTTAAGGTGCTCCCGGCATCGGGTGCTCTGCCTCACTTCACCACGAATCCGGTTGGCTATCTGGGACGTATGATCATGCCCGCTATCGCCTTGGCATTTCCGCTGACGGGCCAGATGACTCGTATCGTGCGTACCGCCATGGTCGAGGAGCTCGACAAGGATTATGTCCGTATGGCTCGCGGCGCCGGCGTTCCCGAGAAGGTTGTCGTCGGCATCAACGTTCTTCGCAATGCGCTGATCACCCCGGTCACCACTCTCGGTCTTAAGATCGGTTACCTCATGGGCGGCGCCGTCGTCATCGAGGTTATCTTCAACCTCCCCGGCATGGGCACCGCGATTCTGCAGGGCGTTCAGGGCAACGAGGCGAACCTGGTTCAGGGCGTCGTTATCGTCGTTGCTCTTGCCTTCATCATCATCAACATCGTGGTTGACATGCTCTACCTGCTCATCAACCCGCGCATCAGGACGGTGTAGATTATGGTAAAGATTCGAGAGAAGCAAACCGAGCAGCTTGAGAAGGCTGCCTCCAAGGGGCTCAAGCTCGGTGGCTGGAAGAAGATGACGCTGTCTTCTAAGATTGCCGCCGTCGTGCTGGTGCTGGTCGCCCTGACTGCGATTCTGGCGCCCCTTCTTGCCCCCTATAGCCCGGTCGAGATCTTTACGGCTCGCCAGGCTCCCGGCAACGGATTTATCTTCGGTACCGACGATAAGGGTCGCGACATTCTGTCGCGTATGCTCTACGGTGGTCGTTACTCGCTGATTATCGGCTTTGGCGCCACTGCCATGGCTCTGGTCTGCGGCTCGGTCGTGGGCGCCCTTGCAGCGGTTTCGCGCAAGGCCGTCTCCGAGACGATCATGCGTATCTTGGACATCATTATGTCTATCCCGGGCATCGCCCTCGCGGCCGTCTTCGTCTCCATCCTGGGCAACTCCGTGCCGTCGATCATCTTCGCCATCGGCTTTATGTACACTCCGCAGATTGCCCGTATCGTGCGCGCCAACATCGTGTCCGAGTACGGCGAGGACTATGTCCGCGCGGTCATCGTTTCCGGCGCCAAGGCTCCATGGATTTTGATCAAGCATGTTCTGCGTAACTGCATCGCCCCAATCATGGTCTTCACCGTTACCCTGGTCGCCGACGCCATCATCTTCGAGGCCTCGCTGACCTTCATCGGCGCTGGTATCCAGGAGCCCACCGCTACCTGGGGCAACATCCTCGCCGACGCCCGCGGCGGCGTGCTCGCCGGCCGTTGGTGGCAGGCGCTGTTCCCGGGCCTGGCTATCATGATCACCTGCCTGGCGCTCAACATCCTCTCCGAGGGCATTACCGACGCCATGGCCGCTGCTCCCTCCGCCGCCCTGGATCCGACCGATTCCTCCAAGCGTCGCGAGGCCGACCTGCTGGTCTCCGACCCCGTTCGCGCCTACAAGGAGCAGGCCCAGTCCCTCTCCGCTCGCCTTGGCGCCCTGCGCGATGTCGAGCTCAAGCGTGACGATCGCCATGTGCCCGACGAGTCTGTCGAGCCGATTCTCTCGGTCCGTGACTTCTGCATCCAGTTTGAGCATCACGGTGATATCAACGTCGTCGACCATGTCAACTTTGACGTCCGTCCTGGTCAGACCATGGGCCTGGTGGGCGAGTCCGGTTGCGGTAAGTCCATCACCACGCTGGCCATCATGGGTCTGACCGATGAGGACGAGCACCTTTCCGGCGAGGTCCTCTGGGAGGGTCGTGACCTGCTCAAGATGAGCAAGAAGGAGTGGTTCGGCCTGCGCGGTACCGATATCGCCATGGTCTATCAGGACGCCCTGTCCTCGCTCAACCCCTCTATGCTCATCTCTGCCCAGATGAAGCAGCTCACCAAGCGCGGCGGCACCCGCAGCGCCGAGGAGCTCCTGGAGCTCGTGGGCCTCGATCCCAAGCGTACGCTCGAGAGCTATCCGCATGAGCTTTCCGGTGGTCAGCGTCAGCGCGTTCTGATCGCTATGGCCCTTACCCGCGACCCCAAGCTGGTCATCTGCGACGAGCCCACGACCGCTCTGGACGTTACCGTCCAAAAGCAGGTCATCAAGCTGCTCAACGACCTTCAGGCCAAGCTCGGCTTTGCCATGATTTTTGTTTCGCACGACCTGGCGCTGGTCGCCGAGGTCGCCCACAACATCACGGTTATGTACGCCGGCCAGGTTATCGAGCAGGCGCCCACCAAGGAGCTGCTCACCAACCCGATTCACGAGTACACCCGCGGCCTTCTGGGCTCCGTCCTGTCCATCGAGAGCGGTTCGGGCCGCCTGCACCAGGTGCCCGGCGCCGTTCCGAGCCCGCGCGATTTCCCCAAGGGCGATCGCTTCGCGCCCCGCTCGAGCCATCCGCGCATCGGCCTGGACACCCGTCCGGTCTTCAAGCGCGTGCCCGGCACCGAGCACTTCTATTCCGAGCTCCCCGACGAGGTGCTCAAGGCAAATGGTTTGACCCCTCACGCGGAGGTGATGTAGATGAGCGAGACCGCAGTCAACGGCGTCGAGCCGATCATCTTCCTTGATGACGTCCACGTCACCTTTAGGACCCGTACCGGCTCGATTCTGCACCCCAACCTGGTTCACGCCGTCCAGGGTGTAACGATTAAGCTCATGCCCGGCCAGACCATCGGCATCGTCGGCGAGTCCGGTTGCGGAAAGTCCACCACGGCTAACGTCATGTGCGGCCTGCAGGCCCCCACGAGCGGCAAGGTCTACTTTAAGGGCAAGGACGTCACCAAACGTACCGCCGAGGACCGTCGTCACATGGGCCGCGTCATTTCGGTCGTGTTCCAGAACCCCGCGACGGCACTCAACCCCCGCATGGTCGTTCGCGAGCAGCTGCTCGATCCCATGCGCGTCCACAATCTGGGCACCGAGGCCGAGCAGGAGAAGCGCGTCAAGGAACTCTTGGAGCTCACCGGTCTGCCCAGTTCTGCCGCCGAGGTTCTTCCCGGCCAGCTTTCGGGCGGCCAGCGCCAGCGCGTCGCAATTGCCCGTGCCCTGTCGCTGAACCCCGATGCCATCATTGCCGACGAGCCCACCTCGGCTCTGGACGTTTCGGTCCGCGCTCAGATTCTCAACCTGCTGACCGACCTTAAGAAGGAGCTCGGCCTGGCCATGGTGTTCATCAGCCATGACATCCAGACGGTCCGCTATATTTCCGACGACATCATCGTCATGAATGGCGGCAAGATCGTCGAGCAGGGCGAGGCCAAGCAGGTCTTCCAGCATCCTCAAGACCCCTACACCAAGATGCTGCTCGGCGCTGCGCCGTCGCTGCTGCATCCCAAGCTCGGCGAGTAACTTCGCTTTCCCTCCCGTGCGCCCGGTTTTCTTGCCGGGCGCACCTCCGTTGCGATTTCGAAAGGTTGGGTTCACGAGCCATGCCAAGTGCTCAGGAGCTACAACATCAATTTGGTGAATATCGAGGCGCCATGTCCCGTCCATCAGATTTCGATCTCTTTTGGAATGATCGCATGGCCGAGGCTGACGCCGTCGGGCTTGACTATGCGATCGAGGCGGCATCGGTCGCCGATGCCGTGACCTGCCAGCTTTTCGATCTCTGGTATACCGGCATGTGTGGCGCTCGCCTGCACGCCAAGTACCTTAAACCTGTCTCGGACGAGCCCGTGCCATTGGTACTTCAGTTCCATGGATATCCGGGTGCGAGTCGCAGCTGGTTTGAGCAGGCGTCGTTTGCGGGCATGGGCATGGCGCTCATTGCTCTCGATTGTCCTGGCCAAGGAGGCCCGTCCGAGGACACTGGTGGATTTGAGGGCACGACGGTCGCGGGCCATATCGTCGCCGGTATCGACGGCGACCCGGCCAACCTCTACTATGTCCGCTTGCACCAAGATATCCGCATTCTTTGCCGTATTGTTCGTGAGCTCGAGGGCATCGATCTTGCCCGTGTGTTTGTGAACGGCGCATCGCAGGGCGGCGGTTTGGGCATTGCAACTTGTGCGCTTAACAGCGAGCTTATCAATCGCGCCGCCATCCTCTATCCCTTCCTGTCGGATTTCCGCCTGGTCTGGGATTTGGATGCCGACGACATTGCCTACGAGGGCCTGCGCTATTGGTCTCGCTGGTTTGACGAGGACTCGACTCGTATTGACGAGGCCTATGCCAAGCTGGCGTACTTCGATTCCAAGAACTTTGCCCCCATGGTCAAATGCCCCGTACTGTTTGGCACGGGCACAGCCGATATCGTCTGTCCTCCGGCGACGCAGTTTGCGGTCTACAACAACCTGACCTGTGAAAAGCGTCATGAGTTCTTTGAAGGCTTTGGCCACGAGGAGATTCAGGATTTTGACGATCTGATCATTCCGTTTTTCTGCAAGGGAGGGGAGGCTCATGTCTAAGTGCGAGAGCAATGTCAATGAGCTGATTGTCCCCGAGCTTGCGGGGATTCCTGGTACGGTTTCGTCAAGGCTCTCTGATTTCCGCGGTTGGCGCGGCGATGCTTCTGCGGATGTTTCCGAGTTGGAGACAGCCGCTTCGGACCTTGAGGTTTGCGGGCTGACCGTTACGGCGATTGATTTCGCCAATCCGTGCGCGCGCTACTCCGAGGTTTCCTTTGAGCTCGGCGGGCATGTCGTGCATGGTCGTTTGATTGAGCCTGCTGGTCGTGCCCGAGTATCTGAGCGCGTGCCGCTGTGCCTGATGTTCCACGACATCGATCGGCCTGTGCGCGGCTGGCATCACATGACGAGATTTGCCGCCATGGGATATGCCGTGCTTGCGCTGGACGATGAAGTGATTGGATCCAGCGATCTGCAGCAGGGGATTACCTCGCCTGCTTTTGTCGAGCGTGTCCGTTGGGGTTGCGCGTTGGCGAAGGCAGCGCGCAATCTTGATGGCATGGATCCCGACCGCATTTTTGCATGGGGAGAGGGTCTTGGCGGCGGTGTCGCGCTGGCGGTTTCTGCTCTGGACGAGCGGGGCCTCGCCTGCACGGCGGTTGCCAATCCACTTCCCGGCGGCCTCGAGGCGCTGTCGTCTCGGGTGCGCGGACCGGTACTCATGGGCACATCGCTTATGGATACCGCGAGCGATCCCAAGGGTCAGTTTGCCGTATTCAACGGTCTTGAGTGTGACCGAAGGCATATCATCTATGCCAAATACGCTCACGAGCGCATCAATGCGTTCGAAAACGAAGTCGTCGACTTCTTTAACCAAACGTTCTACCCGTGTTCTTTGGCCTAGACGGCCAGGACACTGCCAACAAGAGTGGGTGGCATAGGGCCGCCCGCCAGACAACTAAGGAGATTCTTGTGGCAACTCAGAAATTCACCGGCGTTATCCCTCCCGTCGTTGTTCCCGATACCGAAGACCACCAGCTCGACGTTGCCTCCTTTGAGCGTAGCATCAACCGCATGATCGACGCCGGCGTCGATGGCCTGTTCTTCTTGGGCTCTTCGGGTGAGGTCGTTTTCTCCACCGACGAGCGTCGTCGCCAGATCGTCGCCGAGGCCGTCCGCATCGTCGACCACCGCGTTCCCGTCTTGGTCGGCATCATCGACACCGAGACCGAGCGCATGATCGAGCACGGTAAGGTCGCTCAGGAGCTGGGCGCCGATGCGCTTGTCGCCACCTGCCCGTTCTATGCCCTGCAGGGCATGACCGAGGTTGAGGAGCATTTCCGCATCCTGCACGAGGAGCTCGACCTGCCCATCTTCGCCTACGACATTCCCGTGTGCGTTCACACCAAGCTCCCCTGGAAGCTCCTTGCCAAGCTCGGCGCCGAGGGCGTCCTGGCTGGCGTCAAGGATTCCTCGGGCGATGACATCTCGTTCCGCTACCTCGTTCAGGAGAACGAGAAGAACGGCCATCCGATGAGCATCCTCACCGGCCATGAGGTCGTCGTCGACGGTGCCTATCTCGGTGGCGCCGACGGCTCTGTTCCGGGCCTCGCCAACGTTGAGCCCGAGGGCTACGTGCGCCAGTGGAAGGCCGCTCAGGCCGGTGACTGGGCTACCGTCAAGGCCGAGCAGGATCGCCTCAACGAGATCTCCCACATCTGGGATGTCACCTCGGGCGTTCAGGGCTATGCCGGCGGCGTCGGCGCCTTCAAGACCGCTCTGAACCTCATGGGCATCTTCGACAGCCCGACCATGCCGCGCCCGGTGAAGGCCATGACCGGCGAGAACGTCGAGGCGATTAGGAAGGTCCTCCAGGACAACGGTCTCCTTTAAAGCTTTCCCAGGCACCCGACCTCGCCGTTCAACCGTGCGGCCATGACCCATTAGGTCAATGGCCACACGGTTTCTCGGCGATCTCGGGCACCTGGAAAACCTTTACCGCGCTGTGACGGCTAGCCTGACGGCGCATTTCCTGTAGTTGTTTTTATCTCCTAAGGAGAGCGACATGGAGAACAAGTACGTTTGCTCCGTCGATATTGGCGGCACCAAAATTGCGACTGCCATTATGGAGTATCCGGCTGATGGCAGCGTGCCCCATCCGGTCTTTGAGGCCGAGGTTCCTACCGAGGCCCAGGAGGGCGGCGAGGCCGTTTTCCAGCGTATCGAGGCGTCCATCAAGGCTGCTCTCGAGGCGAATCCCGATGTCGAGGTCCTCGGCGTCGGTATCGGTGCCGCCGGCGTCGTCGATCCCAAGACGGGTGCCATCGCGTATGCCAACGAGATCATGCCCGGCTGGTCCGGCGTTCAGTTGGGGCCGCGTCTGCGCGAGGACCTCGGCCTTCCCGTTGCCGTCGTGGGCGACGTGCAGGCTCATGCTCTGGGCGAGGCCCATTGGGGCGTCGGCAAGGGCAAGTTCTCCGTCTTGTGTCTGGGCATCGGTACGGGCATCGGCGGCGCATATGTCGAGAACGGCCGCGTGATGCAGGGCTTCCATGGTGCTGCCGGCCATATGGGCCACATCGAGTGCTCGGCTGCCGCCGGCATTCCCTGCGCTTGCGGGCGTTCCGGCCATCTTGAGTCGGTTGCTTCGGGCACTTCCATTGGTCGTATGTACGATGAGCGTTTTGGCCGCGTCGACCCCAGCCGTCCTTCGGTCGGTCGCGATGTGAACGACCTGTGCCGCGCAGGCGATGCCAAGGCGACCGAGGTCATCCACGACGCCGGCTTTGCGCTGGGTGCCAGCTTGGGCTCGCTCGCTAACATTCTGGACCCAGAGGTCATCGTGCTTTCGGGCGGCGTGATTCACCAGGGTCCCGATTGGCGTTCGCAGACGTGGAAGGACTCGGTGCACGAGGGCTATGCCAGTCAGGCGCTCGACCCGCTTCAGGACACGCCGATTCTCATCGGTTCTCTGGAGGGAGACGCGCCGCTTATCGGTGCCGCTGAGCATCTTCTTGCTTCGTTAAAGTAAACGTATCTGCTGTAGGAGCCTCCCGAGACGACATGCCTCGGGAGGCTGTTCTGAGAAAGGTTGCAGCCTTATGACCGTCGATCCTTTGATTCAATCCCTGAAGGGTAAGCTCGTCGTGAGCGTTCAGGCGTATATGGGCGAGCCGCTTCGTACGCCCGAGACCATGGCTCAAATGTCTCGAGCTTGCGAACTCGGCGGCGCCGCCGCCATTCGCTGCCAGGGCCTTGCCGACATTGCCGCTATTAAGGGTCGCTGTGAGGTACCTGTTATCGGCCTGTGGAAGGATGGACACGAGGGCGTTTACATCACGCCGACGCTGCGTCACGCTCGCGCTTGCGTTGCCGCCGGTGCCGACATCGTGGCGATTGACGCCACCGATCGTCCGCGCCCCGATGGCAAGTCGCTCGAGGATACTTTCCGTCCGCTGCACGAGGAGGGCGTGCTCCTGATGGCGGACTGCGCCACTATCGAGGATATTCGTCGTGCGGTCGATATGGGCTTCGATCTGGTGTCCACCACGCTCTCTCACGGTGTCGCTGCCATCGACTGCACCATGGCCGATGGCCCCGACCTGCCGCTTCTGCGTCAGGCGACCGAGGAATTCCCCGGCCTTCCCATCATTTGCGAGGGTCGCGTGCATACGCCCGAGGAGGCTCGCGCTGCAATCGACGCCGGCGCGTGGGCCGTTGTCGTCGGCACCGCCATCACGCACCCCACGAGTATTACGAGTTGGTTCAAGGCTGCGCTTGAGGCGTAAGACGGGCCTCGTATCCGCTTGGGGCGGTATACTCAATAAAGGCAATTGATCGCGCGGGATCCGCTGGCCGGGTCCCGCGCTGTTTTAGGAGGCACACATGCAAAAGGGAGATGCCATGGATGCGGCGGAGCGCTCGGAGCGTATCCCCGATATCGTCATCATCACCGGAATGTCCGGATCGGGCCGAACGCAAGCCATGCATGTGTTTGAGGACATGGGCTATTTTTGTATCGACAACCTCCCCCCGCGCCTGATCGCCCAGCTTGCTGAGCTCGTTGGCATCAATACGGGCGTGGGCAGGCACCTTGCCGTCACCTGTGACCTTCGTAGCCAGGGCTTATTCGATGAACTGCTCGATGCGGTCGCCGCACTGGAAGAGCGCGAGATGAGCTGCGACATCGTGTTTCTCGAGGCCTCTGACGAGGTGCTGATTCGCCGGTATAGCGAAAACCGTCGCCGCCATCCCATTGCAAAGCCGGGGGAGACCACGGCCGACGCTATTCAGCGTGAACGTCTGCAGCTGCAGGGCGTTCGCGATCGAGCGGATATGATCATCGACACGAGCCGCTTGCGCACTTCTGCTTTACGTAACAAGCTTCGCATGGCTTTTTCCGAGTTGTCCGACCAGCAGCTTATGGACGTCCACGTGTTCTCGTTTGGCTTTAAGCATGGCATGCCCGTCGAGGCGGATATCATGATCGATGTTCGCTTCTTGCCCAATCCTTTCTACGATCCCGAGATGCGTACCATGACCGGTCTCGATAAGAGGGTCTCCGATTTTGTCTTGGACCACCCCAAGACCCAGGAGTTCTGGAAGGCCTGGACCCAGCTGCTCGATACAGTCATGCCGGGTTATATCGCAGAGGGCAAGCCGCAGCTTTCTATTGCCATCGGTTGCACGGGCGGTCAACACCGCAGCGTTGCCATCGCCGAGGCCACGGCACGTTATTTGGAAGGCGCCCAGTATCACGTGAGCATTTCCCATCGTGACCTGTCGCGTGCCAACACGAAGGCATAGGTCTGCATGTCGTTTACCGCCGAGGTGCGTGACGAGCTTGCACGCTGCGAACCAGAATGCGAATACTGCGATTTGTCGACGCTTGCTGCGCTAACGCGTGTGAGCGGTACGCTTTCGTTGGCGGGCTCGGGACGGTACCGCTTGACGGTCGCGACCGAGACGGGTGCTGTGGCGCGCACGATGATTGCGCTGACGCATCGCATCCTTAAGCTCAAGACCGAATTCACGGTTCGCAAGTCGGTCCTGCACAAGGTGCGAAACTATCTCATTACCTTGCCCGATCAGCCCGATTTGGATAAGGCTCTGGTGCTGCTGGGTATTCTCGACCGTAGGGGAGGGCTCGTCGCAGGTGTGCCGCGCCACATCGTCGCCCGTCCTTGCTGCAGGCTCGCCTATATTCGCGGTGCGCTGATTGCCGGAGGCTTTGTTGCCGACCCGCGTGGCGATTTTCATTTGGAGATCGCGGTCCAGGGCGAGGAGTATGCAAAGGGGCTTTGCGTCCTTCTGGAGCAGATTGGAGTTCACGCCCGCGTCAATGCGCGTCGCGGCTCGTATGCCGTGTACATCAAGAGTGCCGAGGAGATTAAACGTCTGCTGCAGCTGGTTGGCGCCAAGCGCAGCGTTGCCGAGATTGAAGAGGCCCGCGCAGTCAAGCTGGTGAAGAACGATGTAAATCGTCGCGTGAACGCAGAGCTTGCCAACCAGACCAGAAGTGCCGGTGCCGCTCAACATCAGCTTGCGCTCATCGACGAGCTTGATCGGCGCGGTTTGCGCGAAACGCTGCCGGATGCTCTGGCAGTTTTTTGTGACTTACGCGAGCGTTACCCCGATCTCTCGCTGCGAGATTTGGGGGAAATGGCCGACCCTCCTTTGTCGAAGTCGGCCTTGTATCACCGTGTTTTGCGCCTTGAAAAGCTCATTGAAGCGAGCAGGTAGTTTAACGCGAGAGCTTATATGGTGGTTGAACTGCTGTTTTAAGCATTAAAGCGTTTTAACGCAAATTTGATTTTCAATTTCGAGCATTCTCGTGAAATTCAAGTCAAAAAAAAGGTATATTAGGCGAGTGGTTAGTTTGTGGGCCTCAACGGCGGGCGCTGTAGCTTGCGGGGGCCTTACGAAAGGAGACACAATGGCAGTAAAGGTTGCTATTAACGGCTTCGGTCGCATCGGTCGTCTGGCTTTCCGTCAGATGTTCGGTCATGAGGGCTCCGAGATCGTCGCTATCAACGACCTCACCTCTCCCGATATGCTCGCTTACCTGCTGAAGTACGACTCCACGCAGGGCAACTATGCTCGCGATCACGAGGTCGTTGCTGGCGAGGATTCCATCACCGTTGACGGCAAGGAAATCAAGATCTACAAGGAGGCCGACGCCAACAACCTGCCTTGGGGCGACCTCGACGTCGACGTCGTTCTCGAGTGCACCGGCTTCTACACCAGCAAGGCTAAGGCTCAGGCTCACATCAACGCTGGCGCCAAGAAGGTCGTCATCTCCGCTCCGGCCGGCAGCGATCTGCCTACCATCGTGTACAACGTCAACCATGAGACGCTGACCGCTGAGGACAACATCATCTCCGCTGCTTCCTGCACCACCAACTGCCTCGCCCCGATGGCCAAGGGTCTGAACGACTTCGCTCCCATCGTGTCCGGCATCATGACCACCATTCACGCCTTCACCGGCGACCAGATGCCGCTTGACGGCCCGCAGCGCAAGGGCAACTTCCGTCGCTCCCGCGCCTGCTCCGAGAACATCGTCCCGAACACCACGGGCGCTGCCAAGGCCATCGGCCTGGTTCTCCCCGAGCTCAACGGCAAGCTCATCGGTGCCGCCCAGCGCGTCCCGACGCCGACTGGCTCGCTGACCAACCTCTACGCCGTCGTTGACAAGAAGGTCACCGTCGACGAGGTCAACGCTGCCATGAAGGCCTACGCCGAGACCATCCCCGAGACCTTCGCCTACAACGAGGACCAGATCGTCTCCCGCGACATCGTCGGCGAGACCCACGGCTCCATCTTCGACGCCACGCAGACCATGGCCTCCGACCTCGGCAACGGCCAGACCCTGGTGCAGGTCACCTCTTGGTACGACAACGAGAACTCCTACACCTCCCAGATGGTCCGCACCATCAAGTACTTCGAGAAGTTCGTTGCTTAATTTGGCTTTTAGCGAATAGCTCGTTGAGCGTCTAAAGAAGGGCGCGGCCTCATAGGGCTTACACCCTAGGGTCGCGCCCTTTTTATAAGAAATCGTCTGCCGTAATGGGAGGCAGACACGTACGAAAGGTAGAAGCAAACATGGCCTTTACCAAGAAGACCGTCCGCGACATCGATGTCGACGGCAAGCGCGTTCTCGTCCGCGTTGACTTCAACGTGCCTATCAAGGATGGCGTCGTTGGCGACACCACCCGCATCAAGGCTGCCCTGCCCACCATCAACTATCTCGTTGAGCACAACGCTCGCGTCATCCTCATGAGTCACCTCGGCCGTCCCGAGGGCACTGGCTTCCAGCCCGAGCTCTCCCTCGAGCCGGTCGCCAAGAAGCTCGCCGAGCTCTCTGGCCTTGACGTTGCTTTTGTTGCCGACACGTATGGTGAGAAGGCCGCCGAGGCCGTTGCCGCCGTCGAGCCGGGCAAGGTCCTCGTTCTCGAGAACGTCCGCTTCGATAAGCGTGAGAAGAAGAACGATCCCGAGATCGCCAAGAAGCTCGCTTCCTATGGTGACGTCTTCGTTCTCGATGCCTTCGGCACCGCCCACCGCGCCCAGGGTTCCGTCGTGGGCCCCGCCGCTTACCTGCCTGCCGTCGCTGGCTTCCTGCTCGAGAAGGAGGTCGACACGCTGACCGGCATCTTCGCCGAGCCCGAGCGCCCCTTCGTCGCTATCGTCGGCGGTTCCAAGGTTTCCTCCAAGATCGGCGTTCTCGATCACCTCATCGACTCCGCTGACACCCTGATCATCGGTGGCGGCATGGCCTACACCTTCTTCCTGGCTCAGGGTCTGTCCGTTGGTCAGTCCCTCAAGGAAGAGGACTGGGTCGAGCGCGCCGGCGAGATGCTCAAGAAGGCCGAGGAGAAGGGCGTCAAGATCCTGCTCCCCATCGACAACCGCGTTGCCGATCACTTTGGCGAGGACGCTGTCCCCGAGGTTGTCGCTTCTGACGCTATCCCCGACGATCGTGAGGGTATGGACATCGGCCCCAAGACCGAGGAGCTCTACGCCGAGGCCGTCAAGGGCGCCAAGACTGTGTTCTGGAATGGCCCCATGGGCGTCTTCGAGTTCGACAACTTCGCTCACGGCACCCAGGCTATCGCCGAGGCTGTCGCCGAGGCCGACTGCACCTCGATCATCGGTGGTGGCGATTCCGTCGCAGCCGTCAACAAGTTTAACCTGGCCGACAAGATGAGCTGGATCTCCACCGGCGGTGGCGCTTCCATGGAGCTCGTCGAGGGTAAGGCCCTGCCCGGAGTGGAGGCGCTTCTCGATGCCTAATCGCACCCTTCTTATCGCTGGTAACTGGAAGATGAACAACGACGTCGCCGAGGCTGCCAAGCTCGCCGACGAGCTGGCCCAGGCTCTGCCCGAGGTTCCGGCTGGCGTCGAGGTGCTCGTCTGCCCTCCGACCATCGACATCACCACGGTTCATGACCGCATTCAGGCTGCCCCCATCGCTCTCGGTGCACAGAACGTGTACTGGGAGGCCAAGGGCGCCTTCACCGGTGAGTCTTCTTGCGACATGCTCAAGTCCGCTGGCTGCACCTACTGCATCATCGGTCACTCGGAGCGTCGTGATTACTTCCACGAGACCGACGAGGATCAGAACAAGAAGGCCAAGGCCCTCGTTGCCGCCGGTCTTGTTCCTGTTTTCTGCTGCGGTGAGTCCCTTGAGGTCCGCGAGGCCGGCACCTATGTCGAGCACGTCGTGAACCAGGTCAAGGCTGGCCTTGCTGGTCTTGAGATCACCTGCCCCAAGCAGGTCGTCGTCGCCTACGAGCCCATCTGGGCCATCGGCACCGGCAAGACCGCTACCGCCGAGGACGCTCAGGAGGTCTGCGGCGCTATCCGTGAGACCCTCAAGGAGATGTTCGGCGAGGAGCTCGCCAACGGCATCCGCGTTCTCTACGGCGGTTCCGCTAAGCCCGGCAACATTGCCGAGCTCGTCGCCAAGCCCGACGTTGACGGCGCCCTCGTGGGCGGCGCTTCGCTCAAGGCTGCCGACTTCGCCTCTATGGTCGTCAAGGCAGGCGAGTAGGACATATGGCACAGCGTCATCTTCCTGCACTCCTGATCATCATGGATGGTTGCGGCCTTGCTCCGGCTGATGGCGAGAACGCCGTCGCCGCTGCCAAGACGCCCTTCCTTGATAGCCTGTACGAGAAGTATCCTCACACTACGCTCGGCGCTTCGGGCGAGGACGTGGGCCTTCCCGACGGCCAGATGGGCAACTCCGAAGTGGGTCACCTCAACATCGGTGCCGGTCGCATCGTGTTCCAGGAGCTTTCGCGCATCAACAATGCCATCAAGGACGGCTCCATCGCCAAGAACGAGGTTTTCGTCAAGGCTATGGACGATGTCAAGGCCGAGGGCAAGACCCTTCACCTTATGGGCCTTATGAGCCCTGGCGGCGTTCACTCCCACATGAACCATGTCGAGGCTCTGGTCAAGATGGCTGCCCAGCATGGCGTCAAGACCGTTCGCGTCCACGCCTTTATGGATGGTCGCGATGTCGACCCGCAGTCTGGTGCCGGTTACATGAGCGAGTTCTGCGCTTTCCTGGCCAAGATTTCCGAGGAGACCGGTTGCGACGCTCGCGTTGCTACCGTCTCGGGCCGTTATTGGGCCATGGACCGCGACAACCGTTGGGAGCGCATCCAGCGCGCCTACGATGTCATGGTCAATGCGTCCGATGCCGATACCGACCCCGTTGCCGGTATCAAGGCCTACTACGAGAAGGATCCGCGCGGCGATGAGTTCGTCGAGCCCTTTGCTGCCCACAATGAGGGCATCCACGAGGGCGACGCGGCCATCTTCTTCAACTTCCGTCCCGACCGCGCCCGTCAGATGACTCGCGCGTTCACGGACAAGGAGTTCGACGGCTTTGAGCGCGAGCAGATTAAGCTCTCGCACTTTGTGACGATGACCGAGTACGATCCGACGTTTGACGTCGAGGTCGCCTTCGCCAAGACGTTCCCCGAGAACGTTCTGGCCGACGTCATCGCAGCCAACGGCCTGAAGCAGCTGCACACCGCCGAGACCGAGAAGTACGCTCACGTGACGTTCTTCCTCAACGGTGGCATCGAGGAGCCCAAGGAGGGCGAGGAGCGCGTGCTCGTCGCTTCCCCCAAGGTTGCCACCTACGATCTGCAGCCCGAGATGAGCGCTCCCGAGGTTACCGAGAAGCTCGTCGCCGCAATCAACGAGGATCGCGCTGATTTCTACATCGTGAACTTCGCGAACTGCGACATGGTTGGCCATACCGGCGTGTTCGACGCCGCCGTCAAGGCTGTCGAGGCCGTTGACGATGCCCTGTCCAAGGTTGTCCCGGCGATTCTCGCCAAGGGCGGCTTTGCGCTGATCACCGCCGACCACGGCAACGCCGATCACATGTTTGACGTCGCTTCCGACGGTTCCAAGCATCCGTTTACGGCTCACACCACCAACCGCGTGCCGTTCATCATCGTTGATGAGAAGGCACAGCTTACCGGTATCGAGGACGGTCGTCTCTCCGATATCGCTCCGACTATGCTCACCATGGCTGGTCTTGAGCCTTCCGCCGAGATGACGGGCCGCGTGCTCGCCACCGAGGCCTAATAGAAAACAAACACCGTTTTCTAGTAAGGGGGTTGTCCACAACCGGACGACCCCCTTTTTGGTATTTCTGCCATTTCTACCCCGTCCCCAAATGGCAGGTGGGGGAGTGCCGGGGGTTGTGGTACAGTACTGGAGTTTGAATTGTTCTATTAAGGAGCTTATCTATGGGTCCGTTCCAGATTCTTCTGTTTGTCGTTTGGGCAGTCTCTGCCGTGGCGCTGACGATTCTCGTCCTGATGCATTCCGGTAAGGGCACCGGCGTTTCGGATATGATCGCTAGCTCGCTGTATAACTCCAGCTCTGCCACGGGCGTCATGGAGCAGAACCTCGATCGCCTGACGGTAATTATGGCCGTCGTTTTTGCCGTGTGTGTCGTCCTGTGCATGTTCTTCTTCCCGCAGGGCATCGTCGGCTACTAAGCACGAGCCTCATAAATACTCGAAAAGGGTTCCGCAAGTGCGGGACCCTTTTTGTTTACACATTTGTAACAGAGTCAAAATATCCTCACATACTTCGCCCAACTAAAGAAATTCTCGACCGTTAATCGGAATTAGCCCCAAATCGTGTATAAAATGCGCTACTGTATTGCGAAACGTTGGTCCGTTGTGCATAACCAGCCATAGCAGCGGGCGGCGTTTTGATGGTTCGGATCGGATTGTCTCGACATGTGTCCGACTGAACGTTTCTTTGTCCTATCTCATAAGGAGGATGGCATGGCTGATTCTATGTTCCACCAGCCCGTTATGGGTCGTCGCGCCTTTGTCGGCGGTACCCTTGCTGCGAGCTCCATGGCTTTTCTTGCCGCATGTGGCAAGAAGGGCGGCGACGCTTCCGGTTCTGAGTCCGGTTCGAAGCTGAACTTCTACATCAACAACCCGGTCTGCATCGACCCCTACAACGTCCAGGAGGATCAGGGCACTCAGGTTAACTACCAGCTGTTCGACGCTCTGACCTCTTATGACGCCGAGAAGGGCGAGATCGTTCCGCTGGCTTGCGAGTCCTTTGAGGCCAACGACGACGCCACCGAGTTCACCTTCAAGATCAAGAAGGCCAAGTTCCACAACGGTGACGACGTTACCTCCAAGTCCTTCAAGCTCGCTTGGGAGCGTCTGGTCAGCACTAAGTCGGCTGTCGCTAAGGAGTATGGTCCTTCCGAGGTCTCCTATCACCTTTCCATGGTCGAGGGCTATGACGACCTGCTTGCCGGCAATGCCACCGAGCTGACTGGCGTCACCTGCCCCGATGATAAGACCCTCGTCGTCAAGCTGTCTTCCGCTTACGCCGACTTCCCCTTCGTCGCCTCTCACCCGGCTCTGTCCCCGGTTCCCGAGTGCGCCGAGTCCGATGTCAAGAGCTTCTACCTTGCCCCGATCGGTAACGGCCCGTTCATGATGGACGGCAAGTGGGAGGATGGTCAGGAGATCAACCTCAAGAAGTTCGACGATTACTATGGCGACAAGGCCAAGATCGATGGCATCCACTTCCAGGTCATCAAGGACATGGAGACCGCCTACAAGGAGTTCCAGGCCGGTAACCTTGACATCTGCGACGTTCCCGTTGCTCAGATCGACGCCGCCAAGAAGGATCGCGGCGTGTCCAAGGACGGCTACACCATGGGTGACGGCGAGCGCATGCTGCTCGGTGCCGAGCCTTCCACCTACTACCTGACCTGCAACAACACGGCCGAGCCGTTCAAAAACGCCGACCTGCGTAGGGGTATCTCCCTGGCCATTAACCGTGAGGCCATCTGCAAGACCATCTTCAAGGGTACCCGTACCCCCGCCGACGGCATTGTTCCTCCGGGCATCGATGGCTACAAGGAGGGCGCATGGGAGTTCTGCGCCTACGACGTTGACAAGGCTAACGAGTACCTCGACAAGGTTGCTCCCGCTGGCGCTAACGGCGATCGTGGCATTAACGTGACCCTTTCCTACAACCAGGACGGTGGCCACAAGGAGATCATGGAGTCCATCATCGGTGACCTTGCCAAGGTTGGCGTTACCGCTGTCTCCGAAACCCCCGAGTGGTCTGCCCTGCTCGAGCAGTATCAGAACTTCGACTATCAGTTCGGTCGTCTGGGCTGGATTGCCGACTACCCGATCATGGACAACTTCCTGTATCCGCTGTTCCACTCCGACTCCCTCGGTGGCGACAACCGCTCTGGTTACAACAACCCCGAGTTCGACGCCAAGGTCGATGAGGCTCGCACTACGGTTGACGACAAAGAGCGCGTCGCTAAGATGCAGGAGGCCGACGCAATGGTCGCTGCCGACTGCCCGGTCATCCCGGTGATGTTCTACACGCACACCACCGCCGGCTCCGATCGCATCAAGCACCTCTATGTCGATCCGCAGAAGCACGCCGATCTGGGTACCGCTGAGCTCGCCTAAGAGTTTGCAGCTTCCGTGAGGGTCAAGTATTTACGTAGACCTCATGGGAAACATACAGTTCTCCCTAACCTGGGGTAAACTGGCTGATGGTAATTTTGGGATGCCGGTCTGGCGATCGGCATCCCATTTAGGTTAATCCCTAGATAGGGGAGTGGTATGGGTAAGTACATCGTTAAACGTGTGCTTCAGTTCATCCCGGTGTTTTTGGGCGTTACGCTGATTCTGTTCGCCCTCCAGAATATCGTGCCGGGAGATCCGATCAAGCTGATCGGTGGAGACAAGGCTCTGTCCCCCGAGGTGGAGCTTCAGCTTCGCGTCCGCTATCACCTGGTCCAGTCGGACGAGGACGGCAACGCGATCCTTGACGAGAACGGCGACCCCGTTCAAACGTCGCTCGTGGACCGTTACTTGTATTACATGAACGGCCTGCTTCATGGCGATCTGGGCAATTCGTATCAGCGCAAGCTGCCGGTTACGGAAATTTTTGCCCAGAAGTATCCGTATACGGTCAAACTTGCCGCGTGCGCCATCGTGCTCGAGGCAATCATGGGTATCGGCGCGGGTATCATTTCGGCGGTAAAGCGTTATTCCTTCTGGGATATTTTGGTAACGCTCACCACGTCGATCCTCGTTGCGGTCCCGGCCTTCTGGCTCGGTATGTTGCTGCAGCTGTTCTTTGGCGTCATTCTCAAGGATGCCACCGGCGGCGCATTCTCCATGCCGATTTCGGGTGCCGGCGGTGCCAGCTCTCAGTATCAGGATTGGATGCACTATGTGCTTCCGACCATTACGCTGGCTTCGGTTTCGACCGCTTATGCCGCCCGCATTATGCGCTCGCAGCTGCTTGACGTTATGAACCAGGATTACATCCGTACGGCAAAAGCCAAGGGTCTCTCCAATCGCGCGATCATCATCAAGCATGCGCTTAAGAATGCACTCATCCCCGTCGTTACCTATATTGGTGTCGACTTTGGTGGCATGCTTTCGGGCGCCATCCTGACCGAGACGGTCTTCAACTGGCCCGGTATCGGCTATGAGGTCTATCGCGCCATTAGCATGCGTGACTGGCCCATCGTTATGGGCGGCGTTACGCTCATCGTCGTCGTCGTCATGGTGATCAACCTTCTCGTCGACATTAGCTACGCATTCCTCGACCCGCGCATCCGCCTTGGCGGTCCGTCGGATAAAGCCTAAGGGAGGTACGTCTCATGCAGGAAACTGATTCTCAGTCTCAGGAGCAGGCTACCGCCACCAAGGCCGCATCTGCTCCCGCCAAGTCCCGCACGCTGTGGGGCGACGCTTTTAAGCGTCTTCGTAAGAACAAGCTCGCCGTTATCGGTGTCTGCTGGATCATCATCGTCGTCGTGGTTGCCCTGACCGCAGATTTGTGGGCTAAGCCCTGGCTCGGTTCGCCGACGGCTTCCGATTCTACCACCATGGCCGAGACATCGCTGCTGGCTCCGTGTGCCGAGCACCCGTTTGGCACCGATGCCCTTGGTCGTGACATTCTCGTCCGTGTTATCTACGGTGCACGCGTTTCGCTGTCTGTCGGCATTATGGCCACCGCCATTTCCACGTTGATTGGTCTGGTCATGGGCGCCCTGGCCGGTTTCTACGGCGGCATCTGGGATACGATCATCATGCGCTGTGCGGATATCTTCCTGGCGTTCCCGTACGTGCTGTTCGTCGTCGCCATGATCGCCGTTATCGGCCGTGGTCTTCAGAACGTCTTCATCGCCATCGGTATTCTCGGCTGGCCTTCGATTGCGCGTGTCTTCCGCTCTGCAATCTTGACGGTCAAGGAAAACGACTATGTTGATGCTGCTCGCGCCATGGGTGCATCCGATGCCCGTATCGTCATGCGTCACATCTTCCCGAACTCCGTCGCCTCCATCGTGGTCTACGCGACCATGAACATTGGTGGTGCCATTTTGACCGAGTCCGCTCTGTCCTTCCTCGGCATGGGCGTTATTCCGCCTACGCCTTCGTGGGGCTCCATGATTCAGGACGGTCAGCAGTATCTTCTGACTGCTCCCTGGATGATGATCATGCCCGGTCTGGCAATTCTCTCGACGGTGCTTGCCTTCACCCTGCTGGGTGACGGTCTGCGCGACGCTCTCGACGTCAAGATGAAGGACGCATAAGGATGAAGAAGAACAAGAACTATGTGGACCTGAAGGACCAGCCGGTTCCCGAGGGCCAGCATCTGCTCGAGGTCGATGACCTTAAGATGTATTTCCATACCGAGGATGGCGTCGTTCGCGCTGTCGACGGTGTGTCCTACACGCTCGATCGCGGCGAGACCCTGGGTGTCGTCGGTGAGTCCGGCTCCGGTAAGTCCGTGACCGCCATGACCATCATGGGTCTTATCTCGATGCCTCCGGGAAAGATCGAGGGCGGTGACGTTCGCTATCGCGGTCGCTCCATCCTCGAGATGACCGAGGAAGAGATGCAGCATATTCGCGGCAACGACATCGCGATGAT
Organism: uncultured Collinsella sp.; assembly: GCA_900542825.1. GTDB lineage: Bacteria > Actinomycetota > Coriobacteriia > Coriobacteriales > Coriobacteriaceae > Collinsella. The sequence continues at coordinate 335,257 of UQOY01000001.1, read as the reverse complement.
CTTCCAGGATCCTATGACCTCCTTGAACCCGGTCTATAAGATTGGCAAGCAGGTGGGCGAGGGCCTTCGTCTGCACCGTGGTTACTCCAAGCAGGAGGCGCTCAAGCGCGCCACCGAGCTTTTGGACCTCGTTGGCATTCCCGAGCCCGAGAAGCGCGTCAATGAGTATCCGCATCAGTTCTCTGGCGGTATGCGTCAGCGTGTCATGATCGCCATGGCCCTTGCCTGCGATCCCGATATTCTGATTGCCGATGAGCCCACGACTGCCCTGGACGTTACCATTCAGGCTCAGATTATTGAGCTTATGCAGGAAATGCAGGAGAAGAACGGCAACGCCATCATCATGATTACCCATGACCTGGGCGTCGTCGCCGATATGGCCGATAAGATCATGGTTATGTACGCCGGCCGTCCCGTCGAGTTCGGTACTGCTGAGGAAATCTTCTATGAGAGCCGTCACCCCTATACCTGGGGCCTTATCCGCTCCATCCCGGAGCAGGCCATCGATGAGAAGAAGCCGCTTACGCCGATTCACGGCAACCCGCCTTCGCTCATGAACCTGCCCGAGGGCTGCGTGTTCTCGCCTCGTTGCCCCTATGCAACCGATAAGTGCCGTAAGCAGCGCCCCGAGCGCGTTGTCACCGAGTCCGGCCACTATTCTGCGTGCCATTATTCCGGTGACCCTGAGTTCCTTAAGAATGCTCCCGAGACGTCCCGTACGCGCAAGGATTCCAAGAAGGGAGGCGAGGCGTAAATGGCAGACAATAACGAGCGCACTCCACTGCTGAAGGTCGAGCACCTCTCTAAGGAGTTCCCCGCAGAGTCCGGCATGTTCGCCAAGCGTTTTTCCAAGCGCGTAGTCTCTGCTGTAAACGACATCTCTTTTGAGATTTATCCTGGCGAGACCTTTGGTCTGGTTGGCGAGTCTGGTTGCGGTAAGTCCACCACGGGCCGCACTATTATGCGTCTGACCAAGCCGACTGCCGGTAAGGTATTTTTCCAGGGCAAAGATGTTGCCGAGATGAGCAAGCATGAGATCAAGGACATGCGTCGCGAGATGCAGTTTATCTTCCAGGATCCTTATGCTTCGCTCAACCCTCGTATGACCATCGGCGAGATTGTCTCCGAGCCCATGACCATTCATGGTGTGGGTACCAAGGAGGAGCGCATTGAGCGCGTCCGTGAGCTTCTCGACGTCGTTGGACTGAACCCCGAGCACATCAACCGCTATCCGCATGAGTTCTCGGGCGGCCAGCGTCAGCGTGTCGGCATTGCCCGCGCTTTTGCGCTGAAGCCCAAGCTGATTATCTGTGACGAGCCGGTATCCGCTCTGGATGTGTCCATTCAGGCCCAGGTTCTGAACCTGCTCAAGGAACTGCAGGACAAGTTCGGTACCGCGTATCTGTTTATCGCCCATGACCTGTCCGTCGTACAGCACATCTCCGATCGCGTTGCCGTTATGTATCTGGGTAAGATGGTCGAGGTTTCGGACTGGAAGACGCTCTATAGTGAGCCTCACCATCCGTACACGCAGTCGCTGCTGTCTGCCGTGCCGGTTCCCGATCCTGATATCCAGAAGACCCGTAAGCGCATCATCCTTGCCGGCGATCCGCCGTCACCGCTGGATCCGCCGACCGGCTGCCGTTTCCACACGCGCTGCCCGATCGCGCAGGGTATCTGCTCCGAGAAGCTTCCCGAGTTTAAGGAAGTCGCACCGGGTCACTGCTGCGCCTGCCACTTCGCGGAGCCGTTCCCGATCAAGGAATCGCACATCGACCTGTAGTCGGTTGTTCTCGTCCGGGCCCGCCCTGAAGTTACTTTTCAGAACGTCCTCGGACATGCAAGAAACCCCCGCTGCGCACTTCGTGCGGCGGGGGTTTCTTGCGTCCTGCGGAGTGTTCTGAAAAGTAACTTCAGGGCGGGCCCTGCGGCAATTCGGCAGGGGGAGCGCGATTCCTCGATCGCTCACTTAATCTGATGAAAAATAGAGTGAGGCCGGAGCCTAGGCTCCGGCCTCCTTATATAAGGGCTCGGCAAAGCCGAGCCACCAAATTCGCATCAGCCCTCAGAATATGTTCGAGAATGGTGCCTGGAGTACGTGCCTCTAGGGCAGGAATGAGGTTGCTTTCCAACGCATTCCGCAGGGGGCGGCATTATTTTGTAGCGCGAAGCGCGGATCAAAATAATGCCGCATGCCCGAGGACGCGTTGGAAAGCAACCTCATTCCTGCCCGAACAGGTCAGTCTACCTGCGCATTTACAAATTCGTAAACTTTTTTCAAAAAAGTGCTTGCGTAGTTCTCGAAACATAGGTTATTATCTTCTTCGTTGAACGCGCGGGTCCAACTAAACGAACCGCGAATCAATAATATAGCATGTCGGAGTGGCGGAATTGGCAGACGCGCTAGCTTGAGGTGCTAGTGACCGCTTTTTGGTCATGCGGGTTCAAGTCCCGCCTCCGACACCATCGCATTTGAGAAGCCTCTTCGGAGGCTTTTTTGTTACCGATAGACGGTGAGGTCCACGATGGAAACGCTTGAACGCAACGAGTGGGCAGACGTTGCCCAATTGGTCGAGATCACGAGCGATGCTGTCATTATCTGCGAGCCCGACGGCACCATTTTGCATGTAAATAACCGCTTGCTCGACTTGATGTGCGAGGAGCGTTCCGATGTGATCAACGGGGACGTTAAAGACCTCTTGTACTCATCAGCATTTGAACGCGCGACAGAGCATCGTCTTCCTTTTGAGACCAATGGAATCGAGAGCGAGTTGATGCTCAAGTTAAGTGATGGATCGTTTATTCCTGTCCTGGTTTGTGCCGGCTCGGTTACACCGCCTCGCATCTTTGGACGCCGTGCACCGCGTGTTCTGGTGGCGCTTCATAGCATCGAAGAGCAGTACTCGCACGACCGCCAGCTCAAGCGTGCGCTTTCGGAGCTTAGAGTGGCGAATAAGCGCCTTTCGGGCACTTTGTCGGTCATTATGAGCACGGTGGGCTCCGATGAGCTGCCTAGTTTGTTAGATACCGTTTTGAACCAGCTTGTAGGAACGCTCGATGCTTCGGGTGCCGCTATCTATTTTTCTGAGAGCGGCGGTTTTAAGCTTCGCGGTGTTTCCAAGGAGCTGCACGACAGCTACCTGCCCGAGTTTTTGCCGTATGGCGCTGGCATTCCGACGTATGTGCTTCGCGAGTCGCGTGCCTGTCGTTTGTCGATTCAACAGGACCTTGAGGGCGATAGGGCCGCCTCCGGTATGTTCATGGACTTGGACAATCGTTCTAAGCACCTGTTGCGCGTGCAGGATATGCCTCCGTACCGCAGCGAGATCTGTCTTCCCGTTTTTTATGGTACGCAGATCCTTGGCGTGCTGGAAGTTGGTTGGAAGCGACCTCAGGCACCGCTCGCCTATGACGTTAATGTACTCGAGGTCATTTGCGATTACCTGTCTATCCAGCTGGTCGGCATGGCATCGAGCCTTCGCTCTCGTCGCACGGCCGAGCTTGGCCGCTCGCTCAATGTCTTACGTGATGAGTTGTTTATCTTTCTAGACGATTCCGCCGCGGCTACCCAGGCGGTCTCGTCCGAGATTTGCAATATGCTCAACTGCCATTTTTGTCCAGTTGAGTATGACGCCAGTCTGGACTCCTACGTCATAGATTTTGAAGGTGGCAGTCGCGTTGCTTTGCCGGACGATCCCGAGAAGCTTTTCTTTTCCACGACGGCGCCAGCGGCACGTCTGGGGGCTGGTCCTGATGGCTTTGAGGCATCTGTTTTGGGCGGTACGAGTGCCGAGGACCTTAAACACGTCCGTATAACTCGCGTTGACGAATCGATGCCTATGGGAGGCTGGCTTAGGGCACATGGTCTGCCTTGCCAGGGTCTCTACGTCGACACCGGCATCGAGGCGGGGCACCCACGCTCTGAGGGCGATGGCAAGCACAGCAACGACGCGATTGTTCCTGCTTCTGTTGCGAAAGGCCCGACGACGCGCGCGCTGCTGCTTCGTGACGGTAGTCAAGAGCCGATTGATGACCTTGAATATGACTACTTGGTGCACTTGGCGCATGACTTTGAACTGATCTACGAGGGCGAATCTCAAAAGCGCGAGGAGCGCCATATCGCTCAGACCCTCCAGATTGGCATGAGAAATTCGCTTGGTGACGTTCCGGGTATCGCGACCGATTCGGTATACCTTTCGGCAACGAATTCGGCGTTGGTCGGCGGCGACTTTTATACGCTTGTCCGTCTTCCCGACGATTGCGCCGTAATGATTTTGGGCGATGTATCCGGCAAAGGAATCGAGGCGGCGTCGATGTCAGCGCTCGTCAAGACGGCGCTGACGGCCTATGCCTGGGAGGGTGCTGGGCCCGCCCGCATGGCCCGCTCGCTCAATAGCATGCTCATGGGCTTTTCGAGGGTCGAGACGTTTGTGACGGCGTTTATCGCCAAGATCGATCTTAAAGCGGGTCGCGCTACCTATTGCTCTGCGGGACATCCTCCCACTATGGTCATTAGACCGTCGTCGACGCCGCTTGGCGGCGGAGAAACCCGAGGGGGAGAAGTGGAGCTCCTTGGGTGCCAATCGGGCGTGATCGGTGCCTTTGAGAGCATGGTGTACGAGACAGGCGTGTTTACGTTTGCTCCTGGTGACATGCTATTCATGTATACCGACGGAACAATCGAAGCACGTGATCGCTCGGGTGCTTTCTTTGGCGAGCAGCGCCTTCGCGACCTTCTGCTCTCTGTCTCGGGTGAGGGCGTATCGGGAATCTGCGGGAAGGTCTTGGGCGAGCTTGACCGCTTTACCGAGTCGGCGCTGGACGATGACATCGCGCTGGTTTCCCTTGAATTTTTACGAGGTCGATCGTAGATCGCGACACTTGACGGGCAAAATCTGCGCAGTTGCAGATACGTATGCATCGAGCGAGCTCTTTTGGGGAACCATGGTCGTATGAATGAGTGGAATGACATAGCGGTTTTGACGCCACCGGGTGATGTCGACATCGCCTCGGTGTCCGTGCTGCGCCCACGGTTGGATAATCTGATCGATCGGGGCGTGCGTCGTGTTGTCATCAATTGCCAGGCCGTGGGCTTTATCGACTCGACGGGTTTGGCGTTTTTGCTTACACGTGCCAGAGAGCTCATGAGGCGAGAGGGCCTGCTTTCGCTCGTTAACGCCTCCGATGAGGTCATTCGCTTTTTGGAGATTGCCCGACTTGTCGACATCCTTCATGTTGCGGGTCCGGCGCGTGAGTCGATTCCCGCCATTCCGGTGGGAGAGTTGCCACGATGGAGCAAGAGCATCGAAGTGCGGCGAGGCATCGAGAACCTCCCATATTATCGGCACCGTGTGGCCGAGCTTCTCGAATCGCTTCCCCTGAGGCGTGATGAGCGTTATGACGTCGCATTGGCGTTGGGGGAGGCATTGGGTAACGCGTATGACCATGCGGGCGGTGTTGGCTGCATCCTGACGGTTCAGGCCTATGGGGATCGTGTTGTGCTTGAAGTGCTTGATCGGGGCGCTGGCTATTCTATCGATGGGGCGAGCGAGCCGGTGGCATCCGAGGAACGCGGGCGCGGCATCAAGCTTATGCGCATGCTCGTCGATAATGTGGAAGTTGCCCGTCGTACGGATGGCGCCGGCACGCGCGTTCGGATGGTGAAGCTGTTTAGCTCGGCATTGGAATCGTGTGCTTAGCGCCTTGGGTTGACATGATTTCCCTGCGTGAACTTGCTTTGAGCAACTTTTTTGAAAAAAGTACTTGCGTCTTTTGGATAACTCGCGTAAATTAATAACCCGCAAGCGGACATGGCTCAGTTGGTAGAGCACAACCTTGCCAAGGTTGGGGTCGCGGGTTCGAGCCCCGTTGTCCGCTCCATTGCATTTCCGGACCGTTCTTAGCGGTCCTTTTTCGGCGAAGTGGCCAAGTGGTAAGGCAGAGGCCTGCAAAGCCTTTACCCCCGGTTCGAATCCGGGCTTCGCCTCCAGGCAACATCCGGGCGCTCCGGCGCCCGTTTTGTTTTACATATGCGGACATGGCTCAGTTGGTAGAGCACAACCTTGCCAAGGTTGGGGTCGCGGGTTCGAGCCCCGTTGTCCGCTCCAAGCGTAACAGCCCGACTACTACGGTAGCCGGGCTTTTTCGTATCCGTCGCCTGGGCTCGAACCCGAGAGGGAGCGAGCGTTTTGGGGCGTGGCTGTGGCGTTGTTTGCCGCGAATGTCAGCTTTGGGCGTATCATCGTGGGTATCTCGCAAAACCTCGTTGCAAGGGAGACACATCCCATGGCCACAGAAAAGTCCTCTTCGCGCTCATGGATGTCCGATGCCGCGATCTATCAGATCTACCCGCGCTCGTTTAAGGATTCGACTGGTTCGGGTCTGGGCGATATCGCGGGCATTACCCAGCAGATGGACTATCTTGAGCGGCTGGGTATCGAGGCCATCTGGCTGAGCCCGTTTTACCCATCGCCTCTTGTCGATGGCGGCTATGATGTGGCGGACTACTGCGATGTCGACCCACGTCTCGGCTCGCTTGACGACTTCGATGACATGATCGCTGCGGCTCACGCGCGCGGCATCAAGGTCATCGTCGACATCGTGCCCAACCATTCATCCAACCAACACCCCTGGTTCAAAGCTGCTCTTGCCGCCGGCCCCGGATCGCCCGAGCGCGCCCGTTATATCTTCCGCGATGGTCGCGGCGAGCATGGTGAGCTGCCTCCCACCAATTGGAATGCCAACTTTGGCGGCCCCGCCTGGACGCGTGTTGCGGACGGTCAGTGGTATCTGCACATGTTTACGCCCGAGCAGCCGGACTTTGACTGGTCATGCCCCGAGGTTCACGCGTTCTTTTGCGACGTCCTGGCGTTTTGGAGCGATCGGGGCGTCGATGGCTTTCGCATCGATGTGGCGCACGGTCTCGCCAAGGATCTCGACCGCGATGACCTCGACCGGTGGCATCTCGCCGAGGGCGATGACATGGTTGACGACGGCACTCATCCGCTGTGGGATCGCAACGAGGTCCACGAGATCTATCGCGAGTGGCGCCGCGTGTTCGACCGCTATAATCCGCCGCGCAGCGCCGTTGCCGAGGCGTGGGTGCTGCCCGAGCGCCAGTATCTCTACGCGCGCCCCAGCGAGCTTGGCCAGACATTCAACTTTGAGTTTGCCAAGGCCACTTGGACCTATGATGACATGCACGCTGCAATCGAGAAGGGCTTGAAGGCGGCCATCGAATCCGATTCCGCCTCGACCTGGGTACTCTCCAACCACGACGTGCCGCGCGTGGCGACACGCTATGCCCTGCCGCAAATCAAGGCGACGCGCTACCATCAGATTGCGCTCGACTGGCTCTTACGCGACGGGTCGTCTTATGACGAGGACCGTGAACTCGGCGAGCGCCGCGCACGGGCGGCCCTTTTGCTTGAGTTGGCGCTTCCGGGCTCGGCATACGTGTATCAGGGTGAGGAGCTCGGCCTTTTTGAGGTGGCTGACATCCCGTGGGCTGCACTCGAAGATCCCACTGCGACCAATACGCACGGACCGAAGCGCGAGAAGGGGCGCGACGGCTGTCGTGTGCCCCTGCCGTGGGTGGCAGCGGACGATCCCGTGCAGGGCGGATCGTTTGGGTTTTCACCGGCGGACGCCGATGCGGCGCCCCATCTGCTGCAGCCTGCATGGTTTTCCGATTACGCTGCCGATAGGGAAGAAGCGGACCCGACATCGATGCTTGCGCTCTATCGCGACGCCCTCTGGCTGCGGCGCAAGCTGCGCGGGTGCGCCAACGATCTTGCGTGGCTCGATCTTGACGGGCGCACTGGCTTTGCGGATGGTGCCGAGGGCGCTGAGGGCGGCGTCATCGCCTATCGCCGCGACAACGGCTGGGCGTGTGTGACGAACTTCGGCGCAGCACCCGTGGAGCTGCCGGCGGGTAGGGTCCTGCTCACCTCATCACCGCTTGTAGACGGTAGGCTCGCGCAGGACAGCTCTGCCTGGATCATGCTCGGTGAGATGTAAGGGCCTCTTGCGGCGAGTTTGCGTTTGCCTGCGTCTTCCGTGGTGGCTGATGTCTTCGAGAGGTTCGCTAGGGCGTCGCAAAACTTTTCAAAAAAAGTTCTTGCATAGGATGCAGGCATCACGTAAGATTAATCCTTGTAAGCGGACATGGCTCAGTTGGTAGAGCACAACCTTGCCAAGGTTGGGGTCGCGGGTTCGAGCCCCGTTGTCCGCTCCATTTGGGCGTTTAGCTCAGGGGGAGAGCGCTTCCCTGACACGGAAGAGGTCAGAAGTTCAAATCTTCTAACGCCCACCAAATGTTCGCAGTCCAGAGGCTATGTCCTCTGGGCTGTTTTGTTTTGGTTGCCAAATGTGTCGCCACATACGTCACCATATTTCGAGTTTTTTGATCTGCCGGCATGCTTCTCAGTAGTCATCCGAGAAAACTCTCATCTTCTCCATTTGCATGCACACATCTTTCAAGGATTCGTGCCGCGGTTGCATGAAGCTCGGCAAGGCACGACCGCAACATGTTGGTCAAGCATAATCTTTTGGATTCTTTTGGCGTGAGCGGCTTGGTTTTGGTAGGATTTGTCAGCGGCTTGACTAAGGGGGTTTTATAACTGCCATGCAGGTAGCCGTGCTGGTAACGTTTTACCGACTTGCCAAGAACCCCTCATTTTTAATGCGTCTGCAAAATGACTAATTGCCTTGACCTGCTAAAACACTATATGTTGTGTTTGACCTAAAAAAAGAATACAGGATATAGATGCCTCTTTGTCGTATGATAGATGGCGGACAGAGAACGAGAACCTTATTCGCCCCATTATTTGGATGGATCTTTGAACCCCTGGATTGGTTGCGAGGATTGTCCGCATGAGGGCCTATGGTTATCGAGAACACAGATTGCGCGACGGCGCCGCAAGACAGGGCCAAACCCTGCCGGGCATCGTTTGGCCCTGAAGCGCAATGAGGCTACGATGCGAAAGAGGCAAGAGGATGAAGATCATCAAGCGCAGCGGCACCGAGGTTACTTTTGACATCGATAAGATCGTCAATGCGATCCGCGCCGCAAACTTGGAGGTCGAGGAAGGCTCTCGCCTTACCGACCGCCAGGTGATCTATGCGGCACAAAACGTCGCCGAGGCATGTGAGAAGGCCGGTCACACCGTATCGGTCGAGGAGATCCAAGATCTGGTCGAGGACGAGATCATGCGTCTCGACTGCTACGAGGTCGCTCGCCACTACATCATCTATCGCTATGTTCAGAGCCTGAAGCGCCAGAAGAACACAACGGACGACAAGATTCTGTCGCTGATTGAGTGCAATAACGAAGAGGTCAAGCAGGAGAACTCTAACAAGAACCCGACCGTCAACTCCGTTCAGCGCGACTACATGGCCGGCGAGATTTCCAAGGACCTGACGCAGCGCGTGCTGCTGCCCCAGGAGATCGTGGATGCCCACAACGAGGGCCTGATTCACTTCCACGATTCGGACTACTTTGCCCAGCACATGCATAACTGTGACCTGGTGAACTTGGAGGATATGCTCCAGAACGGCACCGTTATCTCGGGCACACTGATCGAGAAACCGCATAGCTTCTCGACTGCTTGCAATATCGCGACGCAGATTATCGCCCAGGTCGCCTCTTCCCAGTACGGCGGTCAGTCGATTTCGCTGACCCACCTGGCTCCGTTTGTCGAGGTGAGCCGTCAGAAGATTCGTGGCGAGGTTGCCCGCGAGCTCGAGGAGCTTGGCGTCTCTGCGTCTGCCGAGAAGGTCCGTGAGGTCGTTGAGGACCGTCTGCGTGATGAGATCCGTCGCGGCGTCCAGACGATTCAGTATCAGGTCGTGACCCTTATGACCACGAATGGCCAGGCGCCGTTCGTGACGGTCTTTATGTATCTTAACGAGGCCCGTACGCCTCAGGAGAAGCACGACCTTGCCATGATCGTGGAGGAGACGCTTCGCCAGCGCTACGAGGGCGTTAAGAACGAGGCCGGCGTGTGGATTACCCCGGCATTCCCCAAGCTTATCTATGTGCTCGAGGACGATAACGTTCACGAGAATTCCCCGTACTTCTACCTGACCCAGCTGGCTGCCAAGTGCACCGCCAAGCGCATGGTGCCCGACTACATCTCCGAGAAGAAGATGCGTGAGCTCAAGCTGTCTAAGGGTGAGACCGCCGGCAATGGCGATTGCTACACCTGCATGGGTTGCCGCAGCTTCCTGACGCCCGACCGTTCGGGCAACGGCTTTAACAATGTCGCCAACGCGCTGAACTATGACCCGACCAAACCTAAGTACTATGGCCGCTTTAACCAGGGTGTTGTGACCATCAACCTGCCCGATGTCGCGCTGAGCTCGCATCAGGACATGGACAAGTTCTGGAAGATCTTCGACGAGCGCCTTGAGCTGTGCCATCGTGCCCTGCTGTGCCGTCATGAGCGCCTGATGGGAACGCTTTCTGACGCCGCGCCGATCCTTTGGCAGTACGGCGCCCTGGCGCGCCTTAAGAAGGGCGAGACGATCGACAAACTGCTCGTGGGCGGCTATTCCACCATCAGCCTGGGGTATGCCGGTCTGTATGAGTGCGTCAAGTACATGACGGGCCACAGCCACACCGAGAAGGAAGGCACGCCGTTTGCCATGGCCGTCATGCAGCACATGAACGACAAGTGTGCGGAGTGGAAGGCCGAAAGCGATATCGACTTCTCGCTGTACGGCACCCCGCTTGAGTCGACGACCTACAAGTTCGCCAAGTGCCTGCAGCGTCGTTTTGGCATTATTCCGGGCGTGACGGACAAGGGCTACATTACTAACAGCTATCACGTCCACGTGTCCGAGGAGATCGATGCCTTCGACAAGCTTAAGTTTGAGGGCATGTTCCAGCAGCTTTCGCCGGGCGGTGCTATCTCCTACATCGAGGTCCCCAACATGCAGGACAACCTTAAGGCTGTCATTCGCGTGATGCAGTACATCTACGACAACATCATGTACGCCGAGCTCAACACTAAGAGCGACTACTGCCAGGTGTGCGGCTACGATGGCGAGATTAAGATTGTCGAGGATGATGGCAAACTGGTGTGGGAGTGCCCCAACTGCGGCAACCGCGATCAGGAGAAGATGAACGTCGCCCGTCGTACGTGCGGCTACATCGGTACTCAATTCTGGAACCAGGGTCGAACCGAGGAGATCCGCGACCGCGTGCTGCATCTCTAATAACCATCCCAAGCTGCCCCGTAGCGAGGCCCCGGACCTTTACTCGCTATTTCGGACAGTCCTGGCTCACGACGGAGGCGCCACTGGCGCCTCCTGTTCGTGCGGAACTCATATCGAGCAAAGGTCCGGGGCCTCGCTACGGGGCAGCCAAGTTGATGTAGCTGAGATGCAGCGTGCGGTCTGCTCACTCCTCGAAGTTCTTAGCGGAAATGAGTTGACTTGCAACAACGTTTTGCTTGCGATGACGGTTGAGCTGCAACAAAGTTTTTATTAGACCTCGAACCCTATACTCGATGTTCGCTTCGTTCATTGAGTTACCCTTTGCATGAGGCCGGGACATATCGTCCCGCCCGCAGTCTCGCAGGCCGCAGGCCGAGAATGTTTGAGGACGGGATGATATGTCCCGGCCTTCCGGGAGAGTTATCTATGAACTACGCGAACATTAAGTATTTCGACATTGCTGATGGGGAAGGTGTTCGTACTTCTCTGTTTGTGAGTGGGTGCCGTCGTGGGTGCAAGAATTGCTTTAACTCTGTCGCGTGGGACTTTGCCGCGGGCGAGCCGTTCGATCGCGCCGTCGAGGATAAGATTATCGAGAGTCTCGACCATCCCTTTATTGATGGACTGACGATTCTGGGCGGGGAGCCCATGGAACCCGAGAACCAGGCGGGGCTCGTTGACTTTATCGAACGCGTGCGTGCGGCCTATTCTGTGGAGTCGGGGAAGACCATTTGGTGCTTTACCGGTGACGTGCTCGAGGAACTAATGCCGGGCGGCCGTCATCATACCGAGGTGACGGACCGTATTCTTGCCTGCCTTGACATGCTAGTGGACGGTCCGTTTGTTCAAGACCTGCACGATATCTCGTTGCGTTTTAGGGGTTCGAGTAATCAGCGCGTGATCGACATGAACGCCACACGCGCTCGTGCCGCGCGTGAGGGCGTTGCGCTTTGCGATGCTGTGGAGCTGTGGCGAGACGATCCGGTCTATTCGACCCATACTATGTAGCTTGTGGCCGATGCCGGAGGGCGTGGTACCATAGCGCGAACGCAAAATCGGAAGAGTGAGGCCCAGATGGTCGATCAGGAAAAAGTCGAGGCCGCCATAAGGCTGTTGCTTGAGGGTATAGGCGAGGACCCAACTCGTGAGGGCCTGCTGGAGACGCCGGCACGCGTCGCCCGTATGTATGGCGAGATTGCCGGCGGCATGGACCAAAGCGCCGAGGAGCACCTGTCCAAAACTTTTGCCGTCGCTTCGAACGATTTGGTTATCGAGCGCGATATCACGTTTTACTCGCTGTGCGAGCACCATTTGCTGCCATTTTACGGCAAGGCTGCGATCGGCTATATCCCTAACGGTCGCGTTGCCGGACTCTCTAAGCTCGCTCGCACGGTTGAGGTCTATGCTCGTCGTCTGCAGCTGCAGGAGCAGCTGTGTGCACAGGTTGCCGATGCCCTCATGGAATATCTTGCTCCCCAAGGAGCGATCGTACTGATGGAAGCCGAGCATATGTGCATGACCATGCGTGGCGTGCAAAAGCCCGGTGCCAAGACCGTGACGCTTGCTCGTCGCGGCGTCTTTGAGACCGATCTGTCGCTCGAGGAGCGATTCTTTAGGATGCTGGACCGCTAACATGAGGGTCGTCAATGACTTTGCATCGAAGACCGATGAGGGGACGCCGCGTCGCGGCTTTATGGCTTCGGGCTTGGCGCCTTTTGGCGTCATGCCTCGTATCGATTACATCTGTGCCAACGGGCTGTTCCGGCGGCATCTGGGCAACATTGCGCAGCTGGAATCGGGGCGCATCTTTTGCCGCCACGGTATCGACCATCTGCTGGATGTCGCGCGCATTATGTGGATTAAGAATCTCGAGGAAGAGCTCGAATTTGACCGCGAGGTCATCTATGCCACGGCACTTCTTCACGATATCGGCAAAGATGAACAGTATGAATCGGGTATATCCCATGATGTTGCAAGCGAACGCGTCGCCGATGCGATTCTCAGCGGCATGCCCGATGATGTGGCGTTTGAGCCGGCAGATACCGCAGCCATTAAGACGGCCATTCTGGGCCATCGAAAGCTGCGCGTGAACAGCCAGCCGCTTGAGCGTCTGCTCTATGCAGCCGATAAAGCGTCGCGCGCCTGCTTTGCATGCCCCGCGCGCAATGCCTGCAACTGGAGCGATGATAAAAAGAACCTGTCGATTCGCGTATAGTCGGTATGCGCGGTCGGGGTTCTGAACGAAGGAGACGATCGCGATGACTAACAAAAAGCTACCTGAGAATGCAACCAAGACCGAGGGTGCCGAGCTCGCCCGTCGTGGCAGGGGCGAGATTTCCGCCGCAACGGCAGTGCCTCATGTGAGCTATGACGACCTGCGCCATGCCGACCGCATTACTATCGACGGTCTCGAGGTCTTTGCCAACCACGGCGTGTATCCCGAGGAGAACGTCCTGGGGCAGAAGTTTGTCGTGTCCTTGGTGCTCTATGCCGACCTGCGCGCGGCAGGGGAGCACGACAACCTGGATGCCTCGATTGATTACGGCTCGGTGTGCCACGATGTCGATGGCTATCTGCGCGAGCATACGTTTAAGCTCATCGAGGCTGCAGCCGAGGGTGTGGCCCAGATGCTGCTACGTCGTTACCCCTTGCTGCTCGGCGTGCGTGTTAAGCTCGATAAGCCTTGGGCACCCGTCGGTCTTCCCCTGGCAAGCTGCGGCGTCGAGATCGAGCGCGTGCGCTAGCCGCCGCTAGAGCTCGTTGGCGGGCGGTTTTTTGAGTCGCTGCGACAGAGCTCTATTGTTGGGACAGTACGTGTCGAGCAGGGCGTGGAACCGCTGATTGTGGCTTGGCTCGAGCAAGTGGACGAGTTCGTGGGCGACAACCATGTCGAGGCATTCGACGGGGTAGGCGGCAAGCTCGCGTGCGATGCGAATGGCGCCGGTTTTGGGCGTGCACGAGCCCCAGCGCGTTTTCATGCTGCGCACGGAAACGCGGGAAACGACGACACCCATTGCGATTTCGTATGCGTGCACAATATCGCGCAGCGCCGATGTAACCTCGGATGCATAGAGCTGGTCGATGTGGGCTTGGAGCTCATCGGACGTTAGACCGTCGAGGATTGCGCGCAGCTTGGCCTGTGGGCCTTCGTTCGATTCGTCGGTACCCATAAAACTTGCGAAGGTGGCCTGTTTGGGTCGCGGTGCGGGTGATGCAAAGTTGTGATCGAGTGCGTCCTGTACCGTGATGGGCATGCCCCAAAGCGCAATGATCGAGAGGGGGCTGAGCGGTTCTCGCGCCGTCGCCTGACGCTGCTCGCGCTGGGCAAGTCGGCTGATAATCCAGTCGTTGTTGCGCTTTACAAACGCTTCGATGCGCTCGCGGCTGGCGCCGAGCGGTGCGCTGGCGTGGACCTCACCGCTCGGTGTGACGCGCAGGTTGAAGTTCTTGACGCGCTTTTTGGTAACGACGACGGGGATGGGCGTCCCATCCGGTCGGGGTAGGAAAATCGTAAATTGCTGCGTCAAAAGTTATCCTTCAGATTGGGGGGGCGGGCCGGCATGTCGATCGCTCGGCATGCCGGCCCGCTCAAGGGATGTGAAATTAATAACGCTCGAAGAAGGCAAGGGCATTATCGCTGCAGAGCTTCTGCATCACGGTCTTGCCAAAGTGCTTGGAGAGCATGTTCTGGAATTCGGGCATCTTGCTGGCATCAGAGAGGAAGTCGGGTACCTTGGCACCGTCCCAGTCGCCGCCGAGCGCGATGACGTCCTCGCCGCCCAGGTCGAGCCAGTGTTCGATATGTGCCGCCAGCTGGTCGAAGGTGACGTCTGCGGCGGTCTTGTCGGTTGCGTCGTTGGAAAGGAAGTCGCTGCAGTAGTTGAGGCCGACGATACCGCCCATGTCGCGAATGGTACGGAATTGGTCGTCGGTGAGGTTGCGCTTGACGCCGCAAACCGCACGGGAGTTGGAGTGGCTGGCGACGAAGGGACGCGTGGCGTGGGCGACAACCTCGTCAAAGCACTCGTCGTTGAGGTGGGAGACGTCGAGTACCATGCCGGCGTGCTCCATCTGCGTGAGCGCCTCGATGCCGGCGGCGGTGAGGCCGGCGTGGGTGTCGTGGCCGCTCGCGAGCGGTCCCTGCGCGTTCCAGCTGAGTGATGACATGAGCACGCCTAGGCTCTTGAGTACCTCAATCAGCGCGGGGTCCTCGGCAAAGAACGTGGCGTTTTCGATGGTGTGGATGCAGGCGACCTTGCCGTCTTTGAGCGCAGGGCGAATGTCAGCGGCGCTGCGTACGTTGACCATGCGGTCGTGGTTGAGCATTGCCTGGCCGCTCATGTGCGCCATGATTTGCGCCTGGAAGCGCGCGGCGTGGGCGGTGGGAATCTCGTCGGGGACAAACGTGGCGAAGCACTGTGCCCATGGCGTGTTGCCGATCTTTGCGAGTGAGATGGCGCAGGCGTTGCCCTCGATGAGGTCGAAATCTTGCGGATGCGTTTCGTCGCCGGGGAAATAACCGTCGGTGCCGGCGGTAAAGCGCAGGTCGAGATCGAGCGTCGCCCAGCCGATGCGGTCGGCGGTGTCGCAGTGTAAGTCAAATACGGGATATGCCATGGTTCCTCCGGTTGCAGCGTTTCTTTGCAAACTGTCTTTGAATTGTATGACTAGGGTATAGTTAGCGCCATATGTTCACGGCGGCCCGCGTTGTGTGCCGCCCTTATCACGGAGGTTACCATGTCCAACCAGGGCAAGAAGGTCAAGACTCATTATCGCGGCACGCTCGACGACGGCACGCAGTTCGATAGCTCCTACGATCGCGGCGAGCCGCTGGAGTTCACCTGCGGCGCCGGTCAGATGATCAAGGGCTTCGACGCCGCTGTTGTCGACATGCAGGTGGGCGAGAAGAAGACCGTGCACATTCCTGCTGCCGATGCCTACGGCGAGCACAACCCCGAGATGGTTATTACCTTCCCGGCCGAGCAGGTTCCCAACATCGAGCAGATCGAGAAGGGCATGAAGCTCTTCCTGTCCACGCCGAGCGGCATGCCTGTCCCCGCCGTCGTCATCGATGTGACGCCCGAGGCCGTGACGCTCGACGCCAACCACGAGCTCGCCGGCAAGGACCTCAACTTTGATATCGAGCTCGTCGAGGTCGAGGGTTAGAGTATGCCTGAACGCTTGGTTTCGACGACATGCTTGGGAAATCTCAACGATCCGTCCTATGAACTCCTGCTTCGTCGGGAGCTGGGCGGCATCTTTGAGTTTGACGAGCTGCTACTCGATTGGGACCAGGCGGATGTATGCGCGTTTGTGGGCGTGACGGAGCTGGGGCGCACGGTCGATGTTCGGCTGGGTACTGCCGACGGCGGTCGTCTTGCCGACGGTGACGTGCTCGCTGTCGACCGCACGGGTACGGTGCCCGTAGTGGTTGTCGTACGCCTGCGCAGCGCCGAGGTCTATTTGGTCGAAGTCGACCGCATGGATCCGATTGTGCTCGCACATGTGTGCTGGGAGATCGGCAACATGCATGCGCCGCTCTTCCGGGGTGACTCGGATGATCATACCGTGCGTATGTATACGCCGGTGCAACCGGTTTTGGGTCGTATGCTCCGGGGCATCGGGGGCGTTCGGCTCTCGGTGGTCACATGCGAGCTCGATGCCAGTCGACGCTTTGCATCGAGCGCGGCGGATGTTGTTGTGAGTATGGCTCCAGACTTTACGATCGTAAAGAAGGCGCGCGGTTAGCGTGCGTATGCGTAAGACGGACTTTGAGGGGCAACTATTCAAAGTCCGTCTTGCTGTTGATGAGATGCTTTGGGGGAAGCATATGGGTCTTGAGGGAATCAAACTGATCGCCTGCGATTTGGATGGCACGTTGCTGCATCCGGGGGAGCGCGAGCCACGCCCCGAGGCCTTTGAGCTCATTGATGAGCTGCATCGTCGCGGTATCGTGTTTATGCCGGCGAGCGGCCGTCAATATGCGAGCTTGCGCTACCTGTTTGCCCCGGTGGCCGATGAGCTCGCCTATGTGTGTGAAAACGGAGCCCTGGTGATGAGCGAGGGGCATGCCGTTGTCAAGCGTTCCATGGAGCGTAGTCTTGCTATGGATATCGCGAATGCCGTGGTCGCCTACCCCCATGCCGACGTAACCCTTTCCTGCGAGGGGCACCTCTACACCATGAGCGGCAACGATGCGTTTGTTGACCACCTGCGCTATGAGGTCCATTGCGATGTGGCGGTGGTCGACCGTCCCGAGGACATTGACGAGGATGTCATTAAGATTGCGTTTCAAACGCCCGAGATAGAGCAGCCGGCGGCGCTGGAGTATTTTGTGCGTCGCTTTAGCAACCGGGTCGATGTGATGACGTCGGGAACCGAATGGACCGACTTTATCGGCTTTGATTCGGGCAAGGGGTCCGCGCTTGCCGATTATGGTCGTGCGCTGGGGATCTCACCTAACGAAATGATGGCGTTTGGCGATAACGAAAATGATCGCGACATGCTCAACGTCGTGGGCCATCCCTATCTGATGGAGAGCTGCAATCCCAGCATGCGCGGTATCAATGACCGCGTCCGCTACGTGCGCACGGTCGAAGAAGAACTGCGTCGCCTGCTTGCCGAGTAGGCATGTCCCAAAATCTACCTACAGTTGGGGCAGAGGCCCTCGAAGATAGTGTAGTGCGAGGTGACGTTCCAGCCGATTTGCTCGGACGCCTTGGCGTCGAGCTGGGCATCGAAGGGTAGCGGTACGTCGATGACGCGGCCGCACGAGGTGCAGATGATATGCGCATGCGGCTCGATCGTGCGATCGAAGCGACTGCCGCCTGGCGTCTTGATGGAGAGGATCTCGCCGGCGTCGGCTAAGAGATTGAGATTGCGGTAGACCGTACCGCGGCTGATTTTGTCATCCTGCGCGCGCACGGCGTTGTAGATCTCATCGGCGGTGGGATGGCTATAGCTTTGGCGCACGGCATCAAGAACCAGCTTTCGCTGCTTGGTGTTTCTTCTTTGCATGGCCATGCGCCTCGCCTCTTTTCTGTCAATGTAGGTAGGTAAATGATACCGTATTTAGCACACAATACTAATAGCGTGGGTTGAAACCATCTTCGCTGGTGAGCGCGGCGCGGATTTGTGCGTCCTCGAGGCGAAAACGTATGCCCATTCGCTCATAGGAGGCATGGAGCGCCTCGAGGTGAGACAGGATATTCGCAGGCGCGCCTTGTACCTCCATTTCGACCGAACCGTCTTCCATATTGCGTACCCAGCCGGTGAGTGCGTGCGTCTGTGCGAGATTGGTGTTGGTAAAGCGAAAGCCGACGCCCTGGACTTGGCCCTCCCACCGCAAAAAATAGCGCTGAGGAGCGTTTTGAGTGGCTGCGTCGCTTGCTAGCACGGTAAGCCTGCGTCGCAGCTCGAGCTCAACGCCAGACGGTTTTTGAGACTCTCGATTGATGCCGGAGAAGAACTTGTCAAGGAAACCCATCGCTAGGCCTGCTTGACTGAATCGGCGGGGAAGGTAATGCCGGCCTGCTGACGCACGGCATCCATGATGCGCAGCGAGACGAGCGTGACATCGCGGTAGTGGCCGAGCTCGTGGCGTCCCGCCGGGGTCT
Source organism: uncultured Collinsella sp. (assembly GCA_900542825.1). Taxonomy (GTDB): domain Bacteria; phylum Actinomycetota; class Coriobacteriia; order Coriobacteriales; family Coriobacteriaceae; genus Collinsella. Next base: position 316,421 of record UQOY01000001.1, on the reverse strand, counting down.
CCCAGATCTCTTCCTTAACGCTATCGATGCCTCCGATGGCGGTGATAAAGTCTGTGAGTTCGTATTCCATAGTGTTGCTTGACTTGGGAAGGTCGAGCACGCGGCCGTTGTCGTCCTGTTCGCGCGGTGCCTCGGTCGCCGAGCCGCGTACGACGTCGCCGCGATAGTCGATGCGGACGTTGCGGGGCGTGGACAGATGGTCGATCTGGATAGTGCCACGCTCGCCTTCGATCTGCGAGGGCAGCAGGTCATTCGTAATTTTGGAGTGCGCAAGTTCGACGGAGATACGCCCTCCGCCATAGCTGGCGAGAATGGAACCGCAACCGTCGATGGGGCCATGGGTGAGCTCTTGCGTTGAGGGGTCGAGCAGCGTGGTCATGCTGGTGAGACCAGAGGGCATGCCGAAGATCTCGACCATGGGTTCGACGGCGTAGACGCCAATGTCCATGAGGGAACCCGATGCCATATTGCAGTCGAAGATATTGGTGGCGCGTCCAGCGAGGATTTCGTTGTAGCGTGAGGAATACTTGCCAAAGCGCAGTGAGGCGCGGCGAATGGGCGCAATCTCGCCCAGGGCGTCCTCGACGGCGTGGAAGGCGGGGTCGTGAAGCGGGCGCATGGCCTCGAGGGCCACGACGCCTGCTGCCTCGGCAGCGCGGAAGACTTCCAGCGCCTGCGCTTCGGTGGCGCAGAAGGGCTTCTCGACGATGACATGCTTGCCACCGGCGATGCAGGCAAGGGCCTGCTCGTAGTGAAGTGCGTTAGGGCTGCCGATATAGACGGCGTCGACGTCGGCAGCTGCTGCAAGCTCATCGAGTGAGGTAAAGTTTCGCTCGCCACCGCGCTCGGCGGTAAAGGCAGCACCGCGATTGGCATCGCGTGAAAGCGTGCCCACAAACGCGGCTTGGTTGTTGGCGTTGACGACTTGGATAAAGTCGTCGGTAATCATGGATGTGCCGATGGTCGCTATCCGCAGCATGTATCCCCCTCGTGCCGTTCGGTTTACAGGATGAGTGTAGCGCGAGGGGGCAGGAAATAGCGCGCGAAAACGCCGTTACAGGTCGCTCTCGTTAAAGCCGGTGTCAATGTCGAGGTTACTGCCGTCGGCCGCGGTGGTGGCGAGTTCGTCGCAGCGCTCATTGAGCTCGTGGCCGGCATGCCCCTTAACCCAGATGAACTCCACCTTATGCTTGCTCTTTGCGGCAAGCAGACGCTCCCACAGGTCGCGGTTCTTGACGGGCTGCTTGTTGGCAGTTTTCCACCCGCGCTTTTTCCAGCCGTCGATCCAGTGTTTGCTAAAGGCGTTGACGACGTATTGCGAATCGGAATGGACTTCGACCTCGCAGGGGCGGTTAAGTGCCTCGAGCGCCACGATGACCGCCATGAGCTCCATGCGGTTGTTGGTGGTCTTGGCGTAGCCGCGCGAAAGCTCGGAGGTGAAGGTCTTGCCGGCGGGGTTGGTGTATTTGAGCACGGCGCCGTAGCCGCCGCGTCCCGGATTTGATCGGGCCGAGCCGTCGGTATAGATGATGACCTTCACGGGCTTCCTTTCGTTGGGTGCGTTTCATGTGAGTGACCATTGTAGCGCCATGCCCGCCGGGGGCTAGAAATCTACGAGTTCTACCCCGTCTTCCGACAGTTAGTTGGCATGGATGATGTGGTTGAGCTCGTCGAGGTATTGTTGCAGGAGGGGAGAGGGCTTGCGCTCGTCGTGCATGATATAGCCTACGTGCATCGTTGGGGCATCTGCTAACGGGATCGATGCCATACCCCATTGCATTTCATTGGAGAGGACACCGGTCGACAGGGTGTAACCGTTCGACGTGATAAGTAGGTTGGTGAGCGTCCCGCGGTCCGAGATTCGAATGTTGCGGTCGCAAGGGATATAGCTAAAAGGTTCCTCGGCGTAATAGAAGGAGTTTGAAGTTCCCTGCTCAAAGCTGTAGCGCGTATAGGGCGTGAGGTCGGCAAGGGACAGCTGAGGGCGGCGTGCGAGCGGGTGGCGCTCGCTAACGAAGACGTGGACCGTCGCGTCGAAGAGGGGGTGGAAGCTCGCGCGGGCATCGGCGAAGGCCTTCTGCAGAACGCGGGCGTTAAAGTCATCCAGGTACAGAATGCCGATATCGCTGCGAAATGCGCGGACGTCGTCGATAATCTGCGATGTGGTGGTCTCGCGCATGATGAACTCGAACTTGCTGTCGCGGCAGCGCTCGACCACGTTGACAAAGGCCTCGACCGAAAAGGCGTAGTGCTGGGCGGAAATGGCGAGGCGGGCTTGCGGGGTGCCGCCGTCCTCGTAGCGTGCCTCGAGCATATCGGCCTGCTCGACGACCTGGCGTGCATAACCCAAAAGCTCGGTGCCGTCGTTGGTGAGCGTGACGCCGCGGCTGGAGCGCGTAAAGATCTCCAGATGGAGCTCCTGTTCCAGGCTTTTGACGGCGTTTGAGATGTTGGACTGAGCGGTATAGAGGCGCTGAGCTGCGGCGTTGATTGAGCCGGATTCTGCCACGGCGATCAGAAAACGAAGCTGCTGGAGGGTCATCGGCGCCCGTCCTTTCGATAGCTATCTAAAAAACCGATAACAGGTTAGCGCTTTTAAGTGATTGACCGAGCGAAACGATGCCCGTACTATTCAAAACACACAAAGGCGGTAGGTAATTAAGCCAACCACGGAACCGGGGCGCGAAAGGAGGCCCGCACATGAATTGCTTGCCAAGACGAATGCCGGGCTCCTGTTTGCGCCCGTTGGCGTGATCAGGAGACAGCGACTTACTTCTCTCTTTTTATTTACTTTCGTTCGATCAAGGAGATCATCATGAGCCAGTTCATCAACAACCCCGAGCACACCTTTGGTTTCGATACCCTGCAGCTGCACGTTGGCCAGGAGAGCGCCGATCCTGCATCCGACTCCCGTGCCGTGCCTATCTACCAGACCACGAGCTATGTGTTCCGCAACTCCCAGCACGCCGCCGACCGCTTTGGTCTTGCCGACGCCGGTAACATCTATGGCCGTCTGACCAACTCCACCCAGGGCGTCTTCGAGGACCGTATCGCCGCGCTCGAGGGCGGCGTTGCTGGTCTCGCCGTCGCCTCTGGCGCCGCCGCCATCACCTATACCCTGCAGGCCCTCGCCCAGGCCGGTGACCACGTGGTCGCCCAGAAGACCATTTACGGTGGCTCCTACAACCTGCTGGAGCATACACTCTCCCAGTTTGGCGTCGAGACCACGTTTGTCGATGCCCATAACCTGGAAGAGGTCGAGGGTGCCATCAAGGACAACACCACGGTCATTTATCTCGAGACGCTCGGTAACCCCAACTCCGACATCCCTAACATCGACGCCATCTCCGATATCGCCAAGAAGCACGGTCTGCCGGTTGTCGTCGACAACACCTTCGGCACCCCGTATTTGTTCCGTCCGCTGGAGCATGGTGCCAACATCGTCGTGCACTCCGCAACCAAGTTCATCGGCGGCCACGGCACCTCGTTGGGCGGTGTGATTGTCGATGGCGGCAACTTCGATTGGAAGGCGAGCGGAAAGTACGCTCAGATCGCTGAGCCCAACCCCTCCTACCACGGTGTTTCGTTTGCCGAGGCTGCCGGTCCCGCCGCCTTCGCAACCTATGTCCGCGCTATCCTGCTGCGTGACGAGGGCGCTTGCATTAGCCCGTTTAACGCCTGGATCCTGCTCCAGGGCACCGAGACCCTGTCGCTGCGCGTTGACCGCCATGTCGAGAACACCAAGAAGGTCGTTGAGTTCCTTGCCGGCGACAGCCACGTTGCCAAGGTGAACCACCCGAGCCTGCCCGAGCACCCCGACCATGAGCTCTATCAGAAGTACTTCCCCCGCGGCGGCGCTTCGATCTTTACCTTTGAGATCAAGGGTGGTCAGGAGGCTGCCTGGAAGTTCATCGACCACCTGCAGGTCTTCTCGCTGCTCGCCAACGTGGCCGACGTCAAGTCGCTCGTCGTGCACCCGGCTACCACCACGCACTCCCAGCTCTCTGCCGAGGAGCTCGCCGAGCAGAACATCACGCCCTCCACGATCCGTCTTTCCATCGGTACCGAGAACGCCGAGGACATCATTTGGGATCTGAAGCAGGCCTTCGCCGCGCTGGACGAGTAAGGCGACTTGTGCAAGGACCCCTTGTGACTCGATAGGTATAACTGCATTAAATGCCTGCTCAAGGCGCCTGTGCGAACAATGGTCGCACAGGCGCCTTTTTTGCATAGAGAGGGTGCAAAAACAGGGTTTTTGGCACGCTTTATGCATTCGAGTTGTGGAAAACTCCTGTTGAGAGGATGTGAGTTTTACGCAATTGACGTGCTCCTTTTGAGTAAAACCGCAGGTCGCGATTTGCTCGGGGTACTATGCAGCGCGATCGAATCACACACAGCTCTAACGCAGCAAAAACGCACTACGGAGGTTTCCAGCTACATGAGGATCGATTCACGAAAACCGAAGGCCGCCGCCCTTTCTGCCGCGCTCGCCGTGGCGCTTTTGGTGGGTGCCGGCGTAACCGAGGCCCACGCGGCGACGCTGTCCGACGCGGTTGGGTCCGCGCCCTCCGAGGCCACGTTGATGCAGCCCGTCGATTATCGCGGCGACGGTTTTGGCTCCATGCAGGAGTGGAACGCCTCCATGGGGGCCAAGCGCGACTCTTTGGAAGTTCGCGCTCAAATTATCATGAACATGTATGGTGACTATGCCACCGATGACGAGCGCGCTGTACTGCAAGGTTGTATCGATGGTGCGGGCAGTCTTTTGACGATGGAGGAGGTCGATGCCAAATCGACCGAGCTCGATGAGCTGCGCACGACGCTCGAGAATGCTAAGCGCGAGGCGCTCGAGGCTGCGGCCGCCGAGGCAGAAGCCGTCGAGGCCGCCCAGGCTTCATATGGCAACGCAGGCTACGGGCCGTCCTATACGGCAGCTGCGTATTATGCGAATGGTTCGGGACTGACGCGTTCCGCCGGCGTCAATAACTATAACGGTCGTCGTGAGACCTATTACAGCAGCAACGTGCTCTACCATCACCGCACGGGTGAGTGGACGCAGGATTCCGAGGGTTTCTGGCGCGATGCCGACGGCTACTACGTTGTGGCAGCGAGCGATAAGTCCCAGGGCTCCACTTTTACGGGCTCTAAGGGCGAGTGCAAGGTCTACGATTCGGGTTGCGCAGCCGGAACTACCGATTATTACACCGGTTGGTAATCTGCCATAAGCCAATAGGACATGACGGGCGGGCGTCTTTACCCAACGTAAGGACGCTCGTTCTATGTATGCGCTTGAGCTAACAGAGCCGTCCTTTGTCGCGACGATGAGGGCCAGGCGTCGGAGTCGCAGCTCTAGCCGTCGGGACATCGACTACTGGCTATAGATGAAGATGAAAGCCGCCGTAAGGGGAGTGCCCCTTGCGGCGGCTTTGCCATTGGGTCTGTTGCCTACAGGATGCCGAGCACTACCAGCTGCTTTCTATTTCGCGAATCCTCTGGTAGAGCCAATCGTTTTGCGGCACTTGGATATCGTGTTTGGCGGCCAGGCGGCAAATGGTGCCCGCGAACTCATCAACTTCGGTTTTGCGCCTTGCGACGCGGTCTTGAGCCATCGAGGGCATACCGGCGGGGTCGATTCCCTCGATGAGGTGCACCATCTGCGTCAGATCTGCCTCAGTCAGCTCAATGCCCTCGGCGTTGGCGACCGCAAGCGTCTCTCGCATGGCAGAAACAAAGCAGCGACGCTGCTCGGAGTCCGGCTCCGTGGCGCTTCCGTAGGTCCCGCCGTAGGCCATACAGGTCTGGTTGATGCCGTCGTTGAGCATGAGTTTGGCCCACATGCGGTGCGCAATGTCGCTCTCGACGGTATGGGCGATGCCGCAGCGTGTGTAGAGCTCGTCGATGGCGGTGACGGTTGAGGGCTCGGTGCCTGCTGCCGCGCCAAAGCGAATCTCGCCCGCATTGGTAAAGGTGAGCGCGCCGTCGAGGAACACGGCATCCATGCCCTGGCAAATACCAAGAACGGTATGCTTCCAGCCAAAGCGCTCGGCAATCTTTTGCTCGCTCGTGATGCCGTTGCACAGCGAGGCGATGAGCGTATTGGGCCCCACGATGTGCTCCATGGTCTGGATTGCCTGGTCGAGTCCAGTCGTCTTGACCGTGAGGATGACCAGATCGGCGGGCGTTGCCTCGCTGGCGCGGATGGATTTGAGCGCACAGTGCTTGCCGTTGACGGTGAGCGCATCGTTTGCGTGACGCTCAAAACGGGCGTCATCCATAATGTATTCGACGGCGTCATTGCCGAGGGCCTTGGCAATCATGCTGCCATAGAGTAGGCCGACGCCGCCCTTGCCGACAAAGGTGACCTTGTTGATCTGCATGTGAATCATCTCCTCACAAAAAGGCGCCCGCGTGCGGGGCGCCTGATGGATTGTATGCCGCTGGGGCGTGTAGCGTGCACCGGAGGCTGAATTTAGAAGAACAAACGCATGGGAACTTATGCCGCGGGGCAGACGTCAAAAACGCGTGCGGGATATCCAACGCCATCGCGCACCTTGGGGAAGGTGCAGAAGATGACGGCGCCTGTGGCGGGAAGCTCGTCCAGATGGTCCATGACCTCGATCTGGTAACGGTCGACCGAGAGGATGTATTGTTCGCCGGGGTAGGGGTAGGCGTCCTCACGCATGGTCACGCTCGTCTCCTTTCATCGGGCTTTTTGCTGGTGTTAAAGCGGTGCCGTGACAGCTCGATTTCTGCTGCGTTACGATACGTTCTCGATTGCGATTCCACGATGTTTCGGCCGCGTGACCATTGTGTTTCGCCTTGCCGGGGCGCTGATGGCGAAGGGAGGGGCCGTGCAATACCGCGTTGACCCCAAAAGTGGTAACCGAATATCTGCTCTGGGTCTGGGCTGCATGAGGTTTCCCGGTGCGCCGGGACACCCCGATGCGAAGACAGCCGATGCCATCATTTCCCGTGCGGTGGAGCAGGGGATTAATTATCTGGATACCGCGTATCTCTATCCCGGTAACGAGGTGTGCGTGGGCGCCTCACTTGAGCGCTTGGGGCTGCGCGACCGGGTGTTGCTGGCGACTAAGTTGCCACACACTTCGTGCAAGTGCGCGGAGGATTTCGACCGGTTCTTCGACGAGCAACTGCGCCGCCTGCGGACCGACCATATCGACTATTACCTTATGCACAACATCACCTCGCCCGCCCAGTGGGAACGTGTGGTGGCGTTGGGCATCGAGGACTGGATCGCGCGTCAAAAGGCGACGGGGCGCATTCGCCAGATTGGCTTTTCGTATCACGGCAGCGCGGCGGATTTCCTGACGATGCTTGACGCATATGACTGGGATTTTTGCCAGATCCAGTACAACTATGCCGGCGAGCGTTACCAAGCGGGAACGGCAGGGCTCATGGCGGCTGCGGAGCGCGGGCTCGCGGTGTTTGTGATGGAGCCGCTGCTGGGCGGGCGTTTAGCGGGTAAGCTGCCGCCGCGGGCCCGCGCTGTGCTCGATGACGTACGCGATCCGTACCTGAAGACGCCGGCTGCTTGGGGCCTTTCGTGGGTGTGGAACCATCCTCAGGTGACGATGCTGCTTTCGGGTATGACCGATACCGCGCAAGTGGATGAGAACGCGGCGTTGGCCGATCGGGCCCTGCCGGATTCGATGACAGTTACTCAGCTCGATGCCATCGCACGCGTGCTGACGGAGTTTGAAAAATCGAATCGCGTGCCCTGCACGGGATGCAGCTATTGCATGCCGTGTCCTAAAGGCATCAATATCCCTGGATGTTTTGCCGCCTACAACGCAAGCTATGCGCACAGCTGGTTTACGGGGCTGTCGCAATACTTTACGGCGAGTGCGGTGCGCACAAGCGAGCCCAAGCTCGTGAGCAATTGCGCCAAGTGCGGCAAATGCGCACGTCACTGCCCGCAGCACATCGATATCCCCGGGCGCTTGGACGACGTGCGCCGCCGTTTTCAGCCTGGCCCCGTGACGGCGGTGCTTAAGGTCTTCGGCAAAACACGCTTCTCATGACCCTTTTATAACTTGCGGTGGAATAGTTCCTGTTTGCGGCAGAATAAGGCATCGACAGGAACTATTTCACCGCAACCGAAGGAGGCTGTCGTGGGTCATCGGGATTCATGTGATGATTTGCGTGAGGTTCGTTGGGGCGTTTTGGGCGCTGGGCACATTTCGCATCGATTTGCATCGTCGCTCAAGGAGGTGGACGGGGCACGGCTTGTGGCTGCCGCCGGTCGCACTCCTTCGCATGTTGAGGAGTTTTGCAGGGCGTTTTCGATTGATGCCGCGCACAGGTATGCCACGGCTGACGATAGCGGCGATGTGGCTTATGATGCGCTGATTGCCGACCCCGATGTCGACGCAATCTACTTGGCTCTTCCACATGGCATGCATGCGCATTGGGCCTGTCGGGCACTGCGCGCGGGAAAGGCCGTACTGTGCGAAAAGCCGGCCGTTTTGAATGAAGAAGAGGCCCATACGATCGCCTCCGTTTCCCGTGAGTGCGGTGTGCCGTTTATGGAGGCGATGAAAAATCGGTTTTGTCCGATGCATACTCGCGTGAAGGGCTTGCTTGCGTCGGGCGAGCTCGGCCGTATCGTCTCGATCGAAAGCGTGCAAAAACTCGATTATGGTGAGCCCCCTTCGAGTTATCTGCTCGATCCGTTGCAGGGTGGCTGTCTATATGACATGGGCTGTTATGCGGTCGGGTGGTTTGAGGATCTGCTTGCGGGCGCGTGCGATGTTTCGTCCCGTGAAGTTCGCTGGCGTGACGTATCGGGCGGCCGCGTGGATTGGGCCGATGAGATCCATATGAGTGTCGGCGGCATACCCATTCATATGGTGTGCGACGGCAAAGCAGCATATGAAAGCCGCTTAACGATTGCCTGCGAGCGGGGTTCGTTGGAAATCGAGCGCCTCCATCGCCCCGAGCTCGCCCATGTGAAGTACTCCGACGGTCGAGTGCTCGACATCGACGCCCCGTTTGAGGTTGATGATTTCTACGGCGAAATCCAGCATGCGACCCAGCTCATCCGGGCGGGGAAACTCGAGAGTCCCGTCATGCCCCTTGCCGCCACACAGCGCTGCGCGCAGATCATCGATGCGATTCGCTTGACGCTCTAGGCTGCGGTGCTGGTGCTCAAGGGGGGGCTCGGCGGACCGTGCCCCTGATGCCCCTTTTATAACTTGCGGTGGAATACGGTCTGTTTGCGCCAAAATAAGGCACCATTAGACCGTATTTCACCGCAACTGATGAGGGGGAGCTGGGGATGCTGACGATCGGGTGTCACCTATCAACGACGAAGGGCTATCGGGCAATGGGGGAGACGGCGCTGTCCATTGGTGCCAATACCTTTGCATTCTTTACGCGCAACCCGCGCGGCGGCAATGCGAAAGACCTTGACATGGATGACGTGGCGGCTCTGCGCGAGCTTATGGAGCAAAACGACTTTGGCCCGCTCGTGGCTCATGCCCCGTATACCTATAACCCCTGCTCGGCCAAAGAGCGGGCGCGCGAGTTTGCCCTGGAGGCCATGGCGGAGGACCTGCGGCGCATGGAGGCGCTGCCCGGCAACTACTACAACTTCCATCCCGGTGCGCATGTGGGACAGGGCCCCGACGCCGGTATTCAGATGATCGTCGACACCCTGTGCCAGGTGATGCTTGAGGGCCAGCAGACAACAGTGCTGCTCGAGACCATGGCCGGCAAGGGCACCGAGGTGGGACGCAGCTTTGAGGAGCTGGCGCTCATCATCGAGAGCGTTGCCGACAAGCGCCCCGAGCTGTCGGCCAAGTTGGGCGTTTGCTTGGACACCTGCCATGTGAATGACGCCGGCTATGACATCGTCCATGATCTGGACGGCGTACTCGACGAGTTCGATCGCGTGGTGGGTATCGATCGCTTGTATGCCGTACACATCAACGATTCGAAGAACCCTTGTGGCGCCCATAAAGATCGCCACGAGTGCATCGGCAAGGGATACCTTGGCAGCGATGAATTTGGTGGCGGTATGCAGGTTATGCAGAATATTGTATCGAATGGCCATTTGCGTTCGCTGCCGTTTATTTTGGAGACTCCGAACGAACTTGCAGGTTATGCGGCTGAAATCAAACTGTTAAGATCATTGCAGCAGTAATGACTGTCATAAAGTGGAGTGCTCCATTCACGTTATGGGTTTGTTTCAATCAGTTTTCTAATTGCGGATTCTTCCAAGAAGGTGCATAATAACCCTCAGTTTTTGCAGACCCCTGAATCACGTGGGGTCATTGGAAGGAGACTGATCATGAAGCTGAAGAAGCTTGGCGCATTTGCCGCCACGGGTGCTATGGCGCTCGCCCTTGCTCTGACGGGCTGCGGCTCGTCCAACGCCGCCTCTGGTTCTGATGCCAGTTCCAGCAGCTCTGACGACGCTAAGGTCGAGAAGGTCGACGGCTCCAAGGAGTACGCGCTCGTCAAGGACGGTACGCTGACCGTCGGCACCTCTGCCGAGTACGCTCCGTTTGAGTACAAGGATGACAATGGCGACTACCAGGGCTTTGACCTTGAACTCATTAAGGCTATCGGCGATAAGCTGGGTCTGGATGTCGAGTACGTCAATAACGACTTCGACACGCTGGTCCCGGGTGTCGCTTCGGGCGCCAAGTATGACGTCGCCATCGCGGCTATCACCGACACGCCCGAGCGTGAGAAGGAAGTCACTTTCTCCGATTCCTACTACATGGACGATCAGGCTATCGTGACCAAGGTCGATAACACCGACATCACGGCCGATAACTTCAGCGAGAAGCTCAACAACGCCGACGCTACCATCATCGTCCAGTCCGGCTCGACCGCCGAGGCCTTTGCCCAGGAGAACTTCCCCAAGGCCAAGATCGTCCCCTACAAGGACGCTACCGAGTGCTTCAGCGCCCTGCAGTCCGATAAGGGCGACGCCGTAGTCACCAACCGCTCCGTTGCCAGCCAGCTGACTGCCGAGCAGTTCAATAGCTGCCAGACCATCAAGCAGATCAGCACCGGCGAGGAGTACGCCATCGCCATCAACCAGGGCAATACCAAGCTCAAGGACGACATCAACCAGGCCATCAAGGACCTGACCGACGACGGTACCGTTGACGCCCTCATGGCTAAGTACAACATCAAGTAAAATAGCTACTTGATTGCGCGCGGGCCCTTTCCGTTTTGCGGAGAGGGCCTTTGCGCTTCTCTTGACGGAGAGTGTTTCCGTCTCGTTTTGCCGGCAACTTCTACGATAGGAGCCACCTTGTCTCGACTGAACAAAGGGGCCGCGGAGCAGCGTTTTTCACTGCCCGCCTTGCTCCAAAAGCTAGCCTGCGTCATGGCCGTGGCGCTCGCGCTGGTGTGCGCGGGGGCATATGCGCCCACGACCGCCCAGGCGCTTGAGACCGCAAAGATTACCGCCCGACCCAACACTGGTTCGGGCAGCGCTGTGGTCGGCGGCACCGAGACGCGCATTACCTGGGAGGTTCAGGCCGATGCCGACGAGGAGCTGAGCGGTCTTTCGCTGACGTTTGTCGACGGCACGACGTTTGGCACCGATGACACGCGATTGACGATGCTCTCGGGCGAGGACCTCATGGATCGTACGCCCATGAAGCCCACGTGCAAGGCTGATGGCCAGACGCTCAAGATCGACTTTGGCGAGACGGCGCCTGCCGGCGGCTTTTTCCGTGTCGAGGTTTACGGCGTGACGTTTCCCGTCGAGGGCGGCGATGAGGCCTTTAGCGGCACCTATACGCTCGCCGACGGTTCGACCAAGAAGATTTCCAAGATTCCTTCCGTCGAGATCAAGGGCGTGACGGCCTTCGATAACTTCCTGGCCGATCTTAAGGAGCAGCCGTGGGTCGAGGCTTGGAACTCCAATATGTTCCTGCGCCTGTTCTTGAACCCAGTCATTTTGGTCCAAAGCCTGCCGATCGTCTTTAAGGGCTTCCTCATGTCGCTCTCGATCGTGCTCGTGGCGTTTCCGCTGGCAATTCCCTTTGGCTTTGCCCTGTCGCTCATGCGCATCTCCAAATCGCGCATCCTGCGCTGCCTTGCCGGCATCTATGTGAATATCATCCGCGGTACGCCGGCGTTCCTGCAGATCTATATTGCATTCTTTGGCCTGCCGCTTGCCGGCGTCAAGGTGGACGACTACGTCTTGGGCGTCATCGTCATGGCCATGAACTCGTCTGCGTACCTGTGCGAGATCTTCCGTGCCGGTATTCAATCGATCCCCAAGGGCCAAAACGAGGCTGCTCGCTCGCTGGGCATGAATGCCTTCCAGACGCTGCTCTACGTTATGATTCCGCAGACGTTCCGCAATGTTTTGCCTACGCTGACCAGCGAGTTTATCCTGCTTTACAAGGATACGTCGCTGCTCGCTGCCGTGGGCGTGGTCGAGATCGTCATGAACGCCCGCACCATCGTGGCAACGACGGGCTCCATTACGCCGTATGTGGTTGCCGCCCTGTTCTATCTGATCATTACCCTGCCGCTTGCGCGCTTGGTGAGCGGTCTTGAGGCGAGGCTGCTGGGTACGGCCGAAACCAAAAAGAAGCGTCCCACCAAGAGCGCCGGACAGGTTGTCGCGACGCCCGCCGACCATATCGCTGGTCTGTAAGGAGGTTCTATTATGAGCGAAACCAATAACTCGAACGAGGTCGTCGTCAGCATCAAGAATCTCCAGAAGGCCTTTGGCGATAACGTGGTCCTGCGCGACATCGATCTGGATGTGCACAAGGGTGAGGTCGTCGTGGTCCTGGGCCCCTCGGGCTCGGGTAAATCGACGATGCTCCGCTGCATTAACCGTCTCGAGGAGCCCACGAGCGGTTCGATTGTCGTCGAGGGCGTGGATGTGTGCGCCAAGGGCGTTGACCTCAATAAGGTGCGTACGCACTTGGGCATGGTGTTTCAGCAGTTCAACCTGTTCCCGCACCTATCGGTCAAAAAGAACGTCATGCTCGCGCAGCAAAAGGTGCTCAAGCGCAGCAAGGAAGAGGCCGAGAAGATCGCCGTCGAGGAGCTCACCAAGGTCGGTCTGGCTGAGCGTATCGACTTTATGCCGAGCCAGCTGTCGGGCGGTCAGCAGCAGCGCGTGGCGATCGCCCGCGCCCTGTCGATGAACCCGCACGTGATGCTCTTTGATGAGGCCACGTCGGCACTCGATCCCGAGCTTGTCCGCGACGTGTTGGGGGTCATGCGCGACCTGGCGCGTGACGGCATGACCATGATCGTGGTGACGCACGAGATGGGCTTCGCCCGCGACGTCGCCGACCGCGTCGTCTTTATGGACGGCGGTGTTATCGTGGAAGATGGCACGCCGAGCGAGGTCTTCGACCATCCTAAGAGCGAGCGCACCAAGGCGTTCTTGGGCAATATCTCGTAGCCGCTTTATATGACTGACATAGCAGAAAACGGGAGCCGGATGTGATCCGGCTCCCGTTTTTGTTGGGACGCGAATGTGTTTTGGTGCAGAGCGCGTTACGGGCGGAGCTCATTGCCGCTAGGCGAGCTCGGCTCCAAGGGCGCGGCAGGCCGCCTCGTCCTCATCGTCGGGGGCGTCGTAACAGATGACGGAGTCGACCACGTTAACGCCCGCCTCGTCGGCATCCGCCTTCCAATTGTCCATCCACTCGCCCTCGGCCCACGAATAGGAACCAAAGAGGACGACCTTCTTGTCGCCGAGGGCTTCCTTGACCTCATCCCACACGGGCTGGAACTCATCGTATTCAAGCTCCTCGGAGCCCATGGCGGGGCAGCCGAAGGCGAAGGCATCATAGTTGGTGGCCTTGTCGGCAGAGAAGTCGGCGCAGGGGATGACTTCGGCCTCGGCGCCGACTGACGCCGCACCCTCGGCAACGAGGTTTGCCATGGCCTCGGTGTTGCCTGTGCCGCTCCAGTAGACGACGGCGATCTTGCTCATATTGAGTCCTTTCGGTTGTGCGGCGTGCGGCCGCGGTTTGAATGCTCTATCGGGTTGCCTGAGCAAGTTTTGCTAGGCTGTGGCCCTGCTGATAGACATGGGTGAGGTGCTGCGTGCAAGCGCGGTAGGATTCGAACGTCGCAAGCGCTTGCCCGACATTCGTGTAGACCTTCCAAGGTCCAAAGACCTTGTAGTTCTCGCCATGCTGGACGATAAACTCGTGCACGTCGTCGTAGGGATATCCCAGGAAATAGCCAATTTCGTGTGGGAACTCACAGGTGCAGCCGTTGTCGCAGTGTGCTTGATGGTCCAATGCACATCGGGTTTGGCCGCATGCGCATTCCGCGGCGTTATTGCTTGCGAGCGTGATGCGCGATGCCAGGTGTACAAGACATGCCGAGAGGTTGCCGGTGTCGTAGCCCTCCTTGGCGAGTGCCGTTTTGGCGCGCGGGTCAGCAAGGTAAGTGGCGAGGCTATTGGGCCGACATGCGTATATGAGCGCCCCGCAGGGGCGCCAGACCAAAACGCTCAGATGGATGCCGAACGGATTAAGCTCGTGATCGCACCGGGCGATAACGTTGAGCAGACGTACTCGGCGATCTGTGATTGGCGCGGTCGCGCCCGAACCATCCTGATGGGCGTAGACGCCGGGATAGGTAAAGAGCGATGCCGGCTTGATGCCCGCAAGCGTGGGGGAGCAGTTGCGCACGACTGCTGCCTGAAACGTTGGGATGTCTATGGTACGAGTCACGGCGCTCCTTACGGATCTAAACTGTTAGCTTAGGAAAACTTATACATGAAAGTAAGCCATGGTCAACAAAGAAGTTTGAAGAGGGAAACTAATTGACCGAACGGACATGATTTTGAGTTAAGATGGGGACACCCCATGGGGGTATCTAGATAGGGCTAATTGAAAGGGAAACGCATGAGTAACTTGCTCAACCCTGCGAATCTCATCGTGCTGGCCGTCATTGCCGTCGGCATGTTTTTTGGACTGCGTCGCATTGCCGCATCGACACACGGGAAGAGTTGTTGCAGCGATGGTACGAGCGGCAAGAAGGCCAAAAAGGTTGTTGTGGTGGATACAGATGCGTCGCACTATCCCTATAGCGATGAGCTGCTCATCGGCGGCATGAGCTGTGACGGCTGCGCTCAGAACGTAGCCAATGCCCTCAATGCGCTGGACGGCGTGTGGGCAACGGTAACGTACGCGGACCACACAGCACGCGTGCGCTCGAAGCGCCCGGTTGATCGCGACACACTCGAGACGGCGGTGAGGGGCGCGGGCTATTACGTTATGAAAATGTAGGCGTTGCCCTCTCCGGTGGATACCGGACTCCTGCTCATTGTGACTATCGGCATCCAAAAATTTGCGCAAAAAATAACCTTTAGATGCGGCAAAAGTGGAGTTTGGTGACGGTTTGCGCGGAATTCGCTACCAATCGAGCATCTATTAACCCGTCCAAAAAATTACAGGTGTATATTTATATGCTGATTATTGTTGTGCCCAGATCGCAATTAACCGTGGACAGAGATGAGAAATGCTAAAACTGGGCTTAAGGACAGGGGAGGCTATAGCCTTATGAGACGAGTGGGAACACTTGGCTTGGTGGCAGCGCTTGCCGCCATCTTGGTATCGCCGCTGCCGGCGCACGCCGAAGAAGCTTCGGGTGCCGTTACCTACAATGCGGGAAATGGGTATTCCTTTGAGAAGCTCTCGCATCCTACGGTAGGAACGTCGCAGCCGGATGGTATCGTCGACTACCAGGGTAACGGTGCCGTTGCCGTTCCGGGCGCCGATGGTAACACGGCCAACAACGAAGGCGATCGCGGCCAGAGCTACACTTGGGCGGCTGCGAGCTATGGTGATTGGCTTTATGTGGGCACCTGCTATGCAGCGATGGGCAACACGCTGACGCTCATGAACGGCACGCTGGGCGATTCCTTTGATGCCGAGACCATGCGCCTGACGCTGGAGGCCATGTTTAACGGCACCTTCTTCTATGGACAGCAGAAGGAGGACGGCACGGCCGACAAGGACAGCGGCGGCATCTTGGTCAAGATCAATACCAAGACCGGTGAGACCAAGTTGCTGCTCTCTGAATCGCTCAACGGCGTCGGTCCTTTGTTCCGCAATGCCGTGAGCTATAAGGGTAAGCTCTATTTCTGCGGCAGCGTCAGGACCAATGGCGGCAAAAGCGGCCTGCCTGCTGTATATGAGATCGATCCTAAGACGGATGATTGGAAAGTTGTCTATCAGGGCCTTTCGAGCGCGGACGATTACCGCGATGCCTACAAGCAGGGCATTTCTACCGGTATCCGCGGCATGTGCGTCCATGATGGACAGCTCGTCATCAGTAATGTGGGTAAAGACGCGAACGGTAATTTTGTGTCGACAATCCTGACGTCGTCTGACCCCTCGAAGGGCCCGGGCAGCTTCACCGAGATTGCCAACTCGGGCACGCTGTTTAACTATCCGGCGATTCGCTATAAGGACAGCATCTACGGCGGCGCCATTTGGGATATGGTCTCGTACAATGGCCATCTCTATGCGACCATCTGCACCGGTACGCCCGAGAACGCTCCCGATGATAATTCCATGCAGTCGTTTGCCATGGTCCGTGGCGACAAGAACGCCGACGGCAGCTATTCGTGGACTCCCATTGTTGGCGATCAGGATACGGACGGTGCAAAGTACTGCTTTGGCATCGATCCTGCCCGTACCCGTTCTGGCGCTGCTAACCTCATCGTCTACAACGACTACCTCTATATCGGTGAATACAACGACGAGGAGATTGCTCTCGAGCGCATCCTGTTCAACAAATCCAACACCGAAGAGGGCGGCAAGAGCGGCATGGGCGGCGTTGACTGCTCGTTTGTGAATGCCAATCTCGAGCAGTCGGTCAACATCTATCGCATGGACAAGGACGAGAACATGGAGCTCGTCGTTGGCGATCCCACCGACATGTTCCCCGAGGGCGGTATTTCCGGCCTGGCTTCGGGCTTTGGCCGAAACGAGAACCAGTACATTTGGCGCATGCAGAAGTTCGACGGCAAGCTGTATATCGGTACCTTTGATACCGCGAGCCTGCTTGAGCCGATCGGCCAGTTCTCCAATGGCGACATTATCGATATGACGCCCGAGGAGTGGAACTCTCAGGTTCAGCGTCTTAGGGACCTGCTCGATCACCTGCTCGACAAGAAATCTCCTGACAAGCCCATCGTTCCCGTGAACACGCCTGCGGACGATGATTCAAACGGGGCCGTCGAGGACGATGATTCAGACGAGGCCGTCGAGGTCGATGACGAGAAGACCGAGGTCGCTAAGGGCTTCGGCGACCTGAGCAATGCGCTGGAGGATGCCGCGGGCGACCTTTGCGATCAGGCCGCGACGATGTCCCAGGACGTTGAGGACGACGCCGCTTATGTCCAGAAGATCGATGGCGAGATCGCGTACTTCAAGTCCTTTGCCGATCAGTATCAGGACATGCTCGATAGCTATGAGAGCCTGAAGCAGCAGTACGAGGATGCCTATGGCACCGAGCTGCCGGGCGATATTCAGGATGCGCTCGATAAGCTGCTGAGCAAGGAGAACCTCAAGAAGCTGCAGAGTGTCCTTACGTGCATGTACTACCTGCGCGATGCCGAGCGCGGCTTTGATATGTATGTGACCGAGGACGGCGTGAACTTTACGACGCTGACGACCAACGGCTTTAACGATCCGTATAACCATGGCCTGCGCACCTTTGCGGTGACCAACCAGGGTCTGTGCCTCGGTACCGCCAACCCGTTCTATGGTTGCCAGGTTTGGATCCAGCGCAAGGAGAATTCTGAGAACCCGATCGATCCCGGTACTCCGGATCCGACGGAACCCACCGATCCTTCGCAGCCGGGTGGCGGCGATCAGCCTGGTGGCAGCCAGACGGGCGGCAACGGCCAGTCGAGCAGCACCACGACGACCGCTTCGACGACCACTAAGAAGACTCCGAAGGACGGCTCGCTGCCTCACGCTGGCGACTCGACCCTCACGCTGGTCTTGGGATTGCTGGTTGCAGCTGCCGCAGTGCTTGGCATTGCTCTCGTCTTGCGCAAGCGTTCTCGTCGCTAGGCTCGACCACGCAGCTCGATGCCTTGGATGTCGTCGAAGTTGATGGCGATATCCCTGAGTTTGAGCAGCTTGAATGCGGGTAACACTTCGTCGAGAATGCCCGTGCGGCTACGATAGCCGTACATATCGTAATAGGTGACGCGCACCAAGTCGCCGCGTTTGAGGCCCTCGAGCTTTTTCGAAAGCTCGAGGGCTTTTTCTTCCGTGAGTTCGCATTTGGGCTCAACAGTGATTTCTTGTTTGCGCACGAGCTCGTAGTATCCCGTGAGGGCGGCAAAGGGCATAAACTGCGCGGCACGGCCAGCGCGGATGGCGCCGTTGGCGGTGAGCTTGGGGTCGGCGGAGCGACGTCTTCCCTCGGGGTCCGCAAGGCGTTCAAAAGGTGTCGGTGGCCGCATCGGCTGTTGTTGGGACTTAGGCACGATGTCCTCCTACCTGATCGTTGCGTTCGCGTGCGGTGGCGCCGGCGGTAAAGCTCAATCCCTTGACGAGAGCGTTCTTGCCGTACTTGTCCTTCACGGCCAGGACGGCGCGCGCCAGGTCGCGCTCGCGCTCATCGGCCTCGATATCGCTAAATAGGTTGATGGTGGCAAATTCCTCGGGCATGAGGTTGCCAAATCCCAGGTTGATGCGCTTGACCGGTCGTTTGGGATCGACAGTCTGCGCCCAGAGCTCATCGAAATAGCTCATGATCTTCTTAAACGAATTGGTGCGCTCGGGCAGCTTGCGGGATGCATTGGAATGTGCGAACAGCGCAGCATAGCCACCACGCGGTTTGCCGCCGTGCTCTCCCACAAAGATGCCGTCGATTGCCTGTGCTTCGCGCACCAGGCGGCGCCGTTCGTCATCGCGTTGGACGGGCTTGGGCGCACGGGGTGCGAGCTCAGGACCGGCGGTCGCGGTGGGTTCGATGCTCGACGTGCTCGAGCGCAAATGCCCGCATCCGTCTACATATTGCGCTGTGCCGCTGGCGTCGAGGCGGCGTATGTCGGCGCGCTCGCTCGCGTAGCCTACAAAGAGCGAGATGCTGTCGCACACCACGTGCTTATCGACTAAGTCCAGCACGGCGTTGTCGACCATCTCGCGCAAGACGGTGTAGGCCTGTTCGTAGGCATAGCCTTTCGAGAGCACCTGTCCTGTGGTAGTTGAAGTTGCTTGCGGGCGATAGGCTTGGATATCGGCGATGGTTGTCGGCTCGCGCCCGAAGGCGTGATCGATGAGATACTCGGCATTGACGCCGAGCTCGTCGTAGAGCAGGTTTTCGTCGAGCGCCGCGACGCCCATCAAATCGTAGACGCCGTATTTTTCGAGGCGGGCTGCCACGCCGGGTCCGATGCCCCAGATATCGGTGATGGGGCGATGGGGCCAGATTTCCTTGCGGAACGTCTCGTCGTCGAGTATGCCGATGCTGCTGGGTACGTGCTTGGCGGTAATGTCGAGTGCCACCTTGGCCTGGAATAGGTTGGGGCCGATGCCGACCGTTGCCGTGATGCCGGTGCGCGCCAGGACCTCGTCGCGCAACATGCAGGCAAAGCCTTTGGCGTTGGTGTGGTAGAGGTCCAGATAGGGCGTCACGTCGATAAAGCATTCGTCGATGGAGTAGACGTGCACGTCTTGCGGACTCACGTATTCTAGATAGATGCCGTAGATTTGCGCCGACACCTCCATGTAGTGCTGCATGCGCGGTACGGCCTTAATGTAGTCGATGCCATCGGGAATCTCGAACAGACGGCAGCGGTTGTGTATCCCGAGGTCCTTCATGGCCTGCGTGATAGCGAGACAGATGGTCGTGCGTCCGCGCGATTCGTCGGCAACGACCAGGCACGTAGTGAGCGGGTCGAGCCCGCGGTCGACGCACTCGACGCTGGCATAGAACGTCTTAAGGTCGATGCAGATATAGGTGTGACGCTCGTGTCCCACGCGTCCTCCCATCAAACACATGTTCTTATCGAATACATGTTCGATAATACCCGCTCGTCCGGATATCGTCAAAACCTGCCAAAAAGGGACTGGTTTGTTTTGGCAGGTATGGTTTTTGCGGCTGCATCGGGTTTTAACGCAGCTCTAAAGAGTGCGAAACAGCTCGGAAAACCTCGCTTCGTAGCATGGGTCTAACGATTGATCCGCCTATACGCACGGAAGGGTTGTGGAAAAGATGGTCAATTATGGGTTTGGTATGCCGACGCGCCTTGTTGCGGATGGAGACGTGGCTCGCTGGTGCGGACGATTGGTCGCTCACTACGGTGGCACCAAGGCGCTGGTCGTGCTGGGAGGCGACAAGCACACGCGTGATGAGCTCGTTTCGGCGGCACTCGGCTCGGTTGATCGAGCTCTGCTCGAGCGCGTGCTTTTCCGCTGCGGCTCGGTTGAGGGCGACGGGGGAGACGAGCTGATCGACGAAGCCGTGGCCCTGGCGACCGACGAAGGCGTGGACTTTGTCCTAGCGATTGGCGATGCCGATACTGCCGGCTTTGCGCGCGAACTCGCGCGTCGCATGGCGGCGCTCGATGCCAGCGAAGACGGTTTTGTCCCTTATGGATGCATTGTCTCGGAGGGCAAGGTGCCTGCTGTCGTGGGCGCCGGCGAGGTTCCCGTTTTTGCCATCATCGCGCCCGAACTGCTGGAGGGCATTGGGTCTCCTCTGCGCGAGCTGCTCGGCAGCGTGTGCGCCGCGGCCTAATATTTGGCATAAAGGGATAGGTAATTTTTGATTGGTAAAGCGTTTGACCTGCCAAAATAAACCTGTCCCTTTTTGGTCGGTTGCCGTTTGGGGGCCGATTGGCAACGCTCGCTGATTATAGTCTTGACCTGCGCTAGAATAGTGGCATCTGAATGTCCGGGCGCATGGAGGCGTGCGCCCGTATGCTGAGGAGGACTCTATGGCAACTGTTGCCGCACCTATCGATGCTACGTCGACTGCCGCTTGGAAGGCGCTCGAGGCTCATCAGGAGAAGCTCGAGGCCGAGGGTATCGACCTCAAGGCCTGGTTCGCCGCCGATGCCGAGCGCGTGAACAAGCTGAGCTTTGACGCCGGTGACCTGCACTTCGATCTGTCGAAGAACCTGGTGACCGATGAGACCGTCAAGCTGCTGTGCGATCTTGCCCGCGAGGTGAAGCTCGAGGAGCGCCGCGACGCCATGTTCTCCGGCGAGCACATCAACACCACCGAGGACCGCGCCGTCCTGCACACCGCGCTGCGCCGCCCGGCAAGCGAGAAGGGCCAGCTCATCGTTGACGGCCAGGATGTCGTCGCCGACGTGCACGAGGTCCTCGACCGCATGTATGCCTTCGCCGAGCGCGTGCGCTCCGGTGAGTGGAAGGGTGTTACCGGCAAAAAGATCGAGCACCTGGTGTCCATCGGCATCGGTGGCTCCGACCTGGGCCCGGTCATGGCCTACGAGGCCCTGCGTCCCTACGCCGACGCCGGTATCGACTGCCGCTATATCTCCAACATCGATCCCAACGACCAGGCCGAGAAGCTCAAGGGTCTGGATCCCGAGACCACGCTCGTGATCATCGTCTCCAAGACCTTCACCACGCTCGAGACCCTCACCAACGCCCGCGAGGTCAAGACCTGGATGCTCGAGCAGCTCAAGGCTCAGGGCGCCATCGATGGCTCCGATGAGCAGAACGCCGAGGCTGTGGCAAAGCACTTCGTCGCCGTTTCCACCGCGCTCGAAAAGGTCGAGGCCTTCGGTATCGACCCCGCCAACGCCTTCGGTTTTTGGAACTGGGTCGGCGGCCGCTATTCCGTCGACTCCGCCGTGGGTCTGTCGCTGATCGTCGTGCTCGGCCCCGAGCGCTTCCAGCAGTTCCTTGAGGGCTTCCACGCCATCGACGAGTACTTCTGCAGCACGCCGCTCGAGAACAATGCCGTCGCGCTGATGGGCCTGCTCAACGTCTGGTACGTCAACTTCTTCGGTTCCAAGAGCCACGCCGTGCTTCCGTACTGCCAGTACCTGCACCGTTTCCCGGCCTACCTGCAGCAGCTCACCATGGAGTCCAACGGCAAGCATGTCCGCTGGGACGGCAGCGCCGTGACCTCCGACACCGGTGAGATTTTCTGGGGCGAGCCCGGCACCAACGGCCAGCATGCCTTCTACCAGCTGCTGCACCAGGGTACCGTGGTGGTTCCGGCCGATTTCATCGCCTTCGCCAATACCGCCAACCCTGCGACCGATAGCGGTCAGGACGTGCACGAGCTGTTCCTGGGCAACTTCCTGGCCCAGACCAAGGCGCTCGCCTTTGGTAAGGCGGCCGACGAGGTTCGTGCCGAGGGCACTCCCGAGCAGATCGTCCCGGCTCGTTGCTTTGAGGGCAACCGCCCGACGACCTCGATCTTCGGCGACACGCTGACCCCGTTCGCACTCGGCGAGCTCATCGCCCTGTACGAGCACATCACGTTTGTCGAGGGCACGGTCTGGGGCATCGACTCCTACGACCAGTGGGGCGTCGAGCTGGGCAAGCAGCTTGCCAAGCAGATTACCCCGGCCTTCCATGACGACGCCGCCAAGGCCGAGCAGGACGCTTCGACCCAGGCGCTCATCGAGTTCTACCGCGCTCACCGCAAGTAGGATTCGCTGCGAAAACTAACGTATAGCCGACAAGGGCCCGTATCCGTTGGGATGCGGGCCCTTTGCTATTTGGATAGGATGGAATGTATCGGGGGGCGCTTCGACGGGCATCGGAATCGTCGAAGGCGCGCCGTTCATGTTTGGGACAATATGACATTTTTCCCGTTGCAGACAGAGCCGCCGTGGGTGTTCTGTATGATGGCTCAGGCAAGCTTGTTCAATGACAGGGAGGCATATATGGCAATCAAAGCCATCGCAATGGATATCGACGGTACGCTCACCAACGACCAAAAGGTCATCAGCCCACGTACGCGCGAGAAGTTGCTCGCGGTGCAGGAGTCGGGCATTAAGCTCATCTTGGCTTCGGGCCGTCCCGCATGGGGGCTGCACGCCTTGGCGCAGGAGCTCGACCTTCAAAACCATGACGGTCTGCTAGTTGCCTTTAATGGCGCGCATGTGGTCGACGCTCAGACCGATGAGGTCCTTTTTGACCAGGCCATGCAGGCTGACGAGCTGCACCGTCTAATTGATCACCTGCGCAATTTCGACGTGATCCCTATGATTTCGCTCGGTCGCGATTTGCACGTCGAGGACTCGTACCATTGCATGATCACGCTGCCTGACGGCTCGCAGAAGAATATCGTCAAGTATGAGCGCGATGCGTGCGATCTTAAGATTCGCGAGGTGGAGAGCTTGCATGAGGTCGTGGATACGTATCCCGTGGACAAGCTGCTGACGGCGGGCGATCCGACCTACCTGCAGGCGCATTACGAGGAAATGTATGCGCCCTTTACCCAGACGCTTTCGGGCATGTTTACGGCCGACTGGTACTTTGAGTACACGGCGCCCGGTATCGACAAGGCCCGTGCGCTCGGGGGTGCCCTGCTCAAGCTCGGCATTGATGCCAGTGAGGTCGTATCGTTTGGCGACGGCCAGAACGACAAGTCCATGATTGAGTGGGCGGGTACCGGTGTTGCCATGGGTAACGCCGTCGACGAGGTCAAAGCCGTGGCGCAGATGGTGACCGCCAACAACAACGAAGACGGCATTGCGGTGGCGCTTGACCAGCTGCTGGGTTAGAATCGCCGATAGTGCATGGTTCGGGCGTCCGCTTGCGGGCGCCCTTTTGTTAGGGAGGGTGCCGTGTCCGCATTTCCGTTCGACGCCGTTATCTTTGACATGGACGGCGTCATTGTCGATACCGAGTATTATTACCTGGGCGAGACTGCCGCGTTTGCCAAGGAGCTTGGGCTTAACCTGACTCAAGAGGAGTTGAATGGGCAAGTCGGCACCTCGCATCAGTTCTTCCTGCATATGCTGGTCGATTGGTTTGAGCGCGCCGGTAAGGGGCATTTCACTGGCGAGGAAGCGTTGGCCCGTTGGGACGAGTGGGCACATAAGCGTCCGCGCGACTATCAGGCTTTGATTAACCCAGGCGCCGTGGATACGATTCGAGAGCTGCCGCGCCGTGGCGTTCGCGTGGCGCTTGCCAGCTCGTCTCCCATGGTTAGCATCGAGGAAGTGCTCAACGCATGCGGACTGTCGGATGCCTTTGAGTATGTGGTGAGTGGCGAGCAGTTTAGGGAGAGCAAGCCCGAGCCCGACATCTACCTGCATGCGCTGGACCTGCTGGGGCTGCCCGCGAATCGCTGCTGCTGCGTTGAGGATTCCGTTCCGGGCATTACCGCGGGTAAGCGAGCCGGCCTGACAGTCATTGCCAAGCGCGAGGAGCGCTTTGGCTTTAGCCAGGATGCCGCGGACAAGATTATCGACCAGCTGCCGGAGCTGCTCACGCTTTCTTAGGAGCGTGGTAGTTGCGCGTTTTTCGGGTCTGATGAGTAAATGCCCGACATTTTGGTGCGACACCTAGCATACTTTATGCTAAAGCGGGCTCAAGGGCTTGTTGAATGCCCTTGAGCCCGCTTTAGACTTAATTGTGCTGGGAGAGGGTATATGCCACCGACTGAAGGGCTAACTGACGGTAAAGCAGCGATTCCGCTGTACCAACAGGTTATCGATATCATTAAAAACGAAATCAACTCCGGTGCCTACAAGGCGGGCGCGCGGATACCCAACGAATTTGAATTGGCTGAGAGCTATAAAGTTGGCCGCGTTACCGTGCGACGTGCTATTGAGGAGCTCGTCCAGCAGGGCTATCTAACGAAGCGACAGGGGAAAGGCACGTTTGTCAATGCCCCCAAGCTCAAGCGCAAGATTCGCCAGAAGGATGACGTCCAGAGTTTTTCGGACGCATGCCGCGTTAACGGAATGGAACCGGGGGCGCGCGTCATTTCGAGAAAGATACTGCCGGCGGATTCCACCGAAGCGCAGTTCTTTGGTGTTCCCGTTGGAACTGATTTGATTTGCGTTGAGCGTGTGCGTACTGCCGATGGAGTCCCCGTCATGCTCGAGAACAACATATACGTTTACGAGGACAACGCTTATCTATCAACGGCACCTCTATCGAA
Source organism: uncultured Collinsella sp. (assembly GCA_900542825.1). Lineage (GTDB taxonomy): Bacteria > Actinomycetota > Coriobacteriia > Coriobacteriales > Coriobacteriaceae > Collinsella. The sequence continues at coordinate 291,317 of UQOY01000001.1, read as the reverse complement.
CCAATCCATTTTTGAGTTCGTGTGCAACCGGACGGGCCGTACGCCCGCGTTTACCGACCCGTGCACGCTCGAGATCGCGTGCGCGTCGCCCGAGGTCGCTCGGCTGTTGGCAGTTCCCGTTGGCGAACCCTTGTTTTATATGGAAGCCTTCTTTTTCGATGAGCAGCGGCGGCCGTTTATCATCGGTCGTCAGCGGATCGTTGGGTCTCGCTACGTTTTTGACATCTAGGACATTGCGAATGGAGACGCCCGGTGGATCATCTCACCGGGCGTCTCCATACCGTTCACGGCGCGAACGCAACCGTTCAACCGCGTTGCGGCAATCAGTTTGAAATTATCTTGATGAGGGGAAAAGCTGCTGTTAATCTATAGAACGTCATAGAACGTTTGCCTTATGCAAGCGTTGAAGCGAGATGCGATGCAGTCTCGAGTTCTTTGGAGGTATCTATGTCAGATACGAAGGCGAAGAAGACAAACAGACGTTTTAAGTTCAAATTACCGCATGTTTATACGATCATGTTCTTGCTGATCGTTGTCTTTGCGGTCCTGACTTGGATCGTTCCCTCTGGTCAGTATCAGCGCAAGATGATTTCGACAGCGGCGGGCGAGCGTGAAGTCGCCGTTGCTGGAACCTATGAACAGGTCGATAAGAACTACACCGATTCCGAGACCGGCGAGACCATCAATCTGGGTCAGGATATCTTCGCGGTCCTGCAAGCGCCCACCAAGGGCATCCAAGAGGCTGCCGACGTCGTTGCGTTCGTCTTATTGATTGGCGGATCGTTCGCAATCATCACCAAGACCAACGCTTTGAATGCCGGCATGAGCCGTGTGATTAAAAAGCTCAAGAACAAGGACATCCTCATCATTCCCATCACGATGACGTTGCTGTCCATTTGCGGCACTACGTTTGGCATGTCTGAGGAAGCCCTACCGTTCTATGCCATCTTCATTCCCATCATGATGGGTATCGGGTATGACTCGATGACGGCATTCATCATCTGCTTCCTTGGTCCTAACCTGGGATATTGTGCCTCGACCATCGATCCGTTTAACGTCTTGATCGCCCAGGGCATTATCGGCATCGAGGGCAATCCTCAGCTGTGGCTGCGTGCCATCTCTTGGGTCATCTTCACTGCCGTCGGTATCGCATGGGCCATGCGATACGCTATGCGCGTCAAGAAAAACCCCGAGTCGTCCATTACGTACGAGGATGATAAACTCAAGCGTGTTGAGTTTTCTGTGACCGATGCCTCCATCGAGGAAGAGTTCACTATCCGTCAGAAGCTCGTGCTTATCGATTTTGCCTGCGGTATGGGCATTATCGTCTGGGGTCTTGTTACCCAGGGTTGGTACATGAATGAGATTTCCGCCGTGTTCCTTGGCATGGGCTTGCTTGCCGGTATCCTGGGCGGTCTTGACCAGCAGACGATCGCTGAGGAGTTCGTTAAAGGCATTGCCGACTTTGCGTACGCCGCCATCGTTATCGGTATCGCTCGCGGCATTCTGGTCATCGCCGAGGGCGGCATGATCATCGATACCATCCTCCAGGCGCTCGCCACTGCGCTCGCCGGTGCACCCGCCGCCGTCTACACCACGTTTATGTATATCGTCCTTGGCCTGCTCTCTTTGCTGGTTCCCTCGAGTTCTGGCCTGGCGGCACTCACCATGCCCGTCATGGGTCCGCTGACCGAGCTTATGGGCCTCAATCCCGAAGCTGCCGTTACCGCGCTCCAGTTTGCTAATCAGACCATCAACACCATCAGTCCCGTGGCGGGCATGACGGTCGCCGGCCTTGCCGTGGCTAAGATTTCGTTTGGCCAATGGTGGAAGACCATTTGGAAGTTCTTCATTTTCATGGTCGTCTTTGGCCTGATCGTAACGGCAATCTCTGGCATGCTTCCGGTGTAGGTGGTTGTGATGTCTGATCGTTTGACGGTCCTGACGTCTAAGAGCGTCTTTACCGGTACGGGGGACCTGCCGTTTGAAGGTTTCGTAGCGGTCCGTGGCAATCGAATTGAGGCGGTTGGCACCAAGTGTGAGGTAGCTTCGTATTTGACCCAAGCGGACGAGGCAGTTGACCTGGGCGACCGCACCGTCATGCCCGGCCTGATCGATGTGCATACCTTCTATACGGGCTGGGCGCTGCGGACGTTGGGGTCTGATCTGTCCGGCGTCGCTGATGCCAAAGAGGCTGTGTCGCTCTTGCGTGCATGGAAAGAAGGTCATCCGGATTGCGCGGCGGCTTTTGGCCACAACCTGCCCGAAACGTTGGCATCGGATGCCGAGAACGCAAATACAGCAGCTGCGTTTGACGAGTGTTTTGGTGATATCCCTGTCGTCTGCTTTACACCGGGCGCGGAGACCTGCGTTCTCAATGCTGCAGCCAGTGCGCGATACGGCTTTACACCCCAGGCGTGCTATGCCGAGAAGATCTGGCGCATGATGAGCGATTTCCTCGCGCTGCCCGAGGTGCGTGCCAGGTATTCGGACTACATGAGCATGCTTAACGAGCGCGGCGTTACCGCCATCAAGGAGATGGCGTTTGATGACTACTACGGCTTTGCCGACGAAATGGCTCGCCGTGAGGAATCTGGTGAGCTGACGGTTCGCGTCTCTATGATGTCGCAGCCGGTGGGCGCTGGTGCAAATCTGGCATATGCTCGCGAGGCACGAGAGCGCTTCCGGGGACCGTTCGTTCGTTTTTCTGGCTTCAACCGTATGACCGATCGCGGCGTATGGGCGGGGCTTGCCGAGATGATTGACCCCTATGAGGACACGGCCGATGCGGGAGCTGCCGGCAAGACGGTTGTCGAGGAGCCCGAGTGGGATCTGATTGAGAACGAGCTGCGCGCAGTTGATGCTGACGGCTTCCGATATTCCTTGCATTGCCAGGGGGATGGCGCCGTTCGTCGCACCGTGGCGCTCTATGCCTCGCTGCCTCGAGACGAGCATGGACGGATGCTTCGCCGCCATGCGATTACCGATCTCGAGAACTCTGACCCGACCGATCTTGTCGAGTTTGGCAAGTTAGGTGGAATTTGCGAGGTCTATCCGCAGATTCTGACGCTGGACCGGCGCGAGGATTGCCTGTCGATGATGCGTCGACAAATTGGCGAGACGCGACTTTTGCACAGCTGGAATCGCCGCGGCATGGAAGATTCCGGATGCACAGTGTGCTGTGGCACTGATTTGCCGCTGTTGATTCCGAGCTTGGGCGAGTCGATCTACAGCGCGTGCGGCGGGTTCTTCGCCGACGGACTTCCCGTGAATGAGGCCAACGTGCTGACGCTTGTCGAGCTTTTGCGCGCTTGGACTGCCGGGGGCGCGTACGACCTGATGCGCGAAGACGAGCTGGGTACGCTCGAGGTCGGCAAACTTGCCGATATCTGCGTGCTCGATCGGGATGTGTTTGACCTCGATTATCGCGACGCACGTGATCTTGCGGTCGATATGACGATGTCGGACGGACAAATCGTGTTCGATCGAAATAAGGAGGCATAAGATGTCTGAATCCAAACCGACGCTGCGCCGCGAACAGATTGCGGGCATGAATATCCACTACATCATGTGGTCGCTCGATTACTTCCTTGATGTGCAGCAGCGTCTGGGCTTTGAGTCCATTGAGCTGTGGTGTGCGGAGCCGCATGTGACGCTCGACCACACGGGCTACTTTGAGGCTGAGGTCCTGGCGAAAAAGGCTGCAGACCGTGGGCTTAGGTATCGTACTCTGTGCCCCGAGAATGTTGTCTATCCTTGGCAGTACTGCGCACGCAAACCGTTGCATGAACAGCGCAGCCTGGCGTACTTTAAGCACGGCATTGAGCTTGCCGAGGTACTTGGGTGCGACCGTATGTCCGTCAACTCGGGCTGGGGCGACTGGGACGAGGACCGCGAGGAAGCCTGGAAGCGCAGCCGCGAGCACTTGTCCATTCTGGCGGAGTATGCCGGCGAGCACGGTCTGGTGCTTACGATGGAAAGCCTGCGTCCCGAGGAGAGCAACCTTGTGACGACGGTTTCCGATGCGAAGCGCATGATTGACGAGGTCGCGAGCCCGTATTTACAGCCCATGGTTGATACAACCGCGATGGGCGTTGCAGGCGAGACGCTCGAGGACTGGTTTGCCGCCTTTGGTGATGGGGCAATTCACGAGATGCACTTTATCGACGGTGACCCGTATGGCCATCTGGTGTGGGGCGATGGCAAGCACGATATGGACGCCTTCGTCGCCACGCTCAACGCCCATGGTTTTGACGGCATGCTGGGCCAGGAAATCACGGACGGTCGTTACTACGATGACCCGGCGGCGGCAGATGCCAAGAACATGGCCGCATTCGAGAAATATCTGATTGACTAAAACAACTATCGGCCACGCAGCCAATCTCATTGATTGCGGACCAAACAAGAAAGGAACTGGATATGAACGCACACGATCTGATCAAAGAGGCAATTGCCGAGAAGGGCAAGTTCGACAGCGTCTACTGGATTGCTTGCGGTGGCTCCATGATCGATTTGATCCCGGCTCATGAGCTTCTGCAGCGCGAGGCAACCACCTTCACTTCGTATATCTATACCGCGCGTGAATTCGACATTATGCGTCCGCGTCGTCTGGGCGAGAAGTCCCTGGTCATCGCCTGTAGCCACAGTGGCAACACCCCAGAGGTCGTCGAGGGCTGCGAGATTGCCCTTGCCGCCGGCGCTACGGTGATCGCCCAGACCGACAACGCTGGATCTAAGATCGACTCCGGCAAGTGGACCACGTGGGTCTACCCGTGGGGCGAGGGTGTGCCGCAGGCCGAGGTCCCCGCTGGTATTTCGCTGTCGCTTGCGGCAGAGCTGCTCGATCAGCAGGAGGGCTACGCCGATCTTGCCGATATGTATGCCGGTATCGCCGAGATGGATAAGATCCTTCCCCCGGCACGCGAGAAGGTAAATGCCGAGCTGGGCGATCGCTTTGCCAAGCTTTGCCAGGAGCACGAGTTCTTCTATATTCTGGGCAGCGGTCCCAACTTTAGCCAGACCTACGGTTTCGCTATCTGCTCTCTTATGGAGATGCAGTGGCAGCACTGCAGCTACATCCACTCTGCCGAGTACTTCCACGGCCCCTTCGAGGCTACTCAGGATGGCGTTTTTTACTTCCTGCAGATGGGCTCCAGCGAGTGCCGTGCTATGGACGAGCGCGCCCTGGCGTTCCTTAAGACGCATACCGATACGCTGATGGTGCTCGATGCCAAGGAGTACGGTATGGAAGCCGTGCCGGCGAGCGTCCGTGCCTATCTGGATCCGGTGCTGTTCTACGCCATGAACTGCGAGCTGCGTGCTGCACGCGGCAAGGTGTTTGATCACGATCCCGATTTCCGCCGCTATATGGGTGTTGTCGAGTACTAGAAGGGACAAAGGCCATGGCATTTAACGTCAACGCGCTCGGATTTGGCGACAACGTCGTCGATCGCTACGAGCATATCCACACCATGTATCCTGGCGGCAACGCGGTGAACTTCGCCGTTTATGCCAAGAAATGCGGTGCCGCACGCTCCGCATACATGGGCATTTTTGGTAATGACGCCGCTGCCGAGCATGTCATTGCAAGCCTCGAGGATGAGGGTATCGAGCTTGACAAGTGCGAGCAGATGATTGGCGAGAACGGAGCGGCTCGCGTGACCGTCGTTGACGGTGACCGTGTCTTCCTTGGCTCCAACGAGGGCGGTATCCGTGGCGATGCGCGCTATGTCCTCGATCGCTTTGATCTTGCGTACATGAAGCAGTTCGATGTGGTTCATTCGGGCAACTATTGCTTTACCGAGCGCGAGCTGCCCAAGCTGAAGGCTGCGGGCGTCACGGTCTCTTTTGACTTTTCGGACGACTCCACCGACGAGTACTACGAGCAGATTGCGCCCTACGTCGATTTTGCTTTCTTTAGTGCGGCGGATGCCGCGAGTGAGGACGAGATTCGCGAGCGTCTGGCATGGGTGAAGGGCCTGGGTCCGCGTTTTGTGTCGGCTACGGCGGGCGCCGAGGGCTGCATTGCTTACGACGGCGAGCGTTATTACCGCCAGCTGGCTAAACCGGTAACGGACATGAAGGACACCATGGGGGCGGGCGACTCGTTCCTCACCTCGTTTTTGATGTGCTATCTCGATTCCGCCAAGCGTGGTGAGGATGGCGCCGAGGCCATCGAGCGCGCGCTCGACTTTGCTGCCGGGTTTGCCTCGACCGTGTGCGGCATGGAAGGCTCTTGGGGCCACGGAGCACCAATCGTCGAATAGCCGAGCGGTCCCGGGGAGGTGCAGGATCCTCCCCGGGACCTCGTGTGCAAAACATGCCAAATATGAGTAATGTATCCATTCCGGTAACAGTACTCATATTTGGCATTTTTTGCCCACAGGGGTTAGCGAAGGTCAAATACAGAGCGCGCATTTGCTAAAACTGCCGACTCGATGCACTTTTCGTCACAGTCTTTGAGCGAGGCGATGCGCTCTGAGGTTCTTGTGAGCGATCTGATGAGCGACTGCGCGCTTGTTTCTGTGTTTGGCTCGGCCGGCGCATCGGTCTCGAGCAGTAGACGGTCGAGTGGAATCTGTCGGGCATATTCGCGACCGCGCTTGGTGGCGAGCATACGCTCGTTCACGGAAAAATAGCAGCCTGCGTTTCGCGCACGGGCGAGTTCGTCCGAAGTGCCGCTAAACCAGTGGAAGATGATAGCGGGGGAGTCGGGGTTTGGGATGAGTAGTCCATGCGATTCGAGGATGTCCAGTACGGCTCCTGCCGAACGAACGGCGTGAATTGATATTACGCGCCCGGTAAGAGGATGCTGCACGAGTGTATCGCAGAGCCGGTCAAATGCCTGTATTTGTAGCGGCTCACTTCCATCAAAGCGCGCGGAAAAGTCGAGTCCCACCTCGCCAACAAAACGCTCTTGCGCGGCAATTTGGCAGAGTAGGTCAATTTCTGCGTTGCCGCATCGCTCGTCGGCGAGCCACCGGGGATGGAGGCCGATACCCTTGATGACGGTAGGAGGGCGACGGGTTCGCCTATGTGCGCTAGCGAAGTCACGTGGATCGACGCCGCAATCAAATAGACCCAAGCCCAGCGCCGTTGCCTCATCGGCAACGGCGTCCGGGTGAGCCATTAAATCAAGATGGCAGTGTGCATCAAATAACCGGGGCTCCATCTCGGCGCGCTCCGCTAGTCTAGGCGCTGGCCATCGGCGCGCACGCGCTCGGTGCCGCGGCCACTGATCTGGCGGATAACCTCGCCGGCGATCATCTGGCCCATGATGGGCGGCATAAAGCTGGCGGTTCCCAGCTCGGTGCGCTCGTGGATATTGGAAGGGTCGCGGGGCTGAGTCTTAACCGATTCCTCGCAGCTAAACAGTACATGTAGGCTCTTGATTCCGCGCTTCTTGCATTCTTTGCGCATGATGCGGCTCATGGGGTCACGTACCGTATCGAAAATGTCGGCAAAGCGGAGGCACTCGGGATGGAGCTTGTTGGCCCCGCCCATGGAGCTAACCAAACGAATGTCGTGGTCCTGAGCATATTTGGCAATGGTGAGCTTGGCCGAGATGGTGTCGATGGCGTCGACGATGTAATCGAGCTTGCCGTCCGTCTGCTCCAAAACGCTCGCAAAGAACTCGTCGATGTTATCGCTCAGCAGGTATTCGGTGCGCTTGATAACGGTGGCGGCGGGATTGATATCGCGGATCATGGCTTCCATCACGTCCACCTTGCGCTTGCCGACGGTGCTGTGAAAGGCGATGGCCTGGCGATTGATATTGCTGGGCGCGACAATGTCCTTGTCCAGAATGACGAAATGCCCGATGCCGCCGCGGGCGAGGGCCTCGCAGCAATTGGAGCCCACACCTCCGCAGCCGAGCACCAGCACCGTAGCATCGGCGAGCTTATCGAGTGCCTCGCGGCCCATGATGATCTCGAGCTTGGTGTCGCGTGTCTCGTTGGAAATTGCGGCTGCGGTTTCGGTCATAAACATCCTCCGATGGGGAAGCGAATCGTGTTTTAGCTATCGCCATTATAGGTATTATCGCGATTCCATTTGAGCCCTAGGGGCTTGTTGAAATGAGGCAGGGATTCGCATAAGATGAAGCAGATGGCACCCGTTGCAGCGGGTTTGCCAACTCCCAAACATGTTTGTAGCGTGAGAAGTGGCCGTCTTCGCATTACGCGGGGGCGGCTATTTTTTGAGTATAAGATTAGATGGTTAGACAAACATCTAAATAACGAGTATAGTGTGCGCGTCGAACGAAATGATGAGAGGAGGTCTTATGCCGGGAGAGGGTTTTAAGGCGCTGGCCGATCCTACACGGCGTCACATTTTGGAACTGCTGCGCGAGGGCAATCGCACGGCCGGGGAGCTTGCCGAGCATTTTGACATCAGCAAGCCGTCGTTGAGCCATCACTTGGCGACGCTCAAAAACGCCGGGTTGGTGACCGACGAACGTCATGGCCAAAACATCGTTTACAGCTTAAACACCACCGTCATGCAGGACTTGATCGGTTGGTTTATGGGCTTTACAAACACGGAAGGTGATAAGGATGAATAACGAAAACAAGGGCATTCACGCCACGGGGGTATCGCGGCGTGTGTGGATTGCGCTGATCGCTCTGTGCGTCGCCAATGTCGTAGCGCACCTCATGGTGATGCCGAGCTTGCCTGGGCAGATTCCCACGCACTGGGGCGCGAACGGCGCCGTCGACGGTTGGGGTCCCAGCTGGATGGCCTCCGCGCTCGGCGTGCTGCCTCTGGTGCTTCTCGCAATGTTCTGCGTGGTGCCGCGCATCGACCCCAAAGGCGAGGCATATCGAACCTCGGGCAAGTTCTACCAGGGCTTCGTGATCGCCTTCACCTTGTTCATGTGCGCCATAAGCTGGCTGGGAGAGCTTACGGTCTGGGGCGTGGTGCCGGCGGTCGGTTCGGTCAACGTGCTGATTTCCGGTGCTATCGGTTTGCTGTTCATCGGCGTAGGCAACTACTTGCCGCGTGTGAAGCAGAACTATACGCTCGGTATCAAGACGCCTTGGGCGCTTGCCGATCCCGAGAACTGGCGCCGTACGCAGCGCTTTGGCGGTGCCTGCTTTATGGTGCTGGGTGTTGACCTGATTGCGATGGGCGTGGCAGGTGCGGTGCTTTCGAGTGAAGTCGTCGCCGCGGTGATTGCGGTGCTGGCGTTTGGTTCGGTCGGAGCCGTCTACGTCTACTCGTATCTGCTGTGGCGCAAATCTCAGCGGGCTGTTCGTTAAGGTTGCGGAAAACTAGCGTACGCAGTTCATAGTGTGTCCCGGGGGACTTTTCCCAGGTAGTATTAGGGGGTGTGGGCAACCATGCCCCTTTTTCGCTAAGTTTCAGAGCTGATTTTCTCATTTCGTTTCCACTAAAGCGAAACAAGAATATGGAAACAGCAGTTAGAAAGGATAAAACAGACAAATGGCGGAGTTTATCTACCAGATGTATCAGGCTCGCAAGGCCCATGGCGACAAGGTAATCCTTGACGACGTGACCCTGAGCTTCTACCCCGGTGCCAAGATCGGCGTCGTGGGCCCCAACGGTATGGGCAAGTCGACCCTGCTCAAGATCATGGCCGGCATCGAGGAGGTCTCCAACGGCGATGCCAGGCTCACCCCCGGCTACACCGTGGGTATCCTGCAGCAGGAGCCGCCGCTCGACGATGACAAGACCGTCATCGAGAACGTACGCATGGCGTTTGGCGACATGATCGCCAAGGTCGATCGCTTCAATAAAATCGGCGAGGAGATGTGCGACCCGGATTGCGACATGGACGCCCTCATGGCCGAGATGGGCAAGCTCCAGGACGAGATCGACGCCGCCGACGGTTGGGATATCGATTCCAAGCTCGGTCAGGCCATGGACGCCCTGCAGCTGCCCGATTCCGACATGCCGGTCAACGTGCTTTCCGGCGGCGAGCGCCGCCGCGTGGCCCTGTGCAAGCTGCTGCTCGAGGCTCCCGACCTGCTGCTGCTCGACGAGCCCACGAACCACCTGGATGCCGAGTCGATCCTGTGGCTCGAGCACTTCCTGCACAACTACCAGGGCGCGGTGCTTGCCGTCACGCACGATCGCTACTTCCTGGATAACGTTGCCGAGTGGATCTGCGAAGTCGACCGCGGCCACCTTTATCCCTACAAGGGCAACTACTCCACGTACCTGGAGACCAAAGCCGCGCGTATCGAGGCGCAGGGCAACCGCGATGCCAAGCTCGCCAAGCGCATGGAGGCCGAGCTCGAGTGGGTACGCAGCTCGCCCAAGGCTCGCCAGGCCAAGAACAAGGCCCGTCTGGCTCGCTACGAGGAGATGGAGGCCGAGGCCCGCGCAAGCCAGAAACTCGACTGGACCGATATCCGCATCCCCGTGGGACCGCGTTTGGGCAACAAGGTGCTCGAGGCCCATCATCTGCACAAGGAGTTCGATGGCCGCGTGCTCATCGACGACCTATCGTTCATCCTGCCGCGCAACGGCATCGTGGGCGTCATCGGCCCCAACGGTGTGGGTAAGACTACGCTGTTCAAGACGATTGTGGGTCTGGAGCCGCTGACTTCGGGCGAGCTCGAGGTGGGCGAGACCGTCAAGATTTCTTACGTCGACCAGAACCGTTCCGGCATCGACCCCGATAAGAACCTGTGGGAGGTCGTCTCGGACGGCCTGGACCACATGATGGTGGGCGAGACCGAGGTTCCCAGCCGCGCTTATGTGGCGAGCTTTGGCTTTAAGGGCCAGGACCAGCAGAAGCGCGCTGGCGTACTCTCCGGTGGCGAGCGCAACCGTCTGAACCTGGCGCTCACGCTCAAGCAGGGCGGCAACCTGCTGCTCCTCGACGAGCCCACGAACGACCTCGACGTCGAGACGCTGTCCTCGCTCGAAGCGGCGCTGCTCGAGTTCCCGGGCTGCTCGGTGGTCATTAGCCACGACCGTATGTTCCTGGACCGCGTCGCCACGCACATTCTGGCGTGGGAGGGCACCGACGAGAATCCGGGCAACTGGTATTGGTTCGAGGGCAACTTCGAGGCCTATCAAGCCAATCGCATCGAGCGCCTGGGCGAGGACGCAGCCCAGCCGCATCGTATTCACCGCAAGCTGACGCGTGACTAGTTTTGTTACGCGGTTTTACCAAACCGCGTAACTGCTCGACGCTGCGCGGGCCGCAAGCACCCCATCTTGCCGTTCAAGCCGTCGCTCGCGTACCGAAGTACGCGTCGCTCCTCTTTCACGGCAACCTGGGGCACTTGCGACCCGCTCGCTGTTGGTTACGCAACATCAACAAATAAAAACGGCTCAAATCCTGATTTGGATTTGAGCCGTTTGTCGTTACTGCTCGGGTTCTTCGACTTTATCGATGGTCCAGGCGGCTCCGAGACCTCCGGTGGTGTTGCGGCGGATGCGCACGGTGACTTCGTGGCGCTCGCCGGCCTGCGTGTAGCGCAGGGGGAAGCTCGCGCGGTTTCGCGCGGCCTCGATGGTGCCGCGTTCGCGGGCGATCCAGTAGTACTCGCCGACGATGCCGAGCGTGTCGGCGCCGTAGGGGAGATAGGTCGACAGCTGATGCAGAAGCGGGCCGGGGCAGAAGACCTCGGTTGTGAAATCGAAGGGGAAGTCCTTGAGGATGGCGGGCGCTGCAGGTGCGGGGGTTGGGGCCGCTGCGGGTGCCGAAGCCGGTGCCGGTGCGGGAATTTGGTCGCAAGCAGAGGTGGGCACGGACTCGATGACGGGTGCGGATTCCGGCATCGCTTCCGGCTTGATCGTGGAATCTGCGGGTTTCACGATGGCGGACGCGCCTGCAGCTGCAGTTTCAACCTCAACCTGCGTCGCGTTCTCGTTCTCGACGCTCGACTTTGCCTCGATGGGCGTGGATGCCATGGTGGTGATGCCGGCGTTTGCGTTCTCGGGGTCATAGACGACCGTGAGCGAGATGGCAGGCTGCGGTGCCTCGGACTCCGATGCCGCCTCGGTAGCGTCCTGTTCTGCGGGCTCTTCGGGCTGATCGTCCTCGGCCTCGTCGCCAAAGACATCGCTGTTTTGGAACGCAGGCGTCTCGGGCTGGTCGGCGGCTTCTTCGGTTGTCGACTCGGGAGCCTCGTTGGGCTCCGCAGTGGCTTCCTGCTCGGATATGACTTTGGGATCGGTCGTGGCGGCGATTTCGGTATCGACCTCTGCCGTTGCTTCAACAGCGACTTCAACCGCTGCCTCGGGTTCCGGAGCGACTTCGGCCACAGGCTCGGGCTCGGGACGCTTAACGTGCTTAGGGCGCACGGCCTTGAGGTCCTTCTCGCCGCGTTTTTTCTTTTTGTAGGACTGCTTGGCACCCTTGGCAGCCTTAGACTTGTCCTCGCCCTTGGCAAGGGCGGCATCCCAGGCCTCGTTGGCGATGACGGTGGCATACAGGCGACCGCCCTTAAAGACAGTCAGCTTAATGCAGTCGTCGAGCTCCTCGAGCAGCTCGCGTGTGGACTCGAAGCCTAGGTCACAGGCGACCATGTCACCAGCGGCGAGTGCCTCCTCGACCTGCGTCATAAACGTTTGCTTGCCGCACCCAATCGCATCGCGCAGTAGACGATACAGATAGATGTGGTTGCCCAGCGATAGCGTGGGCCTAACTATTGTCTTGCTCATGGCAAATCTCCTCTTTACACACCAAAGCATCTTACCATCGCACGGGGCTTGCCATCTCGTCGCCCAAGGCAAACGGGCGCGACCGTTGCCGGTTCGCGCCCGTTATACAGGTCGGTTATCTATGAGAGGCAAACGTATTTAGTTGCCCGATGCCGTGCCTTGGCTTGAGCTGTCAGATGCCGTGCCGGAAGCGGTTCCGCTCGAGCTGTTGGTGTTGCTATTGTCGGTAGATCCCGTGCCCGATGCATTGCCGCTCGTCTGGTCGCCTGTACTCGGTTGAGAGCCGTCAGTCGTTTGGCTTGAGTCGGTCGTGCCGGATTGCGTGCCACTGTTGGACGTAGAGGAATCGGTGCCCTGCGATTGGTTTTGGGCGTTCGAGGACGAATCGGCAGAGGTAGAACTGTCTTGCGTGCCGTCCGTCTGTGCCTGCTGGTCTTGCGAATGGGTGTTGTCATTTGCATCACTCTCCGTCGTGCGCGACGACAGAATCGGCTCGGGGCGCTCGCCCAGACCCTCACCGGCGGTGGTGATAAGGATGGCGCCGGCACAGGCAATGACCGCGACGATGGCGATGGCGATCGAGAAGATGATGACCTTCTTTTGCGTCTGGCTGCGCTCTGCCGCCGCCTTGGCGCGCAAGCTGTCGGGGGCAACGCGCGCCGTGGTCGCGCGCCCCGCAATCTGGCGCATCTCTTGCGTAGTCGCGGCGCCGCCCAGGTGCTCCTCGGCATTCAATCCAACGGGCTCATAGGCGCCGGCGGGGTAGTCGACGTCGGCGTGCGTACCTTTGAGGGCTTTGGCGCTGGCAGAGATAAAGTGGCGGTAGACCTGCGAGGACACAACGGTGATGACGGAGCTCACGGCGGCACCGATCACCGATCCGGCGATACCGATCTTGGAAGCAAGCGCGACGCTTGTGGCGGCTGCTGCGGCACCGGCGATGATCTGGGGAATGGAAATGTCATCGAACAGGCCCTTTTTGGGCGCGATGGCCATGGTCTGTCCGATGGAATGGTTTTCGTGAACGCCGTTGTTGAGCGCGGCCGGTGTCATGACGCGCGTGCGCGGCGCGTCGGTGTACTTGGTTGTCATACGGGGCCCTCCCGGTGTAAATCTGCTTCGTTTCATGCAGCCATCAGGGTACCCACCAGATGTGAATCGTACGTGACATTTAACAGATATCATCAACTCATCAATTGCTCACCAAGTTGGTGGGATGCGGTTACACCCGGCGGTTGAACTACAATAGGGCTTGCTAATTGTTGTGAATGGCGTCTACGCACGGGAGCATTCTTATGAATCTTCACCTTTCTCAGTCTGATGGCTTTTTGCGTGTGGCGGCGGCGTCGCCGCGGATTCGCGTGGCCGATGTCGAGGGCAATGCCGAGGTTGCGCTGACGGCTGTTCGCGAGGCTACCGAGCGCGGCGTTCGCGCGCTGGTGCTGCCCGAGCTTAACCTGACCGGCTATACCGCGGCCGACCTGTTCCATAATCGCACGCTGCTGCATGCCTGCGAGGCTGCTCTGGTGCATATTCTCGATGAAACCCGCGAGCTGCCGATTGTCTTTACCATCGGTCTTCCCGTTGCAGTTGCCGAGAATATCTACAACTGCGCCGCCGTGTGCTGCGCGGGCGAGCTTTTGGGCCTCACGGCCAAGAAGTATCTGCCCAACTATGGCGAGTTCTACGAGCGCCGCTGGTTTGCTCCGGCGCCCACAGATCCTGTGTGGGTCGAGTTTGCTGGTCAGGGTCTGGTCCCGCTGGGCTCGGGGCTTGTCTACCGCTGCTGTGATGAAGGTGCCGAGGATATGGTGTTGGGCGTTGAGGTCTGCGAGGACCTGTGGGTGCCGGCGCCCCCTTCGACCGAGATGGCGCTTGCCGGTGCCACGGTGATTCTCAACCCGTCGGCTTCGGACGAGATTATCGGTAAGGCAGATTATCGCCGCAGTCTCATCTCCAATCAGAGTGCGCGCCTGTACTGCGCCTATGCCTATGCGGACGCGAGTGAGGGCGAGTCCACGACCGACATGGTCTTTGCAGGCGAGAACCTCGTCTACGAAAACGGTTCGAAGCTCGCTGCGACCAAACTGCTTACCTGCGATATGGCCGTCGCCGATGTCGATCTTGACCGTCTGGTTGCCGAGCGCCGCCGCTCGACGACGTGGACGCGCGCGGACGATGCGCCGGAGGCCACGGCCGTTGAATTTTCGTTTGGGGGCGTGCTCTCCGAGGCTCCCGTCCTGCGCAACGCCTGCGACATCGACCGTGTCTTCCCCCGCGCACCTTTTGTGCCAGCTGACCATGGCGACCTGGCCGAGCGTTGCGAGACTATCCTCGACCTGCAGACCGCCGGCCTCAAGACCCGCCTTGCCCATACGGGTACCAAGGCTGCAGTCATCGGCCTTTCGGGTGGCTTGGACTCCACGCTGGCACTGCTTGTGACCGTGCGCGCCTTCGATGCGCTGGGGCTGCCGCGCACGGGTATCACGGCGGTCTCCATGCCAGGTTTTGGCACGACGCATCGCACCAAGTCCAATGCCGAGTCGCTTGCCCGCGACCTGGGGGTGAGCTTCCGCGAGGTTTCGATCCACGCGGCCGTGGAGCAGCACTTCAAGGACATTGAGCACGATCCGGCCGTGCAGGACGTGACCTACGAGAACAGCCAGGCCCGCGAGCGTACGCAGATTCTGATGGATCTGGCCAACCAGGCTGGCGGTTTTGTCATCGGTACGGGCGACCTGTCGGAGCTGGCGCTCGGCTGGGCTACCTATAACGGCGACCACATGAGCATGTACGCCGTCAACGCGAGCGTGCCCAAGACGCTTGTGCGCCATCTGGTGCGTTATGCCGCCGATGTCTTTGGCGGGCGTATTGCTGAGACGCTGCTCGACATCCTCGATACACCGGTGTCCCCCGAGCTTCTGCCGCCCACGGGCGACGGCGAGATTGCGCAGAAGACTGAGGATTTGGTGGGCCCGTACGAGCTGCACGACTACTTTCTCTATTACCTGCTGCGTTTTGGTTTTGAGCCCGGCAAGATCTACCGTATGGCTCTCAAGAGCTTCGAGGGCGTCTACGACGCCAAGACTGTCCACACGTGGTTGCGTACGTTCTACCGTCGCTTCTTTGCCCAGCAGTTTAAGCGCAGCTGCCTGCCCGATGGTCCCAAGGTGGGCTCGGTGACGCTCAGCCCGCGCGGCGATTGGCGTATGCCGAGTGACGCTAGCTCGCGTCTGTGGCTTGCGCAGATCGACGCGCTCAATCCAGTTGACTAAGGTTGGCTAAATTGAACCAATACGGGGTTTGTAAGCGTTACACTTTTGCAATCTGATGGCCCGTATCGCGCGGCGCTCTTGTCGGAGCGCCGCGTTTTTTATATTGAAAGGTGGCACCATGCAAGCATCGCAGCGTCTCGACCGCTTTGGCGCGGAGGTCTTCGCCTCGCTCAACAACAAACTTCTCGCGCTGAAGGCTCAGGGCAAGACCATTTACAACATGAGCGTGGGCACGCCCGACTTTAAGCCGTACGGCCATGTGGTCGAGGCGCTCACACAAGCCGCCCAAGATCCCGAGATGTGGAAGTATGCCCTGCGCGACCTGCCCGAACTCAAGCAAGCCGTGTGCGATTACTATGAGCGTCGCTTTGGCGTTTCGGGCATTACGCCGTCTATGGTGCAGTCGTGCAACGGCACGCAGGAGGGCGTGGGCCATTTGGGCCTGGCCCTGCTCGATCCGGGTGACACCATTCTGGTTCCCGATCCGTGCTACCCGGTCTTTGAGGCGGGTGCCAAGATCGCCGATGCCAAGCTCGAGTACTATCCGTTGGTCGCCGAGCATAATTACCTGCCCTATGTGGCGGGTATCGATCCCGAGGTGGCCGATCGTGCCAAGTATATGATCGTGTCGCTGCCTGCCAACCCGGTGGGTTCGGTGGGCACGCCCGAGGTCTACGAGGAGATCATCGCTTTCGCCCGCGAGCACGATTTGCTCATCGTCCATGACAACGCATACTCCGACATCGTGTTCGACGGCGAGCCGGGCGGCAGCTTCTTGCAGTATCCCGGCGCGCTCGAGGTGGGCGTGGAGTTCTTCTCGCTCTCCAAGTCGTTTAACGTCACCGGTGCCCGCATCGGCTTTTTGGTCGGTCGCGAGGATGTGGTCTCTGCCTTTGCCAAGCTGCGCGGCCAGATCGACTTTGGCATGTTCTTCCCGATCCAGAAGGCTGCTATCGCCTGCCTTAATGGCCCGCGCGATGAGGTCGAGGCGCAGCGTCTGAAGTACCAGGAGCGCCGCGATGCCCTGTGCGACGGTCTTGAGGGCCTGGGCTGGGAGCGTCCCAACGCGCATGGCTCTATGTTTGTGTGGACCAAGCTTCCCGGTGGTCGCACCGATTCCATGGCGTTTTGCGAGGAGCTTATGGAGAAGGCCGGCGTTGTGGTGACGCCGGGCGCGAGCTTTGGCCCTTCGGGTGAGGGGCACGTGCGCATGGCGCTGGTCCTGCCGCCCGACCAGATCGCTTTGGCTGTCGAGGCCATTCGCGAGGCGGGCCTGTATTAGAAACTTATTTCGACTCGTCAATAGCTCGAAATCGATTTCGTGCAGTTATTTTACGAATCCTGCAAATAATTTCGGTAAACGGTCGATATTTGTCTGCGAATAGGAGCATAATCAAAGTCCCGATTGGATGTATTGGGATTACGGCAAGCCGCTCGGGTCGTTCCCGGGCGGCTTGTTTGTGGAGAGAGATGGGAGTTTCTAATGGTTAACGAGAAGAAGGTCGCTATTGTCGGCTGCGGTTTCGTCGGTTCGTCTTCGGCGTTCGCGCTGATGCAGAGTGGTCTGTTCTCCGAGATGGTCCTCATCGACGTGGACAAGAACCGCGCCGAGGGTGAGGCTCTGGATATCGCGCACGGCATGACGTTTGCCGAGCCGATGAAGATCTACGCCGGCGATTATTCCGATGTCGCCGACGCCGCCATGATCGTCGTCACCGCTGGCGCTGCCCAGAAGCCCGGTGAGACCCGCCTGGACCTGGTCAATAAGAACGTCAGCATCTTTAAGTCCATTATTCCCGAGATTAAGAAGTCTGGCTTCGACGGCATTCTGCTCATCGTCTCCAACCCGGTCGACGTTCTGACCTACGCCGCCATCAAGATGTCCGGCCTGCCCGAGGGTCATGTCATCGGCTCCGGCACCGTGCTCGACACCGGCCGTCTGCAGCAGATGCTCGGCGCTCACGTCGAGGTTGACCCGCGCGACGTTCAGGCCTACGTCATGGGCGAGCACGGTGACTCCGAGTTCGTCGCTTGGTCCAGCGCCCAGGTTGCCGGCGTGCCGCTGAACACCTTCTGCGAGCTTCACGGTCACCTGGAGCATGAGGCCGCTGAGAAGCGCATCGCCGAGGACGTCAAGAACTCCGCCTACACCATCATCGAGAAGAAGCACGCCACCTACTACGGTGTCGCTATGGCCGTTAAGCGCATCTGCACTGCCGTCATGCGCGATGAGCAGACCGTTCTGCCTGTTTCCTCGCTCATGGTGGGCGAGTACGGCCTGTCCGATCTGGCCATCTCCATGCCGACGGTCGTTGGTCGCGACGGCGTCGTCTGCCGCGTTCCCGTGCCGCTGAACGATGACGAGCAGCATGAGCTCACCGCCTCCGCAAAGGCTCTTAAGGACATCATCGACAGCGTCGACTTCTCCTGCTAAATTCGCTCGTTTAAGCAACAGGCTACAATGAAGGCGTCTGGGTCCATGTGACCCGGGCGCCTTTTTGATGCATTGGGGACAGGTTTGTTTGCATCAAATGAGGTGCAATCGGTGCAAAACCAGCCTGTCCCCCTTGCACTATTGTTGATGGGAGGGTCATGTCTGATTCGCCTAACTTTTTGACCTATGCCCAGACGGCCTTTGACTCGTTTGATGAGCGGGCGTTTTGCGCGGTGGACAGTCTGGTCTTTGCCTGGTTGTCGTATTTGCGCCTGCCGCAGGACATGCCAGAGCTTGAGGGCTGGCGGGGGCTTGACGTGCGCGAGCTGCTACGTGCCGAGTGCTATCGGGATATGGTTGGCGACCTGTGGAATCCAGAGGGAAGCCGTGCCTTGTTGGAGGCGGTGGCAGCAAATCCCAGATACCGCGGCGTGCGCATTTGCGGCTATCGCGCCGTGAACGATGTTGCGATGACGGAGCAGTTTGCGGCCATGACGCTCCGATTTCCGGCAGGGTTTAGCTACGTTTCCTTCCGAGGGACCGACAGCACGATTGTGGGCTGGAAAGAGGACTTCAACATGGCGTTTCGATGTCCTGTGGCCTCTCAGGAATCTGCAGCACGCTATATGGACGAGGTGTCGGCCTCGATTGATGGGCCGCTCTTGTGCGGAGGCCATTCCAAGGGCGGAAATCTGGCTGTGTATGGCGCAGCGATGTGCTCAAGCGGTGCTCGCAACCGGATTGAGCGGGTCTTCTCCCACGATGGCCCTGGCTTTGTCGAGGAGTTTCTGAGCGGAGACGCCTTTGCGAGCCTTTCCGGTCGTATCGATAAAACCCTGCCCCAGTCTTCGATCTTCGGCATGATGTTCGAGACGCAAGAGGACTATGCCATCGTTGAGAGCACCGAGTTTAGTCTGCTGCAACACAATCCCTTTAGCTGGGTGGTCGACGGCTGCGATTTTGTGTACTGTGAGCGTCTGTCCGCCGGTGCTCGATACGTTGATGGCTCCATTCGCGAGATGCTGCTTGCGGTGTCACCTAGCGAGCGCGAGCGTTTTGTAGATGCGTTGTTCTCTGTGTTTGAGGCTACGGGCGCCGAACGCTTTGCAGATATCGCTGGGAACCTGCGCGAGAGCCTGCCCGTGATGCTCCAGGCTGCACAAGGCTTTGACAAGGATACGCGACGCTTTGTCTCGCAGACCATCGTGGCAATCCTTAAATGCGCGCTGCTGCCCAAACGACCCCAGATCGACATGTCCACTGCCGGTAAGAGTCTGGCAGAACAGCTCGAGGCTTGGTAGTCCGAGCTTCTGCGCTAGCCATTGGCGCAAAGTAACCTGTCCCCGATGCACCAATCTTCGATGCGCTCGGGGAGGGCTCGACCGCTATACTGGTTCGTGCCGAAATCGATCTAGAACGGAATGCCGTATATGAAAATCAATCACGCGATTCTGCATATCCTGGACTTTGACTCTGCCGTCAACGTTATGAGCCAGCGCGAGTTGGATATCGAAAGCCGTACCGTGCGCAACTTCGTGACCACGCATCTGCGCCGCGCACGTACCTCGACCGACAATAAACGCGCCACGTTTGCCGAGAACTCTGCGTTTGGCGGCGAGCTCAAGGGTTATTTCTTTGGCGAGCGCGAGTTCGTGGACCTGTCGCAGCAGATTGCGGAGTTTATCTCCTCCGAGCTCACCAAGGCTGAGAAAGCCGAGTCCACCGACGTGCTCGTGGCTGATTTTGACGACGATGAGGATGCCCGCTGGTTTGCCGTGATGCTGCTGGGCTCCAAGCAGGCTTTCATGCACGAAGTGGGCCGCGAGGAGGGGGAGGTGCGCAATGACATCGCGCGCCACTACGCTATTCTGCCAAACCCCTCGCAAAAGGTGCCAAGCTATGCCATCGTGCGCGCGAGCACCATGGAGATCGGCTACGTGGACAAGAAACGCAAGATTGCCGGCGAGGACCGTATGCTTATTCCTGATGGCCTGCTGCAGTGCGACACGGGCGTGTCGGGCAAGGAGGTCATCGACACCGTGACGCG
This sequence comes from uncultured Collinsella sp., assembly GCA_900542825.1. GTDB lineage: Bacteria > Actinomycetota > Coriobacteriia > Coriobacteriales > Coriobacteriaceae > Collinsella. The sequence goes on along the minus strand of UQOY01000001.1, from coordinate 270,922 downwards.
TGTGGTCGAGGAAGTCGCCGAGGAGCACGGTGCCAATACGGCCGTAGCGCTCGCTAAGGTTAAGGCTGCCGTTGCCGAGAAGGTTGAGGATGACGAGGAGCTGCCGCCTTGGGATATCGTCGATGAGGTCTTTGAGGACGAGCCGGTCATCAAGGAAAGCGTGCGTGCGGCGCTGACCGAGGAGAAGGTTCCCGAGCGCGTTCCCGTGGAGCGCAAGCAGGTCGAGCGCGCTGCTGTGCGCAATCACAAGATCCGTACCGACACGGGCATCGAAATCAGCTTCCCGGCCGAGATGGGTTCGAACTCCGAGTACATTGAGTTCGTCAACGAGCCCAACGGCCTCATCTCCATCGAGCTCAAGAATATCGGCAGCATCGAGAATCGATAGGGCTTTTTTTTCGAATAAAAGTCTGGATTATATTTTGAAGTATACTTTGAAATATAATCCAGATTATTTTTTTGGAGGTCAAAATGTCCCCACTTGTTCTGGAAAAACCGGTGTTTACAAAAGACCAGGTTGTTTCGGCTACAGAAGCAAGCAAGTCTTTATCTGCCATTCGTAAACGCGCAAAACGCGCACCACAGTTCATTGCCGATCATAACGATATCGATACCGTGATTATCGACTATGCCGCCTATGAGGAAATGTACGGCGCGCTGCAGTATCTGCACGAACTTGAGATAAATCGCATCGCTGCGGATCGAGTCAAGCATGGTCCGCATGAATTTGTTCCGTTTGAGGACGCCCTAACTACCGAGGAGCTCGCGGAGTTTGAATCGATGGATCCGGACGCGATCCCCGATGAGGATCTTTTCGAATGAGTGGGCATTTTGTCGTCGGCTTTTTGAATCGAGACGTCGAGAAGGAATATCAAAAACTAGATGGATCTCAGCGAAGACTCGTCCGTATTGCAGTCGCGAAATTAAAGACGCGCGCTGATGAAATTGGAACGCCGCTTCACGGCGAGCTTGCCGGCTGCAAAAAGATCAAATGGCGGAATGCAGGACTCCGAATGGTTTTTCGAATCCGGGAGGACGGAACGGTTGAGATTGCCGAGATCGTGGCAATAGGGCGGCGCGACCGTTCCGAGGTCTATAAGACGGCCGCGGGGCGCCTGTCAAAGCGACCCGCCATGGTTGAATACGACGGAACCCTGAGATGATGAAGGTCGAAGCCCCGATGGTGCTTCGGCCTTTTTTGTTTTCGGCTTGGTTGCTGACATTGCGCCGCAGGTTGAGCATGCGTCAGAGAAAACGCGGTTTGTCAAAACCGCGTAACTATTAAAGCTGGCGTAAGCCCTCTTCGAGGCCAGTCTTGCTGTCGGTCTTCTCGTCGCGCATCTTGATGACGCGGGCGGGGACACCGGCCACGACGGCACCGGCGGGGACGTCCTCGACGCACACGGCGCCGGCGGCAACGACAGCACCCTTGCCCACGTGCACGCCCTCCAGGACCACGGCATTGGCGCCGATCATGACATCGTCCTCGATGATGACGGGCGTGGCGCTGGCGGGCTCCACGACGCCTGCCAGCACGGTGCCGGCGCCGATGTGGCAGTTCTTACCCACGGTGGCGCGGCCGCCCAGCACGGCGCCCATATCGATCATGGAACCCTCGCCAATGACGGAGCCGATGTTGATGATGGCGCCCATCATGATGACGGCACGGTCGCCAATCTCGACGCGGTCGCGGATGATAGCGCCCGGCTCGATGCGGGCGTTGATGCCCTTGAGGTCGAGCATGGGCACGGCGGAGTTGCGGCAGTCGTTCTCTACGTCGTAGTAGTCGATGGAGCCGGCGTTGGCGTCGAGGATTGCCTTGAGCTCATCCCAGTCACCAAAGACGGTCTTGCCACGACGACCGCCGTAGACGTGTGCATTGCCCCACTGGACCTTCATGCCCGGCTTCTCGCGCACGTACAGTTTGACGGGCGTTTTCTTGGGCGCGGTGGCGATGTAGTTGATGATCTCCTGTGCATCCATTTCGGCTGCATTGCTCATTTGCTGTCTCTCCTTTGGGTGAATCCGGTTGATACCTGGTTAGGCAAACATGATCTGGTCGAACGTATAGAAGCCAGGCTCGTGGGTGACGAGCTTCTGCGCGGCTGCCAGGGCACCGTTGACAAAGATCTGACGGCTCGTGGCGCGGTGCGTGAGCGTGACCTCCTCGTCCTGGCCAAAGAAACTCACTTCGTGCACGCCGGCGACAGTGCCACCGCGCAGCGAGTGCATGCCGATCTCCTTGGGGTCGCGTGCACCGCACATGCCCTCGCGGCCATAGACGGGGTGGTAACCTGCCTCGGGCTCGGCTTCGACGACGGCGTCGAGCAACAACTTGGCAGTGCCGCTGGGGGCGTCGACCTTTTGGTTATGGTGCGTCTCGACGATTTCGCAGTCAAAGCCGGGCAGCTCGCGTGTTGCCTGTGCTACCAGATGACGCAGGGCTGCGATACCGATGGAATAATTGCCGGAGTGCATGACGCGGGCGTTCTGACCCAGCTCGCGCAGGCGATCCATCTGCTCTGGTGTGTAGCCCGTGGTTCCCGAGACTAACGCTGCGCCCGTGCGCTCGACATAGGCGACGACGGCATCGAAGGTCACGACGTTCGAGAAGTCGATGATGACGTCGGCTGCCGGGGCGTTCTCGAGCTCGGACAAGTCAAAGCCGATCTGGGCCACGATATTGAAAACAGGTTGTCCGGCGGCGTCGACAACGCCCTCGGCGGTGGTGCGGATGAGCGAGCCCATGCGGCCCGTTCCCATAATGACGGTCTTAATCAAGCAGACCAGCTCCCTTCAGAGCATCGGTAAGTGTAGCGCGCGTGACGTCTGCCATGGGGCACAGCGGCATGCGGTAATTTGCTTCGATCATACCCATCTGGGCGAGCGCCTCCTTGACGGGGATGGGGTTGACCTCGCTAAAGAGTGCATTGATGAGCGGCTGGCCGGCAATCTGGATATCGCGGGCGCGTGCCACGTCACCGTCCAGATAGGCTCGACACATGTCGTGCACGAGCTGCGGCTGAACATCGGCCCACACGCTGATGGTGCCCGAAGCGCCCAGGCTCATGAGCGGTACGGTAAGTGCGTCTTCGCCCGAGTACATACGGAAGTCGTCGGACAGCAGGTGGGCGATCTTGGCCGCGTAGGCGACGTTGCCCGAGGCTTCCTTAATACCCATGATGTTGGGGTGCGCAGCCAAGCGTTCTACGTTGCGCTCGCTGATGCCGCAGCCGCAGCGGCCGGGGATGTTGTACAGGATGCAGGGGATGTCCACGGCATCGGCGACGGTCTTAAAGTGCTGATAGATGCCCTCTTCATTGGCCTTGTTGTAGTAGGGGGTAATGAGCAGCAGACCGTCGGCTCCCAAGCCCTGGTAGGTGAGCGACTTGGTGAGCATGGTTTGCGTGGAGTTGGAGCCCGAGCCGGCAATGACGGGGACGCGGCCTGCAACTTGCTTGACCACGGCGGCGACAACGGAGTTGTCCTCGTCATCGGTCATCGTGGCGCTCTCGCCGGTGGTGCCCAGGGTGAGGATGGCGTCGGTGCCGTTTTGCAGGTGGAAATCGATAAGGCGCTCGAGCGCGTCAAAGTCGACGCTGCCGTCCTTTTTAAACGGCGTAACAAGGGCGACGATCGAGCCTTCAAGATTGCGGATGTCCATGTTCTTCTCCTTCGCGTCCGCGATCTGGATGCGTTTGTTCCATTGGGCGGCGACTGCCAGCCGCTCGTCTTGGGCGCGACGGCGGGCACTTTCGGCGCGCGACTTGGCCAGCAGCTCTCGGCCGCACGGCAGCACATCGAGCGTGGCAAAATAATCGCCCGGGCGCTCGGCGCGGCGGATGAGTTCGGCCGAGCCATCGGGACGCAGCAGGACCTCGGCGGAGCGCAGCCGTCCATTGTAGTTGTAGCCCATGGAGTAGCCATGCGCGCCGGTATCGTGAATCACAAGCAGGTCGCCCATGTCGATATGCGGCAGTTCGCGATCGATGGCGAACTTGTCGTTGTTCTCGCATAGGTTGCCCGTGATGTCGTAGGTATCCGCAACGGGTGCTGTGGTCTTGTCGGCGCCACCCGGCTGGCCCATCACCGTAATGTGGTGGTAGGCGCCATACATGGCAGGGCGAATCAGGTCGACCGCGCTTGCGTCGACACCGATATAGTCCTTGTAGATCTGCTTCTCGTGGATGGCCTTGGTGACCAGGCAGCCGTAGGGGCCCATCATAAAGCGGCCCATCTCGGTGCAGATGGCCACATCGCCCATGTCGGCGGGAACCAGGATCTCGTCGTATGCCGCGTGCACTCCCTCGCCGATGGCGTGAATGTCGTTGGCCTGCTGCTCGGGCAGGTAGGGGATACCGACGCCGCCGGACAGATTGATAAAGGCGACATGTGCGCCGGTCTCGCGCTCCAGGCGCACGGCAAGCTCAAAGAGGATGCGCGCGAGCTTGGGGTAGTAGTCGTTGGTGACGGTGTTGCTGGCAAGGAATGCGTGGATGCCAAAGTCCTCGGCGCCCTTGGCCTTGAGCATGCGGAACGCCTCGAAGAGTTGCTCGGTGGTCATGCCGTACTTGGAGTCGCCGGGGTTATCCATGATGCCGTTGGAGAGCTGGAACAGGCCGCCCGGATTAAAGCGGCAGCTGACCGTCTTGGGGATGGGCCCCGCGACGCGCTCAAAGAACTCGATGTGGCTGATGTCGTCAAAGTTGACGATGGCACCCAGCTTGTCGGCGAGCTCAAAGTCGGCAGCTGGCGTGTCGTTGGACGAGAACATGATGTCGTGTCCCGTGATACCCAGCGAGCGGGCGATCATGAGCTCGGTATAGCTCGAGCAATCGCAGCCGCAGCCGTATTCGTTGAGAATGGAGACGAGCGCCGGGTTGGGATTGGCCTTGACGGCAAAGTATTCCTTAAAGCCCGGGTTCCATGCAAAGGCATCGCGCACCTCTTGCATGTTGCGGCGGATGCCCGCCTCGTCATATAGATGAAACGGCGTGGGGAACTGCTCGACGATATGCTCGAGCGTCTCCTTGTCCACAAACGGCTGCTTGGCCGCATATGCCTCGTTGGGGGTCAATGCCATGTCCCGTAAACCTCGCTATCCAGACGGCGCCATCTGCGCATCGAATCCGCATAGCGTGGACCCAATGTCCGGATAGCGCTCCCGCATTGCTGCAGACAGTCCTGCGGGTGTTTCCCGCAGGCCCACCAGGTTGTTCGTGCCCGAAAAGCCCAGTTCGGCGGGTTTCGCCTCCCCACGGGGTCAAAGCCTGCCGGCTCGCCCGCGGTTCTTCGTGCCCGCGCCTCTATCAAGTGGTAACGACCCTACCACGTTGCACTTTACCAAACAAGAGTATTCGTATATAACGTTTAAAAAATGCAGGGATATGCTAGAAACAAGGGCATCACATTTTTGCATCACAATATTGTGTGAATGGAAATGCCCCATGAAAGGATCCTTTATGACCGAGCTCCAAGAACTTCGTCGCTATCGTCGCGACCTGCATCGCATTCCGGAGCTCGATTTCGATCTTCCTCAAACCATCGCTTATATCGAGGGCGTGTTGGCGCCGCTCACCTGCGAGGTGACCCATCCGTGCCCCAGCTGTGTCTGCGCTTTCTTCGATGCTGGCGTTGGTGCCGTGCATGCCACGGCGATTCGCGCCGATATGGACGCGCTACCCATCGCGGAGGCGACGGGTGCGGCCTTTGCCTCAACCCATCCCGGCAAGATGCACGCTTGCGGACACGATGGACACATGGCCATGGCACTTGCGGCGGCAACCTTTGTCGATCGCACGATTCGTGAGCAGCCGGGTGCCATCAAGCGCAACGTGCTCTTTGTGTTCCAGCCTGCCGAGGAGACGACCGGTGGCGCCAAGACAGTTTGTGAGAGCGGGGTGTTTGAGCGCTACGGGGTGGACCGTATCTTCGGGTTCCACGTATGGCCCGACCTGCCTGCGAACACGTTGGCGAGCTGCTCCGGTCCATTGCTAGCGCGCTCGAGTGAGACGCACGTGCACATTCACGGGACAAGCATCCATATCGCCAAGACCTACGGCGTTCCCGTAAACGAATCGCACGATGCCGCGTTGGCGGCAGCGAAGTTTTTGGTTGCCGAGCGTGAATTGATGGACGAGTTGGGCGCCGACGAACCCTGCATTGGTAAGTTCGGCCTACTGCAGGCCGGTACCGTCTGCAACGCGGTGGCGGGGGAGGCCCATGTTGCCGGCAGCCTGCGTGTGTTTACGGACGACATGTTCGACCGTGCGCGTGAGGGCGTGCGCCGCGTGCTTGACGAGGCATGCGCTGCAACGGGCTGCACGTACGATCTCGACTTTGCCGAGGGCTATCCGCCGGTCGACAACGACCCCGAGTTGTTTGCCCGAATCGCGCCTGCTCTGCCCGAGTTGCAGCTCGTGGACGAGCCGCTGCTGATTGCCGAAGACTTCGCCTTCTATCAGCGCCATCTGCCGGGTGTGTTCTTCTTGCTGGGCACGGGCGTTCCTGTCAGTCGGGATAATCCGAGCGACACCGAGGGCTGCCCCGCCTATGCCACGAGTGCCCTGCATACGGATACTATGCTCTTTGACGAGGAAATCCTGCTCAAAGGCCTCGATGTCTACAAACGATTGCTTGGCTTGGAGTAACGATGAAACGACGCCGCCGGTCTGCCGTGTATAGTCCTGGTGGGTGCGGGTGCGGCTTACTACTGCTCCCGGTTATTGCTGTGAGCATTGGCGTGATGTTTGCGCTTGCTGGACTGGCGGCAGTGGCACTTGTGCTGTTGATTGTGGCCATTGGCGTGACGATTTGGCTGTGCCGTTATCGTGAGCAACGTCGTGCCGACGGCAAGACCAATGTCGGATGGGTCTTCTTCCTGATTATTGCGTACCTGCTGAGTGTTAGCTACCTGGTGTTCTTTGTCCTGTTGATGATGAGTGCCTTTACCGGGGAATCCGTCACGGTGGGGTAGGCTTCGACGAGCCTCTTGAGGATGAAAAAACGGAGCCGGATGGGAAATGCCCCCCCATCCGGCTCCGTTGTTCAATATTGGCACGCGCTCCTACTCGGCTGCCTCGCGGCGAGCGACCTCGTCGATCAAGATGGCGTCGCCATGCTTGGCGGCGGCAATGCTCGCGGCCATAATCATGCCCATTGCCGTGATGTAGGCGAAGAGCATCGACGGTGCCACGTCCATAACGATGCCGGAGAGAATCGGTGTCGCCACCTGAGCCGCCATGCTCACGGTGTAGTAGTAACCGGAGTAGCGGCCCACGCTTTGGGAGCTGCAGCACTCCAGAATCATCGTGTACACGCACAGGTCTACGCCGCCCAGCGCAACGCCCATCAACAAAAAGACGCCGTACAGCACGGGCGAGAAACCGGGCGCCAGCCAAAGAAGCGCGGGGCATAAAACCATGATGACGGCGGTGCCCAGGGCGACCTTTTTACGGCCGATTTTGAGCGAAAGATTTGCCAAGGGTACGTAGCTTAGCAGCGCGCCAGCAATCGTCACGATATTGATGATGGCATAGGAACCGCCCTCCATGCCGTAGAACATATCGGCATAGCGGCTGATATTGGTGGTCATGGCGTTATAGCTCATGTAGTAGAAAAACGTTGCGGCGAGCAGCATGATGATGGAGCGGCGTAAGCCGGTGTCTGCAACGCGATCTTTACCGCCGGCCTCGGGGGAGTCATCTTTGTCAATCTGATCCTCGTCGATGCCCATGGACAGCGATTTCTCGCGCATCTTTTCGACGAGGGCGGGCTCACGGACAAAGATGCCGTAGACAACGGCCGACACGAGGATAAAGGCGGCCTGCAAGAAAAAGAGCGGAAGATAATCGGGCTTGTCGGCCTTGGGAACCATGACCGAGATGGCGACGAGCATAAGGCCCGTTCCCGCATAGCCGACGATCTTTTCGATCGAGTCCGCCTTGGTTCGCAGTGGGCGAGGCGTAATATCGGCCACGATGGCAACCGTCATGGTGCGGTAGGCGCATATTGCCAAAAGCGTGAGGATAATCGCGCCAATGAGCAGAGGTAGGCTGCCCATGTTGTTGGCAATCGCGATGAGCGGGACGGAGAGCATCGCCACCGCGGAGCCGCCCAAGATAAAGGGCGTTCGGCGCCCGAGTTTGCTTGTGCAACGGTCCGAGAGGATGCCAAAGAGCGGAAGCAGGAACAGACCAAAGACATTATCGATGGCCATGATCGCGCCGGTGAGCGAGTTGGATAGGCCAAAGGTTCCCGTGAGCATCTTGGGAACGATGCCGTCGTAGACCTGCCAAAAGCTGATCATGCCCATAAAGGGTAGAGAGGCGAGGGCGACGGCCTTGGTATCGAGCCGGGCCGCCCGCTTAAGATTCGGTTGGGTCATGCTGGTTCTCCTGGTCGGTAAAAGCGGGGAGGGGCGCTATCGGCCCTCCCGTCCTACAGTTGTCCAAGGTTGGCGAGAAACGCCACATAGAATTCGATACCGCGCTTGTAGACGTCGACGCCGATGCGTTCGTTGGCGGCATGGATGAGCTTGCGCGCCTCGCCCGAGTAGATAAAGCCGCAGAAGCGGTAGACGCGATCGCAGATCTCGTTGAACTCGCGCGAGTCGGTGCAGGAGTTCTGCACGTAGGGGGCAAAGCCGGCCTCGGGATAGACACCCGACACGCAGCGATGGATGTAGTTGAAGGCGGCATCGTCTTCGTAAGGCGAGATGGGCGCGGGCTCGGTGTAGGGGATCGCCTCGTTGATTTCGACGGTGACATGGTCGGGGCTTACGCCCGAGGCGCGGCACTGCTGGGCGGCGAGCTTGCGGGCGCGCTCAACGGCATCGGCGATGGTCTCGAACGGAGCGATGCGCACGTTGAAGTTAGCGCGAGCAACTGGTGGCAGCACATTGTGCGCGTTGGAGCCTTCGAGCTGCGTGAGCGCATAGGTTGTGCGCAGCATGGCCGAGGTCTCGGGGCTGGCGGCCATGATCTTGGTAACCGCGGGGCGCGTGAGCCACAGGTTGCCAAAGATTGCCTGATACGTCGCGCTGCTACGGGCGCCCAGTTCGGTCAGTGTGGCTTCGACGGCGGGCGTGAGCTGCGGCTTGCCGGGGTTGGTCGAGATAGTCTCGCATACACGGCAGAGAAGACGGCAGGCATCGTTTGCCGCAGGCGTAGAGGCATGGCCGCCGTCGGCGCGCGCCGTGACGGTAAGGTCGACGTGACCCTTCTCGGACACGCCTACCATGGCAACGGGTTCGGTGACGCCGAGCGGGGCGTCGGTTGCCACGGCGCCACCCTCATCGAGCACCATGTAGGGATGGATGTTGTGCTCGCGAAGCCACTGAACTGCATGGGTTGCAGTAGGCGCGGCGATTTCCTCGCCATCGCTCGAGAAGAACCAGACATCGCGCGGGGGAACGAAGCCCTGATTGATTAGGTACTCGGCGGCCTCGAGAAAGGCAGAGACGATACACTTGGTGTCGAGTGAACCGCGGGCCCAGATTTCGCCGTCGATGATCTCGGCTCCAAAGGGATCATGCTTCCAGTCTTGGCCCTCGACGGGCACGACGTCCTGATGCGCCATCATGACGATGGGGTCCAAGGCGGAATCGGCGCCAGGCCAACGCAGGAGCATACCAAAGTCGTCGATGCGTGTGATCTCGGCGATGTTAAAGAAATGCGGATAAAGTCGCTGAAGCGTGGGGATCCACTGGCTGAAGGGCTCATCGTCGCGCTCGGCGATGTTCTCACGCGAAACGGTGGGGATGCGCAGCAATTCGCAAAAGCGCTCGACGGCCGCCTCGTCTGCCTTGTAGGTGCCTGCATCAAGAGGCGCGCCCTGTGCGACCGATACCGATGCTCCCATGGTGGGACTCCTTTCGTGTTGTATATCGAATACGTCAAGATTATCGCCCGCACCGCGCGTGGGAAACGGCGAAACACGTTGTTCATCTGCGGGCGGCGGGTCGGATAGCCTTAGCCGACGATGACCGTGCCGTCTTCGGCCACGGTGATGGCGTCTCCCGTCGACACGGCATCGAGAAACTCATCGCCCAGGTTGTCAATGGTGGGCATGGGTGTGTCGGTCCATACACCCGAGAGGATCGCGCCAGCGGCGGCAAGGCTGTCAATGGGTTTGGAAAACAGCAGGCATGCGGGTTGGCGCCCCATTTTGGTGGCGCAGAAGAGCACCATGCCGCCTGTGGTGGATCCGATAGTCTGCGGAAGGCACAAGGCACATCCCGCCAAAGGTTTGCCGTACAAGTCGGGATTGTTTTGGTCGGAACACGTGGCCTTTTTGTCGCCAAACATCAGTGCCTTCTGAAACGATGCGAGTGTGTTGAGCCCTCCGTGAGAGACAAGTGCCTTGGCGTGGGCAGTTCCGGGGACAACGACGCGGCCGTGAAAGATTTTTTCCATGAGGAGTCGCCTTCCTATTCGATTGGTTTTCCGGTGGTGACGTAGGCGAGCACCTCGTCGTCGGTGTAGTAGCGCGATGCCGAGTACGTACGCAACTTGTTGGAGTTGGTGATGATGGGCATGCTGCCGCACAGCGGGTTGTTGGTGTACATGAGCGGGCAGATGCTCGAGACGACGGCGCCGGTAGTCGAGAGGCGTCTGTATGCCGCAGTCTTGCGGAAGGCGTCTGCCACGGATGGGGCGGCGGTCAGTACGGTGGGTACTTGCACGCGGCAGTTGCCGGAGGCGCTCAGCCCATCGCAGATGGCGTCTGCCCAATGGGCGAGTTGTGCAGACGAGAGGTGGGGGCAGCCGATGAAGGCCAGCTTGGGGCGCGCGCCCGGGTTCTTCCACATAATGGGGTAGCTCGAGCGGATGCGTTCCAGCTCGGCGTCGTCAATGCGATAGATTTGGGCGTCTGGTGCTATGAGTTGTTCGCCTTGTTCGACGGCCTCGGGTGTGATGCCGTCCACGTGGTAGAGCCCGACAGCGCCGTTCGATGCGCTGGCGGCGCCCATGTCCTTAAGGTAGTCCTGCGTGCCGGGCGTGAGTTCGCGGCCAAGCCAGCGGTCGAGGCCTTTAATGTAAGGGACGTCTTCCATCACCTTCATGCCAATGGCGCTGCCAAGCACTTGCGCTTCGGGCTTGCGCTTACAGTCCACTTCGATGATCCAGGTCGCCTTGCGGCCCTCATCGGTGAGCAGGCCGAATTCCGGGACAAAGCCGGCAATTGAGCCGAACATCTCGATGATGCCGGAGTTGCGATTGCAGCGAGCGCCCAACACGGAGTTGGCAAAGACCACGGCGCTGCTTTCTGCCCAGCTTAGGATGTCGCCACGTCGAGGTCGATTGCCAACCTCGGGCTGGTAGCAGGTGCAGGTGAAAGCATCGCTGTCCAATAGGCCCATGCTGCGCAGCTGTGCCTCATAATCGTCTTGTTTGGAATACATAATCTTGAACAGTAACTTTTGCAGCGGGTTGGCCGGGACGGCGGGGTCGAGGGGCCTCGGGTCGACCGAGAATGACTGACCGGACGGGGCGCCGTCTTTCAGCAGCTCATCCATAAGGTCATAGACTGGACCGAGCATGGAGAGGCCGAAACTGGTGACAAGATGACCGTTTGCGCCGGTCACGGGAACCATACGCTCGGCGCCAAAACATTCGCCGTACATAACGAGGGTCTTGACCACTTTGGCCATGGCGGGGCCCTTGGCGCCGTCGAGCAGGGCTTGTTGTTGGGAGGTCAGGTTCATCTGTGAGCCCATCCTTTCGTGTTAGATATTGGTGCCGAGTCGGTATGCCGCACGGACCGCTTCGAGCACACGGCCGGGTGCAAACCCATCGCCGATGTTATGCAGCTCGTCTGCGGCGTGCGTCTGTTGCAGTTTGTAGAACAGCGCGTCGTCGGGGTGTCCGCCGCAGGCGATGATTACCAGGTCGCAGGTTATCTCGAGTGACTTCCAGTCGTTGCCGATTTTGGGTGCAAGCGGGTTTTCGACGTTCTCGGGCAAGACCGGTGACCACGAGACGTAGGGGTCGGGAACGTTTTTGTGGCAGTTGCGACTCAAGTGGAGACGCGCACACCTCGATGGGGCTCCAGACTCGCGTTTGCCGCCGACTTCCGCGCGCTCGACGCGTGTCATATTGAGGAGCCGCACATTGCGTCCCCTGAGCGCATGGAGTAGGTGGCCACGATTTGCCGTGCAGGCGCCCTGCATCATGTGAGGCAGCATTTCAATTACGCTGACCTGTGGTATGCCATGTTCGACGGTGAGCCATTGGGCAACCTCGCAGCCCACGGCCCCTCCGCCAATGATGGTGACGGTTTTGGCGTTGCCAAGCAGCGCGGGTTGGCGCAGTAGCTGCGTTGCCTGCACAGCATGGCCCGATGCTGCAAGCTCCGTAAGGCCGGGGATGGGCGGTATCGCATTGGAAGTGCCTGTCGCGCACACGATTGCGTCGAAGCCTGCTTTTGCAAGATCTTCGGCGCGTGCTGCCCGTCCAAGTTCGAGTGTCAGGTTCCCGTTGGGTTTTTCTGCCTGCTCGCGCACCTGTCGAACAAGATATGATCGGTAGTTATCGAGGTCGAACTTGATCCGGGCGGCGCTGGCGGAGAGGAGTTTTCCTCCAAGTTCATCTTCGGCGTCGATGAGCTTTACGTCGTGGCCACGACGCGCGGCGATTAGCGCACAGACCATCCCGGCGGGCCCGGCTCCTATCACCGCTATACGTTTGGGCTCTTTGGCGGGAGCGGGTGTCTGGGGCATGAGGTATTCAAAGCTGCAGCGTGGATTGACGGCACACTGCGGATGGCCCCCTTCGACAAACTCGTTAAGGCATCCTTCCTGGCATCCGATGCAGGGGCGAATATCTGCCACGCGACCGGCGTACGCCTTGTTGGGCCATTCGGGATCCGCAAGCAGCGGGCGTCCGAGCATGATCATATCGGCGTCGCCATTGCGAAGAGCGCGTTCGGCAATGTCGGGGTAGCCCAACTTACCCACCGCGACAACGGGTACGGGAAGGCCGGCATTGGAGCGGATATTGTCGGCGGCAAAGCGCTCTCGAACGGCGCGCGCCACGGGAACGAAGCAGCCTGCGGGCATGCTCGCAGGCGGGTGGGGCATCCACCAGTTATCATAGCAACCAAGGTCGACGTCAAAGATGTCTACTCCCGCCGCCACGAGCTCTTCCATATAACACAGGGTCTGTTCGACTGTGCGACCGCCACGCATGCGTCCCAGATAGGTCGAATTCATGACCTGCTCGTCATAGGTTTCCTCGAGTGCAAGCGAAAGGTCGATGCGGTACATGATGGGGTAGTCGGGTCCAACGCGGCGACGGATTTCTTTGACCATATCGAGGCCAAATTGACGCCAATCGGCATAACGTCCGAGCTTGCGATGGTTAAAGGCGGGGTTTCCGAGCTGCTCGATAAGATAACCCTCGTGCCCGTGCAAATAGACGCCATCGATGCCCATGGCATGGGCATCGGCCGCCGCTTGGCCGATATTGTTTACGATACGGCGCAGCTTTTGGTCCGAGAGGCGCATGCATGGAATGGCGGAGATGTAGTAGTTAGGCAAGAAACTCGCCGAGACCGGAAACTTCTTTTGCGTGATGAGGCATTGCGGGTTGCCCACGCGGCCGAGTCCAGCCGTAAGCTGGACAAAAATGCGCGATCCGAAGGCATGGACACCTTGGGCAAGGTCGCGCCAGCCTGCCATAACGGTTCGGCTTCGATCGATGCGCGGGAAATAGGTGAGCTTGTCCAGCTCGGTGACCGTGGTATCGATGCCGTGGCTTACCGGCACGAGTCCTGTTGTGATGAGGCCGCAGCCGCCTTTGGCGCGGGCGAAAAAGTACTGCAGCATCATGTCACTGGGACGGCCAGTTTCCTCGCACATGTCGATATTGCCCATCGGTGCCATGACAATGCGGTTTTTGACGGTGAGCTTGTTAATTTTGATGGGAGAGAAGAGCTTGTCAAAAGGATAGAGCTCTTGTGTCATGCGGGACGATCCGCAACCGGAATTTTTGGCGGGCCAGCTGTCGAATGAGTCGACGAGTTGCTGCACCAGTACGTCTTTTCCCAATGATGTTCCTTTCAGATGTTGACAAGGTAACAAAGCAGTTTACGTCTAAATGTTTAATAGTCAACAACAAAGGCATGAGTTCGGTGAAGGAAAAAAGGACTCAATGAGCGTCGGATGGCAAGCTGTGTTGCTGCATTAGCTGCCAGCTAATGAATTTGAGCTTGCTGCCTCCTACGATGTGCTGTGTGCCGGCGCGGTAGCCGGATCGTAGGAAGGATGCATAATGGCAAAAGAGGGAAAGAAGCCGATTGGCAAGATCGTTCTGGGCGTCGTCGTGGTGCTCGTTGTTGCCGGCGTCGTGGGTTCTATGGGCGGTAACTCGTCTGATTCGTCTACGGGTGATGCAGCAAAGCCTGCCGAACAGACCCAGCAAGTCGAGGAGCAAAAAGAGGCACAAGAACCCTATACGGTTTTGGATGAGGCCGGGGATACGTCTAATCAGTTCGCGTATAAGATCACTGGCACGTTGACCAATAATACGGATAAAGAGCAAAGCTACATTCAGATTGAGTATGTTCTGTATGACGCAGACGGCAATCAGGTGGGAACGGCTCTTGCGAATACCAACCATCTCAAGGCGGGCGGCACCTGGAAGTTCGAAGCGATGAGCACGGTATCTCCCGACCAGGTTGCCAGCTGGGAACGTTCTGACGTGAGCGGTTTTTAACTAGAATTAAAAACATGGTTACTATGCGAGCTGGGGGGTGAGGCCGTATGCCCGATAAGAAGCTAACCGAAGAGTTGCTCAACGAGCTGCTTGATGCCCCGAGTATCGAGGGCTATATCAAAGAGCACGACTTTACCGCTCCGTCGCTTTCGGAGTATCTGAAACAGCTTTTGGAAGAAAAGGGGCTGGAGCGTTCGCGCGTGGTGCGTATGGCCGACCTTAACGAGACGTTTGGCTACCAGATCTTTACCGGTGCGAGGCATCCGAGCCGCAATAAGGTGCTGCAGATTGCCTTTGCCATGGCGCTGACGCTCAAGGAGACCAACCGAGCCTTGACGGCGGCGGGCACCAATGTCCTCAACTGCAAGGACCGCCGTGACGCCATCATTATTTTCTGTATCGATCGTGGCTGCAGCCTGCAAAAGGTGAACGAGGAGCTGTATCGCTTTGGTGAGGAGACGGTGAGCTAACGGTTGGCTGCCGGCGGAAGCGCCGTTCACGATATTTAGAACGTGCAGGGTACGGGCGTCATGGGGCGTCCGCGCCCTGCGTTATTATGGACGCTATGGATACTCAGAGCCCAACATATTCCGATGATGAGCTGACCGCTGCGCTCGCCGGACACCTGGCGTCACTTGAGCGTGATGACAGTTATCGCGTAGACCGTGTGCTCAAGCACTCCGACGTCGAGACGACCGAGCTCGTGTACTTTGAGGGCTCCGGTGGAGGATCTCTTGGCCCCTTTGTTCGCAAGCGCATCGACGCGTCGGCCCAGATTGGCGGGGCGTATGAACGCCTGTTTGCGGCCCAGCATGCCGGGCGACGTTACGAGCACTTGCCTCGGATTGTCGATTGCCGCCGCGTGGGCGATGAGCTCTGCGTGGTCATGGAATACATCGAAGGCGAAACGCTCGGGGCCCTGGTGGGGCGTTTGGGTGCGACGCCCGATTATGCTTGTGAGCTGTTTGGCGCCCTTTGTGATGCAGTTGCGGAGCTCCATGCCGGCTTTGCGTCGGCGGGGGAGATGGCCGCTCCGGTGATCCATCGCGACCTAAAGCCCTCGAATATCATCGTGTCGGGCGCGAACTATACGCCCGATACAGGCATGACATTTTCATCGCTGGTGATTATCGACTTGGGAATCGCTCGCGTGTGGCGTGAGGGAGCCGATGCCGATACTGTTAAGTTTGGCACGCGACCCTATGCGCCACCCGAGCAGTACGGTTTTGGCCAGACGAGCGTGCGCAGCGATGTCTATGCGCTCGGTGCCCTGCTGTTCTTTTGTCTGACGGGGGCCGATCCCAAGCCAGGTCGGAACATACGCGAGCAATGCGAGGCACGTGACGTCCCCGCCTCGCTTGCCGATGTTATTTGCATGGCGATGGCGCTCGATCCGGACAAGCGCTTTGCAAGCGCGAAGGCACTAGGGCACGCTGCGCGCGCATCGTATGCGTCGTCCGCGCCGAATGCTGCTTCCTTCCAAGAGCCTCCGGAGTGGCGAGCTGTGTGCCCTGCGCCCGTGCTCCCCACGGATCAGTCTCAGGGTGGATTGCCGTTGGTGCCTGAGCGCCCGAGTTTACTCTCCCGCATTCCCGACACCGTTGGGCGCATTTGGAACGCATTCGTCTATCTTTCGCTACTTGTTTTCTTTGCCGGAAGCCATGTTGCCGTTTTTCATCCCACGGGTGCCAACCAAAACTACCCGATGTGGTTTCTCGCGATTGAGTATTTTATCTTTGTCGACGGTCTCGTAGTACTCATTCATTTTGTGATGCTCGATAAACGCCGCCTTCGCCGGCGGTTTGAGCTACTCGATAGATATCGCGGTAAAAAGCTTGCAAAGCTCTGGCTCAAGGCTATGGGTGTGCTCTTGTTGGCAATGATTATCATTGTTGCCATCGCAAACGCGACTGGCGTCATCGATACCTCCGTCGCGTAAAAGAAAAAGGGTCCCAATTGGGACCCTTTGACGTTGATCTTAGATGCGATTCATCTGGGTTGCAACTTTGTTGTACCAGTCCTGCCACGTGGGCGGGCAGTACTTTTTGGCGGCTGCCGGGGTAAGCGTGGAGCCATAGTTGGCGCCCAGGTAGGCAACGTGGGCAGAGACGCCCTCGCTCCAGCTACCAAAGCTCCGCCAGCCGCCGCCACGGGCGCTCCAGCCCCAGGCGTTATAGGAGCCGGCACAATAGAGGCCCTTACTGCTCTCGATGCAGGCGATGGCGGGAGACCAGCGAGGGTCAACACCGGTGTTCCAGGCTGCCACGGCAAAATTGTAACCCTGGCCTGCCATGGGGGAGCCGGCGAGGTAGTTGTCGATGCGACTCGTCCACTCGTTGATAAATGAGTCGTAATCGGAGTTGCCGGTATTGGAGTTGTTCACCGTGGTGTCGATGGTGGTGTTGGCGTTATTGGCCTGGCTGTTGGAGTTGTTGCCGCTCACGCCCTCGCCCGAGAGCTTCTCGGCGGCAGCGGCCTTGTCGGCCTCGAGCTTGGCTAGCTCGGCGGCATTCTCCTGCTCGGCCTTTGCCTGGGCTTCGCTGCGAAGCTGCTGGGCCTGTGCCAGTGCGTCCTCGGCGGTTTTCTGCTCGGTCTCGAGTTGGGACTTGGCCTGTTCGAGCTCGGTCTTGTTCTGCTCGAGCTCGGTCTGCATCTTGTTGAGTTCTTCGATCTCGTCGACGCTCGAGCTCGTGATCTGGTTGGTGTACTTGCAGGTGGTGATGAACTCTCCCAGGCTCTGCGCGTTGACCAGGAAGCTCACGATGGGGTTGGTGCCCTTCTGGTACTTATACAGATCGCGCATGGCGGAGCTCGCCTTGGCCTGCTGATCGGGAAGTTCGGCTTCGATCTTCTCGATGCTTGCCTCGTTGGTGTCGATTTGCTTCTGCAGATCCTCGAGCTTGGTGCGGGCCTCGTTGTAGGCACTCGTGGCGGTTTCGATCTTCTGCTGGGCAGCGGAAAGCTGATCCTGCGTTGCCTGCGAGGCAGCATAGGCTGCGACGGGGGAGAGCATCGGCGCGGCCGTCAGTGCAACGGCGAGCGCGGCGCTCGTGATGATACGAGCCGGCTTCGACGCAATGAGCGCTGCGGTGCGATGGTTCGAATGCTGCATCCAGTCCCTCTGCAATCAATCGTAGGTTATGGGTCGAAAGGTATTCTACTACTGCTTTCGACCTCAACTTGAACCTTAAAGGTTCTAAAGGGTCAAGTTGAACTTGAGGCTTGGCCTTGACCTGCAGTTATAGTGAATTGTTGAGAAACCATAGAGTTCAACTTTAACGTTACGGAACCCTACGGGCTCGATCACAATCGCCTGCTTGCCATAGATATGGTGGAACTTTGGGAAGCGGCGGTTTGGCACGCTAGAATAAACCAGTTGCATAAAGACCGCCCATCGTACGGGCAGTTGATGATAGGAAGTTTCCATGGCATTGCAGTTTACAGAGCGCGAGTTTATACCCGTGCTGCTCGGCGGCGATATCAACGCCTATTCGGTGGCGCGCGCCTTCTACGAGGAGTATCAGGTCAAGAGCCTGGTCTTTGGCAAGTATCATACGGGTCCTGCATACCGCAGCCAGATTATCGACTATACGCCCAATGTGGATATCGACACCATGCCGGTCATGATCGAGACCGTCAACGGCATTGCACAGGCCAATCCCGATAAGAAGATTATTCTCATGGGCTGCGGTGATAACTACGTCGCGCTTGCCGCACAGGCTCAGGATGCCGGCCAGCTTGCCTCCAACGTCATCGCGCCCTATGCGCCCTACAGCATGCTCGAGCAGTGCCAGAAGAAAGAGATTTTCTACGAACTGTGCGAGAAGCACGGCGTTCCCTACCCGCACACGTTTACCTTTACCATGGCAATGCTCAACGCCCAGGGCGAGGCTTCCACTGAGGTGCTCGACCAGATCGACTTCCCCTTCCCGATGATTCTGAAGCCCTCTGACGGCATCATGTGGTGGGAGCACGAGTTCGAGGGCCAGAAGAAGGCCTACGAGATTGCCGATCGCGCCGAGCTGGAGCAGGTCATTCGCGATGTGTACGCCAGTGGCTACACCGATGACCTCATCTTGCAGGACCGCGTGCCCGGCAACGACGAGTACATGCGCGTGCTTACCAGTTATTCCGACCGCAACGGCAAGGTTCGCATGATGTGCCTGGGTCACGTGCTACTCGAGGAGCATCAGCCCCATGGTGTCGGCAACCACGCCTGCATCATCACCGAGCCCAACGACGAGCTCATGGGTGGCGTGCGCAAGCTGCTTGAGGACCTTAAGTTTACGGGCTTCTCCAACTTCGACGTCAAGTACGACCAACGCGACGGTTCGTTTAAGTTTTTCGACTTCAACACGCGTCAGGGCCGCAGTAACTACTACGTTACCAACAGCGGCTTTAACGTTGCCAAATACGTGGTGGATGAGTACGTCTATAACCGTCCGTTTGAGCCGGAATTTGTGACGGCGCAGGACGAGGCTCTGTGGATGGTTGTTCCTATGGGCGTCGTTGACAAGTATGTCAAGGACCCCGAGCTGCGTGCGAAGGCGCATCGTCTGGCCAAGGAGGGCAAGGCTGCCGATCCTTCGTTTATGAAGGGTGATTTTGTCTTTAACCGCTGGTTGCGCATGTGGCACACCAAGCTGCGTCACTTTAAGCTGTTCAAGACGTATTACAAGTAGATGAGCGCGGCGTCCGCCCGGTTTGCATCGGACGGGCGCGGGCATGATACGAGCAATTGCATGGGCGTCACCAAGGAGGCGGCGATGGAAAAGCTGGGAGTTATCGGCGGCATGGGCGCCGAGGCCACGTCGTATTACTACGATCAGGTCGTGCGTCATACGGCTGCTGCCTGCGATCAGGAACATATCGACATGGTGGTGCTCTCCAAGTCGACCATGCCCGACCGTACGCTGGCCATTAAGACCGGCGAGCATGCCGAGCTGCTGGCGACCATGAAGGAGTGCGCTCAGGCGCTCGAGAGGCTGGGCTGCGCGCACATTGCCATTCCCTGCAACACATCGCACTACTTCTATGACCAGATTCAGTCGTTTACCAAGGTGCCGATTATCCACATGCCGCGTGAGTCGGTGCGCTATGCCCTGGCGGGCGCGGTGATGGGGGAGTGCGAGTTCGATCCTAACCTGAGCATGCCGTCTGAGCCGGTGCGCAAGATCGGCATCATGGGCACAGACGGCACCGTGGGTGCAGGCGTCTATGGGCGCGAGTGCGAGGCCGCGGGCGTCGAGGTCGTCTATCCCAGCGAGAAGCGCCAGGCCGATGTAATGTCGCTGATTTATGATGACGTGAAGGCCGGACGCGAGCCCGATATGGACAAGTTTGACCGAGTGATGTGGGAGTTCGCCCGCAGCGGCTGCGATCGCGTCATCCTGGCCTGCACCGAGCTCTCGGTGCTACAAAAGTATCGCGAGATGCCCGAGATCACTCTCGACGCTATGGACGTCCTGGTACGCGAGTCCATTATCCGCAGCGGAGCCTCCTACCGCCTGTAGCCCTCGACCTGCCAAAAAGGGACAGGTTTATTTTGGCAGGTTTTATCTGGGAAAACAGTAAGGCCCCGGCTCGTTTGATGCGAGCCGGGGCCTTTTGCATTTGTCGGTTGCCGGTGGCGATGGGTTAGAACAGGAATCCGAGGACGATAAGGGCAATGCTGACAATAAGTATGGCAATGTCCAGGCCCTTGATGGGGCAGCGCTTGTACGAGCTCGCGCGCGTGCGCAGGTAGAAGCCGCGCTGCTCGGCCGCCAAGGCCGTGGCATCGGTTTTACCCACGCTCGAGATCAGTAGCGGCACGCACAACGGCAGCATGAGCTGAAGCTTCTTGATGGGGTTCTTGGTGTCGTACTCGACGCCGCGTGCGGTTTGTGCCTCCATAATGGCGTTCATCTCCTGGCCAAACACTGGCACAAAGCGCAGCGCCGTGGTAAAGGTGAAGGCGTAACGATACGGAACGTGCAGTACCTCGACACAGGCGTTGGCAAGGTCGTTGAGCTTGGTCACCATGAGCATCAGAATAAGCGGAAGCGCCACGCCCAGCAGACGCAGACAGGCCTTGGAACCGGTGATGAGACCCGTGTCGGTGACAAAGCTCCACACCACATTGCCATCGCGCATAAAAGCCAGCTGCAGCACCAGCATGATGAGCGCGAGCGGAATCAGCAGCTTGAGCAGCGCGAGCAGGCGGTCGACGACGCCGGCGTAGGCTCCCAGCGCGAGCGTGAGCGCCAGAAAGCCCAACAATGCCACATAGGTGTCGGACAAGAAGATGCCGATGATGATGGCGGCGGCGAGGCCCAGTTTGATGACGGGGTTCAGGCGGTGCAGCAGCGTGTCGCCCGGCATGTAGTCGATGACGTTAACCACGGCGGACCATCTCCTCGGTAATGCGAACGATATCGGCGACCTCACTCACCTGTGTAAAGGCGGGCGAGACGGTGGATGCCAGACGGCGCGAGAGTTCGATGACCTGGGGCGGCTCAACGTAGGCTTGCTGCATGAGTTCGATGTTCGAGAACAATTCGTGCGTGCGGCCGCGGTCGAGGATGCGACCGTTAGCCATCACCACGATGCGCTCGGCAAAGTCGGAAACGACTTCCATGTCGTGACAGACCATGATGACGGCGCAACCGCGCTCGGCCATGGTACGCACCGTTTCCATCACGGTCATGCACTCGCGGTAGTCCAGACCGCTCGTGGGCTCGTCGAGCACCACGATCTTGGGCTCGACTACTACAACGGAGGCGAGCGCCACCATCTGGCGCTGGCCGCGCGACAGCGA
Organism: uncultured Collinsella sp.; assembly: GCA_900542825.1. Classification (GTDB taxonomy): domain Bacteria; phylum Actinomycetota; class Coriobacteriia; order Coriobacteriales; family Coriobacteriaceae; genus Collinsella. Next base: position 249,406 of record UQOY01000001.1, on the reverse strand, counting down.
GAACGGCGCCTCGTCGGCGGGCAGACCAAAGCGGTCGATGACCAGCTGGGCGCGACGTAGAGCTTCGGCGCGGTCGATGCCGGCAAGTTCTAGACCAAAGGCGACCTCGTCGAGCACGGTGTCTTTGCAGATTTGGCGGTCGGGGTTTTGGAAAAGTGTTGCCACTTCGCGTGCGATGCGGCTCGTGGGAACCGATGCCGTGTCCAAGCCCGTAACGCGTACGCTGCCCGATGCGGGCTTGAGCAGGCCCGTGAGCAGTTTGGTGAGTGTGGTTTTGCCGGCTCCGTTTTGGCCGACAATGCCCACGAGCTCGCCGGGGTAGAGTGTCAAGTTGAGGTCGTGGACGGCGGCACCTCCATGGGGGTAGGAAAACTCGACATGGTCAAAGGTGAGTACCGGCTCGGCGTCTTTCGCATGCGGGCGCAGCGACGGCGCGTGCGGGGAGCCTGCGGGCGTCCGGGTATCGCTTGTCGCACGGCCGGGGTCTACGATTTCCGTGATCAGTCGTTCTGCCTCGTTGACATCCAGACAGGGCGTGCCGCTTACCAGGCCATCGGCCTCGAGGCTGTTGAAGATGCGCGTGACGCGCGGGCAATCGACGCCGATGGTGCGAAGCTCGTCGGTGCGTGCGAAGACCTCGTGAGGCTCACCTTGCAGCGCGATCTGGCCGCGATCGAGCACCAACACACGGCTGCAGTACTCCGAAAGCAAGGCGACCTTTTGTTCAACGACGACGATGGTGATGCCGAGCGCGCGGTTTGCCTCGCGCAGCGTCTCGAAGACCAGCGTGGAGCTGGCGGGGTCGAGCGCTGCGGTGGGTTCGTCAAGCACGAGCACGCGCGGGCGCATGGCGAGGATGGCGGCGATGGCAACCTTTTGCTTTTGGCCGCCCGAGAGGGTGGCGATCTCGCGGTCGCGCAGGTCGCTGATGCCGACGGTTTTAAGCGTCTCACTCACGCGCTGCTCGATCTGGTCGTGCGGTACGCCAAAGTTCTCGAGGCCAAAAAGCATTTCATCCTCAACGACCGAAGCGACCATCTGCGTGTCAATGTCTTGCAGCACGCTGCCGACAATCTGCGATATGTCGGTGAGCGAGACCTCGCAGGTGTCGTGGCCGTCAACTAACACGGAGCCATAAAAGGCGCCGGTGTAGTGGTGAGGCACGGCACCCGACAGACAAGCGGCAAGTGTGGACTTACCGGCGCCCGAGGGCCCGATGATGCCGATGAAATCTCCCTTGTTCACGCTGAGCGAGACGTGGCTGAGCGCCTGCTCGGTTTGCGTGCCATAGGAGAACGAGACATCGTCGACGTTGATGATCGTTTCCATGGATACCTTTCATGGTCATTGGGGACGTTCTTACATGACAAGTCGTTTGGGAACGTCCCCAAAAGCTCGTTGTTTGGGACGGTCTTTGGTGGTGAAGCACAGAGACGGCTTTACGAGGGGTCCCAGGTTGGCGCGAAAGAGGAGCGAAGCGTACTTGGGTACACGAGCGACGAATGAACGCCAAGATGTGGTGGCTCGTAAAGCCGCGGCTGGTTAGTTGAGCTTCAGGGCTTTCTGGATGGGCAGGTAGAGAGCGCCGACCAGGATGGCGTTAAAGACGGCGGTCATGGCGACGACGGGCAGCATGGCTGCGGCGAGCTCGCCCACCACGCCGAGCATGGCCATCTTGATGACCATGAAGATGACGCCCGAGACAAAGGTGGTCACGAAGGTTGCGACGATGGCGACGGCGGGCTTAACCTGGCCGTCCTTGGCGGCGGCGTTGACAATGACTGCCATGAGCATGGCGGCGATGCCTTCGGCGGCAAAATCGACAAACGGCGAGGTAGTAGTGATCTGGATCACGGCCGCCGAGATGAGACCAATGACGAGCGCCTGACCGATGTTGGGACGAACGACCAGGATGGTGAGGCAGAAGGCCGAGATAATGAATTCGGGGCTAATCATACCGCCCGAGATACCCGAGATTGCCTTACCGACGGTGAAGTTGAGGATGAAGCCGGCGGCAAGCAGAATGGCGAGTAGGACAAGGGCGCGGATATCGAGTTTACCGCGGTCGGCGGTCTGGACGGTGCGGGGCTGGGCGGTGGCGGTGGTGTTCTGAGACATGGTGAAAGTCCTTTCAAAAAGGGGGGGCGTAAGAGAAAAGCGGAGGCGCGTGATGCGAATGCGATCGGGCTCGAGATAGAAAAAGGCCCCCGGTCGAAACCGGAGGCCTTCCAATCACCTAGAGCGCAAAAATAGGCGTGAGGGACTCACTATCGACCGATCGTATTCGCATCACGCCACCACCAGTTGTTGAGGGACTTCATCGTGTTCATCATCTTGGTGGCTCCTTTCGTGATGCCGTGGCGCGGTCGCACCTAGTTGCTGTTGCGCTGCACTATAGCACAGCGAAGTGTGTGCGGGGAAATCTTTTTTGAAAAGATTTCAGCGGCGTTTCCTACCGGTCAAAAGGGCAGGCTGAGCGGTCGGGATGACTCATGCGACCCGCCCGTTTCTTGGAACGTGAGGGTCTTAGGCCTTCTTGCGACGATAGAGCACGAAGCCGCAGACACCGATGATGACGATGGCGCCAACGGCCATGGCGGCCATGTTGTTGCCCTCGGACTTCTCCTCGGCCGCTTCTTCCTTAACCTCGGGGTCGGCAACGTCCTCATCGGAGAGGGCCTCGTCGGCATAGGTGATGGACTCGACCAGGCAGTCGTTGTCGGCATCGTAGTCGCTCGGGACGAACTCCTCGGAGAAGTCGCCTTCCTTGAGGTAGTCGCGCATCTCCTCGAGCATGGCCTTGCACTTGACGTAGGTGTCTTTGGTCGCCGCCTTGCCGGCCTTGTTGGCCAGGACAGTGCGGGCCTCGGTGTCCTCGGCGTCCTGCATGGCCTCGTCGACGGTCAGGTTCTGCTCAATAAGCTCCTTCTGCAGGGCGTCGAGATAGGCGCGGACGCCGGTGGCGCAATTGTCGCGGTTCTCATAGGCAAGCGTGTTGATGTCCATGAGGACGTAGTTGATGGAGTTCTTGGGCTCCTCGTTGTTCACGACGTCTTCCTCTTCACAGTGATCGAAGGAGACGTCCTGATCGCTGAAGTAGGGGCTGACCTCGGTGAGCAGTGCGGAATAGAGGGGGATAGCGACGGAGAACTCGGCGTTGGAGAGCATCTCCCACTGGATGGTCGCGATCTCGGGGTCCATGCCGTGACGGATCTGGAAAGTGTGGATCTCGGTGTTGCGGTTGGAGCCGATGGCATAGGCGCCGTCGGTGTTGGCGTTGAGGCCGGCGACATTCTCGCCGCGAGCGGCGAAGGAACGAATCATCTCAAAGGTGTTCCAGTCGGACTTGCCGGGCGTAAAGAACAGCGGCTGCATCTCGTGGACCAGGGCGCCGGTTGTGGCTCGAGCGTCTTCGCGCTCGTCCTTGACGATCTCGTAGTCGGCACCCTCGGCAAGCGGAGCCATGAAGTAATCGCGGCCCTGGACATAGCGCGACCACTGGTGCATGTCGGCCTCGCTAATCTCCTCGCCGTAGGTCTTGGCGACGTCGAACTTGCCGTTGGTGTACTCGGCAAAGCCCTTCTCCTTAGGCATGGACTCGATACCCTCGGAGTGGAGGCAGTTCTCGGTGTCGTCGAGGTCGACGTCATAGGTGAGGTTGCCGATGTTGGGATTGAGCGAGGCGATATCGTCGGTGAGCCTCATGGCAATCCACTGATGGCCGGAAAGCGCTGCAAACAGCCAGGTCTCGTTGTTGTCGGCAATGATGATCTGGTCGTTGGAGCAGACGCCCTGCTCGTCAATCAGGCTGCCGAGGAGCTCGACACCCTCGCGGGCCGTGGCGCTCTCGCCCAGAATGACGCTGGCGTAGTTGTACTCGCCGATGCCGGTCTCCTCGGTGACGGGGTCGGCTTCCTCTGCCTTCTCGTTATAGGAGGTGCTCAGCGTGGCAGAGCAGGAAACGCCCTTCTCGTTGATGCCAGCTTCGGAATATGCGTCGTAACGATCTTCCCACTGAGAGGGGTTGTCGCGAACGAAGGTGTAGCGGTAGGTTGCGCCCTTGGACTTGTATTCAAAGCCGGACTCGACCGAGGTGTACTTGCTGCCGTCCTTGTGTGCGGGCTCGATGCCAAAGTGCTTGATGTAGCGCGGGCCGAAGTCCTCGGAACGTCCGTAGTACGTGTTGCCGTCTGCCGTGAGCTGGCTGCCCATGTAGATCTGGGTGCAAGCGAGCGCCGAAGTCGGCATAGCCATAATGGCCGCTGCTCCAAATGCAAGGCCGCAGCCAAGCTTCTTGAGCGTGTTGACAGGATGAGTAAACCTCATGATCCCTCCCAACTGTTGAAACCCCGCGAAACCGCACGGAGTTTCAGCTAATAAATACATCTACTAGCCTAAAGGAAGTGTAAAGAGTATTCATTTGACAACAGCTTTTACTCGATGAGCGTGTAGAAATATACGATGAGTGGATAATAATACTCATTCTGTGGCTTTAGTTAAATAAAGGCACCCTGCATTTACTATAGCTGAATAAAGCGCCAGGCAGTGCTCAAAAGGAAACTCTCCCGCTGTTTAGGATTTGCATAAACAACAGGAGAGTCGATAACTGGATGAATATCATACCAATGTGGATTTACTTTTTTCGGCGGTGAATCACATTGATGGCGTAACCGACGAGCATGGCCAAGACGATGACGATAAAGCCGATCAGGGGATTGTCGTTCATGGGGTCCTCCTATTTTCCGAGCGGTGAAAATTCGTCGACGATGAGGTCGAGGCATTGCGGCAGCGCGCGGGCGCCAAAGACGCCGGAGTTGCTGGAGATGATTTCGCCATCGAACTGCATGCCCAGCGATGGCGTGCAGGTGATCTTGGCTTCTTTGGTCTGGATGATCTTGAACTGCGGACGGCCGAGCACCTTGCCGGCGGGGTCGAGCGCGGCGGTGATCACGGTCGGGAGCAGCTGCACGGTTTTTACGGGCTCGATGACCGCGATGTCGACCATGCCGTCGTCCATACGGCAGTTGGGGAACAGGTTGATGTCGTTTTGGATGACCGAGGTGTTGCCTGCCATGCAGCAGATGCCATCGAGCTCCTCGACAATGCCGTCATGCTCAATCGTAAAGTGCGCCACCGTGGGGTTGGGTGTGGCGAGCGCCGACAGGAAATAGGCGATCTCGCCGATGTCGTTTTTGGTTGGGGCGGCCTTCATCATGATCTCGGCATCGTAGCCCGAGCCGGCGATGATAATAAAGCCGTGGCGCTTTTCGTTGCCATTCTCGTCGAGCCAAAAGAGCTCACCCATGTCCGCCTTGACGGTGCGGCCGGCGCGGCAGGCCTTGGCGAGCGCTGCGGCCTCGGGGGCATTGCCAATGTTGTTGAAGAACAGGCAGGCCGTGCCGGAGGGGAAGACGAGCGTGGGGACACCGCATCCACGCATTTGGTCGAGCACGTTGGAGACGGTGCCGTCGCCGCCCGAAATCACCACGCGATCAAACTCGCGCACGTCTGCCACGGCGTCCTCGGGTTCCATGCCATCGCCGATAAAACGCATCACGACCTCGTCGCCACCCTGCGCGAGGGCGTGCGTGAACGCGTAGATTTCATCTGAGCTGGGGCCCGATGCCGGGTTGTGGATGATAAGGCAGCGCATACTTACGTTCCCGTTCTGTGACTAACCGAGTATAGTTGTAGGGCAATGCCGATATCCTACCCGTGTTTTTCGGGCCTAACCTTATTCGATGGGTTGATATGTACATTTCCACACATCAGGCTCTACTCGACTTTTGCCAGCGCGCCCGCGAGTTCGACGCGATCGCCGTCGACACCGAGTTTTTGCGCGAGCGCACGTTTCATCCGCGCCTGTGCCTGGTCCAGATTGCCACCCCCGCCGAGAGTGTCGCGGTCGATCCGTTGGTGATCGACGATCTGTCGCCGCTTGCCGAGCTTATGGCCGACGAGGGCGTGGTCAAGGTATTCCATGCTTGCTCGCAGGACATGGAAGTTATGCTCCATACCGTGGGCGCACTGCCGCGACCGATTTTTGACACGCAGGTTGCCGCCGCCTTTTTGGGCGAGCGCCAGCAGATTTCGTATGGCGCGCTTGTTCAGACGTTCTGCGGCGTGTCGCTGCCCAAGACTGAGTCGCTGACCGATTGGTCGCGCCGCCCGCTGAGCGATAAGCAGATCGAATACGCAATCGATGATGTCAAGTACTTAATCGTCGCCTATACCGAGATGATGAGCCGCCTGCGTGAGCTGGGCCGCGTGGACTGGGTGCTCGATGAGTTGCGTCCTCTGGCCGACGAGTCGCACTACCGCGCCGACCGCCACGAGGCATTCCGCAAGGTCAAGCGCATCAACTCATGCAGCCGCCATCAGCTGGGCATTGCGCGCGAGCTCGCCGCCTGGCGCGAGGACCGCGCCGAGCGCCGCAACATCCCGCGCAAGTGGGTCATGTCCGACGATACGCTGCTTGCGCTCGTCAAGCGCAATCCCGTGCGCGTTGAGGAGTTCCGCAGCATCCGCGGCACCGATCAGCTGGGGGAGCGCGATGTGGACGGCGCGTTGATGGCCATTAAGCGCGGTGCGAGCTGTCCGCACGATCGCCTGCCGCTCATGGTGCGCGGGCATCGCCAAATTTCGCCGGAGCTTGAGAGCGTGACGGACCTCATGTATGCGCTTATTCGCCTGGTTGCCGAGCGCTCGGGCGTGGCGACCTCGGTTATTGCCTCGCGCGATGACCTGGCCGACTACATTGAGCATCCTGAGGAAAGTCCCCTGCGTGAAGGCTGGCGTTTTGAGCTTGTGGGCTCGCGCCTGGACGATCTGCTTTCCGGCAATATGGGACTCACCGTGAAGGACGGAAAGATTGAGTTGTTATAGGGAAGCCTAGTCGGCTGAGTGGGTAGAATGCCTCCAACGTGTAACTCGATTCGGAGGAATTCGCATGCCCTATTACTATGGTTACGGCTTTGGCATCGACCCGCTGTACCTGCTGGTTGTTCTTGTTTGTACAGTGCTTGGCCTTGCGGCGCAGAGCTATATCAACTCGACGTACAAGACCTGGTCCAAGGTTCGCTCGGACGGCGACACGGGTGCCACGGTCGCTCGTCGCATGCTCGACGCCAACGGTTGCAACGCCGTGGGTATCAAGGGCGTCGCCGGTGAGCTCACCGACCATTACAACCCGCAGGATAACAACCTGTATCTCTCGGACGCCAACCGTTCGGGCGGATCAGTCGCAAGCGTTGCCGTGGCCTGCCACGAGGCTGGTCATGCCGCTCAGCGTCAGAGCGGTTACGCCATGATGAGGGTGCGCACCGCCCTGGTCCCGGTCGTCAACTTTACCCAGAACACCTGGACCATCGTGTTGCTCTTGGGCCTGTTTATGAACATTGCCGGGCTCACAACCCTCGCGTTGATCTTCTTCTCGTTTAGTGTGCTGTTCCAGCTCGTTACGCTACCTGTCGAGATTGATGCCAGCCGACGCGCCGTGACGTACATCGAACAGTCGGGTATGAGTTCCAAGCAGGTCAACGGTGCCAAGAAGGTCCTGACGGCAGCTGCGCTTACCTATGTGGCCGCAGCGCTCACTTCGATCATTCAGCTGCTCTACCTTATGGCTCGCTACAACAGAAACTCCAACCGATAACAAATTAGGTCGATGGGCGCCGCGGAGATTCGTGTCCCCGCGGCGCTGTACTATGTGTTGGACTTGAATTTGCGCAGGGTCGAAGCCCTTGTGCTCGATAACGAAAGGAGGCTGCGTGGCAGGCTGGAACCTAACCGGCAATGCCGTTTCCGCCGAGTTCGACGGTTCGGGCGAGCAGGAGCGCAAGGAGCTCAGCGTGAGCCAGGCGGTGGAGATCGCCGCCGGTGCGCTCGATGCCATTCCGCAGCTGAGCGTTCTGGGCGAGGTCACGGGTTTTCGTGGTCCTAACGCCCGAAGCGGCCACTGCTATTTCCAGATCAAGGACGACTCGGCAGCTGTCGACTGCATCATCTGGAAGGGCGCCTACCTTAAGCGCACTTTCGACTTGCGCGACGGCATGCAGGTGAGCTTTAAGGGCAGCTTCAATCTCTATAAGGCCACGGGCCGCATGAGCTTTGTCGCTCGCTCATTCTCGCTGGCGGGGGAGGGTCTGCTGCGTCAACAAGTGGCGCAACTGGCCGAAAAGCTACGCCGCGAGGGTTTGATGGATGAGGCGCGTAAGCGTCGCATCCCAGTGTTCTGCTCGCGCGTGGCAGTCGTCACCTCGCTTTCGGGTGCCGTAATCGACGACGTCAAGCGTACGCTGCGCCGTCGCAACCCGCTCGTCGAGCTTGTCTGCGTGGGCGCAAAGGTCCAGGGCGAGGGTGCGCCGGCAGAGCTTATTGAAGGCTTGCGCCGCGCCGCTGCCATTACGCCGGCGCCCGATTGCATTCTGCTCGTGCGTGGCGGCGGTTCCTTCGAGGACCTCATGACCTTTAATGACGAGGAGCTTGCCCGCGCGGTGGCGGCTTGTCCTGTGCCCGTGGTGACCGGTATTGGCCATGAGCCCGATACCTCGATTTGCGACATGGTGAGCGACCGCCGCGCCTCCACGCCCACGGCGGCGGCCGAATCGGTGGCGCCGGCTATGACGGAGTTGGCCGATGTGCTCGAGGCGCGCCATCAGCGTCTGGGTGCTGCGATGGCATCGATGATTGGGTCGGCCCAGGTCGACCTGGAGATGCTCGATCAGCGCGGTCGCCGCGCCTGGGATACCTATACGGCTCGCTTGGGCGACGCGCTCGATGCAGCCGCGTGCCGCCCGTGCCTCAACGACCCCACATTTATGGTCGAGCGTCGCGAATCGGAGCTTGCGCTGACTGCCGATCGCCTGTCGGGCGCCATAGCACACTCGGTCGGGACATTCCGCTCCACCTTTGAGCGCCTGCCCGAACGTCTGGCTGCAAGTACCTCGGGGCTCGATGGCAAACGTCATGCGCTCACGCTTGCGAGTTCCCGCCTGGAGCATCAGGGGCGCACGATGCTCGGCAAACCTGCGTCCGACCTGGGCCGTGCGGCAGCCTCGCTCGATGCCCTGTCGCCGCTCAAGGTGCTTGCCCGTGGCTATTCCATCGCGTACAGCGATGATGGGGTGGCTACGAGCGCCAAGACCTTTAAGCCCGGCGACGCCATCCGCGTGCGCATGGCAGACGGTAACGTGGCGGCAACGGTCGATACGGTCGAGTAGACCGCGTTTCATAGCGATAAACCTTTAGGAAAGGAAACAGATATGGCAGAGAAGACCCCGGTCGAGCAGCTTACGTACAAGCAGGCCTCGCAGGAGCTTGAGCTCATCATCCGCAGCTTGGAGTCGGGTGATATGGAGCTCGAGGAGTCGCTCGAGAGCTATACCCGCGGCGTCGAGCTCCTCAAGAGTCTGCGCACCCGCCTGTCCGATGCCGAGCAGAAGGTCTCGGTGCTCCTGAAGGATGTTGACGGCAACGACGTGCTCGCCGATGGCGAAGCCGCCAACACGGACGACAACCTCTCGTTCTAGCCATCCCGACCAAATAAAATTACCTTGGTCTGTGAGAAAGGAACCAGCCATGTGTGATTGCATCTTCTGCAAAATTGCCAACCACGAGATCCCCTCGACCGTTGTCTTTGAGGACGACCAGGTCATCGCCTTCGACGACCTCAACCCCCAGGCGCCGGTCCACACACTCGTGATCCCCAAGAAGCACTACAGCGACATCGCCGACAACGTGCCGCCCGAGACCATGGGCGCCATGGCTCACGCCATCCAGGAGGTCGCTAAGGCCAAGGGCCTGGAGGACGGTTTCCGCGTCATCTCCAACAAGGGCGTCAACGCCGGCCAGACCGTCATGCACTTCCACATGCACGTCCTCGGCGGCAAGAACCTGGGCGAGAACCTCATCTGAGGGCGCGTAGCCCGTCGACTTGGCTGCCTTTGGAGTAATCTATGCAGCTTTCTCAACTCGAATACCTTCAAGCGGTAGCGAACTATGGCGGTGTGCGCAAAGCAGCTCGCGCCGTTCATGTGAGTCCGCAGGCCGTTTCGTCGGCAATCAAAAAGTTGGAATCTGAGTATCAGATTGTTTTGCTCGACCGATCGGCGGGGGAGGCTGTTTTGTCTCCGGCGGGCAGAGAATTTGCGCGTCGTGCACGCGTGATCCTGGCACAAGTCGACGATCTCAAAAAGTACGCTCAATCGAGGGGTGACGGCGTTTCGCCCGATGGCCACTTTCGTCTTTACGCCCCCTGCCTTCATGGGCGGGGGCGCCTTTTTGCCGAAAACTGGTACGACTCGTTTGAAAGTTCGCATCCTCAGATTCACCTTGATGTGTGGCATCAGCCAACGGCTACATGCTTTGAATCACTTGTGCTTGGCATTTCGGATGCGGCCATCTCATTTGAGGAACCAAGGGACAGTGTCCTTTCTTCGAAATACTTGGGTGAAAAGGAGCTCAAGGTTCTTTCGTGCCCAACGGGTCATCAATCTGTGGGCGCTATGACCATTCGCGAGTTACTGGGCGGCAGGCTCGCTGTTCCCATTAATTTGTCACCCTGTCTCAATGCAATCAATCAATGCCCTGAAGCCCAGCTGGTTAATTTCCGCTTCCGCGATGTCGAATACGGAAACAGGGCTCAGACTGAGTTTCTTCAAGCCGGGGGATTGATATTGAGTTTGTCTGGGTCCTCTCTCGCATCGGATGGGTCAGAAGTGAGTGAGTGCTCCATTGAAGGTTCGCGTGATGTAACCTTGCCTATCTACTTTTGCTATCGGCAAAATTCCTGGACTGATCGACACCAGACGGTTTTTCTGCACCTATTGCGTCATCTTGCTTCGTGAGATTAATTGGCTTCGAGACGTCAAGTGCTTATTGACGCCTTGTAACACATAGCTGACAGCTTTGCCCTCATGCTTTTCCAAGATTCCGATTTAGATTGCTGACTCTTGGAGGGCGGAGCATGAAAAACCGTACGGTTTTGCTTTATATGACGTTCGTTTTTCTGTCGAACTTCAGCACCATTTTGTATTTTCTGACGGTTTACCTTGAGTTCGTCGGGCTTTCGATGGTAGCGATTTCTAGCATGATGATTGCATATCAAGTGAGTAAGTTCATCCTTGAAGTTCCCACTGGCTATATTGCTGATAGGTTTGGACGAAAGACCAGCGGTCTCGTTGGCGTTGTGGGAATGCTTGGATACTACGCCGCCCTGCTTCTCGTCCGTTCTCCTCTGCTTTTAATCGGCGCGTTTGCTCTCAAAGGTTTTGCCGTTGCATGTGTGAGCGGATCCATAGAAGCGATTTACATCGACAGCGTCTCTCAGGACCAGCTCGTAAGACTTAATGTCGTTGAGCGATTTGTTTTCTATGCCTCTTATGCCATCTCCGCTTGTGTGGGCGGTTTCATTTCGTCCGTCGGTGCATACCTCATTGGGCTTTCGGTCGATATCATCGCAATGGTGCTGACATTGGTTGTCGTTGTCTGTATTCCTGAGGTGAGAAGAGAGGGCACTGCGGTGACACCTGAGCATGGAATGAGCCCGAAGATGATCGGTGCTGCTATTGCGGGTAATGGCATTCTTCGGTCAGCGTTCATCATGGACTGTTCTCAGGCGTTTGCTTTTGTCGCCCTTGAAGACTTTTTCTCACTGCTGCTTGCGGGTCGCGGAATGAATGCCGTCGCTTCGGGTGTGGCCATTGCGGTCCAGCTCCTTGCCTCGGCCTCTATGGGGCTTATTGTGCCCAGTGTGATTGCTCGTGTCGACAAGGGCCGCTTTGCGCGTATTTGCGGCATCGTGCGCCTTTCCCTGACTGCTCTGTTTTTGATTCCCTTTACTCCGGTTTATTTGCTGCCCGTGTTCTATGTGCTGCAGACGGTCGCTTACTCGTTATTTGCTCCGATTAAATACTCAATTTTTCAAAATGCTGCCGATTCTTCGATGCGCTGTTCACTGATTTCGGTTCAAAGCCAGATGGTGGCGGTGGGTGCGGTTCTTTTCTATCTGCTCAACGCTGTGTTGAGCAGCGTTGCGGGCATTCGACTCATATTGCTTGTTGCACTCGGGATTTCTTCGTTGGTGTATATCCCCGCGCTCTTTCGTCTTACAAGCCAAAGGACATGAGTATTCAGGCATCGATAACTTATATATCAACGCAATAAACCCGAGCGCGAGGGCGTTTGGGTTTATTATTGAAGCGTATGTAACCTGGCGGCGCCACACCGCCTGTTAGTAGGGAGACACATGAACGTTCTGGTCGTCAACGCAGGATCTTCGACCCTTAAGTATCAGGTCATCGATACCAAGTCCCACAAGGTGTCCGCAAAGGGCTCCTGCGAGCGCGTCTGCTTTACCGGCGGTACCTTCACCCATGCTGCCAACGGTTCCAAGAAGGTGACCGAGAACATCGAGTTCCCCGACCACAAGGTCGCCATCGAGGTCGTCCTGAAGGACCTCGAGGCCAACGGCGTCAAGATCGAGGGCATCGGCCACCGTATCGTTCAGGGTGGTTGGTACTTTGGCGACTCCTCCCTCGTCGACGAGGACGTCCTCGCCAAGATCCGCGAGGTTGCCCCGCTGGCGCCGCTGCACAACAACCCCGAGGCCAACGTTATCGAGTTCTGCCTGGAGCAGTATCCCGATCTGCCTAACGTCACGGTCTATGACACCGCTTTCCACTTCAACATGCCCGAGGTCGCCAAGACCTACGCCCTGCCCAAGGACGTCTGCGACAAGCTGCACATCCGTAAGTACGGCGCTCATGGCACCAGCTACCGCTACATCTCCAAGAAGGTCGCCGAGATGACCAACGGCGAGGCTCGCAAGGTCGTTGTGTGCCATATCGGTTCCGGTGCCTCCCTGTGCGCCATCGAGGACGGCAAGTGCATGGACACCACCATGGGCCTCACCCCGCTCGACGGCGTCATGATGGGCACCCGCTGCGGCTCCATCGACCCGGCCACCGTCTGCTACCTGCAGCGCGAGGGCGGCTACACCTTCGACGAGGTCGACGAGATGATGAACAAGAAGTCCGGCCTTTTGGCTGTGACAGGCGGCAAGACCAACGACTGCCGCAACGTTGAGGAGCTCGCCGCTGCCGGCGACCCCGAGGCCCAGCTCGCCTTCGATATGTTCGTCTACAAGATTGCCGCAAAGGCCGCTGAGATGGCCACCTCCATGTGCGGCATGGACACCCTGGTCTTTACCGCCGGCATCGGCGAGCACGCTCCGGCCGTCCGCGCCGGCGTGGCCGATCGTCTGGCCTTTATGGGCGTCAAGATGGATCATGCCCGCAACGCTCTGCGTGGCGACGGCGCTTGGTGCCTGTCTGCCAAGGATTCCAAGGTCAAGATCTTCGTCATCCCCACGGACGAGGAGTTCATGATCGCTTCTGACGTCGAGCGCATCGTCAACGGCAAGTAATTGCAAGAGGGGGGGCTGGACGACCAAGTGCCGCTCAGTCCCTCTTTGCGCTCGTTGGGCGATATGCTGATAGCTATTTATCAAGATATGATAACTTCTTATTAAAATGCGGCCGCCTTAAGGGGTCTGCATCGGCCGTATTGCACTGCGAAGGAGTCTCATGAACGTACTTGTTGTCAATGCCGGCAGCTCAAGCCTTAAATACCAGCTTTTGGATACCGATACCCGCGAGGTTTTCGCCAAGGGCAACTGCGAGCGTATCGGATCGGACATGGGCATCTTCGGCCACTCCGAGAACGGTGGCGCCAAGCAGACCGAGGAGGCTCCCTTCCCCGATCATCGCTCTGCTATCGCTCGCGTGCTCGAGGAGCTCGAGAAGACCGACTTTACGATCGATGGCATTGGGCATCGCATCGTTCAGGGCGGCTGGCACTTCGATGATTCCGCAGTCGTCGACGACGAGGTCATGGCTAAGATTCTCGAGGTGGCTCCGCTCGCCCCGCTGCACAACTACGGCGAGGCTGCGGCGATAGAGTATTGCCGCGAGAAGTATCCGGAGCTGCCCAACGTGGCTGTCTTCGACACCTCGTTCCACATGACCATGCCTGAGGTTGCCTACACCTACGCCCTGCCCAAGGACGTGTGCGACAAGTACCACGTGCGCAAGTACGGCGCCCACGGTACAAGCCACCGTTACGAGTGGATGATGGCCAAGGAGATCCTGGGCTCGCGCTGCCACCGCCTGCTCTCGTGCCATTTGGGCAACGGTGCCTCGCTTGCCGCCATCGAGGATGGCGTGTGCCGCGACACCACGATGGGGCTCACGCCGCTTGACGGCCTGATGATGGGAACCCGCTGCGGCTCTATCGACCCGGCTACCGTGTGTTACCTGCAGCGCGAGGGCGGCTACAGCTACCAGGAAGTCGACGACATGATGAACAAGCAGTCTGGTCTGCTTGCCATCTCGGGTATCTCCAACGACGCCCGCGACATCCGTACGCGCGCTTCCGAGGGAGATGAGCGCTGCCTGCTCGCCTTCGATATGTTCGCCTATAAGGCTATGCAGCAGGCCGGCTCCATGATCGCTTCTATGGCGGGCGTGGATACCATCACCTTCACTGCCGGCATCGGCGAGAACGACTGGTCGATTCGTAAGGCCTTCTGCGACTGCTTTGAGTGGCTGGGCGTGCGCATCGACAACAACAAGAACCGCGAGGCCGTGGGCAACGGCCCGCAGGTCATCAGCGCTGCCGGTTCCGCCGTCACGGTCATGGTCATCCCCACCGACGAGGAATACATGATCGCCCACGACGTCGAACGCCTGACCAAGAACAACTAACGCATTCGTTTGTAATTGAGAGAAAGGCCTCCAGAGCAATAGCTCCGGAGGTCTTTTTGCTAGCAGGTGGACAGCGGAAACTCCATCCCATTTCGAGCGCAAATTCTGGGATAAGCTTTCCAGTTGAGGTACGTTGCGGAAAGTGCGACCCACAATCCGCCTCCAAACCGGGACACACTTTCCGGCACAACAACCGCCGAAGCCCAGCGGCCTTTCAATCTCCAAAGTGATCACCGCCAGCAGCGCCTGCGCTCCCAGCAACGACACCCATCCGTTCAGATCTTCAGCCCCAGCTCGTAGCCAAGCCGCCGTCCACTCCAGATACCCTGACTGCCACGTGGCGGCAGGGACCCTACAGGGTAAAGCTCTGAAAACTTTCCGCAGGACGCATGAAACCCCCGCCGCACGAAGTGCGCAGCGGGGGTTTCATGCATGTCCGAGGACGTTTTCAGAGCTTTACCCTGTAGGGTCCCGAGGGGTACGTACGCTACTCAGCCATCTGAGCCTGGACGGCGGTGATGGCCACGACACCCACGATGTCGTCGGCAGAGCAGCCGCGCGAAAGGTCGTTGACCGGCTTGGCGATGCCCTGCAGGATGGGGCCGTAAGCGTCGGCGCCGGCGAAGCGCTGGACCAGCTTGTAGCCGATGTTGCCGGCCTCAAGGTCGGGGAACACGAGCACGTTGGCCTTGCCGGCAACGGAGGAACCGGGGGCCTTGAGCTGGGCGACGGTGGGGACGATGGCGGCGTCGAGCTGCAGGTCGCCATCGATGGCGAGCTCGGGAGCCTTCTCCTTGCAGAACTTCACGGCCTCCTGGACCTTCTTGGCGACGTCGCCGCCGGCGGAGCCCATGGTGGAGTAGGAGAGCATGGCCACGTGCGGCTCAACGTTGCCCATGAAGGTGGACCAGGAGTGAGCGGAGGCGATGGCGATCTCGGAGAGCTCGTCGGAGGACGGGTTGATGTTGAGGCCGCAGTCGGCGAAGATCAGCGTGCCGTCGGTGCCGAACTGCGGGGTGTTGGTGCACATCACGAAGAAGGCCGAGACCAGCTTGGTGCCCGGGGCGGTCTTGAGGATCTGCAGCGCGGGGCGTAGGGTGTCGGCGGTGGAGTGGCAGGCGCCGGAGACCAGGCCGTCGGCGTCGCCCATCTTGACCATCATGGTGCCAAAGTAGGTAGCATCCATCACCTGGGCGCGAGCCTGCTCGATGGTGACGCCCTTCTTGGCGCGGAGCTCGGCAAACTTCTGCGCGTACTCCTCGTGCTTCTCGGCATTGCGCGGATCGATGACGGTAGCGCCGGGAACGTCGATCTCGTCGGGGTTGCCCAGGATGACGATCTTTGCCAGGCCCTCCTCGATGATCTTGGTGGCTGCGACGATGGTGCGTGGATCCTCGCCCTCGGGCAGGACGATCGTCTTAAGGTCAGCCTTGGCGGCAGACTTCATACGGTTTAGGAAATCGCTCATGTTACTCCTTACAAGCGTTTCGCTAAGCTCCAGGCGCCCGGCTGTTCACGAATAAACCCGCTGCTAGCGGGTTTACCTTTCAATTATGTACGCCGCGGTGCTTGAGCTTTCCTTGTGTGGCAAGCTCATTATAGGACGCATTAGCGCTATAATCGCTCTGATAAATATGTCTCGAAGAATGTTCGAGAAAAGCCCAGCTAACGAGCCTGTGGCTTTTGACAAGGAGTATCGATGCAGATTACCTCAGGCCTGCCTGAAGGCTTTAACGCCGGCGCATACGACATGATTGTCGTCGGTGCCGGATATGCCGGTGCCGTTTGTGCCCGCCGTCTCGCCGAGACCATCGGCTATCGCGTTGCCGTTCTGGAGCGCCGTAGCCACATTGCGGGCAACGCCTACGACTGCGCTGATGAGGCCGGGATTCTGGTCCACGAGTATGGTCCGCACATCTACCATACCTTTAATGAGCGCGTTCACAATTTCCTGTCGCGCTTTACCAAGTGGACGGACTACCAGCACAAGGTGCTCGCCAACATCAACGGCACCCTCATGCCCGTGCCCTTTAACCACGCAAGCCTCAAGCTTGCCTTTGGCGATGAACGCGGCGAGGAGCTGTATCAGAAACTCGTGGAGACCTTTGGCAAGGACGTCAAGGTGCCCATCATGGAGCTGCGCAAGAAGAACGACCCGGATCTTGCCGAGGTCGCCGATTACGTCTACGAGAACGTCTTTTTGCATTACACCATGAAGCAGTGGGGTCAGACGCCCGACCAGATCGATCCCTCGATTACCGGCCGCGTTCCCGTCTTTGTGGGCGACGATGACCGCTACTTCCCGCAGGCTCCCTTCCAGGGCATGCCGCAGGACGGCTATACCGCGCTGTTCGAGCACATGCTCGACCACGATCTGATTGATGTGTTCTGCGACGTTGACGCCCGCGACCTCTTCGAGATCGACGAAACCACCGTCAAGATCGACGGTAAGGTCTATGGCGGCGAGATCGTCTACACCGGTCCGCTCGACGAGCTGTTCAACCTCGACCTGGGCGCTCTGCCGTACCGTACGCTCGACATGAAGTTCGAGACGCTCGATATGGACCAGTTCCAGCCCGTGGGCACCGTCAATTACACCACGAGCGAGGATTACACGCGTATCACCGAGTTCAAGAACATGACTGGCCAGGTCCTGCCCGGCAAGACCACCATCATGAAGGAGTATTCCAAGGCCTATACGCCCGGCTCGGGTGAGACGCCCTATTACGCCATTCTGGAACCCGAGAACCGCGAGCTCTATGAGCGCTATCTTGAGCGCGTCCAGAACCTGACGAACTTCCACCCGGTGGGTCGCCTGGCCGAGTATCGTTACTACGATATGGATGCCGTGACCAACTCCGCCCTCGATCTTTCGGATGAGATTATCGCCTGCCATGCATAAAGTCATATCATTCGGTATTCCCTCGTATAACGCCGCCAAGGACATGGACCATTGCATCACCTCCATTCTGGAGGGGAGCAATTACGCCACCGATATCGAGATCATCATCGTTGATGACGGTTCCAAGGACGAGACGGCAGCAAAGGCCGATGAGTGGGAGACGCGTTATCCCGGCATCATCCGCGCGGTGCATCAGGAGAACGGCGGCCACGGCATTGCTGTCCTTTCGGGCTTGCGCGAGGCACAGGGCACCTACTACAAGGTCGTCGACTCGGACGACTGGCTCGATGGCGCAGCGCTGTCGACTATGCTTTCGATCCTTCGCGGTTTTGAGGAGCGCGACCAGCGCGTCGACCTCTTTATCTCGAACTATGTGTACGAGAAGGTTTACGAGGGTACGCACACCGCTATTGGCTACAAGTTTGCCCTGCCGCGCAAAAAGATCTTTACCTGGGACCAGATCGGTCATTTCCGTCTGGACCAGAATCTGCTCATGCACAGCCTGTGCTATCGCACGGATGTGCTGCGCGCGTCCAATCTGCCTATGCCGCCGCACACGTTCTATGTAGACAACATCTACGCTTATGTGCCGCTGCCGCGCTGCAAGACCATGTACTACGCCGACATCGACCTCTATCGCTACTTTATCGGTCGCGAGGGCCAAAGCGTCAACGAGGCCACGATGGTCAAGCGCCTGGACCAGCAGTTCCGCGTGACGCGCATCATGATGGAGTCGTTCCATCTGTACAGCGATGTTGAGTCGTCGCGTCTGCGCTCGTACATGATGGGCTATTTCACCATGATGATGGCAATCTGCTCGGTGCTTACTAAGCTTTCCGACGAGGATTGTGCCGACGAGCGCCTGAAGACGTTGTGGAGTGATTTGAAGGCCTACGACGAGCGTATGTATCGTCGCGCACGCTACGGTGTGGTCGGCTTCTTCACCAACCTGCGCGGCCGCGCCGGAGACAAAACCACACTCGGCCTATACCGTCTTGCCTCAAAGATCTTCAAATTCAACTAGCTGCTGAGTAATCGCTGCTGATAGGTTGACTGGGCCCCTTGGCCTTTAGTTTGCTACTGCGAACAGTCCTGCTCGCACGGAAAGCACATTAAGTGCTTTCCGGCTCGTGCGGAACTTGTATCAAACTAAAGGCCAAGGGGTCCCTGCTATAAGAATCGATTGTCAGACTGCCTGAATTTGAAGATCTTCGACGCGCGGTTCACAGGGGCCTGGGCTGAAAGAGATCTTGTTGAGTGGGTTGCCCGGTGGGGCTTGGTTATGTTTGTCGCGAGTTCCGCATGAGCCGAAGAGCACTTAATGTGCTCTTCGTGCGAGTCAGGACTGTAGAGCAGCAAACATAACCAAGCCCCACCGGGCAACCGGACGAGCTAGTTTACTTTGAGGCGCCGGGGGTGCCGTGGGAGGTTTTGGCGGTTTTGGCTCCGTTTACGATGGCGGTTTCTAGGGCCCTTACGGCGAGCATGCCCAGCAGGTCTAGGGGAACGGCGGCGCTAGCCTGGGCGCCCAACTTGCCGCTGGCGAGGGTGTAGATGGTGTCGCCGTCGTTGGTGGTGTGTGTGGGGCGGATGGCGTGCGCGTAGGCGTCTGCGGCCATCTGGGAGACCTTGGCGGCCTGGGCCTTGGTGAGCTCCACGTTGGTGACGATACAGCTGATGGTGGTGTTGGTGCGGCCGAGCGGCATCTGCATAGAGCCTGCGGCGGCAAAGGCGGCGAGTTCCATGTCGACGATCTGGTCGCTATTGGCTGCGGCGCGCATGCCGGCGACCCATTCGCCAGTGGTCGGGTCGACGACGTTGCCGCAGGCGTTGACCGAGACCACAGCGCCCACCTTGACGGGGCCGAGTGCTACGGCGGCAGCTCCGAGGCCGGCCTTCATGCAGGTGGCAGGCCCCATGAGCTTACCTACAGTGGCGCCGGTGCCGGCGCCCACGTTGCCTTGCTCGAGCGTGGCAGGGGTGTGGTCGAGCGCCTCGCGCACGGCAGCGATACCGGCCTCAATGTCGGGGCGCACGGTGGGGTCGCCAAAGGCGAGGTCGAAGATACAGCTGGAGCACACGATAGGCACCTGCGTGGGACCGACGGGCAAGCCGATGCCGCGGCTCTCAAGCTCGCGGGCGACGCCGCTTGCGGCTTCGAGGCCAAAGGCCGATCCGCCCGAAAGGCAGACGGCGTGGACCTTATCGACGGTGTTTTCGGGGCGCAGCAGGTCGGTCTCGCGCGAAGCGGGAGCGCCACCGCGTACGTCAACGCCACCAGTGGCACCCTCGGGCGCCACGATTACGGTGCAGCCGGTGCCAGCCTCCTCGTCCGTATAGTTGCCAAAGCAAAAGCCATCGACGTTGCAAACATCGATGGCTTCGAGCAGTGTGTCCATATTTTCTCCTATCGGTTTTCCGCCGGGCCTTATGCCCGGTCGGGATCCGTACGGTACGGCAAAATTGTAGGCGCTGGGGGATACCCAGCGCCAGATGCAATTACGAGAGTTTTTGAATCGCGCGTGCGACGCGGGCGATGGGCAAGCCCACCACGTTGTAGAAGTCGCCCGAAATGTCATGCACGAGCATGCGGCCGCCTGTGCCTTGGATGCCGTAGGCCCCGGCCTTGTCCATGGGTTCGCCGGAGGCGACATAGCGCTCGATCTGCTCGTCGGTAAGCTCATAGAATGTCACGTCGGTCACATCGACAAACGACAGGCTTTCGGCGGCGTGCGGAGCTGTAGCGTCGCCGGCTTTAACGATGCAGACGCCGGTCGCTACCTGGTGCGTGCGGCCCGAAAGCTCGCGGAGCATGGTGCGCGCCTCGTCCTCGTTTGCCGGCTTACCCAAAATCTTGCCATCGAAGGTGACGATGGTATCGGCCGCGACGGTCAGCTCATTGGGCTTGGCATACTCGGCGGCGACGGCAGCGGCTTTGGCACGCGCCAAGCGCTCGACGAGCGTAAGCGGAGCTTCGCTATCAAAAGGCGTTTCATCGATGTCTGCGGGAATCACGCGAATGTTATAGCCTGCCTCGCGCATCAGCTCTATGCGGCGCGGCGATTGCGAAGCCAAAATCATAGTTGGATGCCCTCGGCGACCTTCTCGACGGCCTTGTCGCCGGCGAGCGTGCGCAGCAGCTCCAAGGCAAAGGGGAGTGACTGTGCCATGCCGCTGGCAGTGATGATGTTGCCGTCTTGCGTGACCTTCTCGCCGGTATAAGTGCCCTCGGGGAAGCTCTTCTCAAAGCCGGGGAAGCACGTGGCGCGGCGTCCCTCGAGTAGACCAAGCTCGCCCAGGATAAACGGGGCGGCGCAGATGGCGGCAACGTGCTTGGTTGCGGCGAACTTGCAGACTACGTCGCAGACGCGCTGGTCGGCGCGCAAGTTGGTGGCACCGGGCAGGCCGCCGGGCAGCACGACGCAGTCGTACTCGTCAAAGTTGATTTCGTCAAAGAGAGCATCGCAGGTCACGGGAATCTGCAGCGAGCTCACGACCTCACGCGTGGGCATGATCGAAACGAGCGTAGCGCGCACGCCGCCGCGACGCATGACGTCGACCATGGTCAGACATTCAATCGTTTCAAAGCCATCGGCGGCGAGAACGGCAACGCTGGGCATGAGAGTTCCTTTCGTAAGGCGGCATACAATTAGCCGTCTTATACCCCGAAGACATACGCTTGCCACGCTTGATTTCCCAATGTTTAAAAAGGGACGGGGATAAAATAATCATTCGGTACAAATTGATTATTTAATCCCCGTCCCAGAAAAATCATCGGGCGTGGTCTTGGGCAAACAGCCTAGTTGCGCTTGAGGTGGACGACGGTTTCGCAGTGGAAGGTTTGCGGGAACAGGTCGACCGGTGTGATCTTGACGGGGGAGAAGGTGCCTTCCTCGACAAAGCGCTTGAGGTCGCGGGCCAGAGTTGCCGGATCACAACTCACATAGGCGACATCGCGAGCGCTCGTGTTGGCGATGAGGTCGATGGCCTCGGGCGCCAGACCTGCACGCGGCGGGTCGACCACCAGGACATCGGCATCCTGGTCGGGGAACTCGCGCACGGCATCGCCGCCGATGACGTCGACGTTGTCGAGCTTGTTGATCTCGAGGTTACGGCGCAGGTCGCGCACAGCCGGACCGTAGGCCTCGACGGCGGCAACAAAGTCGCAGCGGCGGGCGAGTGGCAGGGTAAAGGTGCCGGCGCCGCAGTACAGGTCCACGGCAAGCTCGTCTTCCTGCGGATCGAGCGCATCCATGACGAGCTCGATCAAAATCTCGGCACCCTTGGTGTTGACCTGGAAAAACGACGGGGCGGACAGGCGCATCTGGCCGTCAGCGATGTTCTCGGTCCACGAGCCCTCTCCAGCGAGCATCTCCACCTTGGAGACGCGGCGGGCCTTCTTCTCGCCCTTGCTCATGACACGCACCACGCTCGTGGGGTGTGCGGCGTCTGCCAGCACGCGCGAGACCTGTGAGCGCGGGAAGGAGCCTGCGGGCGTCCAAAGCGCGACCTCGAGTGCCTTGGTTCGACGCGAAGCGCGAATGCCCACGCGCTCCAGACCCAGGTCGTGGCTGCCGCTCAGATAGTTGAGCGCGCCGACGACCGACTTGAGCGCCTTGGGAAAACGCTTATCGAACAGCGGACACGAATCGACGGTCACGATCTTGCTGGGGTCGACGCCATGCATGCCAAGGCGAACACGGCCGTTAACGAGAGTGGGCTCCAGCTCAATCTTATTGCGGTAACCCCAGTCGTCTTTGGTGTGGCGGATGGGCTGGACAAGATCGTTGACCTGGTCGGGGGTGAACTTGCCAATGCGCTCGAGTGCGGAGCGCAGGTTTTGCTCTTTGGCGGCAAGCTGAGCGGTGCGCGAGAGATTGCCCCACGAACAACCGCCACAGATGCCCACGAAGGGGCAGGGGGGTTGAATGCGATCGGGGCTCGGCTCCAGAATCTCGGTCGTGCGGGCACGCATAAACGATTTGCCGTCCTGCACGATCTCGGCTTCGACGGTGTCGCCCGCCACGGCGCCTTGCACAAATGTGGCCTTGCCGTTGTCGGCATGCGCCAGACCGTCGGCGCCGTAGGTCATCGATTCTATGGTGAGCTTCATGTTCCTGCCTGTCATTCGCGGTATTGTCCGCAACCATGGTAGCAGGGAAAAGCGCCCCGTATCTGGGGCATTCCTCAAATACGGGGCGCTTCTACAAACGTCTATTTCGTCTTGCCGGTAATGAGCGTCTTAAGGCCTAGGCCGATCAGGCCCAAGCCCATGCGCACGCGGCCGGGGCGATGGCGCTCGATGGCCTTGGCTTTGCCAGCGGGCTTCTTGTGACGCGTGTTGCTCTCGGGGGTCGTGGCGGGTGCCTGAGGTTGGGCTGCGGGAGCAGGTTCGGGCTCGATCACGGTCGCTCGGACCTTCTGGACCTCGGGTGTGGCCGGCTGCGGCTCAGGAGCAGGGGCGGGCTTTGCCTCGACGGCGGCCTCGGCGTTGCGATAGGCACGTTCCAGCAGAGCTTCCTGCGAGTTGAAGGGTTTCTCGTCCTCTTTGCGCTCCACCGGAACCCAGGTGCCGTCACTCGTCAGACTGCGTGCCTTCACGTTGTCGCGCAGCTGCATGCCCATGTACTCGTGCACCAGGGCGCGGCAGGTGGGGTCGAGCACGGGGAAGGCGATCTCCACGCGGTGCTCGGTGTTGCGTGTCATCATGTCTGCCGAGCTCAGGTAGATCATGTCCGAGTCCACGCCAAAGGCATAGACGCGCGCATGCTCCAAAAAGCGCCCGACAATGGAGCGCACGTGCACGTTCTCGGTCTTGCCCGGAACACCGGGCTTGAGGCACGAAATACCGCGGATGATCATGTCCACGCGCACGCCGGCACAAGATGCCTCGGCGATCTTATCGATAACCTCGCGGTCGGTAAGCGAGTTGAGCTTAAAGAACACGCGGGCGGGCTCGCCGACAAGGGCGCGCTGAATCTCGCGGTCCAGGCCACGCATGATGAGCGGCTTGAGGCCCACGGGTGCCACGCCCAGGAAGCGGTAATCGCCGCGCAGGTTGCCCAGCGACAGGTTGCGGAAGAATAGGTTGGCGTCCTCGCCGATACCGGGATGGGCGGTCATGAGCATAAAGTCACTGTAGAGCTTGGCCGTCTTCTCGTTAAAGTTGCCGGTGCCCAAAAGCGTGAGCCGGGTGAGCGCCATGCCCTCGCGATAGGTGAGCTGGCAGATCTTTGAGTGGCATTTAAAGCCCTCGGAGCCGTAGATGACGGTGCAGCCCGCCTCTTCCAGGCGTTCGGCCCACTCGATGTTGTTCTGCTCGTCAAAGCGGGCACGAAGTTCCATGAGCACCGTGACCTCTTTGCCGTTTTCGGCGGCATCGATCAGCGACTCGCACAGGCGGCTTTGTTTGGCCACGCGGTAGAGCGTGATGCGCAGCGAGATGCACTCGGGGTCGTAGGCTGCTTCGTGCACCAGGTCCAAGAACGGATTCATGGCCTCGTAAGGGTAAAAGAGCAGCTTGTCGTGCTGCAGCACCTGCTCGCGGATGGAACGGGACATGTCGATGGTGGGGTTGGGCTGCGGCTTAAACGGCGTAAAGAGCAGCTCGTTGCGTAGGTGCTCGGGAATCTTGCCCTCAATGCCAAAGACGTAGCCCAGGTCAAGGGGGATATCGCAGGTAAAGACCGAGCGGCGAGAAAGCTCGAGCGCTTTGCGGATGGTCTTGAGCGTTGGCTTTTCGAGCGAGCCCGATACGGCGAGCACCACCGGCTGCAGGCGCAGGCGCTTCTTGAGGATGCGCTTCATGTGCTGGCGGTAATCCTCTTCCTCCTCGACGCCCTCGCCGTCCGGGTCGATATCGGCATTGCGGGTGACGAGGATCAGCGCGCGATCCAGCGGCTTATAGGAGCCAAAGCAGCTGTCCAGGCAGGCGAGGATGACGTCCTCGAGCAAGATGTAGGAGTAGGTGCCGGCGGGCGAGGGGATCTCGACCACGCGGTTCATCGAGGCGGGAATCTCGATAAGGCCCAGCAGGCTCTCCTCGTCGGTGACGCCGTCCAGACCACAGGCCAGATAGAGCGCGCCGTTGCGCAGGTTGGGGAAGGGATGGCGCGGGTCAATGACCAACGGCGAGATGACCGGCGACACGTAGGCCTGGAAGTAGCGGGTTACAAAGGTGCGCTCCTCGGGCGTAAGCGAATCGATGCGGGCACGGTGAACGCCCAGGGTGTCGAGTTTGCCCTCGATGCTCTTAAAGATGGACTCCCAGCGGGTAAGGAGCCCGGGCAGCTCTGCCATGACAGCGTCGACCTGTTCGGAGGCGGTCATATTGCTCTTGTTGTCGACAGGCTGTTTTTTGAGCTCTGCCAGATCGGACAGGCCGCCCACGCGCACCATGAGGAATTCATCGAGGTTGGACTCGAAAATCGACACGAACTTTAGACGCTCGAACAGCGGAACGGTCTCGTCGAAGGCTTCGTCAAGCACGCGGTTGTCAAAGCGCAGCCAGCTAAGCTCTCGGTTTTGCGTGTACGAGAAGTCGCGCGGCGGCTTGCGCAGCTTGGCGGCCTTTTGCTTCTTTTCGATTTTGCTCGGCATATGCATCTGTCCGTTCAGTCCCCGCAGGGGACGGTAGCCTAACTCTAATTCACTATTGTCTCAATTTAGTCGACCGCCGGCACGGACGTATCGCGTGAACGGTATCTTTACCTACTTCTTACGCTGACAAGCCGAAGCACTAACGTCCGGTGCTTTGAGCAAGCGATCTATATCCTCACTCAACTGGTGAGAATGTATGAATAAGAATGATAGCAAGCTGAATATAATCGAATGTAGGTCGAATCGAGGGCAAGCGTCATTTATATGCAGAAAACCGTTTTCACTATGCAATTTTGAATCATGGATAACTTTGAGTGTTCAAGCCTGATTTCCTAGAAAAATAACGTTTACCTAGGAAAATCTGCTTTACGAAACTGAAGTGCATCATGGGAAATCATATGCGATATACCGTTCATCGTACTTTGCTGACCGTTCGGGGGCGAGGTGGCATTACGAATGGAATTTGGATATAACTAGAGCTGTCAGCAAGCAGCGTCCCATATGGAGGGGCGCTGATACATTCGGCCAGTAAGGCCCGAAAGAAAGGTAGGAGGCCATGACGAAAGGTCTGCACGTGCCTTCCGAGATCGGCAAGCTCAGGAAGGTCTGCCTGCACCGTCCCGGCGACGAGCTCCTCAACCTGCCGCCCGACGAGCTCGAGCGACTCCTGTTCGACGACGTCCCGTTCCTGGAGGTCGCACAGCAGGAGCACGACACCTTCGCCCAGATCCTGAGGGACCAGGGCGTCGAGGTGCTCTACCTCGAGAACCTCGTCGCCGAGGTGTTCGACCAGGTCCCCGGCGCCCGCGCCGAGTTCACCGACCAGTACATCGCCGAGGCCGGCATCCGCGGCCAGCACATGCCGCAGATCGTCCGCGAGAAGCTGGACTCCATCGAGGACAACCTCGAGTTCGTCAAGAAGACCATGGCCGGCATGACCAAGGCCGAGATCGACATGCCCCTCACGGCGTCCACGACCCTCGACTCCCTGGTCAACTCCGAGTCCGAGTCCGACCTGATCATCGACCCGATGCCCAACCTCTACTTCACCCGCGACCCGTTCGCGGTCGTCGGCGAGGGCGTCAACCTCAACCGCATGTACTCGGTCACCCGCAACCGCGAGACCCTGTACGGCAAGTACATCTTCAAGTACCACCCCGACTACAAGGACGTCTCCCTGTACTTCCGCCGCGACTGCCAGTTCCACACCGAGGGCGGCGACGTGCTGAACATCAACGAGAAGACCCTCGCCGTCGGCATCTCCCAGCGCACCCAGGCCGCCGCTATCGACATCATGGCCCAGAACATCTTCTGGAACTCCGACTCCAAGGTCGAGCGCATCCTGGCCTTCGACATCCCGGTCTCGCGCGCCTTCATGCACCTCGACACGGTCTTCACCCAGATCGACGTCGATAAGTTCACGATCCACCCCGCCATCATGGGCACCCTGCGCGTCTACGAGCTGACCGCCGGCAAGAACCCGGGCGACGTGAACATCCGCCTGATCGAGGACACCCTCGAGCACGTCCTGGAGGACGCCACCGGCGTCGACCAGGTCAAGCTGATCCCCTGCGGCGGCGGCGACCCGATCGCGGCCTCCCGCGAGCAGTGGAACGACGGCTCCAACACCCTGTGCGTCGAGCCCGGCAAGATCTGCGTCTACGCCCGCAACACTGTCACCAACGACGTGCTGTACAAGGAGGGCCTGGACCTTCTCGTCGTGCCCTCCGCCGAGCTCTCCCGCGGCCGCGGCGGCCCGCGCTGCATGAGCATGCCCTTCTGGCGCGAGGACCTCTAAGGTTTTCAAAGATCCGTACAGGTCTTAATACAAACATCTAGCTGCCATTAGATGTCTCCCTATGGGGCGGTGCGGTTTTTCGCACCGCCCCATTCTTGTCTAATAAGCTAAATTAGCATCAGATAAGGTGTCCATTATGTCTAGAGGCGATCACGTTGATACCCCAACGGTGTCGGCTTCTTTGCCTTTTGGGCATCATCTCGATTCCCATGACCTTTGCCGGCATCATCCCCGTGTTCTAGCGATTGGAGCTTAGTCATGGATATCAAGACAATTGGCGTTGAGGAATGGCTCAACGTTTGGGAGAAGAGCGCTACGTGGGACATTGCCCAGTCGACGATCTCATCGCTGACCATGGGCGAGCTTCGCGCGCTTGACGAGCAGGGCGGCGCCACGTTCTACGAGCGTCTGGATCGTGAGAAGATGAACTACGGCTGGATCGAGGGTTCGCCGGAGTTTAAGGCCGAGGTCGCCAAGCTGTATCGCCGCGAGGTCAATCCCGATTACATTCTGCAGACCAATGGCTGCACGGGTGCCAACCTCAACGCCATCATGGCCGTTGTCGAGCCCGGTGATCACGTGATTTCAGAGTGGCCTACCTATGCGCCGCTCTATGAGATTCCGCGTACGCTCGGTGCCGAGGTCGAGTATTGGGAGCTTCGCGAGGAGCTCGGATGGAAACCCGATATCGAACAGCTCAAGCGCCTGGTGCGTCCCGACACCAAGCTCATCTGCATCAATAACGCATCGAACCCCATCGGTACGGTGCTTGATGCCGATACGCTCGGTCAGATTGCCGAGATTGCCCATTCGGTGGGCGCCTACGTGCTGTGTGACGAGGTGTATCTGCCGCTCGAGAACACCGAGTCCTTTATGTCGATGGCCGACGTGTACGAGAGGGCCATTGTCACCAACTCGGTGTCCAAGACCTATTCGACGCCTGCAGCCCGCGTGGGCTGGGTCGTTGCGGACGAAGAGGTGTCCAACCGCATCCGCACCTACCGCGACTACACCATGATCTGCAGTGGCGTGTTTAACGATGCTTTGGCGACCTACGTGCTCGAGCACAAGGACAAGATTCTCGAGCGCAACCGCAAGATCGTGTTTGACAACCGCGATATCGCGCAGGCTTGGATCGATACGCAGCATCGTGTCTCCTGGACGGCCCCACAGGGCGTGTCCACCTCGTTTATCCAGCTGGATATTCCCGAGGATGACGAGGAGTTCTGCAAGCGCCTGCTGGCCGATAGGGGAGTGCTGTTGGTCCCCGGTAGCCGTTTTGAGCTTCCCTGCGGCGCGCGCCTGGGCTACTGCGCGAGCGAAGATGTTCTTCGCGAGGGCCTGAGGCTTCTGGGCGAGGCACTGGCCGAGTTCGATCGCTAGGATCACGACTCCCTTTGAAGGCCGTATTCAAATTGGCCGACGATAATCGAAAGCGGACCTGTTTCCCTAGGGGGTCGGGTCCGTTTTTCTATACCGAGAAGTCAAGTTGTTACAAATGAAGCAGTGCGGCGAGTCGATATCCGCTGGCCTTATACTGAGCTTCCGGCGAACGGCATCCAGCGTCTGGTAAACGGTAATCTGTTTACTAAAAATGAATAGGACTAACTTTTTTCTGAATAAAATTGAAAATGGTTGAGACACAGCGAGAATTGCGAATTCTATTCATATCGTTGCGTGAAATATGCAATTTGAGGGTGGTTTAACAAAGATTAGTTTCAATTGATTTTTCGGTTAAAAAAGCGTTTAAGCACGTAAATAAACTTTATTAAATCAAAGTGTGCCATGCGTGAAGTATATGTGTATGCCGTTCACCCCTCATATAAAACCGTTCGGGGGCAAGGTGGAAGTATGGACTGATTTTGGATATAAATATGTCGTCAGCAATAACGCCTCACACGGAGGGGCGCTAACGAATCGGCCCTGACAGGGGCCCGAAAGAAAGGTAGGAGGCCATGACGAAAGGTCTGCACGTGCCTTCCGAGATCGGCAAGCTCAGGAAGGTCTGCCTGCACCGTCCCGGCGACGAGCTCCTCAACCTGCCGCCCGACGAGCTCGAGCGACTCCTGTTCGACGACGTCCCGTTCCTGGAGGTCGCACAGCAGGAGCACGACACCTTCGCCCAGATCCTGAGGGACCAGGGCGTCGAGGTGCTCTACCTCGAGAACCTCGTCGCCGAGGTGTTCGACCAGGTCCCCGGCGCCCGCGCCGAGTTCACCGACCAGTACATCGCCGAGGCCGGCATCCGCGGCCAGCACATGCCGCAGATCGTCCGCGAGAAGCTGGACTCCATCGAGGACAACCTCGAGTTCGTCAAGAAGACCATGGCCGGCATGACCAAGGCCGAGATCGACATGCCCCTCACGGCGTCCACGACCCTCGACTCCCTGGTCAACTCCGAGTCCGAGTCCGACCTGATCATCGACCCGATGCCCAACCTCTACTTCACCCGCGACCCGTTCGCGGTCGTCGGCGAGGGCGTCAACCTCAACCGCATGTACTCGGTCACCCGCAACCGCGAGACCCTGTACGGCAAGTACATCTTCAAGTACCACCCCGACTACAAGGACGTCTCCCTGTACTTCCGCCGCGACTGCCAGTTCCACACCGAGGGCGGCGACGTGCTGAACATCAACGAGAAGACCCTCGCCGTCGGCATCTCCCAGCGCACCCAGGCCGCCGCTATCGACATCATGGCCCAGAACATCTTCTGGAACTCCGACTCCAAGGTCGAGCGCATCCTGGCCTTCGACATCCCGGTCTCGCGCGCCTTCATGCACCTCGACACGGTCTTCACCCAGATCGACGTCGATAAGTTCACGATCCACCCCGCCATCATGGGCACCCTGCGCGTCTACGAGCTGACCGCCGGCAAGAACCCGGGCGACGTGAACATCCGCCTGATCGAGGACACCCTCGAGCACGTCCTGGAGGACGCCACCGGCGTCGACCAGGTCAAGCTGATCCCCTGCGGCGGCGGCGACCCGATCGCGGCCTCCCGCGAGCAGTGGAACGACGGCTCCAACACCCTGTGCGTCGAGCCCGGCAAGATCTGCGTCTACGCCCGCAACACTGTCACCAACGACGTGCTGTACAAGGAGGGCCTGGACCTTCTCGTCGTGCCCTCCGCCGAGCTCTCCCGCGGCCGCGGCGGCCCGCGCTGCATGAGCATGCCCTTCTGGCGCGAGGACCTCTAAGTCTTTCCGTTTCCGGTGCGGTCCCCCTACAACCGCACCGGTTTCGCCCGTCAAACGGGCAACACTAATTACTTACGAAATTCATTTCTTCGAAAGGAAACGAACCATGGGTGTTAACCTCTCCGGCCGTAGCTTCCTCAAGCTCCTCGACCTCACCACTGAGGAGATCGAGTACCTGCTCAAGCTCTCCAAGAACTTCAAGGACATGAAGCGCGCTGGCGTTCCGCACCGCTATCTCGAGGGCAAGAACATCGTTCTGCTCTTCCAGAAGACCTCCACTCGTACCCGCTGCGCCTTCGAGGTCGGCGGCATGGATCTGGGCATGGGCGTCACCTATCTCGATCCGGGTTCGTCGCAGATGGGCAAGAAGGAGTCCATCGAGGACACCGCTCGCGTTCTCGGTCGCATGTATGACGGTATCGAGTTCCGTGGCTTTGCCCAGGACGACGTCGAGGAGCTCGCTGCTAAGTCCGGCGTGCCCGTGTGGAACGGCCTGACCACTGAGTGGCATCCCACCCAGATGCTCGCCGACATCCTGACCGTCCAGGAGAACTTCAACTACGACATCAAGGGCAAGACCCTCGTCTTCATGGGCGACTGCAAGAACAACGTTGCTCGCTCCCTCATGGTTGTCTGCTCCAAGCTCGGCATGAATTTCGTGGCCTGCGGCCCCGAGGAGTGCATGCCCGCTGACGACGTCATCGAGGCCTGCAAGCCCATCGCCGAGGCCAACGGCTGCACCATCAAGCTGACCACCGACGTCAAGGACGGCGTCACCGGTGCCGACGTTATCTACACCGACGTGTGGGTCTCCATGGGCGAGCCTGACGAGGTTTGGGCCGAGCGCATCGCTCAGCTTACCCCGTATCGTGTCACCTCCGAGGTCATGGCTATGGCCAACCCGGGTGCCATCTTCCTGCACTGCCTGCCCAGCTTCCACGACACCAACACCACGATTGGCGCCGAGAAGTGCGAGCAGTTCGGTATCACCGAGCAGGAGGTCACCGACGAGGTCTTCGAGAGCCCCGCTTCCAAGGTCTTCGACGAGGCCGAGAACCGCATGCACACCATTAAGGCTGTCATGTACGCCACGCTCAAGTAAGAGCATCTAGCATCTCGCTCGGGGTGTATTACTGCACACCCCGAGCGGTTTTATCTGGTAAAAATCTCGCATCAAGCGGCAGGCACGGCACGGAAGAGCCGCTTTGGGCGAGATCAGTAAATGATTTATGAAGGGGGGATGAGAACTATGACTGAGACCGCTAAGAAAAAGCGCGGTATGCCTTCATCGTTCACCATTCTTCTTGCTCTGCTGGCAATTGTTGCAGTGATTACCGTTATCGTCTCCGGCACGTCCGGCGGCGAGGTTACTGCCGCCCGTCTGAGCGATTTCTGCACCGCCCCGATTCTGGGCTTCGCTGACGCTCTGCCCGTCTGCCTCTTCGTTATGATCCTGGGCGGCTTCCTCGGCATGATGACCGAGACCGGCGCCCTGGACAACGGCATTGCCGTTCTGGTGCAGAAGCTTAAGGGCAATGAGATCATGCTCATTCCCGTGCTGATGCTCATCTTCTCCCTCGGTGGTACCACCTATGGTATGTGCGAGGAGACCGTTCCCTTCTACGCCCTGCTCGCCGCTACCATGATGGCCGCTGGCTTCGACCCTATGGTCGGTGCCGCCACCGTCCTGCTCGGCGCTGGCTGCGGCTGCCTGGGCTCCACGGTTAACCCGTTCGCCGTCGGCGCTGCCGTCGACGCTCTGACCGGCGTTGGCATTGAGGTCAACCAGTCCATCATCATCGGCCTCGGTGCCGTCCTGTGGATTGTTACCACTGCCATGTCCATCTTCTTCGTCATGAGCTATGCCAAGAAGGTCAAGGCTGACAAGGGTTCCACCATCCTGTCGATGCAGGAGCTCAAGGACGCCGAAGAGGCTCACGGCAAGGCTGCTTCCGAGGTTCACAAGGAGGTCAAGCTCACCGGTCGTCAGAAGGGCGTTCTGATCGCCTTCGCCTTCACCTTCGTCGTCATGATCGTCGGCTTCATCCCGCTGGCCGACCTCAACGAGGGCGTTGCCAACTTCTTCGACGCTGGCGCTGTCTACGACGCCGACGGTAACGCCGTCGTCCAGGGCTGGTCTGCCCTGATCACCGGCCTGCCCATTGGTCAGTGGTACTTCGACGAGGCTTCCACCTGGTTCTTCCTCATGGCTATCCTGATCGGTATCATCGGTGGCCTGTCCGAGAAGCAGATCGTTAACACCTTCATCACCGGCGCTGCCGACATGATGTCCGTTGTCCTCGTCATCGCTCTCGCCCGTGGTATCTCCGTCCTCATGGCTAACACCGGCCTCGACGTCTACGTCCTCGACGCTGCCGCCAATGCCCTGGCTGGCCTGTCCGGCGTGATCTTCGCTCCCATGAGCTTCCTGGTCTACTTCGGTCTGTCCTTCCTGATCCCCTCGACCTCCGGTATGGCCACCGTCTCCATGCCCATCATGGGACCGCTGGCTGTTAAGCTCGGCTTCTCGCCCGAGGTCATGGTCATGATCTTCTCCGCCGCCATCGGTGTCGTGAACCTGTTCACCCCGACCTCCGGCGCCATCATGGGCGGTCTCGCCCTGGCCAAGATCGAGTGGACGACCTGGCTCAAGTTTGCCCTTAAGCTTATCGTCGCGCTCTCCGTCGTCTGCGCCATCATCCTGACCGTCGCCTGCGTGTTGATCTAAGTACCCAACGGGTACCCCACGGAAACCTTGACGATCCTGTAAAGGATCACCTGGTCATCGTCTGTCCGGTGGGGTCAACCCACCGGTAGACTCCTACCTTTAGCCCCCTCCCGTTCCGTGCGCGGGAGGGGGCGCTTTTTTGTTCCGCGGTTTTACCAAACCGCGGAACCGGTCGACGCTGCGCGCCCGCCAGAGCGGCAATCTGACGTTCAATCGTCGGGCATGGCCAAAAGGCCTATGCCTTGCCTTTTTTATGCCAACTTGTACGTTCTGGACGGCGCTCGCTGTCCGTCCTCCACCTGCGGCGTTTTCATTGCTGATGTTGAGCGACTTGTTTCCCGTCCCAAATTAGCTATCCCGGGTCCCCGGTGGTTGTGGTGGGCGTGTTTGGTTGGTGCCTGTTGAAGGCCTGGGCATCGGGGAGGGTCTGCTCCGTTATAATCGCCTAGGACATTAAATGGAAACGGGACGGGAGCCATACATGCGCCAGGGTTTCGACAACGCGAAGTATATCGAGCTGCAGGCTGCTCACATTAAGGAGCGCATCTCGCAGTTTGGCGGTAAGCTCTATTTGGAGTTTGGCGGCAAGCTGTTTGACGACTATCATGCGAGCCGCGTGCTGCCGGGTTTTGAACCGGACAGCAAGTTCCGCATGCTCAAGAGCATTGCCGATGATGTTGAGGTCATCATCGCAATCAATGCAAACCATATCGAGAAGAACAAGGCCCGTGGCGACCTGGGCATTACCTATGACGAGGACGTCCTGCGCTTGGTCGACCTGTTCCGCGGCAACGGTTTTGCTGTCGCGGCCGTGGTCATCACGCAGTATGCCGGTCAGCCCGCTGCCGACGTCTTCCGTAATCGCCTAAACGCGCTCGGCATTCCCGCCAAGCTGCACTATCCCATTGAGGGCTATCCGCACGACGTCGATCTGATCGTTTCTGACGATGGCTACGGCAAGAACGAGTTCGTCGAGACCACGCGTCCGCTCGTCGTCGTGACGGCGCCCGGCCCTGGCTCGGGCAAGCTTGCCACTTGCCTCTCGCAGCTGTATCACGAGCATAAGCACGGCACCGCCGCCGGCTATGCCAAGTTCGAGACCTTCCCGGTCTGGAATCTTCCTCTGACGCATCCGGTCAATATTGCCTACGAGGCCGCCACGGCGGACCTCGACGATGCCAACATCATCGATTCCTTCCACCTTGAGGCCTACAACAAGACCACGGTCAACTACAACCGAGACGTCGAGGCGTTCCCAGTTGTTCACGCCCTTATGGAGAAGATTCTGGGTGAGAGCCCCTATCAGAGCCCTACGGACATGGGTGTCAACATGGTCGGCTTTGCCATTACCGATGACGATGCCTGCCGTGATGCCTCCAAGATGGAGATCGTCCGCCGCTACTTTACCGCGGTCGAAAATGTGCGCCGTACCGGCGTGGGCGATGAGCAAGTCGACCGTCTCAAGCTCATTATGAAAAAAGCCGGCATTGACAAGAACTATTCGCCGGCGCGCTCGGCCGCCCTTACCAGGGAGCAGCTGACGGGCAGTCCCGTGGGCGCCATGGTCATGCCGGACGGTTCCGTTGTGACCGGTAAGACCTCAACACGTTTGGGTGCTGCGAGTTCGCTGATCATGAATGCGCTTAAGCATGTCTCGGGCGTCGACCTTGAGCTCGAGGTCATCAGCGACGAGGCGATCGAGCCCATCAGCAAGCTCAAGACGCATTTCCTGGGCAGCAAAAACCCGCGCCTTCACACCGACGAGACGCTTATGGCGCTGTCGATCACCTCGGCTACGAGCGAGACGGCCGCTCGTGTCCTTTCGGGCCTGGAGCAGCTGCGCGGTTGCGATGCCTTCTTTAGCGTGATTATCTCGCCGACGGACGAGACGGTGTTGCGTAAACTGGGCATCAACGTGTGCTGCGAGCCCAAGTTTGAGCGTCGTGGTTTCTTCCATCGCTAAGTTTGAAGCACTGCGTTAATTGCATCGCATTTTGGCCGTATCGGGTTAGCGCCCGGTACGGCTTTTTAATCAATAAAGCGTCTATTTCGGCGAAAAATAGCCGTTTACCTGCTTAGAAACATTTTGAGCGGTATACAATAACCGTAACTGTTTCATCCTTAGCGGGATGCCGCATGATGGATATTACCTGCCATCGTGGGGTGTGTCGGTCGTGCACGGCGCGCTGGATGCTCGTGCTCGGTTAGAGGAGGCTGCCATGGCGGGCAAGGGTCGTGCGAGTGTCAACGATATGAAGCGTGTCGAAGTGCTGGTCTTGATGGAGATTGCCCAGCAATCCGAAAGTGGCGGGACATATGGCTTCTCGCGCAAAACGCTTGCGGAGCACGTTGGGGTTTCTCCGTATCGAGCCCGCGCCGCAATTGAGCGCTTGGATTCTGATGGCTTGATCGAGGTCGTTTCGCGATATAGCGAGGACGGCGGCCAGCTTGCAAATGGTATTTGCCTTACCGAGCGCGGCGGGTGGTATCTGAAAGGCATTCGCGCGGGCATGCTCGTTCGGGATATGCTCGGGGATGAGCTTGCCGATCGGTAGCGATCTGCCGTCTAAGTTGTTGTGACGCCGCTCGGGCCCCGGGCGGCGTTTTGTTTCGAGATTGAGAAATGCGAGCGCGTGCGAGAAAAGATGCGAACGGCTTGCGGTCCGAGTATTACAATGAAGACCCGTAAGATGTGTATGGACAACTTCTACGGGAAGCGCAGGTAACTCAATATGACCAAGCATGTGTTCGTAACCGGTGGCGTGGTTTCGTCCCTAGGCAAGGGTATTACCGCGGCCTCATTGGGCCGTCTGCTCAAGTCACGCGGCTACAAGGTAACGATGCAAAAGGCCGACCCATATCTGAACGTCGACCCCGGCACCATGAGCCCGTTCCAGCACGGTGAGGTCTTTGTGACCGAGGACGGTTACGAGTCCGATCTGGACCTGGGCCACTACGAGCGCTTTATTGACGAGAACCTAACCCGCGATTCTAACTTTACGACGGGCGCCATTTACAAAAGCCTGATTGCCCGCGAGCGTCGCGGTGACTTTTTGGGCGGTACCGTCCAGGTGATCCCGCACGTCACCAATGCCATCAAGGACAAATTCCGCCGCATTGAGGAGCAGACTGGCTCCGACGTTGTCATTACCGAGCTGGGCGGTACTATCGGCGACATCGAGTCGCAGCCGTTCGTGGAGGCTATCCGCCAGTACCGCAAGGAGGCCGGTCCCGAGAACGTCTGCTACATCCACGTATCGCTTGTCCCCTATATCGCCGCCGCTCACGAGGTTAAGACCAAGCCCACGCAGCACTCCGTCAAGGAGCTGCGCAGCTTTGGCATCCAGCCCGACATCATTGTGCTGCGCTCTGACCACCATATTGACGACGCTATCCGCGGCAAAATCGCAAGCTTCTGCGACGTCGACACCGACTGCGTCTTTACCAACGAGGATTGCGCGAGCATTTACGACGTGCCGCAGCTGCTCGCCGAACAGGACTTTGACCTGCGCATCTGCGAGCGTCTTGGTCTTGATCCGCACGAGCGCGATATGAGCGAATGGAATGAGTTCCTGCGCAAGCAAAACCATGCCAACCATCACGCCGATAAGGTTAAGATTGCCGTCGTGGGAAAATACACCCAGCTTCCCGATGCATATCTGTCGGTTATCGAGGCCCTGCATCACGCGGGCGTTTTCTACGATCGTCACGTAGATGTGCAGCTGGTCGATGGTGAGAGCCTCGATGCCGAAAACGTCAATGAGGTTCTGGGCGACGCATCGGGCATCCTGGTTCCCGGCGGCTTTGGCAAGCGCGCCCTGGAGGGCAAGATTCTTGCTGCCGAGTTTGCTCGCGAGCACAA
Source organism: uncultured Collinsella sp. (assembly GCA_900542825.1). Lineage (GTDB taxonomy): Bacteria > Actinomycetota > Coriobacteriia > Coriobacteriales > Coriobacteriaceae > Collinsella. Next base: position 212,555 of record UQOY01000001.1, on the reverse strand, counting down.
GATTCCGTATCTGGGCATTTGCCTGGGTATGCAGGTTGCCGTGTGCGAGTTCGCCCGCAACGTCGTCGGCCTTGCCGGTGCCAGCTCCTCCGAGTTTGATCCGGACGGTCCGTTTAGCGTAATCGACCTGATGAGCTCTCAGGAGGACGTGACCGAGAAGGGCGGCACCATGCGCCTGGGCGCCTATCCGTGCAAGCTCGCTGCCGATACTCTCGCGCGTGAGGCGTATGGCGAGGAGCTTGTTTACGAGCGCCACCGTCACCGCTTTGAGTTCAACAATGCCTTCCGCGATCAGCTTGAGGGCGCCGGTCTTGTCATCTCGGGTCTTTCGCCTGATGAGCGTCTGGTCGAGATGGTCGAGCTGCCGCGCGATGTGCACCCGTGGTTCGTGGCCACTCAGGCCCACCCCGAGTTCAAGAGCCGCCCCACCAATCCTCAGCCGCTGTTCCGTGAGTTCGTGCGCGCCTCGATTGGCCAGCATGAGGGCGTCGATCGCCTACAGGTGACGCCCATGAATCGTGCGACGGACTAAGGTTGCCGTCGAACAGGGAACATATCGAAGAAGCTCCTTCGTCGCTCGCTGTGGCGGCGGGGGAGTTTCTTGATTACCTTGCAGTCGAGCGGGGCTTGGCGCGCAACACGATTGCCGCCTATCGCCGAGACCTGACGACCTACTGTGCCTATCTGGAGCGGACGGGCATTGCATCCTTTGAGGACGTGAGCCGGCGGGTCGTCGAGGACTTTATCGCCGATCGGCGCGACGGGGGCTATTCCGACGCTTCGGTGGAGCGCGCGCTTGCGGCCGTGAAGGGCCTGCATGCCTTTCTAGTGCGCGATGGGACCGTGGCCCAAAATCCCACGGCGGCATTGCGTTTGCCAAAAAAGGCCGAGCGCCTGCCGGAGTGCCTTTCGGTGGAGGATGTTTCGGCACTGCTTGACCAGGATTTTCCCGATGGAGAGATGGGTCTGCGCGATCGCGCCATCTTGGAAGTGCTGTATGGGTGCGGTCTGCGCGTGAGCGAGCTGGTAGGGCTCGATGTGAGTGATATCCATGTCGATGACGGCTTTGTGCTGGTTCGCGGTAAGGGCTCCAAGGAGCGTCTGGCCCCTTTGGTGGGAAGTGCGGCGCGTGCCCTGACGCACTATATATGTGATGGACGCCAGCTTCTGGCGGCTCATGCCCGTGGGACAGAGACGCCGGCGGTCTTTTTAAACAAGAACGGCGGGCGTCTGTCGCGTCAGGGTGTTCACGTCATATGCGAGCGCTACGGGCGCCAGGTGGGGTTGGCGGGACTCCATCCGCACACGTTGCGCCACTCCTTTGCCACCCATATGCTCGCGGGCGGCGCGGACCTCCGCGTGCTGCAGGAGATCTTGGGACACGCCGATATATCGACGACGCAGGTCTACACGCATGTCGATCGTACGCAACTGACCGAGGTTTACCTGGCGGCCCACCCGCTGGCACATCGCTAATACGCTGCTGAGCTGCAATAACATGCTATCTGAGGGCGGACCCCCGATTGCTGGAACGTGCTGTTGCACACGTTTTGGCAATCGGGGGTCCTCCCCATTTTGCGCCGTCGGCCAATGTCGCGGTGGGGCGCTCATGCCGCGCGTGGGAGAGTTTGGGGGCGATGTGAACGGCATGTAAAGGGACATAAAATTCGCCTCAAGGTCAACTTGAAGGTTGAGGTTGAAAGGCGGGGTGCTACAGGTGGCATCCCGCCTTTGCGTTAAACACAACATATTGTGTTTTCGAACATATGCTCGAGGGTGGTGCCCAATAGTTGGGGGGTGGAGTGGTGGGGTAGGGTGGGGGAAGGGGTGGGGAAAGGTGTTGAAAAATGGGTCGGTTCCCCATATTATTAATGACGTCGACAGGCGGGGTGGTTCCCCGCGTACGTGCCATCTGAGTAACCGAGGGGAGGGCGCACATGGGAATGACTGGTGCATACGAGCGCAATCTCGATGCAAAAGGTCGTCTGTCCCTGCCTGCACCCCTTCGCGAGGAGCTTGGAGAGCACGTTCGCGTGTTCAAAGCCCTGGATGTCGATGCTCTGTACGTGTTCTCTGCCGAGGCCTTCGATAAGTGGGTCGAAGGACTCTTCGCGGGTCGTGAGGGCCACGAGGGTTTTAACCCGCGTGATATCAACGACCAGAAGCTCATGAGGGCGATCAACAAGCGCACCACGTCGATGGATGTGGACAGCGCCGGTCGTATCGGTCTTTCTGAGTCTCTCCGCAAGCAGGCGAACCTCGACCGCGAGGTCACGGTTGTGGGTAACTACGACCACCTTGAGGTTTGGGACCGCGCCGCGGCCGATGAGGACGATGACGACGAGGCTCTGCTTGACCTCTTCTTCTCGTAAGGGCAAGGCACGAGTAACGGATGGAGCGTGGGATCTTGACACAAGAATATCGGCATGAACCTGTCATGCTCGGCGAAGTGCTTGAGTCGCTGCAGCTAAAGAGCGGCTCCGTTGTCTGCGATTGCACCCTTGGCGGTGCCGGTCATTCGGTAAAGATGGCTGCGCAGGTGGGGGAGACGGGCCTTTTGCTCGGCGTCGATCAGGACGACATGGCCCTCGAGGCCGCTGGCGCCCGTCTGGACCGCGAGGTTCCCGGCGTCCCGCACCAGCTGCTGAAGGGCAACTTCGGCGACTTGGACGAGCTGCTTTGCTCGGCCGAGGTGCCCGGGGTCGATGGCTTCCTGTTTGACTTGGGCGTTTCGTCACCGCAACTCGATATCCCTGGCAGGGGCTTTTCGTATAACGAGGACGCCCCATTGGACATGCGGATGGATCCGGGTAACAACACCCTAAACGCAGCTGAGGTCATCAACACCTATAACGAACACGACCTCGCCCGGATTCTACGCGTCTATGGCGAAGAGAAGTTCGCCTCGCAGATTGCGCGCGAGATCGTGCGCCGTCGCGAGCAAGAACCGATCGAAACCACCGGTCAGTTTGTCGAGATCATCAAGGCGGGAATACCTGCTGCCGCTCGTCGGCATGGTGGGCACCCTGCCAAGAAAAGTTTCCAGGCCATTCGCATCGAGGTCAATCACGAACTCGATGTGCTCGAGCGAGGGCTAGACGCCGCCACAAGGTGGCTCAACCCGGGTGGACGCATCTGCGTCATCTCGTATCACTCGCTCGAGGACCGTATCGTAAAGAACCACTTTAAGGAGATGAGCCAGGGGTGCACGTGTCCGCCGGAGATTCCGGTGTGCGTGTGCGGCAACGTGCCGATACTCAAGGTCATCACCCGCAAACCCCTGGTTGCTCAACCCGATGAGGTTGCGCGCAACCCTCGGGCGAGATCAGCCAAGATCCGCGTGGCGCAGCGTCTGTAGACGCGACCGCGCGATATTGGACCTCCCGCTCGCACCATAAACGAAGCTTAAACACACTACCAACGTACTCGGGATGGGAGGCGGCATATCATGGGCTACAACACTTCAAACGCAGTACTCGCCTATGATATGAGCGCCATGCCCGCCTATCGTGAGACACCGCAGGCCCCCGTTGCTCCCCGCGAGCAGCGCACGCCGCGCTTTGATGTCTACACGGGCGCGGGCCGTCAGGCAAACCAGGCGGTAAGCCCGGTTTTCATGAGCGTTCTTAAAACGTTTTGCATCATTGCGGCCATCTTCATGACGATCGGTGTCGCCCGTGTGGCGCTCGCCGGCGTTACGGCCCAGGTGCTCAACAGCAATGCCGCGCTTACCAACACGCTCGAGAAGGCGACTGATGAGAGCTCCGACCTGGAGGTCATGCATTCGGTCTATGGTGCCGATACGCGCATTCGCGACCTTGCGGGCGCTTATGGCATGGTGGAGCCCAGTGAGAGCGTTACACTTGATTTTTCGCAGGATGCAGCCGCGGGCGCTAGCTCGACCGCGACCGCTCAGTAACAAGACGGTAGCTGAGTATGACAAATGACTATCGCCGCGGTTCCGACGGGGGTCGCGGTTCTGGACGTCCCTCATCGCGGGGACGTTCTGGTTATCAAGGAACGGGTCGGCCATCTTACAACGCGAGGCCGTCCTATGGCAACGACCCCGCGTCGCGTCTCCGTAGCTCGAGTGGTCCTCAAATGCATAACACCAGACCGCGCAAGAGCTCGTCGACCGAATGGCTCACGGGCACGCCGCTGCCCCGTCGCAAAGCCGTCATGGGTTTCATCGGGTTTGGCTTGGGTTTGGGCGTCCTTCGCCTTGCCGACTATCAAATCGTGGAAGCCGATAAGTTACGCGACCGTGCCGATGCACGTCGCTTGCTTGCGCAGACGCTGTATGCCAAGCGCGGTACCATCTACGACCGTAACGGCAACGTGCTGACGTCGTCGGTCGAATGCCGCAACATCGCCGTGAATCCTCAGCTTATCGAGGACGTTGACAAGACGGTCTCGGCACTGGTCAAAGCTACGGGCATCGATAAGAAAACCTGTCGTGATCTCGTTATGTCCGATGGCACCTGGGTGTATATCAAACGTCAGGTGGACGAGGACGATGCCGCGGCGCTGGAGAAGAAGAACCTGCCAGGCGTGCTCTTTGAGCAGGCCATGAAGCGCGTGTACCCCTACGGCAACCTGGCATCGCAGGTGCTTGGCGTGGTAAACGTGGACAACGACGGACTTACGGGCCTCGAAAAACAGTACAACAAGCTTTTGACCGGAACCAACGGTTCGCTGGTGCGCGAGCGGGCAAGGGACGGTAGCTATATCGCGGGCGGCGCCTATAAGAAGGTTGCCGCGGTGGACGGCGTGGACATCGTGACGACGCTCGATGTCAATATCCAGCGTGCCGCCGAGGACGCCCTGGCCGAGGCGGTCGAAAAGACCAAGGCCAAGAATGGCTCGGCTCTGGTCACCGATCCCACGACGGGCGAGATTCTGGCGGCATGCTCGTATCCGACATATGACCAGACCGATCTGGAAAACGCCAAGACCGAGGACATGAACTTGCGCCTGGTTACCGATGCCTACGAGCCCGGCTCGGTCTTTAAGACACTTGTGGCCGGTGCCGGCTTCGACTTGGGCGCCGTGCGTTCGAGCACGTCGTTTGAGGTGCCGGCAAGCATTAAGGTTGGCGACGACACCGTTACCGACGCCGATAAGCGCGACTACACCATGACCATGGACGTGCGCGAGATGATGCGCCGTTCGTCCAATGTGGGCTTTGTCCTGGTGGGACGCAAGATCGGTGCCGATGATTTTGCCACCTATGTGGACAAGTGGGGCATCGGTCATAGCTCCGGTGTCGATTTTCCGGGTGAGAGTTTGGGTATCGTCAAGGAGCGCGACCAGTACGACGGCGCCACGCTGGGCTCGATGAGCTTTGGCCAGGCGCTGTCTGTCTCGCCGATTGAGGTCGCACGTGCCGTGGGCGGCATCGCGAACGGCGGCGTGATGATGACTCCGCACTTCTATAAGTCCAGCAAGGGCGATGAGAAGGACTGGGGCGAAGGCGAGCGTGCGATTTCGGACGACGCTGCCGCCCAGGTGACATCGTGCATGCAGACGGTCGTGTCTGAAGGCACGGGCGTTGGCGGTGCGGTCGATGGCTATGACGTGGCGGGCAAGACCGGTACGGCCGAGCGTGCTGACGAGAACGGCGGTTACCTCAAGGAGAACTACATGTCGTCCTTTATGGGCTTTGCGCCGGCACAATCGCCCAAGGTGCTGTGCTATATCACACTCGATGGAACGCCGAGCGGCTCGGATGCCGCCGCGGTGCCATTCCAGTCCATTATGGCCAACGCGCTCGACGTGCTGGGTATCCCGCGCACGAAGTAGGGGGTTACAATCTTGAGCGTGGTCTGCCGTTTGATCTGAAGGGTGTTCACATGCCCTGCACCACGCGCGCATGGCACTGGGATACAATACGCCGATAGCATTATTAGGTTTACAGGGGAGCTGCAATGATAGAGATCGCCGTCAACAACCTCGCGGCCTCAACGGGGGCCCGAACCGTGACGGAAGAAGTCGATCGGGTATGCCGCGGGTGCGTTATCGACTCGCGTCAGGTCGAGGAGGGGACGATCTTTGTCGCCTTCCCTGGCGAAAAGGTCGACGGCAATGATTTTGCCTCCCGTGCCATCGAGTCGGGTGCCGGTGCCGTCGTGATGACGCGCGAGCCCGATGCCGAGCTGGTTTCGCTAGCGCAGGGCAAGGGATGCGCCATCTTGCTGATCGACGACCCCGAGGAGTTCTTGCTGCGCCTGGCGCATGTTTATCGCTTGGAGCTTGGCTGCCTGGTCGTCGGCATTACTGGTTCGATTGGCAAGACGACGACCAAGGACGTGCTCGCCGCCGTGCTCGCTAAGCGTTATCGCGTCTGGGCCACGAAGGGCAATTTCAACAACTTGATCGGCATGCCGCTCACGGTGCTTTCCGCTCCGGCCGATACCGAGGTTCTGGTGCTCGAGATGGGCATGAACCATTTTCATGAGATTGAGCGCCTGTCCCAGTCTGCCAACCCCAATCTTGCCATCGTGAGCAAGATCGGAACCTCCCACATCGGCATCCTGGGCAGCCGCGAGAACATCGCCCGCGCCAAGTCCGAGATTGTCCAGGGCATGTGCGCCGCCGGCGACTTCTCGCCGTTGCTGGTTTTGGGCGGCGAGGACGACTTTACGCCGTTCATTCGCGATACGTTCGCCCAGCCTGCGGGTATTGACGTGATGCTGGCCGGCGTCTCGGACGACGACGAGGTCCGTGCACGCGACATTCGCGTCGACGACGAGGGCCATCCGGTCTTTACGCTCGACTTTGGTCGGGGCGACACGGTCGATACCATGCTGGCCATTCCCGGCGTGCAGTCCGTGCCCAATGCCGTCAAGGCCGCCGCGGTCGCCTATCGTCTGGGCGTGACGTCCGAGCAGATCGATGCTGCCTTTAGGGGCCTTACGATTACCGGTCACCGTCAGGAGATCAAGCGCGCCAAGAGCGGAGCACGCATCATCGACGACTCCTACAACGCCAGTGCCGAGTCTATGGCTGCCGGCCTCGATTTGCTGTGCTCGCTCATCTGTGACGGTTCGCGTATGGCGATCTTGGGCGAGATGGGCGAGATGGGCGACGAGGCTCCCCGCATGCATGAGCTCGTGGGCGCCTATGCCGCCGCCAAGAAGCTCGACATGCTCGCGTGCGTCGGCGGCGAGCTAGCCCAGCTCATGGCCGATGCCGCACGCATGATGGGTATGGATGAGGACCGCATCCAGGTGTTCTCCGATTATCAGCAGGTGCTCGACCGCATGGGCGGCGCGCTTGAAAATCATGATGTTGTACTGGTCAAGGGTTCCCGTTTTGTTGAGCTCGACCGCTTTGTGGAAGGTGTGTGCTAGCCCATGTTCGGCAATCCCTCGTATCCTACGTATCAGGCCTTTTTGGGACTTGGCATCGCTGCCGCCATTGCGTTGCTGCTTATGCCGTGGTGGATCAAGCTGCTAAAGGTCGAGGGTATCGGCCAGCAGGTCCGAGCCGACGGCCCCAAGCGTCATTTGATTAAACAGGGCACGCCCACCATGGGCGGCGTCATCATCTTGGTCGCCGTTTCGCTGACGTGCCTTTTGATGGGCAAGCTCACCACTGAGCTCGTGCTTGTGCTGCTCGCCACGCTGGCAACCGGCGTTCTCGGTCTCATCGATGACCTGACTTCTGTCACGCATGGTCGCTCGCTCGGCCTGACGCCTCACGCCAAGATGATCGGTCTGACCATCATCTGCGTCACTTTTACCGTGCTCGCAGTCAATTGGTGCGGCGTCGCCCCCGAGATTCGTTTTCCCGGCGGCCTGACGATTGACCTCGGTGTTCTTTCGACCACCATCTGCGGCCTTTCGTTCCCGTGGCTCTACATCGTATTTTGCTGGCTGATGATCGCTGGTCTTTCCAATGCCGTGAACCTGACCGATGGTCTGGACGGCCTTGCTGGCGGCACTTCCATGATCGCCATGCTCGCCATGGCCGCCATGGCGTTTTTGCACGGTGACGTGAACCTGTCCATCTTCTGCACGGCGTGCGCCGGTGCCTGCCTGGGCTTTTTGTGGTTCAATTGCTATCCGGCGAGCATCTTTATGGGCGATACCGGCTCGCTTGCCCTGGGTGCCGCTTTTGCCTGCACCTCCATCATGACCAACACCGAAGTCGTTTCCCTCATCATCGGCGGTTTGTTTATCGTCGAGACCCTGTCGGTCATGATCCAGGTTGTCTATTTCCACTTTACGCACAAGCGCGTCTTCCTTATGGCGCCCATTCATCATCATTTCGAAAAGAAGGGCTGGGCCGAAACCAAGGTCGTTATCCGTTTTTGGATTATCGCCGCGGCCTTTGGCGCCGTTGGCCTCGCCCTGTTCTTCCAGTTGGGATAGTGGTCTTTCATGCCTCTTGCTGATGTCTTTAGCCTGCTTGTTTTGGGACAGGGTAAATCCGGTCTCGATGTCGCCCGTTGGGCGTTGGCTCACCCCGAGCGCGTGAGCGCCACGACCGTGTATGGCGGCGGTACCTCCGAGCCCAATGACGCCACACGTGCGCTCGAGGCGCAGGGCGCGTCGTTTGTCTACGGCACCGAGCAGGTCGAGGGTGCCTATGACGTGTGCGTGACATGCCCGGGTATCTCCGAGTTCTCGGCCTTCTTTAAGGCTGGGCGTGAGCATGCCACCCAGATTATGGGCGAGCCCGAGTTTGCGTATCGCCTGTCTCCCCAAAATTGGATCGCCATCACGGGCACCAACGGCAAGACAACTACCACGTCGCTGACCGATTATCTGCTCAAGGCCGCCGGTGAAGCCAGCGTGGCCGTCGGCAATATCGGTGAGCCGCCGGTGAACGAGATCGACGGCCGCGCGCATAACGAGTGGTTTGTAGCCGAGCTGTCGAGTTATCAGATTGCTACGACCGCCGAGCTTCATCCTCGCGTGGCGGTGCTGCTCAACATCACGCCCGACCACCTAGGCTGGCATAAGAGCCACAAGAACTATGCGCTTGCCAAGATCAAGTTGTTCGAGAATATGGTCGACGACGACCTCGTGGTTATCGACGTCGAGGATGCCGGCATCCATGAGTTCGATGAGTACATCTACACACCGGGTCGCCGCATCTGTAAGGTCGCTTTTGACGAGCCCGAGGGTGCAGACGCCGCCTTTGTGCGCGACGGCAAGATGATCGTGCGCCTGAAGGGCGTCGAGACTCAGCTTGTCGCCACGTCCGAGCTCAAGATCTCGGGCCATCACAATGTCATCAATGCCCTATGCGCCGCCACGGCTGCTCTGGCCGTCGGTGCCGATCCCGAGGGCATTTGCCGTGGTTTGGCATCGTTTCAGCCGCTGGAGCACCGTGTTGAACCCTGCGGCGAGATCGATGGCGTGCGCTACGTCAACGATTCCAAGGCAACGAACACCGATGCGGTCGAAAAGGCACTGACGGCGTTTCCCGACGACGATGTGATTTTGCTGCTCGGCGGTCACGATAAGGGTACGCCGCTTGCGGACTTTGCCCGCGTCGTTATGGACAACGTGCGCTCGGTCGTTTGCTTTGGCGATGCGCGCGAGCGCTTTACCGCCGCTATGGACGAGGCCGATGTCGATGGTGACGTGGATATCGCCCAGGCCGATGACCTGCGCGATGCCGTTGACGTTGCTCGCTCGCTCTCGAGCCGCGGCGACGTGATCCTGCTTTCGCCCGCCTGCTCTTCGTTCGACGAGTTCTCGGGCTACGAGGAGCGCGGTCGCGTGTTTAAGGACTGCGTTGCCCAGCTTGCCGCAGCAGCGAAATCGCAAACGGAATAGGGGTTGCCGGTGAGAGAGGAGAGCCCCCGAAGTGATATGAGGAGGCCCGACTCGGACCGTGCTTCCTCGCTGCGTAGCACGCCGCGTTCCGGACGCGGCGGGCAGACGTTCAGTGAGCGCTATATTGCCGGCGTCCCCGCCCGCATCATGCGCCCCCGTTTGATATTTATGGCTTGCCTGTTTAGCTTGGTTTGCTTTGGCTTGCTGATGGTGTACTCGGCATCTTCGGTCGAGGCGCTGCACGAGAATGGTTCGGCGACGTTTTTCCTGTTTCGACAGGCCGCGTTTGCCGGAGTTGGCGTGCTGGCTATGGTTGCTATCGTGCGCATTTTGCCGGACAGTTGGTTTGGGGAAGACGTGCTCAGGATCTTCCTCATGGGCATGATGGGGCTACTGGTTCTGGTGTTCTTTATGGGCAGCGGCAGCCGTGGTGCCACGCGTTGGCTCAACATCGCCGGTATTCAGTTCCAGCCGTCTGAGTTTTTAAAGCCGTTCGCCATCGCGTATTCGGCAATCATGCTCGACCGCATCTTTTCGCCCGGCGGCAACATCAACGAGTTTCTTCGCAAGATGGGTGTCTACCTGGGCATTTCGCTCTTTCTGATCTTTGTTCAGCCCGATTTTGGCACCGTTCTGATCATCTTGCTGACCCTCATGTGCATGGCGTTGTTTGCGGGATTGGACCCCAAATATATCGTTTGGACGGTCGTTGCTGGCATCGTCGTCATTGCGATCGCCCTTATCGCCGAGCCGTATCGTATGACGCGTGTCCAGGTTGCTTGGAATCCTTGGGCAGACGAATACGGTGACGGCTATCAGGCCACGCTTGCCATCATGGCGTTTGCTTCGGGCGGACTGTTCGGCCGTGGTATCGGCAACTCAACTATGAAGTACTCGTATTTGCCCGAGGCGCACAACGACTACATCCTGGCCATCATTGGCGAGGAGGTTGGCTTTTTGGGGACGCTGCTGTTTTTCTTGGTGTTTGCGATGCTGATCTACTCGGCGTTTCGCATTGCCGAGCAGGCGACCGACCGTCGTGGAGCACTTATGGCATCGGGTTCCGCGGTCATCCTTGCGGTGCAGTTTTTGATCAACGCGCTGGGCATTCTCAATGTGTTTCCCATGACGGGCAAGCCGCTGCCGTTTATTAGCTACGGCGGCTCGTCGATTATTGTGTCGCTTATGCTCGCCGGTCTGATCCTGCGCGTTTCGTATGAGAGCGCCCGTCGCGATGAGTACGACCGTCGCCGCGAGAGCTTTGCCGTTATGGATGAGAGTACCGCCGGCGTGCCCCACGTGCGCGGCGAGCGGTCTTCGCGTAACGGCTTTACCGTTCTGGATGGCTCTGCGACCGAGCCGGCAGCCCGTCCGCGTCAGCGAACGGCGCCGCAAGGTCGTCCGCAGCGCTCCACTCCTCGCAATGCGGGCGGCGGATATAATCGAATCGATTTGAATTCGGACCCGTCGGCGCGTTTGCGCACCGATGACCAGGGGCCGCGTGTACGAAGGGATTACCATGACCGATAAGATGACCGTTGCTATTGCAGCTGGCGGCACGGCTGGACATATCAACCCCGCGCTCGCCTTGGCCGAGGAGTTGCGTGACCGTGGCCACCACGTTGTGTTTGTGGGCCAGTCGCATAAGCTCGAGGGTCGTCTGGTTCCCGAGGCAGGGTTCGATTTTGTACCGATTACGGTCACGGGCTTCGACCGCTCTCGTCCTTGGACGGCATTGAGCTCGCTGTGGCGTGTCTATAAGGCGAAGCGCGCGCTCGACAGCCATTTTTCTAAAGCCCACAAGCCCGATGTCGCCATAGGTTTTGGCGCCTATGTCGAGGTCCCGCTTCTGGGCTGGTGCAAAGACACGGGCATTCCGTATCTGCTGCACGAACAGAACTCCGTCCCGGGCCTTGCTAACAAGATGATGAGTTCGCATGCCGCCCGTGTTTGCATCTCGGTGCCGGCAGCGCGGTCTGTGTTTGAGCGCGAGGGCGATCCTGACCATGTGCTCATGACCGGCAACCCCGTGCGCCGTTCTGTGATCGAGGGCGACCGGGTTCGCGGCCGCAGGGCCCTCGATGTGCCCGAGGACGCCACGCTCCTGCTGGTCTTTGGCGGCTCACTTGGCGCCCGGCACCTTAATGAGCGCGTGGCCTCGCTTAAAAACGAGTTGCTCTCGCGCGAGAATCTTTATGTTTTGCATTCGACGGGCGCCGATGGCTTTGAGGACACCGAGCGCGCTCTTGCCCTGACGCCCGAGGAGGCGAGGCGGTATCGCGTCCAGCCCTACATCGACAATATGGGCGATATGCTGGCCGCGGCCGATTTGGTTCTCTCGCGCTCGGGCGCTTCGAGCGTTGCCGAGATCGCAGCTCTTGCCACACCTTCGGTGCTGGTGCCGTATCCGCATGCGACGGCCGATCATCAGACCACCAATGCCCGCTATCTGGTCGATGCCGGTGCCGGCGTGCTCTGCGCCGACTCCGATATCGATACCCAGGCGTTTGCCGATGAGCTGCTGCATCTTATCGATGATGCGCAGGCGCGCGATGCCATGCGCCAGGCTGCTCGCGGTTTGGCCCAAGACCGCGCTGCCGCCCTTTTGGCAGACGCGGTAGAAGGATTGCGTTAGTTAGACGGGATATCGCGGGTCGCCCTCGCGCGGATGCGGTAGGTGCGGTACAGTAGACGGGTTACAGGCAGTGTTTACGCAAGGAGTACACGAGCACATGGCTGATTCCCAGACTGCAACCTCCGCGCCCGATTTCAAGAGCGCCCATTTTATCGGTATCGGTGGCGCCGGCATGAGCGGCATCGCCCTCGTCCTTCACGAGCGCGGCTATGTCGTTACCGGCTCCGACCTTAAGACGTCGCGCTATATTCGCCAGCTTACCCGCGCCGGCGTGAAGGTGCATGTGGGCCATGAGGCTGCCACCATCGACGAGGTCAAGCCCGACGTCGTCGTGGTCTCTACCGCTATTCCCGAGTCCAACCCCGAGCTCGTCCGTGCGCGCGAGCTGGGTATTCCCGTGTGGCCCCGCGCCAAGATGCTCTCGGCTCTGGGCCACGGCTACACCACCGTCGCCGTCGCCGGTACTCACGGCAAGACCACGACCTCTTCGATGTGCGCCACCATGCTCGACCGCATGGGTCTGGACCCCAGCTTCCTGATCGGTGGCATTGTCGAGGGTTACGACACCAACGGCAAGAACGGCTCGGGCGACTATTTTGTCGCCGAGGCGGATGAGTCCGACAGCTCCTTCCTGTTCCTTAACCCCAACGTGGTCATCGTGACCAACGTCGAGGCTGACCATCTCGATCACTACTCGGGCATCGAGGAGATCGAGGCCACCTTCGCCAAGTTTATGAGTCTGGTGGGCGAGGACGGCACGGTCATCGTCTGTGGCGAGGACCCGCATCTGGTCGAGCTTGCCAGGTCGACCGGTCGCCGCGTGCTCTCGTACGGTTTTGCCGAGACCAACGACATCGTCTGCGTGCATCCGGACGTCCAGGGCATCCAGAGCGACTTTGTCGTCCGCTTTGAGGATGGCACCGAGCACGCCGTCGAGATCAAGAGCAACCCCGGCCGCCACAACATGCTCAACGCTACGGCGGTTCTTACGGTCGCTCATGTTCTGGGGCTCGATATCGACGCAGCCGCAAAGGCGCTTTCGAGCTTTGAGGGCGTCCGCCGCCGCTTTACCCATGTGGGCGATATTGACGGCATCACCGTGGTCGATGACTACGGCCATCACCCCACCGAGATCAAGGCGACGCTTGCCGCCGCCTCGTCGCTGGGTTATAAGCATGTCGACGTCGTGTTCCAGCCGCACCGCTATTCGCGTTTGCAGGCGCTGTGCGATGATTTTGCCGATGCCTTCGCCAATGCCGATAAGCTGCTGCTCATTGATGTGTTCTCTGCCGGCGAGATGCCGATTCCGGGCGTTACCTCCAAGATGCTCGCCGACACTGTGCGCGCCAAGCACCCCGGCAAGGAGGTCGTGTACTGCTCCAGCCGTCTTGAGCTCAATCGTGAACTCGAGAAGATGGTAGGTGAGGGCGATCTGCTGCTTACTATGGGCGCCGGCGACGTTACGACCGTTGGTCCCGAGTTCATCGAGTATCTGACTGCCAAGAAAGACGCTTAAACCCCATGGGTCTGTTTAACGCCGTCATGGCGCTTTCGGGCATGATCGATACGGACGTAATCGAGGATGAACGCCTCGCACGCCATACGAGCTATCGTATCGGCGGCAAGGCGGACCTCTTTGTGACGTGTCACAGCTATCATGCCCTGCGTCGCGCCGTGGCGGTGCTCGATCGTGAGCAGGTGCCGTGGGTCATTATCGGCAAGGGATCTAATCTGCTTGTTGCCGATGCAGGCTATCGCGGCGCCGTCATTTCGTTGGGGCGCGAGTTCCAGCGTACGGTTGTCGCCGAAGACGGTTGTACGCTGACGGTCGGTGCGGGCGTGATATTCGCTCGCCTAGTCAACGACGCGCTGTCGCGCAGCCTTTCGGGCCTTGAGTTTGCGGTCGGTATTCCCGGCTCCGTTGGCGGCGCCGTATCCATGAATGCCGGCACGCGAACCGAGTGGATTGGCTCGCTGGTCGAAGATGTCGTTACGTTTGACCCGAGCTCCGGCATCAAGCATTACGCGGGCTCGGAGATCGCTTGGGGCTACCGTGAATGCAGCCTGCCGCGTAACGAGATCATTCTGGAGTGCGTGCTCAAGCTCAAACCCGCTCCCAAGGCCGATATACGTGAACGTATGGAGCGGTACCTGACGCGGCGTAAGCGCACGCAGCCCATGGGCTGCGCATCCTGCGGGTCGGTATTTCGCAACCCGCCCGATGCGAGCGTGGGAAAGCTCATCGAGGATTGTGGATTAAAGGGTTTTTCGGTTGGCGGCGCGGAAGTTTCGCCCGTACACGCTAATTTTATCGTTAATAACGGAACCGCCTCGGCCGATGACGTGGCCGCGGTTATCAGACATGTGCACGGAAAGGTGAGGGAGGCGTATGGCATCGAGCTCAGACCGGAAGTTAAATTCCTCGGCTTCTAGAGCATCGAAACCAACCTTCCGCCGCGCCGGAGGGCGTTCCGGCGCGCCGTCTCAGCCTCAACGTAAATCCGTTATGCTTTCTAAGCCTGCTGGGTCCGTGCGGCCTGCCAAGCGTCCGGCTGCCGGCTCGCAGCTTGGCGGACGCCCCGCGGCCAAAAAGGTTGCTCGTTCGGCGGCACGTCCCTCGGTGACGCCCAAACCGGCGATGGGCGTCAAGCCTTCTCGCCCCATAGCGTCGCCCAAGCCCTCGTTGGGGGCAAAGGCGACGCGTCCCGGTCGCGCGCTGGGTGCATCTAAGCCGCGTATGCTGACGTCGGTGTCGGCCTCCGCAAAATCACAATCGGGCAAAAAAGGCTTCAATCCGCTGTCATCGATCGGCGCCCTGGCAAATCATGCGACGGGTGCCGCTTCTGCCGTTAAGGGCAAGGGCAAAATCGTGGGCGGCATCCTTGCCGTTTTGGCAGTGCTTGCGGTCGTTGCCGTCGTCGTCATTAACTCTGGCCTGTTCGCCGCCACCGATATTCAGATTCAGGGCAGCGAGCATGTGACCAAGCACGATGCCATCCAGTTGATCGATCTGCCCGAGGACACGTCGCTGTTCAATGTGAATCCCGACCAGATCACCGAGGGCCTCAAGCAAAATCCGTGGGTCTCGGGCGTGGATGTTCAGCGTCAATTTCCCCATACGCTCATCATCACGCCGACGGAACGCAAGGTTATCGCAATCGCCTACATTAGCTCCGATGATCTTGCATGGGCGATCGGGGACGATGACACATGGATTGCACCGCTGTCTACCTCGGTCGATGTTGACGACCAGGGCAATGTCATCACAACGGGGGAGGGTGCCAACACCCTAAACGGCATCGATGCCGCCCTGGCACTCGCCAAACATTACGGTGCCGTGCTACTGACCGATGTCTCGGCCGATGTCGCACCGGTTTCGGGGCAAGCGGTAAACTCCAAGGCCGTCAAGGCCGGCCTGGATTACGTCCGCGGTTTCTCGAGCGAGTTCCTTGGCCAGGTCAAGGATATTTCCACGCCCTCGGTCGAGGCCATCTCGGCGAACCTCGATAACGGTATCGAGGTGTCGCTCGGCGATTCGGACGACATCGCCAAAAAGGAGCGCATCGTTACCAAGCTGCTTTCGCAGGTGGAGGGCGTGACATATATCAACGTTCGATCTCCTGGCAACTATACGTTTAGGAACGCGCCGACCTCGTAGCGTCTTCTGGCCTTTGTTGACGGGGTATACCGCGCCGTTTATCTGGTTTGTTTGGTTTTCACCGTCAATTATTTGACTGATACGTTCATAATGTGCAAACATAATACGGTTTACCTTTGCATTTACTTTCAACTTGAAGGTTAATGTGCGCAGGGGTCAACCCATGCTATGGCTATAACCTTTGTTCGGAGGACCGACATGCACGAGACAGAGATCAACAACTACCTTGCCGTCATTAAGGTGGTCGGCGTCGGCGGCGGCGGTACCAACGCGGTCAATCGAATGATCGAAGAGGGCATCCGCGGCGTCGAGTTTGTTGCCATCAACACCGATGCTCAGGCACTCGCGATCTCTGATGCCGATATCAAGGTGCACATCGGCACCGACCTGACCCGCGGCCTGGGCGCTGGCGCCAACCCCGAGGTCGGCCGTAAGGCCGCCGATGAGTCCCGCGACGACATCGCCGAGGCGCTCGCTGGCGCCGATATGGTGTTCATCACCTGCGGCGAGGGCGGCGGCACCGGTACCGGCGCTGCTCCCATCGTTGCCGATATCGCGATGAACGAGGTCGGCGCGCTGACCGTCGCCGTCGTGACCAAGCCCTTTACGTTTGAAGGCCGCAAGCGCAAGAAGAGCGCCGAGGAAGGCATTAAGACGCTTTCCGACTGTGTCGACACCATGATCGTTATCCCTAACGACAAGCTGCTCGACATCGCCGAGAAGAAGACCACCATGCTCGAGGCCTTCGCAATCGCCGATGGCGTCCTTTCCCAGGGCACCCAGGGCATCACCGACCTCATCACCGTCCCCGGTATCATCAACCTGGACTTCGCCGATGTTAAGACCATCATGAAGCAGGCCGGTACCGCCATGATGGGTATCGGTACCGCTTCTGGGGACACCCGTGCCGTCGACGCCGCCCAGCAGGCTATTTCCAGCCCGCTGCTCGAGAGCTCCATCGATGGTGCCACGCGCGTCCTGCTTTCCATTGCCGGTTCCAAGGACCTGGGTATCCAGGAGATCAGCGACGCTGCCGACGTTGTCGCCAACGCCGTCGACCCCGAGGCCAACATCATCTTCGGTACCGTTGTGGACGAGTCCCTGGGCGACCAGGTACGCATCACCGTTATCGCTACGGGCTTCTCCGACTCCAACGTCAACCGTCAGGACGAGCTCTTTGCTGCTCAGCAGTCCCAGAGCAAGGCCGCTGCTTCTGCCGAACCGCAGCGCACCGCTCCGGCTGCCAGCCCCGCTCAGGCTGCCCCGACTCGCAACGTTGGCGGTACCGAGCTCCCCAACTTTGGTAACGACCAGTTCGAGCTTCCCGACTTCCTCAAGCGCGGCAGCTTCTAGTTCTTTTTTCTCAACGACCTGCAAGGGGTGCGTCCGATTGGGTGCACCCCTTTTTTCTTGTGTTTTGCCTTTGTAAACGAAAGCCTCCAATCTCCTTACGTTCCCTTTACGTTTGGTTCCTACCGCTGCGGGTATCCTTTTTGATGAAGTATGGCAGCCGTATGGCACGGACTGCAGCGGCGTCGCCGCGATACTTGTGTAATAAGGAGGCTTTAGTATGGCAGCACGTGCGGACAACGTTTCGCGTGTCGACCATGATGGAGTTACGTTGGTAGAGGGCGCGACGCACGATGTTCGCTTTGCCTTTACCGAGCGCACCGGTGGCGTTTCCGAAGATGCGTACTCCTCGCTCAACCTGGGCTCGCATGTAGGCGATGACCCCTTCGCCGTTCAAGAAAATCGTCGTCGAGCACTCGAAGCCATGGGTGCCGCTGAGTGCGAGCATAATCTGCTCGTGCCCAATCAAGTACATGGTGACCATGTCGTGACGGTGACCTCGAACGGCGCCGATGATCTTGAGAACATTCGCGAGCAGATTGCCGAGGGCTGCGATGCCATCGTCTGTACGGCCCATGAGGCACCCGTGCTGCTCTGCTTTGCCGACTGCGTTCCCGTGGTGCTGGTTGCCCCCGGCGGATTTGCCGTGGTGCATTCCGGATGGAAGGGCACGATCGCGCGCATTTCCGCCAAGGGTTGCCAGGCGCTTTGTGAGGCAGCCGGTTGCAATGCGAGCGATGTTTCTGCCTATATCGGCCCCCATATCCTGGGCGACGAGTACGAGGTTTCCCAGGAGCTCATGGACCGCTTTGCCGCCGAGTTCTCGTGCATCGATGCGGGCGCTTCTCGCATGCTCGATCTATCTGCCGCCATTCGTGAGGCGCTGGTAGATGTCGGTGTCGATGCGGATAGGATTGTGGATACTCAACTTTCCACCGTTCGTCAGAACGACCGCTTTTATTCCTACCGCAACGAGGGTGGCACCTGCGGGCGCCATGCGGCGATCGGCGTGATGCTATGAGAAAGATCGCATCGGTCCTGAGTGCAGCGGTGCTCACGCTCACGCTGTGCGCCTGCTCCTCGGGATCTTCTACGTCTTCTATTACCGTGGCCGGCTCGACCACCTGCCTTCCCATTGCCGAGATTGCGGCCGAGGGCTTTAAGGAAGAGACCGGCATCGATGTGCTCGTCTCCGGCCTTGGCTCCTCTGCGGGTATCGAGGCCGTCAGCAACGGCACGGCCGATATCGCCAGCTCGTCTCGTGGCCTCAATGCCGACGAACAAGACCTTGGCCTGACCCCGATCGTAATCGCGCATGACGGCATCGCAGTCATCGTGAACGACGACAACCAGGTCGAGAATCTCTCGACCGAGCAGCTCCGCGATATTTACGCCGGCAAGATCACCAACTGGAAAGAAGTCGGCGGAGAGGACCTGAAGATTCAGGTTATCAACCGCGACGAGGCGTCCGGTACGCGCGAGGCCTTCCGTACCATCGTGATGGGCGGCACGCCGTTTGATCGTCGCTCGGCTGTTCTTTCGGGTACGGGCCAGGTGCGCGATGTCGTGTCCCGCTCGCGTGGCGCCATTGGCTACATCTCGCTGGGTTTTGTCGAGAGCCTCAACGCCAAGACCTCGGTTAAGGCCGTTTCGGTCAACCATGTCGAGGCATCCGAGAAGACGGTCGCAAGCGGCGGCTATCCCATCTCGCGCGACCTTTACTTCTTTGTGAAGGGTACGCCTTCGCAGCAGGCGCAGGACTACATTGACTATGTGACGTCCGAGAAGATGGACAAGCAGATTCGCGAGGCGGGCTTTATTCCCGTCACCAACGACGGAAAGGGGAGTGAGTAGCGTGGAAGCACAGGAAACCCCCCAGATTGAGCAGGAGGCTCAGACGCTCAAAAAGCGTGAGTTGGCGTTGGTGTCGCGCGGTACCTATCTCAAGGAGAAGGCGCTGCAGTGGATCTTCTTTGCCTGCGCGTTCTTGGCGGTCGTCACCGTCATCCTGATTTTTGTCTTTACCACGTACTCGGCGCTGCCCGTCTTTACCGATATCGGTCTGGCGGACTTCTTTAGCTTTACGTGGGCGCCCTCTGAGGGTCACTACGGCATCATGTCGCTGCTGGCGGGCTCTGGTCTGGTGACGGTCGGTGCGCTCGCCATGGGCGTGCCCCTGGGTGTGGGCACGGCTGTATATCTGGTCGAGATCGCAAGCAAGCGCGTGCGCAGGCTCATCAGCCCCGCCGTCGACCTGCTGGCGGGCATCCCCTCCATCATCTATGGTTTCTTTGGCATGGTCATCATCCGCCCGTTTATCGCGCAGCTGACCGGCGGTCTTGGCTTTGGCGCGCTGACGGCGTGGTTCGTGCTCGCCATCATGATCGTTCCCACCATCACGACGCTTACTATCGATGCCCTCAATTCCATTCCCATGGGCATTCGCGAGGCGTCCTATGCCATGGGTGCCACCAAGTGGCAGACCATCTACAAGGTCGTGCTGCCTGCAGCCAAGCTGGGTATTGTCGATGCGATTGTCCTGGGCATGGGACGTGCCATCGGCGAGACCATGGCCGTGCTCATGGTCGTGGGCAACGCCCCAGTCATTCCGGATAGCATCTCGAGCCCCATCTCGACGCTCACGAGCCAGATCGCGCTCGACATGAGCTATTCCTCGGGCCTGCACCGCTCGGCTCTGTTTGGCATGGGCGTGGTCCTGTTTATCATCTCCGCTGCACTGGTGGGTATCGTCCGCCTGATTTCCAAGAAGAGGGGGTAGGCTATGTCCGGTTCCGTTGACACGACGGTCGATACGACCTCGTCGCGCGAGCGCATCAAGCGTGCCCTTTCCCATGGCAAGAAGGGCCGCATCAATAAGGACCTGTCCAACAAGATCATGCTCGGCGTGTTTCGCGCCGCGGCCTATATCACCACGCTGGTGCTGGTTGCCATCATCGCCTACGTGGTCATCAACGGTCTTCCGCATATCTCGCTCGACTTTATCTTTGGCTGGCCGCAGGGCGTAAACGCCGAGGGTGGCATCTGGCCCACGATCGTCTCGACCATCTACGTGACGGCGCTCGCCATGCTCATCTGCACGCCGGTTGCCGTCTTGGCTGCGGTCTATCTGGCTGAGTACGCCAAGCAGGGTAAGATTGTCGACATCATTCGCTATGCTGCCGATGCTCTGGCTTCGGTGCCCTCCATCGTTATGGGCCTCTTTGGTTACGCCTTGTTTGTTGAGGCTATGGGCCTGGGTCTTTCGATGGTTTCGGCCGCCCTGGCGCTGGCGCTTCTGATGCTGCCCATCGTCATGCGCACCACCGAAGAGGCAATCCGCGCCGTTCCGCGCTATATCCGTTGGGGCGCATATGGCCTGGGCGCCACCAAGTGGCAGGTCGTCTCCAAGATCGTGCTTCCTTCGGCCTTTGGCCGCATCGCCACTGGCATCGTCCTTGCCATCGGCCGCGCCATCGGCGAGACCGCCGTGGTGCTCTACACCATGGGTCAGGCCATCAACCTGCCTATCTCGCCGCTCGATTCCGGTCGTCCCATGACCGTTCACCTCTATTTGCTTGCCAACGACGGCATCAACATGAACGCAGCCTACGGCACTGCGCTTTTGCTGATGGCGATTATTCTGGCCTTCAACCTGTTTGCGCGTTATCTGTCGCGCAAACGCCGCTAGTTAAGGAGTCCCATGTCCGTCTATCAGTCCGCTCCTACGCCGGAGCAAGCGGCCATCACGGCCAAGGATTTCAACTTTTGGTACGGTGACTTTCATGCGCTGACGGGGCTCGACCTCAACATCGCCAAAAACGCCATCACCTCGTTTATCGGTCCTTCGGGCTGCGGCAAATCGACGTTTTTGCGCTGCATCAACCGTATGAACGACCTTATCGAGGGCACTCGCGTCGAAGGCACCATGACGCTCGACGGCAACGATATCTATGCCGAGGGCGTCGACCCGGTCGATCTTCGTCGCCGCGTGGGCATGATTTTTCAGCAGCCCAACCCGTTTCCCAAATCCATCTACGAGAATGTCGCTTTTGGCCCTCGTCTGCAGGGCGTGACTAGCAAAAGCGACCTCGACGACATCGTGGAAGAATCGCTCAAGCGCGCCAACCTCTGGAAAGAGGTATCCAATCAGCTCAACAAGGACGGTTTGGCGCTCTCGGGCGGCCAGCAGCAGCGTCTGTGCATCGCGCGCGTGCTTGCGGTGCAGCCCGATGTCCTTTTGATGGACGAGCCCTGCTCCGCCATCGACCCCACGTCCGTCTCTAAGGTCGAGGATCTGATGGCCGAGCTGGCGCCCGAGATGACGATCATCATCGTCACGCATTCTATGCAGCAGGCGGCTCGTATCAGCGACTACACCGCATTTTTCTTGCAGGAAGTTGCCGGTGAGCCCGCCACGCTCATCGAGTATGGTCAAACCGACGCGATCTTCACCAGCCCGATGGATTCACGGACGGAAGACTATATCACCGGCCGTTTTGGCTGATCGGCGCGACTAGTCCCAAGCCGATCGGACCTGGTCCGGTGCGTATTTACTGTGTGGGCGGCATGACCGCACCCAATTGATTGGAGTGAACCATGCGCAAACTGTTTTCCCGTCAGCTCATCGAGGCTCGTCACGAGATGCTGAGCATCTACGAGGCCGTCGATCTGGCCCTTCACGACGCCGTGAAGGCCTATGTGACCGACGATCGCAAACTCGCCACCAAGACCAAGAAGCGTACGCTCTCGATTGATGCTCGCTGCGCCAACTTGGAGGCCGTGTGCTACAACCTGATCGCTACGCAGTCGCCGGTCGCCTCCGACTTCCGTTTGCTACAGACGATCATCTACGTCGACTTTAACCTGCAGCGCATGACCGATAAGGTTCGCCAGATTTGCCGCGCCACGCGTCACATGGTCAAGGCCGACATTTCGCTGCCCCAGGAGCTCGTCGGTACGGTTGAGGCCGAGGCCGAGGCTGTTTACCAGGTGCTGGGCTCGTCGCTTTCCGCGCTCGTCACCAACGACATGTCCATCATCTGCAACCTGGCCGTCGAGGACGAGCCGGTGCATGCGGCGTACGAGAAGTTCTTCCGCACCTTTAACCGCATGGACACGGGCGATTTTATGGACGACGACAGCAACTACGACGACCTGCGCCGCGCCATCATGGTTTCGCGCTACCTCGATCGCATCGCCTCGATTTCCATCGATGCCGCCTGCCGTCTGACCTTCCTTCTGACCGGACAGCGTATGACTGCCGGCGATATCGCGCGCACGGACGAGGATGAGCTCGAGAGCATGCGTGTGCCTTCGGGCGAGGGCGTCATCATGAGGCCCGCCGTCGATGCACGCTATGTTGCCAAGGTGCCCGTTAACGAGGTGAGCGAGGGTCTTCGCTGCCTGTTGGATCATCTTGAGGACGAGGATGATGCCGAGGACGACGAGGAGTAGGGTAGCCCCGTTCGTTGAGAGATTGTAAATACCTAAGGGAGCGCGGCCTTGCGGATGCGGGGCCGCGCTCTTGCGTTAGCATGGGACTACTTGTTGTGCTGTTAGCGGAGGCGATTGGCAATGGATAACTATTTAAATGTAATGCGCGCTCGCCGCGAGCAGATACTTGAGCGTTTCTATGCCGCGCTCGATCGTGCCGGGAGGCCTCGCGATGCCGCGCGTTTGATTGCCGTGTCCAAGACCGTCGGCGTCGATGAGACCATCGCGGCCATCCAGGTGGGATATCGCCATTTTGCCGAGAACCGCCCGCAAGAGCTCGTCCGCAAACTCGCGGGTCTGGCGGAGCATCCGGAGCTGCCTGAGGTGCGCTTCGATATGATCGGCAACCTTCAGACCAACAAGATTAACGCTGTGTTGGGCTCGGTCGAGCTGATTCATTCGGTTGGTTCGCTTCATTTGGCGCAGGCGATCTCGAGCCGTGCCGTTCGCAAAATCGAAGCGGGCGAGCTTTCTGCTCCCCAGCAGGTGCTAATCGAGGTTAACGTAAGCGGCGAGGAGTCCAAGGGCGGCTTTTCGCCCGATGAGATTCGTGGCGCTGCCGGCGAACTTGCGGAACTTGAGGGAATTTGTGTGCAGGGCCTTATGACTATGGCCCCTCGGGGGAACAAGGATGTGGCACGTCGCACCTTTGCCGGGCTGCGAGAGCTGAGGGATGAGCTGGAGGCGGCGCATCCCGATTTGAGGCTGCCCGAGCTCTCTTGCGGCATGAGCGAGGACTTTGAGCCTGCCCTTGAGGAGGGCTCTACGCTCGTTCGCCTGGGCAGGGTAGTATTTAGCCCGGAGTTTGCAGTAAAATAGGGCTCTGAAGTGCGCACTGGTTTACAGAGCGCCTGCACTAAACCGTGAGAGGACACAACCATGGGCTTCCTTGACGAGATTAAAAATAAGATGCACCTTGGCGGCCAGCAGGGTTACGACCAGGGCTATGACCAGGATGACGACTACGGCTACGATGACGGCTACGACGATGGCTATCAGAACAACGGCTACAGCGGCGCCTCGGGCGAGGGCTTCTATACCCAGGACGAGCCGAGTAACGGCCTGCTGGGGCAGACGCGTCGCGGTGAGGCCGAGTCGGTCGCCGTGTATACGCGTTCCGGCCAGCTGGTCGGCGACGACTCCCGTCATGCAACGACGTACAATCCGCCGTCGCGTTCTCAGGATAGTGTCGCGGGCGGCTATCGTCCCGGCGCTTACGATACGCCGTCGAGCTATGCCGAGAGCGCTCGCGCCCGCGCCGCGGCACCTGCTCCCGCTTCTGCGCCGAGCGACGCCTCGGCCTATGCGAGCAACATCATCAACGCCACGCCGCAGCTGCCTGCCTATGTCCTGCGTCCCGAGAGCTATGACGATGTCGAGACCGTTGTCCGCCGCGTGCGCACCAAGCAGCCCGTTGCGCTGATTTTTGTTGGCGTTCGCACCGAGGTCGCCAAGCGCGTCCTGGACTTTAGCTATGGCTTTGCCTGCGGCCTGGGCGCTACGGTCAAAGAGGTGGGCGATCGCGTGTTTATGGTGCTGCCCGCCGGCTGCGAGGTCAAGGATTCGGACCTCAAGAAGCTGCGCGCCGACGGCTACCTTAAGTAAACCCAAGACGAGGAGATTCTCATCAACATCTACACCATTGTCCAGTTGGTCAACACGCTGTTCAACTTCTATTCCACGCTCATCGTGGTCTATTGCTTTATGACGTGGATTCCCATGAAGCAGGGCGGTCTGCTGCAGGATATCGCCGCGGTGCTTGATAGCGTCTGCGGCCCGTGGCTCAACCTGTTTCGTCGGTTTATTCCGCCGATGGGCGGCGTTGATTTTTCGCCGGTCGTTGCAATTATTGCGTTGCAGTTGGTGCAGAGGCTGATTCTGCAGCTTCTTATAGGTATACTCGTATAGTACTGGCTCAGTAACTTACGTCGGGCGCCCGGCGCCAAGGCGATGATAAAGGAGAACTTGTTATGGCTATTACCCCTGCTGACATCCAGGCTCAGACTTTCTCTGAGGCCAAGCGCGGCTATGATCCCGCCGAGGTCGACGTCTTTTTAGAGACGCTGTCCTCCGAGGTTGACGCTATGCTTGCCAAGATTGTTGATCTTAAGGGTCGTCTGACTGCCACCGAGCAGCAGCTTGCCGACACGCAGGCTCAGCTTGCCCAGGCTCAGGACGCTGCCGCTCAGGCCGTTCCCGCCGCTCCTGTGGCCGCTCCCGCACCCGACTTCTCCGCTCAGGAGCGCCAGATCTCCGCTGCGCTGATTGCTGCCCAGCAGACCGCCGAGGGCATCGTCAACGATGCCAACGAGAACGCTGAGCGCATCCGCAACGAAGCCGACGCCAAGGCCCGCGAGGTCATCCGTCAGGCCCTGACCGAGAAGCAGGCCGAGCTCGAGGAGATCGACCGTCTGAAGGCTTCCCGTGAGGAGTTCAAGGCCGAGTACCTCAAGCTCATCCAGCACTTCATGGACGATGCCCAGAATTCCTTCCCGTCCGACCTCATGGCCTCCACGCCGGTCGGTTCTGCGGCTTCTCCTGCAGTGACCGTTCCCGCCGCCGAGCCGCTGCCTGTCGCTGATCCGGTTGTCCCCGTGGCTGACCCCTTCGCCCCGATCGACAACTTTGCCGCTGACGACCTGGACTAGCGCCAGAGCTACAATCTCGTGCGTTTAAAAGGAGTCCGCACCTGCGGGCTCCTTTTTGTGACTGTATACAGGTTGGGAAACAAAACGCCGAGCTCTGCGTGCGATAGGGCAGAACTCGGCGAAGGACGCGTGGCAAAAGGTAGATTTTAGGGCATGAGCCAAAAACTACTTGAGGAGGAAGTCGGAGAGGGGAATGGTACGGGCCTCGCGATGCTCGGGATCGGCGATGTGGTCGGCAGGATAGCCACAGACGAGCATGTGATAGGGATAGACGCCCTCGGGCAGGTTGAACTGCTCACGGGCTAGCTCGGGCTTAAAATGACACACCCAGCACGTTCCCAGGCCCTGCTCCTCAGCCTCCATCATCATCTGATCGCAGACGATCGAGGTGTCGATAGCGCTGGAGTTCATCTTGTCATAGGGGCGCACCCAAGCGTCGTCGGTAACGCTGCAAATGAGGAAGATGAGCGGAGCGCCAAAGATGGATCCATCACGAGCAAATCGAGGCTGACAAGCAGCAGCCTTCTCCAGAAGCTCAGGCGTATCCAACACCATCACACGGGTTGGATGATTATTGCAAGCAGAAGGAGCAATACGCCCAGCCTCAACAATGGCATCCACCACAGCCTGCTCAACAGCCCGAGCCTCAAACAAACGACAAGAATACCGAGACCGAGCCAGATCCAAATAACTCACAACCAAGCCCTCCAAATTCAACGAATCAAACCAAAGTAAATCAAAGGGTACCCAAAGCACCATCCACCCAAACGCTTAAGGCGGCCCCAAAGTTCCCAACCGGGCCCCAAGGCCCTGCCAACAAAAGCCCCATCGCTTTCAAAGTATCAGCCAAAGTTCCCAATGGTGGTACGTAAGGGAGCGGGCCCGACCACTAATAACCTTTTGAACGACTCTGCTTGCAGCCGGAGTGAAAAAGGTTATTAGTGGTCGGGCCCGCGACCGCCGGGACACGTACCCCCGATTAACTGTTCTTCATGACAATCGAATCCACGACATCGGCCACATTCTCGCAGCAGTCGGCACAATACTCCAGGAAGGCGTAGACGTCACGCCAGGCGATGACCTCGAGCGGATCCTTGCCGTTGACATGCAGGTTGCGCATGGCGTTGATGTAGAGCTCGTCGGCCTCGGACTCGATGGTGTTGATCTGGATGACCAGCTCGCGCAGGGTCTTGGACTTGCGGTAATTGGGCAGCTCGACCATAAGGTCCTTCATGGCGCGGCAGGCGTCGGTCACCTTGTGAGCGATGACGATGGCATCGGGGTGGATGCTCTGGATGTTGGTGAAGTAGACGCGCTGTACGACGCCCTCGATGCGGTCGAGCACGGTGTCGAGCGAGCAGCTCATCAGGTCCAGGTCCTCGCGCTCAAGCGGGGTGATAAAGGCGGTGAGCAGGGCGTCTTCGAGCTCATGGTGCTTCTTGTCGGCCGCATGCTCGATCGCGTGCATCTTGTCGAGCATATCGTGAATCTTTGCAGGATCGAAGTTCTCGAAAATCTTGGTGAGCAGCTCGGCGGCCTGGACGGCAAGGTCGGCGCAGGCGACGTAGTTGTCAAAGTAGAACGAATCGGGTTTCTTTGCCATGAGTGGGTCCTTTCGAGGTGAAGACGGGTGGGCGAAGTATTACGGTCCGGATGGACGCTCGGCGTGACTAGATGAACATCATGAACAGCTTGGCCATGACAAAGCTGATGAGTCCACAGGCGGGGAAGGTGAAGAACCAGGTGAACATCATGTCCTTGACTACGCCGAAGTTGATGGCCGAAAGGCGCTTGACGGCGCCGACGCCCATGATGGCGCAGGTCTTGATGTGAGTGGAGGACACAGGGATGCCGGTGAGCGTGGCAAGCAGCAGATTTGCGGCGCCCGCCAGGTCGGCGGAGAAGCCCTGGTACTTTTCGAGCTTGACCATGCTCTGGCCAACGGACTTGATGATGCGCTCACCGCCCACGCTGGTGCCGATGCCCATTGTGGCCGAGCACAGCAGCATAATCCAAATGGGGATGCCGGCATCGCCGACGCTCGTCTGGCCGCTGGCAAAGGCCACGCCTAAAAAGAGCACGCCGATGAACTTCTGTCCATCCTGCGCGCCGTGCATAAAGCTCATGGCCGCAGCGCTCGCGATCTGAGCGTATTTAAAGAAGACATTGGCACGTCGTCTGTTGGCGGCGGCGAAAAGAATCGAGACGAGCTTGCACAGGACCCAGCCCATGACAAAGCCCAGGCCGATGGAGAGCGCCAGGCCGTAGATGACCTTCATCCACTCGTGGACGTTGACGCTGCTCGCACCGCCGAGGGCGATGGCGGCACCAGTCAGGCCGGCGATAAGGCTGTGGCTTTGCGAGGTGGGGATGCCAAAACGCGACGCTGTGGCGCCGTAGACGACGATGGAGAACAGCGCCGCGCACAGGCAGGCGAGCGCCATGGTGCTGTTTCCGCCAAAGTCGACAATATGGGAGATGGTGTTGGCGACGCTCGCGTTAAAGTGCGTCATGATGAGCACGCCGAGGAAGTTGAATGCGGCACTCATGAGAATGGCGGTGCGGGCGGGCATGCAACGCGTAGTGACGCAGGTCGCGATGGCGTTGGGTGCGTCGGTCCATCCATTGACGAAGATGGCGCCGAGCGCGAGGATCACGGTGACGGCAAGGACTGGGTTCGACACAAGTTGGCCGAGGAAGGTTGAGAACGTTACGTCCATATATGACTTTCTCGAAGTTTGCAGGCACGTTACAGAAACATGATAAATCGTATCACCTCCTGCGGGTTTCTTTACCGAGTTCTGATGGGAGCAGTGAATTTTTTGGCACTAAAATCGAATATTATCCCTGTTGACCGCGGGTGCTCTTTTTGCTAACACACCATGAGGACACGTGCGCGCCCCAACACCCCAAAACCACAGCCTGTTCGCTTTACAACATGCAAACATGCGTTCGATAATAGGAGGCATGGAATATCGACAGACAGACGGCAAAACTCGGCGCGTACACAAGCAGTATGTGGACGTCGTGGCTCGCATCCTCGCGGGCGGACAGGTTGTGCCGGTTACCGTCTGCTGGGTTGACGGTCGCTGCTTTACGATTGACGAGATTGTCTCGTCCACCGGTTTTGGCCTGACGGTTCACGGCATTCGTACGGCGACTTATAAGGTTCGTTTTGGCGGACATGCGACCGAACTGTATCTGGAAGAACAGACACGCGAGCGACCGGATGGCTCGCAGACTCATCTGATGCGTTGGTGGGTGTGGGCGTTCGACCGAACACTCGAGAGCGAGCGTCGCAGGTAAGAACGCGTGGCGTTCGGGTACAATGGCAGGAAACTTGTCAGCTACGGCGCCGTCGCGGTGCTTTTTGAAAGGACGAAATTATGAACGATATCCAGGGTTATCAGAACGGCCCCATCGAGACCGGCGCAAGCCGTGCCAAGGAGATGTCGCCGCGCGCGTATAACCTTGTCATGTCTGCTCTGATCTTTTTGGGCTTTTGCGCCATGGGCGCCGGCGCCTATTTTACGAGCACCATGTCGTTTGCGCGCATGATGATGAGCGGCGCCGCTTTGCCGCTGGTTTTTGGCTCATTTATTTTGACCATCGTCGGCATGGTCATGATGTCGGCTGCTGCCAGCAAACAGTCCGTGGGCCTGTCCCTTGTAGGCTACGTAATCTTTGCGAGTACCTTTGGCCTGACCGCGTCGTTTGGCCTTGCCAACTACGACCTGCCCACCATCAACACTGCCTTTATCGCCACCGCTGCCATCACCTTTGTCTTTGGTGCACTGGGCGTGACCTTCCCCAAGTTCTTCCAGCGTGTGTATGGCATTGGTTTTGGCATCCTGCTTGCTACGGTTCTGGTCGAGATCGTGCTGATGTTTATGGGCGTCTCGCAGTCCATCACCGACCTGATCGTGATCGTGGTGTTCGCCGGCTTTATTGGCTACGACACCTATGTGGCCACGACGGTGCCGCCCACGCTGCCCAACGCCGTGCTTATGGCATCCAACCTGTTCGTGGACATCATCAACGTGTTCCTGCGCATTCTGAACATCCTCGGCCGTCGCGATTAAAGCGCGGCATTGCGATGCTTCCTGCCGGACACGGTAAAACGATGCGAAAGGCGGTCCTTCGGGGCCGTCTTTTTTGTGCGCGGCGGGGTATCATGGATGGGAAAAGCCGATAGCGGCAGCGACAGGAAAGGTGGCCATGTATGGCAGACGTCGACAACAGGAACCGTAACCGCAGGTCCAACCGAGCGGGTCAGCCCAATCCCAAGCGCGAGGCGCGTGCCAAGGCCGCCGAGCGCCATGTGGCGGCTGTGTCCGAGGCCTGCGCCAAGGACATCGAGCGTTCGCTTGCCGGCGTGCGCGAGCTCGATGGTATGCCTGCCGGTTTTGTCGCGGCGATGAAGGCCAAGACCCAGAAGGCGGCTGCTGAGGAGCAGGTTGCCGAGGACGTCGAGGCTGCGGTCGATGCCGAGGTGGCGCCCGAGCCCGTCGAGGAGGCTACCAAAGCTGAGCCCGCGCCCGCCGAGGAGCCCGCGCCTGCCGCCGAGGAGCCCGCTCCGGTCCTGCCCGAGGTCACCGTGCTCGACGCCTCTGCCACGCAGGCCATTCTGGACAACGGCCGCGGCTATGCGCAGTTCTGCGACATGGCTGTGCTCGCCTTTGCCTCGTTCACCAATCCGGGCGGTGGCTACATCCAGGGCTATCTGGGCCAGGAGGCCACGCTGTGCGCCGATTCGTATCTGTACAACGTCCTCGATAAGCAGCGCAAATGGTACGGCGAGAACCGTCGCCGCAACATCAACTGCGAGCTTTACCGCAACCGTGCGCTGGTGGTGCCCGCGGTGCGCTTCGCCCGCAACCATGTGCACGCCTATGCCGACGTAATCGTCGCCGCTGCACCCAACGCCAAGCGTGCTCGCCAGGAGTACCGCGTGAGCGACGATGCCTTGCTTGACGCTCTGCGCGATCGCATCCGCTTTGTGCTTGCCATCTGCGACGAGCTGGGTCGCGAGAAGCTCGTGCTGGGCGCTTGGGGCTGCGACAACAACGGCTTTGATGCGGAGGCCGTGGCCGAGCTCTTCCGCAAGGAGCTTGCGTCGGGCGACTTTAAGGTCAAGCAGGTCTTCTTTGCCGTACCCTCTACACGCTGGGACGAGGACTTTGCCAAGTTCGAGCACGTGCTGGCAAACTTCCCCGAGCGCAACGAGGAGTCCTATGCCCAGGTTGCCGCACGCGCTGCGGCCGCTCGCGCCGCCGAGCAGGCCCAGGCTGCCGCCGAGGACGATGAGGACGATGACGATTGGCGCAAGTACCTGTAATCGGTACGTGCTGACAGATAGGTCGAGCCGGCGGGAGGGCTGCTTCCGTCGGCTTTTTACTAAAGGAAGGGCTTACGATGAAAAACGTTCTGTGCTTTGGCGACAGCAATACCTATGGCTATGATCCGGCGGGCATGCGCGACGGCACCGCGGTGCGCTATGCGCACGATGTGCGCTGGTGCGGCGTGGCCCAGCGCGACCTGGGCGAGGGCTGGCACGTGATTGAGGAAGGCCTAAACGGCCGCACGACGGTGCGCGACGACATGTGTCATCTGGACACCAATCTCAACGGCATCCGCGCGTTGCCGATGCTGCTCGAGTCTCATAAGCCGCTGGACGCGATCGCGATTATGCTGGGCACCAACGACTGCAAGACGGTCTTTAGCGTGGGGGCTGCCGATATCGCTGACGGTGCCATGGCGCTGATTCGCACCGTCCGCGCGTTTCCCTGGACCGAAGCCGCGCCCTGCCCGCGTATTCTGCTGATGGCGCCTATCAAGATTAAACCGCAGATCGCCGATGTGTACATGACCGACTTTGACGAGCACTCCGTCGAGGCCTCGGAGCATTTTGCCGAATACTATGCGTATGCTGCCAAACAGTTTGGCTGCGACTTTTTGAATGCCGCTGATTTTGCCGAGCCGGGCGATATCGATTATCTGCACATGATGCCGGAAAGCCACGAGAGCTTGGGCCACGCCGTGGCAGCCAAGCTCCAAGAGATGCTCGGAGAATAGCGCGACCCAAAGCGGTACAAAAGTTCCCCTTGCGGCGGCTTGTTTCGTTGGTTTGTCTTGATCTGTAACAGTTGTAAGGCCGAAAACGGGCTAGATGTTGCAGATTGAGATTATTTAGGTCGATATCGGTCGTTTGTCTCGATCTGTAACATCTAGGATCGATTTTGCCGAGTTACTGTTACAGATCGAGATTATCTTCTCAGCGGAATTTGAATGTCTCAATCTGTAACAGGTGGGCCGAAAAATGGGCTCTAACTGTTACGGATCGAGATGTTTGTGGGGACCACCGCAAAGGTGCCTGTCCCCTTTGCGGTGGTTTTGGGCTGCGAATCTTAATACTGCCACATGTGATTGACGGGACCGGAGCCTTTGCCCATGTCAAAGCCGGCGGCGAGAGCGCCGGTTAGGTAGGCCTTGCCGGCGTTGACAGCGTCGGCAAGATCCATGCCCTGTGCCAATGCGCAAGCAATGGCGGACGAAAGCGTACAGCCGGTGCCATGCGTGTTGCCGGTCTCGATGCGCTTGTGGCGGAACCATGTGGTGAGCGGATCGCCCAGGTGGTTACCCTCGTCATCGAGCGGCGCGGGCTCTGCTAGCACATCGTTGGCCTCGTTGACGAAATGCCCGCCCTTAACGAGGGACGCGCAGCCAAAGCGGCGGGTGAGAAGCATGGCGGCATTTTGCTGC
Source organism: uncultured Collinsella sp. (assembly GCA_900542825.1). Taxonomy (GTDB): domain Bacteria; phylum Actinomycetota; class Coriobacteriia; order Coriobacteriales; family Coriobacteriaceae; genus Collinsella. Next base: position 180,218 of record UQOY01000001.1, on the reverse strand, counting down.
GTGCGCTCGGAATCGACCTCATAATCGAGCAACGCCATGGCCTCGGGGATATTGGGCGTGATGACAGTCGCCAGCGGGAACAGGCGACGCGTGAGCGCTTCGGCGGCGTCCTCTGCGATTAGGCGAGCGCCCGAGGTGGCGACCATAACGGGGTCGACGACCACGTTGGTTGCGTTCCATGCGCTCAGGCGGTCGGCGATAACCTCGATAATCTCGGCAGAGGAAACCATGCCGATCTTGATGGCGCTGGGGCGGATATCGTCAAAAACGGCATCGATCTGCGCCCCGACAATATCCGGGGAGATATTCTGCACGGCGGTGACGCCCAGGGTGTTTTGCGCTGTGATGGCGGTGATGGCCGTCTCGGCATACAGGCGGTGCGCCGTGATGGTCTTGATGTCGGCCTGAATGCCGGCACCGCCGCTGGAATCGGATCCCGCGATGGATAGAACGGCAGGTACCTTACTGCGATCCATGCTCACTCCCTTGTCCGGTCGGATTCAAATGGGTCTTTAAGTCTGCATTATAAAGATGCCCGGGCCGGCTGTATTCCGAACCCGGGCGGGCGATGCAATCTTTACGCAAATGTAAGCAAATGTTCACATGTCAACAATTGACGGGCGTTGCGGCGGGCTTGCTGGCGATTACCTCGAAAAAGCTAATCTTCCATGCCGAGGTCGATCGTCGTGCCTTCGAACACCTTGTTGACGGTGCGGACGGCGCACATCTTGCCACACATGGTGCAAGTGCCCTCGGTGGCAGCGGGGGACTCCTCGTAGCGCTTCTTGCCGGTGACCGGGTCGAGCGCGCACTTCCACATGGCGTCCCAGTCGAGTTTGCGGCGTGCCTGTCCCATCTTGTCGTCCATGTCGCGGGCGTGCGGCACCTTCTTGGCGATATCGGCCGCGTGTGCGGCAATCTTAGTGGCCATGAGGCCATCGAGCACGTCCTGGGCGTTGGGCAGGCATAGATGCTCGGCCGGCGTCACGTAGCACAGGAAGTCGGCACCGGAGCTGGCGGAGATGGCGCCGCCGATGGCAGCGGTGATGTGGTCGTAACCCACGCCGATATCGGTTACCAGCGGTCCCAGCACATAGAACGGGGCGTTGTGGCACAGGCGCTTCTGCAGTTTCATGTTGGCGGCGATCTCGTCGAGCGCCATATGACCCGGGCCCTCGACCATGACCTGGACGCCGGCTGCCCAGGCGCGCTTGCACAGCTTGCCCAGCTCGATCATCTCGGCGGTCTCGGTGGCGTCGTTGGAGTCGTAGAGGCAGCCCGGGCGGCAGGAGTCGCCGAGCGAAATCGTCACGTCGTACTCGTGGCAGATTTCGAGCAGCTCGTCAAAGTACTCGTAGAAGGGGTTTTCGTTGCCGGTGACCTCCATCCAGCCAAACAGCAGCGAGCCGCCGCGGCTGACGATGTTCATGAGACGGCCGGTCTCCTTAAAGGTCTTGGTGACCGACTTGTTGATGCCGCAGTGGATGGTCATAAAGTCCACGCCGTCCTCGGCGTGCGCGCGCACGACCTCGAACAGGTCGTCCTTGGTAAGCTTGACCAGCGGCTTTTCCATGTAGCCGATGGCGTCGTACATGGGGACGGTGCCCACCATGAGCGGCGTCTCATCGATGAGCTGCTGGCGGAATTGACGCGTCTTGCCCGAGTTGGAGAGGTCCATGATGGCGTCGGCGCCAAAGTCCTCGGCGATCTTGACCTTCTTCCATTCCTCGGCGGCATCGGCCTTGTCGCCCGAGATGCCCAGGTTCACATTGACCTTGGTGGACAGACCCTCGCCGACACCAAAGGCGCGCATGCCTTTTTTGATGTGCACGATATTGGCGGGAATGGCGATGCGGCCGTCTGCCACGCGCTCGCGGATGTACTCGGGGTCGCGATGCTCGCACTCGGCGACCTCCTTCATCTGCGGTGTGATCTGCCCGGCGCGGGCGAAGTCGATTTGCGTGACGAGCTTGGGCTCGGTCTGTGTGCTCATTGGCACGGCTCCCTTCGTTGGCATTACCCATATCAGGTTTGCGGGTCAGGGCGGGCGCGCCCAGTCTCAGCCTGCCGTCTTGTCCCGCAAGCTCCCCGTTTATGTGGTGGGCTCAAGTATAGCTCGAATGGGTACGATTGACGCGATGAGCATGCCCGTGGGGAGGCGAACATGGAAGACAAGCATCTATATCGGGAGACGCAGTGGGATGTGTCGGCCGAGGAGGGCCGTGCCCATCATGGGCTGGTCGCAATTGGTTTTGCGATCCTTGTCGTGATGGTGATCGCCTGTTGTATCTGGACGTTTGGCGGACGTGGGGGAGCTGCCTGGGCGTTTGAGGCGGACGATAGCCTGCCGATATTGACGGTGAAGGTCGCGGGCGGCAATACCGTTGCCGCACCGGGGGACTATTGGTATCCGCGCGATGAGTTTGTGCAGTTGCAGCTGAGTGGTGGGTCCATTCCAGGTGAAGAAATCGAACGCGTGACGTTTGATGCGGCGCTCAAAACGCTGACGGTGAAGCTCAAGAATCAGGGCGACGTGCCTACGACTATGGATATCGCCTTGACCGAATGGCGCCTGGAGCCTCCATCGGGTGTTGCGGTGTCCGAGGTTGAGCACGTTAAGGTTACCTACCAAGATGGCTCGACGAGCGAGATTGCCAAGGCAGACGGCTTGGCGGAATAGCGGGCTGTTCGCCGAATGTCATGAAAGCATGCCGAGGTGGAGTTCGGCGCTAGCGACAGGCTTCTAGAATGCCTGCTCGTTGATGAAGGCCAGGCTGTCTGGGGACGAGAGCTCGGGGACATAGCGGTAGCCAAGGTTGAACTCGGTAAGACCAGCGGCGTCCTCGACCTTGTTTTCCGCCATCCAGCGGACCATCGAACCGCGTGCCTTTTTGCTGGCGGTCGATCGCTGGACGGGTTTATCGTTGCGGACACCTTCGCCAAAGAGGCATGTGACGGCCGTGGCGTCGCCCGCGAGGTGGGGCAGAACGGCTTTGGCATACTCTACGCTGGCGAGGTTGACGATCGTGATGTTTGAGCCTGCCGGAGCGATGGCCCGTGCGAGCTTGTCGCCCCAAAACGCGTAGAGGTCTGGGGCATCGTCAACGGCGAGCTTCGCGCCCATCTCCAGCCGATAGGGCGACACGCCGTGGAAAGGCCGCACGCATCCGTACAATCCGGAGAGGATCCAGAGATGGTTTTGCAGCCAGTTGAGCTGTGCGGCATCCATGACCTCGGGCGCCATGCTTTGGTATTGGATGCCGTGGTAGGACATGACGGCGGGGGAGATTCGACGCGCGATATCGGGATCGGCGAGGTCGGCATCGCTCAGGACGGGCATTAATTCGTGAAGCGTATCCAGGCACGTTGTAAGCAACCTGTCGCTCACGTTCCAAAGGGCCTGAAGACCTGCCGCGCCATCCTCGCGTTCGATGCCCAGCAGTGCCTGATGGAGCCGGGCCGTCTGATGTGCAAAAGGCGGTATGCCCAAAACGTCAAAGGCATCTTGAGCTGTCCGCATCTGCTTGGCGGGCGAAATGATGACCTGCAGCATGGACTCTCCTCTGCCAAAAAAGTTGCGGTGGAATACGGTCTGTTTTGGCCGTTTATGGGCCAGTTTAGTCCGTATTTCACCGCAGCTGATGAAGGGTTGGTTAGGCGCGCTCGAGGAAGGCCTTGTAGCCGCGATAGGCCTCGTAGATGTCGGCCTTGTTAGCGACCTCCCACAGGGCGTGCATGGACAGGACGGCAACGCCGGAGTCGATGACGTTCATGCCGTACTTGGCCATGATGTAGGCGATGGTGCCGCCGCCGCCCGCGTTGACGCGGCCGAGCTCGCAGGTCTGGAAGTCCACGCCTGCCTCGTCCATGATGTCGCGGACGAGGGCCACATACTCGGCGTCGGCGTCGTTGGAGCCGCCCTTGCCGCGGCTGCCCGTGTACTTGTTGAAGCACAGGCCGCGACCCATAAAGGCTGCGTTTTTGGTCTCGAACTTGCCGGCATAGCCTGGGTCGAAGCCGGCGGACACGTCGGAGGAAAGCATGCGGCTGTGGGCGAGCGCGCGGCGAAGGGCAAGCGGGCTGTCCTCGCCGGCGAGCGTCATGATCTCGGCGACGGTGTTCTCGAAGAAGCGGCTCGTCATGCCGGTGGCGCCCACGGAGCCGATCTCCTCCTTGTCGACGATGAGCGTGATGCTCGTGCGCTCAACGTTGGCGACGTCGATCTGGGCAAGCATGGAGGGGTAAGCGCAGACGCGGTCATCGTGGCCATAGCCCAAAATCATGGAGCGGTCGAGGCCCATGTCGCGGGCGGGACCGGCGGGCACGACTTCGATCTCGGCGGAGAGGAAGTCCTCCTCCTCGACGTCGTACTGCTCCTTGAGGATGTCCAGGAACATCTGCTTGACGGGCTCCTTGGGGGCGTCCTTGTCGTCCTCATCGAACTTGACGGGGCGGCCGCCCACGATCACGTCGAGGATCTCGGCGTCGACGGCGTCCTTGGCGGGCTTGGACATCTGCTCGCTCGAGAGGTGGATCAGCAGGTCGGAGATGGTAAAGACCGGGTCGTCGGCCTTGTCACCGATGTTGATGTCGACGGTGGTGCCGTCCTTTTTGCAGATGACGCCCACGAGTGCGAGCGGGGAGGCTACCCAGTGGTAGCTCTTGACGCCGCCGTAGTAGTGCGTGTCGAGGTAGGCCATGTCGCCAGCCTCAAAGGCGGGATTCTGCTTGAGGTCCAGGCGCGGCGAGTCCACGTGGGCGCCCAGGATGTTAAAGCCCTGCTCGAGCGGGGCGGTGCCCAGGTTGACGAGCATGAGGTCCTTGCCGTGATTGGCGGCGTACACCTTGTCACCAGCCTTGAGCGCGCGGCCCTCGGCGATCACGGTCTCCAGATTGACGTAGCCCGCCTCCTCGGCCATCTTGATGCCGGTCTTGACGCACAGGCGCTCGGTCTTGTTCTCGCTCAAAAATTGCTTATAGCCGCGGCAAAGCTCCTCGAGCTCCTCGATTTGCTGTGGCGTGTACTTTTTCCATGCGCAGGGACGCTCCATGACGCAGGCTCCTTTCGGATCGATCGTGCTGGTTGATGTACCGTGAGCCATCGTATCACGCGCGGGCCCGCGGCGGCAGGGAAGCCTGTTGTGTGGTGGCCGCAGGGCGGGGAGCGTGTAAACTGGTGTGAGCAAACCGTGCCCAGCCCAAAGCGAGGTATTCAATATGTCTGACAAGCGCCGCACCTTTGCCGTTATCGACGGCAACTCGCTCATGCACCGCGCCTTCCACGCCGTGCCGCCGACCATGAACGCGCCGGACGGTCGTCCCACCAACGCAATCTTTGGCTTTTTGAATATGTTCCTCAAGATGATTGACGCCTTTAATCCCGACGGCGTTGTTGTGGCGTTTGACAAGGGCAAGCCGCGTGTGCGCATGGAGATGCTGCCGCAGTACAAGGCTCAGCGTCCGCCCATGGACCCCGATCTGCACGCACAGTTTCCCATGATTAAGGAGCTGCTCACGGCGCTCAACGTGCCGATTCTGCAGTCCGAGGGCTGGGAAGGCGACGACATCCTGGGTACCATGGCTCGCCTGGGTGAGGAGGCCGGCTGCGACATGCTGCTGGTGACCGGCGACCGCGACATGTATCAGCTCGTGACCGAGCACGTCAACGTGGTCTCGACTCGCAAGGGCCTGTCCGACGTGGCGATCATGACACCCGAGAGCGTGGATGACCTGTATCACGGCATTACGCCGGCGCTCGTGCCCGATTTTTACGGCCTGAAGGGCGATACGTCGGACAACATTCCCGGCGTACCGGGCATCGGCCCCAAAAAGGCGAGCGCGCTCATCGCACAGTACGGCAGCTTGGACGAGGTCATCGCGCATGCTGACGAGGTCAAGGGCAAGATGGGAGAAAACCTGCGTGCGCATATCGACGATGCCCTGTTGAGCCGCAAGGTCGCAACCATTCGCACCGATGCGCCTGTCGAGCTTGACTTTGACGCGACATCCTTCCCGGCGTTTTCTGCCGACGAAGTCTCCGCGGCGCTGGGCACACTCGGCATTACGGCCATGCAGAACCGTTTCTTGGCGCTGATTGGCGGCGAGGGTGGGGCTGCGGCCGCTGCCAGCACGTTTGAGATTCCCCCCGTTATGCGCGCTGCTGCCGGCGATGCCGAGGCGCTCGCTGCCGCTGCCGACGAAATCGCTCGTGCGATCGAGGCAGGCGAGTGGATTGCCGCGGTGGTGGACGACGACAAGGAGGAGGGCGCGCTTTTTGGCCTGACACGCACGCTGTGGCTGGCGACGTCCAAGGGGCTGCTTGCGCTTGAGGAGAGCGACGGCGGCACCACTGCCGTGGGTGATGGCTTCAACTTCGCCCACGGCGTGATCGCCGGTGTGCTTGCGCGCCTGTTTATGGAGGGCCGCGTGGCGAGCCCGGATATGAAGGCGCTGCTGCATGAGCTTTCGCCCATCGATTCTTCCGAGTCCGAGCTCATGGATCCGCTGGCAGTCGATTCCACGCGCATCTTCGATACCGTGGTTGCCGCCTACCTGTTGGATTCCGACCGCTCCGAGTTCGATGAGGCATATCTGGCCGATACGTATCTGCAGATGGCGCTGCCTGCGGTGCGCGGTGCGGAGGATGCCGGCGAGGACGCTCCTGCGCCCGCCGCTCGCAGGGCGGCCTTGTCGCTGGCGCTAGTCGCACCGCTGCGTGACCGCATGGCCCGCGAGAACGCCGCCAACGTGTTCGACGGGATCGAGATGCCGCTCGTGCCGGTGCTTGCCAAGATGGAGCGCGCGGGCATGCTTGTAGACCCCGACCGTCTGCATAGTCTGTCCGAGGGCCTGGCGACTCAGATTGCCGAGGTCGAGCGCAGCATTCGTGACCTGGCCGGCGACGAGACCTTTAATATCGGCAGCCCTATGCAGCTCTCGCACGTGCTGTTTGACGTTATGGGGCTTCCGACCAAGGGCCTCAAAAAGACCAAGCGCGGCTACTATTCGACCAACGCCAAGGTGCTGAGCGACCTTGCCCGTGACCACGAAATCGTGCGTCTGATCTTGGACTGGCGTGAGAAGTCCAAGATCAAGTCCACCTATCTGGACACGCTGGGCCCGCTGCGCCGCGGTGACGGTCGCGTGCACACCACGTACAACCAGACCATCACGGCAACGGGTCGCCTGTCCTCGAGCGACCCGAACTTGCAGAACATCCCGACGCGCTCGGAGCTGGGCCGTACCGTCAAGACGGCGTTCTCGGCAGGCGAGGGAAGCGTCTTTTTGGCGGTGGACTACTCGCAGATCGAGCTGCGTCTGCTGGCACATCTCTCGGGTGACGAGCACCTGGTGCGCGCCTTTAACGAAGGCGAGGACTTCCATGCCGAGACGGCCGCGCGCGTGTTTGGCGTGCCGGTGTCCGAGGTAACGCCCAACTTGCGCAGTCGCGCCAAGGCCGTGAACTTTGGCATTGTGTATGGCCAGCAGGCCTACGGCCTGTCGCAGTCGCTGCATATCTCGATGGCCGAGGCGCGCGACATGATCGACCGCTACTACGAGGCCTACCCGGGTGTGCGCACGTTCCTCGACAATGTGGTGGCGCGAGCCAAGCAGACGGGCTATGCCGAGACCATGTATGGCCGCAGACGTCATATTCCCGAGCTCAAGGCCAAAAACCCGCAACTCCGCGGCTTTGGCGAGCGCACGGCCATGAACCACCCCATGCAGGGCACCGCCGCCGACATCATCAAGATTGCGATGGCCCGAGTAAGCCGCCGTCTGGAAGAAGAGGGCTTTGCCGCCCACATGATCCTGCAGGTGCACGACGAACTGGACTTTGAGTGCCCCATCGACGAAGTCGAGCGCCTCACCGCCATGGTCCGCGACGTCATGGAGCACGTAGTAGACCTCCGCGTGCCGTTGATCGCCGAAGCCAGCACCGGCATAACCTGGGCCGACGCCAAATAAAGACGCACCAACAACCCCAAAGTAACCAAAACCAGAAGGGGGCTCCTTGCCAACAAGGAGCCCCCTTCATCCAAATATATTCAGCTAAGTATCTAGACACTCAAGACGCCATCTTGGCGGCAGGTAAGTAAACCTAGGGCCTGGCAGGGCGGCACGGGTTAACTTTTCGTAGATTCCGCACGCAAAGAAAGCCACTTAATGTGGCTTTCGTCTTGCGCAGGACCTGACCGAGCGAAAAGTTAACCCGTGCCGCCCGGCCAGACCCGATGGGACGGCTACCGAGCCGCCAAGATGGCGTCGATGAGCGTCAGTACGCCCCCGTCGTTGTTGCTCGGAATGCGCCACTTGGCGTGCGCGTTCATGTGCTCCTCGGCATTGTCCACGATAAAGCTGTGACCGACGCGCTCGAGCATGGGGATGTCGTTGTAGGTATCGCCCACGGCGGCGGCGTCGGCGATATCGATCCCGAGCTGCTCGCACAGGTGCGCGACGCCAGCGCCCTTGTCGACGCCCAAGTTCATGAAGTCGATCCACTCGCGCCCGGCGTTGGTGACGTAGAGCTTGTCCGAGAACTCGGGGCTATAGGTCTCTCGGAATGCGGGCTCGGCATCGTAAGCGGGGAAGAAGATCGAGATCTTGTTGGACTCGATATCAATGCCCTCAAAGCTGTCGACGTAGTTGATTGTGTTGTAGTAGACGCTGATCTCGTCGTGGTATTGATGGTCGCGGGCAAGCACGTAGAACTCGTCGAAGCAACACAGGACGGGGACAGCGCGAGGATCCTCCGAGGCGCGGCTCAAGACCTGCTGGTACAGCTCCACGTCGATAATGCTCTTATAGATATAGCTGCCACGATAGATCACGCATGCGCCGTTGTCGGGACAAAAGGCGAGGCGGTTCTTGATGCCCTCGAACATCTCCTCGAGTTTGGGGGCGGGACGTCCGCTGGCGGGGCAGAACACGATGCCAGCCTCGGCGAGCTTGTCCAGGCGCTCGTCAAGGCCCTGAGGCAGAACGCGCTTGTCGGTCAGCAGCGTCTTGTCCATGTCGACGGCGATGAGCTTAATGTTTCCAATATTGGCGTCCGATTCGTAAGTTTGCATAAAAGCGAGCCTTTCGTTTCGAAATTGTTTCAGACGTTATAACCATCAACTCGTAGTCAGGCGTATTTTCTCAGGATTGGCGCGCGTTTGCATCTTCATTCACAAAGTAATGAAAAAACTTTTCAGAAATTTGAATTTGTCGCTTGTGCAGCAGGCACTTTAGCGTAATATAGCGACCATCGAAAACGGAGACGGAAGAACAACCGCTTACCGAGGAAAAGGTACCGTTTACGATATTTGAATTGCGCCCGGCGATAGGTGAAAGGAGAGGCAGATGCAGTTCGTAAAGATCATCACTACTGCAGACAATGCCATCCGACGCCAGCGCGCAATTTCCCGACGACGATAACAATCGTCTCTGTCCGTATGGGGCGAATTGCCTCAACAGAGTCATTTTGAGGTCGTTGGGTTTTAGCACGACATTGCTGCATGTTTCTAGGGCATGTATGTGCTGATTTTTGCTATTTAACCTGATATTGCACGGTTTTTGACCTTGAAATGACTTGCACCTGACCGATGTTCTAATTAGCTACCAAGGGCGAAAGGAAACAGCCATGAGCAAGGAAAAAGTCGTTCTCGCATATTCCGGTGGTCTTGATACATCCGTATGTGTCAAGTGGCTCCAGGACGAGAAGAATCTCGATGTCGTTTGCGTCTGCGGCAACGTGGGCCAGGAGGAGACCGGCCTGGATGCCAAGAAGCAGAAGGCGCTCGACCTGGGCGTTCTCGATTGTCAGGTGCTCGACCTGCGCGACGAGTTCTCCGATGAGTTCCTGACCAAGGCCATCGCTGCCAACTCCATGTACGAGAACAAGTATCCGCTGCTCTCTGCTCTGTCCCGTCCGCTGCTTGCCAAGAAGCTCGTCGAGGTCGCTCACGAGTTTGGCGCCACGTATGTCGCCCACGGCTGCACCGGCAAGGGCAACGACCAGGTTCGTTTTGAGGCTGCCGTCAAGGCCCTCGACCCTGGGCTCAAGGTTATCGCCCCGGTTCGCGAGTGGGATCTGAAGTGCCGTCCCGACGAGGTCGCCTATGCCCACGCCCACAACGTGCCGGTTCCCGAGGGTGCCAACGACAACCCCTATTCCATCGACGACAACCTGTGGGGTCGCGCCATCGAGTGCGGTCACCTGGAGGATCCCTGGAACGAGCCGCTCGACGACGCCTGGGTTATGACCAAGAACCCCGAGGACACGCCCGACACCCCGACCTACACCGAGATTGAGTTTGAGGCCGGCAAGCCCGTCGCCGTCGACGGCAAGAAGATGAAACTCTCCGAGATCGTCATCGCGCTCAACAAGATTTCGGGCGACAACGGCTTTGGCCGTCTCGACCTGGTTGAGGATCGTCTGGTGGGCCTCAAGAGCCGCGAGTGCTATGAGGTTCCCGGCGCCCTGACGCTCATCACCGCCCACAAGGCACTCGAGGATATTTGCGTTGAGGGCGACCTGCTCAAGACTAAGATTAAGCTCGAGCAGGATTGGGCCACCGCCGTGTACAACGGCCAGTGGTACAGCCCGCTCAAAAACGCGCTCGACGCCTTTATGGCCGACACCCAGAAGTTCGTGACCGGCACCGTCCGTTTGAAGTTCTTTAAGGGCAACTGCCATGTCGTCGGCCGCAAGAGCCCCTTCAGCCTCTACGATTACGGCCTGGCCACCTACGACCGCGACACCACGTTTGACGAGAAGGCCAGCGCCGGCTTTATCGAGATCGATACGCTGTCGCTCAAGACGTGGGCTAAGGTCCAGGGTCCCAGCTCCGCTGCCGTCCAGGCTTAAGCCTTCCTTCCCTTGGTATCCGCGCGGCCCATCCGCGTGATACATAACGGGTGCACGGGGTCCCTACCTTTCGTTATGCTTGCTGACACTTCTTAACATCGGTGGCCCCTACGTTCCGCCCGCATATATGATGCCGCGTCTGCGGCTGAGTCCGAGCCCCGCCGGGGTTGTCCGGCGGGGCTCCTTCTATCAATTTGGCGGCCCTGCGCCTATATATATGAGGAGTATCCATTATGTTCAGTGCTATCGCGCATGCCTTACTTGCCCTCGCGCCCGAGTTCGATGCTGCAAAGGTCGAGGATGTCCCTATGAGCCTGAAGGCCTGGATCGATGGTTCGCAGGGCAACATCCGGAGGGAAACGTTGGGCGCCAAGTGCATGGTGCGTCACTTCTTTGCAAATTAGCTACATGGCCCCGCGCACGGCAGGGAGTGTGTAAAACTAGCGGTTGAAAAATCGCTTTAGCGACAGGGCGCATTGCTTTGGGCGCTTGTTTTGGTATTTGATGAAAGGGGACGGTTCCATGGCTCTTTGGGGCGGTCGTTTTGAGGCAGGCGTGGCTGAGGTCACGCAGGAGTTTGGCGCGTCGTTGCCGGTCGACAAACATCTCTATAAGCAGGATATCGCCGGCTCTAAGGCACATGCCAAGATGCTGGCGACCCAGGGCATTATCAGCGCCGAGGACGAGCAGGCGATTGCCGAGGGTCTGACCGGAATCGAGCAGGATATCGATGCCGGCAACTTCACCTTCGACATCAACGACGAGGACATTCATATGTCCATCGAGAGCGAGCTGACGCGCCGCATCGGCGAGGCCGGTAAGCGCCTGCATACCGGGCGTTCGCGCAACGACCAGGTGGCGACCGATACGCGCCTGGGCGTCAAGGCGCTGGCCAAGGAGCTCATGGAGGCCAATCTTGAGCTGCGCCATGTGCTGGTGGATGCGGCCAAGAAGTATGACAAGGTGATTCTGCCGGGCTACACGCACATGCAGCATGCTCAGCCCGTGCTGCTGTCGCATCATCTGCTGGCGTATTCCTGGATGTTCGCGCGCGACTTTACACGCCTGAAGGCCGCCTTTGATGCTGCCGACAACTGCCCGCTGGGCGCTGCCGCGCTTGCCGGTACGAGCTATCCGCTCGATCGTCAGATGACGGCCGCCGAACTTGGCTTTGCGGGCGTGATCCCCAACTCGCTCGATGCGGTTTCCGACCGTGATTTCCTCCTCGACCTGCATTACGCCGGCTCCGTCATGGCGATGCACCTGTCGCGTCTTTCCGAGGAGATCGTGCTGTGGTCGAGCTCCGAATTCGGCTTTATCACGCTTTCCGACTCCTACTCCACTGGGTCGTCCATCATGCCGCAGAAGAAGAACCCCGATTTTGCCGAGCTTATCCGCGGCAAGAGTGGCCGAGTCTATGGCAACCTGGTGCAGCTGCTTGTGACTATGAAGGGCCTGCCGCTGGCCTATAACAAGGACTTGCAGGAGGACAAGGAGGGCGCGCTCGATACCGCCCATACGCTTATGCAGTGCCTGTCCGTTATGGCGGGCATGATCTCGACCTGGACTGTCAACGAGGATGCCATGGCGCGCGAGTGCGGCGTGGGGCACCTTGCCGCCACCGATGTTGCCGATTACCTGGCTAAGCGTGGCCTGCCGTTCCGTGAGGCGCATGCCGTGGTGGGCCATCTGGTCCTGATGTGTGAGAAGCGCGGCTGCAATCTTGAGGACCTGCCGTTTGAGGTGTTCCAGGAGGCAAGCCCGCTCTTTGAGCGCGATATTACCGAGGCGCTCGACATCCCGTCGATTGTCGCCGCGCGCACGACCGAGGGCGGCACCGCTCCTGCCGCCGTTGCCGTGCAGCTGCAGCGTGCCGAGGCACAACTCATTGCCGACGAAGGTGTGTTTGGCTCGTTAACCAAGGTCGTCGAGATGGGCCACGGGGCAAAGTAGAGGTTTGGCTGAAGCCGTTTTGCCATGTATTGATAAATCGGTTTTGCTTTACGGACGTCTGCTGATGTGGGCGTCCGTATTTTGTTGCTATGGGGGAGGGGCTTGTCGAGAACTTCTGTAGGACCTTTGGGCAGGTTGTGAAGGGGGTACGTTCACGGGCGGCAACGGACCGTCTGCTCGGTTCGATGCGGTTGATGAGCGGTCGGATGGTACTCTAATCGGGCTTCGAAACAGAAGTGACACAAATGGAACGCTTTAATTAATTGTAGCGTTTCAAAAAACAGCTTTTTGTTTAACTGCAGCTAAAACTCTGTTACGATGCAGTCCAGGCGGGTGCCGGAATGGGACTTGGGCACGCGCGAACCTACTTGAAAGGCTACCTTATGGCTATCGAGAAGACCTTCATCATGATTAAGCCCGACGCTGTGCGCGACCGCAAGATCGGCGAGATCGTCGCTCGCATTGAGCGTAGCGGCCTTGTCATCGAGCGCATGGAGATGACCACGCTCGAGCGCGCTACCGTCGAGGAGCACTACGCCCATCTGGCCGACAAGCCCTTCTTTGGCGGTCTCTGCGACTTTATGACGAGCGGTCCGGTCGTCAAGATGGTCGTTTCCGGTCTCTCCGCTGTCTCCAAGATGCGCACCCTTATGGGCGCTACCAACCCGCTTGATGCTGCCCCCGGCACCATTCGCGGCGATTTCGCTGTCGATGTCAACGCCAACGTGATCCACGGATCCGACTGCCTGGAGAACGCCGAGATCGAGATCAAGCGCTTCTTTGGCTAAACCAGCTTTGACTCCTTAAAGCTGTTAGCGTGTGGCTTGGGCGCCGCGGAACTCCATCCGCGGCGCCCTTTTTATTCCAAAATCTATGAAGGGGCCCGCTCGGACATGTGTTCCAAGCGGACCCCTGCTGTTAGCTTGTGGTGCTGAGTGGTTTAGGCTTCGTCGACGATCTTAAGGCCGCGCGTCTGGTCGATCTCGTTGAGGAGATTGACGCGACGCTCGTGGCGGCCGCCCTCAAACTCGGCGTCGAGCCACTCGTCGACGATCATCTTGGCGAGCTCGGAGCCCACGACGCGGGCACCAAAGGCGAGCACGTTGGTATTGTTGTGCATGCGCGAGAGCTTGGCACTGAAAGGCTCGGAGCACACGACGGCGCGTACGCCCTCCACCTTGTTGGCAGCCAGGCTGATCCCGACGCCGGTGCCACAGATGAGGATGCCCAGATCGACATCGCCGTTGGCAACGGCCTTACCAACCTTGTAGCCGGCGATGGGGTAGTCAAAGCTCTCGGAGGTGTCGGTGCCAAAGTTCACGACCTCGCAGCCGCGCTCCTTCAGGTGCTCGGAAATGATGTTCTTGAGCTCGACGGCGGCGTGGTCGTTACCGATACCGATCTTCATGGATGGTTCCTCTCTGGTCTGTGCGGCGCAAATGCTAAAGGTGTTTACCGCGTTCGACTGCATGATAGCGCGACTTTTGTGTAAACGCTTGGGCGTTTTTTGGTCAAACGCTTTAGCAGGCAACAAGACCTGCTTTTCATGAATGAATGCCGCCAGTTTGTGCTTGAGCGCCGTCCGCCGGAACCATGGTTGCGGTTTTTGATGCATTGTTATCAAATAAAAGAGCTAACTATTTTTGAGAGACCAGCCCGTTATACAAGTAGGAGATGCCTATGCCTGCCGATTCCCTTCGCGATGCCGCGTTTTGCGATGTCTTGAACCGCGAGCTTGTCTGTGCGCTCGGCTGCACCGAGCCTATTGCCGTTGCCTATGCAGCGGCGCTGGCGAGCCAGACGCTCGGTTGCGAACCCGATCATATGGATGTCGCCTGCTCGGGCAACATCATCAAGAACGTTAAGAGCGTGACCGTGCCCAACTCGGGCGGCATGCACGGTATTGAAGCTGCGGCCGTGCTGGGTGCCGTGGGCGGCGACGCCAAGAGTGCGCTCGAGGTGCTCGAGAGCGTTGACGACGAAGACCGTGCTCGAGTGGCCGAGCTCCTCGCCAATGCCGGTTACTGCGATGTGTCGCTTGTCGAAGGTGTGCCCAACCTCTACATCAAGGTGACTGCCACAGCCGGGGGCCATACCGCGGTCGTCGAGATTACCGACCACCACACCAATGTCACGTGCCATACGCTCGACGGTATTCCGGTATGCGGCAAGTCGGCGGGGGAGTGTGCCGCCTGCGCCGAGCGCGTTGTGGCTGAGCGTGCGGCAGATAACACTGACACGCCCATGTCGATTGAGTCCATCATCGACTTTATCGAGGACGGCGACACCGATGGCGCCCGCGCTGCCGTTGAGCGTCAGATTGAGCTGAACGGTGCGATCAGTGCCGAGGGCCTCGCGCACGCTTGGGGTGCCGAGGTGGGCCGTACGCTGCTGGGCGCTCGTGCCGATGACGTCGCCTGCCGTGCCCGTGCCCGTGCCGCCGCCGGATCTGACGCCCGCATGAACGGCTGCGCGCTGCCGGTCGCCATTGTGTGCGGCTCGGGTAATCAGGGCATTACCTGTGCACTGCCCGTTATGGAGTATGCCGAGTACCTGCGCTGCGACCACGAGCGCCTGGTGCGCGCCGTGATGCTGTCCGATCTTATCGCCGTGCATATCAAGAGCTATATCGGTGCTCTCTCGGCGTTTTGCGGTGCTATTTGCGCCGCGTGCGGCGCCGGTGCTGCGATTACCTGGCTGTGTGGTGGCACGCGCGAGCAGATCGGCGCGACGGTCTCGAACACGCTCGGCAACGTGGGCGGTATCGTGTGCGATGGCGCCAAGGCAAGCTGTGCCGCCAAGATTTCCGCTGCCGTTGATGCTGCAATTCTGGGTCATGATATGGCTATGCAGGGCCGCGGCTTCCGCGCCGGCGAGGGCCTGATCCAGGATACCGTCGAGCAGACAATCGCCAGCATGGGCTATGTGGGCCGTGTGGGTATGAAAGATACCGATGTCGAGATCCTCAACATCATGATCGGTAAAACCCAAGTGTGCTAGTTTATTGGTTCCGCCGTTCTGCCGAACGGCGGACCAGTCGACGCTGCGCGGGCCGCATTTGGACAATCTGCCGTTCAATTTCAAGGGCGCGACCGAAAGGTCAGCGCCCTTTCATTTCACGGCACCTTGCCTCAAATGCGACCCGCTCGCTGACTTTTGTTCTACCGGCGGTCCTTTTCTAATGGGACAAAGGGACGATCCCCTTTGCCCCATTTTTTTCTCAACCTGCGGCGTTGTTTTATTTGGAGCGAGGGATTCTATGACAGTTCGTCGGCTATTTGGTGTTCGTAGAAGGCTTCTACTACGGCGTTGAAGTCGCGGGCGAAGTCTTCCATGGTTCCGTGCCAGGTGGCTCGGCCGGGTTTTCCCTGGCCAACATAGGCGGTTTGAATGCCGCAGGCGGGACTGGGGAAGTCGCGCTTAGGGTCGTTGCCCACCATAAGGACCTCGTGTGGCTCGAGTCCCATCACCTGAAGCTGCTCTAGATAGTAGGTGGCATCGGGCTTGCAGCGGGTGGTGTTTCCCATGTGCGTGACGAGCTCAAAGGGGGCGTCGGCTAGGTCGCCCCAACCCATGCGGCATTCGATGGCCCCCTGGGGAAAGCTGGGGTTGGTAAAGAGCGCGCAGCGTAGTCCTGCGTCCTGTACGGCCTGAAGCGCGGCGTGTGCGCCCGGCATGGCGTGGGCGTTGATGACATCGTCATTCTTGTACGGAAGCACTTCGCGGTCGTAGTAGGTAAACGCCTCGTAGATGACGGGATCGGAGAGGCAGATACCGCACCTGCGCTCGACCTCGGTGCGGTAAAACTCAAGATTGGTGCGGTTGTCCGTGCCGCTTCGGCGGTTGGCGTTGAGGTCGACCAGGATGGTGCCGAGGCGTGCCATCGTGCCACCGCGGCTGCGGCGTCCGATATCCGCGAGCATCGACGAGACATCCTTAAAATAGCGAAGGATGAACGCGTTGAGGTTAATGCTAAGAAGCGTCTCGTCCATATCGAAAACGACTGCTTTGAGCACGCGGGCACCTTTCTCGATAAATCGTTCCAGAATCGTATGTCTGGGATACTTTACCGCAAAGCCGTATGCCTAACTGCCTATCGTCAACTTATGGAGACGGTCGTCCACAAGATTACGAAAAAGTCTCCATACGAGTAAAAAATCGCAGTTCACGCTTGAAATCGAAATGATTTCCCCGTAACCTATACGAACGTGATTGCATAAGCGTCACATTAGTATCTGTCGGCTCCCGAGTGTTCCTAAACGTTGTGTGCTTGTCGCACCCTTCTGTAGGTCCTAGCAATCGGGGCCCCGTAGTTCGAAAGGGGTCCACCTTTGAGTGAGATTCAGAACTCGTCCATTTTCTCTCTTGACGATGTCAACGAGGAGGAGATGAACAACCTCATCGACGGTACGATTACCGACTTTGATGAGGGCGATCTCGTTAACGGCACTGTCGTTAAGATCGAGCATGACGAGGTGCTCGTTGACATCGGATTCAAGTCCGAGGGCGTTATCCCGGTCCGCGAGCTGTCCATCCGCAAGGACGCTAACCCTGCAGACATCGTTGCACTCGGTGATCCCATCGAGGCTCTGGTTCTCCAGAAGGAGGACAAGGACGGTCGTCTGGTCCTGTCCAAGAAGCGTGCCGAGTACGAGCGTGCTTGGAACCGCATCGAGGAGAAGTTCAACTCCGGCGAGAACGTCGAGGGCGAGGTTATCGAGGTTGTCAAGGGCGGCCTGATCCTCGACATCGGCCTGCGTGGCTTCCTGCCCGCTTCCCTCGTCGACCTCCGTCGCGTCAAGGACCTCACCTCTTACATGGGCACCCGCATCGAGGCCCGCGTTATCGAGATGGACCGCAACCGCAACAACGTCGTCCTCTCCCGTCGCGTCGTGCTCGAGGAGTCCCGTAAGGCCGAGCGCTCCGAGATCCTGTCCAAGCTCAAGTCTGGCATGCGTCTCCAGGGCACCGTTTCCTCCATCGTCGACTTCGGCGCCTTCGTCGACCTCGGCGGTATCGACGGCCTCATCCACATCTCCGAGCTCTCCTGGAACCACGTCAACCATCCTTCTGAGGTTGTCAAGGTCGGTCAGGAGGTCGAGGTCGAGGTTCTCGACGTCGATCTCAACCGCGAGCGCATCTCCCTGGGTCTCAAGCAGACCACCGAGGATCCGTGGCGCGCACTGGTCAAGAAGTACCCCGTCGGCGCTATCGTCGAGGGCACTGTGACCAAGCTTGTCCCGTTCGGCGCTTTCGTCGACCTGGGCGAGGGCATCGAGGGCCTGGTGCACATCTCCGAGATGGCCAACAAGCACGTCGATCAGCCTTCTCAGGTCACCCACGTGGGCGACAAGGTTCAGGTCAAGGTCATGGAGATCGACCTCGACCGTCGTCGTATCTCCCTGTCCATGAAGTCTGCTGCTGAGACTCTGGGCGTCGAGATCGAGGTTACCCCGCTGCCTTCCGAGAAGAAGGACGAGGAGACCGACGCCGAGTAAATCGGTTTGACGATCACTTGTTTTAAGGGACCCGTCCGTAATGGACGGGTCCCTTTTTGCATTTGGCGCCGAGATGCGCAATGCTGCCGGGCTGTCCACAGGCTATTGGATTGTCGGTGCATAAAAAATGCCGACATCCCGCCTCGGGGAGGAGGCGGGAACGCACCGAGTAGACGGAGGGGTGCGGAGCGCGGTCGTGTCTCGACTGACGACGTTGCCCATCGACGACCCTATTGTACTGCATGGCGTGGTTCTTGGTTTATCGTGTCGAACGCTTGTGTTGTGCCATTGCCTGCGGCAACGGTGTGCTACACTTTTGCACTGCTGAGTGGGCCAGACGGTTGCGCGATGTGCTGCTTACAGCACGCGTGAGGAAAGTCCGGGCTCCAGAGGGCGGGATGCCGGCTAACGGCCGGGCGGAGTGATCCGACGGAAAGCGCCGCAGAAAAGAAGACTCCCACCTGCGCCGCAAGGCGTAAAGGGAAAAGCTGAAACGGTGGTGTAAGAGACCACCAGCGTCGTGGCAACACGGCGGCTTGGCAAGCCCCATCCGGAGCAAGCGCGAATAGGAACGCTATGGGCCGGCCCGGTCCGCGTTCGGGTAGCGTGCGTGGAGCTGCACGGTAACGTGCAGACAAGATAAATGACCGTTCACGACAGAACCCGGCTTACAAGCCCACTCAGCAACTATGTTGACGCTGCGACGGCGTCAGCTGGCCGATTTGGCGCTCATCCGTCGGTCGCCGCCATAAGGCGTGCTCCCTCCTCTTTCGGGCCAAATCGACTCAGCTGACGCCGTCTCGCTGTTCTTGCCTGGTCATCGACGTCTCCGTTCTCGTTGCAACCTCGGCTTTCAAGGCACCTTGCTCGCGCTGACGGGTTCTCGCTTTCGTTTACGAAATCATTGGCGTCGTCATCCTTGACGTCTCGCTGTCTTTGCCTGCCATCGGCGTTGCCGTTCTATTTACTGGGGTTATCGGTACGGCCTTTGCCGTATTATTGAGGCTGTTTGTTGCCGCGCTTAGTTTTGTTGAGGGGCTTTGTTGGACAGCTATTTTACTCTGCAATCGAATATTGAGGCTTCGGGCGAGTTTGTGGACCGCAAGAGCCGGTTTATTGCCCAGCTGGTCCATATTGAGTCCGAGGATGAGGCGAATGCCTTTATCGAGATGGTTCGCAAGCGTCATTACGACGCTCGACACAATGTTCCCGCGTGGATTTTGGTCGATGGACGTGAGCGTCAGAGCGATGACGGCGAGCCGAGCCGCACGAGCGGTATGCCGACGCTCGAGGTGTTGCGCGGTGCGGCGCTCAAAAATGTTTGCTGCGTAGTGACGCGCTATTTTGGTGGCACGCTGTTGGGTCCTGGTGGCTTGGTGCGCGCCTATACCGCGGCGACGCAGGCGGCGGTGGCCGCGGCTCAGGAGGCCGGGCAGATCGTCGAGATGACAAGCGTTGTGCCGGTTGACGTGCATGTGGCCTATCCGCAGTATGAGCAGGTGCTTCGTTTGGCGCAGGATTCGGGTGCCAAGGTTTCGGATACCGATTACGCGGATGCCGTGACACTTCATTTGGTGTTTAAGGCGGGGGAGCAGGAGCCATTTTGCGCCAAGATGCGCGAGCTTATGGCGGGGCGCGAGGAGATCGAGGTCGGCGCTCCCGAATTTGCCGAGTTCTAACGGCGACGGTCGGCGTGCTTTTGGATGGATCCCAAGCGCGCCGACCGTCGTTTTATGTTGCTGCCGTTTACTCGGCGAGCTGCTTTAGCACATCGCAGGCGATCTCGATGGCATCGTCGATGCAGCCGGGGCAGCTGCGGAGCGGACCCTTATCCGATCCGACGCCCTTGAGCGTGCCGCAGACGGTCGTCGTGTTCTTCTCGCCAAAACGTTTGGCGATCTCGCGCGACAGTTTGTAGGTCTGGCCCTTGGTCTTGGGGTTTTCCATGCCGTCGCTCATTACAAAGCCCATGATGGCCACGGCGCCCGAGATGGCGCCGCAGGTTTCGGTCATGCCACCCATGCCGGCGCCAAAGCCCTCGGTGAGGGTAAAGGCGACCTGGGGGTCGAGCCCGACGGCGGGCGCGAGCGTGCAGGCGACGGCCTGCGCGCAGTTAAAGCCGCGGGCGTGGTATTCGGCAGCCTGAGCCTGACAGGCGGTGATGTCGAGCTGGGCCGTATCGATTTGGTTCATCGTTGTCTCCTTGGTCACGGTGTACCCGCCTATGGTACCCGTGCCGGTGCATGTAATCATCGAGAGCTTCATGTATGTCTCTTTTTTATCTATAGAGCAAATGCCTAAGGCTTGAGATAAACACCCTTGATTCATTTGTCTCATAACCTACCTTGGGGATGGGTTGAGAGGGGTGTGCGGTAGCGGTATCGTGAACCGAATAAAACAAAACCCAAGTAAGGGAGTTGGATATGAGCGAGCAGACCATCGGTACTACATGTGTTCAGGGCGGCTATCACCCGGGCGACGCGGAGCCGCGCCAGGTGCCCATCTACCAGTCCACCACGTGGAAATACGACACGTCCGAGCACATGGGCAAGTTGTTTGACCTGGAGGAGTCGGGCTACTTCTACAGTCGTCTGCAGAACCCTACGTGTGACCTGGTTGCCGCCAAGATCTGCGAGATGGAGGGCGGCACTGCCGCGATGCTCACGAGCTCGGGCATGGCGGCGAATTTCCTCGCGATTTTTAACGTTGCCGGTGCCGGCGATCACGTGGTCGCGAGCTCTGCTATCTACGGCGGTACCTACAACCTGCTCGCCCATACCATGGAACGCATGGGTCTGACCTGCACGTTCGTTGCCCCCGACTGCACCGATGAGGAGCTGGAAGCAGCCTTCCAGCCCAACACCAAGCTCGTCTTTGGCGAGACCATCGCCAATCCCGCCCTCGCTGTGCTCGACATTGAGCGTTTTGCCAAGGCCGCGCATGACCACGGCGTGCCGCTGATGGTCGACAACACCTTCCCGACGCCCGTGATGTGCCGTCCCTTTGAGTGGGGCGCCGACATCGTTACGCACTCCACCACCAAGTACATGGATGGACATGCTGCCTACCTGGGCGGCGTGATCGTCGACCACGGCCAGTTTGACTGGATGGCCCATGCGGACAAGTTCCCGGGTCTCACCACGCCCGACGAGAGCTACCACGGCGTGACGTATGCCGAGAAGTTCGGTCCCGAGGGCGCCTTCATTACCAAGGCCACCGCGCAGCTCATGCGCGATCTTGGCCCCATGCAGAACCCGCAGGCGGCGTTCTTCTTGAACAGCTCGCTCGAGAGCCTGCATGTGCGCATGCCGCGTCATTGCGAGAACGGCCTGGCCGTTGCTAAGTTCCTGCAGAGCCATCCCAAGGTGCGCTTCGTGAGCTATCCGGGTCTGGAGGGCGACAAGTACTATGACCTGGCTCAGAAGTATATGCCCAACGGTACCTGTGGCGTCGTGAGCTTTGGCTTTAACGGTGGTCGCGCGGCGGCCGAGACCTTTATGAAGAGCCTCAAGCTCGCCCAGATCGCCACGCACGTGGCCGACGCCCGCACTTGCTGCCTGCATCCCGCAAACGCTACGCACCGCCAGATGAACGATGAGGAGCTCATCGCCTGTGGCATCTCTGCCGACATGGTGCGCCTGTCGTGCGGCCTCGAGGACACGGCCGATCTGATTGCCGACCTTGAGCAGGCGCTCGAGCAGTGCTAGGCTAGCGTTCGCATAAGGCGCCGATGCTGGCAGAAAGCTTCGGCGACCTTTCGTTCCGATTCCGTAGGCGGGGCCCCAATCGCGACTGTTTGCAGGCGATTGGGGTCCCGTTTTTGCGTTGCGCCACTCGAAAGGATGGATATGGAGAAAACCGCAGAGCAGCTGCGCCGCGAGCACATTGCCCTTGAGGGCGACACCCATGGCAAGAACAAATGGGCGATTCTGTTTACCGTGCTCATCATGACGTTTATGTCGTGTCTGGATTCGACCGTCGTGACCGTGGCGTTGCCCGTGATGCAAAAGGAGCTGGGCGTGGGCCTCGACCGCATCCAGCTGGTGAGCTCGGTGTATCTGCTTGCGACATGCGCGGCTATGTTGCCGTTTGGCCGCCTGGGCGACGTGCGCAGCAAGGTGGGTGTATTCCAGCTGGGCGTCATCGTCTTTACGGCCGGCTCGCTGCTTTGTGGCCTTTCGGCCTCGCTCGAAGTTCTTATTCTGGCACGCATCGTTCAGGGCGTCGGTTGCGCGGCGGCCATGGCCAACAACATGGGTATCATCACCGAGTCGTTTCCGGCTCGCGAGCGCGGTCGTGCCATGGGTATTCTTGCGACCTTCGTGGCCCTCGGCATGATGTGTGGCCCCGTGCTGGGTGGCATGCTGGTGGCAAGCTTTCCCTGGGAGAGCATCTTCCTCATCAACCTGCCCATTGGCGTCATCTCGTTTATCGTGGGGCTCTACACGCTACCGCATGTTAAGCCGGAGGCCGGCGAGCGCCCCATGTCCCTGATCGAGGCTGCTCGTCGCTGCTTTGCAAATTCGGCCTTCACCATCAACCTTGCCTGCATGCTCATCGTGTTCGTTGGTATTGGCGCATCTGAGTTTATCCTGCCGTTTTATTTTCAGGACGCCCACGGCTTTGGTTCTGACATTTCCGGATTGCTCTTTTTGGCGTTACCGATGGTGAATGCCTTTATCGGCCCGCTTTCGGGTACGGTTTCGGACCGTGTTGGCTGCGAGGGCCCCACGGCGGCCGGCCTGGGCGTGTACGTATGCGGTCTTTTTGCGGTAAGCACGCTCGACGAGCACTCTTCCATCCCTGTAATCGTGTGCTGCGTCGCGTTTATGTCGTGCGGTACGTCGATTTTCCAGAGCCCCAATAACTCGCTGTACATGGGCTCGGCTCCGCGCGAAGCGCTCGGCTTTGCGGGCAGTCTGGGTAGCCTGGCGCGCTATGCGGGTATGGCAGTGGGCATTACGGCGGCATCGCATATCCTGTATGGGCAGATGAGCGTGGCGATGGGCGAGGCCGTGACCAGTTTCGTTGCAGGCCGTCCGGATGTATTCCTATTCGGCTTTCGCTCGGTGTTCTACGTGCTCATGGCTGTGGCCGCTGTGGGCTTTGCGCTCGCCATGGTGCGTTTGGTGAGGATGCGCGTCTGCCATTAGCGTGTTGGGAGGCTTTCTGCCACGATTCGCGCCGTCCTAAAAAGACTGGTTTGTGGTGCGATGCGGCTTGTGGGACGGGCGGGGGTCGGTCCGTGGTAGACTATCGAACAACGTTTATTAATCGCGCGGTATCGTTGCCGCGAGAAGGGGTTGCGCCATGCAGGAGCTTGAGGATCGTATTCGCCATGACGGCATCGTAAAGGCCGGTAACGTCCTTAAGGTTGATGCCTTCCTCAACCACCAATGCGACGTTGAGCTGTTCGACCACATGGGCGCCGAGTGGGCCCGTCTGTTCGAGGGTGTCGAGATCAACAAGATCCTGACGATTGAGGCTTCGGGCATTGGCATGGCATGCATCGCGGCTCAGCATTTTGGCGGCGTGCCGGTGGTCTTTGCCAAGAAGGCACAGTCCATCAACCTCGACGGCGAGCAGTATGCCACGACCATCTACTCCTTTACCAAGCAAAAGGAGTACCCGGTCATCGTTGGCAAGCGTTTCCTGTCCGAGGGCGACAAGGTCCTGATCATCGACGACTTCTTGGCCAACGGCTGCGCGCTCGAGGGTCTTATCAAGATCTGCGAGGCTGCGGGTGCCGAGGTGTCCGGCATCGGCATTGCCGTGGAGAAGGGCTTCCAGGGCGGCGGCGATAAGCTCCGCGAGCGCGGCTTCCGCGTCGAGAGCCTGGCCCGTATCGCCGATATGGACTGCGAGACCGGCGAGATCACCTTCGCCTAAGCGCGCAACAAAAGCGATTGGTATGTGATGTGACAAAGGGACCGTCCCTTTGTCACATTTTTTGTATGAGGGGAGGTGTTGATATGGATGAGAACAAGATGGGATGGCGCGAGTATGCGCGCTATGCCGAGATGTCGGCCGAGGAGTTGGCGCGCGATTGCGAGGTGCAGGTGTTTCGCGCGACGGGTCCGGGCGGACAAGGCGTCAACACGACGGACTCAGCGGTGCGCATGAAACATATCCCTTCGGGAATTACCGTGACGGCGCGCGAGAGCCGCAGTCAGTTCCAAAACCGTAGTAGCTGCCTGCGTAAGCTGCGCGCTGAGCTTGGGCGTCGCGGACGTCCACCGCGCCGACGCGTAAAGACCAAGGTGCCTCAGCGCTCTCGCCAGCGCAGGCTCAATGATAAGCACTTCAACGCCATTAAAAAGGCCAACCGTCGCAAACCGGGCAGCGACGAATAGCCTCCTCATAAGTTGCGGTGAAATAGGGACTGTTTTGCGGCTTTACCTGCATAAACAGTCCCTATTTCACCGCAACTTAGGGGTGGCTAGCGGGTGGGGTGCCAGACGTGGAGGGCGCCGCCGAGGACGTCGACTTCGATGCGCGAGGCGACAACGGGCTCGCCGTCGGCCTGGATGGGGTAGTCTGGCTCCTCAAAGGTGAGCTCGGCATGGCGGCAGCGGCGCATACGAACCGGTGGCAACTTGGTATGGTGGCCGTCCTTGGCCGAAAGAAACATAGGCAGGGCAACCGCACGAGGGACAGGGCCGCATGCGTAGCAGACGTCGAGCATGCCGTCGCAGGGATCGGCATCGGGGCAGATGTGATAGCCCGAGCCATACGTGGGGCCCAGCTGGATGGCCATGATAATCGCGCGCACGCGCTCGGCGGGCGCGCGATCAAAGCTGATGGTCATGGGGTAGTTGCGATAGCGCAGGCCAAACTGCTCAAGTCCCGATAGGGTGTAGAGCGGAGCGCCCGTCAAGCCGGTCTTTTTGCGCAGCTCGGTGGTGCCAAGGCCGATGGCGGCATCGATGCCGACCGAAAGCGTCTGGTCGTAGTACTCAACGGTAGCCTCGCCGTTACCGCTTGCGGGGTTCCAAGAGCGAATGCGCCCGATGTCCTGACGCTGCAGCTCGCAGGTGAGCAGCGCGCCAAAATCCTTGCCGGAGAAATCGTCGATGCCGAGTGTCTGGGCAAAATCGTTGCCGGAGCCCACGGGCAGGACGGCAAGAGCGGGGCGAGCGTCCTCCTTTTGCGTCATAAGCCCGTTGACGACCTCGTGGATTACGCCGTCGCCGCCGAGTGCGATTACGGTGTGATAGTCCGTTGCCTGGGCGGCCAGCTCCTTGGCGTGTCCCATGCGCTCGGTCAACACCAGGTCAAACTGGGATGCGCGTGCAGTCATATCCAAAAAGCGTTGCAGGCGCTCGGCAACTTCGCGCGCCGCACCCGACTGGGCGGCTGGGTTGGCGATGATGAGCGTGCGACCAAAATCAGTTGCGTGCATGGGGCGACTCCCGGCGTGTGGCATGACGGTGCGGTCGCGCCCGGTTCGAATTTCCCCGATTGTGGCTGCACGGCGATTATTACATCTACTCTATCAGGTCGTTGTGGCGTTCGATAGCATCTGCTACCGTACCGCCCTCATCCACAATAAGCGAACGGCGCTTGGGTGAGATGATGCGCTGGGCGGGGTACACGCCGCGGTGGCCGCCGACGAGATAGCTGATAAAGGCCACGATGACAAAGAACCCGGCGGCCGTGCCGTGGAACAGGTCGATGGCCATCATGCAGGTGGTGATGGGCACGTTGAGGCCGGCGCAGAACACGCCGAGCATGCCGAGAGCCGCCAGAAAACTGGGGTCAAGCCCGGTAAGGCAACCGATCCAGCCACCGAGTGCCGCACCGATGCCAAACAGGGGCGTGACCTCGCCGCCTTGGAAGCCCGCGCCCAAGGTAAGCGCTGTGACGACCAACTTGATGACTGCGTCCGCCAGGGTGGTGTTGCCGGCAAATCCGGCGCCGGAAAGCCACGTGGAAAGGCCGGCGTAGTTCCAGGCGCCGAGGAGGGCATAGGCGGCCAAAACCACGAGTGCGCCTATGAGTGCGCGAACGAGGTAATTGGTGATAAAGCGACCGTACAGGCTCTTGACGGTTCGGACCGACCAGGCAAAGAGGCGTGCCGTCAGGCCGAAGAAAACGGCGCTGATAACAACGATAATGACCGTTTTGGGCGTCATGGCGGGAACGCTGGCGATGACATTCGCTTCGTACTCGGTACCCAGAGCGAGTGATGTAAAGTAGCCGGTAAACGAGGCGACCAGGCAGTAGATACCTGCGGTGTAGTCGATCTTGCCGATAAAGCACATTTCCATACCAAAGAAAGCTCCGGCAAGGGGCGAACCGAATACGGCGCCAAAGGCCGACGAGATGCCGGCGAGCATGAGGTCGTGGTGGTCATGCTTTTTGAGGTGGGCGAGGTTCGAAACATTGCTGGCGATGGTGCCGCCGATCTGTACCGCGGCGCCCTCACGGCCGGCCGAGCCGCCTGTCAGGTGCGTGAGCGTGGAGCAGACGAAGGTGAGAACGGCCATGCGCATATGGATGAGGCGTGTGCCCAGAGCGGAGTCGATGACCAGGTTGTTTCCGCGTTTGGCGGCAAGGCCGTGGTTTTTGTACACCCATGCGGTGGCAATGCCCACAACGGGAAGCAGCGCGTAGATCCACGCATGGCGCTCGCGATAATCGGTCGCGATATTCAGCGAGGCCAAAAACGCCCAAGCGGCAACGCCCATGGCGAGCGAGACGATGACGACGAGCACGAGCAACTTGGCGCTCGCGAGTAGGTTGCGAGCGTTGCGGCGCGTGTCGGCAGCCAAGAGATGCTCGGAGCGGGTGAGCTGTTGCCTGCCTGCCATGATGACGTCATTAAGGGAGAAAAAGCCGCCGTCGTCGAGTGACTGGGAATGATCCTGCGCCTCGTTTGCGCTTTCGGGTTTGTCGTTATGAGCCATACGTTCCTCTTTTAGGTTGCAACGCAAGCATTATAAAACGCGGTAAACGCGACGAGCCGGTGGGTTGGTTTCCATTCTGTTTCGCGGCTTGCAACCGACAGGTGTATTTGCGGGTATAGGCCGAGTCGCGGTCGTGCGTCGGGGGATTATACTGAGACAAGCATAAAGAATCGGCGCTCCTGTTGTGCGCTGTGGCATTAAGAGGTGCATATGGCAGAGAAACTCATTCCGCTGGAGGACGCGCAGTCGATTGTTCTGTCGCACGTTGCTCCGACCGATGCCGTCGAGATCCCGGTATGGCAGGCGGCCGGTCTTCCCCTTGCCGAGGACGCCACGGCCGATATCGACATCTCGCCGTTTGCCAACAGCGCTATGGATGGATATGCCGTGCGTGCCGCCGACCTCGCCAAAGCGTCCACCGATGCGCCCGTGACGCTTTCTGTCGTGGGGCACGAGGCCGCGGGCCATGTGTTTGAGGGCGCAATCGGCGTGGGCGAGACCGTCCGCATCATGACGGGCGCGCCAGTGCCCGAGGGTGCGGATGCCGTGGTGAAATACGAGATCGTCGAGGTGCTTGACGGCGATGGCAACGAGGGCTCACACGTGAGCTTCTCGACGCCTGCCAAGGTGGGGGAGAACGTTCGCTCTGCCGCCGAGGAGGCCCATGCCGGCGACGTCGTGATGCGCGCCGGCGAGGTTGTGGCCCCGGCCGGTGCTGGCCTGCTGGCAAGCGCTGGTTACGCGAGCGTGAAGGTCCATGCCGCTCCGCGCGTGGGCATTATCTCGCTGGGCACGGAGCTGGTCGCGCCGGGTGAACTGCCGGCGCGCGGTCAGATTCGCGATTCCAACTCCTCGGCGCTGATGGCCGAAGCGCTCGATGCCGGCGCCGAGCCGGTGTTCTTTGGCATTGCGCCCGATGATGAGCAGGTGATTGCCGAGCTGGTACATCGTGCCGTGCAGGAGTGCGATTTTGTCATTACGAGCGGCGGTGCCTCGGCGGGCGATTACGACTATGTGACGGCGCTCGTCCGGCGCGAGGGCGAGGTGCTCTTTGATCGCATCTCGATGCGTCCGGGCAAGGCCATCACGTTTGGCCTGCTCGGGGGCAAGCCGTATTTGGGGCTTTCGGGCAATCCCGCGGCGGCGTATGTGGGCTTTGAGATGCTCGCCCGCCCCGCGATCCGCAAGATGCGCGGCTTTGCCGAGGGTACGCGTCCCGCGCAGCAGGCGATATTGACGCACGGCGTGAAGAAGCGCCAGGATCGACGCTTCTTCGATCGTGCCACGGTTTTGCGTGATCCCGAGACCGGTGAGCTGTTGGTGACCGAGGCCAAGACGCAGAATTCGGCGCTGCTCGGCACGATGCAGCGGGCCAACTGTCTGCTGCGTATTGACGAAGGGCCGTGCGAGCTCAAGGCGGGAGATATCGTGGACGTTGTGCGCATCGACCTGCCTGAGGGAACGGTGCTATAGGAGGAATGCTATGGACTTGAAGATTTCGATTGTGACGTGCTCGGATACGCGCGACCTTGCCCAGGACGAGGCGGGTGCTGCGCTCGAGGAACTCATCGTGGCGCAGGGCTGGACGGTCGCCTCGCATGTGGTCGTGCGCGACGACGCCAGCGAAATCGGTGATGCCATCGTGGAAGCTGCCGATGAGTGCCACGCCAATGTCGTGCTCACCTGCGGCGGCACGGGTCTTTCGATGCGCGATGTGACACCCGAGGCGACGCGTGCCGTCTGCGACCGCGATGTGCCGGGCATTGCCGAGGCAATCCGTGCCTACTCCATGACTAAGACGCGCCGTGCCATGCTCTCGCGTGCCGTGTGCATGCAGCGTGGGTATACGCTTGTCATCAACTTTCCGGGATCCACGAAAGCGGCCCGCGAAAGCTGGGAGGCCGTGAGCGACCAGCTGGAGCATGCGGCCCAAATGACGGCGGGCGGCGGGCATGCCAAATAAGCGCATTACCTGCGGCGGAGTAACCTTACGGGCTGCTCCGCCTTTTTATGCAGCGACAGTGCGGGCCGTCTCGTGGTTATTGGTAAAAGAAAATTATCAGGCGAGAGAGATTTATCATAAACATTATTCGCGTAAAAGTATAATCTAGTAACAGAACAAAGCTCGCGGCGGAGCGCCCGGGTGTAGCCTTCGAAAGGGTTGAACATGTTCGATATGGTTTCTCGCCGCGGATTCGTCTCGCTTTCTGCTGTCGCCGCTGCCGGCCTTGGTCTTGCCGGCTGCTCGGGCAGCAAGGCGTCCGAGCCGGCCGGATCCGATGCCGGCTCCGCCAAGATTTCGTCCAAGAAGGCTGTTGAGCTTCAGGTCTTCGCTGCCAACTCTCTCGAGAAGGCTCTGCCCGAGGTTCAGAAGCTCTACACTGACCAGACCGGTACCACGTTTGCCGACACGCAGTTCAAAGCGTCCGGCGACCTTGTCGAGCAGATGCGTGCCGGCGCCACGGTCGACGTGCTCATCACAGCCTCCAAGGGCACCATGGACGATGCCGAGGCCGCCGGGCTCGTCGATGCCGACACGCGTGAGGATATGTTCGTCAACGACCTCGTGATCATTCGCGCCGAGGGCTCCGACACCAAGGTCGAGGCCATTGCCGACGTTGCGAACCTGGAAGGCATGATTGCCATTGGCGACGCCAAGACCGTTCCCGCCGGCAAGTACGCTAACCAGGCCCTGGCCTCCGTGGGCCTCTACACCGGCATCGAGGGCGACGACGGCGAGTATGCTCCCGAGATCGCCGACAAGGTCGCACTGGCCGATAAGGTCGGCACCGCTGCCGCCTACGTCTCTACAGGCGACTGCGTGGCCGGTTTTGTCTACAGCTCCGATATCTTCCGCTACGACGGCATCGAGGAGGCCTTCGTGTGCTCCGAGGATTCGCACAAGCCCATCGTGTATCCGGGTGCCGTTGCCGAGAGCTCCGAGCACGCCGACGAGGCCAAGGCGTTTATCGACTTCTGCCTGACCAACAAGAAAGCCCAGAAGATTTGGGCTAAGTACGGCTTTGAGCTTTCCGAGTAGTGCGGCTTGGCGCGATAATTCCATCGTTTTGTTTTTCACTCCGTCCTTGTATTCGCTTGGAGCTTTTCGTGCTTAATAGATTCCGCATGCTTGTCACCTGTGCTTTGACCTTCGCGCTTTGCTGGGTGCCGGGATTTGCGTTTGCTGGGGACGTTGAGGACGGGGCCCAGGTTGCTGCGACCGCTCATGGGCTTTCCTATGGGATCGAGGGTTTTGAGCGGTTGGCCAAGGGGACCGCTCGTGCCATGGAGGGCCAGCCTGAGGGCTACCGGTTTCCCGTTGACGAGGACGTGGACCTGGTAGTGGTGCCTGCTGCCGATCGCGTTGTGGTGTGGATATCGCCCAAGGCGGTCGAGAAGTATGGATTGGATCCGCAGGACAACGAGTGCGTATCGGGTCTCAAGGCCCTCGTCTGTGAGCTCGACAGCGTAAACTGCATGGGAGGTGCGCAGCTAGGGGACGTGGATCTTCCTTGGTATGTCACGGCGGAAACAACGTTTGACGCCGGCGGGTATACCTATGGCTTTGACGAGCGCGGTGCGGATGGGGACCGCTATGTGGTGATTGCATCGGCCTCGGGTGATGCCAAGGGCGGCGCGCGTTGGCTTGATAGCGCTCAAATGGTAGAGGCATCGTCTGTCGTGTTGCGGGATGAGCAGGGGCCCTTGACCTCTCTGACTTCCTTTTTGGGCGACATCGACTATCGCCCGTTTTGGGTGTCTATCAAAACGAGCGGCCTCGCCCTGGTGATTGCCTTTGCACTGGGCCTGTTTGCCGCGTGGAAGACTATGGGTACCTCGAGTCGCATCAAGGGCCTGCTCGACTCGGTCTTTACGATTCCTATGGTGCTGCCGCCTACGGTGTGCGGCTTTCTGCTCCTCATGCTGTTTGGCCGCTCGACCGGGGTCGGTCGGTGGCTTATCGCGCACGGCGTCTCGATCGTCTTTACGTGGCCGGCGGCGGTGATCTCTGCCGTGGTAGTGTCGTTTCCGCTGGTCTACCGCACGGCGCTCGGAGCTTTCGAGAGCCTCGACACGCAGATGCTCGATGCGGCGCGCACGCTTGGCTGGTCCGAGCATCGCATCTTTACCAAGCTTATGATGCCGCTTGGCTGGCCCTCGATTGCCGCCGGCACGGTGCTCGCCTTCGCGCGTGCCATGGGCGAGTTTGGCTGCACCCTGTTCTTTGCGGGCAACTACGCCGGCATTACCCAGACCATCCCCATCGCCATCTACTTTGAGTGGATGGGCGGCAACACGTCGGTGGCCCTCTTTTGGGTTGTCGTCGTGATCGCCTTTAGCTTCTTGGTCATCCTGTTTATCAACATGTACACGGCACACTCGCAAAAGTACCGCGAGCGGGGGCTTTCCCGCGCGGAGCGCAAGCAGGCCAAAGATCTCGCCGGACAGGCCGATTCGCTCGACCCGGCGGGCGGCGATGCCCTGCGTATCGATCGCGAGGCGCTGGCCGAGCTCATGCGCGATGATGCCGCTTTGCAGGGAGGTCGATAGGCCATGTCGCTCGTTCTGGATATCAAAAAGCGCTATCCCGGGTTCACTCTCGACATCCAACTCGAAGCCGGCGAGGAGCGCGTTGGCTTGCTCGGTGCTTCCGGATGCGGCAAGAGCTGCACCTTGCGTTGCGTTGCCGGCGTGGAGACGCCCGACGAGGGCAAGATTGTCGTCAACGGTGTGACCTTTTTTGACTCGTCGGCGGGCATCAACCTGTCGCCCCAGGAGCGCAAATGCGCCCTGCTGTTCCAAAACTATCAGCTCTTTCCCAACATGTCGGTGGCCGATAACGTATGCGCCGGCGTAAGGGATGCGGGTGACGCCGCGGCGCGTAAAAGGCTGGCCGAGCGCTATCTGGGCATTTTCGGTCTGGCCGACTTTGCCGACCGCTATCCCGCGCGCCTCTCGGGCGGTCAGCAGCAACGCGTGGCGCTTGCGCGCATGGTGGCGGCGCATCCGGGCATTTTTATGTTCGACGAGCCCATGAGCGCGCTCGATTCCTATCTTAAGAGCGCGCTCGAGCAGAGTATGCTCGACCTGTTCGATGTGTGCAGCCGCACTGTGCTGTACGTGAGCCACGATATCGACGAGGCGTGCCGTCTGTGCGAGCGCATCTGCGTTATGCATAATGGGCATGTGGAGGAGATAGGCTCCGTCGAGGATGTGGTCCGCCGTCCGCAGACGCTGGCGGCGCTGCGCTTGACGGGTTGCAAGAACACAAGCCGTGCGCGCAAGATTGGGCCCCAGGAGGTCGAGGCCCTCGATTGGGGTATGACCTTTAATGTAGGTCGTGAGGTACCCGACGACGTGGCGTACCTGGGTATTCGCGCAAGCTACTTCCATGTTGACAATCGTGCTGAGCGGGGCCGCAACAGCTACGATTTGCACGTGGCCCGTGTGAGCGATTCGCGCTTTGAGCGCCTGGTGCTGTTGGATGCGCCGCGGGCCGATGCGCCCACGCGTCTGCAGTGGAAGGTCAACAAAGTGGGCATGCCTGTCGACGAGCTGCCACAAGCAGGCGAGACGCTGCGCATGCATTTTGATGCCAGCAGGATCCATTTGGTTTGTCGATAGCGCCGGGTGATGCCGTCGGGTGATGCCGTCGGGTGATGCCGTCGGGGGATGCCGTCGGGGGATATAAGCCTCGGCGGCTTTGTTTTTGCCGTTCGCTAAATGAGGGATGACAAACTCTTATCAATCAAGATAATAATTTATTAAACGACGGCACACGACGTTGTCGTACGAATGTCAACGGTGTTCGCATGGTCGATGACCGTTGATATAGTTGACCTCGACTGGTTAAGGAGGGTGCGCACATGCCGCAAACGACATACATTCGCCGCGTTGCCGCGCGCGCCCTGTATATGGCTTGGAGCCGCATATGAGCAGGTATGTTCACGGCTCCGGGAGAGACGACGCACAACTAAATAACTGTCCGCAAGGCAGGTTCCCTAAAATTCTGGGTTTAGGCGCGGCTGGGTTTTCGCCACCCACCGTGCAGCTCGTGTCGCGCGTGGCCACTATGGCCGGGCAGGCGGCGGGCGCACCGTACTATCTGACCGGCGGTCTGTGCGAAAACGCCTATGTCGTGGAGCGGTTGGGCGCGCTGTTGGGCTCGCCGGTAGAGACCGCACCCCTGGCACGCTTTGCCGGTGCCATCGGTGCGGCCATTCGCGCACAGGCGCTCGCGTAGGGGGCTTGCGATAAATCGCCCGCTCTCGGCGCCGCCATGCGTATACTGGGAGGAACTGATTGACCTATGAGAGGAGGAATCGATGGCTGACGAGCTCGTGAAGCTCACGCAGATGACCGCCGCGAGCGGTTGAGCCGCTAAGTTGGCTCCTGGAGCCCTCGCCCAGGTCCTGGGCGACTTACCCAATGTGCATAACGACAACCTGCTCGTGGGGTTCGATACCTCCGACGATGCGAGCGTTTTCCGCGTCGGCGATAACCTGGCCCTCGTTCAGTCCATCGACTTCTTCCCGCCGATGGTCGACGACCCGTTTCTGTTTGGCCAGATCGCCGCGGCCAACTCGCTGTCGGACATCTACGCCATGGGCGGGCGGCCGAGCCATGCCATGAACCTGCTCTGCATACCCAGCTGCCTGGGTGTTGAGGCTGCTGGCCAGATTCTGGCGGGTGGCGCCGACAAGTGCGTTGAGGCGGGCTGCTCCATCGCGGGTGGCCACACCATCAACGACGACGAGCCCAAGTACGGCCTGTCCGTGAGCGGTTTTGTCGCACTCGACCACATGCTCACCAATAGCGGCGCACGCGTGGGCGACGTTCTACTGCTGACCAAGGCGATCGGCTCGGGCATCATCACCACGGCCATTAAGGGCGAGCTTATCGAGCAGGACGAGGCTAGCCCGATGTTTGACTCGATGCGCACCCTTAACGAGGCCCCGATTCGTCTGGCCGAGGGACTCGAGCTTCACGGCTGCACTGACATTACGGGCTTTGGCCTGATCGGGCATGCGTGCGAGATGGCCGAGGGCTCGGGCGTGCAGATTGAGCTTGCGTCGGGGGCAGTGCCGCTCTTTGACCAGGTGCTCGACATGGCGCGTCTGGGCATTATCCCTGCCGGCGCCTACCGCAACCAGGATTTCTTTGGCCCGCGCGTGGCGACCGACGATGGCCTGGAGGCGGGCATGCTGGATGCGCTGTACGATCCGCAGACCTCGGGCGGTTTGCTCATCGCGGCGCCTGCTGCCGACGTGGATGAGCTCGCGCACCGTCTGCATGCCGAGGGTCGCATCGCCGCCGTTATCGGTCGCGTGTGCGAGGCGGTGCCGGGCGGTCCTGCTGTTCGCGTTGTGCATTAAGGAAAACCGTTTATGCGATCGTCCGTTGTTCTGGGCGGCCCCTTTCGAAAGGAATTTACTATGTCTACCAAGATTGAAGTCAATGCCATGGGCGATGCCTGCCCGCTGCCCGTCGTCAAGACGCTCAAGGCTCTCAAGCAGCTCGATGGCGAGGGCGCCGTGGTGACCTTGGTCGATAACGAGACCGCCGTCAAGAACATCTCCAAAATGGCGCAGGAGAAGGGCTGCACGGCCTCGGTCGAGAAGATCTCGGACGCCGAGTGGCACGTGACTGTCGCGACCTCTGGCGCCGTTGCCGTGGCAGACCCCGAGCAGGACGGTGCCGCTTTCTGCGACGCCAGCGCCGGCAAGGGCAAGCTGGTCGTTTCCGTCTACACCGATTGCATGGGCCGTGGCGACGACGAGTTGGGCCACAAGCTCATGAAGGCCTTTATCTTTGCCGTGACGCAGCAGGAGGAGCTGCCTGCGACTATGCTGTTCTACAACGGCGGTGCCAAGCTCACCGTCGAGGGCTCTCCGGTGCTCGATGACCTGAAGGGCCTGGCCGAGCAGGGCGTCGAGATCCTCACCTGCGGCACCTGCCTGGACCACTATGGCATTAAGGACCAGCTTGCCGTGGGCGAGGTCACGAACATGTACGTGATCGTGGAGAAGATGGAGCAGGCCGTGCGCGTCGTGCGCCCGTAGCGTATTGGTTGGAGTTGCCATGAGGGAGAAGCGCCCGGCGCTTGTCATCACGTTTCCCACCACGGCGGCCGCCATGGGTTGCGAGTCCCTGTGCATCGAGCGTGGTCTTCCCGGGCGTACGATTCCCGTGCCCGGGGAGGTCGCTGCCGGCTGCGGCTTGGCGTGGAAGGCTCTGCCTTCGGATGAGGACCTGCTGCGCGGCGAGCTTGCCGCGGCGGGCGTTCCCACCGAGGGCTATACCGTGATCGATATGTGGGAGGTCGTGCGATGATCTACCTGGATAACGCGGCGACGACCATGCACAAGCCGCAGACGGTGATCGATGCCGTGGCGCAGGCGATGTGCTCGCTCGGCAATGCCGGGCGCGGTGCCACGTCGGGTGCGCTCGATGCGGCGCGTACGATTCACGGTTGCCGTGCCAAGCTCGCACGCTTGCTGGGCTGCCCGCGTGCTGACCATGTTTGTTTTACGCCCAACTCAACCGCGGCGCTCAACACCGTCATCAACGGGGTGGTGTGCCCCGGCGACCGTGTGGTCACAACGGTGCTCGAGCACAACTCCGTGCTGCGTCCGCTCAACCGCCTGGCGGCAGAGCGGGGCGTGACCGTTGAGCATGCGGGTTGCGACGCGAGCGGCGTGCTCGACTACGACGAGCTCGAGCAGCTGGTCACGCCGGGCACGCGTGTCGTGGTGGTGACGCACGCCTCCAATGTGACCGGCAACGCGGTCGACATTGCGCGCGTGGCTGCCATGGCCCATGCGGCCGGTGCGCTCGTGATCGTCGATGCCTCACAGTCTGCCGGCACGGCGCATATCGATATGCAGGCCATGGGGCTCGACGTGGTGTGCTTTACCGGCCACAAGGGGCTCATGGGACCCCAAGGCACCGGCGGCCTGGCCGTGGTCCAGGGCGTCGATGTGGCGCCGTGGGCCATGGGCGGCACGGGAGTGCACAGCTTCGACCCACTGCAGCCACTTGAGTGGCCCACGCGCTTGGAGGCGGGCACGCTCAACGGTCACGGCATCGCGGGCCTTTCCGCTGGTCTCGACTTTATCGAGACCCAGGGTGGGGTCGAGGCGATTGCTGCCCACGAGCGTGCGCTCGCTGATCGCTTCCTTGCCGGTGTGCGCGAGATTCCGGGGATTAAGCTCTACGGTGCGTTTGACCAACCCGCGCGCTCGGCGATCGTGTCGCTCAACGTGGGCGATATCGACTCTGCCGAGATCTCGGACGCGCTCATGCAAGGGTGGGGGATTGCGACGCGCCCCGGCGCCCATTGCGCTCCGCTCATGCACCGCGCGTTAGGTACCGAGCGCCAGGGCGTCGTCCGCTTCTCGTTTGGGTATTTCAACACGGACGAGGAAGTCGACACCGCGATTGACGCTTTGCGCGATTTAGTCTGCTAGAGCGTATATACTTGCGGGACGGGTCTTTTGCCCGTCCCGTTTTTGTTTCGACCCGAAAGGTGGTCCCATGGCTTCATCCACCCCGCGTGGTCTGCGCTCCGACCATGTCGTCACCGTCGGCATCGCCCTGTTCTCGATGCTCTTTGGCGCCGGCAACCTCATTATTCCGCCGCTGCTGGCGCTGCAGGCAGGTTCTGCCACGCCGGTCGCCATGTTCGGCTTTCTGATTGCCGCCATCGGCCTGCCCGTCATGGGCTTTATCGCCGTGGCGCTTGCCGGAACGGCACGCGAGCTTGCCGGCCGCGTGCACCCCAAGTTTGGTGAGTTCTTTGTCGCAGCGGTGTATCTGGCCATCGGTCCGTGCCTGGCTATTCCGCGCACGAGCTCTACGGCCTTCGAGATGCTGGTGCCGCTGCTGCCGGAGGGCGTCTCGCTCGGCACGGCTCGCCTGGTGTTTGCCGTTGGCTTCTTTGTCGTCGCGTTTGTGCTCACGCTGCGCCCGGGTGTCATCACGCGCGTGCTCGGTCGCATTACGGGTCCCGCGCTCATTGCGCTCATCGTACTGGTCGTGGGTGCCGCCGTGGTCTCGCCGCTGGGACCGGCTGCCGCGCCTCAGGCTCCCTACGATGCCGGTGCTGCCGTGCAGGGCTTTTTGACCGGCTACCAGACCATGGACCTGCTCGCGTCGCTCGCCTTCGGCATCATCATCGCCGAGACTATCCACGAGTTGGGTGTTACCGATGACAAGCGCGTGGCCTTCGAGATTTCGCGTTCCGGTGTGATCGCCGGCGTGCTCATGGCCATCATCTATTGCGGCTTGGCCCTTGCCGGTATGCAGCTCGGCACCGTGATGCCCGACGCCACCAACGGCGCTGCCATCCTTGCTCGCTCGGCCTCCATGCACTTTGGCCTTGCTGGCACGGTTGTGGTGTTTGCGATTTTCTTCCTCGCCTGCATGAACGTGTGCATCGGCCTCATTAGCTGCTGTGCGCGCTACTTCTGCGAGACGTACGTAGTTGAAGAGGGGGCGGAGGCCTCCGAGGAGGCCATGCGCCGTCCCTTTGCGGTTCTCGCCTTTGTGTTCGCAGCGTTTTCGTGCGTGCTCTCCAACGTGGGCCTCGACATGATCCTCATGTTCTCGGTGCCCATGCTCAATGCCTTGTATCCCGTCGCCATCGTGCTGGTGCTTATGGGCCTGGTGCACGGTTTTTGCGATGCGCATCCGCAGGTGTGGGTCTGGGTCGGCGGCGTTGTCGCGGTGCAGAGCGTGATCACGTCGGTCCGCGATGCGTTCTTTGCTGGCGCGTGGCTGCCGTTCGACGCGTTACCGCTGGCAGATATCGGTGCTGCGTGGGCACCGGTTGCTGTGGTGGCGTTTGTGATCGGTCTGCTCCATAGTCGTTTTGTTGCACATTCGAGGAGCTAAGGCATCAATGCTTGCACAAGCGGGGAGTCTCCCCTATAATTTCCTTCGCTTTGGGACACGCAAGGTTTAGACCTTAGCTGCTCAACACCTTCGGGACGTGGCGCAGTTTGGTAGCGCGCCTGCTTTGGGAGCAGGATGTCGCAGGTTCAAATCCTGTCGTCCCGACCATATCTTGCGGGCGTAGTTCAATGGTAGAACCCCAGCCTTCCAAGCTGATGACGCGGGTTCGATTCCCGTCGCCCGCTCCATAAGAATTGTTTTAACGGCTTTGGTTTCCTTTGGGGATCAGTGCTATTTTTATATACATGCCGGGGACCCCACATGGGGGTGCGGACGATTTCTTGGACCGCGCCTATGCGTATCCAAGCTTCCTGCGGTACTCCATCGGGCTCAGCCACTCGAGGGACTTCTTGATGCGCCCGTCCCGATAGTACACGAGGTAGGCCTCGAGCCTCCCCATGAACTCCTCGGCCGTCACGCCCTCCCAGTCCCTGTAGCGGAAGAACTCGTTCTTGAGGCGCCCGAAGAAGCCCTCGCAGGCCGAGTTGTCCGGGCTGCAGCCCTTCGCGGACATGCTCCTGACCAGGCCGTTCTCCTCGCAGATCCCGATCCACTCCGGCCAGCGGTAGTGGCCGCCCCGGTCCGAGTGGATCGTCGTGCGCCCGCCCGCCGGCCTCGCCGCGCAGGCCTTGAGCAGGCTCGAGTTCGCGAGACGCTTGTCGGGGTGCAGCCCGATCGACCAGGCGACGGGCATTCCGTCGAAGCAGTCGATGACCGGGCTCGGGTAGACCTTCTCGCCGCCCGGGAGCCTGAACTCGGTGATGTCGGTGAGCCACAGCCGGTTGGGCTCGTCGGCGTGGAAATTCCTGTTCACGAGGTTCTCCGGCGCCTTGGAGACCTCGCCGGCGTAGGAGCTGTAGCCCCGGGCGCGCCTCTTGTTGTAGACGACCTCGAGACCCTCCTCGCGCATCACGCGGGCCACGCGCTTCTCGCTGGCGCGGACGCCCTCGCGGCGCAGGCGCGCCCAGACGGTGCGGTACCCCCAGCACCCCGAGCCCTCGCGGAAGATGCGCACCACGCGGTCGCGTATGTCGGCGTCGCGGCCGCGCGGCGCGGCGACGCGGGGCCTCCAGTACTCATAGGAGCTCTTCGATATCCTCAAGAAACCTGTGATCGAGCGGAGGGGCAGGGCGGTCGCCCGCCTCAATCTCTCGCCGAGCTCGCACTTGCTCCTGTTCGAGATCGAAGCCGGGTCCCACCCTTCCGCTTTTAGGTCGGCCAACACCGCCCTGAGCAGCAGGTTCTCTATCTGGTCCTCGTTGAGCCCGGCGAGCGGGCCGGTCGCGGGCGGGGCGTAGGTCGACTTGTCGGGGCCCAAGCTGGCCTCCTTCCGTGGCGGTTTCCTCGCCACGATTCTACAGCCCCCGCCGGTGTAGCTGCGCGGGAGGTGCCCCGTCGCCCACTTCTTGGCCGCGCTCACCGTGACCCCCGCGAACTCCGCGGCGGCGGTGGGGCCCATGCCGTCCTCCGTCGCCAGGAGGAAGAGCTCGACCTTCTCCCTGCTGTACATGCGAACCTCCAGTCCGGACCGCCCCGCGGTCCAACTTTCTGTCCGCACCCCCATAAGCCTAAATCCAGGAACTATTTCACCGCAACTCAAGAGGGGATGGGGCTGAGGGGCGGGCGATGCCGTTGCCTGTCGGTTAGAGGCGACCGTGGTGGCGGAGCTTGTCGATGGTGGCGTCGGTGCTGCGGCTGTGGGCTTCGGCTGCGGTTTGGCGCTTGCGGCGGTAATCGATCATGCCTTGGATGATGGGCTTGCCAAAGCTCACGACATCATCGTTGTAGATGGCGGTTCGGGCTGCGAGGAGGCAGTCAGTAAAGTCCATATGGGTCTTGCCAAAGAGTTTGACGGCAAGGGCGACAACGGTGGGCTCGTCGACCATGACGTCATCGAGCAGCCTTTTCATGGCCGCAGCAATCTCAACGCGGGGAACCTTATAGACGTCGCGCAGTGTGACCACGACGCGTGTGATGATTTCGGGGTAGACGCGAGCGGTGCGCGTGGCGATGACCTTGGCGGCGCGCGGCGACAGGACCTCGTCGTCGTCGAGCAGGTAGCGTAGGATGACGGTCTCGTCGATGATGGTGCTACTCATGGATATCTACTTCCTCGGGACCCAAAATCGAATCGTCGCTTTCTGTAGCAAGGTACTCAATCCAGGCATTGCGCTCCTCGGAGCGGCGATTGGGGTCCCCATATGCTTTGAGCGATCCATAGGCGGCGG
The DNA here is from genome assembly GCA_900542825.1 of uncultured Collinsella sp. GTDB lineage: Bacteria > Actinomycetota > Coriobacteriia > Coriobacteriales > Coriobacteriaceae > Collinsella. The sequence goes on along the minus strand of UQOY01000001.1, from coordinate 139,822 downwards.
TGCCGTCCTTTGAGCGCACGGCGACCGGCTGAAAGGGGAGCTTGCGCATCAAAATGCTCTGCGCGACAAATAGACGTACGGCCTCGGCGAGCGATGTGCCCATGGCGTCGTAGAGACGCTCGGCATGCTGCTTGTCTTCCTCGCGAATGCGCACCTGCAGGATGGCTCGTTTTTGAGTCGAAGACATCACTGGCCTCCCTTAATGAGCGTGCAATTTGAATAGTCAAATACAACATCGGCTAATAATAGTCAATCTTATAACCATTACTTTATTGCACTAGAGTAATTCAGTGTGAACAATATTACAAACGTACTACATCCTGCATAAACGAGCGGGAAATCTTTCTTGGGCGTACGCGTGTAATACACTCACCTTTATAGCTTCTAGAGAATAATTCCAACCTGCCAAAACCCCTGCAATACACCCGTATTGCAGGGCCTATGCTCAAGTTTATCCCCTGCAACTGCGTATATTCAACCTGTATACCGTTGGAGATATTCTACCGAGTGCCTGTTTCGCCGCATGTTCTCGATACGCCGATGCCGGACCACGGGCGGTCCGGGGCAACGTCGGCAGGGTCTCTCCGGCATGGGATTCAGGAGGGAGTGAACAACATGGGCAATAAACGAGTCGTAGCCGATTCCTCGCGCTGCATTGGGTGTCAAACCTGCATGGCGGCGTGCATCGAGGCGCACGACATTCCCGGCAACATCGCCGCGCCGCGCCTGCGCGTGACGCGTACGTACGAGATCTCCGCACCGGTGGCTTGCCATCACTGCGAGGATGCCCCTTGCGCCAAGGCCTGCCCCACGGGTGCCTTGTTCTTTGATCCAAAGAACCATCGCATCGGCGTCAACGAGGACAACTGCATCGGCTGCAAGAGCTGCGTCATGGCCTGCCCCTTTGGCGCCGTGAGCGTGGCGACCACGCAGGTCCCCGTCTTGATGGGCGACGTGCGCGTGGGTTCGCAGACTAAGAGCTTCGTGCTCAAGTGCGACCTGTGCGTGGACCGTCCCGGCGGTCCGGCGTGTGCCGAGGCGTGCCCGACTAAGGGCCTCACCCTGGTAGACGAGGAGCGCCTGGCGGAGCTGACTGCCGAGCGTGCCCGCGCCACCATCGAAAACGAGGCGTAGGCGGGCGGCCATACAGGCCCAACGATTGTCAAATACGTACCGATTAATCGGTAGCAGAGAAAGGAAGGAGGGTGTCATGGAGAAGCACAAAGTGATCTGCCCGTATTGCGGCGCCGGTTGCCAGTTTAACCTCCTGGTCCAAAACGGCCAGGTCGTGGGTACCGAACCGCTCAACGGCATCACCAATCAGGGCGAGCTGTGCCTTAAGGGCATGAGCGGCTACGACTTCATCAACGACACCAAGATCTTGACTCCTCGCGTACTGCACCCGATGATCCGCCGCACCAAGGGCGCGGATCTTGAGCGCGTAAGCTGGGACGAGGCACTGGATTTCACCGCATCTAAGATGCAGGCCATAATTGACGAATATGGTCCTAACGCTGTCATGACCACCGGCTCCTCGCGAGGCGGCGGCAATGAGGCGAACTACGTCATGCAGAAGTTTACGCGTGCGTGCATCGGCACCCACAGCGTGGACAACTGCGCCCGTACTTGACACGGCCCTACTGTCCTCGGTCTGATGGACACGGTTGGTTCAGGTTGCATGTCATGCTCCATCCCCGGTATGGAGGATGCGGGCTGCATTTTCCTCTTCGGCTATAACCCTGCCGATTCGCACCCCATCGTCGCAAGGCGTATCGTGCGAGCCAAAGAAAAGGGTTGCAAGATCATCGTCGCCGACCCGCGCCATATCGAAACCGCGCGTATCGCCGATCTCTACCTTCCGATCAAGAACGGTTGCAATGTTGCGTTCCTCAACGCCTTTGCCAACTGTCTGGTCAACGATGGCCTCTACGACAAGGAATTCGTCGCCGAGCACACGAACGGCTTTGACGAGTGGTGGGAGACCATCAAGAACTACACTCCCGAATCCGTACAGGACATCACGGGTGTCGATCCCGCGCTGATCCACCAAGCTGCCGAGATGTACGCCACGGCGAAGCCTTCTGCCATCATTGGCTGGGGCATGGGCGTATGCCAGCAGAAGCAGAACCTGAAGACGGTGCACACCATCGCCTCCATCGCCTGCGTTGCCGGCCAGATCGGCAAACCCAACTCCGGTCTCGCGCCCGTGCGTGGCCAGAATAACGTCCAGGGCTCCTGCGATATGGGCATGCTGCCCAACCTGTACCCTGGCTACCAGAAAGTCACCGACCCCGCCGCTCGCGCCAAGTTTGCCAAGGCTTGGGGCGTGCCCGAGGAAAAGCTCCCGCTCGAGGAGGGCTACAAGCTCACCGACCTGGGTCACCTGGTCGACGAGGGCAAGGTGCACTGCTTCTACAACTACGGCGAGGACCCGGTGCAGACCGAGCCCGATTCGGCCGGTATGCGCAAGACGCTCTCCGAGCTGGATCTGTTCATTTGCCAGGACATCTTTATGACGCAGACGACTATGCTCGCCGACGTCATCCTGCCTGCCACCTCTTGGGGCGAGCACGAGGGTGTCTTTACCGCATCCGACCGTAGCTTCCAGCACTTTGACGCGGCCGTTCCGCCCAAGGGCGAGTGCCGTCATGACTGGGAGATCTTCGCGGACCTGTCCACGCGCATGGGCTATCCCATGCACTACGACAACACCGAGCAGATCTGGAACGAGTGCATTAGCCTGTGCCCCAACTTTGTGGGCGCAACCTACGAAAAGATGGCTCCCGAGGGCGGTTACGCCCAGTGGCCGGTCAAGAGCACCGATGTGAACGACCACGGCACGGCCGACATGTTCGCTGGTGGCAAGTTCACCACCAAGGACGGCCGCGCCAACCTGATGGCGCACGACTGGGAGGCGCCCTCCGAGCTTCCCGACGATGAGTACCCGCTCATCCTGTGCACCGTTCGCGAGGTCGGCCACTACAGCTGCCGTTCGATGACCGGCAACTGCAAGACGCTGGCGCTGCTCGCCGACGAGCCCGGTTTTGTCCGCATGAATCCCGCGGACGCCCAGGCGCGCGGTATCAAGAACGGCGACATCGTCTCGATTCACAGCCGCCGCGGACAGGTATACAGCCGCGCCGACGTGAGCGACCGTATCAATAAGGGCACGGTCTATATGACCTACCAGTGGTGGATCGGCAAGTGCAACGAGCTGACCATGCACAAGGTCGACCCGGTCTCGCACACGCCCGAGGACAAGTTCTCCGCCTGCCAGGTCGACGCCATTGCCGATCAAGTCTGGGCCGAGGGCGAGGTCGAGCGTCAGTACACCGAGCTCAAGCAGGCTCTGGTCGACGCCGCCGCTCCCCAGGACGTTGAGCCCGGCGCCGCCAAGTTCGACGACGAGACGCATGTGAATCAAATCGTGTAGTCCCGTTCTCGTTGGCTTTTTGGGCCGGGCGTCCCGTACGTTCGGGAGCCCGGCCCGTTATTTTGAAAGGAAGTGGGGATGAACCGCTTCATCGACATCAACCCGGAGAGGTGCATCGGCTGCGGAACATGCCAGTCCGCCTGTGCCGACGCCCACCGGATGCAGGGTCTTCAGGATACGCCGCGCCTGGCGCTCGTGAAGACCGGCGGTATTTCGGCCGCCCTTGCCTGCCACCATTGCGAGGGTGCCCCCTGCGCCGAGGTTTGCCCGGTGAATGCCATCGAGCACGATGGCGATCGCATCCACGTCAAGGAGCAGGAGTGCATCGGTTGCAGACTGTGCGCCATCGCATGCCCCTTCGGAGCCATCCATCCCGATGGCACGTCTATCGCCGGTGTCGCAGGCATGTGCGACCCGACGCCTTCGTATCCTAAGTCCCTGAGCAGCCTTCTTACGTGGGCTCCTGGCCAGTACACCTGCGCTGTGAAGTGCGACCTGTGCGCCTTCGATCCGGACGGCCCGCATTGTGTGGCGGCGTGCCCCACCAAGGCGCTGACCGTCATGGGCGGCGCGGCCGATCGCGAGCTCGACGAGGCCAAGCGCCTGCGCTCGATCGAAAACGGTCCGGTCGTCGACGCTACCGCTGTGGCCCAGGGCCTGTCCGAGAAAGCAGAAGGGAGCGTAAACAATGGATAGCATGACGCTGTTTATCGCATCGCTTGCCGTCTCGTGCATCGGTGCGCTCGCCTCGGTTCTGCTGATCAAGGCCGATAACGCCGCCAAGACCGCCGGCTGCCTTATCGGCGCCGTCGCGGCCGTGCTGTCGTTCATCGCGGGCCTCGAGGCCGTGCTTGGCGACGTTTCGTCCCTCAACACGGTCTTCTTCTTCCCGTTCGCCCGTCTCGAGCTCTTGCTTAACGGCCTTGCGGGCCTGATCGTGGTCCTCATCTCGATCCTCGCCTTTGCGGGCTTCATCTACGGTCTGTCCTACTTCGACGAGTACCCGGGCAAGGTCGGGCGCGCCGGCTTCTTCATGAACACCTTCGTCGCCTCGATGATGCTCGTCATCACCGCCGACAACGTGTTCTGGTTCCTGGTCGCCTTTGAGCTCATGTCCCTCACGAGCTACTTCCTTGTCGTCATTGAGGAAAACAAGAACTCCATCAAGGGCGGTTGGCTCTACTTCGTCATCGCGCACGTGGGCTTCGTCCTCATCATGGCGAGCTTCCTGCTCATGACCAACGGCGTGGGCGGTTCCTTCAGCTTCAGTGATTTCCGTACGCATGACTTTGGACCCGCCATCTCCTCCGTGTGCTTCGTCCTCGCGTTCTTCGGATTTGGCGCAAAGGCCGGTATCATCCCGCTGCACTCTTGGCTGCCCCAGGCGCACCCCGAGGCGCCGTCCAACGTGTCCGCCCTCATGTCCGGCGGCATGATCAAGATCGGCATCCTGGGAATCCTCAAGGTCGGTCTCGACCTGCTCGCGGGTTCGGGCGTCCAGCTCTGGTGGGGCCTCATGGTCCTGGTCTTTGGATCCATCTCCTCGGTCCTGGGCGTCGTCTACGCCCTCCACGAGCACGACATCAAGCGCCTGCTGGCCTATCACTCCGTCGAGAACATTGGCATCATCTTGCTCGGTGTCGGCGCGTCCATGACGGCGCACGCCCTGGGCAACGACGTCATCGCGACGATCGCGCTCATGGCCGCCCTCTACCACACGCTCAACCACGCCATGTTCAAGGGCGAGCTGTTCCTCGGCGCGGGCTCCCTGCTCTATGCCACGGGTACGCGCAACATGGAGAAGATGGGCGGTCTGTTCCGCCGCATGCCGGTCACGGCCGTCTGCTTCCTCATCGGCGCTCTTGCCATCTCGGCCATCCCGCCGCTCAACGGCTTCGTTTCCGAGTGGTTCACCTACCAGTCCCTGTTCAACATCTCGACGCTCTCCGACCCGGTCGTCATGGTGTTCGCCGTCGCCTCCGCGGCCGCGCTCGCCATCACCGGTGCCCTGGCCGTTACGTGCTTCGTGAAGGCCTACGGCGTCTCGTTCGCGAGCAGCCCGCGTTCCCAGGAGGCTGCGAACGCCAAGGAGTCCCCGGCTCCGATGTTGTTCTCGCAGATGCTCCTCGCGGCCATCTGCGTGGTGCTGGGAATCGGCTCTCCCGTCATCGCCCCGGTTCTGGGCGACGTCGCCCAGAGCGTGCTTGCCGGCTCCGCCGTCACGGCCACCTCGGGCGTGTCTCTGGTGAACGAGATTTCCGGTGCCGCCACCTCCACCCCCGCGATCGCCATCGCGCTCGTGGTCCTCACCGGCCTCGCGTTCGTGTTGAGGTTCTGCCTCGGCACCAAGGCCCCCGCTAAGAAGACCGACCCTTGGGCGTGCGGCTACGAGCCCAACGAGCACATGCCCGTCGTCGCCACGAGCTTCGCGTCCGACGTCGAGCTCTTCATGGGCCCGCTCTACACCCTGCGCGAGGTATGCACCAAGATCTGCTGGTCCATCGCGCACGTGTTCCAGAAGCTCACCGGTGTCGCCCAGGGCGTCGAGCCCCTGCCCGACCGTTTCCTGGTCGATGCACCGAGCGAGGGTGCCGACAAGCTGGCCGGCCTTGCCTCCAAGATCGAGGGCGGCAACTACTCCGTATACATCTGCTACATCGTCGCGGCGCTCGTGGTTTTCCTCGTGCTCGCCGTGGTCATGGTCTAGAGAGGGGAGAGGATATTATGAACATCGTTCTTGCGATGGCGCAGGGCCTCGTGGTCATGCTGGTCGCGCCCTTCTTCTCCGGCCTCGCCCGTGTGATTCGCGCGAAGATGCACAATCGCCGCGGTCCGTCCATCCTTCAGGATTACCGGGACCTCGCGAAGCTCATGGCGCGTCCCGAGTCCGTGAGTTCCGACTCGAGCTTCGTGCTGCGCATCATGCCGCCGCTGTTCCTCGCGGTGTCGTTCATGCTCGCCATGGGTCTGCCCATGTTCACGCTCGAGAGCCCCATGCCCGTCTTTGGTGACGCCATCACCATCATGTACGCGCTCGCGCTGTCCCGCTTCTTCTTCGCACTGTCCGGCGTGGATTCCTCCAACGCCTACGCGGGCTTCGGCGGTATCCGCGAGCTGCTCATGAGCGTGCTCATCGAGCCGTCCATGCTCATCGCGCTGTTCACCGTCGCCATCGTGTGCGGCTCCACGGACATTGCGACCATGGGCCAGCACATCGTTACGGGCAACGTCTCGAGCGTCGTCGCCGTTATCCTCGCCGGCGTCGCCTTCGCGGCCGCCTGTTACATGGAGCTCGGCAAGCTTCCGTTCGATCAGGCCGAAGCCGAGCAGGAGCTCCAGGAGGGCCCGCTCGCCGAGCTCTCCGGCCCGTCCCTGGCCATGATGAAGCTCGCCATGGGCATGAAGCAGGTCGTGGTCGTCGCTTGGTTCACCTCCATCTTCATCCCCTGGGGAGAGCCCGCGACCATCGGCGTCACCGCTCTCGTGGGCGCCGTCGTCTTCCTCGTCAAGTGCCTGGTCGATTTCGTCGTCTGCGGCGTGCTCGAGAACTCCGTTTCCCGTTCGCGCTTCAAGGTGCTCGGTAACCAGACCTGGGCCGTCGTCGGCATCGCGGTCCTCGCGTTCGTCTTCGTCGTCGTAGGCGTGTAGGGAGAAGGGAGAAACTATGTCAATCGAATCGAGCTTGTCCCTCTTTGCCATGGTGGCAATCGCCGTCCCCATGCTGGGCTCCCTGCTCATCGTCATGCTGCCGCGTCCCTACGCTAAATGGATCTGCGCCTTTGCCGGCGGCATCGCCACGGTCGCTTCCGTTGGCTTGGCCGCGACGTTTGCCGGAAACGGCATGAACGCGGTCGATGTAACCTGGGCGAGTATGGGTCAGACCTTGGTCATGGGCTTCATATTCGACCGGATGAGCACGCTGCTCGCACCCGCGTTCGTCGCTATCGGTCTGCTCGTCGTCATCTATTCGTTCCCGTATATGAGCGATAAGAACAAGGAGCATCCCGACGCGCCCCGTCGTCGCTTCTACGTGTACTTCTCCACGTTCATCGGCGCCATGGCCGGTCTCGCCTACAGCTCCACCATCGTCGGCCAGCTCGTTTTCTTCGAGATCACCGGCGTGTGCTCCTGGGGCCTCATCAGCTACTACATGACGCCCACGGCCAAGAAGGCCGGTATGAAGGCACTCATCATCACCCACATCGGCGCTCTGGGACTCTACATCGGCGCGGCCTTCCTGTTCGCCGGAACCGGCACGTTCGCGCTGAGCGCGATCTCCCAGCTCGATTCCGGTATGAAGACCGTCGTGCTGCTGCTCATCCTGTTCGCCGCTTGGGCCAAGTCCGCCCAGTTCCCGCTCTACATGTGGCTGCCCTCCGCAATGGAGGCCCCCACGCCCGTTTCCGCCTACCTCCATGGCGCGTCTATGGTTAAGGTCGGCGTGTGCGTGTTCGCCCGCGCTCTTGCGAGCGCCGGCGATATCCCCGAGATCGTCGGTTGGGTCGCCATCATCGACGCCGTCGTGACCATGCTCTTCGGCTTCCTCATGTATCTGCCCCAGAAGGATATGAAGCGCCTGCTCGCCTTCTCGACGATCGCGCAGCTCGCCTACGTGTTCTTCGGCCTGGGCCTCTCCGTGTTCGGAAGCCAAATGGCGTTCAACGGCGCCGTCGAGCACATCTTCAACCACGCGTTCACCAAGACCCTGTTCTTCCTCATCGCCGGCTCCCTCAGCTTCACGCTGGGAACCCGTATGTTGCCCAAGATCCAGGGCCTCATGAAGAAGTACCCGGTCACGGGCGTGGGTTTCGCGGTCGCCGCGACCGCAATCGCCGGCGTGCCCCCCATGAGCACGTTCTTCTCCAAGTTCCAGATTATTTCCGGTGGCTTCGCGGTTGGTGCTTCCAACACGGTCATCTTCGTCCTCGTGTGCGTCATGGTCGTCGAGACCGTCGCCACCTTCGCATGGTTCCTGCGTTGGATGGGTAAGGTCCTGCCCGGTGAGCCGAGCGAGACCGTGGCCGCCGGCCAGCCCCTTCCGCGCGCCATGGCGTTCGTGTTCGTCGTCCTCATGATCATGGTCGTCGTCGCCGGTCCTCTGTCCTCTAGTTGGATGGGTTAGGAGGTAGGACATGGGTTATTCGTTAGTCAATATCCTGGGCGGTCTTCTGATCGTGACCTCCACCATGGTGGTCGTCTCGAAGACCATCCCGTCCGCCATCAAGTGGTACGCGATCCAGTCGGTTGTCCTGGTGGGCGTGCTGCTCACCCTGGGCCTCACCACCGGTGCCACCGAGCTTCTCATGTGGGCCGCGTCGGCCTTCGTCACCAAGGTGATCCTCGTTCCGTTCATTCTCAACCGTGCCTACAAAAAGATGGGTTCGCCTGCCGATAGCACGCTGACCTCCTCCGTCAAGCCGGCCTGGACCATCATCCTCACCGGTCTGGAGGTGGCCATCTGCTTCGCGGTGGTCACGCGCCTGAGCCTGCCCACCGCTGAGGTGGCTACTCCGGCCCTCGCCATCAGCTTCGCGCACTTCTTCGTCGGCCTCACGTGCATCATCTCCCAGCGCAACATCCTCAAGCAAATCTTCGGGTACTGCCTTATGGAGAACGGTAGCCACGTGACGCTCGCCCTGCTCGCGCCCACGGCCCCCGAGATCATCGAGATCGGCATCGCCACCGACGCCATTTTCGCCGTCATCATCATGTCCGCCGTCGTCGTGAGGATCTGGAACGACACCAAGTCGCTCGACTCCCACGACCTGACCGAATTGAAGGGGTAGGCCATGGATGTTTCAATGCTGACGGTCGCCCTGCTCGCTTGTCCCCTCGTGTTCTCCCTGATTATGGCTGCGCTCCCCAAGACGACGTCCTACAGCGTCTTTGCGGGGCTCAACACCATCTCCGTCGCGGCGACCCTCGTCCTTTCGGTCGTCACCGCGGGAACCATGCTCTCGAGCGGGCAGAATATCGACGCTTTGGGCCTGTGGCTCCATCTCGATTCGCTCTCGTCGATCTTCGTCCTTCTGGTAGGCATCATCGGGTTCATCACCGGCGTGTACTCCATCTCCTATATCAAGATCGATATCAAGGAGAAGACCATGCCGGCCGAGCGCACCAAGCAGTACTACGCGCTGTTTAGCCTGTTCGTTTTCACGATGCTGCTCGCCTGCCTGTCCAACAACATCATCCTCACCTGGGCGGCGGTCGAGGCCACCACGCTGTCGACCGTGTTCCTCGTGGGCATCTACAAGAACAAGCAGGCGCTCGAGGCGTCTTGGAAGTACGCGATGGTCTGCACCGCCGGCGTGGCCTTCGGCCTGTTCGGCACGCTGCTCATCTACGCGAACGCCGCCGATATCATGCCCAACGCGCATGAGGCGGCCTTCCTCACCTCCATTATGCCCTACGCCGACCAGTTCGACCCGATGCTCGTGCGCCTCGCGTTCGCGTTCATCGTCATCGGCTTCGGCACCAAGGCGGGCCTGTTCCCCATGCACACTTGGCTGCCCGACGCGCACTCCCAGGCTCCGAGCCCGGTCTCCGCGCTGCTCTCGGGCGTGCTGCTCAAGTGCGCCATGCTGGTGATCATCCGCTTCTACTCCCTGTCCATCATCACGGTGGGCGACACCTATCCGCGTACGCTCCTGCTCATCCTGGGCACGCTGTCCATCCTGGTGGCCGCCCTGTGCATCTTTAAGCAGGACGATATCAAGCGCCGCTTCGCGTACTCCTCCGTCGACAACGTCGGCGTGGTCGCGCTGTGCCTGGGTATCGGTGGTCCGCTCGGTATCGCCGCCTGCCTGCTGCACTGCATCTTCCACGGTTTCACGAAGGCGCTCGCCTTCTGCATGGCCGGTAACATCCAGCACATCTACCACACCCGCGACCTGAACAAGATCAAGGGCGTCGTCGAGATCGCTCCCGTCACGGCAGCGCTCACCATCATCGCCCTGCTCGCGCTCGCCGCCTTCCCGCCGTTCGCCCTGTTCATCTCCGAGTTCCTCACCTTCGTGGCCGGCATCCAGTCCGGTCCCATCTGGGTGGTCGTGCTCGTGGCCATTGGCCTCACCGGCGTGTACTTTGCCCTTACCGGCATCGCGCTCAAGTCCATCTTCGGCAAGGCGCCCGAGGGCATGAAGCGCCACGAGGTGCCCGCCCTTATGATCATCCCCGAGATCGCCCTCGCGATCGTGGTCATGTGGTTCGGTATCGCCACCCCGGTCGCCATCACGAGCGGCGTCGAGGATGCAACGTCCGTCGTTTTGAACCAGAGCGTCGAAGAGCTCCACGAGGCTCCTCTCTACCGCATGGTGTTCAGTTCCCAGACCAAGACAAGCGAGGTGAATTAGCACCATGGCAGAACCTGAAAAGAAGGACTACGCTCGTCGTTGCGAAAGCCACGTCGAGGCCCTGCGCGCCGCAGTGCCGGGCGCTATCGAGAAGGTCGAATGGCAGTGCGAGGACCAGCTGACGATCACCGTCAAGCTGGACCGTCTGCCCGAGGCCGTCCACTACCTGTACTACGAGCGCTACGGCTGGATTCCCGTGATTGTCGGCAACGACGAGCGCAGCCTATGCGGCCGTTACGCCGTGTACTACGTCATCTCCATGGAGGGCGAGGACCCCGGCTGGGTGACCGTCCGTGCCGAGGTCGACCCCGCCAAGATGACGTTCCCGAGCGTGACCCCGTTTGTCCCCGCCTGCGTGTGGGGCGAGCGCGAGCTGCGCGATATGTTCGGCCTGATTCCCGAGGGTCTGCCCGACCGCCGTCGCCTGGTGCTTCCCGACGATTGGCCCAGCGGGCTGTACCCGTTGCGCAAGGATTCGATGGATTACCGTTTCCGCCCCGCCCCCGCGAGCGACATGGAAAACTACGAATTCCTGGCCGACACCAAGGGCAAGGAGACCACGCTCGTCCCCATGGGACCGCTGCACATCACCTCCGACGAGCCCGGCCACTTCCGCCTGTTCGTGGAGGGCGAGACGATCGTCGACGCCGACTACCGCCTGTTCTACGTGCATCGCGGTATGGAGAAGGTCGCCGAGACGCGCCTGAACTATGACGCCGTGACGTTCCTTGCCGACCGTATCTGCGGTATTTGCGGCTGCGCCCACTCGGTGGCCTACGCCGAGGCTGTCGAGCGCGCCCAGGGCATTCACGTCCCGCCGCGCGCGCAGTACATCCGCGCCATCATGCTCGAGGTCGAGCGCCTGCACTCGCACCTGCTCAACATTGGCCTCGCATCGCACTACACCGGCTTCGATTCCGGCTTCCAGCAGTTCTTCCGCGTTCGCGAGAAGTCCATGGACCTGGCCGAGAAGCTCTCCGGTCATCGCAAGACCTACGGCCTCAACGTGATCGGCGGCGTGCGTCGCGACATTTTGGCCGAGCAGAAGCTCTCCACGCTCACGACCATCCACCAGCTGCGCTCCGAGGTTCAGGAGCTCGTCGACGTGCTGCTCTCCACGCCCAACTTTATCGAGCGTACGAGCGGCATCGGCATCCTGGACCGCAAGATCGCCCGCGACTTTTCGCCGGTCGGCCCGCTCATGCGTGGTTCGGGCTATGCCCGCGACGTGCGCTTCGACCATCCCTTCGACGGTTACCTCGATCCGGACGTCATGAAGATGCACGCCGCCACGGCCGACACCTGCGACGCCTTCGGCCGTACCGCCGTGCGTATCCAGGAGGTCTACGATTCAATCGACATGATCGAGACCATGCTCGAGAACTGCCCGTCGGGCCCCATCCTCACAACGGATTGGGAGTACACCCCGCACAAGTACGCCATCGGCGCCACCGAGGCGCCGCGCGGCGAGGACGTGCACTGGGCGATGCTCGGCAACAACCAGAAGTGCTACCGCTGGCGCGCCAAGGCCGCCACGTACAGCAACTGGCCGGTCCTGCGCTACATGTTCCGCGGCAACACCGTGGGCGACGCGGCGCTGATCGTCGGTTCGCTGGACCCGTGCTACTCCTGCACCGACCGCGTGACGGTGACCGACGTCGCCGCCAAGCGCGACCATGTGCTCGACAAGGAGCAGTTCGAAAACGTCTGGCGCGACAAGTCGCCGCTTGCGGGCGAGGGCACCGTGGCCGCTCCGCTCGATGAGGAGGCGCTCTAATATGCTGAAGCTTTGGAAGGTTAACGCCAAGGCCGGCGACGCGACGGTCAAGTACCCGTTTGCGCCGTTCCCCACCAACAAGGACATGCGCGGCAAGCCCGAGCACGACTCAGAGCTCTGCATTGCCTGCGGCGCCTGTGGCGTGGCGTGCCCGGCCGATGCCATTCGCATGGACACCGACCTTTCGGCCGATACCATCACCTGGTCGATCGACTACGGCCGCTGCATCTTTTGCGGTCGCTGCGAGGAAGCCTGCCCCATGGAGGCCATCAAGCTCACCGAGGAGTTTGAGCTGGCCGTCATGAGCAAGGACGACCTCACCAGCAAGAGCGTCTACACGCTCGAGCACTGCTCGCGCTGCGGCAAGCCGTTCGCCCCGCACAAGGAGATCGACTACGCCAGGCGCCTGCTGCAAAAGGTCGGCGGCATGGAGGCCGAGCAGGCCGCTCGTACCGTTGGTATGTGCCAGGAGTGCAAGCGTGAGCTCGACGCCCTGCGCGCCGCGTCGGCCGTAAAGACCGGCAATGCCGCCGGCATGGTTGCCAACGAAACGCCTACGTCCGGTGAACCTTTGGGCCCCGGCATGGAGTATCTGGGCGGTCACGGTGTGAACCCGGAGTATATCGACCGCGAGCTCAACCCCGATGCGCCCGAGATCCCCGCAGGTCCCGCGCCGGTCGAGGGCATTATCATGGATCTAGACAAGAAGGAGGAGTAACCATGGCCGAACCCACGCTTTTGCCCGAGCGGCTTCAGTACCGCCCGACCAAGATCGAGCTCGACGAGAGCATCGAGAAGGCCAAGGCGACCCTTCTTAAGAAGATCAAGCGCTCGGTGTACGTCTACCGTGTCGACTGCGGCGGCTGCAACGGCTGCGAGATCGAGATCTTCGGTTCCATCACGCCCGTCTTCGACGTCGAGCGCTTTGGTATCAAGGTCGTGCCCTCGCCCCGTCACGCCGACGTGCTGCTGTACACCGGTGCCGTGACGCGTGCCATGCGCATGCCGGCCCTGCGCGCCTTTGAGGCCGCGCCCGATCCCAAGATCGTGGTGTCCTATGGCGCGTGCGGCTGCACCGGCGGCATCTTCTACGATAACTACTGCGTCTGGGGCGGCACGGACAAAATCTTGCCGGTCGATGTCTACATCCCTGGCTGCCCGCCCAGCCCCGCGCAGACCATCTACGGCTTTGCCATGGCGCTCGGTCTGCTGGACCAAAAGCTCCATGCCGAGACCACGGTGGAGGCCGCCGGCGAGCAGGCCGATATCCTGCACCCCGGCGTGCCGTACAAGCTGCGCGTTGCCATCGAGCGCGAAGCTCGCGCCATGAGCGGCTACCGTTACGGCCGCGACCTGGCCAATGAGTTTATGAATACGCTCGAGGGCGCGCCCAAGGGCGATATCCGCGGTGCCATGGCGCTACTCATCGACAAGCAGGACGATCCTCGTCGCGTTGAGGTCTACTCGGCGCTGCAGGATCTGGTGCTGGCCGGAGGTCGCTAGATGGAGCTCACGGACCGCTCTGGTTACTTTGCGGGTCCTGGCATGCTCGGCGGCTCCTTTGGCGATGCCTCGCGCGCAAGCGACGAGGCCGCCGAGGGCGTCGCCGACCCCTGCCTGGGTCATGCGCCCGACCAGGTGGTCTTCTATGAGCTCACGCGTAAGTTTGTGGAGACCGAGGAAGACGTTCCCCAGGAGGCCTGCGACGTGCTGTACTACACGCTCGCCGTGGGCCACCACACCGGCGTGCTCGACTGCTTTGAGCCGCGCCTGTCGGTGCCGGTGGATGTGTTCTATTCGCTCGTCGACGCGCTGCCGGAGGGGGAGGCCAAGACCAAGTTCGAGGCCATCCGCTCCTTTGGCGAGTGCCAGCTCGACAAGGCGGCGGTGCCGTCGCTGCTCGAGGCCTGCGATGCGCTGCTCGACGAACGCGGTTTTCGTGGGTCGGCTAAGGCCGGTATCTCGGTGTTCGACGACGACTTTGGCCTGCATGCCCAGCAGGTCGCGTTTCTGATGAAGTTCCGCGATCTGGTTGAGCGCGTGCGCGATGTGTCGGGCGTGTATCTGACGGGAAGGTTGCAGTAATGGGTTGCGTTGTGGATGGACGTGTGAACGGCGCCCCGTTTGCGGGTATCGTGCTCACGGCGGGAAGCGTGCTGCGTGCCGACGATGCCGCCGGCCCCGTGCTCTCCAAAAAGATGGAAGACGCACCCATTGCCGGTTGGTACACCATCGACGGCGGCCAAACGCCCGAGGACGACATCATCGAGGTCAAGCGCGAGCGTCCGCCGCGTCTGGTCTTGGTCGATGCTGCCGACATGGCACTGCCCGTCGGGTCCATCCGCTTGCTCGACAAGCGCGATGTGGCCCGCAAGTCGATGTTCACCACGCATTCGCTTCCTTTGTCGATTCTGATCGAGGAAATCGAGCAATCGTGTGATGATATCGTCTTCGTTGGGATTCAGCCGGGCGACACGGAGTTCTACAACCCCATGTCCCCGGAAGTCTTTGACGCCGTCGACGCCGTGTACGACGCCGTGGCCTCCAACGACTTTTCCCACTTTGTCCGCTTGGGGCAAGAGCAATAGGAGCGCTTGTCCCTGCTGATTAGGAAAGAAGTGATTGACATGGCAGATTCCAAGGTGGAGTACCCCGCTCCCGATTGCCTGGCGCCCGCCGCGATCGAGGCCAAGACCGAGGCCGCCGGCGTGACCAAGGCCAACCTGCCGGTCGCAAAGGCCTTTCTGTTGGCAATGTTCGCCGGCGCGTTCATCGCCTTCGGCGGCCTGTTCTTTACGGTGTTTTTGAGCGACAGCACGCTGGGCTGGGGTGCCCAGCGCGTCGTGGGCGGCCTGTGCTTTTGCCTGGGCCTGGTGCTGGTGCTGGTGTGCGGCGCCGAGCTGTTTACCGGCAACTCGCTTATGATCTGCGCGCTCAAGAGCAAAAAGATCACGCTGGCTCAGATGCTTAAGGCTTGGGTCGTCGTGTGGGGCGGCAATTTTGTCGGTGCCCTGTTCATCGTCTTTTTGGTGTACATGGCCGGCATCTATAAGCTTAACGGCGAGGCGGTCGCCAATTCCATGGTGAGTGTCGCCGCCGGTAAGGTGACGATCGATTGGGTGACGATCTTCTTCCGCGGCATCCTATGCAACATCTTTGTGTGCCTGGCCGTGTGGATCGGTACTGCCGGCAAGACCGTGGTCGATAAGGTCGTGGGCATTCTGCTGCCCATCGCAGCCTTTGTGGCCTGCGGTTTTGAGCACTGCGTTGCCAACATGTACTTTTTGCCCATGGGCGCCGTGATGCATGCATGCGGTTATGGTGCCGAGGTCGCCGGGGCCGATGCACTCAACGTCGCGGGCATTGCGTTTAACCTATCCGCCGCCACGCTGGGCAACATCGTGGGCGGCGCGGTTCTGATCGCGCTCGGCTACTGGTTTATCTACGCCAAGAAGTCCGAGGCGTAAGGTACCGTCTGTTTGACGTTGGGCCTCCCGCGGGGCGTTGCCGTGCGGGAGGCTTTTTGGGTCTGGAGCTCGTTGCCGGGCTGTTGGCCTGTTGTGTTTGGCTTGTGAAAGGGGTAATCGAGATGGCATCTGCTGTGGAGCGTGACGGTCGCGCTGTGGTGACCACATGCGGGGGATGCTATGCCGATTGCGCCTTTGCGGCACGCGTTGAGGACGGTCACGTGGTGGCCGAGTTGCCGGTGCCGGGACATCCGTGCGCGGCGCGTGCCCTGTGCGCCCGCGGGCGCCATCGCCTGTCTATGCCGTTTGACGAGCGCGATCGCATCGTGCACCCCATGCGCCGACGAGCTGATGGCTCGGGGTTCGATGCGATTTCGTGGGACGAGGCGTTCGCGCAGATCGCAGCGCGCCTCGGGGAGATTGTTGACGGGCATGGTCCGCGTGCGCTGGGCATGACGCTCGGCGTGCCCTCGTTCGACCGTTACTGGGGCTATCGTCTTATGCATGCGCTGGGTTCGCCCAACGTGTACGGTGCCGATGGCGCCTGCGAGGTAAGCCGTCTCACTGGTTGGGAGCATAGCTTGGGCTATAGCCCCGCCTCCGACCTGGCGCATACCGATTGCATCATGTACCTGGGGCGTTCCATCGTCGATTCGTCGACGATGGGGGCCGTTGATGTGCTCAACGATGCCCGCCGCCGTGGGGCGAAGATTATCGTGGTTGACCCCCGGCGCAGCGGCTCGGCCGCGCTTGCCGACCGTTGGCTGCGCGTGCGCCCGGGCTGCGACTTGGCGCTGCTGTTGGGTATTGCCCATGTGTTGATTGCCGAGGACCTGTACGACCACGAGTTCGTGACCCGCTATACCACGGGCTTTGACGAGCTGGCGCAGGCGGCCGCTGCTTGGACGCCCGAGTGGGCTGAGTCGATGTGCGACGTGCCGGCGGACGATATCCGTGCGACTGCGCGTGATTTGGCTGCCGCGGCGCCTGCTGCGGTGGTTGACGCTGGCTTTCATGGTGGTATCGGTATCGCGTATGCCAACAGTACGCAGACGGCGCGAGCTATCTGCATGGTCGATGTGCTGCTGGGCTGTATTGGACATGCGGGCGGCGCGCTCAATCCACCCACACCGTTTGCGCTGGGTGACCTTGATCCCGCACGCTTTGCGACGCCGTCGATGCCACGTGAGCCCAAGTTGGGGTCCGAGCGCTATCCACTGGTCGATCCGGTGCGCGGTCTGTGCACGACCATCGGTCAGTCGATTCTTGCCGGCGATTTGCGTGGACTCATCGTCTATGCCAGTAACCCCGGTGCGGGCTATGGCAATGCGCAGGCTTGGTTGAGTATTTTGCAGCAGCTCGACCTGCTCGTGACGATTGATATTCGCTGGTCCGAGACAGCGCGCGCTTCTGACTTCGTGCTGCCCGACGTGACGTATCTGGAGGCCGACCGCGGTGTGGGCACGGTCGTGGGCGCCAATGATTCGTGCGTGTTCTACCGCAACGCCGTGCTGCCCGTGTTGCATAACGACACGCGTCCCGGTCGGGAGATCTTTGCCGGTTTGGCTGCGGCCTGCGGCGTTGGTGAGTGCTTCGATTTTACGTCCGACGACCTGGCGACTGCCCAGGTGGCGCCTTTTGGGATCAATCTAGACGAGCTCAAGGAGCGAGGCTGGGCTGACACGGGCGTTGCGCTGCCATCGCGTACGGGCGAGCCGGTGATTCCCTTGAACGGTGGCAGGATCGCGCTGGCAAGCGACGTATGGGAACGCGCCGGCTTGGGTCGTGTACCCAACTGGATCGCTCCCATGGTGGAGCCTGGTCCGGGGATGTTTCGCCTCATTAGCGGCAACCGTCCCTTTGAGTCGCATACCTCGCGAAGGCTTGCGGCCCAAGGTGCCGCCGAGGCTGGATCGGACCTGGATGCCGTGCAGATGAATGCCGATGCTGCTGCGCACATGGGCATCGCCGACGGCGAGATCGTCGAACTCGTGAGCGATATGGGCCGCGACCGCGTGCGCGTAGAGACGACGCCGTATCTGCATCCGGCGTGTATCTTTACGTCGGCCGCCCCCGGCGGACGTTCGTTTGGCGTCGATGCCGGTGGCGCTCAAGGCTTGGGCGTGGGCCCGCTCGACCATACACCGTTGCGTTGGGACCCGTTGACGGGCGCCGCGCTCACCCAGGAAAACGCCGTTCGCGTGGAAAAGATCGCAGCGCGCGAGGATAATAGCAAATGATTGATTCAGCCGATTGAATTGGCTGATAGTTTGACGTTCGAACGATTGATTCACCTTTGGTTTTGAAAGGTCGCACATGAGCGATAGCCAGAACATGTCCGATGAGGTGCGCGCCCGCCTGCGCGCCATTCCTTCCGTCAACGAGCTGCTTGCCGAGTGGCCGGTAGTGAAGGCGGCGGGGGAGACCTGCGACGCGGTGGTGCATGCTGCCGTCACGGCGGAGCTCGACGAGGAGCGCGCTGCCATTCGCGCCGGTGCCGCCCCGCGCTCTAAGCGCGACCTGGCCTCGGCCATTGAGTGGCGTGCTCATCGCTCCGCACTGCCGAGCCTGCGTCCCGCCGTCAACGCCACGGGTGTGGTCATCCATACCAATCTGGGCCGTGCCCCGCTTGCGGAGTCGGCTGCACAGGCCGTGGCCGAGGTCGCGCGTGGGTACAGCACGCTCGAGTACAGTGTGGACACCTGCTCACGCGGGTCGCGCAAGGAGCACGCCGCGCAGCTGATCCGCTCACTCACCGGTGCCGAGGACGCGCTCGTGGTCAACAACAACGCCGCCGCGGTGCTGCTGGTGCTGGCGACCCATGCCGCAGGCAAAGAGGTCATCGTCAGCCGCGGCGAGCTTGTCGAGATCGGCGGCAGCTTCCGCATCCCCGATGTCATGGCGGCTTCGGGCGTCAAACTCGTCGAGGTCGGCGCTACCAACCGCACGCATTTGGGTGACTACGAGCGCGCCATTACGCCCGATACGGCCATGATCCTCAAGGTCCATCCTTCCAACTATCGCATCGAGGGCTTTCACGAGGAGGTGGGCTCTCGGGAGCTTGCCGCCCTGGCCCACAAGCATGGTCTGCTGTTCTACGAGGACCAGGGGTCGGGCGCGCTCCTGCCCGACGACATCTTGGTGCGCGGCGGCGAAGAAACCACGCCGGCTTCGGTTTCGGCAGGGCTCGATCTGGTGTCGTGCTCGGGCGATAAGCTGCTCGGTGCCGCACAGGCGGGCATTATCATGGGCCGTCGCGATCTGGTCCAGGCCTGTGGGTCGCATCCGCTTATGCGCGCCCTGCGCCCGGGCAAGTTGGCGCTTACGGCGCTCGAGGCCACACTGCGCATCTACATGGACGGGGCGGATGTTGCCCATCGCGATATTCCGGTACTCAGCATGCTTACGCTGCCGCAGGCCCATTTGGAGCGACGTGCCCGCAAGCTGCGCGATCGTATGGTCGCCGGGCTTGATAAGGCCGGTTGCCCGTGCGCCGTTCAGGTGGAGATCGTCGAGGAATCGTCGACCCCAGGTGGCGGTTCGTTGCCTACCGTGGAGCTGCCCACGATGTGCGTTGCCGTGCGTCTTGTTGACGCGCGCCTGACGGTCGACGCGCTCAAGCGCTTGCTTGTCCAGGACTTTGACACGCCGGTCGTCACGCGAACCTCGCACGATCGCATTTTGTTTGACGTCCGTACGCTCGTGGGCGACCGCGATATCGAGACCGCGGCGTCGACGCTCGTCGCATGCGTTGAGAAGGCGGTTGCTCGATGAGTGAGGTTCAGGCGCTGGTGGAGTGTCCCGTTATCGTTGGCACGGCAGGACATGTTGACCACGGTAAGTCGGCGCTTATCGAGGCGCTGACCGGCAAGAATCCCGACCGTTTGGAGGTTGAGCGCCGCCGCGGTATGACCGTGGAGCTGGGCTTTGGCGAGCTGGCGCTGCCGAGTGGCAAGATCGTTGGCTTGGTCGACGTGCCGGGCCACGCGCATTACTTGCGCGCCATGGTGCAGGGCGCCACGGGTATCGACGTGGCCGTGCTGGTGGTTTCGGCCGTCGAGGGCGTGATGCCGCAGACGCGCGAGCACGTGCACGTGCTGGAGCTGCTGGGCGTCACGCATATGGTGGTGGCGCTGACGATGTGCGACCTGGCCGATACCGAGATGACCGAGCTTGCCGAGCTCGACGTCGATGATTTTTTGTCGGACACCGTGTTTGCGGACGCGCCGATCGTGCCTGTGTCGTCCAAGACCGGCGCGGGAATCGATGACCTGCTGGCTACGCTCGACGAGCAGGTTGCCGCTTGCTGGGATTCCTGCCGTGCCCGTGCCGAGCGCACCGATGCCGCACCGCGTCTGCCCATCGACCGCTGCTTTACGATCAAGGGCGCCGGCACCGTCGTGACGGGAACGCTGCACGATGCGCCCGTCGCGGTGGGCGATGAGCTTGTCGCGCTGCCGTCGCGTACGGTCTGTCGCGTGCGCGGGATTCAGGTGCATGGCGATACGCCGCGGGCGTTGCCCGGTCAGCGTGTGGCGCTCAACTTGGTGGGCGATGCCGTCGCCGCGCTCGATCGCGGTGAGATGCTCGGCGTGGCGGGCCGCTTTGGTCAGACGATGCGCTTTATGATGACGTTTACGTATTTGGGTCGCGAGGGATCCAAGCCGCGTGTGCTCGAGTCGGGTGCGCGTGTGCACGTGATGGCGGGTACGGCCGAGGTTGTCGGTCGCATCATGTTCATGGAGGGCGAGGCCCCCATGGCGGTGGGCGAGACCCGTACCGTGCAGGTGCGCCTGGATGATCCGCTGCCGCTGCGTGCCGGAGACCATGCCGTGGTGTTGTCGTATTCGCCCGTGATGCTTATTGGCGGCGGGCGCGTGCTGCTTTCGCGCTGCCGTCGCTCGCGCGAGCTTTCTGCCGGCGAGCGCGCACTGTTTGCGGCGCTCGAGTCCGGCGATATTGCGGGCGGTGTGGGCGCTTGGCTGGCGCTGCAGATGCTGCCGGTTACGGCGGTTGATGTTGCCGAGGCTTTGGATCTTGGTGTCGGCGAGGCCGATGCCGCACTGCGCGGGTTGGTGGCGCAGGGCTCCGTTCGCAAGCTTGCAGTGGGTGATACGGACCTCTTGGCGGACGCCGTGGTGCTCGACGCCGCGATGGATGCACTGGCGGCTACCCTGTCAGCCATGCACGCGGCGGCTCCCAAGGAGACGGGCTTTACGCCCGGCGCCGTTGCCCATGCTGCGTGGCCTACCGCTGACGATACAGTTGCTGCAGCCCTGATTTCCGAGGGTTGCTCGCGTGGCGTGTGTGCCTCCGAGGGCGCCGAGGTGTTCGACCCGCACTCCGCTGCCGCCGCGGCGCGTGTGGTGCGCGAGGCCTGCGAACGTATCGTTGCCTTGCTGGACGAAGCCGGCCTCGATGCGCCGACGCTGCCCGAGGTGGGCGAGCAGCTGCAGCTCGATCGCGACACCATGACGCGTGCCCTGCGCGAGCTTTCGCTCAACCGCTCCATCGTAAAGGTCGAACGCGATGTGGCCCTGTCTGCTGCTGCTGAGGCCCGCGCGCGTGAGCTCGTTGCCGCCGCCATTGAGGCAGCCGGCGGCGCAGCCACCACGAGCGTGCTGCGCGAGGCGCTGGGCGTGTCGCGCAAGCGTGCCATCAGCATCTTGGAGCGCCTAGATGCCGTGCGCTTTACAGTGCTCGACAAGGATGCCGGCGGCCTGCGCTCCCTGCGCTAGATCGGCTGCTCGGTTTGGTAAAATACCGCCGCACTTGGGAACGGATGGGCTCCGGTGGGCTCCGCGGTCCTCAAAACCGTTGCGAGGCGTGCAAAACGTCTTGGATGTGTTCGATTCACATACGTTCCCGCCATACGCTACCAGCGCTTTTGTGCTCGCGGTCTTGCTGCGTGCCGCAAAGGCGCTGTTTTGTTTTTGCACGAGCTTTTCGTGGCGCCGCTATTTCGGCGGCTGTATTTAGCTTCGTGCACCGAGTTTCGAGCATGCCGATGGAGGTGTTTTGCCGTATGACTACCGTAAGACGTGCCGATCTTTCTTGTGTCGTCCAGGCGGGCGGGCTGTCCTCGCGCATGGGCTGCGATAAGGCGCGCATGGCGTTTTGCGGCGAGCCGCTCATCGAGCGCGTGCTGGGCCGGCTGGCGCCAGTTGCCGGTGAGTTGGTCGTGACGACGTCGCGTCCCAGCGAGCTTGCCTACCTTGAGGAGCACACGTTTGGCGGCCTGGTGCCGCGTGTGGTGGCGGACCTTGAAGGGTCGGCGGGCGCCATGCGCGGCATCGCGAGCTCGTTGGTTGCGGCTCGGCTGCCTCTCGTGGCGATCGTTGCCTGCGACATGCCGTTTGTCTCGCCGGAACTCATCGGCGCACTTGCCGATCATGTTGAGGCTGAGGCGCTCGATGTGTGCGTGCCGCGCGAGGAGCGTGGCATTGAGCCGCTTTGCGCCGCCTGGCGCCGTGACGCGTGTGCGCCGGTTGCCCAAGAGCTGCTCTCTTGCGACCGCCAGCGCATTCGCTGCCTGATCGACCGGGTGAACGCCGGGTATATGGATGAGCCGCAGATCGTTAAGGCCGCCGGCTCGACGCTCTGCTTCGAGAACGTCAATACGCCCGAGGAGTTTGCGGCGGCCGAGTTACTCGCCTAGACGATTGGAGTTGCCATGTCTCACGATATTTGTCCCGACACGGGAGAACCTTGCACTTGCGACGGGTCCGAACCCTGTACCTGCGGCTGCGGTGGCTGTGGACATACCGCGGAAGATGAAGCGGCCGCCGCGGCGTATCGCGAGGCACACCTCGAAGGCCCGTCCGGTGATGCTCTCGACCACGAACGCAAGATCATCGTGTCGTTCGACAGCACCTTCGATGTGATGGAATGCGAACAGCTGTGTCTTGCCGCCGGTGTGCCCGGGCGCATCATGCCGCTGCCCGGCTCCATTACCGCCGGTTGCGGCCTGTGCTGGGCCATGCCGTTCTCCGGCGATGCCCTCTCCGCCTTCCGCGCTGCCACCGAGGGCCGCGTAACCCCCGCCGACTACCACCAGCTCGTCCTCTAACCACCAAAACCACCACAAAGGTGCCTGTCCCCAATGTGGTGGTTTGGAACACGTGGACGAAACAGGTTTGAAACACGGGTTTTGCACGTCAGGCGCTCAAAAACGCTTCTACCTGCATCGTAATCAAAACGAAACATCTGCTCGTCGGCTTATGCGAAACTTTGCTGCAACAGTGCGATATTATTCATACTCGATAAAGTTCGCGGCGCATGGGGTGCCGCGACCGACATTTTTCTTTTCCATCAATTGGAGGAAGCATGAGCTACACGCAGAAAGTTCTCGACGAGCTCAAGGCCCGCTATCCCGAGCAGCCTGAGTTCATCCAGGCCGCGACCGAGATCCTCGGCACCATCCAGCCGGCGCTCGACGCCCACCCCGAGTACGAGGAGGCCGCCCTGCTTGAGCGCCTCGTCGAGCCCGAGCGCATCGTCATGTTCCGTGTTCCCTGGGTCGACGACCAGGGCAAGGTCCAGGTCAACCGCGGCTATCGTGTCGAGTTCAACTCTGCCATTGGACCCTACAAGGGCGGCCTGCGCTTTAACCCGACGGTCACCCTGGGTATGCTCAAGTTCCTGGGCCTGGAGCAGATCCTCAAGAACAGCCTGACCACCCTTCCCATGGGCGGCGGCAAGGGCGGTTCCGACTTTGACCCCAAGGGCAAGTCTAACAACGAGATCATGCACTTCTGCCAGTCCTTCATGACCGAGCTCTATCGCCACATCGGCCCCAACACCGACGTTCCCGCCGGCGACCTGGGCGTTGGCGGCCGCGAGGTCGCCTACATGTTCGGTCAGTACAAGCGTCTGACCAACGAGTGGACCGGCGTCCTCACCGGCAAGGGCCTCTCTTTTGGCGGCTCGCTCGCCCGTACCGAGGCCACCGGCTACGGTCTGGTCTACTTTGTGGACGAGTATCTCAAGAGCCGCGGCGACTCCTTCGAGGGCAAGAACGTCGTCGTTCACG
The DNA here is from genome assembly GCA_900542825.1 of uncultured Collinsella sp. GTDB lineage: Bacteria > Actinomycetota > Coriobacteriia > Coriobacteriales > Coriobacteriaceae > Collinsella. Next base: position 115,758 of record UQOY01000001.1, on the reverse strand, counting down.
GCTCCGGTAACGTCGCCATCTACGCGGTTCAAAAGGTTGCCCAGCTCGGCGGCAAGGTGCTGGCCTGCTCCGACACCCACGGCTGGGTCGAGGATCCCGACGGCATCGACTACACCGTGCTCGAGCATGTCTACAACAAGAAGCGCTCCGGCCACGACAAGGGCGTCACGCTCGCCATGTACGTTGACGAGAAGCCCAACGCCGTGTGGCACGAGGGCGACGGCCGTGGCGTGTGGCAGCTGCCCTGCGACATCGCGCTGCCCTGCGCTCGCGAGAACACGCTGCTGCTCGAGGACGCCCAGGCGCTCGTCGCCAACGGCTGCAAGGTGGTCGGCGAGGGCGCGAACATGCCCACGACCATCGAGGCCACGACTTACTTCCAGGAGAACGGCGTCGCCTTTATGCCCGGTAAGGCTGCCAACGCCGGCGGCGTGCTCGTGTCCGGCCTGGAGATGAGCCAGAACGCCGAGCACCTGTCCTGGACCTTCGAGGAGGTCGACGGCAAGCTCGAGCAGCTCATGCGCGGCATGTTCCACAACGTGGACGACACCGCCAAGGAGTACGGCGAGGAGGGCAACTTTGTCATGGGCGCCAACATCGCCGGCTTCCTGAAGGTCGCCGACGCCATGCTCGCCCAGGGCGTCTGCTAAATCTTCGCTCGACATAGCATCGCAGAAGGCTCCCAGTCATCTTGGCTGGGAGCCTTTTTTGATCCGCATGCGACGGAGGATAACGGATCGTTTCCATCGTTTCTCCGCCAGTCGTCCCCTTAAGTTGCGGTGAAATGCGGACTGTTTGGCGGGTTTAGAGCGCCAAACAGTCCGTATTTCACCGCAACTTATGGATGGGAGGGAGGTTCTTGTCCCGCAACGGTGGGCGCCCCCTCGTTTGGTACACTTAAAAGTACTGGACAAGTGGAGAGATGGGGGAGAACGTGCTCAAGTTCGGTACCTACGTCCGTGTTGGAAACGCGGCCGAAGCCTATGAGCTCTTGCAGAAGAACCGCAACAACAAGATTGTGGGCGGCGGCATCTGGATGCGCCTGGGTTCGCGTCGCGTGGCGACGGCGATTGACCTTTCGGCCTGCGGACTCGATCAGATTGAGGAGACCGAATCCGAGTTTCGCATCGGTGCCATGTGTACCCTGCGCCAGCTCGAGCGCCATGCCGAGCTCAACGCGCTTGTCAACCATGTCTTTGAGTTCGCCGTCCACGACATCGTGGGCGTGCAGCTGCGCAATACCGCCACGGTGGGTGGCAGTATCTACGGCCGCTTTGGTTTCTCGGACGTGCTCTCGGCATTTTTGGCGTTCGATTCGTATGTTGAGCTGACGGGTGCCGGCCGCATGCCGCTCGCCGAGTTCGTGGACATGGGCTATGTGCGCGACGTGATCGAGCACGTCGTGGTCGTTAAGCACGACTATCGCGCAAGCTATGAGGCCGTGCGCAAGGCCGCGACCGACTTCCCCTCCTTAAACGTCACCGCCGCCTGGTGGGACAACAGCTGGCATGTTACCGTGGGCGCCCGCCCGCTGCGCGCGACCCTGCTGCAGGGCGAGGCATGTGGCCTTACCGGCGAGCAGCCTTCCGAGGACGAGCTGCGCGCCCTGGCCGCGTCCGTACGCGCGCTGAGCTATGGCACCAATCTGTGGGGCTCGGCCGACTACCGTCGCCGCATCTCGGCCCCGCTGGCGATCCAGGCCGTGCGCCGCGCCGCCGGCATCGAGCTTTCGGCCGCACTTGCCCGCGAGCTCGAGACCGTGCAAGTGCCTAAGTTTGCCACGGACGAGTATTCCTGCCGCCGCGTGGCCGGCGTCGATTCTAGCGAGGTGCGCTAATGGCTGCCAAACTCATCGATCTTTCCTTTACGCTCAATGGCCGCAAGGTCAAGGTTCAGATTGCCCCCGACACCATGCTCTTTGCGCTGCTGCGCGAGCAGGGTTGTGCGTCGGTGCGCTGTGCCTGCGAAACCACCAACTGCGGCCTGTGCACGGTGTGGCTCGATGGCGACCCGGTGCTGAGCTGCTCGGTTCCCGCCGCCCGTGTTGAGGGTCACACCATCACCACGCTTGAGGGCCTTAAGGCCGAGTCCGAGGCACTGGCTCGTGCGATGGCTGCCGAAGGCGCCGAGCAGTGCGGCTTTTGCGCCCCTGGCCTCATCATGAACGTGCTGGCGCTCGCCCGCGCCGCCAAGGAGGACCCGAGCCTCGTCGCCACGCGCGAGGAGCTCTCGCGCCAGCTCGCCGGCAACCTCTGCCGCTGCAGCGGCTACGAGAGCCAGCTGCGCGCCATCGTGCGCTTTCTCAACGAGTCCGGCGTGCAGGTGGGCTTTGAGATGCCCGAGCTGCCGGTCAACGACACCAGCTGTGACGGTGTCTCCTACAAGCAGATCACTCACAAGCAGCCCAAGAAGGACTCGAAGGCTCTGCTCGAGGGCCGTCCCGTCTACACGGGCGATATGGTGCCCGCCGGCGCGCTCATCGTTAAGCTCAAGCGCAGCCCCTATGCCCGTGCCAAGATCCGCTCCATCGATACGTCGCGTGCCCTGAAGGTGCCCGGCGTGGTGGGCGTCTACACCTACGAGGACGTGCCCCAGCGCCGCTTTACCATCGCCGGCCAGAGCTATCCGCAGCCGAGTCCCTACGACCGCCTGATCCTTGAGAACCTGGTGCGCTACCAAAACGAGGAGGTGGCGATCGTCGCCGCCGAGACCGAGGAGGCCGCCGACAAGGCGCTCAAGCTCATCAAGGTCGACTACGAGGTGCTCGAGCCGCTGCTCGACTTTACCCAGGCGCTCGATAATGACATCGTGGTCCACCCCGAGGGCGACGTGACCTTTATGTTCCCGCAGGGCGGCGACGTCTCGCGCAACTTGGTATGCAGCGGCACGAGCGACTTTGGCGATCTGGACGAGGCGTTCGCCCAGAGTGACATCGTCTTTGAGCGCACTTACACCAGCCAGGCCACGCAGACCGCGCCCATGGAGACCTTCCGTGCCTTCGCGACGACCGACGCGTTTGGGCGTATCTCGGTGACCACCTCGACGCAGGTGCCCTTCCACGTGCGTCGCATGGTCGCGCAGTCGCTCGACATTCCGCAGTCGCAGGTGCAGGTCATTAAACCGCGCATCGGCGGCGGCTTTGGCTCTAAGCAGACGGGCTGCTGCGAGATCTTCGTTGCGTTCGTGACCCAGCAGACTGGCCGTCCGAGCTACTGCTGCTACACCCGCGAGGAGACCATCACTGCAGGCAACTCGCGCCACCAGATGCAGATGACCGTTAAGCTGGGCGCCATGAACGACGGCACCATCACGGCCATCGATCTGCATACGCTGTCCAATGCGGGCGCGTACGGCGAGCACGCCACCACGACGATTGGCCTATCGGGCCACAAGAGCCTGCCCATCTACAACCATGTGAAGGCGAGCCGCTTTAGGTGGGACGCCGTCTACACCAACACCAACCGCGGCGGCGCGTATCGTGGCTACGGTGCCACCCAGGGCCAGTTTGCCGTGGAGAGCGCCGTCAACGAGCTTGCCGACATGCTGCACATGGACCCCGCCGACCTGCGCCTTAAGAACATGGTGCGCGAGGGCGAGACCATGCCGCAGTACTACAACGAGAAGCTCAACGCCTGCGCGCTCGACCGCTGCCTGCTGCGCGCGATGGACATGATCGGTTGGCGCAACAAGCCGCTGGCCGTGGACCTGGGCGACCGCGTGCGCGCCCTGGGCTGCGCGCTCACCATGCAGGGCTCGGGCATCTCCAACGTGGACATCGCCGGCATCGACATGCGCCTGGAAGAGGACGGCTTCATTACCATCGGCACCGGCGCCACCGATAACGGCATGGGCGTCGACACGATCTTGGCGCAGATTGCCGCCGAGGAGCTGGGCGTGGAGAGCTCGCTCATTGTGGTGCGCGGCGTGGACACCGATGTGTCGCCGTTCGACGCCGGCTCGTACGCGAGCTCGGGTACGTACGTGACGGGCCTTGCCGCCAAAAACGCCGCGACCGAGCTGCGTGAGAAGATTTGCGCCAAGGCCGCCCAGATGTGGGATGTGGACGCCGCCGACGTGGTCTTCGATGGTCAGTACGTGCGACTGTCCGACGAGCGTGCCGCGCGCGAGCGGAACCGCTACCTCACGCTGCGCGACTTTGCCAACCTGTGCGTCAAGAACATCGCGGGCGGCGACGCGCTCACCTCGCATGCCTCTGCCTGCCTGCCCGTTTCGCCTCCGCCGTTTATGGCCGGTATTGCCGAGGTCGAGGTCGACAAGGCCACCGGCAAGGTGACCGTGGTGGACTACGCGGCGGCTGTGGATTGCGGCACCGTGATCAACGAGGCGCTCGCGCGCGTCCAGGCCGAGGGCGGCATTGCCCAGGGTATCGGCCACGCGCTCTACGAGATCGTCGAGCACGACGACCGCGGTCGCCTGCGCACCGGCAACTTTATGAGCTACAAGCTGCCCACGCGCCTGGATATCGGCAGCATTCGCGTGGCCTTTGAGCCGAGCTACGAGCCGACGGGCCCGTTTGGCGCCAAGTCGATCGGCGAGGTCGTCATCAACACGCCGCTCGCCGCCGTGGCCTCGGCCGTGGCACACGCCACCGGACATCAGGTACGCTCGCTGCCCATCACGCCCGAGAAGGCCCTGCTGGGGGAGTAGGCGAGGCGACGCGACGCAGCCGCCGCTCTTTGCCTAGCCCGAGGAAACTGCAGCCCACTATTCGACCGAATTGTGGGCTGCAGTTTCCGTTTGAGGTCCTTGGCGGAAAGTGCATCCCGGAATATAGCGTCAAACCGGGACACGCTTTCCGGTTGAGGCTCTTGGCGGAAATCTCATCCCATTCCGAGGCCTCAAACCGGGACACGCTTTCCGGCGCATGGCAGCACCGCCAGACTGCCGGGTCCCACCGAAGTTGCGGTGGAATAGGGACTGTTTTGGAGGACTGGAGCCCCAAACAGTCCCTATTCCACCGCAACATACCATGGGGCGGAGGGGGATCCAATGCGTACTCGTGGTGAGGTCGTGAGCCTGTAAAACGTGTGCGTGCGCTTGTCTCTCGTATCTGCTATCATTCCTAGTCTGTGCGCTCATGCGGGCGTGGCGGAATTGGTAGACGCGCCAGATTTAGGTTCTGGTGGGATTCCCGTGAAGGTTCGAGTCCTTTCGCCCGCACCAACGCACCCGCGTCGGCTTATGCCCTCGCGACGCTTGTTGCATAAAGGTACCAGCACCTCAGATAAGCTGGGCAGTATGAGGAGGAACGTGTTGAACATCACCGCTTCTGACGTCAAGGACGCCAAGCTCACCGCTACGGTCACCATCCCGGCCGCCGACGTCGACGCCGCGATCAAGAAGGCCTACAAGGACACCGCCAAGAAGTACCGCTTCCCGGGCTTCCGTGCCGGTAAGGCTCCCCGTCCGGTCATCGACTCCGCACTTGGCGCCGAGGCTACCCTCGCTCAGGCCACCAACGACCTGATCGCCGCCAACGAGCCCGCCGTCCTCAACGAGCTGGACATCGTCCCCACCAAAAACGGTGACTACAAGGACCTCGACCTCGCCAAGGATCACGAGGACTACACCTACACCGTCGAGTTCTCCCTGCGTCCTGCCGCTGAGCTCTCCTCCTTCGACGCCGTCGAGATCGAGATGCCCCCTGCGGAGGTCACCGAGTCCGAGATCAACAACCAGGTCGAGATGCTCCTCAACTACCGTGCCACCTTCGAGGACGTCGAGGGTCGCGCTGTCGAGGCCGAGGACTACGTCACCGTCGACCTCAAGGCCGTCGAGAACGCCGACAACTTCGCTGCCGAGGGCCGCATGCTCATCGCCGGTAGCGACAGCAACCCCAAGGAGTTCAACGAGGCCCTGATCGGCGCTAACGTTGACGACGTCAAGACCGTCACCTGGACCGATGAGGTCGAGGAGGGCGAGGAGGCCGAGACCCACACCGTCGAGGTCACCGTCAAGGGCATCAAGGTCCGCAACACCCCCGAGCTCACCGACGAGCTCGTCAAGTCCGACTTTGGCTTCGACAGCATCGACGCTATGCGCGACGCCATCAAGCTCGAGATCGAGCAGGACAAGGCTTCCCGCCTCCCGGCCGAGAAGGAGAACCGTTGCGTCTCCGCTCTCGCCGAGCGCCTGCAGCTCGACGAGATGGACGCCGACTACGAGCAGTCCGTCTTTGAGGAGCTTGGCCAGAACTTCCTGTCCAACCTCGCTGCCCGCGGCATGACGCTCGACACCTGGCTGCCCGCTTCCGGTCTGACCATGGAGCAGTTCATTGGCGACCTGCACAAGCAGGCCAACGACGTTGCTCGTGAGTCCCTGGCGCTCGACGCTCTCGCCCGCGAGCTCAAGATCGAGGTCACCGAGGACGACATCAACGCCGAGTTCGAGAAGGCTGGCGTCAAGGACGTCGAGGCTTCCAAGGCCGAGTTCATCGCCGATGGCCGCATGCCTGCCGTCCGCGAGTCCATCCGTCGCTCCAAGGCCGTCGACCACCTGGTTGAGAACGCCAAGGTGACCGAGGTCGACGAGACCGCCAAGGACGCCGAGTAATTCTCGCCACCTTGCCCGCGAGCGCATGCGTGCGCCCGTGATGGGGTAAAGTTATACACCGGTTATCCGGTTGTTTCGTACGGTGCCAGCCAATGCATAGCATGCGGGCACCGTACGTTTATCTAGAACCAATTTGGTCCGCAAGAGAGAAATGGAGATGCGTATGATCGCTAAGTTCGATTCCGCCCTCGTGCCATACGTTATCGAGCAGACGCCGCGCGGCGAGCGCAGCTACGATATCTATTCGCGCCTGCTCAACGACCGCATCATCTTCTTGGGCGAGGAGATCAACTCCGTCAGCGCCAACCTGGTCGTTGCCCAGCTGCTGCATCTTGAGAGCCAGGATGCCGAGAAGGATATCTCGCTCTACATCAATTCGCCCGGTGGCGAGGTCTACTCCGGCCTGGCGATTCTTGACACCATGAACTTCATTAAGCCGCAGGTCTCTACCATCTGCGTCGGTATGGCCGCGTCTATGGCCGCCGTGCTGCTTTCGGCCGGCGCCAAGGGCAAGCGCTTCTGCCTGCCGCACTCCAAGGTCATGATTCACCAGCCCAGCGGCGGTGCCCAGGGTCAGCAGACCGAGATCGAGATCGTGGCCGAGGAGATCAAGAAGACCCGTCGCGAGCTCAACCAGATCCTGTCCGACGCGTCGGGCCAGCCCATCGAGAAGGTCCAGGCCGATACCGAGCGCGATAACTACCTGACCGCTGCCGAGGCTCTCGACTACGGCCTGATCGACCGTATCGTCACCTCGCGCGACCTCGCCGCGAAGGACGCCTAGGATGGCCGGTAACATGCAGGACAACTTCGACGAGAACGGCAACCCCATCCGCTGCTCCTTCTGCGGAAAAGAGCAGGGTCAGGTTCGCCGCCTTGTAAAGGGTCCGACCAACATCTTTATTTGTGACGAGTGCGTCGCCGCCTGCTCCGAGATTCTGGAGGAGTCGCTGGCTTCGGACTTTATGGATGCTGCCCGCAATGGCAAGCTGCCGGGCTTCCTCAACGACCACGAACAGCCGGCATCCCAGCCTGCCGTGGACCCCGAGGCCGAGGGCTTTGAACTCGAGGACGACCGCCAGGTAATCACGCACGTGCCTACGCCGCACGAGATCTATGACGAGCTTTCGGCCTATGTCATGGGCCAGGAGGACGCCAAGCGTGCCATGTCGGTTGCCGTGTACAACCATTACCGCCGCGTGATCGAGGGCGGTGCTGCGCTTTCGGCCTTTGACGACGGCTCGGACGCGCAGCTCGACGATGATATGGACGAGGTGGAGCTCGCCAAGTCCAACATTTTGCTGCTCGGTCCCACCGGTACCGGTAAGACCCTGCTCGCCCAGACGCTCGCGCGCATCCTCGAGGTGCCGTTTGCCATCGCCGACGCCACCGCGCTCACCGAGGCCGGTTACGTGGGCGAGGACGTGGAGAACATCCTGCTCAAGCTCATCAATGCCGCCGACGGCGATATTGAGCGCGCGCAGGTGGGCATCATCTACGTGGACGAGATCGACAAAATCGCCCGCAAGGCCGAGAACCTCTCCATTACTCGCGATGTTTCGGGCGAGGGAGTTCAGCAGGCGCTGCTTAAGATTCTTGAGGGCACGGTGGCAAGCGTTCCGCCCACCGGCGGCCGCAAGCATCCCCAGCAGGAGCTGCTACAGATCGACACGACCAACATCCTGTTTATCTGCGGCGGTGCCTTTGTGGGTCTGGACAAGATCATCGCCGATCGCGTGGGCAACAAGGGAGTGGGCTTTAACTCCGAGATCGCCGGCCCCACCTCGGTCGACGAGAACGACCTGCTGCGCCAGGTGCTCCCGCAGGACCTCAACGCCTTTGGTATGATCCCCGAGTTTGTGGGACGTACGCCCGTCGTCACCCAGACGCAGGCGCTCGACGAGGATGACTTGGTGTCGATCCTGACCGAGCCCAAGAACGCCGTGGTGCGTCAGTACCGCAAGATGTTCCAGCTCGAGGATGTTGAGCTTGAGTTTGAGGATGCCGCCCTGCACGAGATCGCCCGCATGGCGCTCGCCCGCAAGACCGGCGCCCGCGGTCTGCGCTCCATCTGCGAGGACGTGCTGCAGCAGACGATGTTCGACCTGCCCAGCGAGGAGGGCGTCACCAAGGTTATCGTGACCGAAGCCTCCGTAAAGGGCACCGAACAACCCCAACGCATCTACGGGTAAACCTGCCAAAAAGGGACAGGTTTATTTTGGCAGGTTTTATCAGGGAGAATGACGTTTGCCCATATAAAACCGACCAAAACAAACCTGTCCCTAAATGGTAGGTTTCGCAAATGTGAATTTGAATAGCCTCCGACCACCCGCGGTCGGAGGCTATTTTATATATACGCAATAACCCCAACTACCTGTGCTATTCTGTGTGTTTGTTTAAGCCTCAGAGAAGTCATTACAGACTGAAGTAATCGATACCTAAGGGGAGGAACGTAGGTCCGATTTTCGTAGATTCCGCACGAGCCGAAGACCACGTAATGTGGTCTTCGAGCGAGCCCAGGACCTGACCGAGCGAAAATCGGGCCTACATTCCTCCCCGACGGGCAAGGGAGAGATATATGGAAGAGATGCCCAAGAACTACGATCCGTCGACCAACGAGCCGGCGATCCTGCAGAAGTGGCTCGACGGCGGCTACTACAAGCGCCGTGAGGGCGTGGGCGACTGCACCGTCACCATTCCGCCTCCCAACGTGACCGGCAAGCTCCACATGGGTCACGCCACCGACGACTCCATCCAGGACGCCATCATCCGTATGGCCCGCATGCGCGGTAAGTCCACGCGCTGGGTGCTCGGTACCGACCACGCCGGTATCGCCACGCAGACCAAGGTCGACAAGAAGCTCAAGAGCGAGGGCATCAGCCGCCTGGAGATCGGCCGCGATAAGTTTGTCGACGCTTGCTGGGATTGGACCCACGAGTACGGCGGCATCATCGTCGAGCAGATCAAGCGCATGGGCTGCTCCGTCGACTTCGATAACGAGCGCTTCACCATGGACGAGGACTACGCCCAGGCCGTGCGCAAGGTGTTCTGCGACTGGTACCACGACGGCCTGATCTACCGCGGCAAGCGCATCGTCAACTGGTGTCCCAACTGCACTACCGCCATCTCGGACGACGAGGCCGAGTACAAGGACGAGAAGGGCCACCTGTGGCACCTGCGCTACCCGCTGACCGAGCCGGTCAACGGCCAGGACTACATCGTCGTCGCCACCACGCGCCCCGAGACCATGCTCGGCGACACGGGCGTTGCCGTTTCCCCGAAGGACCCCGAGAAGGCCGCCTTTGTGGGTAAGACCGTCAAGCTCCCCATTGTCGACCGCGAGATCCCCATCTTTGAGGATTGGCATGTCGACGCCAACTTCGGTTCCGGCTTTGTCAAGGTCACGCCGGCCCACGACCCCAACGATTACGCCATGGGTCAGGCCCACGACCTGCCGCAGATCAACATCTTCGACGAGCACGCGGTGGTCGTCGAGGGCTACGGCGAGTTTACCGGCATGAACCGCGACGAGTGCCGCGAGGCCGTCGTCAAGTGGTTTGACGAGCACGGTCTGCTCGACCACGTCGAGGAGCTCGACCACTCCGTCATGCACTGCTACCGTTGCGACTCCGCGCTGGAGCCGTGGCTGTCCGAGCAGTGGTTTGTGGCCGTCGATAAGCTCAAGGGGCCGGCGCTCGACGCCGTCAACTCCGGCAAGGTCACCTTCCACCCCGCACGCTGGACGCAGACCTACACTACCTGGATGGAGAACCTCAAGGACTGGTGCATCTCGCGCCAGCTTTGGTGGGGCCACCGCATCCCCGTGTTTTACTGCGAGGACTGTGGCTGGGAGGACGCCCTTACCGAGGACACCGACGTGTGCCCCAAGTGCGGCGGCCATCACGTGCATCAGGACGAGAACGTGCTGGACACCTGGTTCAGCTCGCAGCTGTGGACCTTCGCCACGCAGGGCTGGCCGCAAAAGCCGGAGCTGCTCGAGGGCCATCACCCCACGACGGCGCTCGTCACCGCGCGCGACATCATCGCGCTGTGGGTCGCCCGCATGGTCATGAGCTCACTGTACTTCCTGGACGAGGTGCCGTTTAAGGACGTCGTCATCTACCCGACGATTCTTGCCAAGGACGGCAGCCGCATGTCCAAGTCCAAGGGCAACGGCGTTGACCCCATGGACCTCATTGGCATGTACGGCGCCGACGCCATGCGCTTCAACCTGCTCACGCTGTGCACCAACAACCAGGACGTCAAGTTTGACGCGAACATCGACAAGAAGACCAAGAAGCTCATCGACAGCCCGCGCACCGAGCAGGCCAAGTCGTTTGTAACCAAGATCTGGAACGCCAGCCGCTTCCTGCTTATGAACATGGAGGGCTACACGCCCGGCGAGCCCGTCGTGGAGACGCCGGCCGACGCCTGGATGTTCAGCCGTCTGGCCAAGGCCGTCAAGATGGTCACCGAGGGCATCGAGAACTACACCTTTGGCGATATGGCCCGCGGCGTGCAGCAGTTCTTCTGGAATGAGGTCTGCGACTGGTACGTCGAGGTCACCAAGGCCCGCCTGAAGGGCGAGGGCCGTCTGCAGGCTCAGCGCAACCTGATCTTTGTGCTCGACACCTCCATTCGCCTGATGCACCCGCTCATGCCGTTTGTCACCGAGGAGATCTGGGACAACATGCCGGCGAGCGTGCTCGACCTGGACGCCGAGGGCAACGTTGACCGCGCCGAGGCGCTTATGATCGCCAAGTGGCCCGAGCCCGCCGACTACGCCAAGTACGTCGACGAGGATGCCGAGCGCGCGTTTGAGCTGTGCCGCACCGTCGTTTCCGCCGCGCGCGCCACCCGTTCGCGTTATCGCTTGAGCCCCAAGGCCGAGCTCGACGTGGTCGTGCGCGCCGGTGCCGAGGATATCGAGAAGCTCGAGAGCCTGCGTTCGACCATCGAGCCGCTGGCGAACACTGCCTCGCTGGTCATGGGTACCGACGTTGAGAAGCCGGCCGCGAGCATTGCCGTGGTCGACAGCGGCGTCGAGGTCTTTGTGGTGCTCGAGGGCAAGGTCGACCTTTCGGCCGAGAAGGCACGCCTGGAGAAGGAGATCGCCGCGGCCCAGAAGGAGCTCGCCGGTTGCGAGAAGACACTCGCCAACGAGGGCTTTGTGGCCAAGGCCGCGCCCGCGGTGGTCCAGAAGAAGAGGGACCGTGCAGCTGAGCTCAAGGAGATCCTGGCGGCGCTGACTGCTCAGGTTGCTGACTTCTCGTAGGTCTAACTTGGGGGCGCGTCCCGATGCTTTGCTCTCCGCTGCGGACAGTCCTGCGCAAGACGGACAGCACATTAAGTGCTGTCCTTTGCGTGCGGAACTTGTATCGAGCAAAGCGTCGGGCCGCTCCTAGTGCGGTTACGTGGTTGTTTGCATCTGGCGCGTTTGGGCCACTGGGTTGTGGCCTTGATTCTGCTGCAAAGCGGTGTTTGGCTGATATTTTGAATGGGAGGGGCTCGTTGTTGCTTACGGGCCTTTTTTTATGTTGAGGGGACTTTGGTTATGGCGAAGCGTTCTGGGTTGTATTCGGTGCCGTTTGAGGTTCCGGAGCTTTCTTTTGATGAGGCTGTTGCACTTGCGGCCGATACGGGCAAGATTGCGCGTTATTCCACGCCGCTGCTTGAGACCGTCGTCGAGATGCTCGATGAGCTTGGTCGTCCTGACGAGTTCTATGATTGCGTCCAGATAGCCGGTACCAATGGAAAGACCTCGACGACGCGATTCTCGGCTGCCATTCTTCGTGGTGAGGGCCTTAAGACGGCGCTCTTTACGTCTCCTCATCTGGTGCGTTATCCCGAGCGTATGGAGATTGATGGAAAGGTCGTCTCAGACGAGGTCTTTGCCCATGGTGTCTCTGCGGCGTATGAGGCAGGTCGTCGTCTCAACGCACGTCGTGAGGCGGAGGGCGAGGAGCTCCGTGCTATTACGCCTTTCGATCTTTTGTCCGTGGCCGGTTTGACTATGTTTGCCGAGGCTTGCGTGGACGTTGCCGTGCTTGAGGTTGGCATGGGCGGTCGCTGGGATGCTACGAGTGCGACCGATCCCGTGGCCGTCGCCATTACGGGCATTGGACTCGACCATACGAAGGTCCTTGGCGATACGCTCGAGGCCATTGCGGGGGAGAAGGCTGCGGTTATCAAACCCGGGCGTTTGGTTGTTTTGGGCGAGGGTACGCATGAGGCGAGCGTGCAGCGCGTGATGGATGCCCGTTGCCGCGAATGCGGTGTGGTGCCACTCGTGGTGAACCATGTCACGACTAAGGTGCCGGCGCATGTGGGCGACACGGTTGAGTTCAGCTGCACCACGCCGCGCGCGATCTATACGTCGAGGATGGTTAAACCGGCGTATCAGCCGCAGAATGCCGCGTGCGCGATTATGCTGTGCGAGGGGTATCTGGGCCGCGAGCTCGACCACGATGCGCTCGACGCTTCGCTTATGGGCTGCCCCACGCCGGGTCGCTTTGATGTGCTGGGAACCGATCCACTCAAGCTGATCGACGCCTGCCATAACCCCCAGAGCTGCGAGAACTTTGTGAGCGCACTGGACGAGATCGATCCGTGCGTGGAAAATCGCCCCACGCTGCTGTGCGCCGCATTGGCTGACAAGGACGTGGCGGGCATCGTCGACGTGCTTGTTCCGGCGTTCCCCCGTGTGGTCGTGACACAAACCGATTCCGATCGCGCCCTGCCGGCAGAGGAGCTCGCTGCCCTGGTGGACGCCGATAAGCTCGCGGGCGTGTACCCCAGCGTGTCCGAGGCCCTTGCAGCTTTCGAGGCCGCGGGCGAGCCCTTCGTAGCCGCCGGCACCATCACCCTAGCCGGCGAAGTGGCGGGGCTGCTGCGCTAGCCCGCCCTGCTCCGTTAACCCATCCCCTCATCAGTTGCGGTGAAATAGTTCCTATTTTTGGGTTCTAGCAGCCCATCCAGGAACTATTCCACCGCAACTTCTAGGGGAGCTTTGGTTGCGTGCCTAGTCTAGGCGGACTGGATCGTGGGGGTAGGCGTTGAGGATCTCGACGCCGGACTCGGTAACCAGGGCCAGGTCCTCGATGCGGACGCCGGTGCGGCCGGGGAGGTAGATGCCCGGCTCGATAGAGAACGTCATGCCTGGCTCTACGACCTGCTCGTTAACGAGCGAGACATCGCCCGGCTCGTGGTCCTGCAGACCGATCGAGTGCCCCAGGCGGTGCGTAAAGTACTGTCCATAGCCCGCATCCTCAATCACGTCTCGCGCGGCGCGGTCCAGGTCGCACATGCGCACGCCCGGTGCGATGAGCGCCTCGGCGGCCTCGTTGGCGCGGCGCACGATGTCGTAGATGCGTGCGGTCTCCTTGTCCGGCTCGCCCCAAAAGAACGTGCGTGTCATGTCCGAGCAGTAGTTGCGATGACGCCCGCCAATGTCGAACAGCACCACGTCGCCGCGCTTGAGTACGGTGTCGTCGGGCTCGTGGTGCGGGTCGCCGGCGTTGGCGCCAAAGCTTACGATGGGCGGAAAGCTAAAGCCCTCGCAGCCGTGCTTGCGATACAGGCCGAGCATCTGGTCGGCAATTTCGCGCTCCGTCACGCCCTCGTGGACGAGCTTGATGGCGTCGGCCATTACGGCGTCGTTAGCGGCCGAGGACGCGCGCATGAGCTCCTGCTCGGCGGCATCCTTGTGGGTGCGTGCGGCGGTGACGGCAAAGTCGCCCAGGAAGAACTCGCTCGCGGCGCGACGATCCATGAGCGGCATCAAAAAGCCGGAGCGCATGACGGTGTCGATGCCGAGGGGCTTGGATGGATTGACCTCGCGAACGATGGCGTCGGCCACGACGTCGGTGTCGGTGTGATAGGCGACGCGGGCATTGTCATATTCCGGCAGCTGATGCAGCGCGTTGACCAAGATTACGGGCTCGCTACCGCGTGCGAGCAGCACACCACAAAAACGCTCGAACATATCGGCATAAAAGCCGGTCAGGTAATAAATCGACCACGGGTCGTTTACAAGCAGCTGCGCGCCGGGGTGCTGAGCCTCGAGCGCATCGAGCACGCGCGCTACGCGCTGGTCATCGACATGTGCCATGAAACATCCTTTCGCTAGGGTGCCACCATGGTATCCCATGCCCGGCAGCTAGGGACGTTCCTTTTCTGCCGGCACTTCGGGACACTCCTTGGCATGACCAGCCTAGCGAACGTTCGTGCAAAAGTAGTCATAAGAGGTCTGTCCCAAATGGGCTGGTTTCAAAACTATGGCGGATTACGGGGCTGGACCTGTATTACTTGACTATGGGATAAATCGCGAAATTAAAACCGCAGGTAGACGGCTTATCAAAAATCGAAAATTGCCGGTATGGATGGGAGTCTCCGAATCAGCCCCGTAATCCGGCATAGTTTTGAAATGGCACTAAAGTAGGCACAGGCTAAATACCGATCCCAAGGAAAGTTGCGGTGGAATAGTTCCTGGATGCCGGCGTTTTGGCGGAAATCAGGAACTATTTCACCGCAATTGAGGAGGGGCGGGGTGAATGGCGAGGTAGCTAAAAGAGCCCCGTCCCAAATAAGCTACCTAGGCAGGGTCGATGTCCATGCTGGCGATGAGGTCGGTACCGGTGTCTAGGAGGTTGGGGAGGGCTACATCGCCCATGCGGATGGGTGCGTCGACGACTAGGCCGCGGATGAGGTCCATGGCTTGGGCGTCGAGTGCCAGCGGGATGGCTTCGGCCGTGCGCACGGGCAGCAGCGCCTCGTCGCCGCCGGATACGGCCACGGTGGTGGTGAGCACGCGCATGGGGCAGGTGAGCTCCTGATGCGCGAACGTATCGCCGCGCGGGCAGCTGTTGCCGGTCACGGAGCGCACCTCTACCACGGCGCCGTCTGCGTCACGCTCTACCTCTACGGTCAGGAGGCACTCGGATGGGCAGGTGGTGCAGTTGAGCTGCAGCGTTTCGATCGCGTTTATGCTCATGGCCTTACGCCTCCTCGACGGGATCGACGGAAAGGGCAATCTCGCTGACACCCAGGTCGAGTGCGTGCTGAATCACCTTTGCCGGCAGCGGGAAGCTCTCCATTACGCTCGGTTTAAACGGGCGGACCTTGCCTACAAACAGTTCTTCGTCGCCTGCCAGAATGCGCACGCGGGCGGCGTCGACTGGTCGGCGTACGCGGAAGTTGAGTTTGGTGAGCGCCACAGCTGTAATGCGTCCCGGCAGTGCGTAGCCTGCGATGCCGGCGGGGGAGACCGTGAGCTGGCAGCTCGGGCCCGCAGGGCTGGTTTCTACATTCGCTCCGTTCCCCAACGCATACGCCGCCGCAGCCGCACCGGCGCGCTCGGACTCGGTCGTCACGTTGTCGGCCAGGTCGTGCACGTGCAGTACGTTGCCGCAGGCAAAGATGCCCGGCACTCCCGTTTGCAGGCTCTGGTCCACCATGGCACCGCGCGTGCGCGGGTCAAGCTCAACGCCTGCGCCCACCGAAAGTTCGTTCTCGGGAACCAGACCCACCGAAAGCAGCAGCGTATCGCACGGAACGATGCGCTCCGTCCCGGCAATGGGCGCCAGGTGCTCGTCGACCTGGCTTACCTCGACGGCCTCCACGCGATCGTGACCGATCACGCGCGTGACGGTGGTGGACAAGTGCAGCGGAATGCCAAAGTCGTCCAGGCAGTTTTTCACATTGCGGCGCAGGCCGTTAGCGTACGGCATGAGCTCGTACACGCCCTCGACCGAAATTCCCTCGAGCGTGCAGCGGCGCGCCATGATCAGCCCGATGTCGCCCGAACCCAAAATGACAGCGCGCGAGCCGGGTTTAAGGTTTTCGATATTGATGTATCGCTGCGCCAGGCCCGCCGTAAACACGCCGGCGGGACGGCTGCCGGGGATCTTGATTTCGCTGCGCGTGCGCTCGCGGCACCCCATGGCAAGGACGACCGCGCGTCCGGTGAGCTGCAGCATGCCTGCGCGGCTCATGAGCGTGACGGTGTGGACTGCGGCATCTCCCGCGGCCTCGTCCACGCCCGAAGCGCTCGCGCCCTCGTCCGAATCAATCCCAAGCACCATGCTGCCCAAGTACAGCGCAATGTTGGTCTCGCGCACCTGGTCGATAAAGCGCTGCGCGTACTCGGGACCGGTGAGTTCCTGCTTAAAGTGCGAAAGGCCAAAACCCGGGTGAATGCACTGGCGGAGGATTCCGCCCAGATGCTGCTCGCGCTCCACGATGGCCACGCGCGTGCCGGCCTTATGCGCGGCAAGCGCGGCCGCCATGCCGGCAGGGCCGCCGCCGATAACGACCACGTCGAACGCCTGCGTCTGCACCGCCTCGGTAGTTCCTGCCTCTGCGCGCCCGTCGCGCATATCAAGCGTCGTCATCCTAGCGCACCCCCTTCAGCGGTCCCTCTACCAGCCAAGATCCGGCATCCTCCAGTAGCACCTCGCTGGGTTTACACCCCAGCTCGTGGGCCAGAATCGCCACCACACGGCTCTGGCAAAAGCCGCTCTGGCACCGACCCATGCCCGCGCGGCAGCGGCGTTTGACGCCCTCGACCGAAACCGCACCCGGGCGTCGTCGGATCGCGGCCACGATCTCGGCCTCGGGCACCGTCTCGCAGCGGCAGATGATCTGCCCCCATGCAGGGTCGGACTCTATGAGTTCTTCTTTGCGCGCAAGCGACGCGCGGTCAAAGTCGTCCGGCGTACGGCGAATCGGGTCCCAATCGTCCCGTTCGCGCAGGGCCACGCCGGCATCGCGCAGCGTCTGCTCCATGCGCTCGGCGATGGCCGGCGCGCTCGCCACACCCGGCGACTGAATGCCCGCCGCCTGGAACAGGTCTGGCACCACGGTCGACTGCGCAATAAAGAAGTCGTTCGTCCCCTTAATGACCGGGCGACCGCCGGCAAACGCGCGCACCACGCGACGCGTGTCCAGATCGGGTACCAGCTTGCGCGCGCCGCTCAGCAGCGCATTGACATCGCTCGCATAGGTCTGCGTGTCGCCGGGCTCACGCACGGCAGCGGTCGCGGTAATCACGGTGTTGCCGTGCACGGTGCCCGTGACGATAACGCCTTTGGACACCGGCGTGGGAACGGGATAGAGTGGCATGAGCGCGCGTGGTTCCTTGTCCAGTACCACAATGTTGCCCTGGCGCCAGACCATCTGGAAGTCCTCGGCGCCCGCCATATGCGAGATGTCCGCGGCGCCGTTGCCCGCGGCGTTGATCAGGTAACGGCAACGCACGTCGCCGGCGGGCGTTGCCAGCGTAAAGCGCACGGCTCCGTAATTCGAGCCAGCAACCTCAATCGCCTCAACCGGTGCGGAGCGCATAAACGTCACGCCGTTGGCGACCGCGTTCTCCAGCGCGGCGATGGCCACTTCAAACGGGTCAACGTAACCGGTCGAAGGGCACCACAACGCGCACGTTGCGTCGGCGCTGGCACGCGGTTCCAGCTCGCGGATACGCTCGGGGCCAATGATTGACAGCTCGGGCACGCCGTTGGCAAGACCGTTGCAGTGCAGCTTCTCCAGGTGTGCGCGGTCTTCGTCGTTAAAGCCCAGCACCATCGAACCGGTGCGGCAAAACAAAAATCCTAACTCCTGGGACCAGGTGCCATATAGATCGCAGCCGCGGGCGTTGACCTGCGCCTTTACGGTTCCCGGTGCCGGATCGTAGCCTGCGTGCACCAGGCCGCCGTTGGCCTTCGATGCGCCTAGCGCAATGTCGTTGGCAGACTCGACCACGCAAATGGACAGGTCATAGCGCGCGAGCTGCCGCGCGATGGCGCACCCGGTGATGCCCGCGCCTACAATCGCGATATCAAACGTTTCTGCCACAGTGCCTCCCAGACGAGTTGACAGGCCGTCAATAGATCTATCCTACGGTCTGCACACCCCCAGTGCGGCGGCAATGCGGCGAACAGCCCCGCTGCATCCGCCAACGGCAGGCGAGGGGAGACTCAGGAGCATCGGTGACCTTGTCTGCCGTCCCTGGTGTCAGAAGTTTGTCTCGTTCTGTAACAGTAAGCAGAAGAACTGGGTTCCAGATGTTACAGATCGAGACGTTTGCCAGACGGACCCTCCGTTTGTCTTGATCTGTAACAGATAGAAGGGTTTCTGGTCCCTAGCTGTTACAGAGCGAGACATTCGGCCTGGACGTTTTCTTTTGTCTCAATCTGTAACAGTTAGCAGAGGATTTGGGTTGTAGATGTTACAGATCAAGACAAACCTTCCGACGGATTTTGAATGTCTCGATCTGTAACAGTAAGAGGGGTTTTGGAGCTCAAGATGTTACAGATCGAGATTGAAGTCGGGGAGGGACCCCTGTGTCTCGATCTGTAACACCTAGACTCTTATTTGCCGAGTAACTGTTACAGATTGAGATGTTTGTGTCCACGGTGGCCGCCGGGCCCCACCAGGGTCCCGCTCGAACGACCCCCGTGTTACACTAATCCGGACTGTAAATATTCCGAAAGGTACACCTCAATGTCCAAGTACATCTCTGAGCTCATGTCGCCGCAGCTTATGGGCGTCGTCTATGCCTTTGTTGGCTTTATCATCGCCCTGTACGTGCTGTCGGTCGTCTATGTGTTCATCGACGCTCGCCGCCGCGGCGCCAGCGCCTACGTGGCATGGGGCATCATCGCCCTCATCCCGTTTGTGGGCCTCATCGCCTACCTGGTCCTGCGCCCGCACTCCTACGCGGCCGACCGCGAGGAACAGGAGCTGGACATGGCCCTGCGCGAGCGCCAGCTTGCCCAGTACGGCACCTGCCCGCAGTGCGGCGCCCCCATCGAGAAGGACTTTGTGGTTTGCCCCGTGTGCGATACCCAGGTTCGTAACGTGTGCCCCAGCTGCCATCGCCCGCTCGACGCGCACTGGAAGGTCTGCCCCTACTGCCGAACTCGCATCCAGTAACGCATCCATCGCCGGGCCGACTGCAAGCCACGCGCGCCCCGCAGCCCCGCCCCCACACGATGAAGCATGCGTAGAAAATCGCCCGCCGTGCCATTAAGGTGCGGCGGGCGCTTGTATACCAAGGCAACCTGCCTATAATGATGCAAGTCAAAAACGCCGAGCGCATCGCACGCACTTGCATCAGGCATCCGAGAGGAGAAAACATACCCATGAAGGCACTCTACAATGACGGTTCGGTGGCCGAGCTCCCGCAGGACGAGGTCACGCACGTCATCCGCCACTCCGCCGCGCACATCATGGCGCAGGCCATCAAGCGCCTCTATCCCGAGGCCGACTTTGCCTACGGCCCCGCGACCGACAACGGCTTCTACTACGACGTCGACCTGCCCGGGGGCGTCAAGATCAGCGAGGACGACTTCCCTGCGATCGAGGCCGAGATGAAGAAGATCGTCAAGGAGAACCTCAAGTTCACCGTCTTTGAGAAGCCCCGCGCCGAGGCCATCGCCCTTATGGAGGAGCGCGGCGAGAAGTACAAGGTCGAGCACATCGGCGACCTTGACGACGACGCCCGTATCACCTTCTACCAGCAGGGCGACTACATCGACATGTGCGTCGGCCCCCACATCTGCTACACCAAGGCGCTCAAGGCCTTTAAGCTCACCGGCGTCTCGGGCGCCTACTGGAAGGGCGACAAGGACAACAAGATGCTCACCCGCATCAACGGCGTCGCCTTTGCCACCAAGGAAGAGCTCGACGAGCACATGCACATGCTCGAGGAGGCCAAGAAGCGCGACCACCGCAAGATCGGCCGCGAGATGGACCTCTTTATGATGCGCGACGAGGCCCCCGGCTTCCCGTTCTTCCTGCCCAACGGCATGATCCTCAAGAACACGCTGCTGGACTACTGGCGCGAGATCCACCACAAGGCCGGCTACGTGGAGATCTCCACGCCGCTCATCATGAA
Source organism: uncultured Collinsella sp. (assembly GCA_900542825.1). Lineage (GTDB taxonomy): Bacteria > Actinomycetota > Coriobacteriia > Coriobacteriales > Coriobacteriaceae > Collinsella. Next base: position 95,291 of record UQOY01000001.1, on the reverse strand, counting down.
CAAGCAGCTGTGGAAGACCTCGGGCCACTGGGACCACTACAAGGACAACATGTACTCCACCGTTATCGACGACGAAGAGTACTGCATTAAGCCCATGAACTGCCCGGGCGGCGTGTTGGTGTACGCCTCCAAGCCGCATTCTTACCGCGAGCTGCCCATCCGCGCCGGCGAGATTGGCCTGGTGCACCGCCACGAGCTGCGCGGCGCCCTGCACGGCCTGTTCCGCGTGCGCTGCTTTAACCAGGACGACGCCCACCTGTTTGTGCGTCCCGACCAGCTGACCGACGAGATCGTGGGCGTGGTCAACCTCATCGACTCCGTGTACCAGAAGTTTGGCTTTAAGTACCACGTTGAACTTTCCACCCGTCCCGAGGACTCCATGGGTTCCGATGAGGACTGGGCTCGCGCCGAGGAGGGCCTGCGCACCGCTCTGGAGAAGCTGGGCATGGACTACGAGGTCAACGAGGGCGACGGCGCCTTCTACGGCCCCAAGATCGACTTCCACCTGGAGGACTCGCTCGGCCGTACCTGGCAGTGCGGCACCGTCCAGCTCGATTTCCAGATGCCGCTCAACTTTGATCTGGAGTATGTGGACGCCGACGGCACCAAGAAGCGCCCCATCATGCTGCACCGCGTGTGCTTTGGCTCCATCGAGCGCTTCATCGGCATTCTGATTGAGCACTTTGCGGGCAAGTTCCCTACCTGGTTGGCCCCCGTGCAGGTCAAGGCACTCCCCGTCTCCGAGAAGAGCCGCGATTACGCCCACGAGGTGTGCGCCAAGCTGGAGGAGGCCGGCATTCGCGTGGTCTGCGATGACCGCGACGAGAAGATCGGCTACAAGATCCGCGAGGCCCGCAGCATCGACCGCGTGCCCTATATGCTCATCCTGGGCGAGAAGGAGGTCGAAGCCGGAAACATCTCCGTCCGCGACCGCTCCAACGAGACTGTTCAGATGAGCGTCGACGAGTTTGTGGCCAAGGTGCTCGAGGAGATCAAGACTCGCGCCTAGCACAAACAATACAAGAATTAACAAAGGCGACCGTCCTATAGGGCGGTCGCCTTTTTTGTTGTCTATAGAAGAAAAGCCGCTGGTTAGAGCGGCTTTTTTTGTTGTGCAAAAAGGTACAGGTTTTTGTAGAGGCGTATGGAGATGCACCCATTCGCGGCGCATTTTGTGCAATCTGGGAAAACGCGAGCAGTTTGCTCGTATAATGAGCTTCGTCGAAAGATACAAAAACCTGTACTTTTGCGACTGCGCCTAGCTGCGAGCGAGAAGCCTGTTCTTAACGCCCCTGCATCCGCGTGCGTCGCGGAGATAAGAAAAGGGGGCGAGAACATGGAACAGACGATGCGGCGCCAAGAGCAGCTGCCCGGTGCCTTTAGTGGCTCCATCACCAATGGCCAGCACGGCCGCGTCCGCTGGTATCTGGTTCACACCCCCAATGGAAAAGAGCGCGAGACCTGCGAAAAGGTCCGCCGCATTATCCCGCACGAGCTGATGCAGGACGCTTTTGTGATGCAAAAGGAGTTCTGGTTTAAGCGGGACGGCGCTTGGTCGCTCCAAACCAAACCCATGTACAAGGAATACTTCTTCGTCGCCACGCGCGATGCCGCCCTGCTCGATAAGGCTTTGGCCCAGTTGAGCTTTGGCTGCCGCATTGCTGGCAGCAGGGAGCGGGCCTATGCGTCTATGCCGGACGATGCGCAGGACTGGTACCGCTCCGTACTCGATGACGACGGCGTGGTGCGCAACAGCGTAGCCCGCATAGAAGACGGCGTGCTGCATATAGAGCAAGGCCCGTTGGTGGGGCAAGAGGCCCGTGTAAAGAAGGTCGACCGTCATAAGCGCTGGTGCCTGGTAGACGTGGGCGAAGGCGACTCCGCATTTAGGGAGCTGCTTCCGTTGGACGTGCCCAGTAAGACGTAAGGGGACGTCGCACTGGCAATTCATTCGCAATTTGAATTCATCGATTGGGGGATCCCTGGGGACAGGGACGTGGATTTGAACTTGACTACTAAAGAAGCGACAGGGAAAAACGCGCCGGTGGGGGCCGCGCTTGTTGCCCAGGCCATGAATAGCGGCGACGTGAGCGTGCGCTACAAGGCCATGCAGGCCGTGAAGGACTGGGACCGCACACGCCTGGGCTACAGGGCCGTAAAGCGCGCCTTCGACCTCGTGTTCAGCGGCTGCGTGCTGGCCGTCATCGCCCTGCCGAGCCTGGTGCTCGCCGCGGCCATCCGCCTGGAGAGCGAGGGCAACCCGTTCTACAGCCAGATCCGTGTGGGGCAGACCCACCGCGACGGCAGCCTGTCTACCTTCCGCATGTGGAAGTTCCGCAGCATGTACAAGGACGCCGACGAGCGCCTCGCCGAGCTCAAGGGGCAGAACGAGATTGCTGGCGCCATGTTCAAGATGAAGGATGACCCGCGCGTCACCAAGATCGGCAAGTTCATCCGCAAGCACTCCATCGACGAGTTCCCGCAGTTCCTCAACGTGTTCCTTGGCCAGATGTCCGTCGTGGGCCCGCGCCCGCCGCTGCCCAACGAGGTGGCCGAGTACACGGAGTTCGACCTGCAGCGTCTTGCCGTCAAGCCCGGCATCACGGGCCTCTGGCAGGTGATGGAGCGCAACAGCACCGGGTTCGACGGCATGGTTCGCCGCGACCTGGAATATATCGCAAAGAGGGGTGTCCTGTTGGATCTCAAAATTATCTGCCTCACCGTGCTTGAGGTGTTTACCGGGGATGGTGCGTGCTGATGCGCCAAGCTATTCATATCATTTTGCTATCAGGTGGTTCGGGTTCTCGGCTCTGGCCCCTTTCGAATGATGCGCGATCAAAACAGTTTCTTAAAGTGTTGCGCGATGCCAATGGTAACCATGTATCGATGGTGCAGAGAACTTTCGACCAGATTGAACGCGTTGTTCCCGGCGCGGATGTAACTGTGGCAACCTGTGCGACACAGGTTCGTGCTCTCGAGATGCAAGTTAAGGGTCACTATGCTGAGGTCGTGGAACCTGAGCGCCGTGATACCGCTCCTGCAATCATGCTTGCGTGCGAGCACCTACTGGCAAAGCAGGGTGCGGGTCTTGCCGACCCGGTTATCGTGATGCCCATCGATTCCTATGTCGAGGATGCCTACTTCCAAAAGGTTGCAGATGTCGCATCGGCAATCGAGGCGAATGCTGCAGACATCGTGCTACTGGGCGTTGAACCTGCCTACCCGAGCGAGAAGTACGGCTATATCGTTCCCTCTGAATCACAGGGCTCCCCGCGGATGGTGGAGTGCTTTACCGAGAAACCCAATGAGGCCAAGGCGAGCGAGCTCATAGGTCGTGGGGCTCTTTGGAACTGTGGCGTCTTTGGATTCCGCCTTGGTTATGTTCTCGACATCCTGTCTCAGTATGGATCATATACAAGCTATGAGGACCTTCAGTCGCGTTATGCTGAGCTTCCAAAGAACTCGTTCGATTACGAGGTGGTGGAGACGGCGGAATCCGTTGCCGTTATTCCGTATGCTGGATCTTGGAAGGACCTTGGTACTTGGAACACACTTACCGAGGAGATGGGCGAATCTGTAAGCGGACGGGTTTCCATTGACGAAGACAGTTGCTCTGATGTTCATGCCATCAATGAGCTACGCATTCCCGTGGTGATCGCAGGGCTCCATGATTCCGTGGTGGTCGCAACGCCAGACGGAGTCCTGGTGTCCGGAAAAGAAGAATCCGCGCACATTAAATCGCTGGTGAAAGAGGCGGCCGAGGACCGTCCTATGCAAGAGGCCATGACATGGGGCTCGTACCGGGTTGTCGACTCAGGTTCCTATCGCGATGGCTCGCGAACGATTGTGAAGGAGATTTTCGTTCGGGCGGGTAGTCAGATTTGTGAGCAAAGCCATGTTAACCGTTCAGAGGTGTGGACCATCGTATCAGGTGAGGGTCTGTTTTCGCTCGCGGGCCGCGAGCGCCCCGTGGTCGCTGGAAGCGTTGTCGAGATTCCTGCCGGTGTTCGTCACGCTTTGCTAGCGCGTACCGACATCAACGCCATAGAAATCCAGCTGGGCGATATTTTGGTCGAGAGCGATAGCGTGCGGTATGGCAACCATTGGGGAGAGTCGAATTGAGTCGCTTGAAGTTCATGAATACCGAGGTCGACAACATCACCTTTGATGATGCGGTCGAGCGTTGCTGCGAATTGGCTTCTGGATCGCGACGGGGAAATTACGTCGTCACGCCTAACGTTGATCATATCGTGCAGCTCGAAAAGGACGATGAGCTGCGTGCCGTATACCGTGATGCGGACCTTATCCTGACGGATGGAAAGCCGCTCATCTGGATATCCAAGGGATACGGTAGCCCGATAAAAGAAAAGATTTCCGGATCCGATTTGTTTCCCGCCCTGTGCTCCGAGTGCTCCAAGCGTGGTCTCACGATGTACTTCTTCGGCGCGGCACCTGGTGTTGCTCAGAAGGCGGCGGACAACTTAACAGCTAAGTTCCCGGGATTGCGTGTTGTGGGCACGATGTCTCCCGATTATGGCTTCGAACGCGATTCCAAAAAAGTTGATGAGGCGATTAGCCAAATCAATGAGACTGCTCCCGACATTCTCATCGTGGGACTCGGTTGCCCTAAGCAAGAGAAGTTCATTCATCACTATCGGGATCGTATTCATGCGAAGCTGATGCTCGGATTGGGAGCGAGCTTGGATTTCGAGGCGGGTAACGTGACCCGAGCTCCCGAGTGGATGCAGCAGTGCGGGCTTGAGTGGCTTTATCGAATCACGCAGGATCCCGCGCGTTTGGCAAAGCGCTACCTGGTCGATGACCTTAAGATCGTTCCACTCATCTTCAAATACCGTAAGGCTGGGTGCTAGATGAAATCCAATGCCTCTCAAATACGGGTGCTGATGTGCTGCTCCTCTCTAGATGTGAAGGGTGGCATGGTCTCCGTTGTCAAAAACTATCTGTCATACCCTGACTGGGACGAATTCAACATCGATTTTGTTCCAACCCACGTTCCGGGTAATAAGGTGCGTGTTGCAGTTCACTTTGCGCTGACGCTCCCGAAAATTCGTCATATGCTGAGGAAGCACGAAGTCGACCTGGTTCACCTTCATGTTGCCGAACGGGGCAGTTTTTGGCGGAAGGCAATGATCGCGGAAGAGGCAAAGAAGAACGGTATCCCCGTTGTGTTTCACCATCATGCAGCCGAGTTCGAACCGTTTTTTGCGGGTCTGAGTCCAGACGCGCAGGAAAAGGTCGAGAAGGTGTGTAACGATGTCGATGTGAACCTTGTGCTTTCCGACTCGATCAAGCACGCCATGGAACAGCATTTTCCGAATGCTTGCTTCAAGGTCCTCTACAATGCTGTTCCCACTTACGGGAGGAATCTCTACAACCCTGACGCAGATACCATTGTATTCATGGGCAGGCTTGGTGAGCGCAAGGGGACATTCGATCTGATCAAGGCGTTTAGCACCGTAGCCTTTCGAATCGACAGCAAATACCATGTCGCCCTTTGCGGCGACGGTGATATTGAGACAGCCCGCAACCAGATCGATGAGCTTGGGCTATCTGATCGCATCGCGTGCCTTGGCTGGGTCGATTCGGAGCAGCGCGAACGCATCTTGAACGACGCCGTCTTGAACGTCCTGCCGTCATACAATGAGGGGCTTCCCATGAGCATTCTTGAGGCGATGGCGCATGGTATTCCCACAGTCAGCACGAACATCGCGGCTATTCCCGAAGTGGTTCAATCGGGGGTTAACGGTGTGTTGATTGAGCCAGGTGATATCGATGCGCTTGGCGATGCCCTTACTTCTCTTTTGGACGATGCGGACGATCGGAAGCAGATGAGCGAAGCCGCTTTCGACCTTATCGAATCCACCTATTCTCTCGATGCTCACATGAAGCAGGTTAAGGAGTTGTATCAAAGCCTATGCTAGGTTTCATTCGAAACGCCTTTAAAGCCCTTTACCTTAAGCGACTGGTCAAACATGGGCTCGTTGTTGGTAGCGATTTTCAGATGGAAAAGGGTTGCAACATCGATGCCAACTTCCCATGGCTGATTGAAATCGGCAATAACGTCACCTTTGCATCCAATGTCTGCCTTCTTGCCCACGATGGCAGTACAAAGAAGCTCGTTGGGTACTCGAAGGTCGGCAAAGTTTCAGTCGGTGACAACGTGTTTATCGGTTACGGAAGCATCGTGATGCCGAACGTTCGTATCGGTGATGGATGCGTTGTGGGTGCCAATTCTGTCGTTACGCGCAGTCTGCCCAATGGGGTCGTTGCGGCTGGGTCTCCCGCTAAGGTCTTGATGACTGTGGAGGAGTTTGAAGAGCGGACGAAAAAGGTTACCAAATCCGGGGGAGGGGTCTATGGGTCAGAGTTCCTTCGTGCATCGATTACGTACGATCGAATGCAGCAAATGCGCGAAGAGCTCGACGGCGGTATGGGCTTGATTCTATAAAAACGATTGCTGTGGCTGCATCGATGGTATTCGCAGCGTTTAACAATTCACTAATCATAGGTCGTTAACATTCGGCTTAAAAACGAAATGAGGGAAGGGAATCTAATGCCCAAAAAGTCAGTTGCTATCATGACGTATCATCGTGCTTATAACTACGGAGCCGCGCTGCAAGCGTATGCGACTGTCCAGTATCTTAAGGATGCTGGTTTTGAGCCGATTATTATTGACTATTGCCCCAACAATATATTGGGTTATGGCACGTTCAGAAATCTGTTTAACGACGTGTCGAATATGAATTCGGCCTTTCCAATTCGGGTTGCCAAAGCATTCCTCAAGTCTCTGGGAAATCGTAAGAGGATTTCTACATTCGACAGGTTCATCGATAGAGAAATGCCTCTTACGAACAAAAGATACTTTTCGTGCCAGGAATTGAAGGATGATCTCCCGGAGGCGGATATCTATTGTTCGGGTAGCGATCAGGTTTGGAATAACTACTATACAAAGAAGTTCGATCGTTCGTATTTCCTTGCATTTGCACCTAGCGGTTCCACATGCATTTCGATTGCTTCGAGTTTTGGTAAATCATCCTTTAATGAGGAAGATTCAGCTTTCATTAACAATCAGCTCTCGAAATATACCTACTTGTCCGTAAGAGAGACGTCAGGAATCAAATTGCTTCGGGAAATGGGCTATTCAGACGTCGATTTGATGCTCGACCCGACGCTTCTTGTTTCGCCGGATACGTGGAGCCACTTTGCTAAGGATACTGACGAAGAGAACTATGTTCTTTTGTATCAGCTCCATGGAGATAGCGACACGGCGAATTGTGCTCGTGCATATGCAAAGCAACACGGCTTGAAGATCAAGTCGATTATTACGATGCCCTATCAGACTAAGCCCGGTTGCCAAAACATCATCGCTCCAGATGTCCATGAATGGGTTGGGCTCTTTAAGGGCGCAAACTGTGTGTTCACTGACTCCTTCCACGGAACCGTGTTTTCCCTCGTCTTTAATAAGCCGGTTGCTGTAACGCTTCCTTCTCACTTTAGTACCAGGATTACAACTCTGTTGAATGCTGTCGGTGCCAACGATCTTATTTGTTCTGATGTACAGGAATGGTCTTCCCGTGTGCGGAATATCGATTTCACTGATATTCAGCGTGAGCTTGCAAGTCTGTGTGCCGAAAAGCAGGCTTTGCTGAGGGATCGTCTGAGCCACATTGGCTAGCGTGATTCGCAATACGAATATGAATACGATGACAAGTATTATTCAGAGAGCTTTGAACACCCCGCTTCTTCCGAAGTCGGGGTTTAGGTTCCTGTTGTTCATTCTCTACAACCTGCTTTATGTTGCCTACATGCTTGGGTATGCGTCACAGGCCCTATATATGGCTACTTTGCTGCTCTTTTGTGCTGCCAACGGCATTATCTTTGTATATAGAGGCACCGCTAAAATACGCGGATTTCAGTATGCCGGTTACATACTTTTCTTTATCGTCGTTTTTGGAGCCATCTCAATTCCAATTCAGATTATGCATGATGGGTTACGAGGGTTCCTGTTCTCTGCGCTTGGACGCCTTGGTTTGCCGATTATCAATGCCCTGCTATTTGCTAATTCGGTCGATGAAGAGGATTGGAACTATTACTTCAACGTCCTCTTGGTCAGATTCTGCTGTCATTTTCTTTTTATGAATGCTGACAATCTGTCCTTAAGTAGCATTCTCTCAATAAACTGGTCTGATTCCGAGGCGGCGACCGAATCCTCTCTTGCTCATGACTTTCTAATCATGGAGATGCTCTTTCTGGCGATGAAGCAGAAAGGAAAGGCCTTTATTTGTTTTCTTTTCTGTATGCTTTCGATGAAGCGCCTTAGTTTCATTCTCGCCCCGGTTGCATTTGTCTTGTCGAGTCGCGTGCCTAAGGGTGATGTGAAACGCGTCTATCGCGTGCTCGTTATGGTTGCGATAGTTCTGAGCCCATTCGTGCTGATGTGGCTTTACAGGTATGACGTGATGGGATGGCTGTATAGCTCCTTTGGAATTGACCTTAACGCTGAGATGACTGGCCGTCCAACCATCTATCATCTTGCCATATCGGGTATGTCTGGCGACTTTAATGGCTATGGTTCGATTAATTACTATCTAGCCGGGTACGCTTCATCGCATTTCGGTACTGTGTGGAACGGTATTCTTCACAACGACACTATAGGCATCTACTTGGAAACGGGATTTCTGGGAATCGCATCTTTCGCCTTCGGCATTGTGGAATTCTCAAAGAAGAACTATTGGCATTTCTTTATGATGCTGTATCTCGTCTTCGTTGCCATTACATCGCATATTCTTGATTATTTCAGTGTTTGGGTAACCTTCTATCTTGCGGTTATGTGCATGAACGTTTCTCAAGAGAAGGCTATGGATGGCTCAGAGACCGTTGACATTCCTGAGGGTGCGGTAAATCGAAAACCCTATTTAAGCAAGCGATAAGGAGGCCGATGAGCTCATGAAGCATAACGTCGGAATCATTACAGTCATATATAGCACCAATTGCGGAAGCGTGCTTCAAGCGCTTGCGATGCAGGATGCGTACAGCAAACTTGGATGCAATGTGTCATTCATTTCTACGATCAATAAGCTCTCAGCGCTTTCTTACAAGAAGGAATTCAAGGACGTTATAAAGGCTTTGGTGTCTAGGTCAAGTCCAGGCGCCGTTATTAAAAGGTATCGAGATTCCCGGCAGTTCATTCGTGAACATTTTCACATCGTCGATCCTAGTGGAGCTGAACGCTTTGATTTGCTTTCCATTGGCAGCGATACCGTTTGGGATGTAACGTCGCCATATTTCTTGGAGTCCCAGGATGTCTTCTGGGGATTGCCATGGGATGGTTCTAAGATCGTCACCTATGCAGCCTCAATCGCGAATTCGCCCTATGAAACGTTGGATTCGCTGAAGTATCCATGTGAGTCCATAAAGAAGTACGCGAACATCAGCGTTAGGGATGACTATTCCTTCGAGTACATCACTTCTCGGGCGGATCGGGTGCCGTGCAAGGTGTGCGACCCCACGCTGTTGAAGGATCGAAGTTTTTATCAGGGATTCTGTAGGTCAATGGAAGAAGCGGGCACCTATCTTCTACTGTATCTGTTCGATACGCCTTCAGCTGCGGTGGTCGACGAGATCAAACAGTATGCAGCCGATAACAGTTTGAAAATAGTGTCACTTGGTCGCCGTATGCCGTTCGCTGATATGCATTATGAATCGACCGTCGTTTCTTTTCTTTCCTGCTTTAATGGCGCATCAGCTGTTGTCACCAACACCTTCCACGGTACGGTGTTCTCGTTGATTTTCCATAAGCGGTTTGTCGTTCTTGACTATCAAAAGAAAAAGATTGAGAACTTGCTGCATGACCTTGCGTTGGATCAGCGAATTGTCGGTGCGGGAATCGAAGCCGTTCTCAACGAGGATATTGATTACACCTCGGTTGAAAGTAAATTTAGCGAGTTGAGAGCCAGCTCTATTGGCTATCTCGAGAAATGTGTTCAGGATTAGCTCTATGGCAGTAGGCACAAAAAAGAACTTTATCTATAACTCAGCGTATTCGATTCTGAATATGGGATTGCCGCTTGTGACGGCACCATACCTTGCTCGAATCATCGGCGCTGAGGGTACTGGAATCTACGCGTATTCGTTTTCCATCGCGCAATTCGTGATTCTTATTGCCAAGCTCGGGCTTACCAATTATGGAACGCGGGAAATCGCCAAAGTACGTGGCAATCAGGATGCGTTGAATCAGCTGTTCTCGCGTCTTTTTGGACTTCAGTGCTGCTCGACGGTTTTGATTTCGGTTTGCTATGCCATTTACGCATTCTGCTTTTCCTCTGAACATTTCATCATGGCCTTGGTGTTTCTGATTTGGGTGGTCGGCACCTTTTCAGATATCGATTGGTTTTGGTTTGGCCTCGAGGACTTTCGGCGTGTTTCCATCAGGAATATTACGGTCAAGCTGCTGAGCGTCGCCGGGATTTTCCTGTTCGTGAAAACGAAGAGCGACACGCCGCTGTACGCATTGATCATGGTGAGCGGATATGTGTGCGGCTATCTTACGAACTGGATAGGACTGAGGAAGCGTGTACGAATCCTTCCTCAGTATCTGTTGGACTTCAAAGAGCACCTCTTTCCCTGCTCGTTGTTGCTAATCCCAACGCTTGCTTTGAATGTATATCGGTCGTTGAACAGAGTGATGCTGGGTGCGATGAGCACCATGGTTCAGACGGGTATTTTTGATAATGGAGAGAAAATCGTCTACTGCCTGTCAGGCCTGATTGCTTCTTTCGGTTCAGTCATGATGCCGAAGATGTCGAAATTGGTGGCTGAGGGGGACTCGGCGAAAATCGAGCACTATATCTCCCTCTCCCTAAGGCTCATGGCAATAATGACCTCGATGATGGCGTTTTGCTTGTTCGCAGTTGCAGACAGTTTGATTGACCTCTTGTTTGGTGCTGAGTTCAGCCAAAGTGCCAACATCTTGCGTCTGTCCGGTTTTGCTCTAATTGCCATGGGGTTAGGCAATGTCATCAGAATGCAGTACATCATTCCGAGCAAAATTGATGACATCTATGTGAAGTCCACTCTTATCAGCAGTATTTTGAACGTGCTTATCAATGTATTGCTGATTCCTCGTTTGGCTGCGTTGGGTGCGGCTATAGCGTCCCTAGTGGCTGAAAGCTTCGTTCCGCTTTATCAATATTTCCGTTTGAGGTCACGATTCGATTACTCAAAGGCAGTGCTTGCCAGCGTGCCGTACTACCTGATTGGACTTGCAAGCGCACTTCCGGCATTACTAGTCCAACGGGTATTTGGTATCTCTGTTTTGACGTTGATCCTTCAGCTTTTTGTCGGTTCGATTCTGTTCATTCCTTTGACGGTGCTTTGGGCGCATGTATTTGACAAAACGCTATTCGAATTTGGCCTTTCAATCGTAAGGAGAAAAAAGAATGTCCGTTAAGGAGCAGCTGCAATCAATTGATGCCCTGCGTAGGGTTGTGAAGGCACATAAGGTTCGCAGGGAGATGCGTACCGATGCGAATCGATTCGTCGCCAACTACGCGGAGTCGATGTCGGATCACGCGTGTGTTGATTATCACGTGCTTCTGATCGTTCACAGCTTAGAAAAGGGCATGTGCTCTCAGAGCCTTCGTCCCTTCGGCAAGAAGAAGGTGCGAGAGCTGATTGATTATTTGAAGACGTATTCCGAGAACCAGAAGGTATCGACGGCGTATGAGATGGGCGTCAGCATTCTTTTGGTTTGGAAAGACCTGTTTGATAAGCATGGCTGGCAGCAGGAAGACGGCTATAAAGCCGTGAACGAGTTCTTGAAGACGATTCCGGCCTCTTTCGAACCGGTCCCTGTCGGCGCTCATGAATACACGCTTCAAGATGCGACGGCGCATCGCATTGATGATTTCGCGACCGTTATCAAAGATCGTCATTCTGTTCGTGAATTTAAGCGCGGGCTCTTGAAGCGCGACGATGTTCTTGATTGCGTGGAAGCGGCTCGGTATGCGCCTACCGCCTGCAACAGGCAGATGATTAAGATTCTCGAGGTTACCGATCACGCAAAGGCGTCCAAGCTCAAAGATGCGCTCATGGGTCTTGGTGGGTTTGACAAGGACGCCGTCACGCTCTTTGTCGTGACGTTCGATCTCAACGCGTTCACCTTTTATGGAGAGCGCAATCAGGGCTATTTAAATGCGGGTCTTGTTGCCATGAGATTCGCCGACGCTCTCCACTTCAAGGGAATCGGGTCGTGTTTCCTGCAGTGGGGGAATACCGGTGCCGAGGAGGCGGCTATTTCCAAGCTGCTGAACCTTAAGGACAGCGAGCGCATCGCGGTTGTCTTGGGTGCCGGTTACTACCCGGATTGCACGATGGTTCCGTATAGCCACCGCAAGGAAATCAGTGAGATTTTCATAGAGGTATAAGCTCTTCGCATCTTGTAAGCAATTAGGGTTATGGACTCGTCGACGGGGGAATGACGGTGAACGACGTATCTATCGAAAACGAATTTGATCGCTGGCTGGAAGCGATGGACGGTAATGAGGATCGGGAGGCTCTTAATGCCCTCGCGTCTAATCCTCAGCTTCTAAAGGACGCGTTCGCTCGTGACCTCCATTTCGGTACTGGTGGCTTGCGCGCTAAGATTGGTATGGGCCCTAACCGGTTGAATGTGTGGACGGTGGGTAAGGCTACTCAAGGTCTCGCCAATTGGCTCAACTCGCAGGTTGATGAACCGCTGGTTGTTATTGCACGGGATTCGCGCCACGGCGGCCCGGAATTCGTTCATCGTGCCGCTGAGGTGCTCGCTGCAAACGGAGTTCGCTCCGTGGTATTCGAGCATCCCTCTCCCACGCCGGTTCTGTCGTTCGCTGTTCGAGACCTCGGCTGCTCGGCGGGCATTATCGTTACCGCCTCGCATAATCCGGCTGAGTACAACGGATACAAGGTCTACGGGCCCGATGGCTGCCAGGCGACAACAGAGATGTGCCGGCAAATTCAGGCTGCCATCGATTCTGTTGATATTTTTGACGATGTTTGCGCGGAGCCTTTCGATGCGGCAATTGAATCTGGTTTGACTGCGTGGGCCAGTGGAGATGTCTTGGACCGTTATGTCAGCTCTACGCTCTCGTGCTCGCAGGGCATTGATTGCAGTGACCTATCAGTCGCGTATACTCCGCTCAACGGCGCCGGCCTTGTGTGTGTGCAGCGCGTGCTTGGCAATATGGGCATGGGTGCATTTCATGTCGTTGCGGAACAGGCCGAGCCGAACGGTGACTTCCCAACGTGTCCTAAGCCTAACCCCGAGGTTCCGCAGACCATGGAGGCTGTTATTGATCTCGCGAGCCGAGAGAGATGCGACCTTGCCTTGGCGACGGATCCCGATGCTGACCGAGTGGGGGTTGTTGTTCGCCATGGCGGTGAATATATAACGTTATCGGGTAATCAGGTTGGCGTGTTATTGCTGGACTGGCTTGCTCGACGGGCTGCTTCGAGGGAGGGGCTTGACCGAAAAGTTGCTGTCACCACGATTGTTTCAACGCCCATGGCAGATGATGTGGCAAATGGGTATGGCTTAGAGCTCAGACGCACGTTGACGGGTTTTAAGTTTACTGGTGAGCAGATCGGGCTCCTTGAGCAGGATGGTCGACGGGGAGATTTCCTGTTCGGCCTTGAAGAGAGCCTTGGGTATCTGTCTGGAACGCACGTGCGCGATAAAGACGGCATCGAAGCGTGTATGCTTGTGTGCGAGATGGCCGCGGATCTGAAGGCCGATGGGCTTGATCTGGTTGATGCCATGGCGCACTTGTATGACCGCTATGGCTGGTGGTCTGGCAAGCAGTTAACGAGAGCTTACGAGGGTGTCGACGGTGCCGAGCGAATGGCTGCGCTTATGGACAGATTTCGCGCGGGAGCTCCTACCGAGATCGCCAACTTGACAGTTGACCATGTGATTGACTACAAAGCGGGTGCGCCTATGCCAATAGTGAATTCGCTACCTGACGAGCCCGTTCAAACACTGCCGCCGAGCAACGTGCTTGAGTGGAGACTCTCGAACGGGTCTCGTGTACTTGTTCGTCCGAGTGGTACTGAGCCTAAGCTCAAGGTGTATCTCTTTGCGAAGGGCTTGACGAAAGAATCTGCTGATAACCTATTGGATGCTTTGTGGAGCTCTATGAATGCATTGCTTGATTGCTGAGATGGGGGCGCGGACAAATAGTTGGACCGAACCGGTCCGGTTAGGAGTTCGCAGATGACGAGCTACACGGAAGAGGAAAAGCGCAAGGCCGTTGAGATGGTCGAAGAATGCGTAGGGTCCGTCATGCGCACGACCCGCAAGTCGGGGTAACCCTTCGGCAGACTCTCTACCAATGGCTCGACGAGTGGGCGGCGTACTTCGCCACGGTGTTCCGGCTCGCGCGGAGCACTCGGGCGATCTCGGATCTCGAGTGCCCGGCGGCGTCCATCGACCGTATATCATTCACTTTGTCCAGGGGCACGGTCATCTCCTCCACCCTTCACGGGCCGGTTCGCCAAAGTAACCGCCCCGGGAAACCATGCGGTGAGGGCCGCGCCCCCGGTCCCCGGGGCGCGGCCCTCTTGCTTAAACTGCTCAATTTTTCGTGCTCACGGTGCTCATTTTCCAGCGAACATTCGGACCACTTCTTAGTGAACATCTACAGCGCTTCTGTTCCCCGGCAGCGGCGACACCGTGCCGGGGCACGCAGACCTCTTGTGGAGCAGCAAGGTTCGAGTGAGCGCGTTATCATGCACCCCGGTTTCTCTCCTACGCATGAAACCGCTGCTCCACGCTTGGTTTGGATATGCTTGAGGCTGGTGTGATTGGTATTAGAATCAATTAGTTACAACGCGTGTTCTGTTTTGAATTATCACGCAACCGTTTGGCGAAAAATAGTTGGCGAGCACTATTTTTCTGTTTCAGACATAGAGTTAATTCTAGTCAACGGCTTTAAACACTAGAGGCCTAGTAATTCAATATAGATAAAACGTTTGCTCCTCGGGAGAGCTTCGATTTCATTTTCAATTATTGTTGGCTGATATGCTATCTGATTTTGACCGCATGCTTCAAATTCGCTTTGTCTGATTAAGTGATCGTTTGGAACGGACTTAAAGCATGCAGCCGAATAATTCTATAGTTATTGAACTACTGTTAGATTGGCCTTTCGTTCGCAAACTTTTCTTGCGTGCGTTTTCCCACCTAGTACAACTTGCGCACTTGTTCCGGTTAGCAGCTGATAACACAACTCAAGGGGCAATGCGGTTTCATTGGTTGCCGTGCTAAGTTTTTGCGGCATTTTCAAGAGCAGATTAATGACCTGCTTATTTACCTCGGATTGTTCCGGAATTATCGCATTGGGCTCATCCGTTCTCCATCCTGCCGCGCTTAATTGCTTGAAAAGATTGTGATACTGCCAATCCGTGAGTAAG
This sequence comes from uncultured Collinsella sp., assembly GCA_900542825.1. Classification (GTDB taxonomy): domain Bacteria; phylum Actinomycetota; class Coriobacteriia; order Coriobacteriales; family Coriobacteriaceae; genus Collinsella. The sequence goes on along the minus strand of UQOY01000001.1, from coordinate 79,823 downwards.
CCAATGTCGTGTGATCTAAAGATAAATGCTGCCACAGATACCTTCCATTGCTTTTTAAGGACTACTGCGTCCCGCAGACTGAAGCTTCTGGGCGTATATTTCAGCATAGTTGATTTAGGCATTAGGAAGGCCGAGGCAAACCTGTTCGCCTCGGCTTCGATTTCTTTTGTAGTTGACGTCCCCATGTCGAGATTTCGATGCATTACTAGATGCCCGAGTTCGTGAGCCGCATCCATTCTGCGCCGCTCACCACTCTTTGAAGTCGTGAGAAACACATATGGACATTGGGTTTTTGGTTCCCAGTACGAAAAGGCGTCAACTTCGTTTCCAATCTCTCCGGCAAAGAAAATACGGATACCGTGGCTCTCAAGGAGGGCTAGCAAATTAGGGATAGCGCCGTCTCCCATTTTCCATTCTTTACGAAGCATTTCTGCGGCGAGAACGGGGTCTATGCCCTCTATGGTGGGGACGTTTGTTTTTGGTAGGTTGAACTTGGTGTTGCACCAGTCGGATAGTTCCGTTGCAAGCGTTGCCTCGGCGGTTGCAATGTCTTTTTGACTTCTTTTGAGCTTAGTTCTTGCTCTAAATGAAATAGCCTCTTCTGACATGGGCTCCGTTGTGTGCAAATTAAAAAATGCTTCGGGAAAACGCAGCGCCCGTATCAAGCGCTGCTCGATTTCGGTACTTGGATTAGTAATGTCTTTTTCGTAGTCGGCGATAGACTTGGGCGTGACCTCTACAAGCTCGGCTAGCTCTTTTTTCGAAAAGCCTCTCATTTTTCGCGCAAGAGTTAGGCGTGTGCCTTCCATTTACTTCCTCATTCGGATAGTGGGTTCAAAGCGGTTGTCATTTCTTATGATATGGGGGTCCGCATGAACGCTTTGGCTATTATCTAACCGCTACATCGGGTTCACTTGGTTCAATGGGCGAAATGTTGATGGTCGGTATATCTTCGTCGGGCGGGAGTGAAATCTGAACGTTCTGCAGCGGAATGGGATTCATAATGATGCGTTTAATCCATCCACCGACCTGGTTGTTTTCGTCAAAATGTGGCTTAGAGAGTTCCATGCGAATCTCCTGGTGACAATAGTCCACATAGAATACCAAGTACCACAATTTCCCTTCTTGTTGATCGACGACATAATTATCTGGATCGAATAGGGTCATTTGACCGTCTACGACTGATGGCGTCTTGCCCTTCTCTTTTAGCTTTGGGCCAAAACCCCCATTTACGCCAGTTGAGGCGCTGCCTGTGGCGACGGTAATCTTGACGGACCCATCAGGCGAGATCGTATAGGGGAGATTTGTTACATTTTCTGACTTCCAACCCTTTTCTGCCATTAACTCACGAATTTCGGCAATTGAGATGTGATACATAAAGGTTCCGCGTGCCGTTGGGGCAAGAAAGCCGTTATCCATAACCGTCGTGGAGTCCCGTGCATACTCCAGTGCCTTTCTGAACATATCTTCGGTAAGATCCGGATGCACATCAGAAGGGGTTGCAAAGCAGGGTCGGAGGTGACCCTTTGGCGTTAAACTGTCAAGCTGTCGAGCAAACATCTATCTCCAATCAACTACATTTTCTAAACCTAATTCTAGGTCTAGAAAATGTAGTTAGCAAGTAGCTTTACGGTTTGGATTAATGACCTCTATTCGGCGATCCTGTTTTGGCGTTCGGCGGCTTTTGGGTTTCGGTCGATAGCGCCCCCTCCTCTTCTGTGAATGATTCCAACTTCACTTTGCTTGTTTGGGGCGTTCAAATGGCAATCTGCTGCCTGATGAAGCTTTTTGATAGTGGTGAATTGTTGGCATATATGCTGCGCTTACAATTGCTTTCTGTGGGCGTATTCTTTGGCTGCATATTGGTGCTTTTCGCGGCATCCTATTTTCTATCGGGAGGCAAGATGAAGGAAGGCTTTAAGAAACGGCTAGGCAAAACCTTTGCCTTTAGTAAGAAGGCTGCCAATCTATTTATAGCTAGTCTGGTCATTATCTTTCTTCCACCACTTGTTATAGCGTTCCTGTATTCAGTTGACGCGCAACAAGTCGTTATTAGAACACCGTGGAGTGCCGGCGAGATGCTTGGCTACTGTGGGACCATGGGGGCAGCGTTTATTGCCCTTTTGGGCATTGTTTACGGTATCGTTGATGCTTGGGACCAACAACGGACGCAGAGCAGGATGAGCGCTGCACCTTATTTCTCAATGATTATGCTCACGCAGAAAAATAAAATAGGCTGGGCATTTATGCTTCCGCAATATGAAGGAGATCCTGAAGAATCTGCCTCTTCTGATGCGGTGTCAAATAGTGATTCCAAAGGGTATTACGAGGGTGAAGAACGTGATACCTACGTGCTAATTGGAAATGCAATTGAGTATAAAGACGGTCTTACCAACGAACAGCGAAAACGTGTTACACATAGTTATCTATCTGAATCAATAGAGGGTCTTAGCCTCGCAACGCCCAATCCGACAATTTATGTTCCATTGAGGTTCAAGAACGTTGGCCCTGGTTGCGCCAACAATGTAAAGGTCGGCGTTAATCGCAAAGGCGCGGTTTGGCGAGGTGTTAGATCCTTGACGCTTGATCATGGGGAGAGTTTTTACCTTGGTATTTTCATAGATACGCAAACTGATTCTGCGATCGGGGAGTATGAGCTTGGAATTGCTTTCTATGACTGCTTAGGTTTCAGATACATGCAATCCTTCGAGCTGAAAGTAGTGAAGGATGAAGATGGGGGACATGTTGCGGAGCTGGAATGCTTGGGTAGAAAGACCATAATCGACGATCAGTCTTATACAAATTAGTCCTTTGATGCTGACACGAAATAATCAGCGTCGTTGAGCGCTGTCGCAGGCGCGGTTGGCTCACTGTGATTATTGAAGGGCTGCGCTCGCATACGGTTCGAGAAAACTAAAGTAGAATTATTATACGTTCATTGTCTGGTGCATGACGTTTTATCAATGTTGATTAATTGGCTTCATGTAGAGGCGTCTAATTGATGGGAAACGCTGTGCTTCAGGAATTATTTGGACCTTTGTCGAACGACTTGAACGCATTGGCAGATCTTGCGACTGCTGTCGCTCTTTTTGCTGCAATCGGTTCTTATCGGCTTGCTGTTAAGCAGATGCGTAACGATAGCTATATAAAAGCCTCTGAATGGTCCATTAATTTTGCCGATACTTTTAGGGCCGAAGTTCTGCCCAGGATGAAGCTATTCAGCTTCGTCTCTTCCGAAGTCTCCATTTATGCTCAAGCCGTTATGAGCCTATCGGTTCATTCTTTAAAGTCGTTTTCCGAAAAAGAATTCATCTCCATAGCCGGTACGTCAAGTTCGAACGTTAAACAAGGTTTGCTATCTTACTTGGCAAACAGTGAAAACCTTGAAAAGGCTGCCAGTAAGTATGCAGAGCTCGCAGAATTACATCCAACTATTTTTACGCCTATCGATCGAGCCTCCATTGATAACGAAACGTTTGCTTTACTTTTTGATAAAACGCTTACGGAGTTATCGAATTATCTGGAACAGCTGTCATTAATGGTTAATAGTGGGTTGGCTAATGAGGAGGTTCTATACCCGTCGTTTCATCGGCCTTTTTTCAGGGCCGTTAATTACGTCTTTCCCTTTTTGTGCTCCGTGAACAATGGCAGGGAAGTTGGGAATTACAGCTACACCCATATTGTTAAACTGATGGAAATATGGGGCGAGCGTGAACGTGAGATCGATCGTGGGGTTCAGACTTATCAGTTAAAAATTGATAGGGGCTATGAAATAAACAAAGAGATCGGACTAAAGGTTCAGGAGCCGTCAGCTGTTTCTAAACTGAGCTCAATAATCTCCGGTATATTCAAGAACAACAATTAGCAATGGGTGGATAAAAATAGCTCCAGTTCATGACTGGAGCTGAAACTGAAAACATATTGTGTGGCCTGATTCACGAACTTTAACGTCTGCTAACTAATGGTTATATGGAATACCCTCGACTTCTTCTTCCATATTTTCCTCCACTATTTATCTATAGCGTGTGCGAGTGATAACTGCGTACATGATCATCCTTTCTAGTAGTGGGCCATTTGCTGGGCTGCCTTCTTGGCTTTCTCTTATACGCCCAGCGAGTTTTCTATTGAATAGGATCCGATGTGCTGTTGGCAAATAGCTAACCGTTCTCGGATACTCTCATGTTTGATATCTAGCCAGCGCTTGAGGCAATAATAAAGGTTGTATGTCGCTTTTTGTGCTGAAAAAGGTTCAATTGCTTTGAGTAAATCGGCGGACAGCATCTATCAACCGCTGGTGGATTTTCTTTGGTAAAAGCGTTGACAGTCTTAAGAAACCGGCTTTGCTTTCTATTGGTCAGCATGGGTTCAGTCTAGCGTTTCTGTTAAGTTAGATTCTCGTGAAGGATCTTGGCCATCTACTGCCTGATCGCACCGGTGCCGCCTTACTGCTATCGGTCCATTCTTTATAAAGGCGCCTATGCTCGCACGCTGAGAGCAGCGGTAATATTGCTGCTATGCGTACAGAAAGGACTGTGTCGTAAAGCAGAGAGGGGCTTACGATGGCGAAGATTACCGGTATTACGTGCAACCACGTTAAGGGGATTAACCATCTTGACGTGCCATGCGATTTTTACCCGAACAAGCCTAACTTTCTTGTGGCGCCTAACGGGTCGGGTAAGTCTTCGCTTGCGACGGCGTTCGCATCCCTTAACACCAGGCGGCTAAAATTGGCAGACGCGGATCGTTATAACGGGGAGGACTGGGACGACGCCTCCTTGTCCGTGACTTTTGACGACGACGTGACATTAAGTGCTAATGCTGATTCGAATGAAATTGCGAGTAGGGTAGACGTGCAGGTCGTCCGCTCGGGATTGTACGCAAATATGACGAACCGCCGGGTGGGGCCAAGGGTTCTCAGTCAAACGAAGATGAGCGTTCAACAGTGCGTTCTGTACGAGAAGGTGCCAGCCACTGTCCGCTTGAACTATTCAGTCACTGCGGAGCGACAGAAATATGCGTCGATCTTACGCGGGAGAATGGATAACCTTGCCGAGGCATTCAAGAGCTATGAGTTCCTTAGCGAGCTGCTCAGCTGCGATGCCGCTTTTAAAACGACTAAGGGTTCCCGATACGCTGCAGCAGTCAATGATTTTTTTAAAGGTGTCATTTCGCTCGAAACGGGCATCGGCGGGGATATTAGTGAGGATGAAGTTCTCAGTTACATTTCTTCTGTAAAGCCACTGAGTTCAATCAAGGAAATCCTTGATCGTTGGTATCCCGAGAAGGGAAATATCTCGAACTACCTGAATGCGATACAGGTCAATAGGTTTATCGAGAAGAGGCGTGGCGATATAAAGGGAGCCGTTTCATACCTTCGATTCCGCAAGATTAAGGATGATATCAATGAGATGCTTCCATTGCTGAACAGAACTAGGTATGGGGTCGAGGCTAAAGTCAGGAACCATCAGCTCGTCGTTGATTTTCCCGATTGGGATGAGGCCTCTAACGGCGAGATTGACGTACTCCAGCTGTGTGTTGCACTATTTCGAGCAAGGACGAAGTTTGGTGAGAAAGAAAACGCTCTATTGCTTATCGATGAGGTTTTCGATTACCTTGACGATGCCAATCTGATTGTCGCCCAGCACTTTCTACTGGAGATGATGAAGCAGTTCAAGAGTTCCGGGAAGAACCTCTATGTCATCATCTTGACGCATCTTGACCCAGGTCTTTTTAAGAGTTTTCGTTTCAAAAACTTCCATACCTCATACATTCCCAATTCAGGGGGTGACTCTGCAAAGGGGTGTTTGAATAGGCTTCTCGTTGACAGAAAAAGGTGCCAAAAAGAACTCCCTGATATCTATAACTCGGTTTCCTCCCATTACCTTCATTTCTCTGACTGTGACAAAGCCTCCGAAGATGTCTTGGAGTATATCGCCAAGCAGGGGATTAAAGGTGAGCTGAAGAGCCCCTCATCGTTTCGGAGCGAGATGGAGGCAAAGCTTGGCGACTATTTCTCTGGAAAGCCCTTCGCTCCATCCGAAGTATGCTGTGGTATCAGATTGGCCGTCGAGAGGCTCAACTATGAGGCGCTGACGGCAGGAGATAAGCCTGGATTTCTGGAAATTAATACGGGGACCGAGGACAGGCTTCTGTATGCGAGTGAGCATGGTGTTGAAGTGCCAGAGACATTCCATCTGTTGGGCTCCATATACAACAGTTGCATGCATCTCTCCGGGAGGCCAGGCGAAACAGAGCTCGTCCAAAGAGAGCTAGGGAATAACATCATCAGGCACATGATTGAAGCGTCGTTGAAGGAATTCGGCTGGGCATAGTCGGTTTTTTAATAGGTCGGAAGTGATTTCATGACACAAGCTGAATACTACATTGCGAGAATCGATGAGGAGCTGCGCGCGTATGACGACCGTTCTGCGGGTGATCTTGTTAAGGAAATTATTGCCGTTTTTTCGAGTGCCGATTCGTTATTAATTTTGGGGCTTGATAGGGATAAGAGTAGGGCGATCGTGCCTGGCCAGGTGGTCAGATACGATAATAAAGGTGATTTGAAGAAGCTTCGGGGAAAACTCCTTGTCCAGATAGAGTCGGAGCGTAAGAATCTGAAGGGTGATCCAATTCTGCTCGCTCTCGCATCTGTCGACGAAGATATTGATGAGTGCAAGCGTCTTATTAGCAGTGGAAACGATGATGATCGTCGACGCTGCGTCGATCGTATGGTTCGGGTTTACGAGGTCGATATTAAGAACTTTGCCGTTGGCCTGAGTGGTTACGGGTTCGGCTCAGAAGAAGAGGATTTGCGTGGTGATCTTGAGCTTATACTGGGTCACCTTAGGCATTACAGGGCTAAAATCGCTCTCGAGTCTGTGTCAGGAAGTATGAACACCGTGAATATTCAGGCTAGCGCTGTTAATCAAAACAGCGTGACGAATGTGCTGACTATTACTCAGGTTGCCGAGCAGGTCCAATCTATCCCGGAAAACGTTTTGAACGACGATCTCAAAAGGGAGCTAAAGTGCCTACTTCTCGATTTGGAAACAGTCAAGAACAAGCCTAAGAAGGAAGCGGAAAGTCGCGTACAGAAAGTTCTTGCTTGGATGTCTGACAAGGGAGTTGACGTTGCGATAGCCGTTCTTCCTTACATTGCAAGCTTCATTGGTACGTTAGTATGATGCGTTACGAATGGTGGTTTTCACCGGCTAGATAACTTCGCCTATCGATTAATGCTCGAACGTTATTTCTTTTTTTGGAGGAATTTCTTTGGCGGACTTAGTACATGTGTTGCCGATTCAATCGGTTAGTGCCGAAGGCTGCGATGCGCTTTCAAAGATTGAGTTACTTGAAGGCGATTCTGTCATCAAAATGAAAGAGTACTCCGATGTCGTGCGTTCTTTCTGGGAGGTCAATCAGCTTTATGAACAATTTCGATGGAACTACAGTGAATTGAGGCGTTTGGTTCCATGCGACCGGTCTGATATCTTGTCCGATGGCTTTGCCGGCGGACGTTTTGGCGAGAGGATTGTTGTAAACGGCGCTTTTTGTAATTATGTATCAGCTGGCCGAGGTCTTATCGACAGAATGCAAGCCGTTATGCGTGAATACGACAAAGGTTCCAAAGACGAACTATATAAAGACTATTGGAAGTTGCCTTTTTCTTGGTATGACGGCGGCGGCCTTTACGTGTTTATGTATGAGATACGAAATCCCGTTCAGCATGGTCAAACCGTTGTTTCGCTTGTGAAAGAAAAAGGCTCTACCAGGGTTCGATTCGATCTTGACCAAATCGCTGACATGCGCGAATACAGTACCTCTGCAAAGCTGCGCGCTTTTTTAGACACGACTATTTCGAAGATTAAAGAGTGTGATCCGTCTGGTTCTCCGTTCCTTAGTTTTCGTTATACGAACATGGAATACAACAAGCTTGTGATTGAACTCTTCTGTCATTTTCTGCAATGTGCTGAACCTAGGATACGTGAAGTTCGTAGGAATACGGAACGCGTGCTTTCGCAGCACGATGGGGCGATTGGCAGCTTAGGTGGCTCTTCTTTTGTTGCATATGTCGATGGTGACATGGCCCACGTTTTTGATCAGATTGATGTTGATCCGGTTAAGCAACTAAAAGATATACGCCTAAAAGCGAAGAGGCATCTAAAGGAAGCTCGAAATGCAGTTGCGGCTGAGCGCCGTTTCTATGCTTTCCGGTAAAGGACATAAAAACGTAAATTTTATCTGAATGGTCTGGATTCCTGAGCGTTATCTGACTGAGAATGAGTTTAAACGGTGCATTAAGGACTAATGGTCAGCTGGTGGCGTCAGGCGCCGATACAAATCTTGATTGAAGTTTGTGTATGTAAGTTCGCTATTGCTGAGCTCCTCAATTCTCGGATCTCTATAGTCGTTAATGAATATCAATGTGCATACGTCTTCAACAAAACGTTTGCGCCTGGTTTCGATATCTTGCTTATATGGAAGCCCTTCTTTATTTGAACCCCACACTTCTTCAATCACTATATCGAGGCATTTAATAAAATGCTTGCTGTGCTTTGCGAACTCATAGACGGCACTGTAATTGGCGTTCGTTTTGACTTCGTACCAAGTGAGAGGCTCATAGTAGGCGAGAATATTTAAAGCTGGTAGTAGACATAGGTTTGGGAAAAGTCTTGCTCTGCCGTTTCCACAAAACTCCTGGTGAGTATCGATGTAATCCAATTGTTTCTTTATTGGATCTGCAAGCCTGTTGCAAGTTCTTAACGATGCTTGTTTATTGCTGAGCAACTCATTCGTTATGTTTATATAACTTTGCGTATAGCCGTTATTTGCGCTGACACCCTTATACAGAAGGTAATCGGCCAGCTTTATCGAATCCAGCTCTAGGCGTTTGTCGTAAAAACGCTCGAGGTATTTTCTGCCTTCGAATTTTGGGCCATACACGCCTTGGAGGGAATGGGCCAGCTGAGTAATGTCGGTCGAATAAACCACAACGATATTTTCTTGCTGAAACAGGTTTTTTGTCTGCTCGAGCACCTTTATGGCGAATTCGGGTCGGCAGCGGTCGAGCTCGTCGATAAAGATGACGGCTCGGTTGGCTACCTCAGGTAGATTATTCTTAATGAGTCCGTCAATTTTGCCACGGAACTCTTTTTCTTCTTTGTACCGTGCGAGAAAATCGGCGCCACTGAACTTATCAATGGCACCATTGATGTCACCGCTATATCCAATAAGGGAAGCAGCGGCTTCTAGGACGTAAATGATTCCCTTGCCGAAATCCTTTCCTTCCTTGACGCTCTCTTCGCCTACAGCGTTGGCGATAGAGGCCAATATGGGCAAGATCGGATTGTCGAAATGGTCTTCCTCCCACGCGTTGAAATAAATGGGCAGACATGGCGTCGCGGGGAGTTCCGTTGCGGCTTCTCCTAGTGTCGCGTTTAGTGTCTCTAAATCGTGGTCAAGAGTCGGATTTGCCTTTTGCAGGACTCTCGCTACTTGTTTTACAAAGAATGTCTTGCCAGATCCCCAAGGCGCGTCAATAACAAAGGTATATGGAGGCTCAACCGCAATGAGCATCTTTAGAAAGTCCTCGATTTCTCTCTTGCGGTGAAGCGGGTCCTGGCTGAGGGCGTTGTCAATCGCTTTCGGCGTGGGCTCCTCATCGACTCGTTTCATGGTGGCCGCCTTCTTTCTGTGGTCTTAGATTGTGCTTCGGTCTTATTCTTTCCGTAAATAGGATCGGTAGGTCTCTTCTTGTTTAGCTTTCATCCGTAGGTTTTACCCTTTTAGTGTTTAACAATGCTCAGACCTGCTATTTGCATATGCGGTGAAGTGGTATGGTGCTTGAACTTATGCTGATTTCTATTTGCGTTGGGAGATTAATGGTGAACGAGCCCCCAGAGAGCAGGGACGGTGAGTTTAAAACCTCCGATGTCCTGATCACGGTTTTAACCTCTGCGGCCCTTCCGGTCGCCTCGCGCATCCTTACGCTTGCCTTTGGTGATAATTCCTTGTGGTCTGTTGACCGATTATTCATTATCTATTTTGCATCATTTTCAGGATGGATATTGAGAAGTTATCTCCAGCTTGTCGTGGAGAGAAACGGAATGAGGGATAAAGGCTATACGTTTATGGATTCAGATGCGGCGGGGAATGCCATTTGGACGTTTCCCGTTGTTCTTGCCCTCTTTTGTTGGAATCTTATACCAGGTTTAGTCACACTCCTTGCTATCTATGGCGTCGCAGCCTTTTTGCTCTTGAAGTATCGGAGTGTCTTTTGCATTGACGTGGGAAGAATGGGGTTTATCGGATTATGTACGCTTCTTACTGTTGTCGTCATGGAAGTGGTCTTTGTAGGCTATCTGTCTGATCCGCCATCTGAAATATATCAATTCGTTATCTATACGATGACGTTAGTTCTTATTATTTCGTTTAATTATGCGCTCGATCGTTTTCGAATTAAACGCTTCGGTCGAAAGTAGTAAGACTCGGGATTTTCCAGATGGTCGTTTGTTGGTATTTGCAGCGTTCGTCGTCATCTTATTTGTATGGAGCTAATTAGTTTTATCTGCATTTTGTTGGACAAGAGAGCGGCTAAGTAATACCAGAAGGCCAAGCCGCAATGATTATCGCAGTTTTGCCCTATATGGCATTTAATTTCCGCTGTTGCTTTTAGCCTGCTATATTCTTGCGCTTGGCGCTTCATACGTTATTGCAAGCGGGACGCCTTCGCTTCCATAGCAAATGAAAGACTCGGTTTCATCTAGGGAATCACATAGTTTGAAAAGCTTCGATCGCTCTATTGTTTGGTATGCATCGGCATTTAGAATTTGCATCATAAGTCTATTGAGCAGAAAAAGGGCTCCCATCGATTTGATGACGTTGCCCTGATTGGCTTTTTCGTAATTGGCTAAGCCTCGTTCAGGATCGATTGATGCTCTGGAGTGTTTGACTGTATTGTAGTCGGCCCACCATTGGAGGCGCTTTGAGCCTGGCGCTTTTACATAGATGGTTTGTCCCCTTTTGTTTGTTGCTGTGGTTTGTTGCCAGCTATCAAAGGGTTTTAATTGCATCCCATTCTTAAATTGGAGGACTTTCGTGTCTATCTCTGGGAAAGATTGGCAAAGATAGTATCCCCATTTAGAAATTGTGCAGTTGTTTAGATCCGCCTCAGGAAAGAAGCGCGTCCCAATAGCTTTTGCTAGCGAGTCAACTTCACCGCAGGTAGACAAAAGCAAGGTGAGGTATTCGATTGAAAATGCCTCTGTATTCCTCTGCGAGAATGCGCAGTATCTCTCTGTCTGCAGGAGACGATCTTCAAGGGCTAAGTAGTAGGTCCAGTATGTTTGCCGGAACGATTCGAAAGTGCTAATTGGTGACTGTTCTGACATGCGCATCTCCTCATGTCGTAATTAAGGGAAAGCCTCGTGGAGGTTCGTTAATTAGTTTAAAATTATCGATGTTAAGCAAGGCCTCCACTTCTTCTTTTATGCCGATGGATCGATGTTTGCTCATTTGATCGCTATCGAAAAAAGCCTGGTTGTTAGGGTCAAAGTTTTGTAAGGGGCTTCCTTCCCAATGGAGGGCATCCTCTAGTTATATTTAGGTAGAAACTGGGGCCGAACAGCTGCGTTGCCATTCGTCGCCCCGTTGAGTCGCTTGACGTTACGTAATATGTTCTCAGTGATGCAGTCGCCGTTTACTCTACGTCAGGCGGAGACAAAGAAGGGTTGTTGTTCGGTTTCCAACAACGGCCCTTTGACGTTTCCGCGACAACTGGATGTTGTCGCGGATGCCGCCTTTGTCGCTAGAGCACTCGATACGGAGTCATCATTTCGGAAGTGCTGGGATAAGTCGAAAACCTCCGAGCACAACTCGTATTTTGACGACAAAACCGCAGGATGTGGAAGGATAAGACCGAGGCCTGGTCCCCAGATCTCGGTCTTATCCCGCACTTCCGGATAGACGCAAAATAGGGGCGTTAATGCGCCTGGTGTGGACCGTTATATAGAGTTGCCAATTGGCAACAAAACGAATATAGTTAGCATTATGCTAACTAAGGGGTGGTTATGAATCGAACCAAGCTCCGACCGACATATTCACTTGACGAAGCGAAGTCTTTGGCTCGCTCGGGAAAGATGATTGTAAATGGTAGGGTGCGCAGACACCTGATGAATCAGTTTGGTTATTTGGACATTGATCATTTCCTTGCTGACCTATTTGATTATCTGAAGCCTGACGATTTTAGAAAATCCATCGCGCTCGACATGGATGGGCCTCTGCATGATGTTTACGCAGATGTCTACGTGTGCCGAGGTTTTGAATACGAGGATTGGTGCGTTAAGTTTTCAATTGATTCCGAAGGTAATGCGCATTTAAACGTTTTGTCTGCGAACATCGATGGATACATTCATTAAAGGAGGAGTCATGCGTTGCATGGAATGCGGCAAAGAAATGCAATTTACCACGGCGCCAATGACTGAAGTTTACCGTGGCGAGAAAATTACCGTAAAAGGAATTGAGCATTATGTTTGCGAGTGCGGCAACGATGAAATGACTGCCACAGAGGCGACTAAGCTTGCCCATGCACTGGCTTCCCAATATGCTAAGGCTCATGAACTTTTATCTCCCTCGGATATAAAGGATTTGCGCTCTGATCTTGGTTTGACTCAGCATGAGTTTGAGTCGCTATTGGGGGTTTCAAAGCCCACGGCGTCTCGTTGGGAGAACGGGGCATCGCAACAATCTATTACCGCAAATAACCTTATGAAGCTCATTCGAGATGTTCCTGAGGTGCGCACTTATCTGGGACTTTCTTCTGGTGAGATGGCCTCAAGACTTAATGCGTCACGATTTTCGGTGATACTGGGAGGAGAAGCCCCGGCTTATAGGGACTCGGCTCCTTTGGCAGATGAGAATGCCTTTCGATTGGAGATGTAAATGGAATCGCTTCAGAAGCAACGCATTGAATCTCCGCTGATTACATGCGTGACCAGAAAAGTGGACAGTTTATCATTTGATGGCGGAATGATTCCGAAAGAGGGCGTCAATAAGTCTGACGTTGAATGCAACGTCCGAAATGCTATTACCAGTGCATTTTCGGACGAAAACGGAGTCAGGTTTCGTCAGCTCAACTTAGTTATTGAGCTTTTACCAGGCAATGAGGGCCATTATTACCGTTCCGAAATATCCGTCTCTGGCATATATCGCGCTCCTGCGGATTTAGATGACGATGCTTTTGACAGGGAGGCACTTAGCACTGGAATGCAGGACCTGTATTCCTATGCAAGGGGCATTATTGAAAATGTCGCTGCTGGTGGAGTATGGGGGCCGCTTTATCTGCCACAGATTGGATTCACTATTTAGTTCTCCTGGCCCCCACATCCTCTGAAAATGTTCTTAAAACAGCCTTAAAGGCGCCCCAGCTCGCGTTGACAGCGTACAATACGCATGTTTGACTATGACAAATGTGGAATTAAGGGGAGGAGTGCGCCATGGAGGTGCTGGTTGTTGGCAACACCGCATATGTTGACGATGACTTTTGTGCCAAGGCGTTCCCCGGGGACCACGTTAAGGTCGTCGCTGCCGCGGAATCGCGCCGCGATGAGTCGTCGCCCCATGCCTCGTGGAAAGAGCTCCTTCAGCACTTGGAGCAGGCCTACGAGTTCGACCGCGTGGTCTACCTGTCTAATTACCTTACCCCACATAACGATGCCGTGGGCGATATCGAGCTGCTACGTTCGGTCTTTCGTGCGTGCATGGGTCGCCGGGTCCAGCTGCTGTATGTAGCGGGGCCCGCGGGTGCCGAGGGTGCCGCCGATGTCCCGGGTCGAACGGGCAAGGGCATTATCGCCCGCGCGGCCAACGACCTGTGCCGCTACTACGCTGCGCACGAAGTCGTTCAGGCAAAGATTCTGCGCGTGCCCTTCCTGTACACTGCTTCCGCCGCGCTGGAGGATCCGTTTTTGGTGCCGCTGTTCGACGTGTGCTTAACCGGATCGGTCGCTTTGCAGGGCGCGGAGGATGCGGCGTTTCCCCTGCTGTGCGCCGAGGAACTTGCGGTGCTGGTGCGCCGCATCTTTGACAGCTGGGACGCCTCTTTTGAGACGCTCGACGTTGCCGATACCTTCCATCACACGTCGGGTGAGGTGGGCGAGGCCCTCAAGGCGCTGTTCCCCGACCTTGCCGTTGCCTATGGCGATTCTGCCGGCTATGCCCTGCCCGCCAGCGACGTCGTTCGCGTGCGCTACGGCTGGTTTCAGCGCTATGACCTGCTGCGCGACCTCTCGACCATTCAGGCTCGCTGGGATGCTGGCCGCGCAAAGAAGGTCAACCCCTTGCGCGCCGCCATCGACCGCATCCAGATGCGCACTCTGCCTATTAAATGCCTGGAGACGGGCGTCGCCTGGGCTCTGTTCGAGGTTCTGCAGCACCTGTTCTCGCAATCTGCCCAGCTCAACGTGCTCGATTATCGCCTGCTCTACGTCGTGCTCATCGGCACGCTGTATGGCCTGGACTTTGGTCTGGTTGCGGCGCTGCTGGCATCGGTGGGTTTGGCTGTGAGCTACTTTACCCAGTATGGCTATACCTTCCAGGGCCTGTTCTACGAGCCGTCCAACTGGCTGCCGTTTATCGCGTACTTTGTGGTGGGTGCCGTATGCGGCTACGTGCAGCTGCGCAACAGCGAGGCCATTAAGGCGGAGCGTGACGAGAACGAGCTTGTGCGTAATCGCAATATGTTCCTCACGCAGCTCTATCACGATGCTATCGAGGACAAGCGCACCTACAAGCGCCAGATTGTGGGGCGTCACGATAGCTTTGGCAAGATCTTTGCCGTGACGCAAGAGCTTGACGTGCTCAATCCGCGCGACATCTACCGCAAGTGCTGCGAGCTCATAGGTGAGATTCTCGAAAACGATTCGGTGACGATCTACCACGTTTCGGGCGGGGCGTTTGCACGTCTGGTGGCGGCGAGTCCCGTGATTGCCGAAGACGCCACGCGCTCGCTCTCGCTTGATCAGCTTGCGCCCCTTTTGGGCGGCGAAGGTCGTTCGAGCCTGTGGGTGAACCGCGCGCTGACGTCGGGGCTTCCGATGTTTGGATACACGATCGAGCGTGACGGGGCACCCGCCGTGCTGATCTTTGTGCGCCGCGCGGCCCAGAACCAAATGACGCTCTATTACCAAAATCTGTTCCGCATCCTGTGCGGCCTGGTCGAAAGCGCGCTGGGGCGTGCCTTCGATTACGAGGCGGTGGCGCAGGATAAACGCTGCGTCGATGGCACGTGCGTGCTCAAGCAGGCGGCCTTTGGCCAAGAGCTCGCGGCCGAGCAGGCGCTGACAGACGGTAAGATGGGGAGCTTTTTGCTCCTGCGCGTGGTGCCGGGCATGGAGCCTGTCGGCGAGTTGGTGGGCGCAATTGGGTCGGCAATCCGCGAGAGCGATGCGGCGGGCCTGGTCGATGGTGACGTGCTTTACCTGCTTATGCGCCAGGCAAAGGCGTGCGATTTGCCCATTATCCGCGAGCGCCTGAGCGCGAAGCAGATTGCGGTGGAGCCCGTCGACGGCGAGGACATTGTGGCGCTGCTGCAGCACATTGCCGACACCGGTAATGGCGAGGGGGATGTCGCTTGATCTCGCTTGTCGTTGCTGCCGTCTTGCTATTGATTCATGCGCTGGTTTGCCTGGTGCTGTGGACGCTTATGAAGTTGGGCCTGCTGCCGGTGCGCGGGCATATGTTGGCCGTGATGGTACTCGTGCCGTTGTGGGGCCCGCTGCTGGTGGTGCTGCTTATCGCGCGCAGCGCCGTGCTTGGCGCGGACCTCAAGGACGCCACGCTAGAGTCGCTGCGCATTAACGACGAGCTGCATCGCAGCATCTTGGTGCACGACCGTGAAGCCGATGCAGGCGTGATTCCTCTCGAGGAGGCGCTCATCGTCAACGACCCGGCAGACCGGCGCCGCCTAATGCTTTCCATGCTTACCGAGGAGCCCGATGCGTATCTGGCGCAGCTGCAGGCGGCTAAGCTTAACGATGACGTTGAGGTGGCGCACTATGCCGCGACGGCGGTGGCGCAGATCTCCAAGGAGTCCGACCTTAAACTGCAGCAGCTGGAGCACGCCTTTAAGACCGACCCGAGCGCGCATAATCTCAATGAATACTGCGATTTTCTTGGTGAATACTTGGACTCGGGCTTGGCCGAGGGACGCGTGGCTCAGATTCAGCGCCAACAGTACGCGCGCTTGCTTGCGCGCCGCTGCGAGCGCGAGGACTCCGTTGAGCTGCGTATTCGGTATGCCGCGGCGCTGGCCGATATCGACCAGATCGATGAGGCGCAGGCCGTGACCGACCAGCTGGTGCTCGACGTGCCCGAGGAGCAGGAGGTTTGGATGCTTTGCCTGCGCCTAGCGGTGATGCGCCGCGACGGTGACGAAGTCCACCGCGTGATCGACGCGATCGACAAGCAGCATGTGTACTTGAGCGCCGCCAACCGCGAGGAGCTGGCTTTTTGGCGCAACGGAGAGGAGGCCCGATGAGCGTGGTGCAACATATCCGCGACCGTGCGGGCCATTTTCGCTGGAGGGGACTGCTCGTGGTGTGGGCGGTCTTTATTGCCATGGCCGCCGTGCTGCTGGTGGAGCGTGCCGGCGTGCAGTACAGTGCGGGCCAACATAAGCTGGGGATGCTTGCCGCCAACGATGCGGTGTCGGCCTCCTCGGCGATATTTGGCCAAAAGCCCAGATGCCTGGTCATTACCGATACCGACCAAGCGGGCGTCGAGGACGTAAAGGAGCAGTTTGACCAGATCCTGCCCGACATGAAGATCGCGCACCGCGATGTGGACCTTGCCCTGGACGGCGCGGATGCCATTCCCTCGCTGACGTCCTTCGATCGCGTGATTTTGCTCATGCCGTCGCTCGACGGGCTCGGTACGCACCTGACCGATATTATGAGTTGGGTGAGTGCCGGCGGTTCGCTTATGCTCGCCATGCCGCCGGATAATTCGAGCTACCTGCAGGTGATTGCTCCTAAGCTTGGCATTGAATCGGCCGGATATGGCTACGTAAAAGCCGAAAGCATTGTGCCGAGCGAGGACTTTATGCTGGGCGGGGGAGAGCGCTACGAGCTCTCGGACCCCTTTGATTCGTCGCTTTCGGTTTCGCTGCGCGAGACGGCGCATATGTGGGCGAAGACCGGCGATGCGGGCGCCCCGCTCATTTGGTCCAATGACTGCGGTAGCGGACGCACCGTGGTGTGCAATATCGGTGTCTACGACAAGGTCATGCGCGGTTTTTACGCCGCGGCGATCAGCTTGCTGAGCGATGCCACGGCCTACCCCGTCATCAACAGCTCCGTCTTCTATTTGGACGACTTTCCCAGCCCCGTGCCCTCGGGCGACGGCACCTACATCAAGCGCGACTACGGGCTTTCCATCGCCGACTTTTATGCCAAGGTCTGGTGGCCCGATCTACAAAAGCTCGCGCAAAAATACGGCATTCGCTATACCGGCGTGATGATCGAAAACTATGAGGACGCGGTCAACCAGACCGAGCCTGCTCGTCAGGCCGATACCACGCAGTTCCGCTACTTTGGCGGCATGCTGCTGCAGATGGGCGGAGAGCTGGGCTTTCATGGCTACAACCATCAGCCGCTGGCGCTCTGGGACACCGACTACGGTACGCTGTACGACTACAAGACGTGGAAGAACAAGGAGACGCTCGTCGCATCGCTCAACGAGCTCATCGCCTTTCAGGACGAGGTACTGCCCAACGCGCACGGCTCGGTCTACGTGCCACCGTCAAACATCCTTTCGGCTCGCGCGCGCAAGATTATTGGCGAGGACGTGCCGCGCATTAAGACCGTTGCCAGTACGTATTTTGAGGATGGCACCGAGCTGCCGTACGTGCAGGAGTTTGGCGTGGCGAGCGACGGCATTGTGGAGCAGCCGCGTATTGTCTCGGGCGGCATGGTCGACGATTCCTATATGCGCCTGGCTGCCGTGTCCGAGCTCAACATGCACTACGTGAGCACGCACTTTATGCACCCGGACGACCTGTTGGACCCCGATCGCGGCGCTACGGAGGGCTGGGAGGTCTACAAGGGCGGCCTGATCGACTACCTGGACTGGCTTACCAAGTCTGCGCCCGATCTGCGCCGCCAGACCGGCTCGGAATGCTCAGGCGCTATCCAGCGCTTTTCGTCCGTGACAGTGAGCGTGGATACCAGTGCGGATGCCTGGACACTCAGTCTTGGCAATTTCCATGACGAGGCGTGGCTCATGTTCCGCGCCAACAACGGCGAGCCGGGTGCGGTCACGGGTGGCGAGATTACGCATCTGACGGGCGACCTGTACCTGGTCAAAGCCACGGACAAGACGGTGACCATTGCGCGCAAGGAGGGTAGCGACAAATGAGAATCTGCTTGGTACTCGAGGGTTGCTACCCCTATGTGCACGGCGGCGTGTCCACTTGGATGCACGGCTATATCCAGGCCATGCCCGAGCACGAGTTTGTGCTGTGGGTGATTGGCGCGCATGCGGCCGACCGCGGCAAGTTTGTCTACGAGCTGCCCAGCAACGTGGTCGAGGTACATGAGGTGTTCCTGGACGATGCCCTGCGTCTTTCGGGCGAGCAGGAAGAGGCAGACTATAACGATCGCGAGCGCGAGGCGCTGCGTCGCCTGGTGTCGCTCTCCAATCCGGATTGGGATGTGCTGTTCGATATCTTCCAGCGCCGTCGCGTGCACCCGCTCTCGTTTTTGCAGAGCCGCACCTTTATGGATATCTTTCGCGACGTGTGCCTGGCCGAGTACCCCTACACGCCTTTTGCCGACGCATTCCACACCATGCGCTCCATGCTGCTGCCTGTGCTCTACCTGCTGGGCAGCGAGGTGCCGGTGGCCGATGTGTACCATGCCATCTCGACCGGCTATGGCGGCTTGCTCGCCTGCCTGGGCTCAAGTGTTCACCATGCGCCGGTGCTGCTCACCGAGCACGGCATCTATACCCGCGAACGCGAGGAAGAGATCATTCGCGCCGACTGGGTGGTGCCGTCGTTTAAGGACCGCTGGATTCGCTTTTTCTACCTGCTTTCGGAGGCGATCTACCGTCGCGCCTTCCGCGTGACGAGCCTGTTTCACAACGCCCGCAAGACGCAGATCGATATGGGCTGCGATGCGGATAAATGCCTGGTCATCCCCAATGGCATCCAGTTCGACCGCTTTAAGGACATTCCCTTAAAGCCCGATGACGGCTGGGTGGACATTGGCGCGGTGGTGCGTCTGGCGCCCATCAAGGACGTCAAGACCATGATTTATGCCTTCTTTGAGTTGCATGAGCGCCTGCCCAAGGTACGCCTGCACATTATGGGCGGCGTGGACGACGAGGAGTACGGTGCCGAGTGCCACGCGCTCGTCGACACCCTGGGCGTGCGCGATCTGATCTTTACCGGCCGCGTCAACGTGGTCGAGTACATGGAAAAGCTTGACTTTACCATTTTGACGAGCATCTCCGAAGGCCAGCCGCTCAGCGTGCTGGAGTCGCTTGCAGCGCGTCGTCCCTGCGTGACGACCGAGGTGGGCTGTTGCCGTGAGCTGCTCGAAGGCGCCCCGGGCGACGACTTTGGCGTGGCGGGTTTTGTGACGCCGCCCATGTATCGCAAGGGCTTGGCCGATGCCATGGAGCGCATGTGCACAAGTCGCGCCCGCCGTATTGAGATGGGGGAGCGCGGCCAGCGTCGCGTTGCCACGTACTTTTTGCACGAGCAGATGCTCACCAACTATCGCGCACTGTACGACGAGACGGCGCGTGCGTTTGACCTGCCCAGAGAGGGGGAGTAGCCGGTGGCCGGAATCGGTTTTGAGCTCAAACGCCTGTTTAGGCGCAAGGGTCTGTTTGCCACGATGCGCGCCTATGGCTACGCCGGCATTGTGTGCACGGGCCCCATGCTGTTGGGCGTGCTGCTCCAGGTGGGTATCTTGGTGCTGTGCGGCCTGTGGGGCGTGGGCCGCGCCAACCAGGATTTGCTGGTGTGCATGGTGACCTATACGCTGCTGGCGTCGCTCACGCTTACGAGCTTTTTCTCCATGCCGGTCACGCGCTTTTTGGCCGACATGCTCTTTGCGGAGCGCGAAGAGGAGGTCTTGCCCTCATTTTGGGGCTCCAACGCCATCATGCTGGTTGCGGGCACGGTGCTCTACGGCGTCTTTTTGCTGTTCTCGGGCGCCACGCTGCTGCAGGGGCTGCTGTGTCTGTGGCTGTTCAACATTATGATCGTCAACTGGAACGGCATGAGCTATCTCACGGCCATCAAGGATTACCGCGGTATCCTGTGCAGCTTTGCGGCCGCCATTGGCGTGGCGTGCCTGTTCGCTCTGGTCGCGCTGGCGCTGGGGCTGCCGCCGGTCGAGGGCCTGTTGGCATCAATCGCCCTGGGCTACGGCGTCATGCTCGCCTGGGACGTGGTGCTGCTGTACCGGTATTTTCCTCAGAGCGACCGCAGCCCTTGGTTCTTTTCGCAGTGGCTCGATCAGTTTATGCCGCTGGCGCTCACGGGCCTGTTTACCAACCTGGGGCTCTTTTCACACCTGGTGATTATTTGGGCCGGTCCCATTGGCGTGCAGGTCAAGGGCTTATTTTATGGCGCGCCCTACCACGATGTTCCGGCGCTCATCGCGTTTTTGACCATTCTGGTCACGACCGTCAACTTTGTGGTCTCGGTCGAGGTCAATTTCTATCCGCGCTACCGCGACTACTACAGCCTGTTTAACGACGGCGGCGTAGTGGGCGATATTGTGGTTGCCGAGGAGGAAATGCTCGCTACGCTCAACCGGGAGCTGTGGTTTTGCGCACTCAAGCAGCTGTTTGTGACCGCGGCCGTCATCTCGCTGGAGACCACGGTGCTCTCGGCCTTGCCGCTGGGCTTTAACAGCCTTATGCACGGATATTTTCGCACGCTGTGCGTGGGTTATGGCCTGTATGCCGTGGGCAATACAGTGATGCTCATCTTGCTGTACTTTACCGACTACAAGGGAGCCGTGCTGGCCTCGGGCCTGTTTGCCGGTGTGGCAGGGCTGGCAACCGCCGTGTCGTTGCTTTTGCCGCAGCAGTTTTACGGCTTTGGTTTTTTGTTGGGTGCGGCGGTGTTTTTTATCGTGGCGCTGCTCCGGCTCGATACCTATACCGCCAACTTGCCGTATCGTATCCTGAGTCAACAGCCCATGGTGGCGACCGAGAAGACGGGTCGCTTTACACAACTGGGTCGCTTGCTCGACCGTGCCGAGCAGCGCTATGAGGAGGCCCGCCATAAGGGTGAGCCGCATGGTGGGTTTGAGCGCACGGTGGTCCGTGTGTATCGCAACCATTGGGGAGGTTCTGATGACCGATAGGATGATGTCTCGCCGTCGCCTGATTGAGGCGGCTGCCGGTGCGCTGCTGCTTTCGGGCTGCTCGGTGCAGGAAGACTCCTCGACCAAGAAGGTCAAAAAGCAGGACAAGATTAAAAAGGCCGAGGCCTCGAATGGGGCCAAGCACCTGCGCGACAAGGACAAGCTCTACGAGGTCTACGATGACTCGGGCCTTGTGACCATGTACCTGACGGTCTCACGCGGCAACAGCTCCGAGAACACCGATCATAGCTGGGCCGAGATCAATACGTACTCGGTTTATGACTACGCCGACATGGGCGTGGCGCGCTATCAGGTTATGGGCCTTTTGCAGGCGGGCGACGAAGACGGCCCGGTGGCCGGCGAGGTTGGCTATGGCGAGGAAGCGCCCAATGCTACCGTGCAGGTGCGCGGCCAGACGTCGAGCTCCTACACGCAAAAGAATTACAAGGTGGAGCTCAAAAAAGGCAAGGGCACCTGGCGCCAGCAGCGCGCGATTGCGCTCAACAAGCATATGGCCGAGGGTATGCGTTTTCGCAACAAGATGGCCTACGACCTTATCCGCGGGATTCCCCAGATGATGGGCCTGCGTACGCAGTTTGTGCATCTGTGGGTGTGCGACCAGACCGAAAAGTCCAACGACACCTTTGAGGACTACGGCCTGTTTACGCAGGTAGAGCAGCTTAATAAGACGGCGCTTAAGGCACATGGCCTAGATAAGAATGGACACCTGTACAAGGTGAACAACTTTGAGTTCTATCGCTACGAGGACACCATTAAGCTTGCCGACGATCCCGACTACAACCAGGCAAACTTTGAGGGCATGCTCGAGATTAAGGGCGACTCGGACCACACCAAGCTCATCGAGATGCTCGATGCGCTCAACGACGAATCGCAAAAGATCGATGACGTGCTCGACGCCTATTTTGATACCGAGAATCTCGTCTATTGGCTGGCGTTTCAGATCCTGACGGGCAACTGCGATACGCAGAACCGTAACTGCTATCTGTACAGCCCGCTTAACTCAAATACCTGGTACTTTTTGGATTGGGATAACGACGGCATGCTGCGTAAGCTTGAGCTGAGCCTGAAGGGGTTCTCGGACTACGCGAGCTGGGAGCGCGGCGTGAGCAACTACTGGGGCAACGTGCTGTTTAACCGCGCGTTACACAGCAAGTCGTTCCGCAACGAACTCGACCGCGCCGTCAAGGACTTGCGCTCGTATTTGACCGAGGCACGTCTTGCCAAGATGATCAAACATTATCGCGAGGTTACCGAATCCCTGGTCTTTGCTTCGCCTGATATCGACAATCTGCCTGTCACTAAGGACCAATACGAGCAAATCGCCGCGGCGATTCCTTCCGAGATCGAGGAGAACTACAAGAGCTACCGCGAGAGCTATAAAAAGCCCATGCCGTTCTACATCGGTGTGCCGCAGATCGATAACGGTAAGCTGCGCTTGAACTGGGATGCCGCGTACGACTTTGAGGCACGCGATATTCGCTATACCGTCGAGCTTGCACGCGACTATGCCATAAGCGACGTGCTTTTTAAGGCCGAGGACGTGCTGCTGCCCGAGGTGACCTGCGATGCGCCCGATACCGGCCAGTTTTTTGTGCGCGTGCGTGCCACCAACTCCGACGGCTATACGCAAGATGCGTTTGACTGCTATGTGACCGACGGCGGCAAACAGTACGGCATCAAGTGTTTTTACGTGCAGGACGGCGGTAAGGTCGTGGAGGACACGTATGAGGAGGGCTAGCGCGCTGCTTGAGCGCCTGGCGGCACCTCCTGCGCGTACCACGCAGGAGCGTTACCGCCACGAGCTCAAATATCTCATTAACGAGGGTGAGCACGCTGCGCTTGCCTGTCGCATGGCGCCGGTGTTTAAACTGGACAAGCATGCGCAGGCGGGCGGTTACACCATTCGCAGCCTGTACTTTGACGACTACTGCAACTCGGCCTACGAGGAAAAAGACGCCGGTATCCTCATGCGCAAAAAGTACCGCGTGCGCATCTATAACGGCGGCGACAAGGTGATTAAGCTCGAACGCAAAAAGAAGTACGGTAGCTGGATCTACAAGGAGGACGCGCCGCTTACGCGCGGCGAGTTTGAGCAGATTCTGGCCGGAGACTACGACTTTTTGCTGAGGAGCTCCTATCCGCTCTGCCGCGAGTTCTACATCGAGTGCATCTGCAACATGATGCGCCCACGGACCATCGTGGACTACGAGCGCGAGCCGTGGGTGATGGATGAGGGCACCGTGCGCATTACGTTTGACATGAACGTTCGTGCCGCGGTGGGAAGCTTCGATATCTTTGACGCGACGCTGCCCACGCTGCCGGTCCTGGAGCCCGGCAAGCTGGTGATGGAGGTCAAGTTTACGGAGTTTTGCCCGCAGCTGGTGCGCGATATGGTGCCGCCGGGCGCGGCCGAGCTTACGGCGGTCTCCAAGTACTGCCTGTGTTACGAAAAGACCGCCTACCTGCGCGGATTTAATTACTGGGAATCGGATTTTGAGAACCGAGGGGATATTTAGACCATGAGCACCAGGGACTTTTTTAAGAACTCCGTCTTGGAGGCGTTTGGTCAGGTCGACCCTGCCAAGATCGGCCTGTCGCTTCTCGTGGCGCTCGCCATGGGCATCCTGATCTATTACGTGTACAAGCGCTTTTTTACCGGCGTGGTGTATTCGCGCAGCTTTGCCGTGACGCTCGTGGGCATGTGCGTGCTCACCTGCATGGTCACGCTCGCTATCTCGACCAACGTGGTCATCTCGCTCGGTATGGTCGGTGCTCTGTCTATCGTCCGCTACCGTACGGCGGTCAAGGACCCGCTCGACCTGTTGTATCTGTTTTGGGCCATTACCACGGGCATTACGGCAGGCGCCGGCATGTATGCGCTCGTGGGGCTTACTGCCGTGGTAATTGTGGTGATGATCGCGGGGTTCGCTTCGCACCAGGACAAGGCGCGCGTGTACATGATGGTGATCCATTATACGGGCCAGACCACGGGCGACGATATCGTGCGCGCCTTTGGTCGCACCAAGTTCACGTTGAAGTCCAAGACCATGCGCGGTGACAAGGTGGAGATGGCCGTCGAGGTGTTCTCGGACGGCGTTGACATGCCCTATGCGGACGCGATCCGTGCGCTCGACGGCGTAGAGGACCTCACGCTCATCCAATACAACGGTGAGTATCACGGTTAGTTGGGTTTCGGCGCTCGCTGACGTTTTTTCGACCTGGGTGAAATCAATTCATCTGGAGTGCCTTTATGGCTATCATGGTGAAAGCGATTTCAATGACAGGGGTACCATTGGTAAAGATGAAAGATGTCGCCGAGCTGGCGGGCGTTTCGAGCGCCGCGGTCTCGCGCTATCTTAACGGTGGCTATATTTCGGCAGATAAGGCCGAGCGCATTAAGCAGGCGATCGAGCAGACCGGCTACGTGCGCTCCAACCAGGCCCGCGCGCTGCGCACGGGGTCTACCAAGCTCATCGGCGTCATCGTGCCTAAGATCAACTCCGAATCGGTGAGCCGTATTACCGCCGGTATTGGCCAGGTACTCGGCCGCCGCGGCTACCAGATGTTGCTGGCAAATACCGACAATTTGGCGGAGCGCGAGCTCGAGTACCTGGACCTGTTTCAGAACCACCCGGTTGACGGCATCGTGCTCGTGGCAACCATGATTACCGATGAGCATCGCCACGCCATCGCATCCTGCCGCGTGCCGATGGTGCTGATTGGCCAAAACGTCGAGGGCGCGGCCTGCGTGTACCACGACGACTATGAGGCTGCTTTTGAGCTGGGCCGGGCGTTGGCTGGGCGTGTGACGGGCAAGATCGGCTACGTCGGCGTTACCGAGGACGACCAAGCCGCCGGCTACGATCGCCGTCACGGTCTGCAAGCCGGTCTGGCTGCTGCGGGCGTTGAGCTCGACCCCGCGATGATCCGCTATGGCTCGTTTACGTTGGATTCCGGCTATCGTGCCGCGCGTGAGTTGCTGCAGGCCGATTCGCATCTTGACTTTATTGCCTGTGCGACCGATACCATGGCCGCCGGTGCCCTGCGCGCGATCGATGAGGTGCGTGGCGCGGGAGAGGGCGCCCATCGCGTGAGCGGTTTTGGCGACAACGCCTTTTTGCGTGCGCTGACGGGCGGTATCCCTACCGTGCATTACGGCTATCTGACCAGTGGCGTTGAGGCCACGAGTATGTTGCTCGACGTGGTTGACGGCGTGGAGGGGGAGCGCGGCATGCGCGCGCTCAAACTGGATCATCAACTCATGTGCGTGTAGCCGGCGGGCATTATTGCCCGTTCTTTCCGAGCCCTCAGCAAGGCCTTTAGTTTCCTCCAGATTCTGATCGGCTATCACAAGCTTGGCTTCTAGGCGTTTGGTCGTGGGCTGTCGGAGCGCTTGGCGGCGCTCTGGCGCTATACTGCAGCCGTTACCCATGATGCGGGGAACACCCGTGTCATGGGTTTTTGCTTTTGAAGGGACGGTGCCGTATGGACGTGCGGGGATTCGAAGAGGCATGGAGTGCGCGTGCCCGTGCGCGCGAGGCTCGGTTGCTGGCGGCACCGCATGTGCCGGCGGCATTGTCGTTGCTGGGTATCGTGCGTCCCGGTGACCGTCTGGTGGCTTTCGCGGATGACTTCGCCGCTGCGTTTTCGCGCGGTTTTGAGGTCCACGATGTAGTGCTGGTGGGGGAGCTGTCCGTTGCGGCGTTTGAGGCTGCGTCCGAGGGTTTTGCCGATTCGTTTGACGCTGAGGCCCCGCATCTGTGGTGGTTCGTGAACTCCATTGGCGGCTTTGGCCTGCGCGTGCCCGACCTTCGCGCGTTGGGGCAGGCGGCGCGTGCGTGTGGTGCGTTGCTGGTGGTTGATAACACCGTTTCGTCGGTCTTTGGGTGCGATCCACTGCGTTTGGGTGCCGTGCTGTCGCTCGAGGCACTCGACCGTGTGTGCGCTGGTGAGGGGCCGCGAAACCTGGTGGCCGTTTCGGTTGCGCGCTCGCAGCTCAAGCGCCATCGTATGGATGCTGCGGGTGAATGTGCGCATGCGGTGCTTGCTAGCTGCGGTTTGTCCACGCTCGATTTGGGCAACGATGAGGCCGGCGTGCTGGAGCGAGGCCTCGTTTCGCTCGAAGCCCGCATGCAGGCCCACTTCGACCGTGCCCGCGCTCTTGCGGAGTACCTGGCTGCGAATGAAATGGTGCGCAACGTGCGCTATCCCGGTCTGGCGTCGCATCCCGATCACGCGGTGGCGACGGGTGTCCTGGAACACGGCTTTGGCCCTGCAGTGGAGTTCGACCTGATACATCGCACGGCAGCCGATCTATTCGAAACCCTGCCCGACGAGTTCCGCGCATCACCCGCCGGCGGCGCAGCGACACGCCTCTCAGCTCCATGCGGCAAGCGGGCAGCCACCATCCGTCTCTTCGCCGGCACCGACAACCCCCTGCAAGTAGCCGCCACCCTAGACAACGCCTTCAAAAAGTAGCTAAAAAGCCCGCCCCAAAAAGCTACCCTGGTGCCGTGTCACGAAAACGGCCTATCTACCACGTTTAACCTCTAGGGGTCGACCATAGCCACATTTTTTGAAAATCGTCAAGCCTTCTACCAGTGGTTTTGTTTTCTTAATATCCGGTATGGTCGAGGGTATTCGGCTAAACGTAGTAGATGGGCCCATTTTGTGGCACGCAACTCAATTCGTAAGCGCGGCGGACTATTAAACAGCCCTAAACAGACTACTCTGCGTTGATGGTGGCGATGAGGCCGTCTTCTGGTGGTGCGACATGCTCTTGGTGGACTCCAGGACGGCCGCGGAGAAGCTCGCGACGATGCCCGCCGACGCCGACATGGGCCTGCTCTATAGGACCTACTCGGCCTCCTCGAAGCGTGAGGACGGCAGCTCGGAGTGGGACGACAGGCCCGTGTGGGGGCTCCACCACGGGGATCCGTACCCGTTCTGGCTTGATTGGCATCCGGGGGCAGGCGTTCCCTCGTGACACGCTTTTTGTCCTATAGCCCGTTTTCACGCTGTCGCCCTGCGGCGTTCGGTGAAAATAAGGTCGTTCGCCTACCGGGTCGTTGTTGGCCGAACGCTGCTTTTTCGTATGATGAGCTCTATCGGATAATCGCAACACTCCGGTTCGATCGAGTTTCCGCTTGCGAGCTCGATTGCCTTAAGCGCCACATCTCGTCCCAATGCCTCGTAATCGTATGCAATGCTGGTGAGAGATATTGATGGGAGGCTGCTGAAGGCGTGGTTTCCAAAGCTTGCGACTCGTATATCCCTTGGAACGGAAAGTCCTTTGGCATCGAGTGCGGAGAAGATTCCCAGGCAGAACCCATCTGATGCGGAAACAATGTAGTCGGGCTTCCATTCAAGCGCCTTAGCGGCACATGCATAGCCATGGTTGTCGACATGATCGACCTCGATAACGCGGACTTGGGTATCAGAGGATAGCGTGCTCAAGACGCCCCTACAGCGCTCTTCTCCTGCCGACGGGTCATCGGAACCCATGGATAGGTAGACAAGGCGCTCTGGGTGTTGCCGTGCGACGTGCTCGCCCAGGAGGCGACCTCCCGAGTAGTCGTCAATTTTGCACCAGGGGAGGGTGTCGTAAGTCCGCCCGAGGATGATGGTGGGCACTTTGATGCGCGATAGAAAGTCACGGTGCCCCTCGGTGATGAGCGCCGTGCCCAGTATGAGGGCATCGACTCCCTGCTGAATGAGCGCGCGCATATTCGCGATTTTGTTATCCTCGCCGGTTTCGTCGATCATGATGAATGGCTGATATCCGGCATCGTGGCACGCTGAGCTTATGCTCGATAGCACGCGGTTTACACTTGGAGAGTCGAATCCGTCAATGAGAACACCAATCAAGTAGCTTCGATTTGTTTTTAGACGGCTGGCAAATATATTGCTTTGAAAGCCGGTCTGCTGGATGACGGCGGCGATTTTGTCTGCGGACTGTTGGGATATGCTCCCGCCGTTTAAATAGCGAGATACCGTGCTTTTTGATAAGCCGCTCAGGGCGGCCACATCTTTGATGTTCATTCCGAATAGTCCAATCGCCGATAACGACATGAGGTGCCTTTACTCGCGAGCGGATGCGCGTGGCGGGCAAAAAGTGTTCGGTTACATATTACGTTGCCGCACGCATTTTGAACGTGAGCGGTTGATATATGGCGGCGAACGGTAGCATCACAAGGTTCCGCGAAGTTTATCTTGACTGAATATGAAATCGAATACAGAATAAGAATCGTCAGTGGGAACGTTCCCACGTTGAGCCGGATGGTCGAGGGGGTGCCACTCATGTTTGATTCTTCCAATGACGCAATAACGTATCGCGTCAATAAGGACAAGCAGTTGGGAGCCATAAAACGCAGATTGGCCGAAGGGAATGAGGCGCGGCGCTTCGTAATCCAAACTTCTGCCGGCGAAATAGCCGTGTATCGGTATGGCGCAGTTGAGGGGAGGTCGTGCGATCAGGCGCTGCCACTCGTTTTTAATTTTCATGGAGGCGGGTATGTTCTACAAGACTGGGAGCTCGATATCCCGTTTTGCCGGGACCTCTCACGTTCAACTGGGTCAACGGTTCTCAATGTCGATTATCTCGTGGGGCCGGAGCACAAGTTTCCCGTCCCGCAGCACTCGGCTTTGGAGGTCATCAAGTATTGTGACGCCCATCGATCCGAAATGGGCCTTACAGGCGGCCCCATAATTGTTTGCGGTCACAGCGCGGGAGGCAATCTTGCTGCAGCCCTTTGCGTCTTGGCCTCTCGATCCGATGAGGTATCGATAGGTGGCCTCATCATGAACTATCCGCCGCTTGCGCCCCTGAGCGTTCAACGGCCAAGCGTGAATACCGGCTCGGCGCTATCACAAACGAGGATGCAACAGTACGCATCGTGGGCATATGCGACGGAGGCCGACATGCTGGACCCTGTTGCGTCTCCGCTTCTTGCCACGGATGTTGTGTGGCCGCCGGCTCTCGTGCACGCCGCCAGCTTGGACACGCTTTGCGAAGACTCGCGGCGCTTTGCCGCGATGCTGGACGAGGCCGGAGTGGCCGTAGATTACAAATGCTATGAGGGCTGCCACCACGGCTTTACTCATGAGGCTTTTGCGCGTGAATACGACCCGTGCGCTTCAAAGGACGTATTGATGCGAACGGCTGCGTTCGTGCGCCGTGTGGCAACTGCCGCGGTCGTTGATGAGGGGGGCGTGGCGTAATGTATACGACCGACATCAAGCTCGATGCTCAAGGTAGATCGACCCTGCGCACCTTTTTTCTTGAACCTAATATCTCTTATCAGGTTAAGAAGCTCCGACCGCTTGTGATCGTGTGCCCTGGTGGAGGCTATGTATTGCATGCGACAAAGGAGCAAGAGCCTGTTGCCATGCGCTTTGCTGGCGCAGGATATCATACCGCGGTATTGAGATATCCGGTTTTGTTTCGATCGCGCCCAAAGAAGCCAGGCGAAGAGCTTGTAATAGATCGTACAGCAACGTTTCCCGCCCCTTTGATTGCGCTTATGCAAGCGATGGCCTGGGTCCGGGCTCATGCTCAAGAGTATGCCATCGATGCATCTCGCATATACGTGGTTGGCTTCTCAGCTGGCGCCCATCTCGCCGCGTGTCTTGCCGAGCATTGGGATGATCCGGACTTGCTGAGCCAGGTGCCTGGGGTTGATCCGCGTGACTGCGCGCCCACGGGTGTGGTGCTTGGCTATCCGCTCGTGAACCCTTTGGATATGGCAACTCGCGCTGTTGACAGCTGTCCAAAAGAGATGCGTTGGCAAATTCCATATATCCAGCGCGCCCTGTTTGGGCGAAACGACGGTGCGGCCGAATGCGATGAGCGTTTCGACCTGATTTCCGGAGTGAGGCCTGATATGCCCAGGGTATTCATGTGGCAAACCGCGGAGGACCAAGTGGTTAATCCCGCTCGTGCGTGCCAGTTTGCCGCGGCCCTGATAGATGCTGGCGTTCCCTGCGAGTTTCATCTATTCCCAACGGGGCCACATGGAATGGCTCTCTGCGAGCCGGCCTCTGCTGCAAAGGCTGAGGATGAAGATGCGTATGCCGCGGCGTGGGTGCCGCTTGCCCTCGCATGGTTGCGGCGCGACGAGCCGCATCGGGATCAGGCATCTCTTTAATAGTGTTTTGTTGCCGTAGTGGTCGAGCCTGGAGAATGGGCTTAGTCCACACGATGAAAGGAGACGGTATGGCAGACTACAAAAAGACAGCGGAAGGAGTACTCGCGGCAATTGGCGGGGCGGCCAACGTGGCGTTTGCCACGCACTGTGTGACGCGCCTTAGGTTCAACCTTGCCGATCAGGCGCTCGTTGACCGTGATGCGGTCCGCGCGGTACCTGGTGTTTTGGGGGAACAATACTCTGGAGAGCAGTATCAGGTCATCATTGGCCCCACGGTCACCCATGTGTACAACGAAGTTTGCGAGGTCGGTGGCATCGAGCATCAGGCTGCTGTCGACGAGAACCTCGATTCGCAGTCGACGGAAGCTGAAAAGCAGCCTCTTACGCCGGCGCGCGTCGGTAACGCCATCCTTGACGCGCTGACTGGCTGCCTCACGCCGGTCATCCCCATGCTTGTTGCGGGCGGCTTGGTCAAGTTGATCCTCATGATCCTGGGCCCGTCCGCATTGGGCCTGGTCCAGGAGGGAAGCGATCTATTCAAGCTGCTCACCTTTGTTGGTGACGCAGGGTTCTACTTCTTGCCCATGGCGGTTGCATATACGGGATCGAAGAAGTTCGGTTCCAACACCGTGATCTCTGTGTTCATTGCCGGCATCATGCTGCACCCGACGATGGCGGAAATCGTGGCAGCCGGTAAGCCCTTCACCGTTTACGGGATACCCATGTGGCTTACCACGTATGGATCCACCGTATTCCCGATGATTCTCATCACCGCCGTGCAGGCACAGGTGGAAAAGCTGCTCAATCGCATCATCCCCGATCAAGTTCACCTCTTGTTCGTTCCCGTGCTCACCGTTCTTGCCATGACTCCGGTTGCCCTCTGCGTCCTTGGTCCTTGCGGCGCCATTATGGGTGTTGCGATTGAGTCCGCCCTCATGTGGGTTCACGATGTCCTCGGTCCGGTTGGAATCGCCCTTATCGGCGCGCTGTTCATGCCGCTTGTTGCCACGGGTATGCATCTTCCCATCATCGTGTTGGGCATGAGCACCCTTGCGACCCAAGGATATGAAAATGTCATTTTTGTCATGGGTGCTGCTTCCACGTTTGCTTCGATCGCTTGCGGCCTTGGCTTTCTCATTAAGGCCAAGACTGCCGAGGACCGCGAGCTCGGACTTAGCTGCTTCATTACCCAGGCACTCGTGGGAGTTGGTGAGCCGACCATCTTTGGCATCCTGCTTCGCTATCCGCGTGTACTGGCGTATCAGGCAATCGGCACGTTTGTGGGCACGCTGTACGCGGCGATCATGGGTGTCACCTGCTACGCTCCGCTCTATACGAATTTCACCGTGGTTCTCGAGTTTATCGGGGGAGATAGCATGGCAAACTTCGTGCATGCCTGCATCTCCGGTGGCATCGGCTTTGTTGTAACGCTTGCGCTTATTATGATTCTCGGTGTTGAGGGCAACAAGAGTCGCCAGTCTTAGAGGTGTGTTGTGGCGCCCGATTTGCGAATGCGCATTTCGGGCGCTTTATGTTCGTTGCGTCGCGGCACATGATGAGCTTGGTTTCCGTGGGAGGGTGATTTCCCGTGAGTTATACGGTGATTCGTATTGGTGTCAGGATGTATCGCATCGTCGATCCTCTTGGCGTAGCCATGTATCTTGTTTGCGGCTCGCGCCGTGCCGCTCTTTTGGACACGGGGTGTGGCGTGCCCGGGCTCGCTGCCGTTGTTCGGCAGATTACCAACTTGCCGGTCACAGTGCTTCTTTCTCACGGGCATGTCGACCATGCGATGGGGGCGGGAGAGTTTGGCTCGGCACATATGAACCTGATGGATCTTCCGGTGTATCGCGCCCACGCCGCTATTTCTTATCGCCAGCGATTTGTCGCTGGATGCGGATTTTCGAACATTGAGCTCGAGCCCCATCTTGAGGAGCGGGCATTGAAGCCCCTGCGCGGAGGCGATGTGTTCGACCTTGGCGGGGTTACCGTTGAGGCGTACGCCGTTCCAGGGCACACTCACGGATCCATGATTTTTTTGGTGCCGGAGGAACGCGCTGCCATGTTCGGCGACGCATGTGGGCCGGGGACGATTTTGCTTGAGGATTGGTCCACCGATGTGAAGACCTATCGGAGGGCCCTCGAGAGCGTGCGCGTGCTGGATGGTCGCTATGATCGCATCGTGCGAAATCACGGTACCTACGAATCGCCGGTCTTCTTGCTGGAGACGGTGATTGAGGTATGTGACGCAATTTTATCGGGTCATGACGATCGCGTGCCGCTTCCGCCGTCGTGCATGGATCTGTTGCCTCGTCCGGCCGCCCTGCCTGCGTATCGCGCCATACGAACAATGGTGACTCGTCAAGGTGAAGTCCGCGTGGATGGGCGCGAAGGTAACGTGAGCTATCGTGCCGACAAGGCTCCGCAGGGAAGGGGATAGGAACATGTCAAAAAGATTGCTGGTCAGAGCTGATGATCTGGGATTTAGCGAAGCGGTCAATTATGGGATTGAGCGCACCTTGCATACGGGAATCGTGCGCAGCGTCGGCGTTATGGCAAACATGCCCGCAGCGGAGCATGGTGTAAGGTTGCTGTCCGGTCATGATGTCGCAGTCGGTCTACATGCGTGCATTAGCGCCGGCGAGCCACTATCTGATTCGAGCCTTGTGCCGTCACTTGTGGAGTCAACTGGGCAGTTCCACGGAAGCGCCGCGTATAGAGCGGTCGAGGAAGATTTCGTTTCATTTGAAGAGGCATACCGGGAGATCCGTTTGCAGGTCGATCAACTTAAGTCTTTACTTGGACGACTCCCGGATTATATTGACATTCATGCCGTGCTTTCACCGTCATTTATGAGGGCGGCGGCAGCCGTTGCCGAGGAGCTCGGACTGCCTGTAAGCTTGTTGCCCGATCGCGGTTGTGACTCAATGAGGGTCGGCGGTTCGATTGTTCGTGTTTTGCCGATGCGCCCTGCCGCCTCTGTTCAAGATGCGCGCAAGCATTTTCTCGATGGCGCGGCGTCCATCAGTTTAGGGGAGACTGCAATGGCGATTTGCCATCCAGGGTACCTCGATGCTTACATCGTGGAGCACTCTTCGCTTACGGAAAGCCGAACTTACGAAGCTGAGGCACTGAGTAGCGCCGGCATGATCGATCAACTTGCGCGGCTTGGAATCGAATTGATTGATTATCGAGTTTTATAGCTTCAATTCGGTATGTCACGGATGATGACGCTGCACTGTGCTCGGTTCGGTGGGGCATCATGGTTGAGTCTTTGCGTTTGAGGGAGCGGCGATGAGTGCCTCGAAAATAGTCCAAGGCGCTGCCCCGCATCCGCACCGCGCCACGTCCTCACGCACCTGAAGACGAATCACACGAGAAAGGACCTTCATGGCCAACGCACTTCAACGCGACTTGATGCAGCTGGTGAAGGCTGCCGAGGACGCCGCGTCGCGCAGGCCGCGCACCTGGGCCCAGACGTATCACTTGATGCCACCCGTGGGATGGCTCAACGATCCCAACGGTCTGTACCAGAAGGACGGCGTCTTTCACGCGTACTTCCAATATGCCCCCTTTGACGTCGAGGGCGGCGTCAAGATGTGGGGTCATAGCACGAGCTCCGACTTGGTGAGTTGGACGTACGAGGGCTGCGCGCTGTACCCCGACGAGCCGTTCGATTGCCATGGCGTGTACTCGGGCTCCGCACTTGTGCTCGACGACCACGTGAGCGTGTTTTACACCGGCAATGTCAAGCTTCCCGATGGGAATGGCGCCTACGACTACATCAACACGGGGCGTGAGGGAAATACTGTTATGGTGGATACCGCCGACGGCGAGACGTTCGGCGAGAAGCGCCTTCTGCTCGGCAATGCGGACTATCCAGCTGACCTCTCCTGCCACGTGCGCGATCCCAAAGTATGGCGCGCGGACGCCCCGTGCGGCAGGTACCTCATGGTGCTGGGGGCGCGCCGCCGTGGGGCTGCGGAGGAGGCCGGACCCGCAAAGGACTCCGTCCCGGCCTCGCCATCGCCCCGGCGCGAGCTCTTCGTGCGCTGCCATGGCGCCAGCTGCGAGCGCGATGCCGGAGAGGTGCTCGTGTACGCCTCGGACGAACTTCAGACATGGAGGCTGCAGAACAGGATCCAGTCCTCGGAGCGCTTCGGTTTCATGTGGGAGTGCCCCGATTATTTTGAGCTCGATGCTCTTCAGGTGCTCTCGTTCTCACCGCAGGGCCTTTTTGGCGGCGACTGGGAGCACCGCAACGTGTACCAGTCGGGCTACGTGCCCTTTGCGGGCGACATCTGCGGGCGTTATGAGCTGGGGACGTTCCGCTTGTGGGACGCCGGATTCGACTTTTACGCTCCCCAGACTTTCGTGGCCGAGGATGGCCGCCGCATCCTCATGGGCTGGATGGGCATGCCCGAAGACGCCACCTACGGTAACGACCCGACGATCGTCGAGGGCTGGCAGCACTGTTTCACGGTGCCTCGTGAGCTCACGGCAGGGAATGGGGGCGTTGTGCTCCAGCGGCCCGTGCGCGAGCTCGCGTCCCTGCGCGGGCAGGCGCATCGAGCTGTGGATGAGCTGCACCTCGACGTGATACCGACGGCATGCGATATTGCGCTCGAGGACGTGGGCGATGAGATGCATGTGGTCCTGGGAGAGGAGCTCGAACTATTCGTGACTTGCGATCCGGACGAGAGGCTCATGCGGTTCGTGATGCGTTTCCGTGATGCCGGTCGCAATGCTGCCAGTTGCGGGCGCACGGAGCGCTGGGAGCGCGTCAATGCCGTGCGGTCGGTGCGCATTTTGGTCGATACGTCTTCGGTTGAGGTCTTTGTGAATGAAGGTGAGCTCGTCATGAGCACGCGCTGGTACCCGAGGAGCCGCTCGTGTGCCATCAGGGTGCCAGGCGCGCGCATCACGTGCTGGGAATTGAGCGCCAACGGGGAAAAGGGGGAGCTATGAGTCGTTTGCTGGGTGCCCTTGAGATGGGCGGGACGAAGATGGTGTGCGCGACTGGTCGCGCAGACGGGGAGATCGTGGAGCGCGTCCGAATCGACACCGCGGATCCTACCTCGACGCTGGAGGCGTGCGGGGCTTGGTTCGCTGAGCGCGGCGTGGAGGCCCTGGGTGTGGGTGCCTTTGGGCCCACCGATGTCGACCCGGCGTTGCCTCATTTTGGATGCATGCTCACGACTCCCAAGCCCGGCTGGTCGAACGTCGATGTCCTCGGCGCCCTGCGCTCCGTCATCGATGTCCCGGTTGGCTACGACACCGACGTCAACGCGGCATGCTTGGGCGAGGCCGTGTATGGGTGCGCCCGTGGCCTGCGCGACGTTCTTTACCTCACGATTGGCACGGGTGTGGGGGCCGGCGTGCTGGTGGAGGGCAATCTGCTTCATGGCGCGATGCATCCCGAGGCGGGCCACATCCCGCTTACGCGCGACCCAGCCGACCCGATGCCCTCCGGCGTGTCCGCCTGCCCGTTCCACACGAACTGCCTTGAGGGCCTCGCGTGCGGCCCGTCCCTGTGGAAGCGCTGGGGCGATCCCGTCGCGGCTGGCATGGCGGACGACCCGGGCAAGGTCGCGCTCATCGGCGGGTATCTCGGTCAGGCGCTCGCGACGTTCGTGTTGTGCTACATGCCCCGCAAGATCGTCATCGGCGGGGGCGTGGGCGATCACCTGCCGTTGCTGCCGCCAGCCCGCATCAAGCTTGCGGAGCTGCTCAACGGCTATCTCGCCATTCCCGAGATGGATGATCTCGATGCCTACGTCGTCGGTAATTCGCTCGATGGCGACCAGGGGATCTTGGGCTGTCTGGAGCTCGCGCGGCGCGCGCTTGGGGAGAACTAGGCTCGCGCGGGCGCGCAGGAGGCGGCGGGTTCGTCGCCGCTGCGCTGGCCTGAGATATGTGGTGACCCTCAGGATTATCTCGACGATGAAAGGGCAGTCGCAACGATGCTGTCCCAGCTTGAGCTTGAGGCTCGCTACGCGGGGGGGCTCGGCTGCGACCGCCCATTTTGTGTACGCTGATCATGCCAATGAAGTCATCGAACGCCGTGGCCTGGCACAAGAAGGGGACATCGTTGCTAAAAAGCCCCGTCCCAAATGAGCTACTTTTCGGTGATGGTGGCAATGAGGGTGTCGGCCCGGGTTGCTATGACGTTGTTGATCTCCGTCTGCAGCGTTTCATAGGCCTCGATGGCGCGCTCGCCGGCGGGGGTGAGGGTGGATCCGCGGGCGCCGTCGCGTTCGATGAGCTTGCAGCCCAGCTGGCCCTCGGCCTCGTTCACGATACGCCATGCCTTGGAATAGGCCATGCCCATGCTCTTGGCGGCTCGGTTGAGCGAGTGCTCGCGCGCGATGCCCTGCAGCAGCAAGACGCAGCCGTGGCCGAACACGCCCGGCAGGTCTTTGTCGCGCGCTTGAATAACCAATTTTGCCGTCGTCTTGTACTCCATGCGCTTCACGTCTCCCCGCTAAAGTGTTTGCTGGGCAAACGCAAAGCCTGCGTCAAACCCTCGTGTGCTCTTCTTAATTCATGAATTGTAGCAGCCAAAGTGCGTTAAGATACTTGCCCAGTATTGGGCGCCCAAGGTTGGGCTGGGTCCTACGAGGCCTGCAGCCGACCGGTCGCATGGAAAAAGGAGAAACATGGCTACGTTCTTTCCCGGTGAGTCCCACACGTTTTCGGAGTATCTGCTGGTCCCAGGTTACTCGTCCTCGCAGTGCATCCCCAACAACGTCTCTCTTAAGACGCCGCTAACCCGCTTTAAGCGCGGTGAGAAGCCGGCAATCACCTTGAACATCCCCATGGTTTCCGCCATCATGCAGTCCGTCTCGGGCGTCGACATGGGTGTCGCGCTCGCTACCGAGGGTGGCCTGTCCTTCATTTACGGTTCCCAGAGCGCCGAGTCCGAGGCCGCTATGGTCAAGGCCGTCAAGGATCACAAGGCCGGCTTCGTTCAGTCCGATTCCACGCTGACCCCCGACATGACCATGGAGCAGGTCATCGAGCTCAAGGAGAAGACCGGTCACTCCACCATGCCGGTCACCGACGACGGCACTCCCAAGGGTAAGCTCCTGGGCATCGTCACCAGCCGTGACTATCGCCCCAGTCGCGATGACCACCAGACGAAGGTCTCCGAGTTCATGACCCCGCGTGAGCAGCTCATCGTAGGCGACAAGAACATCAGCCTCAAGGTTGCCAACGACGTCATCTGGGACAACAAGCTCAACGCTCTGCCCATCGTCGACGACAACGATCACCTCATGGGCATCGTCTTCCGCAAGGACTACGACAGCCACAAGACCAACCCCAACGAGCTGCTCGATAACGACAAGCGCTACATGGTTGGTGCCGGTATCAATACCCGCGACTATGCCGAGCGCGTGCCGCTGCTCATCGAGGCCGGTGCCGATGTCCTGTGCATCGACTCTTCCGAGGGCTTCAGCGAGTGGCAGAAGCGTACCATCGAGTGGATCCGCGCCAACTACGGCGAGGACGTCAAGGTCGGTGCTGGCAATGTCGTCGACGCCGAGGGCTTCCGCTTCTTGGCCGACTGCGGTGCCGACTTCATCAAGGTCGGTATCGGCGGCGGCTCCATCTGCATCACCCGCGAGACCAAGGGCATCGGCCGCGGCCAGGCCACCGCGCTGATCGACGTCTGCCGCGCCCGTGACGAGTACTACGAGGAGACCGGTGTCTACGTGCCCGTGTGCTCCGACGGCGGCATTGTCTACGACTACCACATGACGCTCGCCCTTGCCATGGGTGCCGACTTTATGATGCTGGGCCGCTACTTCGCCCGCTTCGACGAGAGCCCGACCGAGCGCGTCAACGTCAATGGCCAGTACATGAAGGAATACTGGGGCGAGGGTTCTGCGCGTGCCCGCAACTGGCAGCGCTACGACCTGGGCGGCGCCGCGAAGCTCAGCTTCGTCGAGGGCGTTGACTCCTACGTTCCCTACGCCGGCTCCCTCAAGGACGGCGTGGGCGGCACGCTCTACAAGGTCAAGTCCACGATGTGCAACTGCGGTGCCCTCTCGATTCCCGAGCTCCAGGAAAAGGCACGCCTGACTCTTGTAAGCTCGACCTCGATCGTCGAAGGCGGAGCCCACGACGTTGTCGTCAAGGACTCCCAGCAGAGCGTTTCCTATCGATAAGTGGCTTTCCCAAGCACCGCACCTTGCCGTTCAAACCGTCGCTCGCGTACCAAAGTACGCGTCGCTCCTCTTTCACGGCAATCTGCGGTACTTGGAAAACCCGTCCATGCTAGGACGATTAACAAATAGCGGTTGAATAGCAACCACGTTATTTAGATAAAGCGAGATGCATGCAAGTCGCAGGCATCTCGCTTCTCGTATTTGCTATCATCAGTCGAGTTAACCTTAGGGTCGGTCGGCTTGGCTTTGTTCGCTACAAGTTCCGCACGCAAAGAAGAGCACTCAATGTGCTCTTCGTCTTGCGCAGGACTGTCCGCAGTAGCGAACAAAGCCAAGCCGACCGACCCCAGCTAAGATTAAAGGAGCTGATATGTGCGATTGCACAGATCATAAGGACGAGATCCCTGCCTACGACGCGCAGGCCATTGAGTCCAAGTGGATGAAGGCCTGGGAGGACTCCAACCTCTTTGCCGTCGACACCGACGACAGCAAGCCCAAGAAGTATGTGCTCGAGATGTTCCCGTATCCGTCGGGCGACCTGCACATGGGCCACGCGCGCAACTATACCATCGGCGATGCCATGGCCCGTCAGGCCCGCATGCGCGGCTACGACGTGCTGCATCCCATCGGCTTTGACGCCTTTGGCCTGCCTGCCGAGAACGCTGCCATCAAGCACAACACGCAGGCTGCCGCTTGGACGTACAAGAACATGGACCAGGCGCTCGCCACGATGAAGCGCATGGGCTTCTCCTACGATCTGGATCGCATGGTCAAGACCTGCAGCCCCGACTACTACCGCTGGGGTCAGTGGATCTTTGAGAAGCTGTGGGAAAAGGGCCTGGTCTACCGCAAGAAGAACCCGGTCAACTGGTGCCCCACCTGCAAGACCGTTCTGGCCAACGAGCAGGTCACCGAGGGCAAGTGCTGGCGCTGCGGCACCGAGCCCGAGAAGCGCGACCTTGAGCAGTGGTACTTCAAAATCACCGAGTACTCCCAGGAGCTGCTCGACGACCTGGAGAAGCTCCCCGGCTGGCCCGAGCGCGTCAAGCAGATGCAGGCCAACTGGATTGGCCGCTCCGAGGGCGCCGAGGTCGACTTTACCCTGTGCGACCAGGATGGCGAGCCCATCGAGGGCGACGAGGGCAAGATCACCGTCTTCACCACGCGTGCCGACACCCTCTTTGGCGTCTCCTTCTTTGTCCTGGCTCCCGAGTACGCCCGTCTGCACGAGCTCGTCGAGGGCACGGAGTACGAGGAGGCCGTCACCAAGATCGTCGAGGACTCCAAGCATATCTCTGCCGTCGAGCGTGCCCAAGGCACCCTCGAGAAGCACGGTGCCTTTACCGGCCGCTACGTGGTGAACCCCGTGAACGGCGAGAAGGTCCCCGTGTGGGTTGCCGATTATGTCGTTGCCGACTACGGCACCGGCGCCGTCATGGCCGTTCCCTGCGGCGACCAGCGCGACTTTGAGTTTGCCCGCAAGTACGACCTGCCGATCGTGCCGATCATTCTGGACGATGACGATCGCGCTGCCGTCGAGGCCAGCGGCGAGACCATCGATACCTTCCATGCCGAGACTGTCGACTGGGACTGCGCTCACGCTGCCGAGGGCACGCTTGTCCAGTCCGGCAAGTACACCGGCATGCGCGGCGGTAAGCACTCCGAAGGCGAGGCTGCCATCGTGGCCGACCTCGAGGCCATGGGCTGCGGTCGTCGCAAGGTCGAGTTCCGCCTGCGCGACTGGCTCATCAGCCGCCAGCGCTATTGGGGCAACCCCATCCCGGCCATCCACTGCGAGCACTGCGGCATCGTGCCCGTGCCTGAGGATCAGCTGCCGGTGACGCTGCCCGAGAACCTGGACCTGGGCGCCGGCGAGACCCTCGCCGAGTGCAAGGACTTCTACGAGACCACCTGCCCGGTCTGCGGCCGCCCGGCCAAGCGCGAGACCGATACCATGGACACCTTCACCTGCTCCAGCTGGTATTACCTGCGCTATACCGACCCGCACAACACCGAGCTGCCCTTCTCCCGCGAGGCGGCAGACCGTTGGATGCCCGTCGATAACTACATCGGCGGCATCGAGCACGCCATTCTGCACCTGCTCTACAGCCGCTTCTTTACCAAGGCGCTGCGCGACCTGGGCCTGCTGAGCGTGGACGAGCCCTTCACCAACCTGCTGTGCCAGGGCATGGTCAAGGACGAGAACGGCGACACCATGTCCAAGTCCAAGGGCAACGTCGTGCCCCCGAGCTCGGTCATCGAGCCCTACGGCGCCGACACCATGCGTCTGGCTATCCTGTTTATCGCCCCGCCCGAGAAGGACTTCGACTGGGATCCCAAGGCCGTCGAGGGCGCCAACCGCTTTATCAAGCGCGCCTGGCGTATCGTGTGGCAGCTCGTCCAGTCGGGTGACGCCAGCGTGGCCTTCGACAAGTCCGTGCTCGACGAGACCGCGATGAAGCTCTACCGCGAGCGTCACCGCACCATCGCCAAGTGCACCGAGGACTTCGATCGCGGCCAGTTCAACACCGCGATCTCGGCCGTCATGGAGCTCGTCAACGCGGCGAGCGCCTACCTCAACGCCACCGAGGGTACTGACCGCGACAAGGCTCTGTGCTACGGCGTGGCCAAGGACATCGTGAGTGTCCTGGCGCCCATCTGCCCGTTCTGGGCCGACGAGCTGTGGCACGAGGCGCTCGGCTGCGAGGGCAACGCCTACACCGCCGCCTGGCCCGAGTTCGACCTGGCCGAGTCCATCGAGGACACGGTGCAGATCGTCGTCCAGGTGCTCGGCAAGGTCCGTGGCCGCATCGACGTGGCCCGCGATGCCTCCAACGAGGAAATGCAGGCTGCCGCCGAGGCCGCCGTCGCCAAGTGGCTCGAGGGCAAGACGGTCGTCAAGGCCATCTGCGTTCCCGGTAAGCTGGTCAACCTGGTGGTTAAGTAAACCTCGCGCACATAGTTGACGCACAACAGACGAGGGACGATCCGGCCGGGTCGTCCCTCGTTTTGCGTTATATGCCCTGCTTGGCTGGTGCCGAGCGTCACCTTCTACGGAATGTGCACCAAGTCCCTAAAGTAGACGTTGCCGGTTTGCTCCTCAAACATCCAGATGTTGAGGTAGATGTCGTTGAGGTCGTTGTTCACATCAAAGTCCGGATCGTCGAAGGTTCCTACAAAGGTGAGCATCGCGGTCGTTTCTTCGCCTGCGGCGACGGGCTGGCGCATGCGCACGTCGCGGACGACACCGTTGACGTAGGCATAAGCATCGACATCGCCAAACATCATATCGACATCGGTGTTGTTTGTCACCGCAAAGACCAACACGGCGTCACCGTAGCCATCCGTGTCCTTGCCCACGCAGGTAACATGGACGTTCTCGTCAACCTCAAGGTCGATAGGGAACTGTTTTTGAGGGTCGGGACCTAAGCTTTGGGGGTCGACTATATCTTCGTCTATTTTGTCGACGCGCTCCGAAGGCGTCGTTTTCTCGATGGCTTTGGTGCTGCCGAGATCCGGCTCGCTTGGTCTGGTTTTACCATCGATGTTGCTGCAGCCCGCCAGAGCGAACGAGCAGGCAGCGACGACGAGCGCGGTCGCGCAGAGGGTGCCTAGGCGTTCCATTGATCCTCCTTGCCGTAGAGATTCTGGAAGGTTGTGCGGACAATGCGTGCGGCAGGCTTTCTCGCTACAGAATGCCTTTTAGCGCCAGTTTGGCCGATGTGCGCCTAGGGATGGAATGCCCATGGGGCCCGATTCGGTCGGTGCGCTGGGACGCATGGCCCGTTTTGGGGCTTTTGGGGAGTACCGCACAGGTGTCTTCGCCTAATTGTCCTATTCTTGTGGAGAAGCTGTGGGCGCGCTGACCTGCGAATTTCTTTGACGCTTGCACGTTTTTGCAGGTATTGGTATAGTTTGCTTGCAAATGAAGTAGTAATTGAAAGAAGTGGGGTTTCGACCCCGCTTCTTTTTTGTATGGATGGAGGTGCCGCAATGGTCAAGACCAAGACCGAGCAGGCGATCATCGACGCGCTCGAGGCCGTCGCTCCCCAGCACGATGTCGATATTGTCGACGTTGAGCTCGTGGGCGCCACCAAGGCCCCCTGCGTGCGTGTGCGTATCGAGGGTGCCGAGGGTCAGAGCCTGTCGCTCAACGACGTCACGGCCAATACCAAGTGGGTCGGCGACGTGATCGAGGAGCTCGACCCCATTTCTTCGAGCTACACGCTCGAGGTGTCGAGCCCGGGTATGGCGCGCCCGCTGCGCCG
Organism: uncultured Collinsella sp.; assembly: GCA_900542825.1. GTDB lineage: Bacteria > Actinomycetota > Coriobacteriia > Coriobacteriales > Coriobacteriaceae > Collinsella. The sequence continues at coordinate 36,834 of UQOY01000001.1, read as the reverse complement.
TCCGCGCGACTTTGCCCGCTTTGTGGGCGAGGACTGCGAGCTCACCTCCACCGCCACCGAGGGCCGTCGCAAGTACTCCGGCAAGATTGCCGCCGCGACCGAGACGAACGTGACCCTCGAGCTCGAAGACGGCGAGTCCGTCACCCTCGATTTCTGTGATGTTAAAAAGTGCAAGTTGAAGCCCACCTACGACTTCAAGCCCGCGAAGGAAGGAAACTAACATGGCAGCATCCGACATGATGTCCGCCCTGATGGAGCTTTGCCAGGAGAGGCACATCGACCAGCTCTACCTGATCGACCGCCTGGAGCAGTCGCTCGCCAAGAGCTATGCCGAGATCCTGCATCTTGAGTGGGGCGCCAAGGTGACCATCGACCGCACCACCGGCAAGATCTACGTCTACCGCCTGGAGCCGATCGACGATTCCATGGACGAGGAGGGCAACTTCACCGAGTTCGAGGAGATCGACGTCACCCCCAAGAACACGAGCCGCATCGCCGCCCAGCACGCTAAGGCCGAGATCAACGCCATCGTGCGCAACTCCGCTCGCGAGCAGATCTACGAGGAGTTCTCCGGCCGTATCGGTGACCTCATCAGCGGTACCGTGCTGCAGTCCACGCCCGACTTCACGATCGTCAAGATCCGCGATGGCGTCGAGGCCGAGCTGCCGCATTTTGACCAGCGCCGTTACGAGAACGAGCGCAACGAGCGTCCGATGGGCGAGCGCTATCTGCACAACCAGCACATCAAGGCCGTGATCATCGACGTCCGCGACCCCAACTCCACCCTGCAGCCGGTTCGCGGCGAGCACAGCCGTCCGCCGATCGTCATCTCCCGCACCCACCCCGAGCTCATGCGTCGTCTTTTTGAGCAGGAGGTGCCCGAGATCTATGAGGGCACCGTCCAGATCAAGTCGATTGCCCGCGAGCCCGGCCAGCGCTCCAAGGTCGCCGTCCACTCGCTCGACGACCGCCTGGATCCCGTTGGCGCCTGTGTCGGCCCCAAGGGCAGCCGCGTCCGCGCCGTCGTAGGCGAGCTCCGCGGCGAGCGCGTCGACGTCATCCTGTGGGATGCCGATCCGGCCGTCTACGTCGCCAACGCCCTGTCGCCCGCCAAGGTCACCCGCGTCCTTATCGACGAGGAGAAGGCCTACGCCGGCGTCATCGTGCCTGACGACCAGCTTTCGCTCGCCATCGGCAAGGAGGGCCAGAACGCCCGCCTCGCCGCTCGCCTGACCGGCTGGCACATCGATATCAAGTCCGAGACCCTTGCCGCCGACATCCTCAAGAACGTTCCCGTTCACGAGGAGCCCGCCGCCGACCTGATTGGTGACGAGGAGGACGATGACGTCCGTCGCTGCGAGTACGTGTCCGAGGACGGCGTCCAGTGCCGCAACCAGGCCCGTCCGGGCTCCCGTTTCTGCGGTGTCCACGACACCGACGCCTTCGATGATGCGGAGGACCTGATCTAGCGCGCGGTCGCGCCGGGCGGGTCCCGGCGCATTTCCCACGCTCGTTCAGTCTCTAGGCACCCAAGGTGCCAGAAAGGGTAGGTGAAGTCATATGGCAAAAGTCCGTGTGTCCACCCTGGCCAAAGAGTTCGGCATGACCTCCAAAGAACTGATGGGTCATCTCGCCGAAATGAAGATTCCCGCTAAGTCCGCTTCCTCCGCCCTGGAGGACGCCTACGTCGCCATGGTCCGCAAGCAGCTTGCCTCGGTGATCGAGGCCCGCGCCAAGGAAGTCGAGGCCGCCAAGCAGGCCGAGGAGGAGGCAGCCGCCGCCGAGGAGGCAGCGCGCGCTGCCGAGGCCGAGCGTGAGCGCATCGCCGCCGAGAAGGCACGCGAGGAGGAGCGCCGCCAGTTTGCCGCCGCCCAGGCTGCCGAGGAGGCCGCCCGTGCCGAGGCCGAGGCCAAGAAGAAGGCCGAGCAGGAGCGCCTTGCCCGCGAGAAGGAAGAGGCTGCCCGCGAGGCACAGCGTCGCGCCGTCCCCGCTTCCGACTCCGGTTCGCGCTTCCGTTCGCTGCTCGACCAGATCGCCGCACAGGAGACCGTGCTCAAGGAGAAGAAGGACGCCGAGGCAAAGGCCAAGGCCGAGCGCGCCGCTGAGCGCGGCAACCGTCGTGGCGGCAATAACGACCGTCGTGGTGGCCGTCGTAACGATCGCAACGCCTCCGACAACAACTCCGATCGCAACTCCTCCGAGAGCCGTCCGCATAGCCATCGCACCAACGCCAGCAACAACGTCGCTGCCGGCATGGACTTCCCCAACCCCGATAAGCAGGGTAAGGGCAAGAAGCGCAAGGGCGGTCACGGCAACGATGAGGACCACTACAGCCGCATGGCGCGTGAGGCCGAGGAGTACAGTCGCGAGAAGGTGCTCGAGGAGGCCCGCGCCGCCGTCGAGGAGGCCTCTCGCGAGTCCACCGGCCGCCGCAAGAAGCGCAAGGAGAAGCGCGAGCGCGAGGCTGCTAAGGCTCAGGAGGAGCGCAAGATTGAGGAGGCGCTGGCCCAGGGCGTGAACCCCGAGGAGCTCGACGCCATCAAGGTCTCCCAGGGCGTTACCGTCCAGGAGCTCGCCGAGGCGCTCGACGTTCCGGCCAACGACATCATCAAGCGCCTGTTCCTGCTGGGCACGCCGCTCACGATGACTCAGTCCATGTCCGACGACCTCGTCGAGCTCGTTGCCGACGACCTGGGCCGTCAGATCAAGATCATCACCCCCGAGGAGGAGAACACCTTCTCGTTCTACGACGATCCCGCCGACCTTAAGCCGCGCGCCCCGGTCGTCACCGTCATGGGTCACGTCGACCACGGCAAGACGAGCCTGCTCGACGCCATTCGTCACACCGGTGTCGCTGCCGGCGAGGCGGGCGGCATCACCCAGGCCATCGGCGCTTCGCAGGTCATGATCAACGACCGCAAGATCACCTTCATCGATACCCCGGGCCACGCCACCTTTACGGCTATGCGTGCCCGTGGTGCCAAGGTGACCGACATCGTCATTCTGATCGTAGCTGCCGACGACGGCGTCATGCCTCAGACCATCGAGTCGATCAACCACGCCAAAGCTGCCGGCGTACCCATCGTTGTCGCCGTCAACAAGATCGATAAGCCGGGCGCCAACCCCGACCGCGTGCGCCAGGAGCTCACCGAGTACGGCATCATCCCCGAGGAGTGGGGCGGACAGAACATGTTCGTCAACATCTCGGCCAAGCAGAAGATCGGTATCGACGACCTGCTCGAGACCGTGCTGCTCCAGGCCGACGTGCTCGAGCTCAAGGCCAACCCGGACACCTTTGCCTCCGGTAACGTCCTCGAGGCCAAGCTCGACAAGGGCCGCGGTTCGGTTGCCACGGTTCTCGTGACCCGCGGTACCCTGCACGTGGGCGATACGCTGGTCGCCGGCCTTACCTACGGCCGCGTCCGCGCCATGCTCGATCCTAAGGGCAACGCCGTCACCGAGGCCGGCCCCTCCGACGCCGTCGAGATCCTGGGCCTGCAGTCCGTGCCCAACGCCGGTGACGAGTTCCGTGTGTTCGAGGACGAGCGCGAGGCTCGCGCCCTGGCCGATGAGCGTTCGCTCAAGGCCCGTATCGAGGAGCAGAGCCGCGTGAAGCACGTCACGCTCGAGAACCTTTTCGAGACCATCGCCGATGCCGAGGTCAAGGAGCTCAACTTGATCATCAAGGCCGACGTTCAGGGTTCCATCGAGGCCCTTCAGGACTCGCTCGACAAGATGGATCAGTCCGAGGTCCGCATCAACACGATCCACTCCGCCGTCGGTGCCATCAACGAGACCGACGTCGTCCTGGCCGACGCCTCCAACGCCATCATCATCGGCTTTGGCGTGCGTCCCGACGGTAAGGCCCGCTCCGCCGCCGAGCGCGAGGGCGTCGAGATCCGTTGCTACGACGTCATTTACAAGTGCCTCGAGGACCTCGACGCAGCCCGTATCGGCATGCTCAAGCCCACCGAGGTCGAGGTCTCCACGGGTTCTGCGACCGTTCTGGACACCTTCAAGGTGCCCAAGGTCGGTATCGCCGCTGGTGTCCGCGTCGAAGAGGGCGAGATCGCCGCGACCGATTCCGTGCGCCTGGTGCGCGACGGCATCGTGGTCTTCAACGGCAAGATCGCCTCGATGCGCCACTACAAGGACGAGGCCAAGAGCCTCAAGAGCGGCTCCGAGGGCGGTATTGGCCTGGAGAACTTCCAGGACATCAAGCCTGGCGACCAGATCGAGGGTTACCGCATCGACCAGGTTGCCCGTACCGAGTAGGGGGTAGCGCTATGAAGCAAACGCAGGCAACCCGCCGTTTGGGCGAGCAGCTCCGCGAGAAGCTCGGTTATATCCTGCTCTTTGAGGTTTCCGATCCGCGTCTTGACCTGGTTACTTTGACCGCGGTCGAGGTCGCGGTGGACCGTTCGTTCGCGCGCGTGTACGTGTCGTGCGATGCGAGCCGCTACGACGAGGTCATGGAGGCGCTCGCCAGCGCCAAGGGCCGTATTCGCAGCCTGTTGGCTCGCTCGCTCGATTGGCGCGTCACGCCCGAGCTCGATTTTCGCATCGATCGCTCGACCGATGAGGCCGAGCGTATCACGCGTGCGCTGGAAAACGTTCCGGCCACGCTTGCGATCGAAAAGGACGAGGACGGCTATCCGATAGCGGATGTCGCCCAGGAGGCAGCTTTAGATGACTAATTCCGCCGACCTCGCCTCGTGCGAGTCTGCAGATATTAAACGACGCATCCTCGAGCTCATCGAGGATGCGTCCTCCATTGCGATCTCGGGTCATACCTCTCCCGATGGCGATGCCCTGGGCTCCGTGTTGGGCCTGGGTCTTTCGCTTATGAAGGTGTTCCCCGACAAGGACATCGCCCTGCTGCTTGCAGACGACGAACCCGTTCCGCGCATCTACCGTTTTATGGAGGGCGCCGATCTGCTGGTGCCGGCCTCGAGCTACACCGGCAACCCGGACCTGTTCATCTCGGTGGACGTGCCAGTCGTCGAGCGCCTCAATAATTCCGCCGAGGTGTTGCGTCGTTCGGCTCATGTGGCGTGCTTTGACCATCACCCGGCACGCGAGGAGTTTGCCGAGGTTAGCCTCAGGTGCGTCAATGCCGCGGCCTGCGCCATGATTATCGACCGCTTTTTGGCCGATTGCGGCATTACCGCAAGCGACAGCATCGCCACCTGCCTGCTGTGCGGCCTGGTTACCGACACCGGTCGTTTTCAGTATCAGAATGCCGACGCTGCCGCGTTTCATGCGGCCTCGCGCCTTGTGGCGCACGGTGCCGATCCGGCGCGCGTCGCGCTCGAGGTCTATCAGAGCATGCGCGTCGAGTTCTTGCACCTCAAGTCCATCGTCATGGGGCGCATCAAGACGGTCGCGCACGGGCGCGTGGCATATAGCTACGCGTACGAGAGCGACCTTAAGGACTGCGGCGTCACCTCGGACGAGTGCGACGGCCTGGTCGATGTGGTGCGCGCGGTGATGGGCGTCGAGGTCTGCCTGTTCCTTAAGGGCATCGAGGGCGATACCAAGGTGCGCGGCAACCTGCGCTCCAAGGGCGATCTTGATGTTTCCGAGATTGCGGCCAACTTTGGCGGAGGTGGGCACCACGCTGCCGCCGGCTTTACCAACGCCGGAACGATTTCCGAGACGCTCACCGCGGCACTTCCCATGCTGGCCGAGCTGGTAGGGGAGGATCCCGCTTCGGTGACCGTCGAGCTCTAACTTTTTGGATGGTACATGGCTCGTCGTACACCTTCTCAACTTAATATGCTGCTCGCCGTCGATAAGCCGGTGGGCTGCACGTCCCACGACGTCGTTTCGCAATGCCGACGCGCCCTCCATGAGCGGCGCGTCGGTCATGCCGGAACGCTCGACCCCATGGCATCGGGTGTCATGGTGGTGGGCGTGGGCCAGGCAACGCGTCTGCTGGGCATGCTCACGCTCGATACCAAAAGCTACGTCGCCGATATCTCGTTTGGCGTCGAGACCAATACCGATGATGCGGAAGGCGAGGCCGTCCGCACGGTGCCCATAGCCGCCGACCTGCGCGATCCGTCCTATGCCCGCGAGCGCCTGTGCGCCATGTTGGGCCCTCAGATGCAGGTACCGCCGGCGTTTTCGGCCATTTCGGTCAACGGCGTGCGCGCCTATAAGTCTGCGCGCGAGGGCAATGCCGTTGAGTTGCCCCCGCGTCCGGTCGAGGTATATTCCGCCGACCTGATTGCCGTGAGCGGCGATGGCGACGCTTGCGTTTGGACTGTGGCGTTTTCGGTGAGCAAGGGCACCTATATCCGCGCGCTCGCTCGCGACCTGGGTCGTGCCTGCGACAACGCGGCACATATTTCCGCGCTGCGCCGTACGGCCTCCGGTGTTGTTTCCATCGGTGCCTGCCATGCGGTCGAGGAACTTTCTGCCGAGTCTGCTGCCGGCTTTGCCTTAGATCCCATTGCAGCACTGGGCGCCACGCGCGTCGACTTGCCAGGTGACCTTGCCGACGATCTGCTGTGCGGACGTCGTATTCCTATTGAGCGCGCGCTTGCGGGCTTCGATGCGTCTAAGGCGCCGTTTGCGCTGGTGCTCGATGGCGGGCTTAAGGCGCTCGCCCGTATCGAGGGCGGCCGCTTTGTGATGGAGCACGTCTTTCCGCAGGCGATCGGCGGTGTTCGATGATGCTGGCCTCCCACGAGCTCGCGCGTATTTTTTTCGCGGGCGAGTCGGATGAGACCCGCATCGTCGCTGCCGATGCGTTTGATGATTGCGCGTGCCTGGGCGCCGCGTCGATCGCCATCGGCGTGTTCGATGGCGTACATCGGGGGCATCACGAACTGATCGACGCGGTCGTTCGCGATGCGCGTGACCACGGCTGCAAGGCGATCGTGGTCACCTTCGATCCCGACCCGGACGTGGTGGTGAGCCGCGCGCCCGCTCAAAAACTGATGACGACGGCCGACCGTCTGCATGCCCTGGCTCTCACCGGGGTCGATGCGGTCGTGGCTGTTCCCTTTACGCCTACGGTGGCGGCGCTCGACCACGTAGGCTTTTTTAAGCTGCTGTCGCGCGTCGTCGATATCCGCTCAATTCGTGTGGGTAGCGACTTTAGGTTGGGTCGCGGCGGCGCCTCGGGCGTTGCCGAGATGCGGGCATGGGGTACCGAGCGCGGCGTTGACGTCTATGGCCACGAGTTGCTGTGCGTCGATGGGCAGACGATTTGCGCCACCCGTATTCGCCAGGAGCTCCGCCAGGGACATGTTGAGCTTGCCGCCGAGCTGCTCGGCCGCCCGTACATGCTTCGAGGTATTGTTGCCGGCGGTCGTCACCAGGGTTCCGACATGGGTTTTCCCACGGCAAATATTCAGGTGCCCGAGGGCATTCAGGTTCCTGCCGATGGCGTCTACGAGGGCCTGGTGCTGGTTGACGATACCGTGTGGCCTGCCGCCGTCAACGTGGGCCTGCCGCCGACGTATGCCGACGATGCCGCCTCGGCGCATCTCGAGGCCAACTTGATCGGGTATGCGGGCGACCTGTACGGCGCCTCGGTGTCGCTGGCGTTCACACGCTGGCTGCGCCCGTCGCGCGTGTTCGATTCGCTGGACGAGCTTATCGCGACCGTCGAGGGTAATATTGACGATATCCGTCATCATTTGGGTGAGCAGGGGGTGAGCATCCGTGATTAGCGATGAAGAGAAAGACCAGGTACGTGCTGCGTCCGATCTGGTTGCCATCGTGCAGGAAACGGTTGAGCTCAAGCCCCGCGGCCATGAGTTTTGGGGTTGCTGCCCCTTCCATGGCGAAAAGACCCCGTCGTTCCACATTATCCCCGCCACGCAGGTGTGGCACTGCTTTGGCTGTGGCGAGGGCGGCGACGTCTTCACCTACATTATGAAGCGCGAGAACCTGAGCTTCCCCGAGTCGATTCGCTACCTGGCCGACCGTGCTGGTATTGAGCTGCACGATACCGGTGCTTATCGCGAGCGCGGCACCAAGCGCGCCCGCATCTATGACCTGTGCGCCGAGACCGCCCAGTTCTACCACACCATGCTCATGCGCGGCAAGGACAGCCGTCCGCGCGAGTATTTCGCCAGCCGCGGTATGGGCGGCGACGTCTGCCGCCGCTACTGCCTGGGCTTTGCGCCGGGTCGCAACGCGCTGGTGTCGCATCTGTCGCAGGCGGGCTTTACCCCGCAGGAGATGATCGACGCCAACGTGGCCGTGAGCCGTGGGCGCGGGCAGCTCGCCGACCGTTTTTACGACCGCGTGATGTTTCCCATCTTTGATGAACAGGGTCATAACATCGCCTTTGGCGGGCGCATTATGGGTGACGGCCAGCCCAAGTACCTCAACACCGCCGAGACGAGTGTGTTCCATAAAAAGCGAAACCTCTACGGCTTTAACTGGGCCAAGGAGTTTATCGTCGCGCAGGATACCGCCATCGTGGTGGAGGGATATACCGATTGCATCGCCTGCTGGGAGGCGGGGATTAAAAACGTCGTCGCCACGCTGGGCACGGCGCTGACGGAACATCATGTAAAGACGCTCACCCGTTTTGCCAAGCGCATCGTGTATATGTTCGACGGCGATGCCGCCGGTCAAAAGGCCGCACGCCGCGCGATTCAGTTTATCGAGCAGGATTCGATGGACCTGCGCTGCGTGGTGCTTCCCGACGGCAACGACCCCATGGAGTTCATCACGGCGCATGGTGGCGAGGCACTGCAGGCGCGCATCGATGCCGCCGAGCCCCTCATGGACTTTGTGTACCGCTCACTGCAGGAGTCGAGCGACATTACCACGCCGGGCGGTCGCGCCAAGGCGCTCGAGGATGCGCTGACGCTTATCTATCCGCTGCGCGATAGTTACATGATCGATACGTACTTTATCCAGATTGCCGACCTGCTGGGGTTGGACTTGGAGACGGTGCGTTCGAGCTCGGGACGCGTGTTTCGCGATGTCGCCAAGCGCGAGGACGCCGAGCGTCGTCGCGAGCAGAACTACGAGCGCCAGCGGGCGCAGGCCGAGCGTGCAGGCAGCGCGGGCGGTCGGGCGTCTGGTTCGCAGGGGGCGTCTCGCGGCGCCTGGGCGTCGGGGGTGACGCCGCCGGTGTCCACACCGGTCGAGGAAGAGCCGTACGACTATGTGCCGCTCGAGGCCTACGGGGCCGCGCCGGTCGAGGTCGTCGACGATATGCCGCCGATCGATGTGCCGGTTGGTATGGATGGCGCGGCGCCGGTTGCCGATGCAACGGGCGCGCCCGCGGCACCGGCGATGCCGATCGTGCTGACCGACCTGGAACGAAAGTCTTTGGCGGGGGAGCGCGAGCTGCTGACGATGCTCACGAGCTACCCCGATCTGTTCCGCACGTATGCCGACCGCATCTGCTCGATCGAATGGGTGGATCCGCGCCACGAGTCCATTGCGTGGGCCGTGCTCGCGACGCCGCCGGGCACCGACCCCACGGCGTGCATGGATGCGGCGCGCGCGGTGTGTCCCGAGGCAGCGTCGCTTGTCAGCGCCGGGCGCATTTCGTCGACGAGCAAGCACCCCACCGAGACGAACATCGTGTTTATGCTCGATACCCTCGAGCTCTACACCATCAAGCGTCGCATGCGCGCCGCACAGGCCAAGCTTCGTCAGGACCGGTCGCTCGACGATGAGGCGCGCCGTGTGCTGACGATGCAGGCGATGCAAGATTCTCAGCGCCAGCGCGAGCTCCAAAAGTCGATCGGTGGCGTGGCGGATCCGTTCCGTTTGATCGGTTTGGAGATGGCAGGCGCCGACCAGGCCTAGATGTTGTGGTCAACCAGCGTATTCGCGCCTATATCCAGTCTGAATTTTGGGTATAGACGTCAATGTGTGTGCTAAAGTAATGAGTCCTGTGGACTATGAAGGGAGAATCTGTGCCAAATAAGAGTGAGAGCACGGGTACTGGGCTGGAATCCTACGTTGCAAAGCTCATGGGCAACGGCTCAAACAGGACTTCGGTAACCGAGGACGAGATTCAGGTCGCCCTGAAGGATATCGATGTTACTGACGAGCAGCTCAACGCGGTGTATTCCGCGCTGCGCAACAGCGGCATCCAGATTATCTCCGCGAGCGGAAACGACGACGCCCCTATGGACGTCGACGATGACGATAACGATAGCGATACCGACGATTTCGATGACGACGAGCACGATTCCGGCTCGCTCGACGATCACGAGCTTAAGATGGCTCGTCAGGCTGACGCCGAGATGGGTTCTTCCAAGAGCAAGAAGAAGCGTACCGTGCGTACGTCCCGTTCGCGTTCGCGCGTGCGCGGCATCGATGCCTCCACGGTGATGCTGACCGGCGACCCGGTTCGTATGTACCTTAAGGAGATCGGTAAGGTCGACCTGCTGACCGCCTCCGAAGAGGTCGATCTGGCGATGAAGATCGAGGCCGGTCTCGATGCCACTGAGAAGCTCGAGGCCGCTGATGCGGGCGAGATCGAGCTCACCCGCGCCGAGATGCGTCGCCTGACCCGTATCGAGAACGTCGGTCTCGAGGCCAAGCAGGCGCTCATCAGCGCCAACCTGCGCCTGGTCGTCTCCATCGCCAAGCGCTATGTCGGTCGCGGCATGCTGTTCCTGGACCTGATCCAGGAGGGCAACCTCGGTCTGATCCGAGCCGTCGAGAAGTTCGACTACCAGAAGGGCTTCAAGTTCTCCACGTACGCCACGTGGTGGATCCGTCAGGCCATCACGCGTGCTATCGCCGACCAGGCCCGTACCATCCGTATTCCCGTGCACATGGTCGAGACCATCAACAAGCTCGTCCGCGTGCAGCGCCAGCTCCTCCAAGACCTGGGTCGCGACCCGACCCCCGAGGAGATCGGTGCCGAGATGGATATGAGTGCCGACCGTGTCCGCGAGATCCAGAAGATTTCGCAGGAGCCCGTGTCGCTCGAGACCCCTATCGGCGAGGAAGAGGATTCTCAGCTGGGCGACTTCATCGAGGACTCCCAGGCTATCGTTCCGCCCGATGCCGCTAGCTTCTCCATGCTGCAGGAGCAGCTCACCCAGGTGCTCGATTCGCTTGCCGATCGTGAGCGCAAGGTTATTGAGCTGCGCTTTGGCCTTGTCGACGGACATCCCCGTACGCTCGAGGAGGTCGGCCGCGAGTTTGGTGTCACGCGCGAGCGCATCCGCCAGATCGAGTCCAAGACCCTGGCCAAGCTCCGCCATCCCAGCCGTTCCAGCAAGCTCAAAGACTACATCGAGTCTTAACATCGCAAGCAAGAAGCGCCCTCAAGCACATCCGCTTGGGGGCGCCTTCATGTAGTCATTGGGAACGTTTCCATTGACTAGGTCGGAAAAATTCTCAAAAAAGTTCTTGCCCTAAGCTGATTCGTCCGTATAATAAACTTCGTTGCTTGAGAGCACGCACCTATTCCTCGGTAGCTCAATGGTAGAGCACGCGGCTGTTAACCGCGCTGTTGTAGGTTCGAGTCCTACCCGGGGAGCCAGGTTGTAAGACCCGTCGCTTATGCGGCGGGTTTTTTCATGCCGCGATCGCCTGGCGCGAACGTTGCCATATCAACATTTCGTGTCGAGGATGTAATCCCGTGACCCACCACCTCAACATGGCGCGCTCGTTGTAGAATATTGGAATGATTGCTCCCACGACATGGTGCCGCGAGCACCAGATAAGGAGATTCTTGTGTCTGAGACCATTAACGGCAGCCTGAGCGTCTCGAACGACGTTATTGCCGATATTGCCGGTTATGCCGCGATGACGTGCTATGGCGTCGTCGGTATGGCCGAACAGCTCCAGGGCGCCGAGAGCGTGCGCCTGCTTGCCGGTCAGCGCCTCCGCAAGGGCGTGCTTGTCTCCGCCGACGAGAACGGCCTTACGGTCGATCTTCACGTCGTGCTCGAGAACGGCGTCAACATGAAGTCCGTCTGCCACAATCTTTCGAGCTCCGTTGCCTTCACCCTGCAGGAGATCGCCCAGATCGATCCCGCCAGCCTTAAGATCGGCATCCACATCGACGCGCTCAAGAGCCGTCTGAACTAGCATCCGAAAACGGAGATTCAAATACCCATGATTGCAAAGACCATTCGCACCTGTTTTCCGATCGCTGCGGCTGCCGTTTCCGACAAGGCCGAGGAGATCAACAAGCTCAACGTCTTCCCCGTACCCGACGGTGACACCGGCACCAACATGTCCCTCACGCTCGCCTCGGTGACCAAGGAGCTCTCCGCCCTTCCCGCCGATGCCGACATGGAGGCCATCGCCGGCGCCATCACCCACGGCTCCCTGATGGGCGCCCGCGGCAACTCCGGTGTCATCACCTCGCAGATTCTGCGTGGTGTGGCCGAGGGCCTTGTCTCTGCCGATGAGCCCATTACGTCTGCCAACATCGCCTTCGCCTTCCGTCGCGCCGTCAAGGTCGCCTTCCAGGCCGTCCGCAAGCCCATCGAGGGCACGATCCTCACGGTGCTGCGTGATGTCTCGACCAAGGCCGACGAGTGCGAAAAGAAAAAGTTCTCGGCCGAGGACGCGCTCGATGCCATCGTCGTCGAGGCCTACCAGTCCGTCGCACGCACGCCCGACCTGCTGCCCGTTCTGAAGGAGAACGGCGTGGTCGACTCCGGCGCCTTTGGCTTTGCCATCTTCCTGGAGAACTTTGTCGCCGCCGCGCTTGGCCGCAGCACCGTTGTCGAGGATTTCTCCGCCACGTTTGATTCCGCTGGCTCTGCCCGCGACGCGGCCCTCGGTCGCGTTGAGATTGAGGCCAACGACGATTGGGAGGGCTCGGAGTTCCGCTACTGCAACGAGTTCCTCTTTAAGGCCGACGCCCCGTTTGACGAGGACGAGTGTCTTAAGTTCCTGGGCTCCATGGGCGACTGCGAGCTGCTCGTGGGTGCTTACCCCGATTACAAGATCCATGTGCACTCCAACACGCCCAACCTGGTGCTCGAGCACATGCTGCAGCTTGGTCAGATCTACGAGGTCTTTATCCACAACATGGAGATGGAGGCCCACGACCGTACCGCCAAGATTCACGAGGACCAGGAAAAGGCCGCCGAGCCCGCCAAGGCGCTGGGCTTTGTCGCCGTTGCCGCTGGTTCGGGCGAGGCCGACATCCTCAAGTCCCTCGGCGTTGACGTGATCGTCTCGGGTGGCCAGACCATGAACCCCTCGACTGCCGACCTGCTGGGCGCGGTGGACCAGGTCAACGCGACCTCGGTCATCATCCTGCCCAATAACGGCAACATCCGCATGGCTGCCGAGGCTGCCGCTTCTGCCTGCACCGACAAGAAGGTCGCCGTCGTTCCCACCAAGACTGTCCCGCAGGCGTTCTCCGCGCTGTTCGCGGTCCTGCCCGATTCCGAGCTCGAGGACGCCGTTGCCGCCATGGTCGACGCCATCAGCGAGGTTCGCGATGGCGAGGTCACCCGCGCCGTGCGTGATTCCAGCGCCTCCGACGGCTCTCCGATTCACTCCGGTGACGTCATGGGTATCATTGCCGGCTCCATCGACGTGGTCGGCTCCGATGTGAAGCAGGTCACGCTCGACTGCATCAACCATATGCAGGAGGAAGAGGAGGGCGATGCGCTGACGATTCTGGCCGGCGAGGAGCTGTCCGATGAGGCCTTCCAGGAGATCGTCGACGCCATCGAGGAGGCTCAGCCCGACCTGGAGATCGACGCCCATCGTGGCGAGCAGCCGCTCTATCCCGTGATCTTCTCGATCGAGTAGGCATCTGCCCATGTCCGAGCTGTGCTCCGTGCCGCGCGTCTCGGAGCGCTTTGCCCAGAGCAATGCGCTCGACGAGGATATCGCGCGACTCAAATATGTTTCGGGTAAACGTGAGGAGGCCCTTCGCCGTCTGGGAATTCGGACGGTGGGGGACCTCCTTCTCCATATCCCTCACCGATATCTCGACTTTACGCGCTCTTGGTCCATAGAGATGGCGCCCATCGGGACCGTGTGCACGATTGTCGCCACGGTCGATCGTGTCGTCCAAAAGCAGCCCCGCCCGCGTATGCAGGTGACCGAGGTCTCGCTGGTGGACGAGACAGGCGTGCTGCAAGTCGCCTTTTTCCGTCAGCCCTGGATTGCCCAGCAGTTTAAGCAGGGCGATCGCCTGGCCGTGATGGGTAAGGTCGAGTTTGCCTACGGCTTTAAACAGATGGCTTCTCCGCATTTCGAAAAACTCGAGGGCGGGCGTGCCGCGGGCACCATCTTGCCGGTCCATTACGTGAGCGATGGCGTGAGCCAGGCGTGGATGCGCCGCATCGTAAGCGGCGCGCTCGAGGTTGTCGGCAATCCCTTCGACCCGATTCCCGCACGCTTGCGTGTCAAGCGCCGCCTGATGAGCAATGCCCGTGCACTGCGCTCAATTCACTTTCCCTCGAGTATGGCCGAGCGCGATATCGCGCGCCGCCGCCTTGCCTATGAGGAGTGCCTCTACCTGCAGCTGGCGCTGCGCTTGCGCAACGACGGTGGCTTGGTCGAAATCGCTCCCTACGCCCACGCCGTGGGCGAGCACCTGGCGGCGCTCAGGGAAGCCCTGCCGTTTTCGCTGAGCGACGAGCAGGAGGGCGCGTTCCAAGACATCCTGAACGATATGCGTGATGGCGGGCGCGTGATGAACCGCCTGCTTCTGGGCGACGTCGGTACCGGCAAGACGGCCGTCGCCGCCTGCGCGCTGGCTGTCGCGGCCGATTCGGGAACTCAGTCCTGCGTTATGGCGCCTACGGGCGTGCTGGCGCGCCAATATGCCGATAAGACCGGTCCCTTGCTCTCGCAGGCTGGCATGTCCTGGGCGCTCCTGACGGGTGCCACGCCGGCGGCCGAGCGCGAGCAGATCCATGCCCAGCTGGAATCGGGCGAGCTCGACGTGCTCTTTGGTACCCATGCGGTCCTTTCGGATGACGTGGCGTTTAAGCATCTGTCGCTTGTCGTCATCGACGAGCAGCACCGCTTTGGTGTGGGCCAGCGCAACGCGCTGCGTGCCAAGGGACCGGGTGCCGACCTGCTCGTTATGACGGCCACGCCTATCCCGCGCACGTTGGCGCTCTCGGTCTACGGCGACCTGGACACGAGCATCATCCGCCATCGACCTGTTCCGGGGGCGGGCGTTACGACACGCGTGCTCACCGAGTCGAGCCTCGACTTGGCCTACGGCGCCATCCGCGAGGCTCACGAAAAGGGCCAGCAGGCTTACGTGATCTGCCCGCTTGTGGAGCCGAGTGACTCGGCCGATGAGCTGGAAGACGTACCCGGTATCGCCCGCGAAGACGAGGGCCGCGTGACCGTGCCTGTGCCGCTGCACGATACGGCAACCGAGCTCGACCGACTGCGCCTGGCGCTGCCGGGGCTTACCATCGAGCGCCTTCACGGCCGCATGCCGGCGGGGGAGAAGGACCGCGTGATCGATGCCTTCAAGCGAGGCGAGATCGACGTGCTCGTATCGACCACGGTGGTCGAGGTGGGCGTCGACGTGCCCAACGCCACCGTCATGGTCATCGAGAACGGTGAGCGCTTTGGCTTGGCGGCCCTGCATCAGCTGCGCGGCCGCGTGGGCCGCGGCAGCGTGTCGGGTACCTGCCTGGTCATGACGCACTCCAAGGGCAACGGCGGCGCGTCGGCGGCACAAGACCGTCTCCAGTCGCTCGAAAAGACCTCGGACGGCTTTACGCTCGCCCAGATGGACCTGCGCTTGCGCCACGAGGGCGAGATCCTGGGCTACCGCCAGCACGGCGGCGTGACCCTGCGCTTTGTGGACCTGGACGCCGACGAGGATCTTATCGAATGGGCCCATTTGGACGCGGTTGAGCTCTTGCGGTATGCTTGCAACCTTGACTCCGTGGCGACGCGCCCCTTGCGCGACGCGGTCGCCATGCGTTATCGACATATCTTTAAGGAGGTCAGCGGAGGATGAGAATCATCGGCGGTGAATGGCGCGGCCGCAAGATCGAAGAGCCGCGTGGGCGCGATGTCACCCGTCCCACGACCGATCGCGTGCGCGAGGCATGTGCATCCATGGTCATGTCGGCGTTCGATTTCGATTTGGACGAGGTCCGCGTGCTGGACGCTTTTGGCGGCTCCGGTGCCCTGGGAATCGAGATGCTCTCGCGTGGTGCCCGCTCGCTCACCACGTTCGATATCGATCGCAATGCCGCCCGTCTGATAACCAAGAATATCGAGTCGCTGTGCCGCGACCGCTCGCGTTGGCGTGTCGTTACCGGCGATGTGCTGGCGAGCGCCTCGCGCGGCCGTGTGCCGGGTGGTCCCTTTGATCTGGTCCTGCTCGATCCACCCTATGCGTTTGGCGCCGAGCCGGTCGAGGAGCTGCTGCTAAATCTTGTCCAGCAGGGATTGCTGACGCCCGGGGCCTTTGCCCTGTTTGAGCATGCCGCAGCCGATGCGGGCGCTCATCCGGCTGGTTTTGAGACCGTGCGAGAGAAGCGCTACGGCATTACCTCTGTTGACTTGCTGCGCTGGGTGGCCGAGGACGAGAACGACCATGCTGACGAGAATGAAAATGACGAGGATGCGCCTTCGGAGGATATCCATGAATGACACCATCAACCGCGTGATCGTCCCGGGTACCTTCGATCCCATCACCTTTGGTCACATAGACGTGATCCGCCGAGCGCGCCGCATCTTTCCCAGCGTGATCGTCGCCGTGGCCGAATCACAGGGAAAAAACGGCGTGGGTACCACCTTTATGCTCGACGAGCGCGTGGCGCTGGCCCGCGAGGCCCTCGGTGATTTGGACGGCGTCGAGGTACTGCCCTTCACCGGCCTGCTGGTCGACTTTGCACGTGAACAGGGCGCCGGCGCCGTCGTTAAGGGTCTGCGCGCCATGACCGACTTTGAATATGAGCTGCAGCAGGCCGACCTCAACTATCGCCTGGATAGCGAGCTGGAGTCCATCTTTGTCATGAGTGCTCCGCAGTACGGGTACATCTCGAGCTCGGTGGTGCGCCAGATTGCGTCGCTTGGCAGCGACGTGTCGACGTTTGTGCCGCCCAACGTGGTCGAAGCACTCAAACATCGCTTTTCGTGACGTTTTTTATTGCCTGGTGGCATGTGGTAAACTAACACGATGATATGTTACCTATGAAAGGAGACCGGATGCCGGGCGAGAATTTTCCTGGCGACAGGATCGTGAGTCTTGTCGACGAGCTCGAGGGGCTCATCGAAGAGGCTAAGACGCCGTTCGGCAAGAACGCCCAGATGAAGGTTATCGACGCCGACGTCTTCTTTAACATCCTCGATGAGATCCGCATGAGCTATCCCGAGGAGTGGCAGAAGTCCCGCCGTATCCTCAAAGAGCGCGAGGAGCTTATGGCTTCCGCCGCCGCTCAGGCCGATTCCATCATTGCCGATGCTCAGCAGCAGGCGCTCACCATTGCCGGTGAGCAGGAGATCGTCCGCTTAGCCCAGCAGCAGGCCGACGACATCCGCGACCGTGCCCAGCAGTATGAGCGCGAGACGCGCTATGCCGCCGAGGATTACGCCGAGCAGGTCTTTACGCACCTCGAGGAGAACCTTAAGAGCCTGACCGGCACCGTCACCCGTTGCCGTCAGCAGCTCAATGAGGGTGCCGCCCAGCAGAACGGTCAGTGGTAATGGCTGAGTTCCCGAGCGTTACCGTCGATCTTTCCGAGCAGCTCGAGTTTCCTGGAGACTCATATCCGCTGACCGGCAAGGTCGATGTCGCCACCTACACGGTGGGCGAAAAGGAGTACCAGCTGCAGGACGGCATTTCCTACGACGTGGTCTTTACCAACGCCGGTACCGGTGTTCTGCTTTCGGGCATGGTCCGCGCTCACGCCACCGGCGAGTGCGATCGCTGCCTGGAGCCCGCATCGTTTGATATCGCAGGCGAGATCGAGGAGTTCTACCTCTTTAACGAGCCCGACGACCCCGAGGCCTACGAAGACGGCTACGAGTTGCTGGGCGAGGACCGCATCGTCGATTTGGGTGAGCCCATCAACGACGCGGTCGTTATGGACACGCCGTTCGTCGTTCTGTGCAAGCCCGATTGCCGCGGCCTTTGCCCCACCTGCGGCATCAATCTCAACGTCGAGCAATGCGATTGCGCCGCCAAGGCAGAGGCCGAATGGGCCGCTGCCACGGAAAATCCATTTGCAGCATTAAAGAATCTCAAGCTTGACGAGTAAAACTGTGGTAGTATCGCTACTTGCGCGTAATCGCCACACTGGATAGTTCATAAGGAAGGTCACTATGCCCGTACCTAAACAAAAGCAGGGTCGTATCCGTACCCATACCCGCCGTTCCGCCAACATGAAGATCTCGGCTGCGGCTCAGTCCACGTGCCCCCGTTGCGGCGCTGTTAAGCTCCCGCACCACGTGTGCCCCAGCTGCGGTTTCTACAAGGACCGCGAGGTTATCGTTACCGAGTAACTGTATACTCTGGATACGATGCCGTTCCAACTGGAACCACAATGGCCGGCTCAATGAGTCGGCCATTTTTGTATAAGGAGCATGTTTATGAGTAACGTTCGCGTTTGTGTAGACGTTGTGGGCGGAGACGAGAAGCCCCAGGTTGTTCTCGATGGTATCGAGGCGGCGCTCGAGGCAGATTCCGAGATCGAGATTTTGGCCGTCGGTCCCGCCGAAATCGTCAACCCCTTTGCCGCAGCGCATGCCCGCGTGGAGGCTCTGGAGGCCCCCGATGTCATCAGCATGGAGGACGATCCCATCCGCGCCGTGATGACCAAGCGCAAGTCCTCGATCGTGCTTGCGTGCCGTGCCATTAAGAAGGGCAATGCGGATGCGTTTTTCTCGGCCGGCTCGACCGGTGCCATGACTGCTGCCGCCACGGCCTACGTCACGCCGTTTAGGTATTTGGCAGAGGGCAAGAAGCAGCCGGTCCGTCCGTGCTTGACCAACGCACTGCCCAATCGTGCCGGTGGCCTGACGGTGCTGTGCGATATGGGCGCCAATCCCGATGTCACGGTGGACGATATGGTGCGCTTCGCCCAGATGGGTGCTGCCTATGCCCGCGTGGTTTTGGGCATCGAGCATCCTCGCGTGGGCCTGCTTGCCAACGGCACCGAGGACGAGAAGGGCTCCAACTTTACCAAGTCGTGCTTCCCGGCCATGAAGGCCGCTGTTCCCGGCTTTGTGGGCAACTGCGAGGGCACCGATCTTACGTCGGGTAATTTTGACGTCGTGGTCGCCGATGGCATGTCGGGCAACATCGCGCTCAAGGCCACCGAAGGCGCTGCCAAGTTTTTGTTGCAGGAGCTCAAGGGTGCCTTTATGTCCTCGCTCGGCACCAAGATCGCCGCACTGCTCATCAAAAAGCAGATGCGCGAGATCAAAGCCAAACTTTCGGGCGACGCCAAGGGCGGCGCGATCCTGCTGGGCCTGCGCGGTGTCGTGTTGATCGGCCACGGTGCCACGTCGGTCGAGGCCGTCAAGAACGGCACGCTTGCCGCGGCCCAGGCTGTACGTGCCGGGCTTGTCCAGGACGTTGCCAATTCCATGGACGGTATCGTTTTGTAAGCGCCCCGTTACGTGGCTCAACCTGTACCGTGTGGGGTAGAATCGGAGCCGTATTGCAACGCGGCTCCGATTGCCGTGTTGTGTTGTGTTCCATGACATACGAGAGGAAGCGCTATGGACCGCTCCGAAATCTTCGATAAGATCGCCGAAATTGCCGCTGACGTGCTGGGCGTCGATGTCGCCGACATTAGCGACGAGACCACTTTTGACGATCTCGATGCCGATTCGCTCGAGCGTCTGCAGTTGGTGACGGCCATCGAGGACGAGTTCGATCTCGAAATCGATGACGAGACCCTGCTGTCGCTCAACTCTGTCGCCGACGCCGTCGACGCGATCGAAAACGCCAAGGAGGCCTAAGTCTTGGCTTTGTCTGAACGACTCACGCGTGCCCAGGAGATCCTGGGCCATGAGTTCAATAACAAGGTGCTGCTGCGCGCGGCGCTCACGCATCCCTCGGCCGTCGAGGGCCTGCCGGTCTCTGCCAGCTATGAGCGCCTTGAATTTTTGGGCGATTCCATTTTGGGCGCCGTGGTGGCCCGTTCGCTCTTTGAGTCCTATCCCGAGTTTGACGAGGGCAAGCTCACACGCCTGAAGGTGTCCCTTGTCTCGGGCGCCACGCTGTCCGAGGTGTCGCACGAGCTGGGTATCGACGACATCATCATCTTTGGCGCCTCCGAGACCGGTACCGGCGCGCGCGGCCTGCACTCGGCGCTTGAGAACGTTTACGAGTCGCTCGTGGGCGCGTTGTATCTGGATGCCGGTTGGGATGCGGCGGCGGAGTTCATCCACCGTACGCTTAAGCCGCACCTGGCCACCGAGCGTGCCGAGCACCCCGCGAACCCCAAGTCGTTCTTGCAGGAGTGCGTGCAGGCAGACGGCCACGAGCCTCCCGCGTATAAGCTGGTCGGCTCCGAGGGCCCCGCACATGCGCCCACCTTTACCGCTGTGGTGCTCATCGACGGTATTCGCCAGGGCCGCGGCACCGGTTCCTCCAAGAAGGAGGCCGAGGGGGCCGCTGCACTCGAGGCGCTCGACCGCATGGGCTACACCACCAACGGCGTGATTCTTAACAAGAAGCTTGTTTAAGCGAGGAACCGTGTATCTCAAGTCCCTCACGCTCAAAGGGTTCAAGTCGTTTGCCGACCGCGCCCATATGTCATTTGAGCCGGGCCTGACCGTCATCGTCGGTCCCAACGGCTCGGGAAAATCGAACATCTCCGACTCGATTCTGTGGGTCCTGGGCGAGCAGAGTGCCAAGCAGCTGCGCGGCCAGGCCATGGAGGACGTCATCTTCTCGGGCTCGTCGGCGCGCAAGCCGGTGGGTGTCGCCGAGGTCACGCTGGTGCTCGATAACTCGGACCATTTGCTGCCCGTCGACTTTGACGAGGTCGCCATTACCCGTCGCATGTACCGCTCGGGCGAAAGCGAGTACCTCATCAACTCGAGCCCGTGCCGCCTGATGGACATTCAGGACATCCTGCACGATTCGGGCCTGGGCAAGGATACGCATTCCATCATCAGCCAGGGCAAGCTCGATGCCATTTTGCAGAGCCGCCCCGAGGAGCGCCGCGCCCTTATTGAGGAGGCTGCCGGCATCTCCAAGCACAAGCGCCGCAAGGAGCGTGCGCTCAAAAAGATTAAATCGATGGACGAGCACCTGACCCGTGCCCGCGACATCAATAAGGAGATCGCCCGCCAGCTGCGGCCGCTGGAGCGTCAGGTCGATCGCGCGCGCAAGTACAAAGAGCTGTCCTCGCGTGCGAACGAGCTTACGCAGATGCTGGCCGTCGACGAGCTTCGTTCGCTGCAGTCGCAGTGGAACGACCTGGAGAGCCGCTCCAAGGAGGGCGCTGCCGAGCTTGAGCTTGCGCAATACCGCTTGGGTGAAAAGGAGCGCGAGCTCGAGAAGCTCCAGGTCATGCTCGAGGAAAAGGGCCTGTTTGTGGGTGATCTGGGCGAGCAGCGCCGTCATATGCAAGACGTGGTCGGCCGCATCAACTCCGACATGCGCCTACTCGAGGAAAAGGGCCACAACATGGTGTCGCGCCTGTCCGACATGCGCGGCCAGATCTCGAGCTCCGAGCATCAGCGTCGTCGCGTGGTCGAGGAGCTCGAGGATGCGCGTGCCCAGCTTGAGGAAGTGACCGGTGCGCACATGCAGGCCCAGGACGACGTTGACGCCGCCGGTCCTGCCGCCGCCCAGCTCCACGAGCGTCGCGTGGCGCTCGACAATCAGATTTCGCAGCTCACGCGCGAGCAGCGCGATGTGCAGCGTGTGGCCGATAACGCCGCGCTCGAGCTCGCCAAGGTGAAGGACTCGCTGAGCAACGCCGAGGTCGAGGACAACATGTACGCCTCGCGCCTGGAGCAGATCGACGAGCAGCTCGAGGAGGTCACGGCCTCGCTCGAGAGCCGTCGCGACCGCGCTGAGGAACTTGACGGTGCGCTCGATCAGGCCCGCCAGGCCCAGATTGATGCTCGCGAGGCCACCGAGGTCGCCCGTGCGGCGTTGAAGGACTTGCGTAATCGTGAGAGTGAGGCGCGCAACAAACTTTCCGAGGTGCGCTCGGAGCTTGCCAGCCAAAAGAAGCTCGATGCCCGCATGGCCGACAGCTCGCCGCTGGTGAGCCGTCTGATGGGCGCGATGGGCGATGATGTCTCGGGTCGTCTAGGCGACGTGCTCGAGGCTCCTCGTGAGCTCGAGGGCCTGGTCGAGCAGCTGCTTGCTGGCGATATCGATGCCTTGCTGTTTGATGACGCCGCTACGCTTGAGCGCGCCGGTCGTGCGGCTCTGGACCAAAAGAAGGCCTCGGGCGAGGCGCTGCTGGTGGGTCGCGGCGTGAGCGGCTCTGCTGCTGCCAAGGGCGCTGCCGGTTCTCGTTTGGTCGACCGTCTGTCCGTGCGTTCCGGGTATGGCCCGGTTGTCGAGGCCCTGCTCGGCGGCTATTACGTGGTCGATGACTTGGCTGCCGCGCTGGCGGCACCAGTCGTTGACGGTGTGACCTATGTGACGCCCGATGGCGCCCGCGTGAGCTGTGGCGGCCTGGTGCGCGTGGGACTCGATGCCGGCGAGGCTTCGGGTGCCCTGGAGCGCAAGCGTCGCATTCGCGAGCTGGAGGGCCTTGAGCCCGATTTGGCTGCCGTGTTTGAGCATGTGTCGGATCAGGTCGTCGAGGCTAATGCGGCCGTCGAGGAGGCGCGTGCCGCCGAGGGCGATGCCGCCGGCGAGATCGCCCGTCTTGAGGGAGAGCGCCGTTCGCTGCTTTCCGAGATCGGCCGCTTGGAGCAAAGCGCCAACAATGCCGAGGTCGAGCGCGTGCGCATCTCCAAGCGCCGCGAACAGGCAGCCGAGGCCGTTCGCGCTGCGCGCCCGCGCGTGGACGAGCTCACCCGTTCGCGTGACGAGGCCCGCGCGCAGGCAAGCGACCTGGGTCTCCAGATTGCCGAAGCCAACGACGAGCTCGATCGCGTGCGTCGTGACGATTCCGAGGCAGCCGGCAAGCTCGCCGATGCCAAGGTCCGCCTGGCTCAGACGAGCGAGCGTCTGCGTTCGCTGAAGGGCCGCGTGCCCGACCTGGAGCATCGCCTGGAGGGCATCGACCGCCGTATCCGCGGAACACGCCAGGCTTCGCGCTCGCTCGAGTTGCTGCGTCTGCGCGTCGATCCCATGCACGAGCGCTATTCGGCCCTGCTGGAGCGCGCGTCGGATTGGGCCGCGCGCCTGCGTGACCAGGCTTCGCTCGAGGAGGCGGACTCGGCCTCGCTTAAGAAGACCATCGAGGACGCCAAGGCCGAGGTTGCTCGTGCCAAGGAGCGGGTTGATGCCGCCACGGCGACGCAAAATGAGTTCAAGGTCTCCCGCGGCAAGCTCGAGGTGCAGGTAGAGGCGGCCATCAAGGCCATTACCGCCGATGGCACCACGGTGCTCGAGGAAGCGCTCATGCTTCCTGCGCCCACCGACCGCGATGCCGCCGAGCGCGAGCTCAACCAGCTCGTGCGCCAGATCAACAACCTGGGCCCTGTGAACCAGGTTGCCATGGAGGAGTACGAGCAGCTCAAGCGCCGCGCCGATTACATCGAGGAGCAGCTGGCCGATCTGGAGAGCGCACGCAAGGCGCTCACCAAGATCACCGTGGCCATCGACCGCAAGATGCGTAAAGCCTTCCTGGTGACCTTTGAGAAGGTCGATGCGAACTTCCGCGAGATCTTCGCCATGCTGTTCCCGGGCGGCCAGGCACATCTGGAGATGACCGACCCCGAGCATCCGGCCGAGACGGGCATCGAGGTCGTGGCGCAGCCGCGCGGCAAGCGCATCAGCAAGATGATGCTCATGTCGGGCGGCGAGAAGAGCCTGACGGCGCTCGCCCTGCTCTTTGCCGTGTATCGCACGCGTACGGTGCCCTTCTATGTGCTGGACGAGGTCGAGGCGGCACTCGATGACGCCAACCTGTCCAAGCTCATCGGCGCGCTCGATGTTTTGCGTTCCGATACGCAGCTCTTGGTTATCTCGCATCAGCGCCGTACTATGGAGGACGCTGACGTCCTCTACGGCGTCTCGATGCAAGCCGACGGCGTCAGCCGCGTCGTCTCGCAAAAACTCGATCGCGAAACCGGAAAGGTCGTGAATGCATAATGGGATTCTTCGATGCTCTCTCGCGCGGACTTGAACGCAGCCGCGAGGCCCTCAACGAGGTCTTTTATTTTGGCGGCGAGGTCGACGAGGATTTTTGGGAGGACCTTGAGGACACTCTCGTCATGGGTGACATGGGTGCCGAGGTCGCTATCAAGGTGTCCGATGACCTGCGCGATGCCGCGGCCAAGAAGAACCTTAAGACCGCCCCGCAACTCCGTCGCGCCCTGGCCGAGCAGCTCGAGCAACATTTTGTGCCCGCCGAGCGCGATCCGTTCTCCGACACGCCGAGCTGCGTGCTGTTTGTGGGTATTAACGGTGCCGGCAAGACCACGACGGTCGGCAAGATCGCGAGCGCCATGGCTGCCCGCGGCAAGAACGTCGTGATCGGCTCAGCCGATACCTTCCGCGCCGCCGCCATCGAGCAGCTCGATGTGTGGGGCCAGCGCGCTGGTGTCCCCGTCATCAAGCGCGACCGCGGCTCCGACCCGGCGAGCGTTTGCTACGACGTGCTCGACGAGGCCGACAAGCGCGGCAGCGACCTGGTGCTTATCGACACCGCCGGCCGTCTGCACACGAGCCCCGAGCTCATGCGCGAGCTTGCCAAGGTGGTCAACGTGACGCGTAAGCGCGCCGCCAATATGGCCGCCGGCCCCATGCCCGTCTCGGTCGTACTCGTAATCGATGCCGCGACAGGCCAAAACGGTCTGAACCAGGCGCTTGAGTTTAACGAGGCGTTGGGTCTGGACGGTATTATCATGACAAAGCTGGACGGCACGGCTAAGGGTGGCATCGCCATGGCCGTGGCCGAGAAGCTCAAGCTCCCAATCCTGCGCATCGGCGTGGGCGAGCAGGTCGATGACCTGCAAGAGTTCAATGCCAAAGATTTCTGCCGCGCCCTGGTGGGCGAGTCCAATTAAGGAGTGACTAGTGTTTGATTCTCTGAGCGATCGCCTCAACGACACATTTGACCGCCTGCGCGGCAAGGGTAAATTGACCGAGGCCGATATTACCTCGGCCATGCGCGACATTCGCATGGCGCTGCTCGAGGCCGACGTCAACTTCAAGGTCGTCAAGGAGTTCGTCGCCAAGACCAAGGAGCGCTGCATGACCGCCGAGGTCATGGAGTCGCTGTCGCCGGCGCAAAACGTCGTCAAGATTGTGCTCGACGAGCTCACCGAGATGCTCGGTTCCACCGAGAGCAAGCTCGTCTTTAGCAACCGCATTCCCAATGTCATCATGCTCGTCGGCCTGCAGGGCTCCGGTAAGACCACGGCTGCCGTAAAGCTGGCCTACCTGCTCAAGAAGCAGGGCCGCTCGCCGCTGCTCGCCGCGTGCGATGTCTACCGTCCCGCCGCTGCCGACCAGCTGGCCACGCTCGGCGGAGAGATCGGCGTGCCGGTCTTCCGCGGTGACGGCGAGCACCCGGTCGATATCGCCAAGGGCGCCATTCAGGAGGCCGTCGACCACCTGCGTGACGTGGTCATCGTCGATACCGCCGGTCGTTTGCAGATCGACGAGCAGATGATGCAGGAAGCCGTGGACATCAAGAAGGCCGTCAAGCCCGATCAGGTGCTGATGGTCGTCGATGCCATGACCGGCCAGGATATCGTCAACGTCGTCTCGACCTTTGCCGAGCGCACCGACTTTGACGGCGTGATTATCTCCAAGCTCGACGGCGATGCCCGTGGTGGCGGCGCGCTTTCTGTGCGCCAGGTGACCGGTAAGCCCATTAAGTTCGTGAGCATGGGCGAGAAGCCCGATTCGCTGGAGCCGTTCTATCCCGATCGTATGGCCAAGCGTATTCTGGGCATGGGCGACGTTGTCGGCATTATCGAGAAGGCCCAGGAGGCGGCCGACGCCGAGCAGCTCGAGGCTGCCGAGCGCATGCTGCGCGAGGGCTTCACCATGAACGACATGCTCGACCAGATGAAGGCCGTCAAGAAGATGGGCGGCATGAAGGGCATCCTGGGCATGCTCCCCGGTGGCCAGCGTGCGCTCAACCAGATGGGTGGCAACCTGGATGAGGGTATCTTCGATAAGAATGAGGCCATTATCATGTCGATGACCAAGGAGGAGCGCCTGCGTCCGTCTATCATCAACGGTCAGCGTCGTGCCCGCATCGCCAAGGGCGCCGGCGTGACTCCCACCGAGGTCAACAGCCTTATGAAGCAGTGGGGCGAGATGAACAAGATGATGGGCCGCATGCGCACGATGGCCAATCAGGCGCAGGCCGGCGGCAAGAAGGGCAAAAAGGGTAAGAAGGGCAAAAAGATGCGCATGCCCAATATTCCCGGTCTGGATGCCATGGGCCTGGGCGGCATGGGCGGCCTTGGGACGGGCGGTCCCAAGTCCGATATGGAGCTGCTGCGCCAGATGGAAGCGCAGATGCGCAATAAGAAGTAACGACTGCTTGAGTCGTGTATGGCGAAGGCCGCCTGGATGGTGCTCCAGGCGGCCTTCGCCGTTTGTTCGCTGATTGTCACACACGTGGAAGCGTGCTTGCGCCAGGGCACGTGCCGCTAGTGGCAGCTGCAGCCCTCATGTCCGTCGTGGTCGTGATGGCCGTGGCAGCCGCAGGACTCGCCATGCTCATAAGTGTGCTCGTGGTCATGACCATGGCAGTCGCAGGTGGCCTCGCCGATCTGAGCGAGCGTGCCTGCAATGAGGGCCTCGACGCAGGCGTCGCTGCTGCCCTGGGCGCCCGCATAGACCGTGATGCCGGCCTGGGTGAGCGCGTTGATGGCCCCGCCGCCGATGCCGCCGCAGATGAGCGTGTCCACGCCGCCGTTGGCGAGTAGGCCCGCAAGGGCACCGTGGCCGGTGCCGCCGGTGCCCACGACCTGCTCGTTGAGTACCTTGTCATCCTGAATGTCGTAGATCTTGAACTGCTCGCTGCGACCAAAGTGCATAAAGATGTTGCCGTTGTCGTACGTCGTTGCCACCCTCATGGTGCCGACCTCCTTTGCTGGCCATGCGGCCGTCGTCGTGGTTATGGGGGAGTATGCGATATTGCCGCCCTCAATGCTGAGTGCCCGACCGTTGACCAGCGCGTTTGCCACCTTGCGATGTGCGCGGCTGCAGATGGCCGCCACGGTGGCACGAGCGATGCCCATTTGTTGGGCGACGGCCTCCTGATTGAGGCCTTCTAGGTCGCATAAACGCAGAACTTCGAGCTCGTCGACCGTCATGTCGATGGCGTCTCCGCTGGCAAGGCCGTCGGGGGTAAAGCCGCGATATTCGGGGATGATCCCCACACGGCGTAATTTTTCGCGTCTTCCTGCCATGCGCACTCCTTATCTGACATATGTCAACAATAGAATAGCGAACGCGCAGATTTGCGCAAGGAATTTCTGACATATGTCAGAAATTGAGGGCTTATGTTTGGGCTGTGGGGCCGCGCGTGCCTGGGCTACAATGAATCTCGCTTGTAGGCGACTGACAGGAGGGTCAATGAGCAAGGCTGATCAACAGTTTGTAGCCATGTGCCGCGATATTTTGGACCATGGCACCACCACCGAGGGCCAAAAGGTCCGCCCGGTGTGGGAGGACGGCACCCCTGCCTATACCATTAAAAACTTTGGCGTTACGGCACGCTACGACCTGCGCGAGGAGTTCCCCGCGCTTACCCTGCGCCGCACGGCGCTTAAGTCTGCGATGGACGAGATCCTGTGGATCTATCAAAAGAAGTCCAATAACGTCCATGACCTCAACAGCCATATTTGGGATGAGTGGGCCGATGAGACCGGCTCCATCGGCAAGGCCTACGGGTATCAGATTGGGCAGAAGAGCCATTATGCCGAGGGCGACTTTGACCAGATGGACCGCGTTCTGTACGACCTTAAAAACACGCCGTACAGCCGCCGCATTATGACGAATACCTATGTGTTTAGCGACCTGTCCGAGATGCACCTGTATCCGTGCGCCTACAGCGTGACCTATAACGTCACGCAGCGCCCTCAGGACGACAAACCGACGCTCAACATGATTCTCAACCAGCGCAGCCAGGATATTTTGGCCGCGAACAACTGGAATGTGTGCCAGTACGCCATCTTGCTGATGATGGTCGCGCAATCGGTCGATATGATTCCCGGTGAGCTGTTGCATGTGATTGCCGATGCCCACATTTACGACCGTCATGTCGATATCGTCAGTGAACTTATCGAACGTCCGCAGTTTGCGGCGCCCAAGGTAACGCTTAACCCCGACGTGCACGATTTCTACGCGTTTACGACCGACGATCTAATTGTCGAGGGCTACGAGCACGGGCCGCAGGTCAAGAACATCCCCATTGCAGTGTAGGTGACTCTCATGACGTGTAAGCTTTCTGCCATCGTCGCCGTGTGTGACGACTGGGGCATTGGTTGCGAGGGCGACATGGTGGTGTCCAATCGCGCCGACATGCGCCATTTTGTGGCGTGCACCAAAGGTTGCCCGGTTATTATGGGACGCAAGACGCTGCTGAGTTTTCCCGGCGGGCGTCCGCTCAAGAACCGGCGCAATATCGTGCTCACGCGCGATGAGGGCTTTGCCCCCGAGGGCGTTGACGTTGTACATAGCGTTGACGAAGCGCTTGCTGCGGTAGCCGATGAACCCGTTGCCTGGGTGATCGGCGGCGGCGATGTCTATCGGCAGTTTTTGCCGTATTGCGCCGAGGCCGAGGTCACGCACAACCATTGCACTCATGCCGTGGACACGTACTTTCCCGATTTGGATGCCGATCCTGCGTGGGAAGTTGCGCGGCGCGAAGGGGTTGCCACGATTGCCGCGGGCGAGGGTGACGAAGGCCTCGATTATGAGTTCGTGACGTATCGTCGCGTTGAGGCGTAAATCGCCTAGCGTGAACGGTATCATCAGGTTGATTGAATGAATGGGGCGGCGCTTAGCGTCGCCTCGTTTGGTATAGATGTGCTGTAAAGAAGGGTGCGGGCTAGCTGCTATGACTGATGCCGTTGAGGTTCTGCGAATTGATTCGCTCGAGGACGAGCGGCTCGATGCCTACGTGCGACTGACCGAGCGCGAGCTGCGCTGCGTGCTGGAGCCGCAAAAGGGCATCTTTATCGCCGAGAGTGCCAAGGTCATAGAGCGCGCGGTGCGTGCCGGATACCAGCCGGTGAGCTTTCTTTTGGGCGAACGCTGGCTTGACCAGATGATGCCGCTGTTTGAGCGCCTGGTTGTGCGCGAGGGCGCCGGCCCGGTTCCCGTGTTCGTGGCCTCTATGGAGCTCATGGAGCAGTTGACGGGCTTTAACGTGACGCGCGGTGCGCTCGCGGCGTTCCGTCGCCCGCGTCAGATTCCGGTTGATGAGTTCTTGGGCGGCGTCGTCGAGGTGGCGGGGGAGCGCCCAGTGCGCGTATGCGTGCTCGAGGGTATTGTCGACCACACGAACGTGGGCGCAATTTTCCGTTCGGCTGCCGCGCTCAATGTCGACGGCATTCTGGTGAGCCCTACGTGCTGCGATCCGCTGTATCGTCGCTCGGCTCGTGTGAGCATGGGCACGGTGTTTCAGGTGCCGTGGACGCGTATTGGCAGCGAGGCGCGCGTATGGCCGCACGATGGCCTGGCGTCGTTGCATCATGCCGGGTTCTCATGTGCCGCCATGGCGCTGACGGACGACTCCGTTTCGCTGGACGATCCGGCGCTGCAGGAGATTGATCGTCTGGCGATCTTTATGGGCACCGAGGGTGCTGGCCTGGGCGCCAAGACTATCGCGGGCTGCGACCGGGCCGTGCGCATTCCGATGGCGCACGGGGTCGATTCGCTCAACGTGGCCGCGGCGAGTGCCGTCGCCTTTTGGCAGCTGTGTCCGCACGTGAGCAATGAGTACCACTACCAGCCGGGGCTGTATCACTAGGCAGATAGTTCGCACCGGGCTCTGACTCGGGGTGTTTCGGTCGACGCCGGTCGGTGCTAAGCTGCTATTGGCTTTGGTCTTAAATTGCCGTTTTGTTGTTTGACGTACGCTGGCGGGGAGGGCGTGTGGCTAAGAAATCTACGGCTATCGATGTAACGCAAGGTGTTATTTGGCAGCAATTGCTGTCGCTGTGCGTTCCCATCTTTTTTAGTTCGTTTTTTCAGCAGGCCTATACGCTTATCGGTACCTATATCGTCGGTCAGTTTGGCGGCAAGCTCGCGCTGGGTGGCATTCAAGCAACGATGGTACTCACCGAGCTCTGCATTGGCTTTTGCGTTGGCGTCGGCGCCGGCTGCGCGGTCATTACCGGACAGTATTTTGGCCAGCACGATGATGAGCGGCTGAGTCGTTCGGTCCATACGGCCATGACGCTCGCGCTGGTGGGCGGTATCGTTTTCTCGATTCTTGGCATAGTGTTCGTTGAGCCCATGCTGGTACTTATGAACACGCCGCATGAACTATTGGCCGAGGGCGTGGCCTATGCTCGTTGCTATTTTGCCGCCATGGTTGCGGCGCTGCTGCTCAATATGGGAACGGCACTGCTGCGAGCCGTGGGCGACACGCGCGGGCCTGCTGTGATCATCGCTTCCGGCTGCCTTGTTAATGCGGTGCTGGATGTTATCTTCGTTGCCGTGCTTCATATGGAGGCTCTGGGCTGCGGCATCGCGGTAGCGCTGACCATTTGCTCCAACGCCACGATGATCGTGATTCGCATGATGCACGCACCGGGTGCGTGGCGGCTTTCACTGTCCAAACTCGGCATTGATCCTGGCATTTGTAAGAGCATGATCTCGTGTGGTCTGCCGCTTGGCTTTCAGTCTGCTGCGTATTCGATTTCCAACGTTTTGATTCAGGTGTCGGTCAACTCGTTTGGCGCTGATGTCACCACGGCGTGGGGTCTTTCGGGCCGCTTAGATGGCATTGTCTGGATGGTTACCGAGGCGCTTGGCGTGTCGATCACCACGTTTTCGGCACAGAACTTTGGCGCGCGCAACTACGAGCGCATGCGCAAGGGCTACCATACGTCGCTCGTGCTGTCGTTTATGCTCATTGGTGGCCTGTCAGCCGTGCTGCTGGTGTTCTCGGGTCCGTTGTCGCGTCTGTTTGTCGACGATGCTTCGATTTCGGCGTACACCACGACGATTCTTCATTTCATCGCGCCGTTCTACGCGATTTTCTCGATTATCGAAAACGCGTCGGGCTCCATTCGCGGTGCCGGCGTGAGCTTGCAGCCCATGCTGCTCACGATTTTTGGCACCGTCGTGCTCAGGGTGATCTGGGTGTTTGCGATCATGCCGTTCGACCCGTCGCTTGAGCACCTGCTGCTGGTTTACCCCGTAACCTGGCTCATCACGGCCACGATGTTCACCATTTACCACCACAGCGGCAACTGGCTCGGCCGCGCCACCGCCTAACGATCCCTGGGGGACGGAGGAAAACGGGTCTTTTCTCTCTGTCGTGATGTCGTTGATCCGTTTTCCTCCGTCCCCTTCGGATCATTTAGTATTCGATGCCTTGGCGGGCTAGGAGGCCTTCGTCGAAGTAGTGTTTGATGGGGCGCATTTCAGTTACTAGGTCCGCGAGGTCGGCCAGTGGCAGTAGACCTCTGCCGGTGAGCACGAGCTCCGTGGTGGCGGGCTTTATCGCGATCAACGCTTCGACATCCTCGCGCGTCACAAAGCCGCGGCGCATGGCTTCTCCCAGTTCATCCAAGATCAGCACGTCGACCTGCGAGATCTGTTCGCGTGCGAGCTCCATGATCTGTGCGGCGCAAGCCTCGGGCGTGTCACGGTCTGCCTGTACAATGCGCAGTCCCAGGCGCGGCGCGGCATCGTGTTCGGCGCAGTGCAGCTTCTTGGCAAACTGAAGCATGAGCACGTTAAGTCCATAGCCCGTGGCGCGCAGTGCGAGCCCCAGCGCAGCCGTCGTCTTGCCCTTGCCGTCTCCCGTATAGATCTGAACCTTGCCGATTTCAAGTGATGCCATCTCTGTCCTTTCGTGCCCGGCGTCGGTTTATCGCCGTCCGGGTTGGGTATTCTAGATAGCATTATCAACCCCAGTAGATGGAGTTCAAGCAGATGGAGATGGATGACAACAAACGTAGACGGAATATGATCCTCTACGTGCTCATCGCCTTCGTCGTCTACCTCGTGCTCTCGACCGTTCTGTTCCCCAACATCGGTCACACGCAGCAGATTACGAAGACCGATTACTCGACGTTTGTCAAAGCGCTCGATAAGAAGAGCGTAGATAAGGTCGAATACAATACCGACGATTACACCATTTATTACACCAAAAAGGGCGAGGACGAGAATATCGCCTACAAGACGACTGGCGTGCCGAATGATGCGGGTTTTACCGACCGCGTGCTTGAATCCGGTGCGTCCCTGGAGTCGGTCGTTCCCGATAAGAACTCGGGTCTGATGACCTACTACCTGCTCACGCTCATCCTTCCCATGGCCATCTTCTTCCTTATCGGTTGGTGGCTCAACCGCCGTATGAAGAAGGCCATGGGTGATGACGGTCCCTCGATGAACTTTGGCGGTGGTGGTTTTGGCGGCGGCGGACTGGGTAAGTCTGGCGCTCGCGTTATCGCCTCCAAGGATGTGGGCGTGACCTTTAAGGACGTCGCCGGCCAGGAAGAGGCTAAGGAGTCTCTCAAGGAGGTCGTCGACTTTCTGGAGAAGCCGCAGCGCTACGAGGAAATTGGCGCCAAGCTGCCGCGCGGTGCTCTTCTTGTTGGCCCTCCGGGTACCGGTAAGACCCTGCTTGCCAAGGCTGTTGCCGGCGAGGCGGGTGTGCCGTTCTTTAGCATTTCGGGCTCCGAGTTCGTCGAGATGTTCGTCGGCCGTGGCGCTGCCAAGGTGCGTGATCTGTTTAAGCAGGCCAAGGAAAAGGCCCCGTGCATTGTCTTTATCGATGAGATCGATACCATCGGCAAGAAGCGCGATGGCGGCGGCTTTAGCGGCAACGACGAGCGCGAGCAGACGCTCAACCAGCTGCTGACCGAGATGGACGGTTTCGATAACCACAAGGGCATCGTCGTCCTCGCTGCCACCAACCGTCCCGACAGCCTTGACCCGGCCTTGCTGCGCCCCGGCCGTTTTGACCGCCGCATCCCCGTTGAGCTGCCCGACCTGACCGGCCGCAAGAACATCCTCGAGCTGCATGCGAAGAGCGTGAAGACGCAGCCGCCGATCGACCTGTCCGCGATTGCCCGCGCCACCCCCGGCGCCTCGGGCGCCGACCTGGCCAACATCATCAACGAGGGCGCCCTGCGTGCCGTCCGCGAGGGGCGCAAGCGCGCGACCCAGGATGATTTTGAGGAGTCGGTGGAGGTCGTCATCGCCGGACAGCAGCGTAAGTCCACGGTGCTGTCCGACCACGAGAAGCAGGTCGTTTCCTACCACGAGATCGGCCATGCTATCGTCGCCGCCCGCCAGAAGGGGTCTGCGCCGGTCACCAAGATCACCATCGTGCCGCGCACGAGCGGCGCTCTGGGCTACACCATGCAGGTTGAGGAGGATGAACGCTTCCTGACCACGCGCCAGGAGGTACTGGACAAGCTCGCCGTCTACTGCGGCGGACGTGCCGCCGAGGAGCTCATCTTTGGTGAGATGACGACCGGCGCGGCCAACGATATCGAGCAGGCCACCAAGCTCGCCCGCAACATGGTGACGCGCTTTGGTAT
This sequence comes from uncultured Collinsella sp., assembly GCA_900542825.1. Classification (GTDB taxonomy): domain Bacteria; phylum Actinomycetota; class Coriobacteriia; order Coriobacteriales; family Coriobacteriaceae; genus Collinsella. Next base: position 3,081 of record UQOY01000001.1, on the reverse strand, counting down.
GTCCGATGAGTTTGGCATGATGGCGCTCGGTACCGTGCAGAATGCGTATCTCAACCAGGACACGTCGCTCACCTGCGCCCCCGGTACGGCCGAGCGCGTGGACGCAATTGTCGCCAAGCTGATCGAGGATGCGCACGATCGCGCCCTGCAGATCCTGAAGGAGAACAAGTTTAAGCTTCACGAGCTGGCTCGTTATCTGTACAAGAAGGAGACGATCACGGGCGAGGAGTTCATGAATCTCCTCACGCGTGAGAATCCGCTGATGCCCAAGCAGCAGTAACGCCGCGGCCGAGCCAGTAAACGCCGACGCCCCATTTGAGCAGCTTTCTCAAATGGGGCGTTTTGCTTGAGAGGGATGGAAATGAAGATCGTGGTGAGTGCCTGCTTGATGGGCGAGAGCTGCAAGTATAACGGGCTCGACAACTATCATCGAGAGTTGGTCGAGGCCTGCGAGCGCACGGGGACCGAGGTCCTCCTCGTGTGCCCCGAGGTCTTTGGGGGCCTGCCCACGCCGCGCAAGCCGTCCGAGATTGTGAACGGCGAGGTCCGTACCTGCGAGGGTACCTCAGTCGATCGCGAGTTTCGCCTGGGTGCAGAGCGCGCGCTCGACATGTGCGAGCAGGCGGGCGGCCCGTCCCAGATCGCTGCGTGCGTCTTGCAGGACCGTAGCCCCTCGTGTGGTGTAGGCCGTATCTACGACGGAACGTTCAGCGGTACGCTCACACCGGGTAACGGCGTTTTCGTCGACCTGCTCCTGCGCCACGGGTACCGTGTGATTCCGGCTAGCGAGTTCGATCCCAGCATGCTGGAACATTGTCCACAGCACTCGAATCCAACACTTCCTCACGGGTGACCGTTTTGGCATCATCCGTGAAGTTGATATTGAGCACGACCCGGTCATCAAAGACGTAGACCGAGTTGACAGGTGCCGTACCCAGGCAGTCCCTCCCCGCGGTCCTCGCGCAGGAACGCGTACACGGCCCTCCCGTCTCTTGCGCCCCTCCCGGATCTGTCCACATCAGTTTAGCCAATCCAGTCCGCCAAGGGCTGCAGCCCGGACAACACGGCGATGGAGGGATTCTTCGGCCTGCTCAAGAAGGAGTTCTGGCACGGCAGGGACTGGTCGGAATGGACCCCCGCCGCTTTATCGAGGAGCTCGGGGGCTGGATCGGCCGATACGATACGGAGAGGCGCAGCGATGCGCTCGGTGGCCGCACGCCGGCCGAGTTTCGCTCCGCGCTGGGAAGGGCCACGTAACGGTCCAAGAAATCGTCCGCAGTCCCCATTCTTGCCCCTTTGGGACGGCTTCTTGGTGGGGCGTGCCTGCCCCAAACCCTGCTAGGAGCGAGTGCAGCAAACTGGAAGTTTAAATTAGTCTTTGCAAATAACCTTTGAACCTTCACCATCAATTACAATTCCCTGACGGTTGTTAATTGGGCATAGATTCAAATCCGAAAACTCAGTCATTATTTTCTCGGTAACTTTCTTAAATGGTGCTGTAAGATAATGCGGAAGAACATAGAAATCAATCAAATCAAGCCCTGCATCATCTTCTTGTGAGTAGTCCTCCGGCTTTTCATCCATTTGCTCGATATATTGGATGCTTGGAGCGCATATAATCGCACCTGCCGATTCACCAATCATCAGTTTTCCCTTTGCCAATTCTTTCTTCAACAGCTCATCCGTTCCCGTTTTACGGAGCTGGTCTATAAGGAAAAAAGAATTTCCGCCGGTAAAATATATCACATCCGCATCTTCAAAAACAGACTGTATCGTTGAATAAGCCTCCGTTGAAATATCAATTTCAGTTACGATTGCTCCCAACTTTTTGAATAATTTTCGAGCCGAGCCGACATAACCGGTGTAGCCTTCACGCAGCGAAGCTGTTGGAATAAATGCGACTTTCTTATTTTCAATTTCTTCCTTTATCAGACTTCCTACACTTGAAAAGTGCGAACATAAAAACAGTTTCATCAATATTCTCCTTTATATATAAATTACGATTTATCTATTTGCATAATCAATCAAAATCTTCTTACAACTACTACAACGATAAGCTTCACAATGAGGGATTCCTCCTGAACCTTTACTCAATTCCAGATCGTCCGATTTTTTTATACGAAAAACTTTTGTCAGATTATCAACTGCAAAAGTAATGTCTCGTGAACTCATTAGGTATCCTCTAATCATTTCATCACCACAATATGGACATTTCATGCAGATTCACCTCCTATAAATCCCGAATTGTCGATTTCTTTACATTGATAAAGTTCAATTTATCTCTCGATTCATAATTTACTCTTCAAGTAAATTACCCACATGCTTTGTTTCAAAGAACATTTCTCTATTTATAACAACAATTATAATTGCCGCAATAACAACAAAAATAGTTTGTATACATTTTGTTTCAGGAGTCATGTTTATCTTTTCCTGCATAATATTTATAAACAAATGAAAAACAATTGTTGCAAGCATACTTCTGTTATTCTTTACATATACCCATGTCTGAAGGAAATCAAGTGGTATCACGCTAAGAAGAAAGTTAATTACATACATGATTCCCATCTCTTTAAGTCCATACTGGTACGTTCCAGGTATCCAGAATAATGGCACATGCCACAAAGACCAGATACATCCAAAGATGATAGACTCCTTAAACCAGCTGTTGTATGCACCAACAGCATCCTCTCCATAACCTCTCCAACCTAACTCCTCTATGCAGGATGCCAACAAAATTGTAAGAAATACAGACGTACCACCTATAGAAAATGAAAAGTCTTCTGTAAATGAAAACTGATTTATACTGCCGCCAAATAATACTGATGTACCGATTGAAGCTGTCACTATCACAGCAAATATCAGCACTGCAATTAATATATATTTAGGTTTTATTCTATAAAACCCAATCAGCTTCTTCTTAAAGTCATTAATGAGTGCTTTATTCTTAGACGTAAATACAGTTATTACGGCAACCACGGCAGGTGAAACCAAGCCAAGAAACATTCCAAGATAAAGCCCCGTCCCTTCATTAAGTAAAATTGCAAATAGCCACCAGAACCAAGTGCAGGCAAATGTAATCAA